>NZ_MUHW01000038.1 GCF_002007235.1 Oribacterium sp. C9
CGAGGCTGGTTTCGGCTTTAGCCGAAATCAAACGAAAATGCCTGCGCGAAGCGCATTCAAATGGCATTTTCTCTGATTTCATGTTAAGAGATTTCTCTCTTTAAGTTCATCCCGTTCAGAACTCACTAGCTTAGCTTGTTCTGTCCGTTATTCTTTACTGCGAATAAATTCGCTTGACCTCTTTGGTCGCTGAAAAATTCAAATTTCTTAGAATCTTCAGGGTCTGTGTATTAATCGATCTTTGATTTTCAAGGTTCTTATCACTTGTTTATCAGAACTGGTGTTCCGCATCGCTCAAGTGCTCAGTTATAATAACAATTCAAAATGCGGATGTCAAACACTTTTTTAATTTTTTTTAGATGTTCCCATACATGTACAATTTCATACTAAAACATCGCATTACACACAAGCTGGTGCATAATACGACGTTATCTATCACGCCCTGAATGACTGCTGAAGATTCCGTAGGTACCTTCCATTAAAATACGTAAGGACGCTTTTTTTACTGTATGGCTGCGCGAAACGATTCTTTATCGGCTTTTTTATTTCCTGGCAGTAAGTTATCTACTCACTTCTTATAATACTTTTTCAAGTGTCCGTCAAAAAACTGAATCATCAGTGCCTTGGTACTGTCCTGAAAAAATTCCCGTGTACCGTGTCCCGCATGAGGAATCATATAGTAGCTGACCTTGTCTTCCATTCCTGCTTCTACTATCTTCTTATATAGAATCTCACTTGATACCTCCGCAGGCACGATAGGATCATTATCTCCGTGCAAAAGCATCATAGGCACCATCTTTTCATTAACAAAATTTGTAACAGATGCCTTCTCGGCACGCTCCCGAATAGTTACAGGATCACCGCCTATAAGTGCTCCTCCGTGAGTATCCTCTATCCTGTGCCATCTGAAATTCGGGTCAGAGAACTTTTTCATCTCCATATCCATATTTGCGCCAATGTCTACAGGTCCGAACATATCGATAGCAGCCTGCACTTCCGATGAATACTCACTGTATTCTTCTGTATCATATCCAGGAAGATTCATGGCAGCAAATGCCGCAAGATGTCCCCCCGCAGATCGTCCGAATATACCTATATTGTCCGGATCAATATCATATTTCTCAGCATTGGCACGGATAAATCGAATTGCAGTCTTTACATCCTGTATCTGGCATGGCCACTTTCCGAGGGATGAATTTCTGTAGTCTACACTTACAACCGCATATCCTGCATTGACAAACTCACTCATTTCCCCAAGCATCAGATTCTTGTCTGCACCGCGCCATCCGCCTCCGGGAATAAAGAAAAGTGCCGGCTTCCGTGTATAGTCAGCCTTTGGATCATCGGCTCCTGCCGCAAGACGCATCTCGGCATTACCGTTCTGTACCATCACAGAAAGTTTGAGTTCTAAAGCATTACCCTCCAGATCCCTGACATGTGAATAAACTATATTGTCAAACAGGTTTATTGTCTTTTTTTCCACTCCGGGATAAAAATAACTTTTCATATTTTCTCCTGATTCTGTTCATATTATTTAGTTCATTTTTTAAACTTCAAAAGTGCCAAGTCTTCATCGAAAACCCGGCACATATTTTTTTGTGGGAACGTCAGCCCTTAACGCATTGGAAAAACTTTAGCTATCCCTGATTGTCAGGGCTGACTATACAAATAAGTATTAGGAATATATCGGGAAAAACATTGTGGCGCTGACTATCAGTGACACCACTTCAATGACAAACAGCGGAAGTGTGAACTTAAGTGTCTGACCGACATTAAAGTTGCCTGTTCCAAAAGCTATCATACTTCCTGCACAGCCTGTAGGAAGTACAAATGCCATCCATGATGAGGCTGCCGTTACTAGGACAACGGTCTGAACATTAAATCCACCCGCAAGAGCTGTAGATGCCGCTATCGGAATCATAAGTGCCATGGTTCCCATATTTGATAGGAAGTTTGTCATTACAGAAGTAACTATACAGAATACGGCTATTACAAACATGGGCGCAGGATGTCCGCCAAGTATATTGAGGACTGTCTGTCCGATGAGCTCGCCCACTCCTGTATTTCCAAGAATGGTTGATACTGCTGACATTCCGGCAATGAGGAATATCATATCGCTGCAGATTGTCTTTTGGACATCTTCCAGATTAATGACTCCTGTCAGCATAAGGGCAAGGACACCTGCCACAGGTATAATATTCTGAACTTCTTTTGAGATTACGTCAGAAAGGAAGAATGCCGCCATGATAACCGCAAATACCATAAAGACAACTGTTTCATGCTTCTTTGAAAGAACCTTTACTTCCTTAACATTAACCTCTTCCTTTTTCATATCAGAGTCAGGTATGAGTTTTACTCCTGCCACGCAGTATATTAGTCCGAGCATTACGGGAATGAATGCCACCTTAAAATAATCTGCGATTCCGATGGCATATTCCGGGGCAACACCCTCAAAAAATGCATTGATTGTACCCGGCATGGTCGCTCCCATTGCTACAGGAATCTTTGAAGTCCAAAGGGTGTTGATGGTACAAACTGCCATCAAAGCCTTTGCCGGAGTTACCTCGGCATCATCCTGCAGTGTCTGGACAAACAGAAGCATGATGGATATGCATGCAACCTGTCCCATGAACTGGGAAAGGCCCAATGTTACAAGTGCCAATGTTATGAGCACCAGTATTTCACCTTTTCCCTGCATCTTATACATCAGGTTTTTAAGCCGCTGGACAACCGATGTCTTTGATAACTGGGTAGCAACAACTATCATTGCCGCAACCATAATTGCTGTAGAGCTGGAAAAACCGGAAAATGCTGTTTTGATATCCGAAACTCCTGTAAGTACAAATGCTGTACAACAGATCATAGCCGTCAGGCCATATGGCAGTTTATGTGTCAGAAGCATTACCACCATAAAGGCAAGTATGCATAAAGTAATAACTATTTGAGTGTTCATTATCTCCTCCAGATAGACATTTATTTTTTAATGCATCACGTAAAGTTCCGAACTTTTGATAGTAGTATTCTACTTTATGTATTTTCTTGAAAACAGTAGCCCAAGCCTATATAATCTATAAGAAAAAACTATACATCTCATATGCCAATGCCAGTACTATATGATGTTAGCGTTGCAATTAAGTATAGGACCTCTTTAGGTTCACATTTACTCCCACAATCAAACAAAATAATGGATATCAAAGAACTTATATATATTACAACAATAGCAAAAGAAAAGAACCTTTCCAGAGCAGGAAAGGTCCTGGGTGTTTCCCAGCCAACTTTAAGTGCATTTCTTTCAGGTCTGGAGGATCGTCTGGAAACCGATCTTTTCTATAGAGAGAAGAAGGAGCTGATTCCAAGCCCGGCCGGAAAAATCTATCTTGAAGCTGCCGAAAAGATCATTGCCTTAAAGGAACATACATATCTGTCTATACACCGTCTCAGCACCACCGAATCGAAGATTCTGCGCATCGCAGCCTCACCTCTTCGGGGTTCATCGATGTTTGGAACAGTTTACACTGCCTTTTCGAAACGGTTTCCCGACATTCGTCTGGAACTCAAAGAAGCTTATATGAGTTCCATCCTGAATTTAGTGGCTGATGGCAGTGTCGACTTCGGTCTCGGAGCTTTCGCAGATTCAGAAAGCGACCGTTTTGACTACATAACAACCTCTCTCGAAGAAATTGTTATCGCTGCTCCGGCTTACTATCGCGAACTTCTGAATGTACCGGAAGAGCTCCCAATAACCAATGCGGATCCCCGTTCAGTTTTGAATTCGCTCCCCTCTGTTCCCATATCATGCTTCAAAGATTCTGCATTTGTAAGGCTCAGTAAAGGCAATGCCATACGCATTGTTTCCGACGGCATCCTTGCATCTCAAGGTATCAATCCCCTTAATGCCTACGAATCCGGCAACAACCTGATAATCGAAAACATGGTGAGACAGGGAGTAGGTGTGGGATTTCTTCCGGCCACAAGAATTGGCACAGGTCAAAAAAATATAGCATTTTTTCGTACAGATCCGAAATACTATGTGAATCTGGGAATCATTCTAAAGAAAGGCACCGAGGTTTCAGAAGCAATACGGTACTTTGCCTTTCTTGCATACCAGGCAGACCGGAAAACCAGAATTTACCACGCTCCCACAGGAAGCGAACCCATGTCTTCCATAATAAAGGAGTTCTCTGAATAACCTTTTCACTATATCTGAAGGAGCCTTCCCCCAATGAATACAAAACTGCTTGAATGCATCATAACCGTATCCCAGGAACGGTCTCAGTCAAGAGCTGCTGTGAAGCTCAATATATCCCAATCCGCACTGTCACAGCAGATAAAAAAGGTTGAGAACGACATAGGAACCCCGCTTTTCTATAAAGAAAAAAACGAACTCTTTCTAACCGATGCCGGAAAGATCTACATTAACGGTGCACAGGGCGCCCTCAATATCTACAAACATGCCCTCAGGGATATCAGTAAAGTCCGCAGCAGAAAAAACAAGGAAATAACATTTGTTTACACAAAGGGTCTGCTGAAGGACCTTCCGGGGGTTCTGACCGAATTCCGGAAGATTCATCCCGACATATACATTAACACACTTTACGGCACCGCCGCTTCCGCCAAGGATTACCTGTCAAACGGCATTGCCGATTTTGCCATAACAGCCACAAGCGACCTTTCCAATACGCTGCTCAGTTATATTCCTCTGAGAACTACTGAGCTTGAGCTCGCTCTGCCCTATGGTCACCCCATGATCAATCGTTTCCGAAAAGAAGGAGTATCTTTTGAATGTCTTTCCGAAGACATTTTCATACTTCCGCCTAATGAAACGGTGGCCCGACAGCTCAGTTCAAGAATCTTTCAGCAAAACAGATTCATTCCCAGATCCATTCGCGAAGTCAGCGAAATAGAATCTGCCATCGAACTTATGCTCAGCGGAAACGGTATATGCTTTGTGCCAAAATTCCATGAAGCAAATAACCGGTATGTTGCTTTCTCCTTAGTACCCGGCGCGGTTTACCATATAGTGATCACTTATCCGAAAAGCAAAATCATCAGTGCCGCATTGAAGGACCTTCTCATGATACTGATGAGAACATATGACAGTTATATAAAATAGCAGGATTCAGCAAAAGTACCCCAAGGACTTAACATCAGAATATGACATGATGCGAGTTTTACTCTATCCGGATAAATCACAAAAAAAGGGCGGCCCATCACATGATGAGTCGCCTGTTCTACCTTATTCCGCCGCTTATCACTCTTTCGAGATGGTAATGTTTCTCAGGAATTTGTCCAGCCTCTCTGAGATGGAATTATGAGGATATATGTATCTTACTTCTCTATAACTCCGCAATACTCGTATCCTGCTTCTTCAATGGCAGCCTTGATCAGTGTCTCATCAACATCCTTTGAATTTGTGATGGTTACAAGATTGTCTGCATGTGATGCTGCTGCACTCTCGATACCGTCAATAGCCTCCAGAGCCTTCTTTACATGAGCCTCACAATGTCCGCACATCATTCCCTTAACTGTAATCTTCATTTCCTTTGTTTCCTTTCCAATTTCATCATTTGTTTTTTCTTTATCTGCTTCAACTCGAGACACTGTATTTTCCCGGTCTTCTGTTGTTGATGCCTGCTGTATCAGATTTCCCTTTACTGCATTTTTTATCTCTCTGTCCTTTGAACCATCATACGGCTTTATCCAGTTGAGGCGAAGAGCATTGGACACTACGCAGAAGCTTGACAAGCCCATAGCCGCAGCGCCGAATATAGGATTCAGGGTCCATCCGAAGGCGGCTACATAACAGCCCGCCGCAAGAGGAATTCCCAAAACATTGTAGAAAAATGCCCAGAAAAGATTCTCATGGATATTTCTCAATGTACTTCTCGATATCCTGATAGCCGCAGCAACATCCTTGATGCTGTTCTTCATGAGAACAACATCCGCCGCATCTATGGCAACATCTGTTCCTGCTCCGATGGCTATTCCGAGATTTGCTGAAGTAAGCGCCGGCGCATCATTGATACCGTCTCCAACCATTGTGACCATCCCATGCTCCATCAGCTTCCTGACAACCGCTTCCTTGCCATCCGGTTTAACTGAAGCGACCACCTCGTCTACGCCTGCCTGCTTCGCAATAGCTGCCGCTGTGACCTCATTATCTCCGGTGAGCATAACCACATGGATTCCCAGCTTCTTCAGCTCAGAGATGGCTTCAGGTGAATCTTCTTTAATTATATCCGATACTCCGATGATTCCGAGAAGCTTATCAGCCTTTGCTATGAGGATCGGTGTCTTTCCTTCCTTTGCCAATGCTTCTATCTCACGCTTTGTATCATCCGTAAGCCCGCCAACAACTCCGGATATGTATTTGGCACTTCCTCCGAAGATTTCATCTGCCCCAAGTCTCGCCTTAAGTCCATTGCCTGACAATGCTTCAAACTCAGTTGTCTCCAAAAGAGCCACATTCTTTTCGCCGGCATATTCTGTGACAGCCTTAGAAATAGGATGCTCGCTCTTTGACTCAAGCGCATATGCCACGCCGAGAAGCTCGCCTTCACTGATACCCTCAGACGGAACAAGATTTGTCACCTTCATTTCACCGGTCGTGATAGTTCCGGTCTTATCGAGGGCAACTATCTGAGTTTTTCCTGCCTGTTCAAGAGATGCGGCTGTTTTAAACAGTATTCCGGTCTTTGCTGCAATACCGTTTCCAACCATTATAGCAACAGGAGTTGCAAGCCCGAGAGCGCAAGGGCAGCTGATCACGAGAACTGATACCGCCCTAGCCATAGCATATCCAAAGCTCTGTCCCGCCAGAAGCCATGCAAAAAACGTGATAAGCGATATACCGATGACCACCGGAACAAAAACTCCCGAGACCTTATCTGCGATCTTTGCGATAGGTGCCTTTGTTGCCGCTGCATCACTCACCATCTTTATGATGGCCGAAAGGGTCGTGTCCTCACCGACCCTCGATGCCTCGCACACCATGTATCCTGATGTGTTGATGGTTGCCGCATAGACCTTTTCACCCGGAGCCTTTTCCACCGGAAGGCTCTCTCCTGTCAAAGCTGATTCATTGACAGCACTCTCGCCTTCCCTTACGATGCCATCCACCGGTATACTGTCTCCGGGTCTCACCACAAACCTGTCTCCGACCTTCACGTCTTCGATAGGCACTTTGATTTCTGCCCCGTCACGAAGGACTACCGCCGTCTTCGGAGAAAGATCCATAAGCCCCTTGAGAGCATTGGTGGTTTTTCCCTTTGACCTCGCCTCCAGCATCTTACCTACTGTTATGAGCGTAAGGATAGTCGCCGCTGCCTCGAAATAGAACTGATTCATGTAGTAAATAACCAGATCCTTGTCGTCAGCAAGAACAGCCCATGTCATGGCGAAAAGGGCAAATACGCTATATGCGTAGGACGCCGTTGATCCCAATGCCACCAACGTATCCATATTTGGAGAACCGTGAATGAGTCCTTTAAATCCGCTTATAAAAAACTTCTGGTTGATCACCATGATAAATCCGGAAAGCAAAAGCTGATAAAGACCCATGGCAACGTGATTTCCATCCAGAAATCCCGGAAGTGGCCAATCCCAAAGCATATGTCCCATAGACACATATAAAAGCGGAATCAGCAGCACAAGCGATGCCAAAAGTCTCTTCTTCATCTTAGGTGTCTCTGTGTCCTCCAGAGAATCATCCTTGCTTGTCTGAACACTTCCGGCTTCGCCGCCCTTTACACTGGCTCCGTACCCAGCCGCTTCTACTGCGGCTATTATTTCTTCCGGAGACGCCGTACCCTCTACGCCCATTGAATTTGTCAAAAGACTTACAGCGCAGCTCTCTACTCCCTTAACCGAGCTCACCGCCTTCTCCACTCTCGTCTGGCAGGCAGCACAGCTCATTCCTGTTACCTTGTACTGTTCCATATTTTCTCCTCGCCTATAAACACTGTTTTATAAAAACCGCTATGCTCAGAATGACACAACAGTTTTCTGTCCTTACAGACATCCATAATGCTATTTGTAAATATATCTAAATTATTTCCCGTGGCGGCTTTTGATATATCTCCGCCATTCGTCTTTGCATATACCCCGTGGGGGTATGCTTTGCAATATCCATATTATCCCCCATGGGGGTATATTGTCAATTGGATTTTACACAATTTTTTATTTTTTTTAGAATACATCCTTTCTCAGACGCATATTTTCTCCGTAGACAATCCGATAAACAGTAAGATCCGTTAAAAAAAGCGCATCCGAGTTTCTATCCCGGATACGCACTTTTTCCATTAAAGCCTGCCTTCTTACATCCTTTTTTCTCACACCTCAAATAGAGACATCATCTTTTTCACGATATGTTCCAGCAGATCTCCTTAAAAAAACATCATGATGCCCGCCCGACATCCTTTGTGATGACCACATCACTTCCAAGTCCCAGTATGTCATGGATCAGAACTGTACCCGATACCACAGGCGCCTTCACCGAACACTTCTTTATCTCCTCCATGGCATCGAAGATCCTGTTTTTAGGTATGGGGGATGTGAGTCTTACGCTCACAAGAGGAAACTCTCCACTCTCCACTCTCACAGATGATGCTATGGTTCGTCTGGGATCCGTAAGCTCCTGAGCCACATACTCCTTTCCCTTCGGGCAGAGATTGCCATTTACGGCAATGACCTCCACCGCTCCTTCCCTTTCTTCATAATCCGCTGTTATCTCACAGCCGTTGGGACATACGATACACGTAAAAGTCCTCTTCATATCAAACTCCATTCCACTGCTTCCATCAGCAGCAAAGTTTTATTTTTAATCAGCTCCAAAAGCTTAATCGGCTCTTTACACAACACAAACCTGAAGGTCTCCGGCGCCACTTTTCACGCCTTCTACATCAAGCTGTACCATTTCCGCAGGCAGAGCCTTTTTCATCTTCCTGGATGCGAGCTCTCTGCCATCCTGCATGACAACTATCTTTACATCCTTCATAGGATGGCTCACCCTCAGGGACAGTCTGAATTTTTCATCACCGCTGACCTTCTGTGGAATCGTGTGATTTATATTTCCGTCATAGTTTAGCTTCACGTCACATTCAGAAAGACTTCCTTCACTTATAAACCTGGCTACATGGTCCGCGAGCTGCTCCGCCTCCATGGACACAAAGTCAACCAGATCATGAACATGAAGCACATTACCTGCTGCAAAGATCCCGGGTACGCTTGTCTGATAATGCTCATCCACCACAGCTCCTCTGGTTCGCTTATCAAGCACCACTCCCGCATCGATAGAAAGCTCATTCTCCGGAAGGAGTCCTACAGAAAGGATCAGGGTATCGCACTCCACATATTCCTCCGTACCCGGAATAGGACGGAACTTTTCATCCACCTTTGAGACGGTAACTCCCTTAAGACGTCTGTCGCCATGAATTTCCGTCACTGTATGGCTCAGGTACAAAGGGATGTTGTAGTCATTGAGACACTGCTCTATATTCCTCGGAAGCCCGGAAGGATATGGCTGCACCTCATAAACAGCTTTCACATGAGCCCCTTCCAGTGTCAGACGCCTCGCCATGATCATGCCAATGTCTCCGGATCCAAGTATCACCACCTCTTTAGCCGGCATCTTGTTGTACAGATTGATGTATGCCTGTGCCACTCCGGCAGTGAAAACTCCCGAAGGACGCTCCCCGGGTATGGCAAGGGCGCCCCTCGTTCTCTCACGACAGCCCATGGTGAGAACCACAGCCTTCGCCTGATATCTGAGAAGTCCGCCCGGTGTAACAACCGTCACTAAACGGTCACCGGTGACATTGGTCACGGCGGCATTCACTATATACGGTATCCCGAGTTCACGAACCTCTGAAATGAATCTGCCTGCATATTCCGGACCGCTGAGCGTCACTCCGAATCTGGTAAGCCCGAAACCGTCATGTATGCACTGACGGAGTATGCCGCCGAGATGCTTTTCACGTTCAACTATAAGGATATCTCTCACACCCTTCTTCCAAAGTTCCACCGCTGCACTGAGTCCCGCAGGGCCTCCTCCAACGATAAGAACATCTATATTTTTAATTTCTTCGCTCATACATTTTCCTCATATATTCGACAATTTATCTCACTGTTCCAAAAAACAACTGCGAGCCCTGCCTGTTATATTCAAGTTCGGTTTCCCTGATGCCGTACTCCTTTTCCAGAAGCTCTGCGATACGCATCTGGCAGTAGCCCCCCTGACATCTTCCCATCATGCTGCGGGTACGGTATTTCACTCCCACCATGGTATGTACCCCGAGAGGATTTCTCACAGCCTCGAGTATCTCTGCCTTGGTCACCTTCTGACATCTGCATATGAGCTCACCGTAATCCGGGTTCCTGCGAATGCACTCGGCCTGTTCTTCCTCACTCATCTCCGCAAATTTCTTTATGCCTGTTCTTACAGGTACAAAGCCCGGATTCTCCAAAAGATCCATATGTTCCTTCATCAGTTCTATCACATAGTCAGCGATGGCTACGGATGCAGTAAGTCCCGGTGATTCGATTCCTACCAGATTCACTGCATGAGGCGCAACATCATCCACGATCTCTATCTTGAAATCCTGTATCTTTCCATTCTCGTCTATCCATTTGGGAAGGATACCTGTATAAGTCCTGATGTAATCTCCTCTGTTCACATGAGGCCAGATCTTTGTGGCTTCCTCATACAGATAATCGAGATTCTTCTGCGCAACTCCATACCAGTGAAGATCTTCAGTATCTTCAGCAGTCGGTCCCAGAAGAACATTGCCGTCTGTGGTTACGGAAACATGGATACCCATATATGTGTTGGACGGAACCGTATAAATCGGCATAGGCACAAGCTTTGAAAGCCTATTGTCCAGGATAATGTAGTCGTCCTTGGAGCCTATGATCCTGTTGCCTGTTAATCCCAGCATGTCAGAGATCACTCCGCATCCGAGACCTGCTGCGTTTATAACCCATCTGGTGTGGTATGTTGAAGCGCCAGAAGCATTGAGCTCACCATGCTTAGTGGATACTGTCCATGTATCATCCTCTTCTCTGTGAATGCCTACTACCTCGTTATCGAGGAAATAGCTTACCCCGTTCTGATGGGCATTTTCTGCAAGAGCAATGGTCATCATAAATGGGTCGAGGATTCCCGAGTCAGGCGAATACATGGCGAACTCACCTTCAACTGTGGGAACCAGCTCACGAAGCCTTTCCTTCTCTATGATAGAAAGATGCTTAACACCGTTTTTTTCTCCCTGCTCCATAACCTCATGAAGCCTCGCTCTTTCTTCATCCGTAAAGCCTACCAGAACCTTGCCGCAGCGCTTGAAGCTGAAATCAAGCTCCTCAGCAAGATCCCCCATCATCTGATTGCCTTTAACACAGAGTCGCGCTTTCAGCGAGCCCGGGTCATAGGCAAATCCACCATGGCAGACTCCCGTATTTCTTCCGCTGGTTTCATAACATACATCGAGGTTCTTCTCCAGCACTCCGATCTTCAATCTGTATCTGGAAAGCTGTCTCGCGATGGCCGAACCTACCACCCCACCGCCTATTATCAAAACATCAAATAATTCCATTTTTATCCCCCATGAGTCAAGAGCCGGGTTTGAAAGAACCCGGCCCGTAACTTTCTTCTTTTAATCCTCGTCAGGCTTTACCTTGTAAGGCTCACCATCCATGGTGAAAACGATCTTTCTTATGGACGGATCGTGAGTGTCGTTGAAATCAAAGGCCGACTGAGCCTCACGGAAATCACAAACATGGGATATCTTATGATCAAGGTCTACCTTACCTTCCTTCACGAGGTCTATGACCTCCTGGAACTTTCTGTTCTGAAGTCTGGAGCCTCTGATATCCAGCTCCTTGGATGTGATTCCGAAATTCGTTACTTCTGTAGGGCTTGTGGTGAAGCCCATAGTGATGACACGTCCTGCGTTGCCTGTGACTCCGATAAGAGTTCCGAGGGAATCCTTCGTGCAGGCACAGTCAATGGAAACTGTCGGACCGTAACCATCCGAAGTCACTTCCTTAAGCCGCTCTGCGAAATTCTCCTTCATGGGATTTATGGCAACATCTGCACCGTTTTCAAGCGCCTCCTGAAGCTTCTCATCGAAGATGTCAGAAACGATTATCTTCTTCGGATGATACAGCTTAACGATGGAAAGCATTCTGGCGCCGAGAGCTCCCTGCCCGTTGATGAGGACTTCATCATCCTCCTTTATTTCCGCCCTTGAACATGCCTGAACCGCAATGGTGGTAGGCTCGATGAGAACCGCATCCACATAGCGGAGTCCATCGGGAAGGATGTAGCAATGCTCATCCGGCACAGCTATAAACTCACGATAGCCTCCATCGATATGTACGCCTCTCACCTGCAGATTCTGACATACATTAGGACGTCCGTGTCTGCAGGCGTAACAATGTCCGCAGGCTGTGACCTGATCTATGATGACCCTATCCCCCACTTTGACTTTCTTCGCTGTGGGGCCACACTGAACCACTTCTCCGACGATCTCATGACCGATGATCCTCGGATAAGTAGCCGCCGCATTTGTTCCATGATATATACCTGCATCTGATCCGCAAAGACCCGATGCCTTGACCTGTACGAGAACGTTATTCTTCTCGTCTATCTCAGGTTTTGCTTCTTCGACTATCCTGAGATCCTCAGGTTCCATGATACGAACCGCTTTGATCTTTTCCATAATTTCCCTCTTTTCTATTTACCTGAAATGAAGTTCGCAACTCCAACCGACAGTGCCGGAACATAGGTCGTCAGCGCAAGTACAGTGAAGTTTGATATCATGAAGGGGATAAGGGCTATGACATTTTCAGAAAGCTTATTGCCGTTTCCTCCAAGCTCTCTCGAGGTCCTGTCACCTATGGAAGTGGCCGCAAAGAGGCAGACACCTACAGGAGGTGTACATAATCCGAGAACCAGGTTCATTACCACGATGATACCGAACTGTATCGGATCGACTCCGACCGCTGTGGCAAGCTGAAGAAGAACAGGGAACAGAATAAGGATCGCCGCTATGGTCTCCATAAACATTCCTACAAAAACAAGGAAAAGGTTTATGAGGAGCAGGATGATGTACTTGTTGGATGTCAGACTCAGCATGGAATCCGCGATCATGTTAGGGATACGTTCCTTCGTCATGATATAGGCAAAGACATTGGCAAAAGCAACGAGACCCATGATGGCGGATGCGGATGACAGTGTTGCCTTCAGGCAGTCATAGAAAGTTGACAGTGTCAGCTTCTTATAAACAAATGCCGACACTATGGTTCCATAGGCTATACATACGATTGAAGCCTCGGTAGGTGTCATAACACCGCCCATGATGCCGAACAGGATGATGCCAACCATGATGATGGCCCAGATAGCCTCCTTTCCTTCATGAAGGATGGTCTTCATGGAGCTCATCTTATCCCTCTTCGGATAATGGTTCTTTTTGGACTCCCACCAGCAGACGAAGCACATTCCACCGCCCATGAGGACACCCGGAACGATTCCCGCCATGAACATCTTGGACACTGAAAGCCCTGTCATGGTGGCTGCAATGATCATGGGAACAGATGGCGGGATGATAGGTCCCATGCAGGATGATGCCGCTGTTACCGCAACAGAGAACGGTACATCATAGCCCTGCTTGGCCATCATAGGGATCTCAACGCCTCCCAGTGAAACAGTATCTGAAAGAGCCGTTCCTGAAATTCCCGCGAAGACCATTGAAGCCAGAACATTGGCATAGGCAAGACCGCCTGAAAGATGTCCTACTATGGCATCTGCAAACCCAAGGAGCTTATCCGAGATTCCGCCCTGATTCATGAGATTTCCTGCAAATGTAAATCCCGGGATACAGAGGAGGGTGAAGGAATCAAGCCCCGCAAAGAAACGCTGCGCGAACTGGGTTATGGGCATCCCGGATCCGAGGAAATACAGAACCGAAGCGATCCCTAGTGAAAACGCAACGGGAACGCCCACGGCGAGACAGATAACAAATGAAATAAAAAGAACCGCTACCATTATTTTGCCCCTCCCTTCTCTTCAAGCTCTTTCTCCCGACGGATCTCTTCAGGAGTTTTGTTCCAGTCCCTTATCATCATGATGATTCGCAATATCGCACTGAAGGACAGCAGTCCGAACATCAGTATCTGCGAGAAGTAAATGAACTGCATCGGTATCTGCATCGCTGTGGAAACCATGCGGAACTTCATAAAAACAAAGGATGGCTCTGCCTTGAAAAGAATAAAAAGAGATAAGACAAGCATGGCTATGGTGATCACGAAACGGATAACCGTATTCAACTTATGCAGGCCCTTCTCTTCCAGTTTGTCTCTCAAAAACTCAACGTATACAAACTCATCCTTGAGCATCGCTATGCCGCAACCGAAGGCACACATATAGATGAATGTGTATCTCGCCGCCTCTTCTGTCCAGGATGGTGCAGATGGCAAAAGGTTTCTCGCTATGATCTGTATCAGAACACAGGAACAGAAAGTGATGAAAAAACAACTTCCTATGACAGAAAGTACACTTTTGTATACGCTTAAAAATCTGTTAAATGCTTTCATGTCTTATCTCCTAAAAAATCGGCGGCGTAAACTGCCGCCGATCTTTCTTTACTTTTACTTGATCACTTAAGTGCGTCAATTGAATCATAGATAGCCTTCTGGCTGTCTGTTAGTGTAGGAAGCACGCCGTTGATCATGGCATCTGCAAATTCCTGAACGTCTACGTCCACGAACTCCATGCCCTGCTCCTGTAACTGCTTCTCGTACTTCTCCTCGTTCTCAAGGAAAAGCTTATGCTCAACTTCCTGTGCGCGCTTTCCGCCGTCGAGAACCACCTGCTGAAGATCTGCAGGAAGAGCATCGAACTGTGCCTTACCGATACCGATGTATACCCATGCTCTGAGGTGAGCTGTCTTGATGAGATACTTCTGAACCTCATAGAAGGACTGTGTCTCGATCATGGCAAGAGGGTTCTCCTGAGCCTCGATGGTTCCCTGCTGAAGTGATGTGAAAACTTCACTGAGCGCCATAGGTGTTGGCTTTGCACCTGTAGCTTCGAAAGCGGCAACTGTCATAGGTGACTGAGGTGTACGGATCAAAAGGTTCTGCATATCAGCAAGCTTCTCGATCTTCTTGTTTGATGTGATATATCTTGGTCCTCTTGTGAAGTAACCGATAACCTTAAGTCCTGCCTTTTCCATAAGCTCTTCAAAATGCTTGCCCGGCTCACCTGTAAGAACCTTTTCCATCTGCTCATCAGACTGAATGAGGTATGGCATACCGATCATTCCGAGATCAGGCTCATAGGTCTGCATAGACTCACCTGTAAATGTAATATCGCATCCTGACTGCTGAAGGATGGATGTGATCATCTCGATCTCTGAGCCAAGCTGTGAGTTAGGATATATCTCAACTGCAACTCTTCCGTTTGAGTTTTCCTCTACATACTCCTTAAATGCCAGAGCACCCTGATGCCATGAATCTGACTCTGCATTGATATGTCCCAGTGTCAATGTAAATTCAGCCTTTGATGTGTCAGCCGCCGGCTTTTCAGCAGGCGCCTGTGTCTCTGCTGCAGCCTTAGTCTCTGCAGGAGCAGACGCAGCTGTTGTGCTTGTGGTGCTTGAACCTCCGCAGGCAGCAAGTGATGCTGCCATGATTGCGCTCATAACGAGTGCTGTTAATCTTTTTCTCATAATAGACCTCCCTTTGGGTTTGTTTTTTCACGACACAGTAATCACGAAAGCTGTCATGAAATGTATACTAGTAATATTATCTCCTTGCGCCGACCGGCTGTCAATATTTTTTGTGCATATTTTATTTTTAAACGCGTTTACAAGCATAATTAATTGTGCGTTATTACTTTGACAATCATCAATAGCTTAAATTGTTTTATATAATTTGCACTTTTGCATCCTCAAATCTGGTATTCATAAAAGTTATATTCATGATTTAAATCAAACAATATGAGCGTATTAATTAATCCGAAATAACTTTAGTCAAAATTTAATGTAGATGTATACAAATAAGCTTCAAAAACTGTCCATCCGTGCACACACAATCTCATTACTCTCTCTGCAATAAAATAAGTGCAGATGTCAGAGTTAATTTGATATGCTCCCCCCAAGTAGGACACTGAAATATAAAACCTACTTGGGGG
>NZ_MUHW01000039.1 GCF_002007235.1 Oribacterium sp. C9
CGACTCACTTAAGATACAGGATTTGCCTCCATTTGTCAACAATAATTTTAAAAATTCTTTTATAGCAAAAATTCATCTGACAAATTCAGGGGAACCCGCATACGGATTCCCCTGAAGAAACAAAAGTCTGTTAAACTCGCTACGAACTAAAGCGGTCTCTCAAAACATCTTCTGCCCTGATTATAACTGTAAAGTCTCTGATTCTTTTGAAGTAACCTTATTAAGTCAGTTTTCAGCTGCAAAGCTCGATAATAGCCTCAGCATATACCTTTGTAGCAATCACGATATTATCAAGATCAAAGAATTCATCCGCACCATGCATACGTGTATCAATTCCCGGAAGAACCGCACCGAAAGCAACACCATTCTTTAACTCATGAACATAGGTGCCGCCGCCGATAGCCATAGCCTCACCCTTGAGACCGGTAACAGCCTCATATGCCCCGAGAAGCTTCTTAACAAAAGGTGAATCAGCCGGAACTCTGTGAGGAGGAACCATGCCCTTGCTTGTAAAATCAAGGCCGGCCTCCTGAACACTCTTTGTCACAACGTCCTCGCAGTTCTCCTTGTTAGCCATGACCGGAGTACGGCTGTCGAACTGAACATCAAGCTCAGTTGTTGTTATATGATAAAGGTCAAGAGTACATGTAAGATCCTTTGACTCCTCATCAGCCATCTTTATGCCGAGACTCTTGCCATCTGTCTCTCCATATGGAAAAAGTTTCAGTACAGCATTTACAGCATCCAACTGCTCACATGGTGCAAGAGGAAGTCTGGAAACCAGCATCAGTGCCGCAAGACCTGCATTCTTACCACTTTCAGGAGTTGATGCATGAGCTGAAACACCTGTGATAGTGATCTCATTGATTCCTGTCTGAACACACTCTACTCCGCACTCTTCGGAAACACTGTTCATCACATCTTCGGCAAGGTTCATATCCAGCCCCTCGAGAGTAACGACTGCCTTCTGAGGAACAGCATTGAGCGCGATACCAGCCTCAAGTGAAACAAGACGAGGAAGTGCCTTTGACTCCTCATAACTCTTTGAAATCTCACCTCTGAACTGACCCTTCTCTATATTTATAAGAGGAAACTCCGCATCAGGAGAAAAAGTCATCTCTGCCTCAGGCTCTACAGCATAATATTTTTCGATATCTGTTGAACCTGTCTCCTCGTCTGAGCCCATGATGAGACGAACACCCTTCTTAAGAGGAACTCCGCATTCCTTGAGAGCTCTCATGGCATACATGGCACAAAGAAGCGGTCCCTTATCATCAGAAGTACCGCGGCCGTAGATCCTTCCATCCTTTACTATAGGGTTGAAAGGCTCAGTTACAGTCCAGCCCTCTCCGGCAGGAACAACATCACAATGAGCAAGCATATCCAGGCTTCTCGGAAGTGCAGGATCCAGATCCGCAGTACCAACATAGCCGTTATAATTATTAACAGAAAAACCATACTTTGCCGCAAGATCTATGGCAAAGTTAAGAGCATCGAAAGGACCGTCTCCGAAAGGTTTTCCCTGCTCATAGGATCCCTGTACTGAATTTATAGAAACAAAATCCTTTAGATCCTCTATATATTCATCAAGATGTTCATCTATCCATTTATTTACTTTTTCATTCATAATCTTACTCCTTGAAGCTGCTTAAACATTTTATGCCAACACTGTTTATATCTTTAATTCTTTCCGAACTCAGTAAGCTTCAGATCCTTGTTTCTGTCAAGCACCATGCCCACTGACCACTCGTGAGCGAAAAGAAGAAGAGGACGGTCCTTCAGATCCTTTACGATCTTCATATCGGAAGTGCCCTGTATCCTGTCAATGTCTATCTCGGTGTAATTCTCTACCCAGCGGAGATACTCATACGGAAGTGTTTCGAGCTTTACATCAACATTGTACTCGTTCTTAAGTCTGAAGGTCAGAACCTCGAACTGAAGTGCACCAACAACACCTACGATAATCTCCTCCATTCCGGTATTGTACTCCTGGAATATCTGGATAGCACCCTCCTGAGCGATCTGGGAAACACCCTTCAGGAACTGCTTACGCTTCATGGTATCAACCTGACGAACTCTTGCAAAATGCTCAGGTGCAAAGGTAGGGATACCCTCATAGGCAAACTTCTTGGAGGACAGCTCAAGCGTGTCACCTATGGAGAAAATACCCGGATCGAATATTCCGATAATGTCTCCGGCGTATGCCTTTTCAACTATCTTACGCTCATCTGCCATCATCTGTGTAGGCTGGCTGAGCTTTACCTTACGCCCTGTCTGCACATGATTTACTTCCATACCTGCATCGAACTCACCGGAACAGATACGCATGAAGGCAACTCTGTCTCTGTGCTTAGGATCCATGTTTGCCTGAATCTTAAATACAAATGCCGAGAACGGCTCTTCAACCGTATCCACTACTCCCTTGTCACTTGTTCTAGGCATAGGAGGCTGTGTCATCTTCAGGAAGTGCTCAAGGAAGGTCCTTACGCCAAAGTTAGTAAGAGCAGATCCAAAGAATACAGGTGTAAGATCACCCCTGTTTATTCTCTCCTCGTCAAATTCATCTGATGCACCGTCAAGAAGCTCCAGATCCTCCTGAAGCTTGTCATAATACTCAAATCCTACAAGATCCTTTAATGAAGGATCGTTAAGTGCAACATCCTTTTCTTCAACAGCCTTGGTTCCGCCTGCATTGGCAGTGAAAAGCTCAACTGTTTCTGTCTCACGGTCAAATACGCCCTTGAAGTTTCTTCCGCAGCCGATAGGCCAGTTGATAGGACATGTACGGATCCCGAGAACATTCTCGATCTCATCCAGAAGCTCATACGGATCACGTGCCTCACGGTCAAACTTGTTGATAAATGTGAAGATCGGAATGTGTCTCATGACACAGACCTTGAAAAGCTTAATGGTCTGCGGCTCTACACCCTTAGCGCCGTCTATGACCATGACCGCACTGTCAGCAGCCATAAGTGTTCGGTATGTATCCTCTGAGAAGTCCTGATGTCCCGGAGTATCAAGGATATTTATGCACTTATCTCCGTAATTGAACTGAAGTACTGAGGATGTAACCGAAATACCTCTCTGCTTCTCGATCTCCATCCAGTCAGATACCGCATGCTTTGTAGCTTTACGGCCCTTTACAGTACCGGCAAGATTGATAGCTCCTCCATAAAGAAGGAACTTCTCTGTCAATGTAGTCTTACCTGCATCCGGGTGAGAAATAATCGCGAATGTTCGTCTCTTCTCAATTTCTTCTTTTAAATTTGCCATATTTTCTCCATAAAACTGTTGTATCAATCCGCACTCCGGGTCCGTAAATGAATCCTTTCGTCCTATCCGGGAGCACCAGCCATGACACTTATATCAAAATCATAAAAGAGACTATGTCATAAGACATAGTCTCGATTTACATCCATAACGGAATCGATAGTAAAAATACCATCACCCTCTATTGTTTTTAAGCAGCCAATCAGGTATCACGATTCCACCATTACCGCCCTGCTGTGGACGATATGGCTGCTGTACAGGTGTAGGAGCAACGCTTGGTGCTGCAGGCTGTACAGGCTGCTGAACTGATGGTGCAGGCTGAATAGAAGGTGCCACAGGCGCAGTATGAGTTGCGGGAGCAGCTGTATTCTGGCTCTGATAACCTAAATTTGCACCCTGTGGGTTAAGGAAGCTTGGCATAGGTCTGACTGTAGAAGCCGCCGGCTGAGCCACACGTGGCTGAGCTGTCTGCTGCTTCTTCTCAACACCATCAAATGATGAAGAAGTTGCCGCACTGTCCTGAATACCTGTAGCGATAACTGTAATCTTACACTCATCCTGTGCGTTCTCATCGTACATAGCACCGAAGATGATGTTAGCATTATCACCTGCAAGCTCCTCAACATAAGAAGCTGCCTCGTTAGCCTCAACGAGAGAGATATCACCTGAGATGTTGATGATAACATCTGTAGCTCCCTGAATAGTTGTCTCAAGAAGAGGAGACGAGATAGCCATCTTAACAGCCTCTGTTGCCTTCTCATCACCCTTTGCTGTACCGATACCAACGTGAGCAACACCCTTGTCCTTCATAACAGAAGAAACATCGGCAAAGTCAAGATTGATAAGACCAGGAACATTGATAAGATCTGTAATTCCCTGAACTGCCTGCTGAAGTACTTCGTCTGCCTTTCTGAGAGCATCCGGCATAGTTGTTCTGCGATCAACGATCTCGAGAAGTCTGTCGTTAGGAATAACGATAAGTGTATCAACTGATTCCTTAAGCTGCTCTATACCCTTGATAGCGTTAGTCATACGCTGACGGGCTTCAAAGCGGAATGGCTTTGTCACTACGCCAACTGTAAGGATACCCATATCCTTTGCGATCTTTGCGATGATAGGAGCTGCACCTGTACCGGTTCCTCCCCCCATACCGCATGTTACAAATACCATATCTGCGCCCTGCAAAGCTGCAGTTATATCTTCTGAACTCTCTTCAGCCGCCTTGGCACCAACCTCTGGTCTGCCGCCACAGCCAAGTCCTTTTGTAAGCTTCTCACCGATCTGCATCGTAGTTGGAGCCTGGCTATACTGTAACGCCTGCTTATCTGTATTAACGCCTATGAACTCAACGCCAACGATACCGTCAGTTACCATGCGATTCACAGCGTTATTACCTGCGCCACCAACACCAACAACTATAATTCTTGCAGCTGCTTCTGACTCAGGAAGTTTAATCTCAAGCATAATCTTCCTCCTTCAACACTATATGTTCTTATAATCATAATAGTAGCTTGAATTCAATCCGTATGACCTCTTACGCTTGTTAAAGGTAAAAAACCGAATGTGGTCACACGCCCGTCTACTATACATGTATTTATTATTAATTTCAATAGCTTTACAGATTTTAGCACGCTCATAAGAGGTACATTACTAAGTTTTTTTCACTTAATTCTTACGTTTTTATAACAATTCTGAACTTTATTGTTTTTTTGTCTTAAAAATATAGCTCTCATGGTCAGAACTTTCGTTATATATCGAGAGATTAAGTTCACCTTTCATACCCTGAATCTTGGGAAGAATGTCTCTGAGTGTAAAGATCTTCATCTCCATGTTCTCATTTCCCCCAAGATAGACCTCGATATCATCGATATAAAGTGTCGCATTCAGCAGATTATCATAAGCTATCTCATTACATTTTATATTATTATCACTTAAAGCACCTGTTAAATTCAGTATATCCCTGAACACCTGCATGTTCTGTACGGGCAGTTCCCTGTAAAGAACTATGGACCCGAAGCTAAGTCCCGTTATCATAGGAATGCCCTCAAGCTTTTCACCTGTGGACTCCACCACGATTCCATCCTTGTCGAAATACATATGGCTGGACATATAATCAACATACCCTACTATATTTTTTTCGTAAACAGTAACGGTCACCGCAAACGGACTCTCCCAATCGATATCGTATCTCTGGATAAAGGGTATCTGTTTATGCTCTCTGGTTTTATCCTTGAAAAAACAATAAAAGGAGTTTGTGTCCCAACTATCCGAAAATATAAGGTCTACAATCTCCTCACTGCTGTACCTGGTATTCCCTATGACACTGAAGCTTTTGATCCTTGCGGTTGCAAGAACTATCGCCGCCAGAAGTATCAAAAACACCATGCCCCAAAGCATCAGATGCTTCTCTTTCTTTTTTCTTTCGAACCCTCCATCATATTCATCCATATCATCCGGATCAAAATAATCCCTGGCTCTGTTCATCTTTTTTATATTTCTTTCCATATTGCCTATTTTACAAAAAAGCGATGTTTTTTCAACATCGCTTTTCAAAACAATATATTTATATAAATGTGATTAGATCACTCCTGCCTGTGTTTTCACAGAATCAGGAATCAGACTTCAGTACTCAGGTTTTATGTCTCAAGTCTGATCTGACGTGACACTGACAACGCAATTCCCATCTCAGCCATCAGAATAAACAGTGATGTTCCTCCGTAACTTACAAAAGGAAGTGTTACGCCTGTGTTAGGAATAGTGTTTGTTGCAACTGCGATATTGAAGATAATCTGCAAAGCAATATGACACATTATTCCGATCGTCAGCATAGATCCAAAGAGATCTCTTGCATTTCTTGTATTGTCATAAAGTCTGTAAATGATAAAGGCATATATCAGAATGATGGAAACTGCGCCGAAAAGTCCCAGCTCCTCACATATGATGGTAAAGATCATATCATTCTGAGCCTCAGGCATCAGAAATTTCTGGACCGATTCTCCGAGACCTTTTCCAAATATACCACCCGAACCTATGGCGTACAGACCCTGTAAAGTCTGGAAGGTCTCATCCGCATAACTGGAAGGATCTTTCCAGGCAAAGATTCTGATGAGCTGATATTCCTGAAGAATATTTAAGCGC
The DNA here is from genome assembly GCF_002007235.1 of Oribacterium sp. C9. Taxonomy (GTDB): domain Bacteria; phylum Bacillota; class Clostridia; order Lachnospirales; family Lachnospiraceae; genus Oribacterium. Next base: position 6,409 of record NZ_MUHW01000039.1, read on the forward strand.
TGTAGCATTTTTGCAAAAGGATAAGCAAAAACATATACCAGCATCGTGATACCTGCGGCTACTGCAAATGGTGCAACTCTCTTACAGGAAATCCATAACATAAAAAATGTTATTCCCACTATGATCATAGCAGTTGACAGGTTGGTCTTTGCAATGAGCACCGCCGGAAATATACCCCACGCAGCTGTAGTAAGCATCTTTTTCCATTCATTCATCTTATACCCGTTATGGGTGATAATGATGGAAAGCTGTATAATCACCGCAACCTTCATTAGCTCCGAGGGCTGAAAGGTAACTCCTCCGATCTTCAGCCATCTGGCAGAACCGTGGGATGCCAGTCCTATAACAGCAACCGCAACCTGCATCAAAAAGGATATCGCGTAGAATATGAATCCGAATCTTGCACACAGGTGATAGTCAAACCTCGAAACAACCAGCATTACCACGATACCCAACGCCGCGAATAACGCCTGCCTTTTCAGGAAATACATAGCATCCTGCATGGTAGTCTGTGCAGAGTAGCCGGATGCAGAGTACATAACTATAAGTCCGAAGCCGGCTATAAAAATTACAGTAAACAATAGGCTGTAATCAAAGAAATGTTTAATTTTCTTCTTTTTCGCCAAGTATTTCCTCTCCCTTAATCCAAAAGTAATATTTCTACTTTATATAATTCAATGAGTAAAGTGTCAATGTTTTTCTTTTATAATGCCATTACGCACTCTTTGAAGATTCTGCCTCGCTCTTCAAAATTCGGGAACATTCCCCATGATGCGCATGCCGGACTTAAAAGCACATAATCACCTGCATCTGCATATGCGGCGCAGTCCTTGACAGCCTCATCCATATCCTCCGCGAACATAACATTGGTAAAGCCATACTTCTTCGCACAATCTGCAATGAGGTTCCTTGTCTGACCTATGAGCACCAGATACTTAACTCTTCCCTTGAAAAGCTTACACCAGTCATCAAACGGGATCTCCTTGTCATAACCGCCTCCGATAAGAATCGTAGGTCCCGGCATAGCCAGAAGTGCCTTTATGGCAGCATCAGGGTTTGTTCCCTTTGAGTCGTTATAATACCTTACTCCGTTTCTCTCACGTACAAACTCTATTCTATGCTCAACAGGCTTAAAGCTTTTAACTGCCGCAATGATGCTTTCCATAGGTACATCCATGTTCATACATACCGCTATGGCACACATGATGTTCTCATAGTTGTGTGCTCCGAGAAGATTTGTATCATGTACATTGAGAAGTACCTCATCTACACCATCATGAACATAATGTATTTCAGGCTCAGTATAGTAGAAACCTTCCTTAAGCGGCTGTGAAGAGCTGAACCAGATAACCTTCGGCTTCAGAGTTTTTCTCTTTCCGAACTTTCTTAATTCAGGATCTTCATAATTAAGAACCACAAAATCTTCTTCTGTCTGATTCTGAGCTATGGTCTCCTTTGCCTTCGCATAGTTTTTCATTGTCTTATGACGATCAAGATGATCCGGTGTGATGTTAGTTATACATGACACGTGCGGATGGAAATCCATGACAGTCTCAAGCTGGAACGAACTGACCTCAAGGATAGTTGCTGAATCTTCCCTTGTATCAAGAGCATCTGCGGTGTATGGATTACCTATATTACCGCATACATGTGTATCATCATAAGTTGTTTTAAGTATCTCCCCTATAAGAGATACCGTTGTTGTCTTACCGTTAGTTCCTGTTACTGCGGCAAGTCTTCCTTTAGCAAAATGATATGCGAGTTCTATTTCACCCCATATAGGAATATTTGCAGACTTTATCAGCTTTACAAAAGGCTTGTCCAGCGATATGCCCGGGCTTATAACTGCCAGATCCACCTGTATAAGATCCGACAGATTCAGATCTCCCACAACAACTGATATTTTGTCTTTTTTGTTGAAATTTTTAAGGACCTTTACTTTATCAAGTTCCTTATTGGAGTCATACAGTATAACCTGACCTCCAAGACTCAGTATCTGCCTCGCAGCGCAGATACCGCTCTTTCCCGTACCAAGTACGAGTACCTTCCGACTTTGCATGCACTTCACCTCATCAAATCCCCTACTGCTTCACCTGTCACATCCCCAATGCCGAAACAAGACAAAGCAGGATAGTAATAATTGTAAATACTGTCACAACCTTGGTTTCAGACCAGCCGCCTAGCTCAAAATGATGATGAATCGGAGCCATTCTGAAAACTCTTTTTCCATGTGTTGCTTTAAAATAAGTCACCTGAATGATGACTGACAGTACTTCGATCAGATATATAAGTGCGAAAAGCGGAATATAAAGCTGCATGCCCATTTCAAATGCAGCCGCAGCAACAAAACCACCAAGTGCAAGAGAACCTGTATCTCCCATGAAAATCTTTGCAGGATGACAATTGTAAACCAAAAAACCAAGTAGGCTTCCGAAAACGGCTCCTGCCATAGGAGTAAGCGCTCCTTCTCCGGTCTTCATACTTACAAACGCAATAAAGAGCGCTATCACAGCAGTAACAGAGCTTGCAAGCCCATCTATTCCGTCAGTAAAGTTTGCCCCGTTGTCTGTACCCAATACTATGAACAAAAGTGCCGGTACATAGAGCCATCCGAGATTAAGCTCGATATCCGTAAACGGTATCCTCATTAAATTCGGATAATCAGGTGACATATAGAGATATAAAGCAAATATCAGCGTGAACACAAACTGACACGCAAACTTCTGTTTCGGATTGAAGCCCTCAGACTGATGTTTAACCACCTTGAGATAATCATCCACAAAACCGACTACACCGAAGGATACCGTAAGAAGCAATACCGGCAGGATCTTGGGATAACGTCCCAAAAATATCAGGCTTACAGCAAGGATCGCAATTATAAAAACGATCCCTCCCATGGTAGGTGTCCCCTGCTTTTTGAGATGAGACTCAGGTCCGTCGTCACGGACCTCCTGCCCGAATTTCAGCTTATGAAGTTCCGGAATCGCAAAGGGCATGATTGCTGCTACGATCGCGAAACCAAGCAAAATCGAAATTACCAAATCTATATACATGTTAAAACTCCAGCTTTATATATTTTATGTATCTTCCTCTTCATCAGGAACCGCATCAGGAAGTCCGAAGCCGTCTCCCTCTTCCGCAGGCTCCACATATTCATCAGTTACCGGCGGCAATGTTTCATTGACAGTCTCAGCCTCACCTGAATCCAGGGTCTCTGTTTCTTCACCCGCAGTCTCATCTCCTGAAGCACTTGTCGCCTGCTCTCCCATAGCATCACTAGAGATACCTTCCTGATTATTCGCAAATCTCGCATTGAGATTGTCCGCAGGATCGGTTTCACTTGATGGCGCGATATTCATGAACTGAAGAGCATCATTCATGATTTTCTTTTCAATGTTTATGGCGAAGGATGCTGTGGCCTGTGCCTCACCCTCAAGATTCGGTGTATCTACTATTACATACACAAGAAGCTGTGGATCCTCCACAGGTGCAAATCCTACAAAAGACACAAGATAGTTCTTTGCAGAACGGGGAATCTTCTCAGCAGTTCCCGTCTTACCTCCCACACGATATCCCTGAATCTTTGCCTTTGTACCTGTTCCTGCTTCTACAGTCTGGTACAATGCCTCCTTCAGGAACTCACTGGTACTCTTGGAGCATGTGACTCTCGTCACCTCAGGCTTTATATTTTCCACCACTGTTCCATTTGAATTAACTATCTGCTTTACCACATGAGGTTTATAGTAGTTGCCTCCGTTAATGATACTGCAGTAGGCTGCTGCCATCTGTATCATGGTGACATTGTAGTTCTGCCCGAAGGAGTTGGTTGCCAATGTTGTCTTACCGAGCTTATCCGGCGCGTATACAAGCTTTGATGTATCCGCTTCTGCCGGAAGATCGATACCTGTTTTTTCACCAAAACCGAAAAGGTGCTGATATTTTACGAACTTATCCGCTCCAAGAGCAAAGGCTGTGTCCATGAGATAGACATTGCATGACCTCATGAGACCTGCCTCGGCATTTATGATTCCGTCACCATCATGATTATGGCAGCGGATCTTCCAGGTGTGGACACCGTCGCTTAACTCGATGAAGCCTTCACAGTTGAACTCTGTATCAGGGGTTATGGCTTTTTCTTCAAGCGCTCCTGCCAATGTTATGGACTTTGCTGTAGAACCGGGCTCGTAGGTATCGGATACCATAACGTTTCTCCACATCTGGTTCCACGCAACCTGTTTTCCATATGAAAGAATATCCGACTGTGAAAAGAACTTACCCGCTTCATCCGGAGATATGGCCGGGTCCTCGGGATGTTCTCTCTTATATACGCCCACTGCCTCTTTTCGTCCGAGCTCCATAAGGTATGCCTCGGTATAGACGCTTTCATCCAGAGCTCTCGGATTGTTCAGGTCATACTGGTTTGTCGATCCCATAGCGAGAACCTCGCCGGTGTTTGGATCCATGACCACGGCTGCTGCAACCTTTGAACCTATATCTTCTGTCTGCCACTCATTCAGATACTTTTCAAGAGCCACCTGAATGTTGGTATTGATGGAAGTTACTATATTCTCTCCGTCAGTCGGCTGTTTAAGTACAGACTGAAGCTTGGTATCACTATCCATATATCCGTACTCTCTGCCGTTTACTCCTACCAGAGTGTCGTTGTAATACTGTTCAACTCCGCCGGTACCATTGCTGCCGTCAGCATTGGCAAAGCCGATGATGTTGCAGGCAAGAGAGCCATAAGGATAGGTTCTCTTATACTCATCCTCAAACCATATTCCACGGATACGGCTTTTTACTCCGCTTTTCAGGAAAGCCGCATTCTTGTCTTTTATGTAGGTCTCGAAGCCAACCTTCTGATCATAGTTAAGCTCCTTTGCATACTTTACGTATGACTTATCTGCCTTTTCTGTAAGCAGTGTACGTATCTCGCCTTCATCATATCCGAAATATTCGGAAAGAGCCTTTATAGTCGGCTCAACATATCTTTCGCCGTCTCCGGAATGGATAACTCTGGGATCTATGATCAGATTGTATACCTTCTGGCTGGTGGCGAGAACGGTACCGTTCCTGTCCATGATATCTCCACGGCGAAACGGGATGGTACGGCTGGAATATGATGCCTGTCTCTGAGACAGGACGATCTTGTTGTATTCCTCACTGTTATTTCGGACAAGCTGATAAATCACCACGATAAGGGCAATTAAAGCTAGCATTATCACACCAAATGTGATGGCTAGCTTTGTCTGCATATAAGGGGAAAGAATCTTTCCCCTCTTTCTTTTTTTATTTTCATCAGTACTTTGGGATGTCCTCATATTGTCTTACATACTCACTTTCAGTCTTGTCAAAGGTTATGGTCTGACTCTCGTCGGCATAAACCATTCCCAGCTCCTGTGTCGCAACACGATAGATGTTGTCAAGATCCAGTGAAGTATCTATGCTGTTCTGAAGCGCATCATTGCTGGACCTGAGTTTATCAAGCTGCTGCTTCATACTCTCTATGGAAGATATCCTTGTATTGATCTGTGTCTGTAAACGGATATAAGAAAAGCAAAATACAAGTGTACATGCCAATGCCGCACACATGATAACCAGCGCTGTGGCATCCATGGTCTGAGACTTGTTTCTGAGTCTTTCCTGCTGAGCTCTGTACTGCTTCTCGCGCTCCTCAAGTATCCTGTCTCTTTCCAGCTCTCTTCTTTTTCTGAGCTGCTCATATCTATCTGTATTTCTCTGGGTCTGTGTCTTACGGACCGCGTTTCCATCTACGTAAGTTCCGGCCATTCTTGATGCCGCAGCGGCACCCGCTCGTCTTCTTGCCATCACTTTCCCCCCTGTATGTAAAACGGTAACATCCCGACCTAAAGCGACTTATCACACTTTCCAAAAAAGCTTTCTATTATCCTGCCTGTCAGGTCGCCAAAAACCCGAAGACTCGTCATACATGTACGAAATCCCGGGTTGTCCGGCACCATCATTGTAATATGGCCTCGGGTTGTCCCTCGGCCATTTCTAACTCAAGACTTGCCCCTATCCTATACAGGTCATGAAAAGCAAAATGAAGGACCAATCCAATGTGCTGAACCTGCATGTCCCCGTCGGAGCAAAACTTTGTGTGTCAACTTGCGCTGTAAACGTGATGTTTCCTTTGTTGTCTTTTATATTTCAGAGCCAACTATCTTACCCCTCCATCAAGTCTCCTCGACCTTGCCCTCAGGGTATTTGATTTACGACTCCAAACGTCTTTCAAAAATGCGGAGCTTTGCACTCTTTGATCTGGAATTCTCAGAAAGCTCCTGATCACTTGGAAGAATAGGCTTCCTCGTGATGACCTTGCCCTTTGACTTCCTTCCGCAGGTGCAGAAAGGAAATTCCGGCGGGCAGATACATGGCTTTTCAGCTGTACGGAATTTATTCTTTACTATCCTGTCTTCCAATGAATGGAAGGTGATGATACAAAGTCTTCCTCCGTCTGAAAGCGAATCGATCATCTTGTCTATAGACTCTTCCAGAACATCCAGTTCTCTGTTCAATTCGATACGTATAGCCTGGAAGGTTCTCTTTGCAGGATGCCCGGATGTTGCACGAATCCTTGCAGGTATCGCACCGGAGATGATATCAGACAGCTCAAAGGTGGTCTCGATACGCTTATTCTCACGATACTGGCATATATGCTTGGCTATATTCTGAGCGAATCTGTCTTCTCCATAGTTCTTTATCATATGAAAAAGCTGTGCCTCAGTGTAGTCATTGACGATATCAGCTGCCGTAACAGGATTTCTGTCATCCATTCTCATATCAAGCGGAGCATCTGCTCTGTAGCTGAAGCCTCTTTCTGCCGTATCAAGCTGATAGCTGGATACGCCTAGATCAAGATATATACCATCAACCTTTTCTATACCTAGATCACCAAGCACTTTATCTATCTGCTCATAATTGCTGCGGACTATGGTGATCTTTTTCTGATACTCACTAAGTCTCTCTGTGGCTGCCGCTATAGCGTCCTTGTCCTGATCGATACCGATAAATCTGCCGTTATCAGAAAGTCTGCTGCACACAAGTGATGCATGACCGCCGCCGCCCAGAGTTCCGTCTACATAGGTTCCGTCCGGTTTTATATTGAGTCCATCTACTGTTTCATTTAAAAGAACGGAATAATGCTTAAACATCAGATACCAAGGCCTTCCCAATCAGCTTCGAGAGCTTCTTCATCGTCAAAATTGTACTTTTCGTTATAAAGATCTGCATTCCAGATCTCTATGTGATCACCCACACCAAGTAAAGTGATGTCCTTATCCAGACCGGCTTTTTCTCTCAAAACCTGTGGAATAAGGATTCTTCCCTGCTTATCAAGTTCGCAGGTGTTGGCAGAACCAAGCAAAAATCTCTTTAAAGATCTTGCCTTCTCGTTTGTCATAGGCAGAGCGTTGAGTTTGTCTTCAAGTGCTTCCCACTCCCTGGATGCGTACATTGCGAGGCAACCGTCCAGACTTCTGGTAACCGTAAACTCCATTCCGAGCTGGTCCCTGAACTTGGCCGGGATTATCAATCTGCCCTTGGCATCTAGGTTGTGGTGATATTCCCCTGTAAACGACATACCCTTTTCTACCACTTTCTACCACTTTCTACCACTTCTATAATTATAATGCCCTTTTTTATATAGAGTGTCAAGATAAGATACCGTAATAATGACCTTTGTTCGGGTAAAAAAATCCTGGTGATTTTTACATTATTTTTATACATTTTTATATTTTATTTTTAATGATTTCCGGAGCTTTTAATAATATTTAGCCTTAATTTATGCGGTTAAACTCAGGTCTTTAATGATTTGGCGGTGGGAGACAATCCCATTATGAAGGATCAGAATGTAAGAATAGTGATTTTTACAAAGGCAGAATACTGACATTAAAATATGGTGGTACGTATTCCCACTTTCAAACCACTTTTTGGGAATACGCACCACCACCATATTAGATTCTATATAAATAGTGTGATATTTAAGTTTTTATACCATTAAAAAGGCTGCCCCCACAGGAGCAGCCTGATAATGTTTATTTTTGACTTATCTGACCATAACATTTTGGTATCATCCGCACTATCGAGCGAAATGATTCCGGTCAAATCAGAACATCAGACGTTGAATCTGAACTCTACAACGTCTCCATCCTGCATAACGTACTCTTTACCCTCCATGCGCATGAGACCCTTCTCACGAGCTGCAGAAGTGGAACCGCAATCCAGCAGATCCTGGTAATTAATGACCTCCGCCTTGATGAAGCCTCTCTCAAAATCAGAGTGGATCTTTCCGGCTGCCTGAGGTGCCTTTGTTCCCACCTTGATTGTCCATGCTCTTGTCTCCTTCTCACCGGCTGTAAGGAATGACATAAGACCAAGAAGGCTGTAGGAAGCACGAACGATCTTATCGAGACCTGACTCTGTCATGCCGAGACTCTCGAGATACTCTGCCTTTTCATCATCCTCAAGCTCAGCGATCTCTTCCTCTATCTGAGCACTGATAACGAAAACTCCTGAGTTGTTGGTCTTCGCATATTCACGAACCTTCTGAACGTATTCATTGGAATCGCCATCATCCGCAACAGAATCCTCATCAACATTGGCTGCATATATAACAGGCTTTCTTGTGAGAAGATCGAGAGAATCCACAAAAGCGTTCTTATCATCATCTCCAGCGTCAAATGAAATAGCAAGCTTGTCTGATTCAAGATGAGCATGAAGTTCTTCGAGAAGAGCATACTCTGCCTTCGCATCCTTATCGTTATTTGCAAGCTTCTTTGTCTTAGCCATACGTCTGTCAAGCAGATCAAGATCAGAGAAGATGAGCTCCAGATTTATAGTCTCGATATCTCTGATAGGATCAACAGAACCGTCTACGTGAACGATATTGCTGTCATCGAAACAACGAACAACATGAACGATAGCATCTGTCTCTCTGATATTTGAAAGGAACTGGTTTCCGAGACCCTCTCCCTTTGAAGCGCCCTTAACGAGACCGGCGATATCAACGAACTGAATAACAGCTGGTGTTATCTTCTGTGAGCTGTAAAGAGCAGCGAGCTTGTCGAGACGCTCATCAGGTACAGCAACCACACCCACGTTTGGCTCTATGGTACAGAACGGATAATTGGCTGACTCAGCCCCAGCCTTTGTTATAGCATTGAAAAGAGTTGACTTGCCGACGTTAGGCAAACCTACGATTCCTAGCTTCATAATATATATTTCTCCTTTGATTTTCCTTTATTTTACGGGCTTTGCGCGTTTTGCGATTTTAACCGGGCACCACGTCGGGCACCATCTGTTTTTGTTTCGCATTAAGTTTTATACCACTTTTAACGCGTCAGCCACAAGGTCTATTTCTCTTTGTTTTTCATCTTCCGTAATATGTACGTATAGATTCATTGTAATTCCGATGTTGGAATGGCCTAATATCCTCTGCAGTGTTTTGGGTTTCATCCCGCCCTCAATGCATCTTGTAGCAAATGTATGTCTTATCAAATCCTAAATTTGGGATTTGTTCCGAAATCCAAACTTAAATAAAATCCAAACTTTCCGCCAACAAATGCGATT
>NZ_MUHW01000003.1 GCF_002007235.1 Oribacterium sp. C9
TGCCGAACGGCACGTACGGTGGTGTGAGAGGGGGATTATATTCCCCCTACTCGATTTCAGATCAGACACAATTTACCGTTCGCGGAGTTTTTCATACCGAAAAGGGAGAAAATCGACCGTTCGCGGAGTAATTGTCGCGGCTTTGGAAACACTTCGCAAAAGACGCATTTTGTGAAATATATTATCGGTATACTTATGGACGACTCGTTTTATAGCTTTTTATCGATATATGCCCGCCTGCTGCCACCTGATCCAGTTTTTGCAATCAAAAAGCCGATAAGATTTGACTCCTACCGGCATTGATATTATAACAAGAATGGTCTTTACCTCTTCTTCGGATTTTGCCCCATAAATCTTATTTTGAAGCTTCTCCGTCAATGAAAATTCATTCCTTTCATTAAAAAATCATTCATGAATTGTTTAGTTACTCCACCAGACACCTGATCCAGTTCCGCATCATCAAGGATGACACCCGCTTCTTCTACATTCTGCTTTGTTTCACCGAGGATCTTCTTTACTTCGTCCTCAGACTTTGCATTCCCTATCTTGTTTTGCAGTTCATCAGTCAACTTCATAGTGCTACCTCCATGGTTTGCGGTTAACTATCACTCTATGATTATATACGAACGGAATCCGGAAAGGGCAACAATCCCGCAAAAAATTTTACGCAAAATTTGTTATATTCCGTCAAGATTTTTTGGGTTTGAAGAATTACCCGTGGATAAGCCTATTGATCTCTGATAAAGATCCCATTGTTCCACCGCCTGCTACCTGATCCATCTCTTCGTCCGTAAGCTCCATCCCGGCTTTTTCGATTATCTTCTTTGCTTCTTCCTTTTTCTCAGCCTTTTCTACATCCTCTTTAAGTTTTCCGATAAGTTTCATTAGCACTATCTCCTTGATTTCCGCGGGCATTGAGCCTCTTTCTTCAACCTGTTCTATTTATTTATACGATGAATCCGGAAAGAGGGCAACATGAAATTTAAAAGTTTTTTCAAAATGTCTTCTGTATCTTCTGTATCTTCATACTTAGCGGTTACTGCTATTTCAGAAATGCCAATATCATACATACCAATTTACCTCCGGAAAGAATTATACACCTTTCCCACAGGTAATTCCGCATACCCCTATATTTCATCATCGCCAATTAAGGTTTCATCGAAGATTTCACCGGTTTCCGGATCGAAGTTTACTCCGGGGATCAAGCCTATCATTGGATCGTATTCAAAGCTGTCAAAGCGAATATCCTCTTGTGCATCAGGCGTGGCGGGTATGCCTTTAACCTCTTCATAATGGAAAAGAGGTCCCCTGGACGCAATCGGCGGCCCGAGAAGCATCGTGTTCTGTTCAATTTTTTCAAGATTTGCGTGTCTGTAAAGTGTTCTCCCTCGAAGTATTTCAAAGGAGTTTCCACGTCCACGTACGTTGTTTTCCCGAATTATGCGGTTTGAACACTCTGTAAATCCATTCGTGATTGAAATCGGACAATCCCAGTAATTAAATATCTGCTCATAGAAATTATGAACGGTGTTGGCCAACTTGCGGAAGTCTTCATAAATCGCTTCTGCCGGGATGCTTTTCTCCCATTCAACAAAAGCCTGTTGTGCATCTGATTTAGAATTACGATGTTCATCATAGATATTGAAAAAATCTTCTTTCAGGTCATATGCAACGGCAAGCGGCCCGTACACTTCATCCCCTCGACAAGCCCTGATCTGAGACGCCTCTTCGTCTGTCAAATCCCTTAATCTTGTCCGTAATGTATACGCCATACCTTTTTTTGTTGTTATACGATCTTTCTTTGTAAGCTTGCTCTGTACTTCTATGCGCACCTTATCCATAGCTCTGTTGGCATACGCTACCACATGGAAGTGATCAACCACCCATCTTGCATTCGGAAGAGCGGTATTGATGCTTTTTTCAAAGGGACGGTACATATCTGTACATACCCACAGAACATCGTCCGCATTCGGCATATTAGAAAAGTATGCAGTAAGTGATGGCTGATTTCGGCCAAGCATCATATCATACAATGTGCGGTGTTCGAGATCCGTTACAACTATACTGGTTCGAAATGACGTGATATATGAAAACTGTTAACACTCAAAGGGCTCTTATGAATGAGCTCACAGATGAAAAAACTCTGGTTATTTACAGACGAAATGGCTGTCTGGGATGTATTTATGTCTCTAAGCTCCTTGATTTTATCGACACACCTGATGCAAGGATCATCGCCTGTGAATGTGATAATACAAAAGAAAAATATCCGGAATTCGGAATAAAAAGTACACCCCTATGGGCTGTCTTTGAACATGGTGAAAAACTTTCAGAGATGAATCCGGCATCTGACAGAGAGGCTCTGTTTAGATTCCTGAATGAAACTGCGAGAATTGAAATACTGAGGCTTTTTTTTGATATGCAGCTCGATCTCGGACGTGAATACGCTGACAGAATGCAGGATGTGTTCGCAGAACTTATTGTGCGTAAACAGAAAGAGGATGCAAATGCCATCATATCGGCCACAAGGCTCAAAGTCATGAAAGCATGCATGTCAAAAAGCTATCCTGAACGTGAGGAATGTATCGATCAGGTTCTTAATCGCATTCATGTTATACTCAAAGAAAGAATGTCTGAACCGGACGGTGACACAGAAGTCAGGAGAAAAGCGATTGAAGAACTTCCTCGGTTAAAAGAAGAATTATTAAATTATACAGTATGAGCAGCTATCTTCTGATAGCTGCTCTGTTTTTAGTATCAACATTCTTCAGTCTTCTTCAAAACCTGCTGGCGTTTAACCAACTCTGCAAATGCCCCATCCTTTTCCATAAGCTCTTCATAGGTTCCGTCTTCTACGATTTTCCCACCATCCAGAACTATAATCCTGTCACAATGTTTAACGGTTGAAAGTCTGTGAGCTATGACTATCCTGGTGCATTTCAGATTGTCGAGAGACTCTGCTATCTGCTTCTGGGTTATGTTGTCAAGGGCACTGGTAGCCTCATCAAACATAAGTATCTTTGGCTTTGTGGCAACAGCCCGTGCTATCATAAGTCTCTGGCGCTGTCCTCCCGAGATACCGCCCATTCCATCCGTAATGAGTGTAGACATTCCCATGGGCATAGCACGGATATCATCGGCTATATGCACCATCTCTGCCGCCTCCCAGGCATCCTCCATGGTAAGCTTTGAATCCGAAACAGCAATATTGGAAAAAATGTCTCCGTAGAAAAGCTGACTGTTCTGAAGCACAGTACCTATCTTTGAACGGACAGACTTAAGGTCCAGACTTTCAAGGTCTCTCCCGTCGTAATAAACAGCGCCCTTTAAAGGCTTCTCGAATCCAAGCAAAAGTCTGAAGAGTGTACTCTTCCCGCATCCGGTTTTTCCTGTTATCGCCACATATTGTCCCGGTCGTATCTTCAAGCTGAGATCATCTATGATCATAGGCATATCATCATTGTAGCGGAAGGAAACATGGTTTAGCTCGATGGCTCCGTTCAGCTTATCCACAACCTGTTTTTCTTCAGCCACTTCCGGAAGGGTTTCGGTTATAGGCCGCACCATCTCAAGACATGGAAACACCTTAGCCATAGGCTCTATAATCATCTGCAAAGTTGCGTAAGCTCCAGTCAAAAAACCGAAGGCAGCATTAAACGCATAGAACTCACCTATGGTTACACCTGATTTTATTGCACAATAATAAATGATGATCAATCCTATGATGGGAAATGCCTCAGCTATCACCCTGCTTACTTTCACAAAAAGCGGCGGAGAGTAAAGCAGTTCAGCCTGTTCTGCATAACTTCTTCCCCATTTTGCAAATGCTCTTTTCTCGGCACCTGAAAGTTTTATTTTTTCAATGCCGGCTACAATTCCCACAGCCAGACCGCTTTCCTTTGCTTCGAGATCCATCTGAATAAGATTTATTTTTGCTTTTTCCCGGATAGCCATGATATCAACCAGCAGTACCAGAACCGTCACAACAAGACCGGGCCAAGCAAGAGCCGGAGAAAAAGAAAATATCTGAACTATATAAATAAAGGAAAACATAAATGTAACAAAGCCTGCCAGCCCGATTTCCACCAGCTGCTCAACCAGTATCGTCATATATTGCACACGTCTTGACAGATCTCCGGAAGAATACCCCCTGAAAAAAGATGTCGGGAGCGATAATACACGCATCATGGTTGCAGCTTCTATCTGAAGGTTCAGACTCATAGACAGATTTTTCAGATAAAATTCCTGCACTATCCCGAACAGAACCTTTCCCAGAGAAGCAGAAATCATGAATGCAAAAATGGCAAGAAGCCCCGAATACTGCCCCGAGGGTTCCACATCGGAAAAAAGACTACTTGCCAGATAAGGCAGTAAAGCCCCCACCAGAGTGGCTATCAATGCAAATACAAGATATCCAGCCAGTGATTTCCTGCTTACATTCTCAAAAATATAATCATATAACTCCCTTACCCCCATTATTACATTGGGGAAGGGCTTATAAAATACTATAGCTTCCTCCGAAAAAATAGCCTCATTTTTCCGGGTTATCCGCATCATGGATCCTGATACAGGATCGGTATAGTGATATCCTGTTACACTCTTAGGTATGAGAGCAACAGGTTCTCCTCTCTCCTTTAATGTCGTAAGCATTGCCCCATGGGCGCCTTTTATCCAACCCTTTTGCAGCTTTACATCTCTTGCAATGATTCCTGACGGGCGCAAAAGATACTCCATTACTTCTTCGAAGGTGTTCAGACTATCGGGAACCTCACGTTTCTTCACATGATAGTACTTAAGGATGGCTTCCACTGCATCCTCTGCCCGACCTCTTTCCTCATTAAGGGCACCGGAAAGCTTTTTTCCAATGACAGAACCTGCTATACGAAGACAAGAATCTTCAAATGCATCCTGATCATATTTTTTTCTTTGATTTATTTGTTCTTCAAACAGGCTCATTTGCTACCTCAATCGCTGGATACAAGATTTGTGTATAATCCATTTTTCGCCATAAGCTCTTCATGAGTTCCTCTTTCCACAACTTTTCCGTGATCAATGACAAGAATCTCATCGCAATCACGAATAGTAGATAAACGATGGGCTATCACTATACTGCTGATGCCTCTGTCCCGTATTGAACGGACAACCTCATGTTCTGTCTGAGCATCAAGGGTATTGGTGGCTTCATCAAGTATGATGAGAGTCGGATCCTGAGCAAGAACTCTTGCAATCTCCATCCTCTGTTTCTGCCCACCCGAAAAATCACAGCCTCCTTCAGACATCTGATACTGATAACCGCTTTTTCGCTGCATGATGTCATCATGAATCCTTGCATCTCTTGCAGCCATAATGATGTCAAAATCTTCTATGGAGCGGTCCCACATCCGTATGTTATTGGAAATTGTATCCTCAAACATAATGATATATTGATTAACAACCGCAACGGATCCGGCAAACACATCCCTGTCTATTTCATTTATTCTTTTACCATCAAAAAGGATATCTCCACTCCATGGCTGATACAGTCCTGATATCAGTTTTCCTATAGTACTTTTCCCGCAGCCCGAGGCTCCCACGAAAGCAATGCTTTTTCCGGGATAAAGCTCCAGGTTAAGATTTTCTATGGTAGGAGGCGAAAGTTTAGAATATCCGAAGGTGACATCACGGATACTGAGCTTTCCGGACAGTTTTTGTACTGATTTTCTGCTTTCGGCATCCATTGTGGATTTCACAGACTCCGTAACCTTGACGGGTTCTTTGTTTGTAAAGAACGGATCCAGGGGATAGCTCATCACGTCATCAATACGTTCCATCTCGGTACGCATTTCCTGCAGTTGCTGTCCTGCCATAACAAAAGACTGTGCGGGAGCAAAGAACTGTGTCAAAAGACCTGCAAAAGCGAGTACCATACCCGGAGTAAACTGACCTTTCATGACCATATAGGCGCCCATTACAAGTATGATGTCATTAACCAGCGAAATGATAAGCTCCGGCATTTTCAGGAGATAAATATCAAGCTTGTTGTAACCGGTTTTTTGTGAATTGACTCCTGCCTGATATCCTGCCCATCTTTTAAAATATCCGTTTTCTGCTCCGGCAGCTTTTAAAGTTTCTATGATCCTTATTCCCGCTATGGTTGATGAATACATCTTTGAAGAATCCCTCATCATCACACGGGTGATATTGATCCTCTTGTTACTGCTCCACCAGACCACAGCCATATTGATCATCACTGAAACGATCCCAATGACAGTCATGATAACTGAATGCTTAAGCATTACCACAAGATAAAACAGTAGCATAAAGGAATTGATCACAAATGGAGCCAGCAGATATATCAGACGATTTGCGATATTGGCACTTTGAGTCCTTCTTTGTTCAATGTCTCCTACCATACGCTGGGAAAAGAAGCTCATGGGAAGTCTCAAAACATGCCAGAAATACCGGGTATTTTCTGCAGCTGCAAATTTCCCGATGACTCTATAGGAGTAGATAGCCTGTACCCATCCCGCAGTGATTTCGATGATGGCAAATACCGTTAAAGCTGTGATGAAAGGTCCCACCAGATCAGGATTTTCACCTCCCAGCATATGATCCATAAAAAACCTGGAAAAACCTGTCATGATAAGCTTCACCAGAGAAATTATGGCTGTCATGGAGGCAACAAGTATTAAAGCAGGACCTGTTCCTTTCAGATGTTTAGCTGAAAATTCCATGATACTTTTCTTCTTTCCCGAAGGAGAAAAGTTTTCACCCGGAGAACAGATTATGGTAACACCTGTATACTCTTTATCCATTTCCTCTGCCGACACAACGATATCACCTTTTGCAGGGTCGTTGATATATACCTTATTATCACGAACTCCTCTAAGAACCACAAAATGATTAAATCCCCAATGAATGATACAGGGGAATGTGCCGTCGGTTTTTAGCTTATCAGGCTCAAATAAGTACCCCTTGGCCTCAAGTCCGTAGGCTCTCATGGTTCGTGCAAGGTTACCTGCTTTTACGCCGTCACGTGATACTCCGCAATCAACTCTCAGCTGTTCCAGCGGAATCCATTTATCATAATAGGCAAGGATCATGGCAACACAGGCTGCACCACATTCCAGGGATTCCATCTGCATGATAACAGGAACCCTTGCAACTTTTCCTTTGACAGGCTGCCTGATTTTTTTCTTAATGTCTTTTCCCATACTTTTGTCCCTTTAGAATCTTCAATGCAACAGATACTGTATCGGAGCAACATACTGTACTCCTTCCGAAGTATTAACAGCGATGGTTCCCAAAAAGCTCCAAATCAGGGTTCCGATAAGAATGATAAGTATCGCAATAAGAATCAGCCATACGGAAGGTGAAGAAATCTTTATGTAGTCATCTATATCATCGGGATTTGAAATACGATCGAGACTTTTTTTACGAAAAAGCATGTTATCCTCCATGTTGTCAAAATTATCTACTTATACAATATTATAATGATTTTGTTTGCGTTTTACACTTCGGAAATGATGATAGATTGACAAAAAGAAAACCTGCAGCAAGATACAGAATGACCCCTATCATTATAAGTACAACAAAAAGATCAGAGAGCCTCTGATCTAAAAAACTGTACCGTCAGAGGGTGAGGTGAACTCGCATTAGCGATAGGCCAGGCCCTTACTGCCACGATACAGCTGATTACATTATACAGTTGTAGATCGTTTTAAATAATTGGATTCTGAAAAATATATAGTTTTAGAACAGTTCGTTCATCAGGAACACATAGCTGAGTTCAGTATATTTCCTCCATGCAAGCGGCTCCCTTAATTCAGATAGTTTCTCTTCTGTAAGAGTTTTTATAAACTCAAGTGCCCTTTTTGCTTTTTCAAGGGCATCCTGCATTTTTGTGATCTGTATTGAGGCGGTTGTTTCCTTGTCCTTCCACTTATCTATCACAGCCTTAAGAACTCGCTGATCCCTTATTATCACCTTCTTCGGATCAACAAGACGTTTCCCTTCTCGTTTCTTCCTTGAAGCCTCTCTGCGGACCGCAGCTTCCTCATCTGCATATCTGCGTCTGATGCTTTTTAGATCACCACCAGTCATCATTACCGATGCCGGAACTCCAAAATAATTATCAAGAGGATATACTCCGGTTGTGGCATACTGGTAGAATTCCTCCGGAGTAAGACCGGCGAGATCATACTGATAATGTTCAGAATTATATGCATTAAGGTATCCGTTAACAAGCTTCCTTGCAGAAGAGAAGTCTCTGCACATAGCGACCATATCAAGGATTGCCGTCTTAAGTCTTCCAAAAAAACTCTCCATTGGAGCATTATCCTGGGAGTTCCCTCTGGCAGATACCGACTGTACAAATCCGTCATTATGTAACAGCTCTGTGAATGATGAAGCGAGATACTGACTTCCCTGGTCATGATGTACGTATACCTCATTGGCCTTCATTACTTCATCAAGCTCAGTTCCGTGACTCTTCATCATATACCGGTAAGCTTCTTCCACGAGCTGCAGCGACATATATCTCCCAATACTCCATCCAAGGTTTTCCCTGGTATATGCATCTCTGAACACACAAAGATAAAAGGGAGATCTGTATTCACCATAGTACAGATAGGTTATATCAGAAAGTATGACCCTTCTCGGTCCAATAAAGAAGTTCTGGTTAACTGCATTTGGTGGAGCTGCGCATACATGGTTATGTGAGGCCTGATGCTTATAGGCATCCTTATGGGGCATCTGTGCCTGAACGTTCATTTCTGCCATGAGTGAAGCTATCTTCTTAGTGTTTACGATCTTGTCAAATCTCCTAAATAGTTCCACCCGGAAAGTTCTCTTGCCGGGAACCACACCATTCCTTGCGATGATGATCCTTCTCATGAGTTCCTTGATAGCATCACGTTCAGACCTTTTCTCAGCCTGTTTTCCAAAAACATCTTCCCTGCGCCCCTTCCATGCATAATACCCGGAATCAGATACTCCAAACATTCGCAGACACTGGGATGTGTTGTAACCACTTTTGCTTACCTTTTGCTTATTTATAAATGAATCCACCATAACAAATCTGTCTGCACAGATTTCCTTTTCTTCGATCAGGTAAAGTACTCCTCCAATTCGGATCGGATTTTTTTTTGAGCCAAAAGCATCTCTTCAAGATAATGATTGCGTGCTATGAGATATGCACGTTCCTCTTCGGGAGTCAGGTTTCCCATCTGTTCCCGAGACACCGAGCCATCATAATTAGTCTCATCTATAGTGAAAAGTTTATTGTCCCTTGCCTTCTGCATGACACGTTTGCCTGCAGCGTTGGCACGGTCAACTCCTAGGATGTTTGTATCAAAGCCCAGAGCATTGTAAGCCTGTACATAAGTCATCCCTTCTTCTTTGATTTTCTTGTACAATGCAATATCAAAGTCCCTGGAATAGAAGAGTCTGTCCTCTTTAAAACCTGTGACAAACTCATTGTCAAGGAATGGGATTATCTTATCATCCGGTCTGTCAGTCCCGTCCTCATACTTGTACTTCTTCGAATGATCCACCAGCTTCATTATTCAGTCCCCCAATGCTTTTCTCTGTGAATTCCTTATAGCTCTTTGCTGCATTATGAGCTTTTTCTGCAGATTTTACCTTCATATCCGCAAAACGTTTTTCTTCTCTTGCCAGATAATCAGAAAAGTCTGCTTCACTCATCCCCTCAAGGAATCTTTCATACTCTGTGGGTGTCATTCTTCCCCTGTCCCACATGCCTCTCTCATTATTATAATAAAAGCTGTAGTCATCAATACATTTCTGCAATTCTTTAAGAGTTTTGCATTTTTCATAGTGACACTCATCCTTAAAGTGTCCAAAAAATGACTCCTGGACTGCATTATCCCAGCAGTTTTCACGCCTTGACATTGACTGTGTGAGTTCCTTTTCAACTACGGCAGTCTGAAAGTCATCAGTCATGTAAAGTATACCTTGATCACTGTGAAGGATTGCTCCGCTTTTGGCCGCATGGGAATCCATTGCCTCCAGTGTATCGAGTGCAAGCTGAAGATCATTATTCTCACTGACTATAAAGCATATGAGTCTGCCGGTAACAGGATCCACGGAAGCAGATCCATAAGCACGTTTTTCATCCCCATAATCGAGATATGTAACATCAGTAAGCCTTACTTCATTAGGTCTGTGAAG
This sequence comes from Oribacterium sp. C9, assembly GCF_002007235.1. Taxonomy (GTDB): domain Bacteria; phylum Bacillota; class Clostridia; order Lachnospirales; family Lachnospiraceae; genus Oribacterium. The sequence continues at coordinate 10,168 of NZ_MUHW01000003.1, forward strand.
TTTAAATCTCCGCATCAGAAGATTAGCTTTCCTGTTACGTTCCATGAGTTCCCTCAATGCTTTCCTGTTCCTGCTTGGTCTACGGATATCTGTTCTGATGCCGTACTTGTTCATAAGTCTGCGTATTCTATATATGCTGAATGAATGCTCTGTTATCTTTGGCATAAGCATGTAAACCTGCATTATCCCTTTTTCAAATCCTTTATAGTTTAGAACATGTCTTATCACAGATATATCTATTTCATCCTGATCACGCTTTCTTATACCCTGCATGCCATAGTTCTTATTATTAAGAAGAGCATAGTAACGACTTTTTGAAAGCCCTATTAATGTGATTATCCTCTTGCATGTAAAATATCCATATGGATCTCGCGGAAGTTCATCAATCCATCTGCATATCTTTCTCTGTATCATTATCGGAGCAGCCTTAAAAGTATCGGCAACTTTTGAAAAATCATTCATCACAGCATTGTGCATTGCTGCAATCCGTCTGTTTTGTATCTTCAAAATCTCTTCACACACAGAAAAGTTAATCGAATCAGATGGTTTCCATTCCTTTATTTTTAAATGTATTCTGATCAGACTTTCCTCGCTTACCAGATTTGGTTCTATACCATAGATTTCGAGAAGTTTAGTAACTTTGTAAGGAAGCATATATACCTCATTATAAAAAGCATCGGTCATATATAGTATTCCGTGGTCAACCGTTTTTACATAGGGATTTCTCACTAGAACGGAGGGAGTTGTGAATCTTGGTATTGATTTCCTATCAACGGCTTCAGAAGCACTATACTCCTTAGCCAGCTCACTATTGAACTGATGTATCAACCGACGTAGTCTGATATATCCAACGTCTAATGGATTAACTCCCAATTGTTTCATCCTTGTCTCGATTGAAACATTCGGATATGTTTTTTTCAATTCCTGCTGAAATTCCGTATCTATCTCTAAGCCCCAACGCCTTATGCTCCTATGGAATCTTCCCGAAAGAATAAGAGGATTACTTTCATTGTAATTGACATCATTTTCAAATTCTTTCCTGTTCTTATGTCTAGGGTATCCACAGTTAAGAAACTTTTCGTTTATATTTTTGCTGAGCCATAAAGTGACATCATTAACCAGAATATTTTCCTCAGCAAGTACCATGGTTATAGTTTCTGGGCAAGGGGCCTCTTTCCATCTCTCAAAAAGCCGGATAGTGAACGATAACTTAAATTCAATGTTTCGACTATCGACTGTTTTGACCACAGGGTTTTGCTCTAACTTTTTTACGTTATTATCATGATACTTAAAACTTGATTCATCCAATTTGACATCCTCCTGATTGACAATAAAAAACACCCAGACGATGGGTATTTCAACTGTCATGTTGAAGTCCATCATCTGGGTATCAGTTTAATCCTTATATATATATTTGGGGTGATAAAAGTCGTATTACTAAAGCAAGGTAAAAATTTTTTGATAAAAATTGAATTAAAATAAAGATATAAAACAGAAATGGACATTATTCTTTGATAAATCCGATTCCATTTTATTTTAAAAAATAGAATCATTTTAGAATCATGCACAAAAAAAGGCCCGAAGTTGTGTGATTTAACACAACTTCAAGCCTTGAAATTACTATATTTGTGAGACAACCTCCAAGCCTGTGGTAGTGTCCCCGGGCAACCTCTTTTACCCTCAGAACCGTCTTTCGGTCCCAACCTATTTTTACCTGGATTTAGTTACCTAAGATTCATACAACGCCCGCTACTGCAAAGAAAAAGACCCTATAACCTGATGAAGGTTATAAGGTCTATTTTAGTTGGGTCTATTTAGGTTAGACGGTATTGCCCGGGGACAGGTAGGTCACTCGAGCTCTATCGTTCCAGGCGGTTTACTCGTAAGATCATAGAATACGCGGTTTACGCCCTTAACTTCATTTACTATTCGGTTCATGCACTTCTCGAGAACCTCAAAAGGAATGTTTGTGACTTCAGCAGTCATGAAATCATCTGTTTCTACTGCACGAAGAACCACTGCATAGTCATAGGTTCTGAAATCGCCCATAACACCTACGGAACGAACATTTGTAAGTGCTGCGAAGTACTGGCTGATCTGTCTGTCGAGACCTGCATTGGCGATTTCCTCGCGGTAGATAGCATCAGCTTCCTGAACTATACGTACCTTCTCAGGAGTAACTTCGCCGATGATTCTTACTCCGAGACCCGGACCCGGGAATGGCTGGCGATAGACCAGATACTCAGGAAGTCCCAGCTGAAGACCTACACGTCTTACCTCATCCTTAAAGAGAAGTCTCAGAGGCTCGATAATGTCTTTGAATTCTACCTTCTCAGGAAGACCGCCAACATTATGATGTGACTTGATCACTGCGCTCTTTCCGAGACCAGACTCAACAACATCAGGATAGATGGTTCCCTGACAGAGGAAATCAACGGCACCTATCTTCTTGGCTTCGCGCTCGAATACTCTGATGAACTGCTCGCCGATTATCTTACGCTTCTGTTCAGGCTCTTCTACACCCTGAAGCTTCTCGAAATACTCAGGACCTGCATTTACACGAATGAAATTAAGGTCATACTGTCCTTTCTCACCGAAGATAGCTTCGACCTCATCACCCTCATCCTTACGAAGAAGGCCATGATCTACAAATACACATGTAAGTTGCTTTCCTATAGCCTTTGACATAAGGGAAGCGGCAACAGAGGAATCAACGCCACCACTGAGAGCAAGGAGAACCTTGCCGTCTCCTACTGTCTTATGGATCTCTTCGATCTTGTCCTGTACAAATGTCTCCATCTTCCAGCTGCCTTCACATTTGCAGACATCATACAGGAAGTTATGGAACAGTTTACTACCCTCTACAGAATGCTGTACCTCAGGATGGAACTGGACTGCGTAAATCTTACGCTCAGAATCTTCCATGCCTGCTACCGGACAGTTTGCAGTATGTGCGATGATCTCAAATCCCTTAGGTGTCTCTGCGATGTAATCTGTGTGAGACATCCACATGATAGTGCTATCGGATGTTCCTGCAAGAACTGAATCCTGTCTGTCAATGATTACATCAGTGCGACCATACTCGGATACAGGTGCAGTCTTTACAACTCCGCCAAGCTCATATGCGATAAGCTGTGCACCGTAGCAGATACCAAGGATCGGTATACCCATCTCGAAGATAGCCGGGTCGATGTGCTGGGACTCCTCTTTATATACAGACTGAGGTCCGCCTGTAAAGATGATACCCTTTGGATTCAATTCCTTAATCTTATCTAAACCAATAGATGAAGCATACACCTCGGCATATACGCCAAGGTCACGTACGCGTCTTGCAATCAACTGGTTGTACTGACCGCCAAAGTCAAGTACTACAACAAGTTCTTTTGCCATGATTCCTCCAAACCTTAAAAGCCTTTAGATACTGTAATTCAATGTATAAAAAATCCACAAATAAATCAATATGCATTTGCCATAATATTTTCAATGTTTAAACTAAAAAAGCTGTGATATGCACTCCATTTTAATTTATTCTGCAATTTCTATAGAATATATCGGGGCCTTTGGCTTATAAGTACGGTATTCCAAAATCAATATTTTCTTAAACTGATATCCATGTTTTTTTCATGTAAATGCAGTATCAGACATAAATCAGGCATAAAAATAGAATAAGCCCTGAGAAGGATCTCAGAGCTTATTCCTATCTTATATTTTATTACTGGAAGTTTGTAACCAGAGTTACGATTCTCAGGCAGAAAAGAACGAATACTACCCACATGATAGGGCTTACGTCCTTTGCCTTCTTCTCGAATACCTTTACGATAACCCATGCAAGAATAGCAAACATGATACCTGTAGCGATTGAGTATGAAAGAGGCATCATAAGCATTGCAAGATAAGCACCTACAGTATCGGCGATATCACCGTCGAAAGTGATCTTCTTTGCTGAAGAAACCATGAGCATACCAACATAAAGAAGTGCCGGAGCTGTAGCGAATCCCGGGATTGCAAGGAAGATAGGTGAAAGAAGAATTGAAACAAGGAACATGCATCCTGTTGTGAATGCTGTAAGTCCTGTCTTTCCGCCTGCAGCAACACCTGCAGAAGACTCTACGAATGAAGTGATAGTTGATGTTCCGAGACAAGCACCTGCAACTGTTCCGACTGCATCTGCCATAAGAACGTTACCTACGCGAGGAAGCTTGCCATCCTCATCAAGAAGTCCTGCCTTATCGGCAACACCTACTACTGTACCTACAGTATCGAAAAGATCTACATAAAGGAATGAAAAAACAATAGCAATGAACTGAACGATATGTGAAGCAACCCAGCCGAAATTGAACTTAAAAGCTGTGTTTGCGATACCGCTGAGCTGTAAGCCCTGTGAGAAGTCAGGGATAAGGCTGTAAACACCTGCATCGATGTCAACCTTGTACCATCCTGTCATCTCTGCACAGATTCCAAGGAGCCATGTCGCAAGTATACCGATGAGAACTGAACCCTTGATATTATAATGAGTAAGAACGATTATAAGGAGGAAACCGATAAGAGCAAGTGCTACTTCAGGCTTTGCGAAGCTTCCGAGACCGATAGTTACACCGCTGTCGCTAGGTGTCAATGTTACGATGCTTGCACCCTGAAGACCGATATAAGCAACAAAAAGACCGATACCTGCTGAAATACCATTCTTGAGGTTCTGAGGGATACCGTTGATCATCTGCTCTCTCGCCTTGAAGAATGAAAGAATGATGAAGATAAGACCTTCCGCAAGAACTGCAGTAAGTGCGATGGTAAATGCATTCTCAACATCCGCAAGCTCACCGAGACAAACAGTGTATGCAAAATATGCGTTAAGTCCGAGACCTGCTGAAAGAGCGATCGGGTAGTTTGCGAAAAATGCCATGATGAATGTAGCAAATGCTGATGCAATAGCTGTAGCTACAAATACACCGCTTCTGTCCATGACTGAACCCAGGATGTTAGGGTTTACTGCAAGAATGTAAGCCATGGTCAGGAATGTTGTGATACCTGCAATGACTTCGGTCTTTACATTAGTACCGTGTTCTTTGAGTTTGAAAAACTGTTCCATAAAAATATAGCCTCCTTGTTTTGAAAACGTCATCTCGGTGGATTTTTCTTTGAGTGACGTCACATGTATGACTTCTCAAAAATCATACATGGTCTTTCAGAGATGATGATATGCATTGGTAGTTTGGCAAATAAAACAATACATATTCTCTTTTGAAAAGCATGGATAATTTTAACACATTAAATTTTAGAAGTCTTATTAAATAGGTTGACTTCTTACAACTTTGTTATTTTTTTATAAAATGAAATGTTTAGAAAGATAATCTTAGGTTATTTTTATTATTCTTGGATTTTAATAAAAAAAGACGTTAATCTACGGAGGTAAACCCTCTTTGAGATCAACGTCTTTTATAGTAGCTATGGACCAGACGGGAGTCGAACCTGTCTCGTTTTTCGTTTCTATATAGTGTTTATGCGGTTCTCCTCCCTTGGTGGGCAATCCGCTGGGCAATTTTCAATTTGCTTTCGGAATTATAGCAAATGCTATCTTCTTTTGCAGTAAAAAATAAGGTAGCGCCGAAGCGCCCCCATCATTATCGAGTGAAAATCGAGTGAAAATCGAGTGGAACTCGAAAAAGCTCGATCAAATCACTCCACATACCATACCGACTGTACTCCGGATCCGTCGGACTTCCAGCATGCGCCTTGAAGGTTATTGTCTTCCGACTCCTGAAGATAGTACTTCTTTCCGTCGATAGTCTGCCAGCCTTTCAGCATGTAACCTTTCTCGTCGAAATAGTACCAGTGGTGATTGATAACCTTCCATGTCTTCTTGAGGTATGTGTTTGCAGTATCCGCATACCACCATCCTTTATCGTCCTTGTGCCAGCCTACTGTGTACTTGCCTGCTGCCGGTTCAGTGTTTGTGCTTGTATCGTTTGTGTTTCCGGTTTCTTTTCCGGTCGTTCCGTCCCCATTTGTAAGAGCTACTACTGTGTGCCCCTTGGTCTTTGTTACCAGGATATCGCCGCGGAGCAGTCCGTACGGAAGACTTACTGATACCTCTTCAAAGGCTCCTGTTGCTAGGAGCGCATCTGCTTCGGTTGCGGTGTAGAAGTCTTTCACTTTAATTCCGGCATAGAGCACGCATACTCTCATGAGTCTTGCGCAGTCTGCTTCACATGGAGTTGTTACGAGGGAACAGTTAAACCCTAAAGGTGCCACCACGTTGTAAAGAGTCTGATTCTGTCCCTGATTATACCCTATATAATCATTAGCGCAGGCCCATTCCATGTTTTGGGCTATAGCCTCGCGGACTGCTGCATCCTTTGCCCTTATGACTCTCCATCCTTTTTTATGGGTGTAGTATTCCTGGATGCTCACTTCATTCCCTGTCTGATCTCCGGCTTTTCCTCCGGATGCATTGCCGTTTTCGTCAATTCTTGCTGATCCGATAATCACCATCTTTGCACCTCCGTACAATTTATAAAACTCCTCACTGTATCCTCTCCTAAGTTCCTTGTAGCTTTCGGCATTGGCCGGAGCTTCGAACTTAAGCAGAACAGCGTCGGACGCTGCGTTTATATCGTTAGTTCCCGTGAGAACCTGGTAGACATTTTTAAAACTTGTCTGTAGTTCATAGAGCAGATACTCGCACTGAGCCTGAAGGTCTCCGATTGAGACACCTTTTGATTTGATGTATTCATAGAGTCCCGTCTTTCTTCCTGTGGCTGTCCATTGAGCGAGGCCGTAGCCGTAGTGCTTGCCCATAGGACTTATGAATTCACTCTTGCTGATAGAACCGTCATCGACAGCATTGGTATAGGTGCTGTCCGTGTATATGATGCCTTGTTCGCTGTACCTCTTCCTGCAGAGCCTTTCCAGCACTTTTGAACCCACTCCGCTCTCTGCGTAAAGATTTCCCATTAATCCGGCTGTGCCTTCTTTTGTAAGTCCTGCCGCCGTAAAGAAATCCCACACATATCTTCTTTCATACGAATCAGTCATATTCAGCTCCTTTTTTATACTCAAAAGCCCCATGTCCACACGGACACAGGGCTATCACACAAGATTTATAGTTCATCCTATAACGCCAGGACTGCGAGATAAAGGATCACCTCCTTTCACTTGCTGTATTTAGTACGTTCCCAGATGTTTCTCAGCTTTTCCCATCCGCCTGTCGCTATCATGTATACGAAAAAGCCGGCGATTACTGCCGCAACTACGTAGTACCAAAGGATTAAAATCTTAAAATAATTGCACCCGGCAAGCGTCGCCACTATCGTGACAAGCTCTGCGATCACGAGAGCGATGAGCTCTGTAGGGACATCCTTCAGTCCCGGCATCTCTTTGATGCTCTGCACAATGACGCTTGTGACGAACGCAAGCACGCCCACCACGATAAGGGCCGTGGTTAAATACTCCATTACATTCTGGATGACTTCATTCATGATTCATTACCTCCTATGAAAGTGCTCTGCCTGTTATACCTGCGGTAGGCGTCTTTTACTGTAGACTCTGCCATCACCGCTTTTGAGTTCACAAACAATGGATGAAGTTTGCAGTAGTTGTCGTAGCTTGTAACGTCATCCATTGCGTTGCTTATCATTTCCCCGTCGTAATCTGCGCCGTGAGATATCTCGTAACTGGCTCTAAGTATGCGCCGGCGTGCGTCCAGTGCGTCGCTCAGCTCTCTTCTGTTCTTCTCATCTTCTTTCAGGGTGTCGAATTTTGTGTCGAGCTCACTTATCTTTGTTTGCATTTTCGACAGCTCTGTTTTGATCTCCGGAACGCCTATGATCCGGCTCATCCATCGGCCAAGCGCGGTCCATGGATTTATCTTTATCGGACTCACCTCTATCAAGGATGTGATTATGATTAACGCAACTAAGATTCTGCATGACTCCGTTCTTTTTTATGGAGTCCGCAAGTTCTTCTACATTACCTATGCCTTTTCTTGGGTTCTGAGGATGTCGGTGCAGGACGTCCACGCTGAGCATCACGCTCTCTCCGGTGCATTTTCCTTTCATTTGGTTTACCCTTTCTTTCTTTTATCTTTTCTTCCGCCCTCTGCCGGTGCATGCACTGGTGTATGCGTATGCTGGTCTCCGTCCTATCTCTGCAACCTTTTTCTGAGCTTCGGTAGGTACGCATTTCTCAAGACGCCATCTTTTATTCCTGTACGCTTGAATATATTTAGGGTCATATTCGGTGATGATCATTTTTTCTTTCCTCCCTCATGTAATCGAACATGGAGATCTGACCTGACGTCTGTTTTTTCCTGTACACTCTGGGAGTGTATTTATGTCCGGTTCCCAGTGCGTCTTCCGGAGTAAATTCGAATAGCTTGCAGTTGTTGGATGCCACCACCTGCTTTTCTGTCATTTCTTTCCTTTTCTGCTGGCAGAAACATGTATCTCCGCAGATCATGAATGCACAATATCTGCAGTATTGCCTCATTTTATCGACCTCCACATGAACCATACGACCAGGATCCAAACAAATACCGGCATCAGAGCAATGACCTCCATAGTGTTACCTTCTTCTATCTCATGCTCTGCATCCTGTGCAGACTTTCCTGCGCTATGTCATCCATGCTCCAGTTGTGAGCGGTGCAATACTCTGCAAAATACCAGAACATATCTCCCATTCTGTTCCTTTTGATCTGTTCCTGGTTTTCGTTCGTTCCCTGCTGCTCTCGAAGACATAAAGCATTTAGCTTTCCGAGTTCCGTGGCCATGCCATGAAGCGCATGGTCTTCCATAGCATTATTGAAAAAATACCGATCTATAGATTTTCCCGCTTCCACCTGATATTCGTTTAACCTCATAATTACCCAGCTTTCCTTATCTCGCCGATGTAATATCGGACAATGTATCTTTCTATGCCCATGTCCCTGGCAATGTCTTTCTCATCCATTCCTCTCGCGTACATCTGCTCTAGCATGTCTCTCTGACTTGGCTTCAGGATCTTTTTGACCTTATCCATGGTCATGACCATAGCCTTCGCATCGATCTTGGCTTCCTCAGTGAGCTCGTCTTTCTTCTCGGATACAAATGTCTCTAAATCCATATTGTGATGTGCGAACTCCAAGATCTCCTGCATGCACTTCTCGCAATAATCCCTCTCACAGTCATCCATCAGAGCCTTTTTGATTCCTTCCGAGATCTTCTGGTCTACCCTCTTCTCGTCTGCCCTCTCAACGTAGTCCGCTGTTAGCTTCATGGGATATCCCTTTATCTCAGCTCCGCAACGGTCGCAAATGATAACTATTTTTTTCATCCTTCCGTCCCCTCGTATAAGTCTCAGGCTTCAAGACTTCCTTCTGATATTTTCTTTACACTCACAACGATGTTTATTTTGCTTTTCTTTTTGATCGTTATCTTTTTTGTTCCGGATGTGATTACCTGACTCTCTATCTCTCCTGCTGCAATCAGGTCGATAGCCTTTTCGCAAAAGTCCAGAACCTTCTCCGAGAAATGCGTTTTTATTTGCTCATTCAGAGTCTCAAGATTCTTTTTTGATTCTTCAGCCGATTTTTGCATCCACTGCCACTCTCGTGCGGAAGGGCAATCGCATACCATCACTGCATCGTCATTCATCTGAGCGTCCGTCTCCGGCAGCTCGTTGTACTGTAGTGCATGTACCTGCCCGCAGAATCGGCACTCTACATACCTTGTGATCATTCCTGCGACGGTTCGCTTTACATCAGCCGGAACGACATCATCCTCTTTGGTTTTTACTAGTTCCATGGGTTTTACCTCTCTTAGATTTGGTTTCCTCCGGACTGGTCCTCCGGAGGCACCGATGAACAAATAGATATGCGGCACGTATCAGTATCTATCACCGCAAGCTTCCCGTTTTGGATGGGATTCCGTGATTTATTGTGATCTCTTTCGAGTATCAGCCTTTATTTGGTACGAGCTTATTGATATCGTCTATGATCTTGTCCATCTGAGGGATAAGATCTTCTACCTCTCCCTCGATGGGCTGTGGTACCTGGCCACAGAACAGTACAAGCTCAGACCGTATCTGCACGGCTTTTTCAATCTGCTGTTTTTTATTCATATTTTTCCTTTACCGCTCTGCTCATGCACCCCCTCGACCCATATGTATTCATTTGAGGAGGATGAAAAAAATATGTACTGCTGCATTCACGTACTATGTCAGACTTTTTTAGGGAGACCGAGCCGAGGAGATGCATGAGCGGAACGGATCTAATTATCAGGAGCGCATCCAGTTGAGTATTTTTACGCCCACCGTCAATGAGATGAGCCCGAATATCATTACAGCGGACAATGTATTGAGACTCTCGGTCGGTACGCTGTCAGCACATGCGGCACCGATTACCATCATCAATGCTCCGCCTGCTGCGAGTATTCCACCTATGATGTCTCCTGTCCCCTTTATCACCCTGTCGAGCTTATGATCCAAAGCGTCCAGATTTCTGTATATGTTCCTTTTGGCCATCCTTTTGATGGTCCTTAGCTCCCGTTCTGTGATATCCAGTGTCATATCCTGCCTCTTTCCTTTGTTCATACCGTTGACCCGCCGTATCGATCCCGAATTGAAGGAGATTCTTATTTTTTAACCTTATTGTTTAGGGACTCATGTCCCGAGTTGCAGTGGGTAAACTTTATTTATGACGTTAGCATCGTATTACGTCGCCCTTAGGAGATTGATCCGGTAGGTCAACGGTATGCCGTAATTTGACTCAACTTTCTAGTGCCTCAAGCTTTTTTAATGCAGCATCATATCTGTATGCATGATCCGAAAGGATTTCGCTCTGCTCCATACAGCTTTTATTTACGTCCCTGATATGCTCCCCGATCGGGACATCGTCATTTATCTCGCTTTCTCTCAGGACAATCACCTCATGTATGCTTGACGGGATGATGATGAGATTGTCTTTAAGTCTCTCGGCCATCTCTTCCAGAAATCCCGGATAAGCGATCACTGCTGCACCGTTGTTGTACATTGCGTTTGTCAAAATGAACATGTGAGCGTCCGCGGTATCCATTCCGAATTCTGAAGCAGCGATACCCATCTGACTTGCCATGAATTCAAGCATTGTCTCGACATGGGGGGGGATAGCCGACTATAGTGTTATTCAGCGCATCTTCCATGATCTGTTTCTCACTCACATCCATCTTTTCGCATATATTTTTCTTAATGTACCCGATCATCTTTACTTCTTCGCTGTTATCGTCCCTCTCGGCTTTTATCTGGATCACCGGAAGTAATGCCATATCACACAGCTCTGTGTGTATCGTATTGTCCAGCTTCTCGCCCTGTGATGCCTTACTTCTCAGCACCACTTTAAGATGTGGTTTCAGTTCTTTATATGCTTCATTCATATATCCCTCTCCTTTCCGTATCACCTCATCACTTCCAGCACTTCCGCGTCCGTATAATGCAGACGCTTAAACAGATCTCTAAGCTCCACAAAGTCAAAATTCATTTTGTTGACTCTGCTCCGGAAATTACGTTCCTCGTATCCGAGATATCGTCCTACTGCTGATATGCTTGTTAAATCCATGTTGACGCCATGGCTCAGTATCGACCTCCGGAGCTTATCCGGAACTTCAGTTGAATTAATCTTGCTCATGGTTTCCTCCTTCTATAGCAGCGCACATACGGCAATTCCTAATGCAGTAATTGATATGACCAGCGGAATAATCCATTTGATTTTTTCGTTGGTCGTTTTAATGTCAATCTCCAACTGCTCAACTTTGTATGATTTGACGTGAGTAACATTATTTATTTTTTGTTTAAGGTACCCATTCAGTCTCTCCAGCTCTGTTATCTTTTTTCCAGCTTTTCTATCTTCTTTTCCAGCTTTTTATAATCTTTCCTCGTGAGTATCATTTTCTTTGCCTTTCAACAGTTCATGCGTTCCTTCACTTTATAATCCCATTTATTGGGATACCTTGGGTATAAAAATAAAATCCATCGGTATTCCCGACAGTCTGCTTATCTCTTGCAGTTGTGTCGCACTAGGCTCAGTATTTCCTGCTTCCCAGCTACCAATAGTATTGAGAGTTACTGAGAGTAAGTCTGCCCATTCTCGCTGGCTCTTATCTGCATTTACTCGACAGGCTTTCAGTGAGATTCTTACTTTTGGATATAATTCTGATAACACTTATGTGCTCCTTTCTTAAAAATCCTTAAATTTGGGATTCCGTTGTAATCAACTATAATCCCACCATTTGGGATTGTCAAGAATAAATCCCATTTTATTGGTTATTTGTTGTATTTTTCTGTTAAAAGTATTATGATATGGGATATAAAGGAGAATAAATCCCATGTCAGACAATGAAGTAAAACAGATTTTTGCATCTAATTTGCGCAGGCTTTTAGCCACCTACAACCTTTCTCAGAAGGATGCCTCTCACACTCTTGGCATCGCTTCGCAGACATTTAATAACTGGTGCAAGGGCAATTCAATCCCATCTATAGATACGATAGATAAATTGGCTGAATTTTTTCATTGTACCCGCGCCGATCTGATCGAAAGCCCAGGATCATCTTCAATCAGAATGAGTGTCAGTATTCCAGTGTTAGGAAGAGTCGCTGCAGGAATACCTATTGATGCCATCAGTGAGATTATCGATCGTGAAGAAATCCCTTCGGAACTCGCTAAGACCGGTGAGTTTTTTGGTCTCCGGATTAAGGGCGATTCCATGGAACCTCGTATATATAACGGTGACACTGTCATAGTTCGCCGGCAGGATGATGCCGAATCAGATCAGATTGTTATTGCCTTGATAAACGGCAATGATGGAGTATGTAAGAGGCTCAAGAAGCTAGATAAAGGGCTTATGCTTATATCGCTCAACACCAAATATGATCCCATGATCTTTACTTCCCCGGAAATTGATACTATCCCTGTTAAAATCCTGGGGCGTGTTGTCGAGGTCAGAGGAAAATTATAATAAATGGAGGCTAATATGAAAAAACCATTTTATCTACTTTTCGCATTACTCTTGGTCGCTTGTTCCTCAGAATCATCTACCTCGGAAACCGAACCTCAAAAATATGCGTGGTTTAAGGAATCTAATGGGGAATGGGTAAGCAAAGCATATGAAGAACCAGAAACTCGTTCCTTGGAAGAAGAGATTGAGTTTCTAAAGGAGAAAAACGCTTCACTTAACAGTGAATTGCGAGAAAAAGATTCTGAGATAGAATCTCTCGAAGCCGTTTCTGAAGCATATCATGAATTCTATAAAGAGATGGAGCCCTACAGAGAACTTGCAGACGCCGAGATTGAAGCCCGCAAGATTGAGGCGGAATCTATTGTTGCAGAATCAAAAAAGGCGGAGGAAGAATCCATTGCCGCTGAGAAAGCTGCTGCCGAAGCAAAAGAAAAATTAGGATATGATACAGGCATTACTTATGAGCAGCTGGCAAGAAACCCCGAAGATTATAGAGGTGAAAAAATTAAGTTCACCGGAACAGTTCTGCAGGTAATTGAGTCTAGCAGTGAAATACAGCTCAGGTTAGCAACTTCCAAGGGCTATGATGACGTAATTTACTGCAAGTATTCTCCCGATATTGTTTCATCGCGAATTTTGGAGGATGACCGTATCACTGTTTATGGTAAATCATCAGGAACCGTATCATATCAATCAACGCTAGGCGGTAAAATTACCATTCCAGGTATGCATGTTGATAAAATCGATCTAAAAAACAAATAAAAAAGAGCTCCCTGATTTTGGCGAATCAGAAAGCCCTAAAAGGAGCATTGCTATAATGTCCCCCCCCCGAACAAGGCCATTATACCATGATGCTCCGCCACAAAAAAGGAGATTATCATGGCTACTATCGAAAAAACCGGACCGTCAACATGGCGGATATCCAAATACTACCAAGGTCGCCGCTATCGTTTAAGTGTCAGCAGGAAGCCGACTAAGAGCGAAGCTGAGCGGCTGATCTGGTCAATCATTGAAAAGGAACCTGAACAGGGCGCATATCAGAGCTTTGAGACTGCTGCCAGGAAGTACATGGATTCAAAATCTTCTGTTCTGTCCCCTTCCACCATCAACGCTTACGGCTCTATATTAAAGAACATGCCCCAAAAGCTCAAAAACAAGCCTGTAATGTCTGTTACGCGTGAAGACATACAAATATCCATCAATGATTATTCCAAGTCACACAGCGCTAAATCTGTGCGTAATCTGAGCGGATTTATCAGCACTGTTATGAAGTCTGTCAGACCGTCATTTTCTACCGCGGTCACTCTCCCACAAAAAGATAAAACTGATTTTTATGTGCCTGAGGATGAGGATGTAAAAAGAATCCTGGAATATGCCAAGGGTTCCCGCTACGAAATCCCTCTATGGCTTGCGACTTTCGGACTTCGCCGAGGCGAGATCTGCGCACTGCTCACATCCGATCTGTCAGAAGATAACATTTTGACGGTAAATAAATCAAAAGTGCTCAACGCCGACAGAACATGGACAATCAAGCAGACTAAGACAGTGGAATCCAACAGAAAGATAAAGATAGCCGACTATGTAGCCGAGCTGATCAGGAAGCTTCCGGAGGGTGAGGTGTATTCGCATTCCCCCGGACAGATAAACGAATATCTGCAGGCTGCTCAGAAGAAGTTAGGCATCGAGAAGTTCTCCCTCCACAAGCTCCGCCATTTTTTCGCAGCTACAGCCAGAGAGCTCATGGGCGATGCTTACGTTGAAAAGATGGGCGGATGGAAGCCTGGCTCTGAGATCATGAAAAAAGTATATGACTACACCAAAGAGAAACAAGCCAAAGAGGCTCAGGAAGCCTTCGCCCAGAAGATGGGCAAGATGATATCCTGATGGTAAAAATAATAATCGCCCGGTGGATTTTCCACCGGGCTTTTACTGGGCAATTTACTGGGCAATTTTTGGACAAAATATTGTTTTTTGACGGTATTTTATATTCCGCAAACAGCAATAAAAAAGACGCATAACCCTAGTAAAATCAACGTTCTACACGGCTTTGCGTCATTCTTGAAAATATGGACCAGACGGGAGTCGAACCCGTGTCCGAAAACAAATTCCCTCTCCTTCTACTATCATAGTACACTTCCGAGATTCCCCACCGTGTAGAAGATGTGCACGTCTTTACACGACCGGTATCCTCTTATACGCCCATCAGGTAGAGGAGTTCCTGAAGTCGTTTCTCACATGATCGAGGCCAGATTCTCAAAGTGTGAGTGCAATGAGGCTGACCACACAGCGATTAGGCTGCGTATGCTAATTCTGTTTTGTTAGCGTTTATATTTAAGTTTGAAGTTTAACGCGACTGTCTTTCGGATAGCTTCTAAAGCTGCATCGTCCCCGTCGAAACCGGTACTAGCCCTTATATCCACACATAATAGCTGATTTGATCACATTTGTAAATAAACCGCTGGTTTAAAAGTCCCTTTTTTTCTTATTTATACTTCTGATGTATATATAAAAGCGATATATTTAGCGGATAGATAAATTAATTTGCCCTAAATATACCTAATAGCTATATGACTATACCCATTAGAAAATGTTTTATTTCTCCATCTTCACTTAAAATTCTGACATAAGGAGAAAACATATGGGTATCATAAAAAGACGAGCTAAGCATATTAAAACATATACAGAAGACCCGATATACAATAATGCAAGTTATCGCTTTGATTGGAAGATTCTTGGGAAGAACATCGCGAGACGCAGGCTGGAGCTTGGGTACACTCAACAGGATCTCTCTGATATCACTGGTATCCCTGCGGTTATGATCTCACAGTTTGAGAATAACCTGAACGGTAAACATCCAAATAACAGTCAGATAGTCATACTTATGCATGCTTTAAATATGGATGCAAATGCTATATATAGCGGAAATGCGGATTCAGGTACATTGAGTACTACCGATAAAAATCTGGCTGAGCTGATGGAAAACATACGTGCAGAGATATATAAATCCGACATATATAAAAGTGCCCAGATAAATGACAGAAGAAATATACCTAAGCCTCTGGGACTTAAAAAAGCAGAGTATACACCTCCTGAACCTAATGTGGCAGAGAATAAAAGAGACAGCTACTGGTAAAAAGGAGGGGTTAGAAGGCCGAGAATTGATTTAACAGATATTAAACTCTCGGTTAATGTATAATCTTTCTTTTCTTGATAAAGCAAAGGTGAGCGGTTTGTCCGCTCACCTTTTAGTATTATACCATCAATGTGGTTTACTTTTTAAGGTACTGCTTTATATACCTGCCTGTATGAGATTCCTTAACCTTTGCGACCTCTTCAGGGGTTCCCTTTGCAATGAGAGTGCCTCCCTTGTCTCCACCTTCAGGGCCCATGTCGATGATATAATCCGCACATTTGATAACATCCAGATTATGTTCGATAACTATAACAGTATTTCCGGTTTCCGCCAGCTTATCCAGCATAACTACCAGCTTATGAACATCTGCGAAATGTAATCCGGTAGTTGGCTCATCTAGTACATAGATAGTCTTACCGGTAGGTCTGCGGCTAAGCTCTGTTGCCAGTTTTATACGTTGTGCTTCACCGCCACTGAGCTCGGTACTGGGTTGACCAAGCTTCACATAACCGAGACCCACATCATAAAGAGTCTGGATCTTACGTGTTATGGAAGGAACGTTCTTGAAGAAGTCCAGAGCTTCTTCTACAGTCATCTCCAGAACATCGTAAATGCTCTTGTCTTTATACTTAACGTCAAGAGTTTCTCTGTTAAATCTCTTTCCGTTACATATCTCACAAGGGACATATACATCCGGAAGGAAGTTCATCTCGATTTTTACTATACCGTCTCCCTGACAGGCTTCACAACGACCGCCCTTTACATTGAAAGAGAAGCGCCCTTTACTGTAACCGTGAGCCTTGGCATCCGGTGTTCCCGCAAACAGGTCTCTGATCAGATCAAACACACCTGTGTATGTAGCAGGATTGGAACGTGGAGTACGTCCGATTGGTGACTGGTCTATGGCGATGATCTTATCAAGCTGCTTTATACCTTCGATTCGTTTATGCTTTCCTGCGATGGTTCTGGCTCTGTTAAGCTGTTTTGCCAGAGATTTGTATAATATCTCATTTACAAGAGAAGACTTGCCTGAGCCTGAAACTCCCGTAACACAGGTAAATACGCCAAGAGGAAAATCCACGTCTACATTTTTTAGGTTATTTTCCTCGGCTCCGACAACCTTTATCCAGCCCGTAGGTTTTCTTCTTATCTTAGGTACTGCGATCTTAAGCTTTCCGCTTAAGTACTGCCCGGTTACACTTCGCGGATTCGCCATGATCTCTTCCACATTTCCGGTAGCAACCACTTCACCGCCCTCTGACCCGGCTCCAGGACCTATATCTACAATGTAGTCAGCAGCACGCATGGTGTCTTCGTCATGCTCTACAACCAGAACTGAATTGCCGAGATCACGAAGATGCTTGAGAGTAGCGATAAGACGGTCGTTGTCTCGCTGGTGCAGACCGATGCTTGGCTCATCAAGTATATAAGCTACTCCCACCAGTCCAGAACCTATCTGTGTTGCAAGTCTGATACGCTGTGCTTCGCCTCCTGACAGAGTCCCTGCAGAGCGCGCAAGTGTCAGATAGTCTAGCCCCACATCCAGCATGAATTTGATACGGTTTCTGATCTCCTTTATGATCTCGTCGCCTATCTTGTGCTGCATGGCTGTGAGCTTAAGTTCGGTTATCCACTTGTAGAACTTTTCTATAGACAGGGTAGTTGCATCGTAAATGTTCAGATCACCGACAGTTACCGCAAGGCTGGTCGGCTTCAATCTGGCGCCATGGCAGCTTGGACATGGTGTTATACGCATGAACTGTTCGTACTCCACCTTCATCTTATCGGAGAAGCACTCCTTGTAACGACGGGCTACATTGGCAACAAGTCCTTCAAATGCAACGGTATGAACATTACCCTTACCGAACTGTGACTCGTAGTAGACTGTAACTGTTTCAGTACCTGTTCCGTTTATGATGATGTCTCGTGCCTTTTCACTTAATTCGCAGAATGGAGTATCTAGACTGAAATCATATCTTTCTGCCAGTGCCTTCAGCATAGCGTGAGTATAACTTCCTTCGTCCTTTGAATTCATCCATCCCATTACAGAAATGGCACCCTGATTTATGCTGAGTGTTTCATCAGGTATCATCAGTTCGACATCAAACTCCATTTTGTATCCTATACCGAAGCACTCAGGGCAGGCGCCGAAAGGGTTATTGAAGGAAAAGCTTCTTGGTTCAATTTCTTCTATAGATACACCGCAGTCAGGACATGCAAAGCTGGTTGAAAAATTGATGGGTTCACTTCCTATCACATCTACAGTCAGTTTTCCATCACTTAACTGCATGACCTGCTCGATGGAATCCGCAAGTCTCTTCTCTATGCCTTCCCTGATGACCAAACGATCCACTACTATCTCGATGGTATGTCTGATATTTTTTTCGAGCTTTATTTCCTCTGATAATTCATAGAGGTTGCCGTCGATTCGTACACGTACATATCCTGAACGTCTCGCACTGTCCAGAACCTTCTCGTGCATACCCTTCTTTCCTTTGACGATGGGGGCGAGAAGCTGTATACGGGTTCCTTCTTCCATAGTGAGAAGCTGGTCGACTATCTCGTCCACAGTCTGTCTCCTGATCTCCCTGCCGCAGTTGGGACAATGAGGCACACCCGTACGGGCGTATAAAAGTCTCATGTAATCATAGATTTCTGTTACTGTACCTACAGTTGAACGAGGGTTACGGTTAGTTGATTTCTGATCTATGGAAATCGCCGGACTGAGTCCTTCTATCATATCGACTCTCGGTTTTTCCATCTGACCCAGGAATTGACGAGCGTAGGATGAAAGAGACTGCATATATCTTCGTTGTCCTTCGGCATAGATGGTGTCGAACGCAAGCGAAGACTTTCCGGAGCCTGACAGACCGGTCATAACTACCAGTTCTTCTCGTGGAATGTCTACATCTATATGCTTGAGATTATGTTCACTTGCACCGCGAATTTTTATGTAATTCTTACCCATAGTGACCTCATATTCTATATAATTAAATCCAATGAAAAATGATTATAAATTAACCCGACAAACATTTGTTTGCCGGGTTAATTTTATCATGACTGTAATTTTAAATCAATAACACGAATGTATGTTTCAATATATTTATCAGTTGACCGTTCTCAGATATGTCTGAATCCTTTCTGTGATAAGACCTGATACCAGACCGATAACAGCACCAGCCGCAACACCTGCAATCATAAGTACGGGAAGATAAAGAAACAGTATTTCGCTGTGAAGCAGTAATATTGCCGCCATAAGCTGACCTACATTATGCATCACACCTCCGGTTACACTTACCACTGTCATATGGAAGCCACCTATTTTTAAGAGAATGAGCATGGTAAGAAAGCTGAGCCCAAAGCCTGCGAGAGAATATGCGAGTGTCATGGTATTACCGAACATGAAGCTTACCAGGATGATTCTCAGAAAGCTGATGATAAGTGTCGGTACAGGTCCCAGTGAGTAGAGACCGATGACCGTAACTATATTCGGTAATCCCAGTTTGACTCCGGGAACTCCTATATTGATTGGAATAATTGCTTCTACGTAACTGAGTATCATAGCAAGGGCCAGAAGCATGCCATACAAGCTAGTCTTTTTAGATGTCATTTTCATAACGGTTATTATAATTGACGGTACGGTTATCTGCAAGGTAATGTGCATCCGACTCATACCGCATAAAACATTAAAAACAAAAATGTAAAGTAAAAGCGGTATCCAAAAGGATACCGCTTGCTTTTATTTAGTTCTCTATACTTTTCTTGCAAATAATATATTAATTACAATTAAGGTACTGTGAAATCTAAAAATTAAAGCTTAATTACGTTTACTGCCTGAGGTCCCTTAGCGCCATCCTGAACGTTGAACTCAACATTCTGACCCTCTTCAAGTGACTTGAATCCATCACCTGTAAGTCCTGAATAGTGAACGAAAACGTCCTTTCCTGCCTCATCAGAAATGAAACCATAACCCTTCTGATTGTTGAACCACTTAACTGTACCCTTCATTGTGTATACCTCCATAAAGTACCTGCAGAATTATTTCTGCAACAGGGTCAATCTTAGCATAAACAAAAATCGAGGTCAATCAAATGTCGTACAACTTGACATACATTTTTTATTTAGCCAGCTATAATTAAAAAAGATATCTGATTTTTTGGGCTAAAATTCAAATCATTTGGCGTTGTCATACAAATTCTGGAGTTCAGCGGTAGAGAAGCTATAATGCTTCTCACAGTAATCACAGAATACATCCTGTGGTTTTCCGTCTTCGATCAGCTGTTCAAGCTCCTTTTTGCCAAGTGATATAAGGGCTTTTGAAACCTTGTCACGGCTGCAGTTGCAGTGGAACCGGACAGGAATATGATCATTTATCTCCAGATCCATATCTCCGAGAATGAACTGAAGCATCTCTTCAGGAGTCATTCCTTCATCCAGCATGCTGGTAACGGATTTTATACCGCTGAGCTTTGCCTCGAGCTTGGATATAACCTCATCTGTTGCATCAGGCATAAGCTGAATGATGAAGCCTCCAGCCTGTCTTACTGTGTTGTTTTTGTTCATGAGAACTCCAAGACCTACTGAAGAAGGTATCTGCTCAGACACAGCGAAATAATATGTGAGATCCTCTGCGATCTCGGATGTCTGAAGGTCTACGGATCCGATATATGGTTCCTTGAGACCGATATCCTTGATGACGCTGAGTTTACCCTGCCCTATGGCACCGCCAACATTGAGATGTCCTGCCTCGTTTGGAGGGAGGAGTACATTGGGATTTGAAACAAATCCCTTAACGTTACCCAGATTATCTGCTGTTGCAGTAAGTCCCTTTACAGGACCTTCGCCCTTTATAGTCAATGTGATCACAGATCTTGCACCCTTCAGGTCTACACCCATCATCAGAGCTGAGCTCATTAGTCTTCCGATAGCTGCTGTACATATAGGGAAAGTGTTGTGAGTTTTTCTGCACTCTTCCACCAGATCTTTTGTTGTGCATGCAAATGCACGAATCAGTCCATTGGAGGCAGTTGCTCTGACCACATAATCATGACTGCCCTCGATTTTTAATCGAGGGAGCCTCGCGGCTTTGAGCGGTTCAAAAGAATCCGTAAGGATTCTATCCTGATAAATGCCGGTGGAAGCATCAGCTTCCGAACCGGCACTTGTATTTACGCGAATCTTGTCAGCCATTACTGAACTCCGGCCATTGCCTTGAGCTCATTTTCCTGGTCGATACGCATATGACACTTCTTGTACTTCTTTCCAGAACCGCAAGGACACTGATCGTTAGGGTAGATCTTCTTGCCTTCACGACGGATGGTGCCTGATGCCTTCTGCTGACGATAAAGCTCGTGGCGCTTCTCCTCTGAAAGGATAGACTCCCATGCAGGAAGACCATAGAGCCAGCTTGCCTTAGCCTCAACCATGTTGTAGTAAAGCTTCTCAGGATCGATCTCGATCTTAACCTGAGTGTTTTCATCCATTGAGTCGATAGGATTGTGATATCCCTTTAAAGACTCGTCGATACCGTCAAGTACACCTGTGAAGTGGAATACGTCGATATGGAAATGATCAGCAAGTTCCTTTACTGTTCCCTCATATACGTGTGATGGATCCTTGAGGATCTCCTCATAGAAGCCCTTCTCAAGTGCAAAATATTCCTGCCAAAGCTGCTCCTGCTCTGCCTTGGAAAGTCCGTCGCCGTAAGCCTGGGTTCTCCAGGTTTCAAGTAATGTTGCCATAAATTTCTCCTTACCCCTTGTAGGGGATCTTTTTTTATAATATGCGAATATCCGAAAAGTCCGGACAATCTTTAAAAAGATGTACGTACAAAGTATCAGATTTTCTAAAAAAATCAATATCCATACGGATATTGATTTTTAAATATATCTATTTTTATAGGACATTCAGACACGGAAGTCAATGAAGAAAATGTATGAAAAAATCTTAATTCTGTATACCTGTGGCATGTTATCTTAAATCAGGTGTATAGATATTGTCCATATCGTCAAATTCCTGATTTTCACCGCCCATAGCCCAGATAAATGTGTAGTTGTGTGTAGCTGATGCGCAGTGGATAGACCATGAAGGTGAGATCACAGCATCGTAGTTATGCATAACGATGTGACGTGTCTCCTGAGGCTCTCCCATGAAATGGAAAACTACCTGATCCTCCGGTACCTCGAAATATGTATAGATCTCCATACGTCTCTCATGGGTATGACATGGCATGGTGTTCCATACAGATCCCGGTTTAAGCTCAGTCATGCCCATGCTGAGCTGAGCTGTCTTCAGTACATCCGGATGGATGAACTGATTTATCACACGCTGGTTGGCAAGCTCCGCTTCACCGCAGGGTCTGTGATTTGCTTCTGCCATGGTGATGAGCTTAGTCTCATAGCTTACATGTGCAGGGGCAGAAACCATATAGAACTTCGCCGGCTTTTGCTTGTCATCAGAAGAGAAAAGAACTTCCTTTGCACCCTTTGTTATATAAAGACAATCCTTATATCCGAGCTTATACTCCGTTCCGTCTACACTGATCCTTCCGGAGCCTTCGCCTATATTGAAAATGCCTATCTCACGGCGCTCCAGCACATAATGTGTGCCGAAATTATGCCAGCAGTCGATGCCTTTGTCCAGTGGTACAGTTTCTTCTACAGGCATACAGCCAAAAGTGACCATTCGGTCAACATGTGAATAAACGGCTACTACTTCATCAGGCTTATATAGACCGGTGATCAAAAACTCATTCCGGAGTTCTTCAGTTGTATATCTCTTTACGTCTTTCTGATTAGCACTATAACGAATATCCATAAATCTCCATTTCTCCCCCGGTGTTGGGTGGAATAACAGGTGATGAAAAATATCTGTTCATACCTTTTTCTGCAAAACTAAATCACCTCATCAATTATACATGAGAATCACGGTTTTGCAACGTGTAAACCGGTTTTTCTTCTATCCGTTGATGAGAAGAAAAACCGGTTTTCTTAAAGATTTATTTGTGGATGTCAGAAGCCGATATAGAATCGTTTTACACTCTTATTTTATACTTCAGTCTGGGTCTGAACCTCGTCCGAAGACTCTTTCACGGGATACCCCTTATCGTCCAGTACTATCTTTCGTTTATTCCGAAGATATGCTGTAAGTTTGTCTGTCATCTTAAGTATGATTCCCCATATAGGAACACCTACTATCATTCCGATGAAGCCGAAAAGTCCACCGAAAAGAAGGATAGAGAAAAGGACCCAGAAGCTGCTTATACCTGTGGATCCGTGAAGGATACTTGGACCGATGATATTACCGTCTACCTGCTGAAGAATAAGGATGAATATCGCAAAGTACAGTGCCTGTATAGGACTGGAGATAAGGATCAGTATGATAGAAGGTATAGCTCCGATGAAAGGTCCGAAAAAAGGAATGATATTGGTAATGCCTACAAACACGGATACAAGCATGGTGTATGGCATGTTCATGATAGAGAGTACTATGAAACATATCACTCCCACTATCAGGGAATCTATTATCTTTCCGAGGATGAATCCGCCGAACATGCTGTCTATTTCATGGAAGGTCACAAGCATGTTTTCTGCAAATTTTTGCGGGAAGATCGCAAATATGATTTTTCTTGCACCTACTGCAAGGGTTTCCTTAGTATTAAGAAGATATATCATGACGATTACGCCAATGATGAAATTCTTTACCCAGTTGATCATGGACCAGATACCTGAACCCAGTGGAGCAAGGGAGGCAAGCAGCGAAGCGAAATTACGGAAATTAGGCATAAGCTGCTCAAAAGAAAAATTGGTCAGAAACTTATAAAAATCATTAAAAGACTGGCTTAAATACCCTTCTATCTCAGGATAATCATTTATAAGCTTCATAACATTGCTGTATATTTTAGTCAGATTTGATGGCAGGGAATTGGACAGACTGATGAGAGATCTGTGCAGTTCAGGGATGATCATCGCTACCAAACCGAAAATCAAAAGCAGGAGACATAGCACGGTTACTATGGTTCCGGCTGTTTTTGAAAGGCTGACAGCCCATACAGGAACAGCTTCAGATTCTTGATTCCCGATATTACCGTTCGTTTTAGAAAGGCTGACAGACTTCCTCACTTTCAGCTTTTTCTTGGTCAGAAGATTAATTGTATTTCTGTAAATAAAATCATATACAGGGTTTAAAAGGTAGGCCATAACTATTCCATATATGATAGGTGTAAGTATATCCAGAAGCTTGTTTACACCCTCTCTGACAGCTCCGAAATTATGCAATGCCATGATGATAAGGGCGCTGCATACCAATACAAGGAATGATGTCGTTCCCCAGCGTATCTGAGTTTCCCATTTTTCTTTTTTCAAAACTACCCTCCTGAGATGCAAATGAATATATATACTAATCATTATACTATAGTATTTTGGGTGAGACTATGAGGAATTGTATCAGACTTGAAGATGTTGAAAGAAGGAATCCATCGTAGAAAACTGATGTCAAAGCGCAATTATTTCACAAAAAAAACCGGTGATCACTCACCGGTCTAAAATCATACGATTTTTATGGAGTAAGACCAAAACGCCGTACCACACGCTTGACTCCTAGCCTGTATGCTAGGTGGGAGACCTCACGAATACCGCTATAGTCCTTGACCAAATGGAAGGCATTATATGAGCATTCAAATGTTGGAATCCCGTAGGTCTTATTTGTAGGTTCAATTTGTGCGGCCTCGAACGTTCCAGTTATTTACTTCTTGAATGGATTATATCAAAGCAGCTTTATCTATTCAAGTATAGTATAGATGTCTCATAGAAAATTTATAAATGAAGATTATTTTTTTATTTTATGGATTATTTTTAAGGATCCGGAATAAATCTTCCTTAAATTCCGTACACCAGTATCAGTGTTCCATCCTCAACGCTTATCTCAGCCTCTGTTCCCACAAATTCATTACTGAGTCCTGTGGGTGTGAGACTGTTCAGAGTCACATCGTTGATGATGTATTTAAAGCCCTTCTCCGTCACGCCATAGGAGTGATCTGAATATGAAAATGCCGAGAAATAACCCTTCATGGTGTCAGGGAACCGAACAGAGGTATTCTTTATGGCTGTTGTGACCTGAGAAACATTGTACAGATATCCTCTTGCACCCTGATCAGCCAGAAAAGCAAGTATCTGAAGATTTGCAATGCTGTGGTCTATCCGTTTTCCTGTCCCGCCGATGATATGAAACTCTCTTATCCCCAGCTCGAGGCCTATTCTCACACATGCCATCATATCCGGATCGTTTTTTACAGGGTCGATCACCCTTGTTTCTACCCCATCCAGATCGAGCTTTTTCAGGTGATGTATGTACTCGGCTTTCTCTGCGTCATCGTAAATATCCAGATCCTTTACATTCCCTGTGGTGCCTTGTACTCCGTCTACATGCATGGAATCAAAATCTCCAACGATGAGATCAGGTACGATTCCCATGATTTTCAGATTTTCATATCCTGCATCTGCCGCGATGATGTAATCACATTTCGCAGGCTTTACCGGCATTCCGAAAAAATCTCCGGCTCCGACTATTATACATTTTCTCTGCTGTTCTGTATCTTCTGTTTCCTGCATCATCCCTTGTTCTTTTCCCGTAATCCCTTAAAAAAATCCGTCATTAGTCTGGTGCAATCGTCGTAAAGGACATCCTTCTTCACTTCACACTGATGATTGAAGCGGCTTTCATGAAGCATGTCCAGCACCGAACCGCAGCATCCCGCCTTCTGATTCATGGAGCCCATGACAACTCTCGGCAGTCGCGCCTGAACTATGGCTCCGGCGCACATGGGACAGGGTTCCAATGTCACATACATGGTGCAATCCTCAAGCCGCCAGTCCTCAAATGCCTTACATGCCTTTTTTATGGCGATGATCTCCGCATGCATGAGAGAGTTGTGTTTTTTATTTCTTTGATTGTAACCTCGTCCTATGATCGTACCGGGTTTAATGTTGTGTGCTTCTGCATTTTTATCAGCCTTGCTGTCCGGTTTAGTCCCATCATAAACGATGACGCACCCTATAGGTACGTCACCGTTCTTATGTGCTTTTTGGGCTTCCCGAATGGCAAGCTGCATATATTTTTCATCCTGAGTCAGTTCAGTCATTTCGCATCCTGCTTTATAAGTAGTTTTATGGCCTCGATGGCTGTCTTTATGGCCTTGTCGGTGTCATGCTCTATCTCATTACTGAGACCCTGTTTTACACGTTCCTGGTTGGACATGATGAAAAGGACTGAGCCTACTCTTACTTTGAGATAGGCTCCAACCGTAAAGAGGGCTGCTGATTCCATTTCGGAAGCCTTACAACCGAGCCTGAGCCATGACTGCCATTTGTTAAGCAACTCATAGCTGACAGGAAGGTCCTCAGGCTTATGCTGTCCGTAAAAAGCATCCTTACATTCAACTACTCCCACATGATGCCGGAAACCAAGCTTCTCCGCTGCCTGATTAAGAACAGAGGTGATCTCAAAATCCGCAGCCGCCGGCCACTCTATAGGAGCATATTCCTTTGAAGTTCCTTCCATACGTATGGCAGCGTTTGCGATGACCACATCTCCTGCCTGAACATCCAGATCCATGCCTCCGGCAGTGCCGATGCGGATGAATGTATCAGCTCCGCACATCTTCAGCTCCTCCATGGCGATGGATGCGGAAGGACCGCCTATGCCTGTTGATGTCACAGACACAGGTACGCCATCTATTTTTCCTGTATAAGTCACATATTCGCGATTGTCAGCTACAAAGACAGGATCATCGAAATATGCAGCGATTTTTTTACATCGTTTCGGGTCTCCGGGAAGAAGGACATATCTTCCGACCTGTCCCGGTGCCACTCCGATGTGATACATGGTCTTATCTTCACTGTAATTGATCATATCATGCAAGCTCCAGCGCAATGCGCATCATGTCATTGAAACTCTTTTCACGTTCTTCAGGTGTAAGTTCACCCTCCTTGAAAAGATGGTCTGAAATAGTAAGGATACAAAGGGCATGCTTGTGAGCGGCTGCAGCATTCATGTAGAGGCCTGCTCCCTCCATCTCACACGCGAGACAGCCCATGTCTCTCCACTTCTCGTTTCTTTCCTTGCGTCCATCATAGAATACATCTGATGAGACAATGTTTCCGACGCGGACATTGACTCCTAACCTATCAGCGGCTTCCACTGCCTTTGAAAGAAGGCTGTAATCTGCGATAGGTGCAAATGTACCGGGAAGCTCAAACTGTGCTGCATAGTTTGAATCTGTGCAGGCGCCCATGCCGATGATAACATCGTTGACATTGACATCCTCCTGCAAGCCTCCGGCTGAACCGATACGGATGATGTTATCGACATCATAGAAGTGGAAAAGCTCATAGGAATAGATGCCTATGGATGGGATACCCATTCCGCCTCCCATGACTGAAACCTTCTTGCCCTTATATGTTCCTGTGTATCCGAACATGTTTCTGACTGTATTGAAGCATACAGGGTTCTCGAGATAGGTCTCGGCGATGTACTTCGCACGGAGAGGGTCTCCCGGCATAAGGACTGTTTTGGCAATGTCTCCAAGCTCTGCTCTGTTGTGTGGTGTTGACATAATATTTCCCTCCAAATTTAATATCAGTTAATAAGTTTTTAGGTGTTAAATGGTGTGATGTGTGAAAGTGAGGATTGCTTCGTTGCTTCGCAACTTCCGCAGCGCAACACTTTCATAATAGATTTTCAGGGCCGAAGCTTTCCGGAAGAAGCTGTTCAAGCGTATAGGTCTTGTAATCCTCTGTGCTCTTTGCGAGTATGATCTCAAAAGTGGCAGGATCACAGAATTCCCTCATGACCTGACGGCATATACCGCAGGGTGAAGCATACTGAAGTTCCCCGTCGTCAGCTCCTCCGGTGATGACTATCCGTCTGAAATCATGGACTCCTTCACTGACAGCCTTGAAAAAAGCGGTTCTCTCGGCACAGTTGGCTGCACCATAGCTTGAGTTTTCCACGTTGCAGCCGGTGAAGATCTGTCCGCTTGCAGCTTCCAGAGCTGCTCCTACTCTATAGTGTGAATAAGGCGCATAGGATGAATTACGCATATCCAGAGCCTTTTCAATAAGTTTTTTTAAATCTTTCTCTGCCATAATATGTCCTTTGTTTTAATATGTGTCTGAGAATTATAGCACATTCTCAGACACTTTTCAGTTCCAAAGAAACACTGATTGATCCAGTGCTTCAAAAGAAGCTCCGGCGCATTAACGGATCACTGGGGAAAACAGACGAATTATCCGAAGATAAGACTGTGAAATGATTTGATCGGCTGCTTCTAATCCGCGGACTCCAGCCTGAATCCCAATGGGTATTTTCTTGGCTCCTTTTTATTCAGAAGTTCGGCACTCTCTGCGGCTGCCAGCCTGAAATCCTGAAGATTTATCTCTCTTCCGTCATTCTGGTCTATCTCAGCGCGAAGCAGCGTCTTTGACCAGGTTCTGTCAAAAAGATTTCTCACGTATCTGGCATTGGTGAATTTACCGGACTTGGTTACATTTTCAGGAAGCTGTTCAAAATAGTTCATTATCTCCTGCCTGAGACCTTCGTCCAGATGGAATCTATTCCGCCTTGCCATGCGAAGGAAAATCTCTCCCAGCTCCTTTCTGCTGAAATCCTTGAACTCTATCTCTCCGGGCATGAACTTGTCGATATCCGGCGCATCCTTACGGACCTTTTCAAGTTCCTCTCTGGTCAGGGACAGGATCACCAGTATGTTCTCATTTGCCTGCATCTCAGAGATGAGTGTTTCCAATGCTTCCTTATGAAAATCATAGTCAGGCTTCTGTTTGTAATCCTCCGGTGCGTCATAGTCGTCGAAATCCTTACCCATTTCATCCTGATCCGGAACTATCTCTTTTATCTCAGGATAAGGCTCATCAATGAACAGAACAGAATCCGTTGCGTCTCTGCATATACTCAGAGTCTTAGGGACTGTCTCACCCGGAACCGTTCCCATGAGATCCTTCATGCTGTGTTCAATGATATCTCCTTTTTTGAGTATACCCTTTTCTCTCAGGATCTCACCCAGTATCCTCGCGATGACTGTTCTTCCCGTTCCCGGATTTCCTACGAATCTGAGGCATCTTGGTTTTCCTTCAGCTGTCATTTCCTGTATGAGGGCATCCAGCTGCTCTCTCACTTCCTTAACTCCTATCATATCCGATAGCTCGTTCTCGGGAGCTGTATGGTCATGGTGTCTGTTGGAAATAAGGCTTTCCAGATCTGAATCAGTGATTTCCTGTAGCTGAAGTTTTTCCTCATTTTGTGATTCTGCAGCATCAAGGGACGTTAGGGCCCCCTTTTCTGGCTTAACAGTATCACTTTTCGCGGGTTCTGCTGACTCACCCTGTTCGCCGATGCTCTTTTCAAGCTTTTTCAGTACCATCTCCTTTACTACCTTGCTTATGGTGTTCATACCATAAAAACGTCCGTCGGATTTTTCTTCAGCGATTCTTTTCCTGAAAAGCTCCAACGCCTCCGGCGATATGCTGTAACCATAGCGCTTAAGCTGTGACACCGCTGTTTCTTCGAGAAGTGCCTGGTTAAGGGGCGGCAGTGTCACTACCTCAACAGTGAAAATATCACCTATGACATCAGCCACCTGATTAAGGACCTTTTTTTCCACATAAGGAATCCTGAATACATATCTGTACATATCCTTTTGTCCGTAGAGGAAAAGCAGGAAATCCCTGAACTCCGGATCATCGATCTGACCGACCCATGAGCTGATGTCGATACAGAACATGCTCGCTTCTGTCTGGGCTATGAACTGCTTCGCCATGGAGGTTGGTAGCCCCAATGATCTGCCGCAGGCAAGCTGTATCTCACAGCCTCCGAACTCAGAAGGAAGAAGATCAGAATCTCTCATGAAATCAAAGAACATTGATACTCTGGCGTTGATCCCGATATCCTGTTCTGCCGAGAAAAGAAACGCCCTGTCTTCAAGTACATCCACAAATTCCTCCGTTTGCAGCACAGGTGCGATCTTTCTCAGCCTTTCACATAAATGAATGAGACTGTCGCTGCCTTTCAGTTCCTTTATTCGCTGGAATGCGGGAGCTACATCATCCTTTTCATCCTTCTTTCCACCGAAGGAAATAGGATTCTGCCCCAGCTTTTTCTCGCCCTTCTTTTTACCTGTTTCCTGCTCCCTGTTCTTTTTTTGATGCTTTCCCGAGGAAGTTCCTCCCTCCTCTCCTATGGTAACTATATCTATATCTTCATTCGATTCATCCTCAGAATCCTTTGTGGATATATCGGGAGCTGTTCTCATACGCTTTCTTGCCGGCTTTTCACTATCCTTCCTTTGATGATTTTCAGAAACAGTGCCTGTTTTACCATGCCCCTCATCTCCGGCTGCTTTTCCGGGGCCTCTGCTGAATGCCTCCTCTATACCTGTACTGTCAATGTCTACCGCCTCGGATGATGGATGCCCGACTGAAACATTGGCATCGGAAAGCTCTTCGTCATCCGTATCCGACAGGATGCTTATCCGGTAATTTACGATTGCCTCCTGAACCTCGTAGCTCATTTCAAATCGATTTTCCAGAACCTTCCGGAGGTAGTAAACCAGCTTTTCTTCGTCAATCTCATTTTCGTCGTAGACAAAAGTGGTCTTTGTGACGCCCAGATACTGCACTTCCACAGGAAGCTGATCTGTCATGTCTTCTGCGATGATGCTGCAGGGGACGCTCATATCCTTTTCTGATACGGCGGCCAGCCATTGCTCATCGATGAAAATGGTTAATGCTCTCATGAGCCCCCCTTTCTCAGCTTATTTTCATAAGCTGTCCGGCGAGAGTGCCGTCATAGTTGTAATAAACTATTGAGTTATATCCGTAAAACAGCAGATGATCGCCGGTTTTTCCTTTTTTGGGTTTCCACATAGTGACACCATTGTGGAGAGTATTGAGCCCTTCATATTCATAATCTGTGGTTGTAGCTCCTTCGTTGTCACTCACAGTGACGCTAAGCTCTGTCACTGACTTTTGAGCGACCGTTACTGTAAGGTATTTCTTCGTTGGAACAGTCTGTATCACTTCTTTCATCCCGGTTTTCGTCGCACGTTTACCCGTGACTTTTTTCTCTGTTGTATCGATGATCCCGGAGTAGATTCCATCGAAGCTGTTTCCGTGGAGAACTGCTGCTCTTTGTATGGCTGCCTGAACTGCATTCTGATCGTAAGCCATGCGGTGCATGATCATTCCGTCCACAGTCCACTGTCCATATTCGTTGACAGTTCGTCCGTCGGGTGTTATTCCGTTTGTGATGTATACATTTGGTCTTATAAGATAATATCTTTCTGCCACGCCATCATTATCCTGATCGATCCATGCCCATGCTCCCTTAGAATCCTCTATCTGTTGAAGAGTGAGATCAGATGCCTCTACGCCGATTGAACCGGCAGAGGAACCTGTGGGAAATTCCGGGGCAGAGGAAGCTTTGCTGGTATATCTAGGCGTCACACCTTCTCCGGCTATGGAATATGCATACATATGTCCGGGTACTGCTGCTGTAAGCAGAGATATGATTATAACTGTTCGGAGAAACTTTCCGGAGAAGCTCATATTCGTACCTTTCGGGAAGACATCCACGTGTTTGATACTATCTCTGATTACTGAGAATAATAGTGGATGATCATTATTTTTCTTTTTAATGTTTAAGTGTGAATTCGTCCTCATTCTGTCTGTTGTTCTCCTAATTAAAAATAATATAGCTTTATGTCATGGAACTTATTTTTTGATGTTGACTATATCTTCCGTGCTTCCGCCGCCGTCGTCTTCAGGATCCTTGAATTCACCCTTTTCCACAAGTCTCAAAAAGGCATCCACTACATCACTCGTAAGCTGCGTTCCTGAAACGTCCTTTATTATAGAGACTACTTTTTCAAAATTCATACGGTTTCTGTATGGACGGTTAGAGTACATGGCGTCAAAGCAGTCAGCTACTGCTATGATCTGAGCTACTCTGGGTATCTCCGTACCCTTGAGATGATTTGGATAACCCTTTCCGTCGGGTCTTTCGTGATGAGCCTGGGCTCCGATGGAAAGCTCCGGCATGATACTGATGTCTTTCAGAGCTTCATAGCCCTTTGTGGTATGAGACTGGATTATCTCGAACTCTTCATCGGTTAACTTCCCGGATTTGTTGAGTACCGTTGAGGGAACACCGATCTTTCCTATGTCATGAAGCAGAGCTATGCGGTAATATTTTTTCACTGTTTCATCATCATATCCAAGTTCCTTTGCAAGCATCGAGGTGTAATGCGCTACTCTTGATGAATGACCGTTTGTGTACCGGTCCTTCATATCGATAACCTTCGCAAATGCTTCAGTTATTTCTTCAACGAGAGTCATGGTTTCCTGATTTTTCTTTTCCAGTGCCCTCATCTTGCTGCGTATGTACAGTCTGACCATAAGTGCCAGAAGCGTAAAAACGACTACTGCGAAAAGGATATAGAACCATGGCTCCTCGTAATAGGCTTTTTTCTTGGTTATCGAAATGGATACTTCCTTATCGCCTCTGCCCATGGAATCCTTTATGTGCATGATGAAGTTATAGGTTCCTCCTCGGAGGTTCGTGTAGTCCACCGGAACGAGATTACTCCTTTCAACAGTCTTTCCTACGATATCGAATCCGTCCAGCTGGTAGGTGACCTGAGGGTTGATCAGAGAGTAATTGTACACGAAGCTGTTAACTGTGATCTTGTGGGTATCCGCAGGAAGTATGAAGGAACCGTTCTTTTCCGGATACAGTCTGACACCGTCGGCATCAATGAAAGGAACCGCTGCTTTCAGCTCGGAAACATTTTCAAAAGGAGTGTCGATGTTTACCTTAACAACACACTCTGAAGATGCTATATACAGCTCTCCTTTTTCAGTCAGTTCACTGTAGGAGTTGGCAGTGGTGATGGATGGAAGACCGCTGTCCAGACCGTAATATACCGGATTTATGCTTTCGTTTTTAACGAGTTCATCCACAGGAACAACATATATACCGTTACTTGACAGTATCCACATATCCCCGTTTTTGTTTTCATAAAGATCATAGTTATTGGAATACGGGAAGTTCTTTATGGTATGTACTTCATAGTCCTCGGTCATGTACTCTATAGAGTTGCTGGTGACCATCCAGTAAAGCTTCCTTTTATCGTCTCGCTTTATGCGCATAACTATTCCGGAACTGAGCCCGTCCTGAGTGGTTATGTGCTTTGTTTTGCCGTTATTCAGGACAAATATTCCCGCTCCATTGGAGCCAAGCAGTATCTCATCGTTGAAGCCCTGGACAACAGAGAGGTTTTCGGAAATGCTTATACCTGAGGATTTGTCATAGGTTTCAGTTACCCTGTCGTCTCTTATAACACTGATGCCACCTGTGTTAACTACCAGTATAGAGCCGTCCTTTGTCTCGCAGGCAGTCCTTATCCGACCTGACATGAGCCCGTCCTTTTCTGTAAAGGCCATCAGCTCTCCGGCGTCATAACGAAGAAGTCCGTCGCTGCACCAGGTGGATATCCACAGTCTTCCTTTACTGTCGCGAATGATAGAGCGAATACGTATTCCGTTGAGATACTCAATAAGATCCGTTGCTTGAAAGACATTCCCTGAGGCTGTCACCGCTTTTTTTAGAGGCAGCGACGATATAGGACCGTTATTGTCCATAACGATTAGTCCAGTGTCCGAACCTACAAACAGCTGATCTCCGTAGAAGCAGGTGGTGTTTACTACTGCATGAGGAAGGTCATAAGGTTCAAACAGATCGGTGAACTGATTGGGAACGATCTTCATGACTCCCTGTCTGGAGGATGTGAACCACAAATTACCGGAGTAGTCTGTGATCATGTTCTCTACAGAATTACTGAGGGGGAGATTTTTTATTTGTGTGAATCTGCCGTGATCGATGACTCCGATGCCGTTTTCGGTACATAGCCAGAGCTGGCCTTGGATATGCTCCATACTTGCGGTTCCTGACAGAGGCGATATGTCATAGACCGACCTTTTCTTTGCGATGCTGTTTAATTCGCCGTAATATACAATAGATCCTTCGGTTCCCAGATATACATAACCTGGATTTGCCTCATCAGGAAGAACATATGTGATACCTTCAAATCCGCTGGTTTCATGATCTATGAAATTCGTGATCTGACCGTTTTTTAATGTAAAAATATCGCTCGTACTTGTTGCACCGTAAACTGTGCCGTCAGAGCCTTGTCTTATTTTCTCGACTGAACTGTCTGCTATACGTTTATCATCCACATAATGAAGAGTCAGATCCTCTCCTACCATGGCTATGCCGGAATCTGTAGATGCATAAACATTGCCCTGAGCATCCTCGGAGATCGACATGATCCTGAGATATTTGAGGCCTTCTTTTTCACCCCACTTATGTATCTCATCGTGATCCAGCATGGCCAGACCGGCATCGTTGGTGCCTGCCCAAAGACGTTCCTTGCTGTCTACAAACAGACTGATGACGCTGGATATACCTGTTGTAGAGTCGAAACGAACAAAAGTGTTGCCGTCATATCGTATCAGTCCACTGTAGCTTCCGATCCAGATAAAGCCTTCGCTTGTCTCTGCTATGGTATTGGCCTCTGATGTGGGGAGACCGTTAGTGTTGTTATAGAGAACTGCGGAGAATTCCTGATTGATGCCGGCAGGATCTACGGATAAGTGAAGGTTTACCGTTCCGCTTTCACTGAAGGAAGTATCCGTATTACCTAAGGCTGAAAAAGTCGCAGTAATACACATGGTAAGAACTAAATAAAAAAGAATCAGTTTCCTGTTTTTGACGAATGGTTTTAACATGGCTGATCTCCTTTTATAAACAATCAGTCACTTGGTGTTTGATGTTTTTAGGTATAATACAATAATTACGTCGACGTTTATTTAACTTTAATTATACAATTTTTACAGGGTGATTTCACTAAAACCGTAAGAAAATAAAAAAGAGAAGGTTCCTGATTTCAGTTAAATCAGGAACCTTCTCTTTTCTGTATGGGGTCGAAGGGACTTGAACCCTCAAAATTGCGTTATAAAAGCACGCATTTAAGCAGATTGGTTTGCTTTTGGCGTAATTTTTGGCGTAATTTTGCAAAATATAATGATGTAATAAAAGTAGAATACAGCCTTTCCGTTTCTACTGCGTGAAGCCAAAGTCCTTAGTCTTTCCGAAATACCGGAATACCCGATCATCCTTATCAGAGAGACTTTTTATTTTAAGCCACTGTGATAATAAATACCAAAAAGATTATAACGTTGAAGAAAACTATATATGGGTATCTCCTTGTAAACTTGCTTATAAAGTCCTTATTTTGATATTCGTCAGGTAGCTTTGCTCCTATATCTTTGTCAATCATCCGGCTAACTATAAACAGAAACATGAATATCAAATTGAACATTATAAATCCAACAGCGCATATTACCGGCATTACTGCAAGCCATTTTATTTTATCCAAATTTGCAAAAACGTTTGAAAATACACTTGCTCCGCCGAAGAATACGATTACTATTGCTGCGAATATACCTAATATTCCAATAATCTGTGTATAGATATTATTTGTAGATTCTTTTATATGGTTATCGAAAATTCTTGCTTCTTTTTTTAGTGTATTGATACTGCGTTCGCTTATCTTATTTAACTCTTTTTTTCTATCGTTATTTTCGCAGATTCGTACAATTTCTAATTGTATATGATCGTATAGTTTTCTAACCCCTGCATATGTATCTGTATCATTTTTATTGATTTTTTCTCTTATAAGATTCATGCCTGTGGTCAGGTTATATAATTGCTTTTCGTCCATCATATACAATCTTAAAGAGATCGAATAATAGGAATGCCTGTATTTTCCTCCGTATATGTCTTTAAGGCTTATCATGATATTATTTAGATCTTGGGATATATCTTCGCTGTTAGAAATTGAATTTAATATCCGGATTAATTTTCCATCCTTGCCAGCATCTATTTGCGCCATCTCATTTGAATCAAAAAGAGGAGACTTGCTCGCCCCCTCTTTTTTGCTATTTGAATATATTACATTGTCTACACTTGAATCCATAATTATCCAATCCCATTTATAGCATAATCGCGAACCAGACTCATTTCAATTTCTGATTCCAGTTTTGTTTTCGACCATGGTCCGTCTGGTACATGACTTTTTGCAACAAGCTCCCATGGGTTCAAGGACCTGCATCTTTCTATAACCCAATCTGCAACTGTTTTCTCTTCGGAAGTGAACTCTGCCACATCATCATATAAAAGGCAAATCGGCATTGCTCCGTATATCTTATACTCCGCATATACATCGGAAACAACTGGCCCGTATTGCTTAGCTATCATTTTGTTATTAAAAGCCGGTGAATTAAACTGTCGGATAAAATTAACTTGGATAAAATACAATATCTTCTGGAGCTGTAAGTCAGAGATAGGCATTTCATCCAACGTGCATTTGTTAATGATATATTTTGCAATATCTAATGCATTATGAATCACAAAAACCACCTCCTCTTATACTTAACTATATTGTAGCATGATAATGATATTTTGAACTATTTTTTGTGAATTTAGCTATATAATTTATCACTGCCGCATAATCTTTGCAATAGGTAATTCATAATTTCTGTCGGTCGACTACTCAACGGTTGATTGTTTAGGAACTTCAGAATACAGCAGATTACGATGATCTAAAATAAAAAATAGGCGCAGGATTTCTCCTACGCCCAAAGTCTAAATGGCCGCATAGCTCACAGCCTCATGCGGTTCCTCTCTTCTGCTTATATCATGTTCTCACTCTACATACCACGCCGACTGTGCTCCGGATCCGTCAGACTTCCAGCATGCGCCCTGAAGATTGTTGTCTTCCGACTCCTGGAGATAATACTTCTTGCCGTCGATTGTCTGCCAACCTATCAGCATATAACCTTCCTCGTCGAAATAATACCAGTGGTGATTGATCACCTTCCAGGTCTTCTTCAGGTATGTGTTTACAGTGTCAGCATGCCACCATCCGTTGCCGTCCTTGTGCCAGCCTACTGTGTACTTGCCTGCTGCCGGTTTCTGATCTGGAGTTGTGCCTGCTGCGGTACCGGTCTCTTTTCCGGTGGTTCCGTCTCCGTTTGTGAGCGATACCACTGTGTGTCCCTTTGTCGGTGTTACCAGGATATCGCCGCGGAGTAGTCCGGATGGAAGCGGAATAAACACCTCCTCGAATGCTCCTGTTGCAATAAGTGCATCAGCCTCGTCTACTGTGTAAAAGTCGCTTACCCTTATACCGGCATAAAGTACGCACACTCTGACGAGCCTTGCGCAATCCGTATCACATGGAGTGACAACGAGCGAACAGTTAAATCCTACATACTGAGCTACATTGTACAAGCTCTTATTCTTTGCCTGATTATAACCTATGTAGTCATTTGCACAGGCCCATTCCATATTCTGAGCGATAGCTTCGCGTACTGCTGCATCCTTTGCTCTGATGACTCTCCATCCTTTTTTATGGGTGTAGTACTCCTGGATGCATACTTCGTTACCGGTCTGGTCCCCGGCTTTTCCTCCAGATGCATGTCCATTCTCATCAATCCTTGCTGATCCAATAATTACCATCTTTGTACCTCCGTATAGTTTATAAAACTCCTCGCTGTATCTTCTTCGGAGCTCTTTGTAACTCCCCGCGTTATCCGGAGCTTCGAAGTCCATCAGAACTCTGTCTGATGCCGTGTATATGTTCTTTGTGTTGCTTAAAATCTCATATATTACTCTGAAGGATGTCTTAAGCTCGTTTAAAAGATACTCGCACTGAGACTGTAAATCCCCGATGGATTTACCTCTGCCAACTGTATAATCGTAAAGTCCTGCCTTTCTTCCGGTCGATGTCCACTGAGCGAGTCCATAGCCATAGTGTCTCCCCATAGGCTTAATAAACTCGTCTCTGGTGATTGAGCCATCATTTACAGCATTTGTATAAGTGCTGTCCGTATAGATGATTCCTATCTCGCTGTACCTCTTCCTGCAGAGCCTTTCCAGCACTTTTGAACCCACTCCGCTCTCTGCGTAAAGATTTCCCATTAATCCGGCTGTGCCTTCTTTTGTAAGTCCTGCCGCCGTAAAGAAATCCCACACATATCTTCTTTCATACGAATCAGTCATATTCAGCTCCTTTTTTATACTCAAAAGCCCCATGTCCACACGGACACAGGGCTATCACACAAGATTTATAGTTCATCCTATAACGCCAGGACTGCGAGATAAAGGATCACCTCCTTTCACTTGCTGTATTTAGTACGTTCCCAGATGTTTCTCAGCTTTTCCCATCCGCCTGTCGCTATCATGTATACGAAAAAGCCGGCGATTACTGCCGCAACTACGTAGTACCAGAGGATTAAGATCTTAAAATAATTGCACCCGGCAAGCGTCGCTACTATCGTGACAAGTTCTGCGATCACGAGAGCGATGAGCTCTGTTGGGACATCTTTAAGCCCCGGCATCTCTTTGATGCTCTGGACTATGACGCTTGTCACAAACGCCAGCACGCCCACCACGATAAGGGCTGTCGTTAAATACTCCATTACATTCTGGATAACTTCATTCATGATTCATTACCTCCTGTGAAATTTCTCTGCCTGTTGTACCTGCGGTAAGCGTCTTTTACTGTAGACTCTGCCATCACCGCTTTTGAGTTCACGAACAACGGATGAAGTTTGCAGTAGTTGTCGTAGCTTGTAACGTCATCCATTGCGTTGCTTATCATCTCCCCGTCGTAATCTGCGCCGTGAGATATCTCGTAGCTCGCTCTAAGTATCCGCCTTCGTGCATCCAGGGCATCGCTTAGCTCTCTTCTGTTTTTTTCGTCTTCTTTCAGTGTATCGATCTTTACATCGAGCTCACCTATCTTCGCTTGCATTTTCGACAGTTCTGTTTTAATTTCCGGAACACCTATGATTCGGCTCATCCATCGGCCAAGCGCGGTCCATGGATTTATCTTTATAGGACTCACCTCTATCAAGGATGTGATTATGATTAACGCAACTAACATAAAACCTCCGCCATAATCCACTCGTGTTATTAATTCCCAGATCTCTTTTAAGCTCATACTCTTCCCTTCTTCTGTTTGAACTCTTCACTCAGGATATATTGTCTAGTTGTCTCTTTGCTTTTGAACCAGCAGCTCTCGCACGGCTCCTGGGAATACGGGATGATGCTATGCGTACAGTTCTGGCATGCATATTTAAGACTGCAGTCTTTCTTGCATCTGCACGCGTTTCTGTCGCATCTCCCGTCTCCCCGCCTGTGCCGGCATGTGAAATTGTCATTCATCATTCCTCACCGGGGTAGTCCTCTCCGGAGATCAGCTTGTATTCATCCTCTGTAAGCCAATGCTTCTTTACTGCATTCTTGAGTCCGTTCTTGGAAAGCCTTCCCTCGTCATAGAGCTTCTTTAGTCTTTTAAACATATCCCTTCCTCCTTATTCCAGTGCGCCCAGGAGTAGGTCTGTGATGACGCTGTCCTGTTCTTTTATGAGAGTTTCCAGTTCCTTGATACGTGTCTTCATGGTCTTTGGGTCTTCGCTTCCCTCATTCTCCATTGCCTTTTCAAGCCATTCGCTTCTATTGGCTTTCACAAGATCAAGAAGTCCTTCACGGTAACGGGTCTTAACGGTGTAGTGGTCTGCTTCGAATAAGGTTATGACGTTTCCTTCTCCGTCATCCTCATCCACTGTCGTGATGTTCTCACAAAAGTGGAGCGTGCACTCTGCTCCGGGCTTCTCGTTAAGCGCTTCGAGCCATGTTGCCTCGGGTCTTACTGAGTATTTTTCCTTCATTGCTAATTATCCTCCTTAATTTTTTGATGCTTAATTTGCCTGTCAGGTACTTCTTTGTGAAGAAATGAGAATCCGATCTCTTTATCCATCCCGTATAAGAGATCATGCTTGATGCATTCCTTACCGATATCTCCGGTGCCCGGATGAGCTTCCTGATCTTACGCTTAATGCGCTTCATGATGGTCTTCCGCATCTCCGTATGCGCGTCCTTATAGAATTTGAATCCAAGAAAATCAATAGGACGTTTATCCAGTCTGAATATCTGCCAGTTGCTCTTTATATGCAGCTTCAGTTCCAGAAGACGTTTATCAAGGAATTTCTTTAACCTGCTGAGCTTCCTCTTATTAGGACCTATCACCACGATATCGTCTATATACCTTGTACAGAAGTAGTCTTTCCCGAGCATCTTCCGTATATCATGGTCAACCTCTTCAAGATAGAGATTGCAGAGCCAGCGTGACGGGTCTATGCCTATCGGAATGCCATAGCCTTTCCGGAATACCTCATGCTTCTCGGTGGATACTTCCGGATCTATCGCGTCATAGCTGTCAAGGATAGTGTGGTAAAGCCAGAGCACTTCCCTATCTTTTATCTTTCTTTCAAGGATCTCCATCATCTTTTCATGGCATATGGAATCGTAGTATTTCCGGACATCCATTTTGAATACATACTTAGATTTCTCCGGATGCTTCTTTATGTAGCGTTCTATCCCTTTCTTTGCCCGGGCAGGTCCTCTTCCTTTAACTGAGCCACAGCAATAGTAGTCCATTCCTTTCGTCATGATCCTTTCCATCACTCCGTCCAGTGCATGATGCACGCACTGATCCGGCCAAAATCTGGCTTTCGCAAGGCGTCTCCGTTTCAGTTTTATCCCGTCATTGATGTATCTCACGGAATAAGGCGAGGGTAGCCTGAACCCGTTCCGGGATTCCCGATCAGGACATTGAGCCCTTTGCTCTGGTAGTCGATATCCCTGAGATCTCTCAGCAATGTCTTTTTGAATTCTTCATAGTTCATCATGATTTAGTCCTTTCTGTTCACACCTTCAGACTATCATTGCCATTTTTTTGTCAAGCGATATTTTTACATTCTCCTGCTGCTCGGTGTTTCTTAATCCTTTAGGAAGTCTTCGATTTTGCATCCGAAATAAATTGCGAGTTTCAAAAGCTTATCCATCTTTGGGTGGGTGCTTCCATGCTTCCAGCCGGAGATGCACGACTTGGCAATGCCCGTATCTCTTGCAACCTGAATATCCCTCACTCCGTGCCGATCACGAATATCTGCATACTTCTCATAGCTAACTGTTGCTTCCATATTCACTTCCTTCCCGGCATCCTTTCCGGTGCCAATGCTTCACTGATACATCATCTCTGAACGTTGACAATTAATCTTTTAGGAAGAACTCGATAGAGACGCCGAAGTACTCTGCAAGCTTCATAAGCTTGTCGGCTTTGGGCTTGTACTTTCCATTCTTCCATTCACTGAACGTCGACTTCGGTATTCCTGTGTCTTGAGCCACTTTGTAATCAGTCAGTTTTTGAGTTTCCCTCAGCTGTACATACTTCTCGTACATTTTTCCTCCTTCTGATTCTTATTGTGTATGGTTCGGATTTCCGTTATAATGTTATTGCTAAAAGTCATTATAGAGTACTGAAACCCGAACCTTGATTTTATATTAAGACGGATAACAGTACTTGTCAACACTTAAAGTTCACAATGCCGAACTTTTTTATAAACGTGGGGAAGGAATTGTTATGAACGCTTACGAAAGATATTGTGAAATCAGAGATTCTTTAGGGTTTAAGGACTCAGATGTAGTAAAAAAAACAGGGATTGGAAAATCTACATTTTCAGATTGGAAATCAGGGCGCTATGTCCCTAAAGACGAAAAAATGCAAAAAATAGCGGAAGCTCTGGGAACTACCGCTGATTTCATTAGATATGGAGTTGAGTCTCCAGTAGATGATTGCAATGCTTATTATGTCAACGAAGAAACTGCCAAGGCCGCACAGGAAATATTTGAGAATAAGGATCTTCGCATACTGTTTGACGCCGCACGTGATGCAAAGCCTGAAGATCTAAAGATGGCGGCTGAAATGCTCAGAAGATTTAAAGAAACTAATCCGGACGGCTGATGACTGATACCTGCTGCCGCGATAGGACATTTTAAATGTCTGGACATAAAAATCCCCCGGATCTCTCCGAGGGTACGGGATGAACAATATAAGGAGACGTGTTTGAATGGCTAGTTTTGAAAATGCTTATGTATACTTTACATCCTTGCCGGACGGCATCAATGAAATGGTGGTGCCCTGTACCGATGGCTACACGATCTATATCGATGAGAGCCTCAACGATGATGACCGCATGCGTGCATACAAACACGCATTGAAACATATTGATAACAG
This sequence comes from Oribacterium sp. C9, assembly GCF_002007235.1. GTDB lineage: Bacteria > Bacillota > Clostridia > Lachnospirales > Lachnospiraceae > Oribacterium. Next base: position 52,535 of record NZ_MUHW01000003.1, read on the forward strand.
AGATTTTGAAGGAGGTGACGAAAAGAGCGTCCAGAAAATAGAAAGCAGAGCACATAAAAAGAACTAAAAGAAGATATTTGGGGGGCGAATATGATCAGGCAAAAATTCAGTTGTTGCAAATTCTGCAATAGCTGAATTGAAAGGAGCTAATGAAAATAGGATCCAAAGCGCATGAGCAAAGGAGGCGAAGCCATTGGGCAATACAATATTAAAACCTAAATTAACTATAGATGAGCAAATCGAGCACATGAAAAAGAAGGGGATAACTTTTTCGTGTGGTGTTTCCGAGGATGATGCAAAAGAATTTCTCCGGAATAATAACTATTATATGAAGTTAAGCTCTTATAGAAAAAATTTTTATAAACGATCAGAAGGAAAGAAAAAGGGACAATACTCTAATCTGGATTTTGCTTATCTCAAAGAACTGTCTACCTTGGACATGCATCTCAGATATTTAATTATTGAGATGTGTTTGGATATAGAGCACTCCATTAAGGTTGTACTTTTGAATCATGTATCTTCTGACCCTAACGAAGATGGTTATAGTATTGTGAATAACTTTCTCTCGTTTAATCCAAATAATATGAAGATACTTAGCCGTATTCAAACACATAAGTCCGGAGAATATTGTAAAGACTTAATAAAAAAGTATTATCCCAATTTCCCGGTATGGGTATTTTTAGAATTAATATCTTTCGGAGATTTGATTTTCTTTTGCGATTACTATGCCCAAACTACTGGAATCCGTATTGTCGAAAACAAATACATGAATGTTGTTAGAGATCTGCGAAATGCTGCCGCACATAGCAATTGCATTCTTAACAATATTACAACCCGCATTGATCCTTCAAAGCAAATTGATTCAACAATTGTGGCTTTCATACCTGATAATAGAGGTATTTCAAAAGCTTCAAAAAGGAATAACTTAAATTACAAATTTGCATATAATTTCACAACATTATTATATGTGTATGATAGCATTGTTGGAAAATCTCTAAAATCAACACGGTATTCTGAATTGACCGAATTCTTAAAAACGCGTGTATGCCGCAACAGATCTTATTTTTTAAAAAATGATAAATTAACGGGGACGTATCACTTCATTGATAAATTGGTTGACATTTTATCTTCCAGAGTGTAATGTTAAAGCACAATTGAAAAGCATTTTTGCTTTTGTACGGAGTGATTCGTCCCACAAGGGAAGTTTCGCTCCTTATTTTTTTATCTGCGAATTTCTCCCAACCTAGTCTCAATCCACTCCTATATTACCCTAACAGAGCCCAAGCTCCTTTTCAACTTCACCCAGAGTATAGGTTGTAGGATCGGACTTGCGTGACTGCATAGCTCTTTCATAGCACTGCAGGTCATGCTCATCCTCTATCTTCTCCATGACAGCCTGGTGGAACAGCTCAGATATGCTTATGTTGTGGAGCGAAGCATAGTTTTTTATTAATGATGTATCTTCGTCGCTGAGCGTTAATGTAATAGTCATAGCACAATCCTCCGTATGTAATACATTTTATTACATCTTATTCTTTCATCCATTAATTTTTTCTAAAACATCGGGTTTTACTCTATTAATTCAGACATCTGCTGCACATTCGGAATTTTAGAAAGGATATCGTCATGTCAACTATCAGAAAGCGCGGTAGTTCTTACCGCATAGAAAAGATGTATAAGGGTGAGCGCTATAGTCTCACCCTAGACCATAAGCCGACTAAATCAGAAGCCGACAGGCTCATGTGGGAGCTTATAGAATCCACTGACGCTTCCATGCCTCCGGATTCATTCGAGGCTGTCGCAAACGACTATATCAAATCAAAGGACTCTATCTTATCTCCTGCCACTATCCGGGGATACAGGTCCATGTTAAAAAATCTTCCTCACGAATTCAGAAATGCCCGTTTAAAGGCTATTGACCGCAAAAGGGTACAATTGTTGCTTAATGATGTTTCGAGTCGCTCCAGCCCTAAATCCGTTCGAAATCTGAGCGGTTTTATCTCATCCGTGATAAAGTCTGTAAATCCCGAGTGGAACAATAACGTCACTCTGCCCCAGAAGAAAGTTGAGTTATTTTACGTTCCCGAAAAAGAAGATGTGAAAAAGATCCTGGAAGCATCAAAAGGCACGCGCTACGAGATACCTTTATGGCTTGCCGTATTTGGTCTCCGCCGTTCCGAGGTCCTTGCTCTTGAGACCACTGATCTGAGAGATAACATAATTACGGTGAATAAGGCGCTTGTTCCGGACGGCAACCATAACATGGTGCTAAAGACTACAAAGACAACAGCTTCCACCAGAGAAGTCACTATCACGCCTTACGTCGCCGATCTGATACGTGCTCTTCCCGAAGGGCGTATATTTAACGGTAATCCCGACACCATACTAAACTATCTGCACAAGACTCAGGATAAGTTAGGCGTACCGAGATTTAAGCTGCACTTCTTCCGGAGGTTCTTTGCTTCTACTGCAAGGGAATCCATGGGTGACGTATATGTGGAACAGATGGGCGGATGGACAAAAGGCAGTTCTGTCATGAAGAAGGTATATGACTATGCTCAGAAACGTGAAGCTGAAAAGCATCGAGAAGAGTTTGCGAAGCGCATGGGAAACATGTTTGACTGAGCAGTGAAACCTCTGGCGTAATCTTGGCGTAATTCTTGGCGTAATTTTTTTCTAAAACCGTATAAAATACTCTCTTTTGGTAGAGTAACATAGGCAAAACAAAACGGCTAAATACCTAGTATTTTCTAAGGAAATAAGGTATTTAGCCGTTCTTTTGAATTATGGGGTCGAAGGGACTTGAACCCTCACGTCATGGACACAGGAACCTAAATCCTGCGCGTCTGCCAATTCCGCCACAACCCCTTATAAAAAGATGAATCATCTTATTGTCAGCCTCTATATAATAGCAAATGACAATAAGATAATCCACCATTAATTGATATATGATGATGCCTTCAAAGATAGATACCTGAGCATTCAGGTTTTATTTCGCTCTATTTGAGAGCCTTTTGCGTGTTTTCCTCCGTTCAGTCATATGATGCTTTCCGACTTGTATATACGGCTGTACTTTGTCTCGAAATCCATGACGGAAACCGGCTTTGAATAAAGGTATCCCTGATAGATATCGCAGCCCATGGAGCTGAGTTCCTCATACTGCTGAGGAGTTTCTATGCCCTCTGTAACTGTGCTCATACCGAGCCGCTTAGCCATATATATAACTGAATCAATAATTATCCTGCTACGGTCTTCGTTATCAGACTTGCTGAGGAAGCCCATATCCAGCTTTACAATATCAGCCCTTATATCCTTAAGCATATTAAGTGATGAATAGCCGCTTCCGAAATCATCGATTCCGATTATAAATCCATCTTCCTTAAGCCGGAGTATCATCTCGCTCACACCGCTCGGGTTACGCATCAGGGCGGTTTCTGTGATTTCAAGATGAAGCTTTTCCGGATCGATGCCATATTTCCTCACAAGACCGGTTATGACTTCGTATACATCCATGAATTCCATGTCTCTGGGAGAAACATTGATCGATATGTACAGGTCTCTGAATTCAGTATGCTTCCACTCCCTTAGTTTAAGGGCAGCCATCTCCCATACATATGCATCCAGATGACTTATGAGGTTTGATTTCTCAAGCACCGGTATGAAAGCATTGGGAGGAATAACTGTATTGTCATCTCTCTTCCATCTTACCAATGCTTCGCATCCTATAAGTTCCTCATTCTGATTTACCTGAGGCTGCAGGTAGATTCTGAATTCCCCGCCTTTGAGAGCTGATTCAAAGTGTGTTACTACTATCTTTTCGGTGATAGCCTGTTTCATCATCTCCGGATCATAAAATGCAAATGTTACCGGATCTTCCGAGTTGATGGAATTAAGTGCCATCATGGCTCTGTCACACATGGCGCTTACATCGTCCGTCATGGTATCCATCTTGTACACTCCGGCCTGTATTCTCAGTGTCTGCTTCTCGGAAGCTATCTGACTGCGGATGAGATTTATCATGCTGTGATACATGGCTTTGTCATAGTTCTTCTCAGGTACAAGAATCGCGAATTTGTCTGCATAAAGGCGTCCGTAGATATCATCTGCATACATAAGTGATTTAATGATTCTTCCTGTAGTCTTTAGTATGGAATCGCCGAATTTATCTCCATGGATCTGGTTAATGAGTTTAAAATCCCTGATGTTAGTTATTATGAGATAATGTGCACCGCTGTCGGATCGGTGGAAGCTGCGGTATTTTTCCACAACATGACAGAACCCCTCACGATTTAAAAGACCTGTTAAAGGGTCGTGCATCTGTCTGTATCTGACACCGGCTTTTCCGGTGGAACCCGGAATGCACTCGTCTATAATGTATATGGTGCTTCGAAGCTTTCCTTCGGAACTGTTCATATGATGGCAAATGATATCGAATACCTTCTCTCCTTCGTAGGATTCAAATATCTGGCACCAGTTTGAATACTCGATCTGTTTCGACGGAGTCTGAATCCATTCGAAAAAGGTCTTCTCCAAACTTTCGCTGCTGGTTACATTAAACATCTCAAATGCCTTTGAATTGGCATATGTCAGTCTGTTTTTATCGTCAAAACATATTAGAGTCAGATTACTGGACTTGATTGCCTGCTGCAATATACCAACAAGCTTATCGTTGGTTAATGTAGTGTCCGAAAATGAATCTCTGTAGCCTATCAGATTCCCAAAGCGAAAGTAAGCATCGTCGTTAAACATATAAGTCTTCCTGATTTCTGTAATAATACAAGTCTTTAAAATATATCATACGCAACTGTATCTATAAATAGAAATGCTGCTGAATGATTAAAAACATGGATATTTTTTAGTATCATGTCTTAGAAAATAATATACTACAATTTTCCTGCAAATTAAATCTACGAAAAAACTTAAAAAAATTAATTTTTTGGCATGATTGCCATAACTATGGCTGAAATGGTTTATATAACATAATTCTTAATATAACAAAAAAACGATGTAACAAACGTTACACCGGAACAATCATTATATAAAAAGATGAGGCTGACGGGATTCGAACTCGCGACAACTTGATTAAAAGTCAAGTGCTCTACCGACTGAGCTACAGCCTCATAAACAGGGCCAGTTGGATTCGAACCAACGAATGCAGGCGTCAAAGGCCTGTGCCTTACCGCTTGGCGATAGCCCCACTTTAGCCTGCTGGCTAAGGGTGGGTACCGGAACTCGAATCCGGGATCTCCAGAACCACAATCTGGCGCGATAACCAACTACGCTATACCCACCATATTACGGCCGCATTTGCGAACCTTTGTTGTCATCCTCTTTCTCTCGAAAGAGAAATGAGCCAGAAGGGATTCGAACCCCCGACCCACGGCTTAGAAGGCCGTTGCTCTATCCAGCTGAGCTACTGACTCATTCGTTTTTTGTGTCGCTCGCTTCAAGCGACTCAGTTATATTAGCGAATACCTGCTCTAATGTCAACAACAAATTTAAACTTTTTTCAAATATTTTTTTGAGCCGGCTTTTCGCCTTGATTTTATCTATGGAAAATATAGTAAAAAAGCCGTCCTGCACCTCTTCCTGGTACAGGACAGCGATATATATCAGTGTGTGAGATCGTAAGCTTCCTGACAGAGCTTTGTGATACCTGCCCAGTCCTTTGCTGCAACAAGGTCCTTCTTGCATACCCATGTTCCGCCTACACTGATGATCTTGTCGAAACCGAGGTACTCGTTGACATTATCAACGTTGACTCCGCCTGTTGGCATAAACTTGATCTGAGGGAATACGCTTGCAAGGGACTTGATGGTCTTGAGTCCACCGTAGTTGCCTGCAGGGAAGAACTTAACCATAGGAAGATTGTATCTGAGAGCGTTTGTTATATCAGTAGGAGTACATGTGCCCGGGCAATATGCTACTCCGTGTCCGATAGCACACTGAGCAACTTCATCAGAGAATGATGGAGCCACGATGAACTGAGCACCGGCCTTGATGGCACGTGTGCACTGTTCACGATCAATAACCGTTCCTGCACCAACCACTACATTAGGGCACTCCTTAGCTATACGTGCGATAGCATCTGCAGCTGCAGGTGTTCTGAATGTAACTTCAGCCATAGGAAGCTTTCCTGCCTCAAGAGCCTTTGCAAGAGGAACGGCATCCTCTACATCGTCGATAACAACTACAGGACAAACCTTAAGTTCAGCAAGTCTTGCCATAAAATCATTCTGTGTCATAACATATCTCCTTTATATAACAATTAAATACCGGATTTTTTGAATGTAAGCGGATTTGTAACCGCTTACACCACCCTATTATATATTAAATCATTTTCTCTTACAAGTAAAAATACGTCCGATTTTTAAAGAACCAAACCGGTTTACAGAATCACATAGCAATTACATCAGAACAGCAGAGACTGATTTTACAAGACGCAATATATCAAGCCTTATTACCGGCACAATATCTTCTGTTCAATTCCTGTCGAGGTACACCTGATGATACTTGAAATCACCCTCTTCGCTTATATCTATCACCATATAGGAAGGGCGACGGTCCATCTGTCTCGGGAAGCTGATCGAGCCCGGATTTATACAGGTCACTCCGTTTACCACCTTTAAAAAAGGCTTATGGGTATGTCCGAACATGGCTATATCACATCCGCGGATCTTTGCCTCTTCAGCTAGCTGAGTGAGATCAAAGTTCACTCCGTAATAATGACCGTGGGTCATGAAACACTTGTGCTTTCCGAATTCTGCAACTATATCTCTCGGAAGATCATTGAAGAAATCATTGTTTCCCTTTACGAAGTAGCACTTTACACCGTCTCCGGCATACTGCTGTATCATACCTTCGGTTCCCTCTGCATCGCCGAGATGAACCAGGAAATCTATCATCCCGAGACGGCTCAGAACATCCCTTAGATTATCGTCCCTATGATGAGAATCACTGACAACTAGGATCGACTGAAAGGGGCGGACAAGTCCGCTGTCCTCCTCATTCTCGGGGAATGCTGCCTGATTGATTCCCTTTTTTTTATCCTCATCAAAAACCTTTTTGAGAAGATCTCTCATGGCTCGGAGAGCTTTTCCTCTGTGGGAAATGCTGTTCTTTTCCTCAGCTGTGAGCTCTGCCGAAGTCTTTCCGTATTCCGGAAGATAAAGTATTGGATCGTAGCCGAAACCGTTTTTGCCTTTAGGTTCTTCGGAAATGAGACCCTCAAACAGCCCTTCAGTATGGAATACTCTTCCATCGGCGAAAACGGCACATATATTGCAGGTGAAGTGGGCGGCACGCTCCGTTCCCTTTGCGAATCTCAGCTCGTGTATGATACGGGCATTCTTCTCTTCGTAGGAGGTTTCCTCCCCCAGATATCTCGCACTGTAGATTCCGGGAAGTCCGAACATGTAATTTACACAGAGACCCGAGTCGTCTGACATTATGATGTCATCGTCCTTCAGCATACCGTGAGCCAGCATGTAGCTTCTGATGCCTGCTGCCTTCAGCTCGGCATTGTCTGCAAATGTTTTTCCCGTTTCAACAGGTTCAAAATCGATACCGAGTTCGCTTTTTGCGACTATGTCGCTTGCCACTTCTCCGAGTATCTGTCTTACCTCGATAATTTTGTTTTTGTTATGTGTAGCAAAAATAATACGCATATCCTGTCTCTTTTCTTAGAGTGATTTGCAGGAGCCTTTTATATGTAAAGCCATCCTGAAAATAGGACTATGCTTTCTGCTTATAAGGCTATACCTACAGTATTTAATAATACCGTAAGTATAGCCCTTCATAAAAGTCAAAAATGATAATTACTAATTTTTAAGTCTATTTGTAATTTTAACCGAGATACTTCACAAGTGTAGCCCTTACTGCACCCTTGCCGGCTATCTCTTCCTTGAAAAGTTCCTCTATTCTCTCACCGAGTCCTACAGCGTAGAGATCTGAGCCAAAGATGTTGGCATTGGAAAGGACAGGCTTTAATTTGTTGCCTACAGTCTCAGGCTTGCCGAGCTCGATGCCCTTTACAGCCTCTGTAAGAGACTCGAGCATAGGATCTGATGAGCGTTCAAATGCTTCGCCCTGATCATCTACCCCGAGAAGATATCTGAGCCAGCCTGCGATAGCAAGTGGAATAGCCTCGAGCTTCTTTGCATCGCCGTATTTAGCAACATAGCTCTTGATGGTCTCACCGTAACGGATGCCTACCTTCTGAGAGGTATCTGTCGCGATACGCTGAGGTGTGTCAGGCATGAACGGATTTGGTATTCTTTCGTTGATTACTTCATTAACAAAGCTCTCAGGTGAAAGGATTCCCGGATCTGTAACTACAGGCATGCCTTCAACAGGGCCGATACGGTGAACAAGCTCCTTGAGCTCCTTGTCCTTCATCTCATCCGCAATGAGGTCATAGCCGAGAACACAGCCGTAAACAGCAAGTGCTGTATGAAGAGGATTGAGACAGGTCGTAACCTTCATACGCTCAACCTTATTTACTGTGTCACGGTCTGTCATGTAAACACCGGCCTTCTCAAGTGCAGGACGTCCGTTAGGGAACTTATCCTCGATAACGAGATACTGAGGTCCCTCTGCGTTGACGAAAGGAGCGATGAATGTACGCTTCGATGTAACTACAGGAGCCATGTCCTCGATTCCGAGCTTTTCAAGCTCAGCTTCAACTGACTCTGCAGGTCTCGGTGTGATCTTGTCGATCATGGACCATGGGAATGCAACCTTTGACTCATCCTTTAAGTAATCGATGAAATCTGCAGGTACAAAGCCCTTCTTTGCCCACTCTTCCGCCATGGTAACGATTGAAGACATAAGCTTCTCGCCGTTGTGTGAGCAGTTGTCACAGCTTACTATAGCTACAGGATATTTTCCTGCCTTGAAACGCTCAAACAGAAGTGCTGTAACGATAGCCATGGCTGCGCCCGGCTTCTCAGGACCATTGTCGATATCTGCCTGTACGAACGGGAAATATTCGCCGGAAGCATTCTTAAGAGCGTAGCCCTTTTCTGTGATGGTGAAGCTTGCCATCTGGAACTCGGGGTTTGTGAAGATCTCCTTTAAACGGTTCCAGTCGGCAGAAACCTGTGACTGAGCCTTTATGGCTTCTGTAAGAGAACCGATGACTCTCTTCTCTGTTGAACCGTCAGCCTTGAGTGTTACGCCAAGTACCAGGTTATCGTATGGAGTATAGATCTTATCTACTACATCGAAGTCGAAGGTCTCTACGCAGGTGATTCCCTTCTGAAGTTCACCCTTCTCGATGAGGGTGTCGGCGATTCCTCCGAGGAAGATACGGAAAATGTTTCCGATTCCGAAGTGCACCCATACAGGTGACTTCTTTGTATTTTCAGCGACAGCTTCTATGTCATATGCTGGAAGCTGAACACCGGCCTGCTTCCATGCTTCCTTATCCTTTAATCCTTCAAGTGTTAAACGCATTTTAGTTTCCTCCCAGTCTCTTCTCGCTCTTCTCGATGGCTTCCCAAAGTCCCTGAATATATGTTGCGCCAAGGGCTCTGTCGTAAAGTCCGTATCCCGGCATTACACCCGGCTTGCCGACTTCATCCCAGATGTTACGTCCGTGGTCAGGTCTGATAGGTCCGTCGAAGCCTGTCTCATAAAGAGCGCGAACGATCTCGTACATATCGAAGTTTCCGTCACTTGAAATGTGGCATGCCTCCTGGAAATCGTAGTTTTCACGTGATGTATCGTTGAATCTAAGGTTACGAACATGAGCGAAGTGTATACGTCCCTTGAGTACACGGATCATATGTGGAAGGTCGTTCTCGAGATTTGTGCCGTATGAACCTGAACAGAAGGTCACGCCGTTGTGAACATCATCAACTGCCTTCATAAGGCGAAGGATATTCTCCTCGGAATTGATGATTCTGGTTAGTCCGAATACTGACCATGCAGGATCATCCGGGTGAATAGCCATCTTGATGTCATACTTGTTACATACAGGCATGATTGCCTTAAGGAAATATACGAGATTCTCGAAAAGTTTCTCGCCGTCTACATCCTTGTACATTGCGAAGAGATCATTGAGCTTCGCCATACGCTCAGGCTCCCATCCAGGAAGAACTGTTCCCTGAGACATCTTCTCCATAGAAGCTGCAAGATCATCAGGATTGATGGCATCGATAGCCTTCTGGTTATATGCAAGACCTGTTGAACCGTCTGCATTCTTACGCGCAAGCTCAGTTCTTGTCCAGTCAAATACAGGCATGAAGTTATAGCATACAAGGTGAATGTCTTCTTTACCGAGGTTCTCAAGAGTCTGTATGTAATTCTCGATGTACATGTCACGATCCTTGTCACCTACCTTTATGGAATCGCAGACATTAACAGATTCGATACCGCTGATATGAAGTCCTGCAGCCTCGACCTCTTCCTTTAATGCGTGAATTCTCTCCTGTGACCATACCTCACCGGGTGTTGTGTCATAAAGAGTTGTGATAACTCCTGTTACGCCCGGAATCTGGCGGATCTGCTGTAAGGTTACAGAATCAAACTTTGATCCATACCAACGAAATGTCATTTCCATAATGTATTCTCCTTTATATTACGCCTAAAAGTGTATACCAGTTTTTACGAAGCTAATGTTAAATCCTATTTCCTGTGATGTCAATGCTGTTTTTTGACTTTTTTGCATTAATTTCGAGCGATAACGAACAGGATTTAGTTGAATTGGTACAATGTTTGCCGGTATATCCCTATGGGCATAAATAATATGGATCTTGAACCGGACAGATGATATACAGCAGTCATCTGTGATATGAACGTCCATATAGTGGCTTATATGTATACCACATGCTATGAATCAAGAGTTTACTTGATTTCTTTCAGATTTTATTTTATGTTTATTCTATATTTGTATACCAGATTAAGAGGTTGATATGGAAACATCCACTACTGAAAACAGAGATACTGCCATCGAGGCACCTAAGCTTCCGGATGAGATACATTATTTCCTGTGGAACAGGATCGCGACTCTGGAATTAAAGCCGGGAGTCAAGCTCAGTGAGCTTGGACTCGCCGAACAGTTCAATTGCAGCCGTATCCCTGTAAGGGAAGCCGTAAGAAGGCTCAATGTAGAAGGGGCTTTGGACTCCCAGCCCCAGAGAGGCAGCTTTGTAAGCCGCATAGATCTCAATGAAGTTAAACGTGTAAGGTATCTGCGTGAAGTCCTTGAAACCAGAATAGTCCTTGATGCATATGATGCAAATCTTTTGGGACCGCTGGTTCCTCTTCTTCGTGGTATGGTACGTGATCAGAAAAGCATGCTTTCCTTTAATGAGCTCGAGAAGCTTACAGATGCAGACACCCAGTTCCATGATTTTTTCTATCATTTGGAAAACAAGGAGTTTGTTCAGGCACATACAGGAAGATATGATATCCACTATATCAGGGCACGACGTCTGGCTCTCGGTATAGAGCGGAGTGATAAGCAGCGATACGATGACAGCTTAAATGTTGTTCTCCAGCATGACCGGATGATAGATGCCATAGAAAACGGGAATCGTTCTGCTCTTGAGGACGAGCTCATAAATCACTTCAGAAACATTAACCATACCCTTGAAGATATACTTCACAGGAACGAGTACTCAGATTATTTCCTTATATAGGGTTGGTTTTGATATCCGTTTTGATGAAGATCATGGCTGATATTTTGTTGAAAAATTCGTTTGTTGAGAAACTCTTTAACATGGCAGCGGATCAGCACAGTAAAATCACCCAAGTAATACCTTATAACCCTTTAAAAATTATTAAATTTGACCATTTTTTATCGAAAAGGTATAATCGGAACTAATGAAAATATATCGTCAGTTACTGACAGGAAAGAGGTTTAGAATGAAAGAGTATTTTGACTTAAAGGGTCAAGTTGCGATTGTTACCGGTTGCTCAACAGGTCTTGGAGTTCAGATGGCCAGGGCTTTGGCAAATCAGGGTGCAATTATCATTCCGGTTGCTCGTCGTCAGGAAAAGATCGAAGCCGTGGCTAAGGAACTTACTGAAGAGTTCGGTGTAGAGACATTACCTATCCGTTGCGATATTACAGATACAGAAGCAGTTGAATCATTGATCGATAAGGTTCTCGAGAAATTCGGAAGAATCGACATCGTTATCAACAACGCCGGTACAGGCGCTGTTGCTCCTGCAGAAGACATTACAGATGATCAGTTTGCTGACGAGATCAACATCGATCTTTTTGGTACCTTCAAGGTTGCACGTGCAGCTGCAAAGAAGGCTATGATCCCTGCAGGCTACGGACGTATCATCAACATCGCTTCCATGTATGGTCTCGTTGGCAACAAGATCGCTCCTGCAAGCCCATATCATGCCGCAAAGGGTGGTGTAGTCAACCTTACCAGAGCTCTTGCTGCTGAATGGGGCAAGCTCGGTATCACTGTCAACGCTATCTGCCCCGGATATTTCTGGACACCTCTTACCAAGGAAACTCTTGATTCCGAATGGTTCCAGGAGTATGCAAAGGCTTCTATTCCTATGGAGCGCTATGGTAGGGAAGGCGAACTTGATACAACAGCCCTTTTCCTGGCATCAAAGGCTTCAGGTTATGTAAACGGTGTTATGATCCCTGTTGACGGCGGATACACCTGTGTATGATGATCATCAGTACTGAACTTTCTTAATTTATATAGAAAAAATCCGGTAAGGCTATTCTGCTTTACCGGATTTTCTTTTGCTTATTTTTTAACGGAAGGACCTCTTCAGTAAGTTTCGTTACTGAAGAGGTCGAAATTCTTCATGATGCTGGAATCATCATTTTACCGGCCTCTCGAGGAAGTCAGGTTCCTTGTGAATATCGGAATTCTCTTCCTGTGCTTTGGTCTTCACTCCGGCCTTTTCCTTTGAAGTCTCAAATGTTTCTGCTGCAACAGAAGCAAGTGACGCTACCTTGGTAAGGTCAGACGGGATAAAGATCTTTGTGGAATTACCATCCGCCACCTTTTCAAGGGTCTCAAGACTCTTGAGCTTGATGACAGAATCGTCTGCTCCTGCCTCTCTGATCATACGGATACCGTCCGCAGTCGCCTGTTGGATCTGACGGATGGCCTCTGCTCTACCGGCTGCCTTATCTATGAGGGCCTGCTTCTCTGCCTCTGCTTCGAGGATTCTCTTCCTCTTGTCTGCTTCTGCATCGAGAATAAGAGCCTCTTTATGACCTTCGGCCTTCAGGATATCAGACTGCTTGTGACCCTCAGCCTCAAGGATCTCAGCTCTCTTGTTTCTCTCTGCAGTTACCTGCTTTTCCATAGCCTGACGTACATCGGCGTTAGGAGTAAGTGACTTGATCTCTACTCTTCTGACAAGTACGCCCCAGTCATCAGTAGCCTCATCGAGGACTGTTCTCATGGTTCCGTTGATTCTTTCTCTGGAAGTAAGAGCTTCATCGAGAGTCATCTCACCCACTACATTTCTAAGGGTGGTTGCCGCAAGAAGCTCGATAGCCTTCTCAGGATTTGTTACACCGTATGCATATTTTTTGGGATTGTCATCGTTCTCACGTACTTTATAGAAGACAACGCTGTCTACCTGCAGCATGACATTGTCCTTAGTGATAGCTTCGATGGCAGCAAAGTCACCTACCTGCTCCTTGACGTTTACACGTCTTGCAACTCTTTCAAAAAAAGGAATACGGAAATGCGGTCCTGCATACCATGTTGAATGATACTTACCCAGCACCTCAGTCACGTAAGCGAAGCCCTGCGGGACGATGACCAATGTTGATACCGCAGCGCCTATCAGGATGATAAAAAAGAATAAAACCAAAACCATATTACCCCTCCATCACAGCAAATGCTTTTTGATAATACTGAAAAATTATCCAGTGATTTTTCATATTATCTTCACTGTTTTTTTAAATTTCTTTATTTATTTTAGCTGTTTTTTCAGCAAAAGTCATAAGCATGGTGTAAAATTATAAAATAATTCATGGTTTGTAAATAATATTAAATATTTTATGTTTTGCAGTGCTTTTAATCATTGCCCGGATGTAAGCGGTGCCACTAAAGCATTGTTATTAAATTCACAAAGATAACTGATTATTTTAAATGTTGCTATATATTTTTTAAATAGTATAATAGAAACAGTGATTTGTTGTACTTGCAAAGATAAAAAATCAGTACTTTTTCACATTTTATTTCGGAGGGTCATATGAAGTATTTAAGCGAGCCCTATATTTCTATACAGACTAAGTTCGCCACTTTGATCCTCGCATGTATTTTCTTCACGATATTGGTCATTGGCGGTGTTGGTATAAGTACATCAGTTTATATACTTGATACCAATTCAACAAAGGTAATGAATGTCACCGCCCTTGATTCTGCAAGTAGTTTGAATAACAAGATGCAGAACATCATTCAGAATGCAGAAAAGAGCTCTTCCTACGCTCTTTCCAAGCTGAATGACTGGCGGGATCTAAAGGATCCCACGTTCAGACGTAGTTATATCAATGATATTGATGACGTATTTAACATCATCGCAAGCACTGAAGATATCATCTATTCCTATGGCATCCAGCTGAATCCTGAGATTTCATCCAGCGATTCCAATGTTTATTACTACAGACCGGCAGGCGGAGAAGGCTTCGTTCAGGCAGATAAACTTGATCTGACGAAGTATGATGAACAGGACAGTAAAGTCAGCTGGTACTATCAGGCAAAGGATGCGGGGACGGATATTTGGATAAAGCCACATTATGATGATGTATATAAGAGCTATGTCATTTCTTATGTGAAGCCTATATATAAGGACGAAGTATTTATCGGCGTTGTAGGCATGAACATAGACTTTTCATATATCACCGAGTATGTGGACAGCATCATGCCGTACGACGGAAGCATTGCCTTTCTGCTTGATACGAAGGGACATGTGGTATACCACAGATTTTACGATGCCGGTACGAATTTTGCGTCCCTGAGCCAGGACATAAGTAAAGTGACTCAGCGCATACGTACAGAAAACCACAACCAGGAGCTTGCCACACTGAACTGTCCGGATGGCGAAGAATGCTACAGGATCAGCTGGTACACCCTGAAAAACAAAATGAAGCTCGTGATCGCAGCTCCGTCTGAGTCCATAAATGCCGAGAGAATCATTCTCATGAAGCATATCGCCGCAGCTTCAGTTTTTATCACAGTGGTATTTTTCACTTTGACTATGGTCATGGTGCAGCATATCATACGTCCTATTCATAAGTTGCAGGAGTATGCTTCGGAGATAGCCGATGGAAAGCTCGATCTCATTCTGGAACCTGAGTCCAATGATGAGATTGGTGATCTGACTCTTAGCTTCACCAAAAACGCTCAGGCTTTGAAGGAATATGTTGAGCAGATAAAGGTGCTTGCTTACAAGGATGCTCTTACAGGCACCAAAAGCAAGGCTGCATATCAGGAGTACCTCTTAAATGCGGAACGTATCATGCAGGACAGGAGCAAGCCTTTCTCCATCGTGGTTTTTGATGTGAATAACCTGAAAAAGATAAATGACGCATACGGACACACTTACGGTGATAAGTACATCATCAACTGCTGTTACTGCTTCAGGAAGAATTTCATTCACAGCCCATTCTTCCGTATAGGCGGTGATGAGTTCGTTGTGTTCCTCTATGACAGCGAAGATTACGAAAAGCGCTACAGTATACTGAAGGTCATTGAGCGTGAGATGTCAGAACAGAATGTTCCGAATAATCCGATTGAAAGCCGTATTTCAGCGGCGTATGGAATAGCGGATTTCGATCCTGAAACTTCACCTGAACATATGCATTTTGCCCAGCTTTTTGATATTGCCGATGAGCGAATGTATCAAAAGAAAAAGGAAATGAAAGGGAGGGCCCTTTGAGTGATTCACTCGGGGCGCCACCCTTTTTTTGTATCGTAAGCTATATAATTGATTGTTTACAAACATATAACCTCGAGTTATTTGAACCCCACGCAATACACCAATAATATATCTCTTATTCATAGTATTAGCTTCTATATTGACGCATGGTTTTACCGATGTTACGATTAGCAAACATAATATATACGTAGAAGTTATTAGAAAAGTGGTTTGCGATATTTCTAAGTTATCGTTCCGATATAGGAGATATCCGGTATCCGTATGAAAGCTTTCTGCTTTTTATGAGTACCTGCCTGCCGAAGGAGTAAAACTCTCAGGAGTCTGTAACAGACGGAGACTAATAACGGAGTAAACTCTGGAGAAGCTCTATACAGAGTGCCGAAGGTGCAAAGGCTCAGGATTATTCCTGCCCCAATCTCTCAGGCAAAAGGACAGAGAAGATAAGAAAGTTTCGATTTGCGGATGTTCTCATATTTCATATCTATCATGTTATATGGTTTGCTGCAAAGCGGATCATACATAAAGTGCTTCACCGCATTTCATGTCACGGTACATTCCCCGTACCTCTCTGTACTATGTCGGTCTATGCTTCATAGGTACCGGCGTTATCTTCACTGAGTTTTCAGTTATTCTATATCTGATTTTTTCCGTTTAGTTTTTTCTTCGTTCACATTGATTGTGTCTGAACAGTTACATCTTGAGTTGAGGAAATTTACACATCTTTTTTGTACATCGTTTATTTCTTCTTATTTCTTTAACCTCCACGAGTAAATCTATCAAGAGGGAGTATGAGTTATGGACGCAATTAACAGTATGGTTTCACTTTTGGATGACAAAGTATGGTTTATCCTGCTTTTTCTCCTTGTAGGAAGCGGTGTATTTTTTTCTATCCGCACAGGTTTTGTGCAGGTCAGAAGATTTCCAAATGCATGGAAAAGAGTTTTTGGAAGCTTCTCTTTAAAGGGTGAGACTTCAGGGACCGACGGAATGAGCTCTTTTCAGGCACTTGCTACCGCCATCGCAGCACAGGTCGGAACAGGAAATATCGCAGGATGCGCTACCGCCCTTGTAGGCGGCGGACCGGGAGCCATCTTCTGGATGTGGATCGCAGCCTTCTTCGGCATGGCAACTATCTACGGTGAGGCTGTTCTTGCTCAGAAAACAAAGACAAAAGATGAGCACGGAGAAGTGATCGGAGGCCCTGTTTACTATATAACCAAAGCTTTTAAGGGACAGACAGGAAAGTTCCTTGCAGGATTCTTTGCTGTCATGATCATTCTTTCACTCGGAATCATGGGTAATATGGTTCAGTCCAATTCCATAAGTGATGCGTTCTATACAGCTTTTGGAACACCAAAGTGGCTTGTAGGTATCTTTGTGGCATTTATTTCCGCATTTATATTTGTCGGAGGTATCAGCCGAATAGCTTCTTTCACAGAAAAGGTTGTTCCATTTATGGCTGCGCTTTATATCGTAGCTTCCATCATTATCATATTTATCAATCATGCAAATATCATACCGGCGATAGTTTCTATCTTCACCGGGGCATTTACTCCGGAGGCTGTTGCAGGTGCCGGTGCAGGTATCACAGTTCGTCAGGCACTCCGTCTCGGTGTTGCACGCGGTCTCTTCTCCAATGAAGCAGGTATGGGTTCAACACCACATGCTCACGCTCTTGCGAAGGTAAAGAATCCTCAGGAGCAGGGTGAGTTCGCCATGATCGGTGTATTTATCGATACTTTTGTAGTACTTACACTGACAGCCCTCGTTATACTCTCTTCAGGAGTTTTGGGTTCAGATGTGCCATATGCAGGAAGCATCACAGGTACTCCTGTAGCTCAGCTTGCATTTTCAACAGGTTTCGGTAATTTCGGACCTATGTTCGTAGCCATCTGTCTCCTATTCTTCGCATTTTCAACAATCATCGGATGGTTCCTCTTTGCAAGACAGAATATCACCTATCTTTTCGGCAAGAAGGCAGTCATCCCTTTTGCACTTCTCGATGTAGTATTTATCTTTATAGGTTCACTCCTTAAGGTTGAGCTCGTCTGGAATCTTCAGGATCTCCTGAACGGTATCATGGTCATACCTAACCTTATCGCTCTTATAGCTCTTTCCGGAGTGATCTCAATTATGTCACGAGGAAAAGATGTAGAACTTGACGAAGCTGCATAAACTCATATTTAAAAAAAATTCCTGCATCAATCTGATGCAGGAATTTTTTTTAAACGATGGATGCATGCCACTCCTGAAGTGACATGATATGTGCATCACCATGTGCCTTCACATAGGATATGCCCTCTGCCGCTGCTTTTGCAGCCGCGATAGTAGTGATATAAGGGATCTTTCCCTTGATGGCCGCCTTTCTCAGATAGCTGTCATCATGAACGCTGTCCTTTCCTATAGGTGAATTGATGACGAGATCGATATTTCCGTTAGTCATCATGTCGAGGATATTCGGCCTTCCTTCATAAAGCTTCCTCACCTTCTCTGCAGGTATTCCGGCATCTGTGATAAGCTGATGTGTCATACCAGTGGCAAGTATTCTGAAACCGGCCTTATGGTAGAGCTCAGCCACTTCAGCGGCATACTTATGGTCTCTTGTGTTGAGAGATATAAGTACGGTGCCCTCTGTGGGAAGCTCGGATCTCGCGGCTTCCTGCGCCTTGAAGAAGGCCTCTCCTGTTGACTGTGAAAGCCCCAGAACCTCTCCTGTTGAACGCATCTCCGGTCCAAGGATCGGATCCACCTCAGGGAACATATTGAACGGGAATACGGCTTCCTTAACACCGTAGTAAGGTATGGCTTTTTCGGTTAGTGAAGGAACCGGTGAAGGTCTTCCCGTAAGCTCTCCTGTGATAATGTCTACCGCCAGAGGTACCATTCTGATTCCGCAGACCTTTGAAACCAGAGGTACTGTACGGGATGCCCTCGGGTTTGCCTCGATAACAAATACCTTTCCGTTCTCGATGGCGTACTGCATGTTCATAAGCCCTACAACATGCATCTCCTCAGCGATCTTTCTCGTATATTCCTTGATGGTGGCGAGATTCTCTTCCGATATGTGCTTTGACGGTATGATGCAGGCCGAATCACCTGAATGGATTCCGGCAAGTTCGATATGCTCCATAACAGCCGGAACATAAGCATTGGTACCGTCACTTATTGCATCTGCCTCACACTCCGTAGCTTCATTGAGGAAACGGTCGATAAGTATAGGTCTGTCAGGTGTGACGCCTATTGCGGCATTCATATAGTCCGTGAGACTTTCATCGTCATAGACTACCTCCATGCCGCGACCACCGAGAACGAAGGACGGGCGAACCATGACAGGGTAGCCGATTCTGTGAGCATTATCGAGAGCCTCTTCCACTGTTGTAGCCATGCCTGCCTCAGGCATAGGGATGCCCAGCTTGTCCATCATAGCTCTGAAGAGGTCTCTGTCCTCAGCGAGATCTATAACATGAGGAGTGGTTCCGAGTATCTTTACACCGTTCTTTTCCAGGCTGTCGGCAAGGTTGAGTGGTGTCTGTCCGCCGAATTGTGCGATAACTCCAACAGGCTTCTCCTGCTTGTAGATGCTGAGTACATCCTCAAGAGTCAGAGGCTCGAAGTACAGCTTGTCAGAGGTATCATAGTCAGTGGAAACAGTCTCAGGGTTACAGTTAACTATGATGGTTTCGAAACCAAGCTTCTTAAGGGACTGTGCTGCATGAACGCAGCAATAGTCAAACTCGATTCCCTGACCTATACGGTTTGGACCGCCACCAAGGATCATCACCTTCGGGCGGGATGAAGCTGTATCATCACCGGTACTGTTATCTGCCTTGCAACAGGAAGTTTTTTTATCACTGTCAGAGGATGCAGTTTTAGCTTCTTCTGAGCATGATGTGTCCTGAGAGACATTAAGCTCATTTAATGCATAAGTGCTGTAATAGTAGGAGCTGTCTTCTGTTCCGCTTACGTGTACACTGTCCCAGCTTTCGTTAATGCCAAGCTCCTCTCGTCTGTGGCGTACATCATCCTCTGAGATCTCCAGTATCTTTGCGAGATATTTGTCGGAGAAACCGTCCTTCTTAGCCTGTATCAATGCTTCATCGGAAGGTAGTGAGCCCCTGCTCTCGAGAAGCTTCTCCTCCTCATCAACAAGCTCCCTCATTTCTTCTATGAAATATCTCTTTACCTTTGTGATCTCAAAGATCTCATCCACAGTGGCACCCTTTCGAAGTGCTTCATACATTATGAAATGTCTCTCGCTTGAAGGTGTGATAAGTGCTTTAAGAAGCTCTTCTTTTGAGAGACTGTTGAAATTCTTTACATAGCCCAGACCGAAACGATCCTTTTCAAGGGAGCGAATTGCCTTCTGGAATGCCTCCTTATAGGTCTTTCCGATACTCATGACCTCACCTACGGCACGCATCTGGGTTCCCAGCTTGTCTTCCACACCCTTGAACTTTTCAAAAGCCCAACGGGCGAACTTTACTACAACATAATCTCCGTCCGGTACGTACTTATCGAGAGTTCCATACTTACCGCAGGGGAGCTCCTTTAGGGTAAGACCTGTTGCAAGTTTTGCCGAAACGAGCGCTATAGGGAAGCCTGTTGCCTTTGATGCAAGGGCTGAAGATCTGGATGTACGAGGGTTTATCTCGATTACAACTATACGGTCTGAAACCGGGTCATGGGCGAACTGAACATTGGTGCCGCCTATGACTCCGATATGCTCTACGATCTTGTAAGCCTGTCTCTGAAGCTCATCCTGAAGCTCCTTTGAGATGGTAAGGAAAGGTGCGGTACAGAAGGAATCGCCGGTATGAATGCCCACAGGATCCACATTCTCGATGAAGCAGATGGTGATCATGTTGTTATCCTTATCACGGACAACCTCAAGCTCCAGCTCCTCCCATCCGAGGATTGATTCCTCTACAAGTACCTGATGGATAAGACTTGCCTGGAGACCTCTTGCACAGACAGTTCTGAGCTCGTCCTTGTTATATACAAGTCCTCCGCCGGCACCGCCCATGGTATAGGCAGGACGAAGAACCACCGGATAACCGAGTTCATCAGCTATTTTCAGGGCTTCATCGACACTGTAGGCAACCTCACTTCTCGCCATCTGGACGCCAAGACTGTTCATGGTCTCCTTGAACTCAATACGGTCCTCACCGCGCTCGATGGCATCCACCTGAACTCCGATTACCTTAACCCCGTATTTGTCCAGCACGCCTTCCTTATAAAGCTCTGAACAGAGATTAAGTCCTGACTGTCCTCCGAGATTCGGCAAAAGAGCATCAGGTCGCTCCTTCGCGATGATCTCCTCTACACGTCTTACGTTAAGCGGTTCAATGTATGTGATATCCGCCATTTCAGGATCCGTCATGATGGTGGCAGGATTGGAATTTACCAGAACGATCTCGTAGCCAAGGCTTCTCAGAGCCTTGCAGGCCTGAGTACCCGAGTAGTCGAACTCGCAAGCCTGACCTATTACTATAGGTCCCGAGCCGATAATAAGTATTTTATGAATATCTGTGCGTTGTGACATACATAGCCTCCCTATGAATTTTTAAAAAATGACCACACCAAATTTCATTATAAACGGTTTAGCTTGAAAATGTGATATAACGGTTGATTATGGGTGAAATAAAAAAAGAAGGGGCGGTTCACTGGGAACCGTCCCTTAATTAATTTCCTGTGTAGGCACTGAACAGCTCATCATCGTCGACCACAGTCCGTATATGCTCATATACATCCTTTGATGCATCCTTCATGGCGCTGTACATTTCCTCTGACAGTGGAACGATCTCCGCTCCTCCCGCAATGATCTCTTCTATACGTGAATCGGCTCTTGCAACAGCCTGCTCTCTTGCACACTGCTTTGCGATCTCAGCCGCCTCATCCACGATCCTGCGGTCCTCTTCCGGAAGATCATTATAGAACCTGTTGTTCGTTACAAGTGCCAGAAGATGCGGCAGGTGATTCGTCTCCACCACGTAATCCTGAACCTCATAGAACTTGTTCGAGCAGATCACCTCGTAGGGATTCTCCTGAGCATCCACAGTGTGCTGCTCAAGTCCTACATAGAGTTCTGCAAATGCCATAGGCGTAGGATTTGAACCAAGGGCCGACCAGAAAGCCATATGGTTTGAGTTTTCCATGGTCCTTATCTTTATCCCCGAAAAGTCCTCCATGGTCTTGATGTTTCTGTCAGAGGTCATGACTCTGAAGTTCTGATCCGCCATGGCAAGAAGATGGAAGTCTCCGTCTTCATATATATCGTTTATCCTGTTCATGAATTTTTCATCATCGAGTACCCTGTGGAGGTCATCAAGATTCGAAAAAACACAAGGAAGATCAAAAAGTGCCAGCTTAGGCATGTAACTTACTTCCGGTGCAGTATTCTGAACTACAAAAGGAATGTCTCCGCATTGTACCGATTCTATAAGTTCCGTATCTCCTCCCAGAGTGGAGCTGTGATATACCTGAACCTTCAGTCTACCGCCGGAAAGTCTTTGAACCTCTTCGGCGAATTTGTTTGCAAAGATTCCTGTTACGGTATCCTCAGGGCTCGCAGTAGCCACTACCCATGCATAGGTCTGACGTCCTCTTTCTTCCACACAGCCCACGAGTGCCATGACAAAAGCTATGACAAACACAGCTATGAGTGCCGGAAACATTAACCTGTTTTTACTCTTCATTTTCTATCCTTTCATCAACATCAGCTTTAGAAATCATTCCGCCTGCAAAACCGATTACTTATTTCATATCAGGCAAAGGCTAAGTGTTGGAATATATGTCAGCATTATAAGTACTACAAAGAATAGAAGTATCATTGGCACCGCTTTTCTCGCTATATGCATGACCGGAATCTCACTGAGGGATGATGCAACAAAAAGGTTCACACCTATTGGCGGGGTAACGAAACCTATGGCGAGATTCACTACCATGATGATCCCGAAATGAACCGGATCCACGTCAAAGACCTGTGCCGCAGGAAGAAGGATCGGAGTCATTATCATGATGGCAGGTGTGGTATCCATGATCATACCTACGAGAAGCATGATCATGTTCATGGCAACCAGGATGGTTATCCTGTTAGAGAAGTCTCTGGTTATCCAGTCTGATACAGCCTGTGACACCTGCATAAGTGTGAGTATACGGCTGAAGGCAACGGAGGCAGCCATGATGAAAAGTATGGGACCGTAGGTCTTTACGGATTCTGTAATGATCTTTGGAAGATCCTTCGGTCTGAGAGTCCTGTATACAAAGATTGAAATGATAAGTGCATAGAACACGGCAATGGCCGCGGCTTCTGTAGGGGATGTGATACCTGAGTAGATACATCCCAGTATGATGACAGGTGTGAGAAGAGCCCAAATGGAATCAAGAAATACCTTCATGAAGGACTGTTCTCTGAGCTTACCTACTACTCTGTCTATGGATTCTTTGTCCTCCCCATGACGTTTACAGTAGAACACCGAATATCCCATGAGTACGAAGGCAATGATGAATCCCGGAATGATTCCGGCCTTAAAAAGATCTGAAACCGAAACTCCCGCAGCCTGTGCATAAAGAATAAAAGGGATCGATGGTGGAATGATAACACCGAGACCTCCTGCAACCGCCACAAGAGCAACGGAGAACTTTTTGTCATAGCCCATTTCCAGCATGACAGGTATGGTCATGGAACCCACAGCCGCAACCGTCGCCGGGGCAGAGCCTGAGATGGCTCCGAAAAAGAGACAGGTAATGACTACAGCGCAGGGTATACCTGCAGTCCTGTCTCCAATAAAATAGGCAAATACATCAAAGAGGCGCTTGGATACTCCGCCTTTCGCCATGATTATTCCCGACATCACGAAAAGAGGGATGGCGAGAAGTGTTGTCTGATTCACTCCTCCTATCATGGAACGGAGGATGAAAACACCGGAAACCGTGAAGGAGTCGGTCAGCAGTGATGGAAGCATGGATGTCATGGACACTGCTATACCGAGAGGAACAGCCAGACAAAGAAGTGCCGCGAATATTACAAAGATGAATAGAGTCATTTGCTGTCCTTCCTTTCTGCAGAATTTTCATAATTTGATTCAGATTCGTATCCTTCAAAAGAACCTTTAGATTCATCAGAGGATGTCATGTCAGGCTTATTGCTCTCTATGGTGAATCTTGCGTTCAATGCTGTATCACTTTCACCGCCAAGCTCCTTTTCGGCCAGCTGTTTCCACTCTGCCTTCTCCTTCTCCTCTTCCGCCTTCAGCTCTGCCAGTGTCTTCGGCTTCATGCCATCGAAGACGGACTTAAGCATTGACATACTGCTCTTTTTGAATTCCTTTATCCATGCCTCAAGAGTCCTTAGCGCAAGAAGTGAAAAGCATACCAGCGGTGCTGACTGTATATAATACATGGGTATACGAAGCGCTGCGCTTGTGGCATGGCTGCTTACGGACTGTCTTAACAGTGTCAATGTATAGGGAATCATGATCAGCGAAAAAATGAAGACCAGTGTATGGCGTAGCATCTTTATCCATGGAATGATGTCTTCAGGCAGCATGTTCTGAAACTGATCGATCTTTATGGAGATATGATTTTTGATGCAGAAGCTCACTGAAAGAAATGTGGACCACACAAGAAGATATCTCGCAAGCTCGTCCGACCATGACAACGAATAGTTAAATCCGTATCTGCATATGACCTGCAGTATCATAACAACCGCAATTCCTGATAGAAGAACCGAAAGGATCAGTTCCTCCAGATGTTTATCCATCCACTTGATAATCCTCATTTCATCGCCCCTTTCTTTTTTACACAAAATCTGCTGTTCTATCTGTTTTCGCCTAGTATCTCCAGAAGCTCCTTCCTCATGGCCTCTACCGGCGCCTTCTTTCCCGTCCAGAGCTCCACCTGTGCGACTCCCTGATAGAGTGACATCTGAAGACCATTGATGACCCTGCATCCTTTTTCGTGAGCATTGAGCAGGAACTGAGTGCGGTCCGGATTGTAGCATGCATCAAAGTAGAACTGCTCTTTCCTGATATGCTTTGGAGGCAGGGGGGTCTCACCAATAGTCTTTCCCATGCCTATACCGCTTGCGTTCATAACGACGGTACATTCAGGAAGTACATCATAGCTTCCGTAAGGAACAGCTTCCGCTACTTCTGCAAAATTTGTATTTATATCATTTACCAGACTCTTTGTACTTTCTTCAAAAATATCCGTAATATATATCTTCCCGGCTCCTGAGTATGCAAGTATACTTGAGATCGCTCTGCCGGCTCCACCTGCACCGAAGCAGAAAAAGGTATTATCCTTTACCTTTATTCCATGTTCCTGTATGGACCTGAGAAAGCCAACTCCGTCTGTATTGTATCCTGTAAGCATTCCGTCCTTGTCTCTAACGACTGTGTTGCAGGCACCCATCTTCTCGCAGAAGGGATCAAGCCTGTCAAGATACTTTACAACCTCAACCTTGTTGGGCTTTGTAACAGCAAAACCTGCAAAGGATGGCATGTACTTTATGCCTTTCACTATTTCCTCGAGATGTTCACTTCCTGTTTCAGTATAGAAGTATCTAAGGTTCATTCCCGCAGCATCATAACCTGCATTCTGCATCCTTGCAGCAAAAGACTGTGCCAGAGGATCTCCTATCAGAGTGATGAATTTTGTGTTGTAATCTATGTTCATAAATGCTTATTTCTTTCCTGACTTATTAAATATTCAAGTTATTATAACCGAAGTGTTCTATGAATAGAAGTAATACGCTATATCGGTTGATTATGTGTTTCATTACATACAAAAAGTCCGTCGAAACCGACGGACTGATTATATTCAGAAACCATGTGACGTTTGAAGAAACTCTCGAATATCACTTATTAACACATATCTTCGTAAATATTTTTTACATCTCTCTCATCCAAACGCACAAAGCCTTCGATGTATCCTGGTCTGCCGTCGCCAAAAACGCAACGTCTGGCCATCTCCGGGATGTCCTTTGCATTGGCACCAAGCTCCTCTAAATTCTTAGGCATTCCTATAGAGCACAGGAAGTTCTGGAGGCATTGGATACCTTCAAGAGCTGTTTTTTCAGGATGATCGAGATCCATGGAGCATCCCCAGACTCTTACTGCAACCTGAGCAAATCGATTTACATCCTTGTCCATTACATAACGAAAAACAGCAGGCATGGTCACTGCAAGTCCCGCACCATGGGCACAGTCATACTG
Source organism: Oribacterium sp. C9 (assembly GCF_002007235.1). GTDB lineage: Bacteria > Bacillota > Clostridia > Lachnospirales > Lachnospiraceae > Oribacterium. Next base: position 78,634 of record NZ_MUHW01000003.1, read on the forward strand.
TGCCGAAAGCTCATGTTCTATATTGTGGCTGTTCCAGTCCTGAGCACGTCCTACGCCACAGCAGTTATTGTGAGCCATGGTGCCTGCCCACATGATATTGGCTCTTGCATCATAGTTATGAGGATCTTCAATAACTCTTGGTCCTTCATGGATCATGGTGAGAAGAAGCCCCTCTATCATTCGGTCTGTCACCTCCACTTCAGTGGTGGTGGTAAGATAACGCTCATACAGATGCGCTATGATATCGGTTATTCCCGCCGCAGTCTGATATGGAGAAAGACTTTCCGTAAGCTGAGGATTCAGTATGGAAAAGCGAGGTCTGAATGCTTCTCCGCTGGCACCTCTTTTGAACTTGCCATCCTCTTTAGTTATTACAGAATCAGGAGAACCCTCACTTCCTGCAGCTGCTATGGTGAGAACTGTTCCTATCGGAAGCGCCTCGGTCACAGGCTTTCCCTCATAGAAATCCCAGAAATCTCCATCATACAATGTTCCAGCAGCTATGGCCTTGGCAGAATCTATGACACTTCCGCCACCTACAGCGAGAATAAAGTCTATATTCTCTTTTTTGCAAAGTTCGATACCTTCATAAACAAGTCCGCTTCTGGGATTCGGTTTTACTCCGCCAAGCTTCACATATGGTATTCCGTCACGTGCCAGAGCGCCTTCAACTCTTCCGAGAAGTCCTGATTTCACACAGGAACCACCACCATAGTGGATCAGTACCTTGCTGCCACCGAATCGACGTACATAATCGCTTACTTCATCCTCTTTTTCTCTTCCGAAAACAAAACAGGTAGGTGCATAAAAAGTAAAATTCTCCATAAATCCTCCTGAAAATGATATCCTGGACACTCTACACAGGCAGTCTTAATGAATTTCATAAACTGCCATATATAGGATACTTAAGAAAAAACAATACAATTAAATTGTATCATATCTAAAGATCCCACGGGTGATTTTGTGGATAAAAAAAAGACACGACATCTGTCGCGTCACAATAAGTCCCTATTGAAGCATTGTACGGTTCATAAGACTGTATATTATTTTTCTATTGCAAGGCTTGGGAGTTGAAAGAACAGACTGCGAAGCTCTGTACGTATCCGGGTGCACGTAGTGCAAACGGGACGAACAGAGCAAGCAGGATGTACTTTCAATCGAGTGGGCCGGTGTCATTCCACTGCATTTTCGTATTATTATATATCGTATTTCTTTATTATGAGTATCACCACTTCATCGCTTCAACAGCAGATCTTTCCACAGCTATACCTTCTTTGTAATGCTTTGTAAAAGTCTCAAATCCTTCTACATCCTGAGGGTCAGGCTCAACAGTAGTACCTGACTGATCTGCGAAGATCTCCTTGGCGAGGAAATCTCCCAGAGTTCCCGCATCCTTACCGCGAAGCATATACAGTGCAAGCAGGGCTTCTCCCCATGGACCGCCTTCACTTGCAGTATCCATAACCGTAACAGGAGCATTGACTGCAGCTGCAAGATAATTCTGTGCAACTCCCTTGGTCTTAAATAGACCTCCATGACCGGTAATGCTCTTTACAGGCACCTTCTCATCCTTTAAAAGGATATCGAGTCCAAGCTTTACAGCACCGAGGGAAGTATAAAGATGTGCCCTCATGAAGTTCGCCAGTGTGAACTTACTGTTCGGAGTACGTGCAAAAAGCGGACGCCCCTCATTTAAATGAGTGATGCCTTCTCCCGAAAAATAACCATATGGAAGAAGTCCTCCACAATCCTTATCACCCTTTAGAGAGTTGGTATAAAGCTTTCCGTAAAGCTCACCCATGTCAACGCTGTATCCCATAAGCTCTGAAAACTCTTTGAAGAGATTTACCCACGCATTGAGATCGGAGGTTCCGTTATTTGCATGGGACATGGCAACAGGATAACCATCCGGTGTAGTCACCATATCTATCTCTCTGTAAAGCTTTGAAAGCTTCTTGTCCTGCTGAAGAACCAGCATAGCGAATGTACTGGTTCCGGCAGATATATTTCCGGTTCCCGGAGCTACCGAATTTGTAGCAACCATTCCGGTTCCCGCATCACCCTCAGGAGGACACATCGGCACGCCGGCCTTTAATGTACCTGTCTCATCAAGAAGCTTTGCTCCTGCCTCTGTAAGTTTACCTGCCTCCTGTCCTGCAAGAAGAACCTTTGGCAGTATGTCACGAAGAGTCCATGGATAGCCTTTGCCCTTTATGAGAGCATCGAACTTACCAACCATTTCCTCATCATAATCAAGCTTCTCTGAATCAATAGGGAAGATTCCTGCAGCATCTCCTATACCGGTGACCTTACATCCTGTCAGCTCCCAGTGAATGAAGGAGTCCAGTGTTGTAACAAAAGAGAAATCCTTCACAAAGCTCCTGTCCTCCAGAACCATCTGATAAATGTGCGCGATGGTCCAGCGGAGAGGAATATTGAACTGGAAATCTTTTGTCAGGGCATCCGCTGCCTGCTCGGTATTACTGTTTCTCCATGTCTCAAACGGACTGAGAAGTCTGCCGTCCTTATCAAAAGCGAGGATACCATGCATCATGGCACTGATTCCGAGAGCCCCGTAGGTCTCCGGTATGATATCATACTGCTCCTTTATATTCTTTACTAATGAGCTGTAGCAACTGCGAAGCCCTCCATGGATATCCTCCATGGTATAGGTCCATATATCATCGATCAAACGGTTCTCCCAATCATGAAATCCGGTTGCAAGAACATGACCCTTTTCATCTGTAAGGACTGCTTTTATTCTGGTAGAACCAAACTCGATACCAAGAGCGGTCTTACCTTCCTGAATGATTTCTTTCGCTCCCATAATTCTGCCTTTCTCTTAATCAAATAAATACTAACATGAGTCACCCACGAGCCGAGTTTTCTCAATCCCGTACGTGACTCATTGATTTAACCAACCTTTGTTTCAGCTCTTCTGTCCGTAATAAGCGTTAGGACCATGCTTTCTCAGGAAATGCTTATCCAGGATGTTCTGAGGTCCACGCTGTACGTTAGGATCCAGAATTCTCGTATAAATATCCATACGTGCGACCTCTTCAAGAACCTTCGCATGGTAAACAGCTTCATTTGCATCTTTACCGAATGTGAAAGGACCATGGTTCATGCACACAACTCCCGGAACATAGATGGGGTTGAGATGCCTTTCTCTAAAGGTCTCTATGATTACCTTACCGGTATTTGCCTCGTAGTCTTCCTGAATCTCCTGTGTGGTGAGAGCTCTCGTACATGGAACATCACCATAAAAGTAATCAGCATGTGTGGTACCGTAAAAAGGTACATCCTGTCCTGCCTGTGCAAATGCAACTGCATGTGGCGAATGAGTATGTACTACACCACCGATTTCCGGAAAAGCATTGTACAGTTCAAGATGGGTCTTTGTATCTGTAGAAGGACTAAGCTCCCCCTCTACCTTGTTTCCCTTGAGATCCATGACTACCATATCTTCCGGACGAAGTTTCTCATAGGATACCCCTGACGGCTTGATGACAAACAGCCCATTCTCACGATCGATGCCGGAAACATTACCCCAGGTAAAGGTCACGAGGCCAAGTGCAGGAAGCTGCATGTTGGCTTTATACACTATTTCTTTTAATTCCTCTAACATATATCTCTCCTCTAAACAGACAATTTCCACCCTGATATCCTTTGGACGCCGGTCTGTTGTCTATATACTTCCCTGATTACTTTCAGAAAATTTATACGGCTTTAAGCATGTAGAAGGAATCCATAGGGATTCCTTCTTTTCAAGTCTTAATCAGAAACGAAGAAGATCTGCTTCTGTTGTGTCATCGCCGATGGTTACCAGTTCTGTATTTGTAAGCTTTGCAAAAAGGGCAATGTCTTCTCTTGTCAAAGCTGTGGAAATAACACTGTGATGCGCTCCTCCTGCATAGCACCATCCTTCTGTGCCTATCTCGAAGTTCGGCTTATGACGGAACATTATTCTCGCTACAGGAAGCTTAGGCATAGGCTCCTTCTGCTGAACGAGCTCAACATCAGCACAGATTATACGGAAACGATCTCCCATATCTACCATTGTAACCTGAATAGCGTCACCTGTGATACCATCAAACACAAGACGTGCAGGATCTTCCTTTCCGCCGATTCCGAGAGGATGTACCTGGATTTCAGGCTTTGTTGCTGCAAATGCAGGCGGAACCTCAAGCATGTGAGAAGCAAGCTCAACTTCCTGTCCATCAGTGAGATCATAAGTGTAATCCTCGATGAATCCTGTTGCACCCTTTCTGCATTCGGACATCTTCATAAGTACTGATGATAATGCTGATACCTTATAGTCTCCCTCAGGTCCGAATCCAACACCCTTCGCCATGAGGTTCTGAGCTGCAATACCCGGAAGCTGCTTGAGACCGTGAAGATCCTGGAATGTGTCAGCAAAAGCTCCGATTCCGTTCTTTGCAAGGAACTTGTCAAGTGCCACTTCCATTTTTGCCTGTTCACGTACTGCCTCGATATTGTCGGTTTTCATGGTGTAACGGCTTTCGTACTCAGCCATCTTGTCATCCACTTCTTTGTCGGTGACAGTATCCATCAGTTTTACGAGATCACCGATACCGAAGTAGTTGCACTCCCAGCCGTAACGGATCTGTGACTCTACACGATCACCGTCTGTAACTGCTACCTCACGCATGTTGTTTCCGAAGGAAGCCACACGAAGATGATGTGAATGATCGATAGCCTTTGCAACCTCTGCAAAACGACGGATCTTTGCAAGTACCTTTTCGTTCTTGAAATATCCGGCAACTACCTCGTGAGGAATTCCGAGACGTGCAACGATGAATCCATATTCACGGTCACCGTGAGCTGACTGGTTCAGGTTCATGAAATCCATATCGATGCTGTCGTAAGGAAGCTTCTCATTGTACTGTGTGTGAAGATGCAGAAGAGGCTTTCTAAGCTCCTGTAATCCCTTTATCCACATTTTTGCAGGTGAGAAGGTATGCATCCATGTGATCACACCGATACAGTCGTCATCAACTGATGCTTTTCTGAGATCCTTGATACAGGTCTCTGAATCGATAACTGTAGGAAGAAGCTCTACAGAAACCAGACCGTTAAGCTTCTCATTTAAAAATGCTGTCATATCAGCAGCATCCGCTGCAACCTGACGAAGACATTCGTCTCCGTAAAGATCCTGACTGCCGACTACAAAATATAATTTCTTCATTTTATCTCCATTCCGCCGCTCTGCCGATCTTCTTTTAGCGGCACATATTGCATAGAAAATTTACTTTTAACTTCTTTTTCTTTATCAGAAAGCTTATTTACTGCGGTTCTTTACATATGCAAATACACTCTGCAGGATGATAAAGAAACAGAGAAGCGCAGCCGTTGCGATATTTGCCCAGCTTGAAAGAAGCTTACCGTTTGTATTAACCAGTGTTGTGATAGTTCCTGTGATCATTACACCAAAGAAGGATCCGATGACATTACCGACACCACCTGTAAGGAGTGTACCTCCGATAACTGATGAGGCGATGGCATCCATCTCAAATCCTGAAGCCTGCTGTACTGAACCTGACATGGTGTTCAGGCAGTAGCATATACCACCGATCGAGCAGAGGAAGGATGAAAGAATGTATGCCTTCATCTTGATCTTACGGGTATCCAGTCCCATCATGGCTGCGGAAGTCTGGTTTCCACCGACAGCATAGAGTGAGCGACCGAACTTTGTGTACTTTAAAAGGAAGAAGGTTGCTGCAACAACCAGAAGTGCGATGATAACCGAAATACGGATGAATGGCACCTGAAGCTTTCCTTTTTTATTGACATATCCGAGGAATGCCGGAAGCTGGATCTTGAAATTTGCCCATGCATAAAAGAGTTTGTTTGTAGTTTCTGTGATGGAAATCTGATCCGTACAGATAACTGCAGTCATACCTCTGGCAAAGAACATTCCTGCCATAGTGATGATAAACGGCTGGATTTTCATATAACCGATGAGGAATCCCTGCACTGCTCCGAATACGAGACCGATCACAAGGATCATAAGGATAAGAGGAATACATGGAAGATTCAGCTTACCCATACCATAGGCGAGGATCATACAGTCCATGGCCACAAGAGAACCTACGGAAATATCTATGCCGCCGCACAGCATGACACAGGTCATTCCGCTGGCAACACATATAAGTCCTGCATTAGTGATAAGCAGATTTAAAAATGTCTGAAGGTGAGTGAAACCTTTTCCACTGTAAACTATGCAGCCGATGATATACATAAAGAAGAACAGGCAAATGGTGATCACCAAAAGCAGTGTATTGCCGTTTAATTTGTCAAAGACCTTCTTGTTCATTATGCGGCCTCCTTATTCTGAGTTTCATTTACCTGTACAAGCTTCTTTGCCTTACGTTCTGCAAGGAAAGCTTTAAATGCAGGAGCCTGGGCTGTTACGATCAGAACTACGATGATAGCCTTGACTACAGGAGCCTGGTCAGTGGATACGCCCATTGCAAGAAGTGTTACGGTTATCGCCTGAATCGTGTATGCGCCGATTATGGAACCGGCCATATTGAAGCGTCCGCCTCCGAGGGAGTTTCCGCCCAGTGCTACAGCAAGGATCGAATCCAGCTCATAGTTGCGACCGATGTTGTTGGAGTCTGCGGAATAAATTCTTGAAGAAGCCACAATTCCTGCTATACCTGCGCAGAGTCCGCAGATAAGATAACACATGAAGCAGATGTTGCTTGAATTGAGGCCAGAAATTCTGGCAGCTTTTTTATTGATACCAACTGACTGAATGTAAAGCCCCATGGCTGTTTTCTTCAGGAAAAGCATTACTACGGCTACTACAACGATAGTAATGAAGATCGCAGTAGGTACAGGACATCCCGGTATGAAGTTTCCGAAATATTTGTACGGCTCATAACGTATATAGGTTATCTGATTGTTACAGAGCAGAAGTCCGATGGCTCTTGCAGCTGTAAACAGGATAAGTGTCGCTACCATAGGCTGAATGTTGAGCTTTGATACAAGGAAACCATTGAAAGCACCGCAGCACATAGCAAGGATAAGTCCGAAAAGAAGTCCTACTACAAGTGGTACTGCAAGTGTTGTGGTACTGTTGACTCCATATCCTGCAAGCAGCATACATGTTCCGCATGCTGTAAGGCTCATTACCGAACCAACGGAAATATCAGTTCCGGCAGATACCGCTACGACCAGTGTCTGTCCGACTGCCAGTATCGCAATCTCGGATCCACGGTTCAGGATATCGATGAGACGCCCATACAGAACTCCGTTCTGTATATTGATGGCAAAGAAATCAGGGCTCTTTATCAGATTTATAAGAAGTACCAGCACCATCATCGCAAATGGCAGAAAAAGCTGATTTTTTGTTAATGCCTTTATTTTTCCGCTCATTATTTTTCACCTCCTGCAATTGCTCCCATGACAGCCTGCTGAGTCATGGCTCCTTCTTCAGAAGATATTTCTCCAACCTTCTGACCGTCACGCATTACGCACATCCTTGTGCATGTACGGATCATTTCTTCGATTTCCGAGGAAATAAAGATCACACTCATACCCTGCTTAGCGAACTCGAGTACAAGCTTCTGGAATTCGGTTTTTGTACCGATATCAATTCCTCGTGTCGGCTCATCAAGTATCAGGAAATCAGGATGTGTGCACAGCCATCTGGCAAGGATGACCTTCTGCTGGTTACCTCCGGACAGCTGATTTATAGGTGTCTCACGGGAGGCGGTTTTTATCTGCAGCATTTTGATAAATTCATCTGCAATACGGTTCTGTTCTTTTATAGGAATTCTCTTGAACATACCGTTTCTTGCCTGAAGTGCAAGAATTATATTCTCACGTACGCTGAGATCTCCTATACATCCATCAGCTTTTCTGTCATCAGGAAGATAACCCATACCTGCACGTATCGAGTCTATAGGTGCTTTTGCCTTTAGCTCCTTACCATGCATACTGAGTTTTCCGCCTGTAGGCTTATCCGCTCCGTAGATGCAACGTACCATTTCAGAACGTCCGGAGCCGAGTAGTCCTGTGACTCCAACAACTTCACCCTTATGGATCTTGAAGTTAAACGGCTTAATGGTTCCCTTGTGGCTGAGCTCCTCAGCTTCAACAACAACTTCATCTGAGAAGCTGCTGTGTCCCTCAGCCTTGATGGCTGCAAGATCATCAAAATCCTTTCCGAGCATCGCAGCTACAAGCTTTACACGGGGAAGCTCCTGTACGGAATAATCTCCAACAAATGTACCGTTTCTCATTACAGTAATACGGTCACATACGGCATATACCTGCTCAAGGAAATGTGTTACAAAAAGGATGCCTACGCCCTTATTTTTTAGATCTGTCATAAGCTTGAAAAGCTTCTCGACCTCGTTGTCATCAAGTGAACTTGTGGGCTCATCCAGTATCAGGACACGGCAATCCATATCTACAGCACGGGCAATGGCTATCATCTGCTGTATTGCCAGTGAGTAATTATCAAGAGTTTTTGTTACATCGATCGGAATCTCAAGATCATCCATGATCTTCTTGGCTTTACGGTTCATGGTCTTCCAGTCAACTGTTCCGAGCTTTGTTTTCGGTTCACGACCGATAAAAAGATTTTCAGCTACGCTCAGATTCGGGCAAAGGTTAACCTCCTGATAAACCGTTGCGATACCGATATTCTGGGCATCCATTGTTGAGTGGTTATAGATATTGCCCTCAACCCCCTCCATATGCACCTCACCGGAATCACGTTCATAGACACCGGTCAGACATTTAATGATGGTTGATTTACCGGCACCGTTTTCTCCCATAAGTGCGTGAATCTCACCCTTTCTGATGGTAAGCTGAGCATGATCAAGTGCCACTACACCCGGGAAGGTTTTTGTGATATCCCGCATCTCTATCAATACGTTATTAATCATTTTCCTCATCCTTTATAAGTAAAATCTCTCGAAATATTCGGAAACGATCATATGATCCGTGTTTCCTTTGAATCATTTATAAAGGGGATGGCTCTTTGGAACCACCCCCGATTGGCTTCTTCGCACTGATGTACGCAGCCTGTGAGCCGCACTGAGGCTGTCTTTTCATTCAATTAAATTAGTAAGCTGCGTCAACTACTGCCTGATCAACAACTACGAGTGGCTCTGTAACTTCCTTGCCTGAGTTGTTTGTATAAGTGATATCCTTAAGCTTATCTTCAGCTACATACCAAGGCTCTGCCATGAATGTCTTCTGGTCAACAGTCTCGCCTGCTTCAAGCTTCTTGATGATGTTGAGACAGTCAGGTCCCTGAAGAGGATTGCACTGGAAGTCTGCATTGATCTCACCTGCAAGAACCTTCTGAAGTCCTGCTGTACAAGCATCAAATGAAATAACGATTACATCGCCGTCTACACCATAGGAAACACCTGCTGCCTTCATAGCATCGATAGCACCAAATGCCTCGTTATCGTTCTGGCATACAACAACGTTGAACTTTCCTTCATATGACTTTAAGTAAGACTCCATAACCTTCTGGCCGCCTTCCTGTGTGAAGTCACCGGTCTGCTCATCGATCTTGTTCCACTTCTCTGATTCAACGTACTTATCGAAACCGTTTGAACGTCCGATCTGTGCCGAAGAACCTGTTGTACCGGAAATTACAAGTGCGTTAACCTCTGAAATTCCCTTATCAGCAACATAAGCCTTGAGCCATGCACCTGCTGCAAGTCCCTCATTTGTGAACTCTGAACCTACCCATGAAACATACTTGTCTGAATCATCGATAGTACGGTCAATTACGATAACAGGAATACCTGCATCATCGGCCTCTGTAAGAACTGTATCCCAACCTGTAGATACGATAGGATCGATTACGATGTAATCAACACCCTGCTGGATGAAGTTACGAACAGCCTCGAGCTGTGCTGCAGAATCGTTATCACAATCTACGAACTGAAGGTCGATTCCGTTCTCCTTGCTGAGTGCAGCCTGAACTGAATTTGTTGAAGCTGTACGCCAGTCAGACTCGTGACCAACCTGTGCAAAACCAACTGTGATAGTATCACCGCTAGCTGCAGCTTCCTTGGCAGCCTCTGTAACCTCTGCAACTGTTGTCTCAGCAGGAGCTGCTGTTGTAGCTGCCTGAGTCTCTGCAGCCTTTGTTTCAGCAGGAGCTGCTGTTGTAGCCTGTGTGTTTGATGATCCACAAGCTGCAAGCATTGATGTTGCCATAGCGGCTGTTAACAGAACTGATAATGTTTTTCTCATAAATCCCTCCTAAAAAGATATTCGTTCTTCGGAACTTTTTGTTCCTCTTTCTGTAACTATTATCCTATTATTAGTGGTTTTACTCAATACAACAGATACATCATGCACAATAATCATCGTTTTAACAGTACAAATAATCGCCTTATGTGTATAATAAGAGTACAAATTATTTTGACCTGATACTAAAAAGGTAAAATATTTAGATAATTTCATAGGAATGGGTGAAATTTTTCGTTTTGTATCTTTGATTTTGTAGATTTAACATGCGCAAGATGCATAAATTACATGTTCAATTTACTTTTTTTAAGCAGATTTCTTTCTTCGCTTAAAAATAACTGCTGAAATTTTTCACTTTTTTAATTTTATTAAGGGGGATCTTCATGATTCAGGAAAATACTCATACCCATAGGATCCTATCTGTTCCCGGTATCCGTAAATCCGAACAATTAAAAAAACATCTGCTCATGGAGATAGAACAGATGCTTAAAGAAAAAAAACATACACTTGATACTGAACAAAAACTGATGATGCGTTACGGGGTCAGTCGTCAGACGGTGCGTAAAGTTATAAAAGAACTTATCTCAGAAGGTTATCTCAGCTCACGTCAGGGTAGTGGAACTTATCTCACCGGGAAATCACCCAATGATAGGGAAAATGTGGTGGAGATTTTGTTAGCTACTCCTGACGACTACATTTTCCCTGAGCTTATCGCCGCTCTCCGCCAAAAGCTGGGCGGACTTGGATTCCGTGTATCACTCACTGAGAATATGGCTGACTTCTATTCTGAACGAAAAATACTTGAAAGCTTTCTCGATAATCCTCCCCGGGCGATCATCTCAGAATGTTTCTCATCACTTCAGAATCCTAATCTTGATCTATATACGAAGCTTCAGCGCAGCGGAACTACTCTCCTGTTCTTATATGGTCTGTATCCGAATTTTCCTGCATGGTCAGTAGTAAAGGATGATAACTATCATGGCGCTTATGAGCTTGTACAGAAGCTGAGCAGTCGCGGGCATCGCTCCTTTGCAGGTATTTTTCTTTCCGATACTGTTCAGGGCCTTGAACGTTATCAGGGGTACATAGATGCTCTAAGGGATATGGATATGGATTTTTCCAGATCTCATATACTTATGCTTAACAAACAGGATCTAAAGGATCTGCTGGACCCGGCACTTCAGCTTAAGCTACAGAACTTCACCCGGGATGTTCTTTATGAAGCCACTGCCCTCGTCTGCTTTAACGATGAGATAGCATACAGACTTCTTCCTATCCTTACTAGGCTTCATATCAATGTTCCTGAGGACCTGAGCATAGTCAGCTTCGATGACAGTTATCTTAGTCTGATAGAGCAGATACATATAACCTCGTTGGCCCATGAAAAACACAGCTTTTCCGATGCTGTAACCGCATCTCTTACCCGTCTTCTCTCTGATCCGTCATCAGACACCATAATCGTGCCCTGGATACTGACGGAAGGGACAAGTGTTTGATCAGAAGTTTCCTTCGGGGTATCGAAAAAGGCATCCTTCTCGATTATACAGAATTCTGTGTCCGGTACTCCTTTGGAGACATTCCCTGGGTCTTTCTGAATACAAAGCTGAAATAATGTGCGTCCTTGTATCCTATTGCCTGTGCAACCTCTGCAGTATGAAGCTTTTGTGTGCTCAGAAGCTCCTTTGCCTTATTCATGCGAAGCTCTGTAAGATACTCCGTGAATGTCTTTCCCATTTCCTGTGAGAACATGGAGCTGAAATATGTGCTGGAGATCCCCGCCACCGTTGCTACTGAATTCAATGAGATATCTTCTTCCATATAGTGCTTCTGGATGTAGGGCAATGCTTCCTGCACTACTGTGTGACCTTTATTTTCAGATTCCTGATCCCTGAGGGAAAAGGCAAGTCTGAGCATGCTTATGACATAATCCGGAATCTTATCACTGTCTCCTTCCAGATCATGAATGTCAAAAGGAAGTTTCTCAAGGAATTCCTTCTGATCCATGCCGTAGTTCTCTACGAAACGTATGACTGTAAATCTGATGTTCAGGATTAGATAGCTTCTGAATATCTTAGATTTAAGTACATCCTTTAAGCTCTCCAGATATCCATTTACGAATTCCGTGACATCACTAACGTCACCATCCCTTAAGAAGCCGGTAATGATGGATGGATCCACGTTCTCAGCATTGACACCATCTATACTTCGTTTTTCATCTGAGATCGTAAGGCTCGCATCTTCAGGACGTAATATATTTTTTTCCGGTCTCCAGAAACGTTCAGCAAAACGGTGATTTGTCTTTTCGAAGCATTCCGTAAGCTGACTGAAACGGGCCACAGGCTCACCGGCAGCTACATACCAATGCATAGGACATCTGGGATCGGATGCGATTCTTTCAATTTCAGCTATTCCCCGAACTGTGAAATCCCTTACCACATCCTTTTCTCCACGCACTATAACACAGTAGGAGCTGAGACTCCATTTGGACAGAATATACTCCGGGAATCTCAGGAAAAAAGCGAGGATATCATTCTGTCTCAGCCTGAACTCTTCACTTTCATCCCTTTTCTTATCATTCATACTGAAGAGCAGAATGTTGTAACAGGCCGCATTGACATTGAACTGAAGTCTCTGAGCCTCCTCATACATCTTTTCAACCGTAAGCCTTCTTCCAAACAGAGCTTCCAGAAAGCTTCTTCTCTGGTACTGCTCATATTCTCTGGATTCCAGGCGGAATTTCTCCTGGTAGCTTTTCTGCTCTCTTTCATGGTCGATCTTGTGCCTGACCTCATCCAGCGCCTTCTTTATGGTCTTACGGGTGATGGGTTTACTGAGATACTGGTCAACACCTTCCTGAATCGCACGTCTCGCATATTCAAAATCATCAAAGCCGCTCATGATGATCATCTTCATCTTCGGAAATTCCTGACCGACTATATGACAAAGAGTCAGTCCATCCATAAACGGCATACGTATATCTGTGATCAGCACATCAGGTTCAGTCTTTCTGATCATAGGCAGTGCCATCTCTCCGTCGGAGGCTTCTCCTGCAAACTGGAACCCGTATTCCTCCCATGGGATATTATCGCGTAATCCCTCACGCACAGTCACTTCATCCTCAACCAAGAAAACTTTCAGCATACCCTATAACTACCTCCGCCACTATCATTATGTCACAAATACAGTAATTACTTATTTATATCCTTCATCAAAAACTGAGCTCTGATGAAAATGCATTAAACCATTTTTTTCACTGATCGTACTCTTTCAATATGAACGGTCATCCACAAATCTGGAAGCATTGTCCCTTGTGAACACTTCCTCATTCATAAAATAGGCTTTTGCCACCTGATTACCCTGTTCCATCTCATGTATAACTTCGGAAAGCTGGGGACCGCTCGCAGGATTACACTCCACATCCACATCTATGATTCCCTGCATCACCATTTCAAGTCCCTGACGGCTTGCATCAAACGAAATGATGATGGGCTTCTCATCACTGTAAAGATCTATGCCGGCATCCTGCATAGCCTGTACCGCTCCTATGGCCATATCATCGTTCTGACATACCACAACATCGATATCATCATATTTCTCCAGAAATCCTGACATGATCTCCTGTCCCTTAGCTGTAGTGAAATCACCATCATCTCTATCAAGGAGAACCCAATTCTGATGCTTGTCACAAACGGTGTCAAAACCGATGCTTCTTCCTATCTGACTGGAGGATCCTCGCGTACCCAGAAGCTCGATGATATTTATCTTGTCATGACTTTTTCCGAGTTCCTCCAGCTTCTTTGAAAGCCATATGCCGGCATTTTCTCCCTCCTGCCTCATGTTCTCTCCTATCCATGTGGTATAAAGAGATGAATCTGCGGATACCTGACGATCAACGATAATGACAGGGATATCCGCATCCTTCGCTTCTCTGAGAACTGTGTCCCATCCGTCCTCGGTTACCGGACAAAAGGCAATGTAATCAACCTGCTGGGAAATGAATCCGCGGATAGCCTTGATCTGATTTTCCTGAGTCTGCCGTGCATTGTTAAACTGAAGGAAAAAACCGTTATCTACTGTCAGAGCATCTTTTATGCTAATGCTGTTGGCACGGCGCCATTTGGATTCAGATCCAAGCTGTGAAAAGCCGACCCTGATCAGATTTTCAGCGGGTTCCGGTTCAAGGATCTGCATATTACTGCTGGTTTCTTCCACATTAAAGGGAGAACATGAAATGCAGGATGCAGTCAGTAGAGTAAAAGCCGTTCCAAGTGCTATTGCTTTTTTTACTGCATTTCTTTTACATGCATTCCATCCTTTATTATCCGGGAACAACTTTATATTTCCTTTATTCAATCCTGTCATGACGATTCTCCATTTTCTTCAGTAGTTCCATCATTTATTCGCTCCTTAGGAATACGTACTGTTACCATGGTTCCGCCTCCCGATGAAGAATCAAGTGTAAGACCGTATTCAGGTCCAAAGTTCATACGTATGCGTTCATTAACATTGGCCATACCAAAGCCGGAATCTGTATCCTTGCAGGGCTTTGTAATGGCGATCCTGAGCTTCTCAAGAGTGGCTTCATCCATACCTATTCCGTCATCCGTCACCTTGAAAAGGATATCTTCATTACGAAGCTGCCCTGTGATACGGATCATACCAAGCTCACGCTTGTTTTTTATGCCGTGATACAATGCATTCTCTACCAGTGGCTGTAAAGTCATCTTCAGTATCCTATACTCATAGAGCTTAGGATCCATGCTGATCTCATATTCCAGGATATCGTGGTATCTGAACTTTTGAATTTCGAGATAACTTCTGATGTGCTGTTCCTCTTCCTGGATACTGATGTACTCATGACCGTGGCTCAGAACCAGACGGAAGAAATTACTGAGCGATACCAGCATATCCTCTGCTTCATCCAGCTTACGTCCTTCTATGAGCCAGATAATGGTATCCATAGTGTTGTAAAGAAAATGCGGATTGATCTGTTCCTGTAAAAGCCGAAGCTCAGCGTGACGCATCTTTTTTTCATCATCACGTATCTTCTGCATCATTTTTTCGAGACTTTCTGCCATCTCATTGATACGCTCTCCCAACGCGGAAATTTCGTCTTTGGAAGTACAGTCAGCCCTTGCCTGAAAATTACCAAGGGATATTTCCTTTGCCACATGACCGAGATTTTCCACCGGAACGGTGATACTTCTGGATATATGAATAACGATCATCAGGAGGATGCCAACGATAAAACTCAAAAGCAGTGCTACAAATACTACGAAATAACGCACGCGCATCTGGAGCTCTGTCTTCATTCGCTCCATTATCCTGGTCTGATAGTAAAGATAATACTGGATATCATCCTGAATCAATTCAGTAAGGATGTAGACATTGTCATTTAACATATGAATGTTCGCATCATAATGACTTCCATCCGAAAGGTTCCTCTGAATGTCACCTATACGAAGCTCCAGGGTGTTGACATTTCTGAGCAGATTATTTAACCAGTTACGACTTTCGAGATCCTGTGTATTTGCCTCCAATTCGGAAAAGCTTTTACGGATATCATGAAGAGCATCATATGGATCCACAAGTTCCGGATCAGAAGATATCTCGTCAAATGAGACTCCACTGACTACGATCTTATAGAGATTCTCATCCACAGACTCTTTAAATTTCAGATTGTACTGGTTGGCAACCGCCATGTTGCTGACTATGGCATCATAGGCATAGCTGTAACTCTGAAGCGCACCTATCAGATATGCGGCTACAATTATCAACGGAATCATCGAGACAGCTCCCAAAAGAGCCAGCCTCTTTCGTAGTGACATATTACCCAAGACTTCATCCATCCTTTGTGCAAAATGTACATATTTTTGCAAAGATGCATTAATTTTATCATAAATGATGAAAAATTTACACAATGAAATAAGGTCTGAATAATGTGGGTCTATTCATATAATATTTATATGAATAAAAACATATTATAATAAGCGTCTCACCCTGAATTCAGATGAGACGCTTACATATAATTCATTTATATAATTAATCGTGATTCTTTTTATGTTCAACTAATCCGATGACAAAACCTGATGGTGAAATCATTCCCATTGATTTTGCAGATTTTTTATCGAGAACTCTTGGACCATCCTTGAAACCATGTGCAAGTAATATTTCATGGGCTTCATCGAAGTTGTCAACGTTCATGCGTATAACCATCTTATCTTTTTCTGCCTCGTCCATTTGCACACAATCAACGTAGAATCCGTCAGGATGCTTTAATCTAAAACTTTCCCTGTCTTCCACTTCCACATTGTGATGATGCTTTTCAAAGCCGAGTTCTTCAAAAATCTTAACGACATCATCTGATTTTGAAGAGATGATAATAGGGTTAAATGTTGTGATTTTCATAGTGTTTACCTTCCTTTCCTTAAACCATCATTTACAAAATAAAGTTCATTAATGCGTGATTTTTGTAATTTTCACAGTTTTCCCTAAAACAGTTTCACTGAATACAATCGACATATTTACCATGAGGTATAAATCAATATCGTATAATTAAAATGTGTTATGTGGTATATATTCTCGTCAAAAGGATTTAAGCATATCATAATAGTAGGGATTTCTGATTTTAACCCTTAGCTGCTTTCATACCACACTGCCTGCGCCTATGAGATTAAAAATGGCTTCACACCAAAGAAAAAGCTCGCTCGACAACCTTATCGCGAAAAAAAACACCTGTCACTAAAAATGGCAGGTGCAGATTATGATCTTTATTTAAGAGTCATTCCATCCTTGAAAGCATTTCCAACTTTCTCGCCAACGCTAAAATATGCATTCCCAAATGGATCAAAACTGATAGGCTTTACTTTTGTTATATCCACAGTTCCGTCTGTTACAACACTCTCATCGGCTGAGACATTAACGATTTCTCCAATAAGGATACCATTTTCAAAATTTTTTACCTTACATTCCATGGCAAGAGGGAGCTCATCAATTAGAGGTGCATCTACAAACTCGCTCTTAGTAGCATGGAAGCCCGCCTTTGCAAACTTGTCAGGAACCTTTCTTCCGGATTCTACACCTACATAATCACAAGGTACGACCTGTGCTTCTGTAGCCATGCTGACTGTGAATGCTTTCTTTACCTTCAAGTTATCCGTAGTCTTATGATCTGAAAGACTGATAGTAATCTCCTTAAAGTCAGTTGTGATGCCCCATGCTGCATTCATGGCATTCGGAACACCATTTTCATCATATGTTCCGATAATAAGTACCGGCTGTGGGTACATAAGTGGTTTTGCTCCAAAATTAACTCTGCTCATTTAAATGTCCTCCTACTACTTAGTTTGTCGTTTTATTTCTCAGGCACATTCCGCCTTTATATTAATCTTTATCTCACCTTTTGCCTCAGAGTCATCCATTATTATCTCTGATACTTCCGGAACAGAAATCGTTCCTGCCTTAGGGTTTTTTATACTGATGACAGGTGTCAGGACAGTTGCCTCAACCTCAGACTTTTCAAAAGCGAGATCTGTGTCTATCATCTTACAGTCAATCAGTTTAAGCCCCTTGCAATAGCATAATGGCTGAGTTCCGATTATTGTGCAGTTCTCGAAGGTAACATTCTCGCAGTACCAGGCTAGGTACTCGCCTTTTATTATGCTGTTTCTTACCACAACATTCTTTGCGTGCCAGAATGCATCCTTGGTATCAAAGTTGCAGTTCTCAAATACTGAATCAGTGATGTACTGGAAGGAGTACTTTCCTTTCAGAGTCACATTATCGAACTTGAGCCGCTCTGACCTCATCATGAAGTATTCTCCTTGAACAGTCGTGTCCTTCATCTCTATATCCTTAACAGACCAGCCAAACTCCTGTGAATTGATATCGCAGTCAAAGATTCTTATATCAGAACACTCTCTCAGGGCCTTGATGCCATAGAGATTTGTTTCTGTGATTGTTGCATTG
Organism: Oribacterium sp. C9; assembly: GCF_002007235.1. Taxonomy (GTDB): domain Bacteria; phylum Bacillota; class Clostridia; order Lachnospirales; family Lachnospiraceae; genus Oribacterium. The sequence continues at coordinate 96,853 of NZ_MUHW01000003.1, forward strand.
CTTGTATACCACAGTGCTGCTCTGCACTTATCAGTCATCTCACTGCCCATGATCTTAAGGTTATCATCATGCCAGAAAGGGTATCTTAAGTTAAAAAAGCTATTATTTACCTGAACGTCTCTGCTCTCCTTTAAAGCGCTCTCTCCGTCTGCCGGTCCGTCAAATCTGCAGTTGTCCACCACAACACCATTGCTTCCATATAGAGCTCTTTCCTCATCAAAATTCCGGTCTTTATAAATCTTTATATCCATATGTTCTGCCTCTTATTTCTTTGAATCTTCGTAATCATCCCAGCTAAGAACACCGGTCTTTATAGCTTCGTCATAACGGGATATCTTGTAATTAAGTTTATCCATGGTAACCTGATACTTATCAAGATTTTCCTGAACTGCGACTCTGGCTTCCACAAGAAGATCTCTTCTGGCCTTTATCGTTGAATCTCCCTCCTGGAAAAGCTTCACATACTCGATCAGCATCTCCACAGGAACACCTGCGCTTCTCATGCACACTGCATTCTCAACCCAGCTTATGTCCTCCTCTGTATAATCCCTGTTACCTCCCTTTGTACGATGAACCTCAGGGATAACGCCCACACGCTCGTAGTACCGTAAGGTATCAGGTGTAATGTTATATTTTTCGCAAACTTCTTTGATCGTCATGGTTCTTGATCTCCTTTTCGCGGGCACATTTTTATTTTCAAATCTATTCGTGTTTTTCCTTTATATGAACTATACTTCTTAGAGTTAACTCCAAGTCAATAACTTAATAGAATTTTTATATTTCCTCAACTAAAAAAAGCAGGTGCATAGGCTGTTCAAAATAGCTTCGCACCTGCATTTTATGCATCACCTATAGTCTTACTCATGCTTTCTTGTGCATATCGAGAATATTTTCTTTACTTAAACTTCCCACATAAATAGTGGGCATCGCACCTTGAAAACTCTATATTTTAGACTAGAAAAATACAATCAAGCTATCCTTTGTCTCAGATGCTGTAGTTCTAAGTCCATTTAAGTCAGCGTTATCAGATGGAGTCAAATCCTGCTTATGGTCACCCATAGTAGTAAATGACTCCAGCCAGAACATCTGTCGGATAGTGCATGCCGACCACTATTCTGGAAATACCTACCGATAAGGTCAGGACTACCGCAATGATCCAGAGCCATTTCTTTTTTGCTTCATTTGCCAGAGGAAAGTATAGTGCAGGTATAGATGCGCTGTGCATACTGGGGAAGGAATATCCTTGAGCTGCCACATCCATAGCAGCCCCCTCCTGATCCAAAACCAGTGGCTTTAATCTGTCGGGAAATTCCATATAGGGTCTTGGCCTGAGAACTATCGATTTGATCATTGGAAGCCACATATTTACAGCTACTACGATCAATGCCAGCCTCTGCCCAACTTTCTTTTTCCAGCAAAACATCACGATCAGCACAGAGATAAGCAGACCGGTCTCCGCGCCAAGAAATGCCAGCAACTTCATAAGATTTCCAAAATTGCTGAAATTTGCCTGCATCTACTCAATTAAATCTGCTTCCCATCCCATATTATGTTTCATCCTTTCGTTCAAATATCATAGACACGAACGGAACTTTTTTAACCTAAAGCTGTCTTACTGATACTTTTTTTGATAATAAAACCACTGACTATTGCGAAGACAATATAAAGGGCGCATATCCACGGGAACCAATTGCCAGTAGCACCATAGATAGTTTGTCTGCCTTGCTTTGGAATATCAAGATAAATCATACCCGAATGTACACCCATGACATTTTGCATATGAAGCGGTCTTCCAAATACATCATAAAGTATAATGTTGCCGTTGACAGGATTTCTTAGAACTGAGAACCCACATTCGATAGCACGAGCTTGTATTCCATAGGATGTAAAGTACTGGAAGGCTTTCCAATCGTAAGATGGATTTAAAAAGATATCCGCCTCTCTGCCATTATAGGCATATTTATTCGAAGTATAATCGGCACAGATCAGATAAGTGTATTTTACGCCATCTACTTCAATGACCGGTGTTTTGCCATCGCCTCTTTCTGTATCAGGTTCTTCCACCACCGGCACAAGATGATTCTTTAGATAAGTATTTACAAGTTGACCATTACTATCTATAAAATTCAGTGTGTTCTTTTTCTTTCCATTTTCCGGTAGCCTGAGAAGAGGCAGTAATATATTGATTTTGTTTTCTTTGGCAATGTCCTGCACCTGTTCAATAAATTTTTCACTGGATGCTTCCGGACAGAAGAATGCGTCTTCCGGAAACACCAGCAGCGTAGCTCCATTTTGCACTGACTGTTTTGCTCTTCTACTGATGATATCAAAGAACGCCTGAAAGATTTTCTCTTCATCCGAGCCATCATACTGAGCAAGAATTGATTCGTCCTCAACCAATAGATTGAGGTCTTCTATACTCGCAGCAACTTTCACTGTCTGATCAGTTGTGGTGATTTTCTCAATTGTGGTCATACCTATACCTGTAACGGCAACAACAACCACTCCGTAACAGATTGCGTATATAACGGTCGCTTTACGCATTCCTTCTTCCCAGATGTAATTAGCGACAGAGGCAAACATTGTCACGATAAAGGAAACTCCAACAACACCCGTAATACTAGCGACCTGCATAAGACCCAAATTCCAGAACTGTGATACTGAAAGCGAAGTCATGACTGAAACAAACGGATTATCTATGAAGAACTCAGCTACAGCCACTGCCGCCGGAAACGCATGGTAAGCAATGATTCTCTTGGTGCCAAACTTTCTGCAAAGAAAATATACAAAGAACGGGAACCAAATCCTGATGCCATTGAAAGTGCAAAATATTTGATTCATGAGGTTGAAGCCATCTTCAACAAGCCTGTAAAAAGTTATGTTGGCAACAAGGATCATCCCAACAAGCATCAAAAGAATGGATGACCATTGGGTGCGATTGTTAATAAATCGAATCAACGGTATGGCAAATATCCAGGCACATATGCCTGTGTTAAAAATGCCATAAGAAAGCATTGTCAGGATCAGCCCCAACACCAACCAAAAATATGGATATTTCTTTTCAAATTCGTTCATGGTATCTCCTCCTCGTCTGAACCCACGTTAGCAGACTCTCTTGGACGAACCGTTCCCAAGGCGCTCTGCCCATGACATCATCAGGTCCTCACGCCTTCCGAATATATCCTTCTGCATGCCTATGGTGTCGTCAAAGACCATCGTCTGGCGGTCATCCCCCGAGAACTTCGTCCACTCGTATTTGTCGGTGGAAGGATTACCTGTCCGGGCGAAGTTGGTCCACATCTCCTTTACAACATGGCGGAACTCGCAATCCTCGGTACTAACTATCTCTCCGCTCCCCATCGGATCCGCTATGGAATTGTCAAACAGATACGGAAGCTCGGCCGAGTGCATTACGCCAAGATAGGGTGTTGTCACCGGATTCTTCATAAAGTACATATAGGTGTTGCCTCCGGCGGCAGAGTGCCTGATGGCCATATTGGTGTTGCCGGCACGGAAGTTGATGTCGTTGCAGTACTGCTCCAGCCTGCTTAATTCACTTTCGTTTACCAGAGTGGTCATGAACTCGTCGTACATGGCCTTCTCCTGAGTGTTAAGAAGCGCGCGATCCCTCTTTGCAATCCACCTCAGCGTATTTGTAAAGGCTTCTTCGCCGCCCTCGAGCGGAAGGAAGTACCTGATTTCATCCTGGGTAGACCCGATCATTAAATCAATCTTAGCCCTCTTCTCGTCTCCCCACATCTCATACATGACTGCTCGATCTTCCGGAAGGGTAACGCCGTCCAGGAGCGGGAAGTTAGCAGCTCCCAGAAGGCAGTTTGCATCAATGTCAGCTGCTTTCTGATAGGCTTCTATAAGCTCCTCTGTAGTGAGTTCCATCAGCTCGTCCATGGTCTGGCATCCCGTTACACTGAGGAAGTTCTGTGTGACGTGGATGCCGTGCTCCATCGTGTCGCAGTAGGCGATGTTGGCACTTTGTGCGATACATCTCTTGAAGAGCCCCTCGCTTCCTTCTATGAGAGGGAGGAACGTGACGCTTGCCGAGCCTGCCGACTCGCCGAAAATCGTCACGTTGTCCGGATCGCCTCCGAATCCTGATATGTTCTTCTGTATCCACCTTAATGCCTCAAGCTGGTCAAGAAGGCCAAGATTTCCTGCCTCTTTGTAGTTCTCTCCGCCCGGAACCCGCTCAAAGTTCATGAATCCCATGAAGCCGAGCCTGTAGTCGATGGACACAAACAGGATGTCGGGGTACTGTCTCGAGATGTTGGTAAGGTCGTAGAGGGGCGACGCCTGGGATTCAGCGACGAACCCGCCGCCGTGAATCCACACCATGACCGGCTTCCTGCTGTCGTTTGAACTGGTATCGCAATAAATGTTCAGCACGAGGCAGTCCTCGCCGAATTCCGCCGTTCCCTGCGAGTCGTTCACAAGCCCGATGGGAATGTGACCGGGTTTTGTGGCGTCGTACACGCCGTCATCGTCTGCGGCAGGAAGTGCCTTCTTCCAACGAAGCTCACCCACCGGCTGAGTTGCGTAAGGGATGCCTTTCCAGATGATCTGCCCGTCTGTCTCCTTGCCTAAGAAGGTACCATTGTTGCATTTGACCTCCAATGTCTGCTCATCAGCGCTGAAAGCGCCTGTAGTATGGGTGGACTCTTCTTTCATTGTTCTGTTCTCCTCAGAATCAGTTTCGGTCTCCGTCGCCGGTATAGCTGCTTCAGGCATAGATAATTGAGTGCTGCAGCACACAAGACATAAAACCATAAAACCGGAAATTACCAATGCTATAAGTTTCTTTTTCATATATCTTCTCCCTTAACATAAATGAGACCCTTGTCAAATAAAAGGAAGTTTTTTATAATCAGATAACCTTTCCTGCGTTTGAACTTTTAAAAGCCCATATTTAAAGCGGTGCTTCATGGTATCCCTCAAAGTTTTCCTACCATGTATTGAACAATCCTGGCACAGTTAATAGCAGCGTTCTCCATAAAAAGATCGTATTCCAACTCATCTGAAGTATCTGATATAGCTCGTATGATTACAAAAGGTGTTTTATTTAGATAGCAAGCCTGAGCAATAGCGCCACCCTCCATCTCACAGCACAATCCACCAAAATCAGACAGAATCTTCTCCTTTTGCTCATTACCGGAAATGAACTGATCTCCGGTGCATACCCTGCCCTCAAAAACCTGAGTCTCCGGCGTCACGCTCTTAGCCGATTCCACAGCTGTTTTACGCATTGTTTCATCTGCAGGGAATGCATAAAGACCGGTATACGGAATCTCCCCCTTCGCAAATCCTATAGCTTCCACCGTAAAGTCATGCTGTACCGCATCAACGGAAACAACAATGTCACCTAAACCAATTTGATTCTGTAGAGAGCCGGCAACGCCGGTATTTATGATCTTTTCACAGCCAAATTGGTTGATCAGTGTATTGGCACATATTCCGGCATTAACCTTACCGATTCCACATTGAACAATTACCACTTTTTTTCCTTCCAGTGTCCCTTCGCAAAATTCCATTCCTGCGACTTCTGTGATTTTCTTATTTTCAGTTATGTTTTTCAGATAACTGACTTCCTCATCCATTGCACCGATGATGCCTATACTTCCATTGGATTTTCCATCAGGGATTTGACTGCAACCAGCGGCCAGAAGAATAACCGCTAAAAGTGCCGTCATGATAAAAGTTGAAAAATTCATGCGCCATCTTTTCATCTGTTCACCGCCCTTTTTTCCATAAAACTCATTACATTAATCTCAAAGCATATGACCGTAACAGCCATTTCCTAATTTAGAAAGATCGCTAAATCCAAAGTATTATGATCAAGCTGCTTTATCCAATGTCTTTTCCGTGTACTTAGCGACAAGTTCTTCATAATCGTCTATTGTGCGGTCGAACATACCGAAAAGATCTTTTTCGGAGATCAATCCATCCTCATTGGTTTCTATGCCTTTAAAGCTAAGGTTATATCTCATCGGAGGATTATCCAGAGAAAGTACCGCTGATTCACGGATCTGCTCAGTGCTTCGGTATATCAGGTCTACACGATACCATGCCTGACCTTCATAGTCACGCCACCGCTCAAACAGGATCTTAACACCAATCGGTGTTTTCGTTTCAATACTATCGGGAAGAGTATAGGGTTTCACTCCAAGAGCACATAATGTCGTATAAACAGTGCAGTCATGTGCGCACAGGAAGCTGAATTTTCGTTTATCATTCTTAAGTTCACTCTCCAGTTCCTGAATAAGGGGATGTGTAATGCTTACTGAGACCAGCGGTGAGCCAAATTTTATTTCCTCATATTTTGTAAGTAAACCTGCGATCTCAGCCCAGTCAGACTGAGTAATGTCATGTCCGAAAGCTGCCTTTTTGACATCAGGCTCTTCATAATACTGAAGAACCAGTGCATCAGCCACCTGGCTTGCGGTCTTGATAGCTCCTGTAACATCAGGCTCTTCGTCCGCTGCCATCTTATATCCGGATCCATCAGTCAGCAGATCGCCATATTTCCCGCTCTTGTAGGCTTCACTGTCCTGCATATCGACAGTATCCATGATAAGTTTAATGGCATCCCTTGTCTCATCGGCAAGGCCATCAAACCCGGTGTCCCCGCCCATTGCTTTTACCTGTTCCATGGCATCAGAAGCAAACGTATCAGAATAGAATTTCAGGTTTGGTTTCATAAAATCCGGGAGATCATTGGAGTCAGAAGGATACTCTACTTTAATATCAGCAAGGGGAAGCATTCCTGATGCAAAGTATCTGGCTGTTGCACGGCATCGCTGCTTTTCACGGGCGTTAAAGCGTATCTCTCCTTCTTCAGGGATACTGTTTTCCCGAATAAGGCCTTCCTTATCAAGCCATTTTCTGAAGTACTGGCCCATGTTAGTTTCCTGAATGCCACCCTTAGTTGTCAGTTCACTGGATTTCGCTGTCCATTCGATCCACTGATGAGGAGTTAACTCCTGCGGAACAGATCCGTTGCTGGACAAAGGTGCACGAAGATTGTGACGGCTCAGTACGACAACCTGCTCAAGCTGATAACCTTCCGTGGCAACATCAGAGCCTTCAACTGAAACAACAGCATCCGAAACATCGATGACATCCTCTCTTTCCTGAGATTTGTTTTCTGCTGTTTCGAATTCCTCAAGTGACTCATTACTCTCTGTGTTTACATGATCTGAACCCGCAGCCGGAACAGAAACGGCTTCACAGGAAGTAAGGCAAAAAGACATGGTCAATACAAGTGTCAGGGAAACAAGTTTTTTCATAAAAATATCCTTTCTGATTTATACGAACGGCTACACATTATCCGGTATATGGCTTTCTGCCTAAGACAATGAGTGAAGATTGCCGTATCTCTTCCACTTCACGCCCTTGTCTGACATACAGAAGTAACATCCCATGGGGATCCATGCACAGTTTTTGGACATCTATTTTTGGTATTATCTGACTATATCGACACATATGTATTGTTTCTTAAACATTCAGATATATTATTTTGTAAGCATTTACGGATTATGGTAAAGAAAAAGCAGTCCACAAAGGGTCTGCTTTGTTTGTATTATATTCGCTGGTGGTCTTGTTGGATTATAGTAAGAAGTAAACTTTTCCATGGTTTTACACGCATATCGAATAATACATGATGTACATCGTTAACGATATCAAAGGGATCTGAATACTCAATAGACTGTCCGCCTAGAACATCCTCTTCCTTATAAAAACAGAAGAATTATCATATAGATAAGGATCACGCATCAAGAGGCTCCTTCATCTTGTATTTCTTATCCAGAAATCTTTTTGCATCCTCCATGGTTACTTCGCCTTTTTTTCTTTTTCAATATACTCTTTAAAGTCTTGTGTTGGTTCTAGCCCATCAACTTTTATCATTCTATTGCATAATCCCATGCTTGTTCATTAGTCATAGTGTTGTACCTCCTAGTATCGGTATATGGGTATTATCTCAAAAATGATAAACTATTGTGCATTCAATTCAGCCGTATGTTTACTCAATTTTACCTATCTGTATCATGGGCCGTAGTATTTAAGTGATTTACTTGCTTTTCTCGCTGCATTTGGTCACTATATAGTAATACTTTCTTACAGTTTCCGGCCAAATCCGGCCAATTTTTTGCCTAAATCCGGCCAAAATAAAAGTACTTCTCTAGTACCTGATAGATACTTTTGAAGTACTTTTTGATCATTTCATGGTCTCAAAACCCACGGAATTTCAAGCTTTTTTCTCGAAATCATGAGGCTTATTCTGGTTCTGCATCCTGCCTGTGTATGAATAGAAATAGGTCTTCATCATACCATTGTAGATCTTACGGTTCTTGTCAGCCTTTCCGAGATACTTCTGGGAATCCTCCCAGGCTGTTATCACATGCATTGCCCAGCTGTCGAGTCCCTGGTAAGCCTCCTTAAGCTCTGTGTAGAGCATCGGAAGATTTCTCTTGTCCTCGATACGCTCGCCGTAAGGAGGGTTGCTGATGATGTATCCGAACTTACCACTGTGGGAGAAATTCGCAACATCACGAACCTGAAGGTGGATGATCTTGTCAACACCTGCGCGCTCAGCATTCTCTCTTGCAACAGGGATAACATCAGGGTTAATGTCATAGCCCTGGATGTCTATCTTCTTTCCGGACTTTGTGACACCTGTCTCGAGAAGCTCAGTGTCAACCATTTCGTTTGCCTCGTCGAGAGCATTGTACCATACTTTCTTGTCGATGAAGTTAGTCCATGTCTCTGAAACAAAGGCTCTGTCCATTCCCGGAGCGATATTGGCTGCGATCATAGCTGCCTCGATGATAAATGTTCCTGATCCGCACATAGGATCAACGAGAGCATGCTCCTTTGTCCAGCCAGACTGCATGATGAGCGCTGCCGCCAATGTCTCTGTGATAGGCGCGAGACCCTGCTTCAGACGATAACCTCTCTTGTGAAGAGACTCTCCTGAGGTATCGAGGCATACAGTAAACTCATCCTTGTATGCAAAAACCCTGATAGGATACTTGGCACCGTGCTCCTCGAAGTTTGTGATGCCGAAGTACTCTCCCAGTCTCTTTACCATCGCCTTTTTCATGATGGACTGGATATCTCTTGTGGAGAAGAGCTTTGACTTGACTGAGCTTGCCTTGGTTACCCAGAAGCTTCCGTCCTTAGGGATGTACTCTTCCCACGGAAGTGCCTTGGTTGCCTGGAACAGTTCTTCCCAGGTCTCTGCCTTGAAGGAGCCAACCTTGAGAAGGATACGCTCAGGTGTACGCATGAAGATATTGGCACGTGCGATAGCGTCCGCATCGCCGATGAAGCCTACACGACCGTCTGTTACTGTTGTGATATCATATCCTAAATCTATAATTTCTTTTTTTGTTACTGCTTCAAGTCCAAAATGACATGGTGCAACAAGTTCAAATGTTTTCATATATTACTCCATTCCTGCATCATAGAGTGTTTGGAAGATCCTCCCACCCTCAAAGCATCATAAAAATTGTATCTACGACTTTCAAATGTACATTCGTGCAGGCACGATGTCCGCTCGAAAGCCTTTTGCAAAAAAAACGGATCTGAAGTCCCGGAAATATCCTCGGCACTTCAGACCCGTATCCGTCACTAACTCATAAAACGATATAACACCCAGGCGATGACTCCTGCTATCATCATCGGTCCGAGATAAGGAGCGATGAAATAAAGTATGCCGCCTATAATGTTTACAAGTAATTCAAGAATTAGGAAGAAGATGATCATAAATATGAGACATCCCCAGCCACTTGTGGTGAAGACATGCCCATAATTCCTTTTGCCATCCTGCGTGCGAGAACTATTATCGCCAAAAAAGCTGTTGAAAGCGGAATGCCCGTTATCATTTCTGACTCCGTCTTCCGAAAAGCTTTCCTGTTCATGACGACTTTCATTTTCATAATTCTGATCCGGAGTTTCCGAATCTGTCTTTGTTTCATATGCTCTGTTCTGATCCGTTCCGTACGCGTGGGAACGCTCATAGTCAAATGCATCTGTAAAAGGTTCTGTGTCTATAGTTCCTCTGATCTCTTCGTCCTGATTGGCAACAGGATCACCTGCAGCTTCAGCAGTATCGATAATGGTCTTTGCCAGAAGTCTGGGAGAACCAAGTTCTGCCACTACTTCAGCTTCGCTTCTGCCCTTCTGAACTTCACCGCTTATATAGTTGTCATAGTAAGCAAGCTGGTCAAAAATCAACTGATCGGAAACCATAAGCTTCAGCTGTACGGTAAGATCATGGAGGAATTGTTCTTTTGTCACGTAAGTACCTCTCTCTCGAGTATTAGTCACTAGATAGAATAAACCGAGACCTGCATACTATGCAAGTCTCGGTGACAAAATTCAGATAAAATTCACAATGAATAACAGAATCGTGATGATCTAAATCCGGAAACATTGGCATCATAAGGATATGAAATACCTTAGTTCTCCTCGCCGGTAGGCTCTTCATCAGGTACTACTGCAATTCCGAGATCAACGAGCTGCTGCTCATCGAATACAGGTGCAGGTGCCTCCATCATAGGATCTGAACCATCCTTAACCTTAGGGAAGGCGATAACATCACGGATAGTATCGGATCCAACCATCCACATGGCGAGACGGTCGAGACCGTATGCAAGACCTGCGTGAGGCGGTACACCATACTTGAATGCCTGCATAAGGAATCCAAACTGCTCCGACGCCTTCTCAGGTGTGAAGCCAAGCTTCTCAAGCATCTTCTCCTGAACATCAGCCTGGTGAATACGAACAGAACCGCCGCCCAGCTCAGTACCATTAAGAACGATGTCATAAGCCTTGGCACGTACTGCACCCTGATCTGTGTCAACAAGAGGAAGATCCTCATCCATAGGCATAGTGAACGGATGGTGCATAGCCTGGAATCTGCCAAGCTCCTCTGACCACTCGAACATAGGGAACTCTGTAACCCAGAGGAACTTCCATGCTGTACGGTCGATGAGGTCGAGATCTGAACCAAGCTCGAGACGAAGTGCACCGAGGGAATTCCATACAGTTGTCTTCTTTGTATCGGATACGAACATAAGGAGGTCGCCGGCCTGTCCGCCCATAGCCGAAACGAGAGCCTTAAGCTCCTCTTCTGTCATGAACTTTGCAAATGATGACTTGTATGTGCCATCCTCATTGATAGCGAGATAAGCAAGGCCCTTTGACCCATAACCCTTAACGAACTCTGTGTACTTATCGATCTGCTTACGAGGCATCTTGGCCTGTCCCTTGACATTGAGACCCTTGATAACTCCGCCATCCTTCGCACAGTTTGCAAATACTGAGAAACCGCAGTCCTTAACAACCTCGGTCACATCCTGAAGAAGCATGTCAAAACGCATATCAGGCTTATCTGAACCGTAGTTGTTCATGGCATCTATCCACTTCATACGGCGGATAGGAAGCTCGATATCTACATTACAGATCTCCTTGAAAATATACTTAAGGAGTCTCTCGTTTACTTCGATAACATCATCAACATCTACAAAAGAAAGCTCCATATCCACCTGTGTGAACTCAGGCTGACGGTCAGCACGGAGGTCCTCGTCACGATAGCATCTTGCAAGCTGGAAGTAACGGTCGAAACCGGATACCATGAGAAGCTGCTTGAGAAGCTGAGGTGACTGTGGCAACGCATAGAAAGAGCCGTGGTGCATACGTGAAGGTACGAGGAAATCTCTAGCTCCCTCAGGTGTTGACTTGATAAGAGTAGGTGTCTCGATCTCGAGGAAACCGTTATCCATCATGAACTTACGGATGAGGAAAGCAAGCTTTGCTCTTGTCATGATGCGCTGTGCAAGCTCAGGACGGCGGAGATCCAGATATCTGTACTTGAGACGAACGTTCTCATTTGTGGCGATACCGTCCTCGATCGGGAATGGTGGAGTCTCAGACTCGGCAAGGATACGAAGCGATCTTGCTGAGATCTCGATGGAACCTGTCTTCATCTCCTTGTTGGCGTCCTTTCCACGGGAACGAACGATACCGGTAACTGCGATAACGAACTCTGAACGAAGCTTTGCAGCCTTCTCGAATACATCGCTTCCGCAATCAGCCTCTTCAAAAATTATCTGTAAAACGCCGGAACGATCACGAAGATCTGTGAAGATAAGACCACCCTTGTTTCTGGACTTCTGAACCCAGCCCATCATGGTCACTTCTTTTCCGATAAATGATTCATCAAGTTCTGTACATCTGCATGTTCTGTGCAGACCTTTCATTGACTCTGCCATAAGAAATACCTCTTAATATTCATTGGCTTTCGAATAAAAGAAAGCCTTAGTATATGATGATACAAGGGATAAAGCCCACACAGCATATGCTATATGCTGTGTATATATAGCTCCCTCATAAGATTTTGTTGTTATCTGTATCTGAATTAATTCAATGCGTCCTGATAGAACTCCCTGAACTCTGTGTAACCTTCCTCTGTGAGCTGCTCCTTCTGGAACTTCTTGTTTTTGTTCATACGGGAAACAAGAACAGTCTCACCCTTGAGACGGAGTGACATAGCCTCATTGAGAGCCTTCGAAGTCTTCTCTGCATCAAGATTCTTATCAAGAAGGAATGCTATCTTCTTTCCTTCACCCGGAACCTTCTCGTCAGCATCAAGCATGATGGTGATGATACGCTCAAAACCGATGGAGAAACCGACTGCAGGAGTATCCTGACCTGTGAACTTTCCTACCATCTTATCGTATCTTCCGCCGCCGCCTACAGAGCCGCTGAAGCCCTCTGCACGGATCTCGAAAATAGGACCTGTGTAGTAGCCCATACCGCGTACAAGTGTAGGGTCGAACTCTACATTGACCTTAACACTGTCAACCTTTGCAACAGCCTCTACGATCTCTGCAAGATTACCTGTGACTCTCTCAGGAAGAACTTCCTTAAGCTTCTCTCCCAATGAGCGTATATCCTGAGACTTTGTACCGATACCTGCAAGAAGCTCCTGATACTTATCGATAACGGCTTCCTCGTATCCAAGTGAAAGGAGCTCTTCCTTTACACCCTCGTTTCCGATCTTGTCTGCCTTATCGAGACTGATACATACCTTCTCGAAATCCTCCTCAGGGAAGCCTGCGTATGCCTGCATACCACGAAGGATCTCACGATCATTGATAACGATCTTGAAGTTGTACTTCTCACCGAAACCTATACGGTTAAGCAGTGTAGAGATGGCGAGGATAAGCTCTATCTCGGAAACATTGGAACCATCGCCAAAGATATCTATATCACACTGCACGAACTCTCTGAAACGTCCCTTCTGAGGACGGTCTGCTCTGAATACAGGTCCGATCTGAAGTGCCTTGAAAGGACTCGGAAGCTGTGCCTGATTCTGGGAATAAAAACGGCTTAAAGGTAAAGTGAGGTCATATCTCAGTCCTGAATCACTGAGGTCATCGAGGCTGCCGTTCTGATATGCAGATTCCAGCTTGTCACCGCGCTTCATAACCTTGAATATAAGCTTCTCATTATCGCCGCCCTGCTTGCTGAGGAGGTTCTCGATATGCTCAACTACCGGAGTCTCGATCTCTGTAAAACCAAACTCACGATAAGTCTTTCTGATCTCGCTGAGAACATACTGTCTGAGTTCCATTTCACGAGGGAGAATGTCCTTCATTCCTGTGACAGGTTTCTTCTTTAATGCCATTTTTAATACCTCTAAAAATAAATTTACACGGTTGATTATTATAACAATATTCCATAACGACTTCAAGACCTCCGCATACGAGTTTTGACCCATTTACACAGGTCTTGAAGTCCTCTGTCATACTACAGAATGGCAGATTTCACTGCTAACACATTCTTTCTTACATACAATCGAGTAGAGAAAAGTACCCTACTCGATTCCGCGTTGGCCGTCCTATGTCCTCTCGAGCCAGCCCTGCGCCCGCATGACGGCCTTGTCGCAAAAAAAGAAGCACCTGAAATCCAAAATGATTTCAGGTGCTTCTTCTATATCAGAGATACTTCTTCATAGTGTCGTCTATATCAAGTGTAGCGAAGTAATCTGCCGGAGTCTGTGCACGGCGGATAAGCTTCACTGAGCCGTCTTCCCTGAGGAGAAGTTCACTGGACCAGAGCTTTCCGTTGTAGTTATAACCCATGGAAAATCCATGAGCTCCGGCATCATGGATGAAGAGATAATCCCCCTTCTGAAGCTCCGGAAGCTCACGATCGATTGCGAACTTATCGTTATTCTCACAGAGCGAACCTACTACATCATAGGTCTTGTCACAGGCCGCATCTTCCTTTCCCAGAACTGTGATATGGTGATATGCACCATACATGGCAGGTCTCATGAGGTTAACTGCACATGCATCTACTCCTGCATACTCCTTATAAGTATGCTTGAAATGGATCACCTTTGTGATAAGTGCTCCGAAAGGACCTGTCATAAAACGTCCCATCTCTGTATAGATACTTATGTTTCCGAGTCCGTTAGGAACGAGGATCTCATCAAATTCACGGTGTACACCTGCGCCGATCTCCTCTATATCATTTCCTGTCTGATCAGGCTTATAAGGGATACCTACTCCTCCTGAAAGATTTATGAAGTCCAGAGAAACTCCGGTCTCTTCCTTGATTCTTACCGCAAGCTCGAAAAGCTGTCTGGCAAGTGTAGGATAATAGTCATTTGTAACTGTGTTGGATGCGAGGAAAGAATGCATACCAAAATGCTTTACTCCCTTTTCCTTAAGGATACGGTATCCCTCGATGATCTGATCTGTGGTAAGACCGTACTTTGCATCCTGTGGATTATCCATGATTGTGTTGGCGATGGTGAAATATCCGCCCGGATTATAACGGAGTGACAGAGTCTCAGGCAGATAACCTAGAGTCTCTTCCAGCTCCTCTATATTTGTAAAATCATCGAGATTGATTATGCCACCAATCTTCTCACAGAACTTATATTCACTGAGTGGTGTTTCGTTGGAGGAGAACATAATCTCATGACCTGAAAATCCACATGCATCAGACATCTGAAGCTCTGTAAGTGAACTGCAGTCTGTTCCACAGCCCTCTTCTCTGAGTATCTTGAGGATCGTGGGATTCGGGCATGCCTTTACGGCAAAATACTCTTTAAATCCCTTATTCCATCCGAAAGCCTTATGAACTTTTCTGGCATTTTCTCTTATGCCTTTCTCGTCATAAAGATAAAAAGGAGTGTCGTAGGTCTCGTTTATTTTCTTAACCTGCTCAAGTGTTGCATATGGTGTTTTCATTGTTTTCCTCCTCAAAAACTTTAAAAATAAAACCCCACAAATATATATTTGTGAGGTCTTTATCCTCATCATGATGATATATCATCTGAAAATTGTGAACGCCTTCACGCGTCACTCAATGATGATACACCGCACTCTCATTGTGTGCAATGAATTTCATCTTTACATGATATACCATCTTGATGAATTTGAGAAATAATTTTTTGTTTATGCTCCCATTACTCGCATGATATTTGTTGCAGTAACAGGCTGATTACGTGTAAGTCTTGAAAGGATTCCGGCTGTGATTACACAAAGGTCGCCCTTCTCAACGATTCCGCGGTTACGAAGCTCATCCATTGAATTCTCGAAAAGCTCGTCAGTTGTATCTGATCTTCTCGCCCAGATCGGAGTTACACCCCATAGAAGCATCATCTGTCTGACTGTTGCCTGACTTGGAGACATGGAATAGATAGGTGTTGCAGGACGATACTTTGAGATAAGTCTCGCTGTTGAGCCCGTGAGTGAAGGAACGATAAGTGCCTTTGCCTGAAGCTCTGAAGCAGTTGTTACGGAAGCGGCACAAACTGCGTTTGAGATATTGGCATAGGTGTTGCTGTCAACTCTGCGTTCCTTGTACATATTGTAATCAAGGAACTGCTCTGTGTACTCAACAATGGAAGCCATCATCTCGAGAGCCTCTACAGGATACTTGCCCGCAGCTGTCTCTCCTGAAAGCATAACCGCATCTGTTCCGTTATATACAGCGTTGGCAACGTCTGTAACCTCGGCTCTTGTAGGACGAGGGTTACGAATCATGGAATCAAGCATCTGAGTTGCTGTGATTACAAGCTTTCCTGCGTAGTTTGCCTTGTTGATCATCTCCTTCTGAAGCTGAGGAAGGCGCTTTGCCTCAACCTCAACGCCGAGATCACCACGGGCTACCATGATACCGTCAGCAGCCTCAATGATAGCATCAAGGTTATCAAGTCCCTCCTGAGACTCGATCTTTGCGATGATCTTCATGGTTGAACCTGCATTGTCGATGATCTCACGGATCTCGCGGATAGTCTCAGCATTACGAACGAAGGAAGCTGCTACGAAATCAAAGCCCACCTCGATACCGAACTTGATGTCCTCGATATCCTTTTCTGTAAGACCGGGAAGGCGAATGCTTACATTAGGAACATTTACACCCTTCTTTTCTCCGAGCTCACCGCCGTTTGTGACTTCACAATGAATATCCGTACCGTCTACGCTCTTAACCTTAAGTCCGATAAGACCGTCATCAATGAGGATAACACTTCCCTCTGAAACATCTTCGTTAAGACCGTCGTAGTTTATGTAAACCTTATCCTTTGTTCCCACGCACTCTACTGTTGTAAGGATAATCTCGTTACCAGCCTCAAGAGTAACCTTCTTATGATCCTCAAGCTCACCTGTACGGATCTCAGGGCCCTTTGTATCGAGAAGTGCTGCGATCTCACGTCCGCTGTCCTTACGCGCTTCCTTAAGAAGTGCAAGTCTTTCGAGATGCTCCTTATGACTTCCGTGAGAGAAGTTGAAACGGGCAACATCCATATTATCAGCAAGCTTTCTCAAAATTGTATAATCATTCTCATTGGGTCCGAGTGTACATACGATCTTAGTTTTTCTCATTAATTAGCCTCCTAAAACTTGTTATCTTGTGTTCAATTACTATTATCTGAAATCATTAATATGGAAAACATTGCGCTTCTTAGGTTTCTGATTTGAAAGGTAGAAGAACAATGCCACATTTAAAAGTGAAAGGGCGATAGCAACTCTGGTTCCGAGATCAGGTGTTCCCAGGAATATGAAAATATAGAGAACGACCTCGGCTATCGCAAGCCAGCGCGCTTTTATCGGGATGATGAAGTAAAGCATAAATGTCGCATCCGGAAAAGTAAGCGCATATGCAAGGAATATGCTGAATGTCATATATGTCGGATAAAGCTGAAGCGATACTCCTGTGACGATATATATGAGAAGTGCTGACAAAACCAGCATTATGGCACCTGAAAAGAAAAAGAAATTGTACTTAAAGGTACCCCATAACTGCTCCAGAGTCATACCGAGACTGTAGTAGACAAACACAGCCACCACCATCCATATCATACTTGTGGACGGAGGATAAAAAAGAAAGGTCACGATACGCCAGATATGCCCGTGCAGTATAGCTTCAGGATCCAGATCCAGGTAGTAATAATAAAGTAATGGATTAAACATCTGGATGAGGAAGCCCACCACATATATAACGCAGATATACTTCATAAGATCCGGTATGGCATACCGTCCGAATTTCCGTTCAAGCTTTTGAAATAATGTCAAATCTAATCTCCTTATTTTAACAGAATGTAAAAGTACATCCCAAAAATTTTCATAAAGTATATAATCTGAGAATTTCTTTTTCAAGGCGAAATGTGCTTAAAAAAATACATTTCACCCTTTTTTCATAATTTTAAAATGTATACAGTTCACCCTGTGTTCACAAAAGTTTTACATTATTACGGTTGAACGCAATCTAACTAAATGTTAAGATTACATTTTGGTTCACACACTATTAATATAGGAAAGATTCTTATGCATGTGTCCTTAATTCGCATCGTGACACTTGCATCATCGTATAACTATTCGGCAGATTTTAGGGAGAAAATAATTCTTTTTGTCGGATAGTAACTTATATAAAATGGGGTTATTTATTTATGCAGCAATACAGACTTGGAATTGATATAGGTTCGACTACTGTCAAGATCGCTATTCTGAATTCCGAAAAGAATCTTATGTTCTCAGATTACCGCAGACACCATGCAGATATACAGGGAACTCTTGCGGATATTCTTGAAGAAGCGAATGACAGACTCGGCGAGATCAGCCTTTCCGTTGTCATCACAGGCTCCGGAGGACTGACCATCAGTAAGCACATGGACGCTTTCTTCTGTCAGGAGGTTGTAGCCGTAGCCACAGCTCTTAAAGATTATCGTCCTGACACTGATGTTGCCATCGAACTCGGAGGAGAAGATGCCAAGATCATATATTTTAAAGGCGGTATAGATCAGCGTATGAACGGTATCTGTGCCGGAGGCACAGGTTCCTTCATCGATCAGATGGCCTCTCTTCTTCATACTGACGCAGCCGGGCTTAACATACTTGCTAAGGACTATCAGATGATCTATCCGATAGCGGCCCGTTGCGGAGTATTTGCAAAAACAGACATTCAGCCCCTGATAAATGAAGGTGCCGCAAGGGAGGATCTTGCCGCATCCATTTTTCAGGCCGTTGTAAATCAGACTATATCAGGACTTGCCCAGGGCAAGCCTATCAGGGGACACGTAGCATTTCTCGGTGGTCCTCTTCATTTTATGCCGGAATTACGTAAGGCATTTATCCGTACCCTTAATCTTCAGGGACCGGAGATCATCGAGCCCGAAAACAGCCATCTCTTTGCAGCTATAGGTTCCTGCCTTAACTGTCCTGAAGATGCAAAAACTGCAGCTATAGGTACTCTCATCGATCTGCTCCGTAACGGGATCAAGATGGATGCAGAGCTTAAGCGTATGGCTCCTCTCTTTGAGAATGAGACTCAGTACAGAGAATTCACTGAACGTCACGACCAGGCTAAGGTAAAGACAGGAAATCTGTCTAATTATCATGGCAATGTCTATCTCGGTATAGATGCCGGTTCCACCACTACAAAGCTGGCTCTCGTATCCGAGAATGGAGAGCTCCTTTACAAGTTCTATAAGAACAACAACGGTTCTCCTATAGCGACATCCATAGAATCCATGAAAGAGATAAAGTCTCTTCTTCCCGAGGATGCACGTATAGCCTATGCCTGTTCAACAGGTTACGGAGAAGCGCTTCTAAAATCAGCATTCCAGCTTGATGAGGGAGAGGTCGAGACCATCTCCCATTACTATGCCGCTTCCTTCTTCGACCCTGATGTCGATTGTATTCTCGACATCGGAGGTCAGGACATGAAGTGCATACGCATAAAGGACGGTACTGTTGATTCTGTACAGCTCAATGAGGCCTGCTCCAGCGGATGCGGTTCCTTCCTCGAAACCTTTGCAAAATCACTGGATTTTTCAGTTATTGATTTCGCCAAAGAAGCACTTTACGCCGAAAATCCTACCGATCTCGGCTCACGATGCAC
This sequence comes from Oribacterium sp. C9, assembly GCF_002007235.1. Classification (GTDB taxonomy): domain Bacteria; phylum Bacillota; class Clostridia; order Lachnospirales; family Lachnospiraceae; genus Oribacterium. Next base: position 116,290 of record NZ_MUHW01000003.1, read on the forward strand.
TGTTTTCATGAATTCCAATGTTAAGCAGGCTCAGAAGGAAGGTGCCACTGTTTCGGATATTTCCGCAGGACTTGCATATTCCGTTATCAAGAATGCTCTTTTCAAGGTAATAAAGGTAACAGATGCGAAAGAGCTCGGAAAACACATCGTGGTACAGGGCGGAACCTTCTACAACGATGCAGTTCTTCGTGCCTTCGAAAATCTTCTCGGCGCACATGTTGTACGTCCGGACATCGCCGGCATAATGGGTGCCTTTGGCGCAGCTCTAATCGCCAGAGAAAGATATCATCTTGCCAACGAGAAGCTGAAGAACATGAAGCCTACAGAGGAGGTCAAGGTCCCACGTACCGCTTATGGTCGCGTTCAGACCACCATGCTTCCTATCGACGACATCATTAACCTTAAGTACACCACCAAGATGACCCGTTGTCAGGGCTGCAACAATCATTGCGTACTGACCATAAACCAGTTCGGTGCCGGAAGAAACTTTATTTCCGGAAACCGCTGCGAGCGCGGTCTCGGCAAGACAAAGCTAAAGAGAGACATTCCTAACCTTTTTGCATATAAACTTCAGAGAATGTTCGACTACGAGCCACTCCCTCAGGATATCGCAGAGCGTGGCGAAGTAGGTATCCCAAGAGTCCTCAACATGTATGAGAACTATCCTTTCTGGGCAACCTTCTTCCGTGAGCTTAAGTTCAGAACAGTCCTCTCTCCTGCAAGTACAAGAAAGATCTACGAGCTCGGAATAGAAACCATTCCGTCCGAGTCAGAATGTTACCCTGCAAAGATCGCTCATGGTCATGTTGAATGGCTCATAAGAAACGGTCAGAAGTTTATCTTCTACCCATGCATACCATATGAACGTAATGAAACACCTGATGCAGGTAATCATTATAACTGTCCTATGGTCACATCCTACGCTGAAAACATAAAGAACAACGTGGAAGGTCTCGAGGATAACTCCATTATGTTCATGAAGCCGTTTCTGGCTTTTACCAATGAGAAGATCTGCACAGATCAGCTGGTAAAGATATTTGCACACCCTGAGGATGGAGAGCATTCCATCCGTCCTGTCGGTGAGCTCACTGCTCAGAAAATCGCTGAACAGTTTAAGAAATGGAACTTTACCGAAGAAGAAATACGTTCAGCCGCTCATGAAGCATGGAAAGAGCTCACTCAGGCTCATCTGGATATGCAGAGAAAGGGAGAGGAAACTCTCAGATGGATGAAGGAAACCGGGCACAGAGGTATAGTACTCGCCGGACGTCCTTATCATGCAGATCCTGAGATCAACCACGGTATACCTGAGCTTATCACCAGCTATGACTTCGCAATCCTTACAGAGGATTCGATCTCACATCTCGGACAGGTGGAGAGACCTATCATAGTAACAGATCAGTGGATGTATCACACGAGACTTTACCGCGCCGCCGAGTATGTAAAGACAAGAGACGATCTTGATCTCATACAGCTGAACTCCTTCGGCTGCGGTCTCGATGCAGTCACCATAGATCAGGTCAGAGACATTCTCACCGGATCCGACAAGATCTATACTGTGCTCAAGATCGATGAGGTGAACAATCTCGGTGCAGCGCGTATCCGTGTACGTTCACTTATCGCTGCCATCCGTGTACGTGATGAAAAGCATTATGTTCGCACCATGCGTCCTGCAAGTTACGAGAGACGTCTTTTCACAAAGGATATGAAGAATGAGCGTTACACCATTCTCTGCCCTCAGATGTCTCCGATACATTTTGATATGCTTGAGCCTGCCATCAGAGCTTCCGGCTACAACCTGGTGGTACTTAACAATGCAAATCGTAATGCCATAGACACCGGTCTAAAGTACGTTAACAACGATGCCTGCTATCCATCCATAATCGTTGTCGGTCAGATCATGGATGCCCTTAATTCCGGTAAATACGACCTGGACCATACAGCGATCATCATGTCTCAGACAGGAGGCGGATGCCGTGCTTCAAACTATATCGGATTCATACGTCGTGCCCTTGAGCATGCAGGTATGTCTCAGATTCCTGTTATTTCGCTCAATGCTAACGGCATGGAGTCTACACCGGGCTTTAAGCTGACACTTCCGCTGCTTACCAGAGCTATGCAGGCAATAGTTTACGGTGATGTTTTTATGCGTGCTCTGTATGCCACAAGACCTTATGAGCTTGTTCCCGGTTCCGCCGAGGAGCTTCATCAGAAGTGGCTCAAGGTATGTGTTAAGTCACTTTCCAGAAAGACCACATCCATGAACCAGTTCTCAAGGAATGTACGCGGAATCATCAGGGATTTCGATACACTTCCTATCAAGGAAGGGCTGGTCAAGCCTAAGGTCGGAATCGTAGGTGAGATACTTGTAAAGTTCTCGCCTCTCGCCAACAACCACATAGTTGAGCTTCTGGAAAAGGAAGGAGCCGAGGCTGTCGTTCCCGATCTCATGGACTTCCTGCTCTACTGCTTCTACAACCAGAACTTCAAGTACGAGAATCTGGGAGCACGCTGGAAGGGTAAGGCACTCTGCAACTGTGTCATCAACCTTTTAGAGTATTTCAGAAAGACGGCCCGTAAGGAATTTGCCAAGTCCAGTCGTTTCACTCCTCCCGGAGAGATCAGAGAGCTTGCAAAGATGGCCAAGGAATATGTTTCTATCGGCAATCAGACCGGCGAGGGCTGGTTCCTCACAGGTGAGATGCTGGAGCTTATGGATGAGGGTGTTTACAACATCGTCTGCACACAGCCTTTCGGATGCCTTCCAAACCACATCGTAGGCAAGGGTGTCATCAAGGAGCTGAAACGTCACAATCCTGAGGCAAACATCATCGCTGTGGACTATGATGCAGGTGCTTCCGAGGTAAATCAGCTTAACCGTATCAAGCTGATGCTCACTGTGGCGCAGAACAAACTAAAGACTCAATAAAAACTTGTTTTTACATTACATTCAAAAAGTCCATCAGTGCTTAAACACATTCTGTGTTTTTCACTGATGGACTTTTTTCATTACATGTTCTTTAAATACCGTGGACTGCTGCTACAAAAGTCGAATTCTGTATGTTTCAGCCCTCGTAAATCGGATACTTCTTCACAAGCTCAGCTACCTTGGCATTGATCTCATCCTTTGAATTTTCGAAATCAGTAGCTGCCTTCCAGATGCACTCCGCGATAGGAAGCATATCCTCCTCCTTGAAACCACGAGTGGTTACAGCCGCAGTACCGATGCGGACACCGGATGTGACGAACGGAGAACGAGGATCGTTAGGAATAGCATTACGATTCAAGGTAATGTGAACCTCATCACAATTGTTCTGAAGAGTCTTACCTGTAAGCTCGGGAATATTGGTAAGATCCACAAGCATGAGGTGATTGTCTGTACCACCTGAAACAAGCTTGAAGCCCTGCTTGATCATAGCGTCAGCAAGAGCCTTACAGTTCTTAACAAGCTGAGTCTGATATTCCTTGAATTCCGGCTTCAGTGCCTCGCCGAAGCAGACAGCCTTGGCTGCAACAACATGCTCGAGAGGACCACCCTGACATCCCGGGAACACTGCCTTGTTGAAATTGTATTTCTTTGCGATCTCCTCACTGGAAAGTATGAGACCTCCTCTCGGACCACGCAGAGTCTTATGAGTGGTTGTGGTAACGACATGTGCATAAGGAATAGGTGATGGATGAAGTCCTGCTGCAACAAGACCTGCGATATGAGCCATATCCACCCAGAGAACCGCATCAACCTTATCAGCGATCTCACGGAATCTCTTGAAATCAATGGTTCTCGGATAAGCAGAAGCACCTGCGATGATCATCTTTGGCTTGTGCTCAACTGCCAGAGCCTCTACTTCGTCGTAATCTATATATCCTTCAGCATTAACACCGTAAGGAACGACGTTAAAAAAGCTTCCGGAGAAATTGGCAGGTGAACCATGAGTAAGGTGTCCGCCGGCATCAAGTGACATTCCGAGGATAGTATCGCCAGGCTTACAAATAGCCATGGTAACAGCCATATTTGCCTGAGCACCGGAATGTGGCTGAACATTTGCATACTCACAATTGAAGAGCTTCTTTGCACGCTCTATGGCGATAGTCTCGATATCGTCCACATGAACGCATCCACCGTAATAACGCTTTCCCGGATAACCTTCAGCATACTTGTTTGTAAGCACAGTTCCCATGGTGAGCATCGATACATCTGATAAAATATTCTCTGATGCAATAAGCTCGATGTTGTTCTGCTGACGTTCATACTCTTTGATGACTAATTGTCCTACCTCAGGATCTGCCTGAGCGATATAGTTCATCACTTCCTTGATCATAGTTACCTCCAATTAAGACAAAATTTAAGGCTTCAGCTGGTAATCATCAATCACAATCTGAAGACTTTGAATCCCATTATATTCATTAATCTGAGGATAGTAAACAATATCTATCCTTGAAGCAGCTCCCTTTTGCCTTAAAAAATCGTCTCCATTGGTAAAAATTAACCCGTCCATGAGGCAGCCTCCATCAGACAGAAGCTTCATCTTAACCACATTTCTGTTCTTACCGAGCACTCTGCACTCAGTAATTCCGAGGTTTTTCGTCGCAAAGCTTGGTTTTTCATTTCCTTTTCCGAAAGGCTCAAGCTTTTCAAAATCATGAATCAGGTTATGCGAAATATAATCAATCGGCATAGGCACATCTATCCATAGCTTGTCCACCAGCTGCTCCCCGGAGAGTTCACATCTCCTGTTAAGCTCTGCCCTGAACATGTCAATGTTTTTCTCCATAAGAGTGAACCCGGCTGCCATTGGATGGCCTCCCCACTTTACGAGCAGTTCATCGACCTCCTGAAGATGTTCCGACATGGAATAACCGTCAATGCTTCTGCCTGAGCCCTTTGCAAGACATTCTCCGTCTTCATCTCCCTCGCAACGGGTTATGACGAAGGATGGCCTGTAAAAACGTTCCCTTAATCTTCCTGCCACTATCCCCGCCAGACTCTCATGAAGCTCTGGAAGATATACCACCAGCACCCTGTCATTCATATGGTGCCTCTGGACCATCTCTATAGCCTGATTTGTAGCCGATATGGTCATGGTCTTTCTGGAATCGTTAAGCTCCTTCAGCCTTGCAGCCTTCATGATGGCCTCTTCTCTGTCATCGGTAAGGAACAGATCAAGCGCTATCTCAGCGCTTCTGAGCCTTCCACCGGCATTGATACAGGGCCCTATGATATAGCCGATATGGTAGGCACTCACATGATCCTGAGTCAACAGATCCTGCAACTCCAAAAGAGCTCTAAGCCCCTGATTCTTTGTCTGCTTTATCTGCTGAAGACCGAACTTTACTATAGTCCTGTTCTCATCCTTAAGCTCCATAACATCACAGATAGTAGCAATGGCAGCAAACTCAAGGAAATCATAGAACTCTTCCTCGGGGATGGTATGATTCTGATACATCATAATGATTATCTTCCATGCAACAACCGCACCGCATATCTCCGGAAACGGATACCTGTTGTCCTCTCTCTTAGGATCAACAACGGCACTGGCTGGTGGAAGGATATCCCTTGACTCACATCCGAAATCCTCATCCTGATTCTGACGGACATCATGATGGTCGGTAACGAGTACAGTTATTCCCAGATCTCTTGCATGCTTCAGCTCCTCTATTGCTGCTATACCGTTATCACAGGTGAGTATCACCTGAACTCCATCTTCCTTTGCTTTGTCTATGATGCCAATGTTTATCCCGTATCCGTCCTTGATACGATCTGGAAGTACATAATCAACCACTGCTCCGAGTCGTCTAAGCCCCTTAACAAGGATATATGTGGCACACACACCGTCCACATCATAGTCTCCTACCACACGTATATGCTTTTTTTCTTTTATGGCACGATTAAGCTGATTCATGCACTTTATGGCATCTGGAAGATAAAGCGGTGAGTGCAGATCCTCCTCCAGTGAACCATGCAGGAACTGTTCTATCTGTTTTTCCGAGTTTATCTCTCTGTTACGAAGTATCCTTGCAGTGACCTGATCGATATGATATTTATCCGCTATAGCCTTAAAGTCGGCTTTTTTATTATATAGAAACCACTTTTTCATAGAATAACCTTTATCAAATGATGTATAATACAATTTCAGCGCAAATTTACTTTACGCAAACAGACAAAAGTATAACACAACATATAGATCTTTTGTTAAAATGATGCTCTGCATAAGCAACACAATTTCGCAGGAAGAGAACATACTCAGCTTCCTTCGTGATAGTGTAGGCGGCTGAAGCATTATCATCCAATATATATAGGAGTTTTTGATTTAATGACTAAATCTATCAAAAGAATATTTGCCATAATTGCCATAGTCACACTATTGTTTGAAATCGTTTTTCAGGCAACGGCAAACATACTTATTTCATATGGTTCGGATTTATACAGGAACGAATTTTTTTCTCTGACGGTATCCGCATTTCTGTCACTGCTTGCCGGATTTTTGCTCATGGGCTTTGAGCGCCACGCTGAAATGAAGCATATGAGGTTCAATCTGCTCACTCTTCTGTGGCTGATCCTCATTATGAACGGTATACAGTATCTGGTTTCCATAGCAACTCAGCCTATTCTTGATATCATTTACAGCCAGGGTTTTGATATGAAAACTGCAAGAGAAAACGCCACAGGCGCAGATATCGTAGGATTCTTTGGCATAGCTTATTCAGTGGCAGGTGCACCTATAGTTGAAGAGACCTTTTTCAGAGGGATAATATATGGAAAACTCAGGAGATACGGAAAGATTTTCGCCATAACCATAACTGCATTTCTTTTCGGGCTTCTCCACTGCAACCTAATACAGTTCTTTACCGCTGTTGTTATAGGCATTCTGTTTGGATGGATCAGAGAGAACTATGGTCTCAGATACTCGATTCTCGTCCATTCCTGCAACAATACTATGGCATTTGTAATGAGTTCACTAAACCCGGAGGATACTCTTTCATACTATGTCCTGATACTTCTGTTTTACGGAAGCATCCTCACTACGATCCTCTCTTTCATACTTAATTTCAAAAAGATCGAGACCTCATTCAGGGCCGAACCTGATCTTGGAAGAATGTACTATCTTTGGTTCACCACTATTCCGGTCATCATCGTAACAGTTTTTATGCTTATCATGACCGCCTTCAGTATCTTTACCTGAAGGTTTTTTCGATGTAAAACGGTTCACCCGTCCACTAAACACCTCTTTTTCATACTTTTTTCAAAAACAAGACCTTTGTCATGGGAAACTGTCCCATGACAAAGGTCTTTTCTGTTCATATCAGAATTAAGATTTTTCAAAAACATCGCCCAAATTCGTGAAGGCAACTCCGCATGACGTATCCCCAATTAGTCTATACAAAGCTCACTTCCCACGATTATTTATTAAACAGAGTGTCAAGTATGCCTCTTCCCAATGCCGCGCCAATGTTTCCGCCGATACGTTTTCCGAAGCTTCCAAGGAAGGTTTTACCTATAGCTCCTCCTGCCTCTCTTCCGAGAGTACCGGCAGTTGAACGTCCGACTGATTTTACCGCATTTCTTGTGCTCCTGGATGCCTTCTCCTCGGCCTTCGCTTTCTCGAGAGCCTCCTTTTCAGCCTGCTTCTCTGCCGCTATTCTTGCAGCCTCTGCTGTTGCTTCATCTGTCAGTCGCTTGAAGAATTCATAGGCAGAATCTCTGTCAACGGTTTCATTGTATTTGCCGGAAAGCTCCGAAGCGACCATAGCAGCAAGTCTCGATGTATCATCTATCGATCCCTTCTTTGACTGTGGAGGAAGTACCCTGCATCTTCTTACCATCTCAGGCTTTCCATCGGAATCAAGGAATGAAATGAGAGCCTCTCCTGTACCGAGATTCTGGAGAACCTCCGCAGTATCAAAGTTCTTATTCACTCTGAAGGATGAAGCAGCTGACTTTATCTTCTTTTCCTCCGCTGGAGTATACGCATGAAGAGCATGCTGCACCTTATTTCCGAGCTGCGCCAGAACTCCGTCAGGCACATCACCCGGATTTTGCGTAATAAAGTATACTCCTATACCCTTTGAACGTATGAGCTTAACAACCTGCTCTATCTTATCTATAAGAGCCTTCGGCGCACCATTGAACAAAAGATGCGCTTCATCAAAGAAGAACACCATCTTCGGCTTACTGAGATCTCCCACCTCAGGCATCTGCTCAAAGAGTTCTGAAAGCATATAAAGCATGAAGGTCGAATAGATCACCGGATTCTGTATGGTGGTCTCTGCATCGAGTATGTTGATCATTCCCTTACCTGCGTTATCGGTTCTGAAGAAGTCGTGAATATCTATGGCTGGTTCTCCGAAGAAACGGTCTCCACCGGCAGTTTCAAGTGCCACTACAGAACGAAGTATGGCATTGAGTGAAGCTGTGGTCATGTTTCCGTATTCCGCACTGTATTCCTTATTATTCTGAGCCACATACTGCACCATGGCACGTAGATCCTTGGTATCAAGGAGAAGCTGATCCTCCTCATCTGCGATTCTGAAAATGATGGTGAGGATATTCGCCTGAAGATCTGTGAGACCAAGTACTCGTGAAAGGAGTGTAGGACCGAATTCAGTCACTGTGGTCCTGAGTGGCATACCCTTTTTACCGTCTATATCCCAGAACTGTGTCGGGAAGGGCCTGTATGAAAAACCGGCATCAGATAGACCGAAGCTCTCTATACGCTTCTTCATATCCTCACTGTCAGCTCCGGGACTTATCATTCCTGCCAGATCACCCTTAACATCAGAGAGAAATACAGGCACTCCCATATCGCTGAACGATTCGGCAAGTACCTTTAATGTAACAGTCTTTCCGGTTCCTGTCGCACCAGCAATGAGTCCATGTCTGTTGGCCATATTTGGCAATATGCAGACCTTTTCATCAGTATCCATATCAAGGCCGGTCCAAATCTTATCTTCAAATACCATAACTATCTCCGTTCCTCCGCCCATCCTGCGAAATGTATTAATGGAAAAACCAAATCTAATGCTATTTTAACACATCGGGAAATATTTTATGATAAGAAACTGATCATCTGATTCCTAAGAGCTCCTCAGCATACTTCACAGCCTCCTGAGCAGGAGCATTAACATCACTCAAGGTATATTTGATTCCTAGCTTCTCGTATTTAAATGCACCGAGGCTGTGGTATGGAAGTATCTCTACCTTTTTAACAGTCTTCAGTGTATCGATGAACTTCCTGGTTTCGATGAGCTCTTCATCTGAATCAGTTAGTCCGGGAACCAGCACATGACGTATCCACATATCAACACCCTGATCGCTCAGATACTTGCAGCAGTCAAGGATGTTCTTATTGGTCTGTCCTGTAAGCTTTTTGTGCTTTTCATCGTCGATCTCCTTGATATCAAAGAGCACAGTGTCAGTTACCTTGATGAGACGATTGAACTTACTGAAGAAAGGCTCCTCTCTGGTGAAGGGCTGTGCTGAGGTATCGAGACATGTACTTATGCCCATTGCCTTTGCCTTCTCGAAAAGATCAATGACAAAATCTATCTGAATAAGCGGATCCCCGCCGCTTACAGTTATTCCTCCATCCTCTCCCCAGTATTCCCGATATCGTACAGCATTCTGAAGAATCTCATCAGCAGTACGCATATCTTCGCTGTGAAAATCCCATGTATCCGGGTTATGGCAGTAACGACAGCGCATATTGCAGCCCTTCAGAAATACGATATATCTGACACCGGGACCGTCTACAGATCCAAATGTTTCAATGCTGTGTATAGCACCTTTAATTGCTTCAGCCATAATATTACCTCCTGAAATATAAGCTCATTTCAAAGAAATGAGTCTGTCCCTAAGCCTTCCTGGCCGGTATATACATATTATTGAATAAAATAAGCCGTCACTCTCGTACGAAAGCGGCGGCTTATTTTCATGGAACAGATAATGATACAAAAGATATGGGTCACGCACCGGAAAGAGTATGTATCATTTAGATCTGACCTTCCTGTTTATCAGAGTGCCTTGTGCTCAGTTCTTGAAATTACATCAAGCTGCTGCTCTCTTGTAAGATCGATGAACTTAACTGCATATCCTGATACACGGATTGTGAAGTTAGCGTACTCAGGCTTCTCAGGGTGCTCCATAGCATCCTTAAGCTTCTCAACGCCGAAAACGTTAACGTTAACGTGGTGAGCGCCCTTTGAGAAGTAACCGTCCATAACTCTTACAAGAGTTGTAGACTGCTCATCCTCTGTGTGTCCGAGAGCTGCAGGGTTGATGGTCTGAGTATTTGAAATACCGTCAAGTGCATACTCATATGGAAGCTTTGCTACAGAGTTAAGAGATGCAAGAAGACCTGATGTCTCAGCACCGTAGCTTGGGTTTGCTCCAGGTGAAAGTGGAGCACCTGCCTTACGTCCGTCAGGCATAGCACCTGTAGCCTTACCGTATACTACGTTTGATGTAATAGTAAGGATAGATGTTGTAGGCTCTGAATCTCTGTATGTGTGGTGCTTCTTGATCTTGTTAAGGAATGTCTTGAGAAGATCAACAGCGATCTCATCAGCACGGTCGTCATCATTACCATACTTAGGGAAGTCACCCTCAACCTCGTAATCAACTACGAGACCATCCTCATCACGGATAGTCTTAACCTTTGCATACTTGATAGCGGAAAGTGAATCTACTACGTGTGAGAAACCAGCGATACCTGTAGCAAATGTACGACGTACGTCAGTATCGATAAGAGCCATCTCAGCAGCCTCATAGAAGTACTTGTCGTGCATGTACTGGATAAGGTTAAGTACGTTTACGTAAACGCCTGCGAGCCAGTCCATCATCTGATCGTACTTGTGGCAAACCTCATCATAATCAAGGTACTCTGATGTGATAGGCTTGTACTCAGGTCCGATCTGCTCCTTTAACTTCTCATCAACACCGCCGTTGATAGCGTAAAGAAGACACTTTGCGAGGTTTGCACGAGCTCCGAAGAACTGCATCTCCTTACCTGTCTGTGTTGCAGATACGCAGCAGCAGATTGAATAATCATCGCCCCATACAGGTCTCATAACGTCATCGTTCTCATACTGGATTGATGAAGTTGTAACAGAGATCTTTGCAGCGTACTTCTTGAAGTTCTCAGGAAGTCTCTTTGTGTAAAGAACTGTAAGGTTTGGCTCCGGTGCAGGTCCCATGTTCTCAAGAGTGTGAAGGAAACGATAGTCGTTCTTTGTTACCATTGAACGTCCATCCTGACCCATACCTGCTACCTCAAGTGTAGCCCATACAGGGTCGCCTGAGAAGAGCTGGTTATATGAAGGGATTCTTGCGAACTTAACCATACGAAGCTTCATTACGAAGTGATCGATAAGCTCCTGAGCCTCAGCCTCAGTAAGAGTTCCCTCAGCGATATCTCTGTTGATATAGATATCAAGGAATGTAGAAACACGACCTACTGACATTGCAGCACCGTTCTGTGTCTTGATAGCAGAAAGGTAACCGAAGTAGAGCCACTGAACAGCCTCTCTTGCATTCTTTGCAGGAGCTGAAATATCGAAGCCGTAAGATGCAGCCATCTCCTTCATCTGACGGAGAGCTCTCATCTGATCAGCGATCTCTTCTCTCTTACGTACGATGTCATCAGTCATTGTACCGTCGCCACAGTTATCGAAATCTTTCTTCTTCTCTTCGATGAGGAAATCGATACCATAAAGAGCGATTCTTCTGTAATCGCCTACGATACGTCCACGGCCATATGTATCAGGAAGACCTGTAAGGATGTGAGCGTGACGAACCTTCTTCATCTCCGGAGTGTAAGCATCAAATACACCCTGATTGTGTGTCTTATGATACTCTGTGAAGATCTTGTGAAGAAGTGGATCAGGTGTGTAGCCGTATGTTGTACAAGCCTGCTCTGCCATCTTGATTCCGCCGTAAGGCATGAATGCTCTCTTAAGAGGCTTATCAGTCTGAAGACCAACAACCTTTTCCTTATCCTTTGAATCGGCTGTGATATAAGCTGCATCGTAAGCTGTGATACCGGAAACGATCTTTGTCTCCATATCAAGAACTCCGCCCTTAGCTCGCTCTTCTTTCTGTAATCCCTGAACCTCATCCCAGAGCTCCTTGGTAGCGTCTGTAGGTCCCTGCAGGAAGCTGGCATCACCGTCGTATGGTGTGTAGTTATTCTGGATGAATGAACGTACATTTACGTCGCTTGTCCAATGTCCGGCATTAAAGCCTCTCCATTCCTCTCTCATGTCTTTTCCTCCAATATAAACATTGTCTTATCCATAAAGCATCAGAATCAGCACTCTGCAGTCCCACCGCACTGTGTCTTTTCTTCTGATACTATGATGATAAACTTTCACCTTCATTTTGTATGTTGCGTACGCAACGTTATTTAATTGCGTGTATACAATTTATGAAAGCATTGGAAGTATATTACCTTGATAATAATCTGTCAATACACAGAAATGCTTAAAAATCAATGTTTCTAGATAAAAACAACAGCCTTTATTGATTTTGTTTTAAGTGGAAAACAAAGATTGAAGACACGTTGAACAAACTCTAGTAATGTGGTAGGATTAATTACAGCTTTACGCTCTTTTTTGGAGGTTATTTTATGATGATTTCAACGAAGGGACGCTATGCTCTTGCGACCCTCATAGATATCGCCCAACATTGTGACGGCGAAAATCCTGTATGTATTAAGGAGATTTCTGAAAGACTGGGAATTTCCCTCAAGTATCTCGAACAGATCATTTCTCTCATGGTAAAGGGAGGCTTTTTAAAATCTATCCGTGGAGCAAAGGGAGGTTACCTGTTCACACGTCCTACGACAGAGATCAAGGTAGGTGATATACTCAATGCCGCAGAAGGAAGCCTCGCTCCTGTCGAATGTGTAAGCGGCACTTCTGTCTGCCAGAAATCTGCAAGCTGTCCTTCCTTTTCTTTATATAAGGAAATAGATACTGCCATATACAACGTAGTCAACAAATACACCCTGTATGATCTTGCCAATGAAAAAATCTGACACTGTCGTTGCTCTCAGGTCTTTATTACATTCAGGATGTTTTACATGCCGGCGAAAAAAATAAAAAAATTCAAAAATACTGTTGACATTCGTTTTCGTATTCGCTAATATAACTGAGTCGCTTGAAGAGAGCGGCACAAAAACTAAAAGATGCGTGCGTAGCTCAGCTGGATAGAGCGTCTGGCTACGGACCAGAAGGTCGTGGGTTCGAATCCTGTCGCACGCATATTTAAACCGGATCGCATTTGCGATTCGGTTTTTTTGTACCATATAAAACATATCTCATTGTTTCTTATAAAGAACGCACCCTTAGAAATGGTCATGTTCTCTCTTACGTCTCTTTATTTCTTCCTTCAGATATGTAAATGCCTTTTCTTCTCCTTCATCTTTCAGCATCATCAGAAGCTCTATAAGCTCTTTCTTCGTATCAGGATGAAGCAGAGTCGTATCCTTTGTGGGCTCAAAATACTCCCACGCTACCCCATCGTGGTAGTCCTTCCCCTTGTACACCTTTGCGGCAGCCACTCTGTCGCAGAACATCTCTGCCACATATCTGTATGGCATCCTGCAGCCGATCATGGTCCCCTTCTTATCCAGATCATAATCGCACCAATATTCAAAATGATGCTTGTTTCTCCCCTTGTGATGTAGCCAAGCCTCAGATACACCTGTTTTCAGACGTTCCTCTGTATTAGGGCTCTTATCTCCCTGATAGTACATGATACCTGTCTTGAACTCTATCCATGAATATTTAGAAAGGTCATGCAGGATTCCCTGGCTGTAAAGTCCTACCCTGAAACAATTCTTGAGTACCTCCCATTTATGTCTGTTTATAGTTTTAAAATGCTTAACAGCATTGATTATGTAGTTCATAAACCGCGCTCCTTTGATGCTAATGCTTAAATAATAGCACAGCTGCTCTTCAATGTTCATATAGTAAATACTGACTAAAATAAAAAAGACCGGCAGAAGTACAACTCCCACCGGTTTCTCTATATTGAATCACGTATATCAGAATTCATTCAGCAGCATCTGATTTGCTTTCTTATGATCTCCGAGATCTATGAAATATCCATAAAGGAAATCTCTCTGCCTTGATGTTAACGGACGAATATGTGTTGCGGAAATGTTGTTTCTCCCGGGATTATGCAGCAAACAATAGCCTTTATCACAGAGAAAATCACGTTCATTAGCACAATATCTCTCACAGAACTCATGGTACCAGCCGTTTTTGTTGATTATCTCAACGGCTCCTTCAGTGTGTTCTCCCCACTCATAAGGAGTAAAGGTTCCATCAGGTGAAATCCATCCAAGAATTGCTCTCGCTTCGCCCATAACATGCCCTCCTTTTGGGTTATCCATGACATATTTTTCATATGCAGGACCTCAGGAAGTGAGGAAATAGCGCCCCACTTAATTCATTATGACTCTTTATAACTCCTATCTGATTTCCATGACCGGAAATATTTGTTGATTCCATAATAACAAATATATAAGTCCCTCTTTATTAAATTTTGATAAAAAAAGAAGCATTTCATCGACTTCAAAATCGAAACCAATGAAATGCTTCTTTTTATGTCCCTCATTTATTTAGAGACTTCCGACCAAGATCCCTTCATGCCTACACTTCCGAACTGGCAAGGATTTACCTTTGAATAAAAATGCTGCTTTCCGCTGTCATCAATAACTGATACGCAGAACTGGTTTACATCTTCAACCTCATACATCTTTCCGTTTGTAAGTCCATTGGCAAAGCTTGAACCTTTGTACAGTAGTCTTGTCATTATTCTCTACTCTCCTTAAAGCATAAATTGTTTTTCCCCAAAAACATGGTTGATTATAGCATTTATATTTATTAATGCAAACATAAAATAAATTTAATTCCTTTTTGATATACCTGGCCCCGATATGGCACACATACCCATATATTTCCATTAATTGAAATATTTTTCCAATCAGTCATTTCCATTTATTTTAAATAATGCTCAAAGTTTGTTAAATCATTTTCAATCATAAACAGTCAAATTATTTCATTTTAAATCGCTTTCATGATCACATAACCATAAAAGTGTTGATTTGCTCTGAATGATAGCTTTTTCATAATACCAATTAAATTTATCATTAAAATAAAACCGTTTTAATAAATTCGCGAAATTTACTAAAACGGTTTCATTACTTCTGATTATATTAAAATCACTTTTTTTCCTTATGTCCTCTCATTTCTTCATCCACAACATCGCAGATAACAAAGCAGGCATTAGGCTCCTCCGTTGGAGATGCAGTAAACTTCAGCCAGTGGTGAGTAGCACCATCATACAGTGTAGCCTTTACCAGCTCCCCCTTGCATGCTCGATAGGTCAGATCTATCCAGCTTTTATCCGTCTGCGGGAAGGTCTCCAGATACCCCTGCCCCAAAAGCTCATTTCTGGTTTTTCCAGTCATTTCGCAATAAGCATTATTGACAAAGATGAATATCATATCCACAGCCTTCTCACCGCTCTTATCCATTCTCGGTCTGACCATGGTACCGGCAAGCGGTATATCAGTGTACGGATCCGGTATTGTTTCGTCTCCTAAAGCAAGCTTCTCGCCATTGAAGCGTCTTGCCTTACGTATACGGTTGTTTGCCAGCTCCATAAGATTCTGATATGATTCTGTCTCTGTACCGCTCGCCATACCGCATCGAGGCACCAATCGACATTCTCTTCCATCTATCTCGGTTATTTCACTTATCCTGGATCTGCATTCATTTATACAGCCAAATACCACATCTATAGAACGACCTCTCTCGCATATTCCAAAATGAGAACCCTCATTTCTCGATATAGCCGCTGTATTGCTGAATGTACCTTTAATTATGGCAGAAAGCTTTTTAAGAAGCTTCATGGCTACTTCACCGCCATAGTCAACCAGAACATCTGTGTACCCGTCAACCTTTAAGGAAATATACGTATAGTTCTCTCCGTTTGTACGGAAATTGTTATCAAGCTCCGTAAGTGCCCCTATAAGTCCCTGCAGATTCATGAGTCCGGTAACAGGATCTACAAACCTGGCATCTCTGTTAGGACCGTCTGCTATCACGTCATAATCTGCATCCACCAAATATCCAACGAGACCAACGATATGATTGTCTCTATACACAGGTATCTTTGATGCTATGATATGATGCGTTACTCCGTCCACCACATTGATGGTTGTTGCATTTTGTATGGATTCACCCTTTGTAAGCACTCTGACCTCATCCGATTCGAACGGAACATCATTCAGATGCCAACCCACCTCTTCATCGGTCTTTCCGAGGAATTCTTCTCCGGTCTTAAATCCATAATAATCATAAAATGCCCTTGTCGCTCCAAGAAAACGTCTGTCCTTGTCCTTCCAGAACATCTTGAGATTGCTTTCATCCACCAAAGATTTCCATATGTAGCTTTCATCAGACTCTATGTTATCGAGCTCTATATATCCGTATCTCAAAACCCTCTTAACGAAGTCTTTTTTACCTTCGGAATCCAGATTCTCTATGGCTGCCGGCTTGATGCAAAAAACAAGCTTATCCTCTTCTGTCTTACTGCCGAAAAGCAGCATAAACTCCATCCAAAGATAATTACCGTCATCTCTTTTTACCAGGAAGAAGTCCGAAAAGAATCCTCTTCCGGATTTTCTTATCTTACCAAGAATATAATCCTTTTGAGCAAATTCCTGCCACTTTTCGATCTCGTCCCTGTACAGTCTTTCCTTTACAGGCACGTTGCAAAAGACATCATCGCCTCCGATCACATCTCCTTCAGACTCTCCCTCCATGTCGCTTACAACAACAGTACGGAGATTGTTTTTCAGATCCAGAACATATATACACTCATATACAGAACCGAGATTTCTGATTATACTGTCAGTCTCCTCAGATGCCCTTATACGGTTATATATCTTCCCGTCAAGAACCGCTGAAAGAATCACGCCCTTCCTTGATTTCGCCACCAGAGTAAACGAAAAATGCAGATATCTACCTCTGAAAAGAAAAGACATCGATTCTCTTTTCTCGCTTTTTACAGCATTGTCAGCCAGGCTTCTGAACCTCGAGCTGTATGTACTGTCCTCCGAATTCATTATGGTATCAATGTATTCGTCCAGCACATCATCTTCGCCTTCTGTAGGCAATTCCGCAAGGTACAGATCATTCCTGAATATCATCTCAAACCTGCTTCCTTCATAGAAGAACAGCGCAAGCGGACTGTCAGAAACAACATCTATAAGCCCTATTTTCTGATAAAGTGTGTAATCCTCTCTGGTCTCATAAGCTATCTTGTTTTCCCGAAGGCCATCTATCGTTTTTGAAAGCGGCATAGGCTTTCCGAAATAGTATCCCTGTATACGCTCGCAGCCTATTCCTCTTAGAAACTCAACATGTTCTCTGGTTTCCACTCCCTCGGCGAGTGTATGGATTCCCAGACTTTTCGCCATCCTTACAGCCATGGTAACGATAGTCTTGGATTTCTCATTGAAATTCTTGAGAAATCCCATATCTATCTTTATTTCATCAAAGTCAAAATCCTTCAATATGTTCAGGGATGAATAACCGCTTCCGAAATCATCCATCAGAACCTCAAAACCCGCTTTATGGAATCTGTCTATAGCGTTTCTCATGGCTTCACTGTCAGATATGACTGAAGTTTCCGTGAGCTCGATGGCTATGAGATTTCGCCTTACTCCGTGAGCGTCACAGGTCGAAGCTATGATCTCCACGGGATCACAGTGTTCAAAATCCGAACGGGAAATGTTTATGGAAACGGGCACAACATTAGTACCCTGTCTGATCCGCTGCTGGAGCATGGATATAACTCTTTGAGCGATATATATGTCGAGCTTATACGAAAGATCACTCTCCTCCAAAACAGGAATGAACTGAGACGGAGGGATCATGCCAAGCTCCGGATCATCCCATCTTGCCAGCGCTTCAACACTGCACAGCTTTCCTGAAAATGCTCTGATTATAGGTTGATAATACGGTTCTATCCAACCTTCTGAGATGGCTCTTTCTATGTTAGATAAGATATAGCTTTTCTGTGTCACCCCGGTATCTGCTATAGCGATCGGAAAATTGATGAACACGTTAAACAAAGGACCTTCGCTCTGACTCAAATAGTATCTCCCGTGAGCAACAACGTTTTTTATGGTCCCTTTTTTTGATATGATCCTGAACTCTATCTTCGAATATTCATCTCCTGTCTGTGATATCTGTCTGCGTATATTCTTTTTAACTGTTTCGTAATCATCCGGATGGATCACATCCTTAAAAGAGCCTCCGGCATACTCCAGAAACTCCTCTTTACTTTCACAATCAAATTCATCGATCAGGATATCATTTACAAAGACTATCTCTTCTTTATTCCAGTCCGCCTTATGTATGATGAGACCTCCCGGAATAGCCTTTATGGCATCCATCATATATGGTTTAGAATATTCTCTTATTGATACAATATTTTCCGCCCGCATACCGAAAAAACTCCACTTATGTCTCCCAGCAAATCCATGGTTTCAACTGTTCTATCGGCACTAATCCTGCAATTAATAAATGCGACTCTTTTGTTTAATTCACTTTTAAGAATAACAAAAAAGGCCCGTGCCAAAGCACAAGCCTCATTTAGCGCAGAGGGTGGGGTTCGAACCCACGTGCCCTTGCGGACAAACGGTTTTCAAGACCGCCTCGTTATGACCACTTCGATACCTCTGCATATTCATTTGTGTCGCTGTTTCAGCGACTTGTATAATATACTCATTTTACTCTTCCAAGTCAAGAACTTTTTGATTTTTTCTCTTTGCTGTTCCGCATCTCGATAAATCCTAAGAAACCCAACATAAAACAATCCCCGCATTGCTGCGGGGATAAAATATCAGTTGAATCCGTAGAATTTCTGAGCTAGCTTATAGCACATGATAGTGAGCTTATTTCCCGCCTTGGTATTGAAATTCATACCCTGTCCGAGGAATGAAGCCCTCATACGGAGCCATACAGGGAAGTTGGTCTCTCTGATATGATTCCAAAGCTCCTTTTTCTTCTCCATATTCTCAGGAAGACCTGACTTTATGGCAAGAACAGATGAAATTGTGGTTATGATCTGAAGATAGCTGAACATGTACTTACGGAGCTTTCTGCTGGTAAGCTTGTTAATGTCACAGCACTCAAGCATGATACGGTTTACCTTGAGCTGCTGGTCTATACGTCCTATCATGACCGTCTCATTGACAGACTGGTCATCACGACCGATGAAGTAATGATACAGATTGATGTTCATATAATACATTGACTTAACGGATGGCAGCGGCTGATATACGAAGATATTGTCTACATAGAAGGTATGCTTGGGAAGCTCAAGCTTACAGTCTCTCAGCATCTGGGTACGATAGATAACTGAATGCATCAGTATATACTGTCCGATATGGAAATGCTTCACATCCTTCCATGAGAACACCTGATCCTGCGGAAGAGCAGTAGTGTATCTCATCACCTTTTTATGAGTCTGGCCAACCTTATCATAGATAAAGTTGCAGACAAACATATCTACTGAATTCCCCTCCATAACAAGAGAACGAAGCTGTGAAAGAACTTTAGGAAGTGCATCCGCATCAAGCCAGTCATCGGAGTCTACTACCTTGAAATAAAGACCTGTAGCGTTCTTCAGACCGGTGTTTACAGCCTCTCCGTGCCCGCCATTCTCCTGATGCACAGCCTTTACGATTCCCGGATACTTCGCTTCATATTCCTTTGCTATTTCAAAGGTATTATCCTTCTGAGAACCGTCATCCACAACGATGATCTCTACCTCCGGTCCTCCCGAAAGTATGGACTCAATGCACTTTCCCATGTATGCTGCGGAATTGTAGCATGGGATAGCAAAACTAACTAATTTCATTTATTTTCCTCACATTTTTTCAGATTGCCTTATTGTCTCTTCAAGACGATCCTTGGATTTATACACAGTGCAGAACCGCACGCCCTGTATGAACATTATTTCTCGATAAAAAAAGCCACGTGGAAATTTTAACCCCACGTGGCTTTTTATTCAAGTTTATTTATTTACACTCATCATGCGATGGTAGTGCCAGCCAGTCCAGCTACCGCCTTCTCTGCCAGCTCCATGGAAGTGATGATGGCACGTCTGCCGTTTCCGGCCTCTACAAAGTCGATTCCGGCTTCTACCTTTGGCTGCATGGACTTGAACTCAAAGTGACCGTCCTTTATGTACTGTCTTGCCTCATCTATGGACATCTTGCCGAGAGGTTTTTCATCAGGCTGTCCGAAATTGAGTGATACCTGATCCACAGCTGTTGTGATGAGCAGTACATCTGCATCGATCTCCTTCGCGAGAAGTCCTGCTGTTCTGTCCTTCTCTATGACCGCTGCAGCGCCCTTCAGATTATTGCCCTGTCTAAGCACGGGTATTCCGCCGCCGCCACAGGCTATTACCACCTGATCCGCATCAAGAAGAGCCTTTATGGCATCGATCTCAACGATAGACTTTGGTACAGGAGCTGGAACTATACGCTGGAACTTTCCTTCCGAGATCATGACAACATGATTACCGTTATCCTCTTCTCTCTTGGCCTCTTCAGCGTTCATGATCTTTCCGACCTTCTTGATGGGATTATAAAAGCTCTCATCATAAGGATCCACCAGCACCTGTGTAAGAACTGTAGAAGCAGATTTATAGATTCCTCTCTTAACAAGCTCAGCTCTTACAGAGTTCTGAAGATCATAACCGATCATGCCCTGACTCATGGCAGAACATACACTGAGCGGTGTAGTCACATACTGATCAGGAAGCTCATCAGAGAGATTCTTCATTGCAGTGTGTATCATACCTACCTGTGGAGCATTTGAGAAGACCAATGCCACCTGATAGCCGTTCTCAACAAAGTCAGCGATCATGACCGCAGTTTTCTCTGTCGCAGCCTTTAACTCAGGAAGTGTAAAGCCCAGATCCTTGTGTCCGAGGGCGATAACCATACGCTTCTTACTCATGTTCATTTTCCTCCCTATCAGTCATTATCATCAAGCTTTGCGATATCGATAAGGTGAAGCTCTGATGATTTGTTTTCAAGTGAAGTTGCGAGAGCCTTGGCTGTATCTATTGCAGTGAGAACATTAACACCTGTCTCAACCGCGTTTCTTCTGATAACGAAGCCGTCCTTGCTTGCCTCTGCACCTTCCTTTGGAATATCTATAACTATATCAAGTTCATGTCCGAGAACCAGATCCAGGATGTTAGGAGACTCCTGCTCAACCTTGCGAACCTGATAGCACTTTACACCGCCATCGGAAAGAGCCTTGAAGGTACCGTGGGTCGCGAAGATCCTGTAACCGAGATCCTCAAAACGCTTTGCGATAGGAATTATCTCAGCCTTGTCCTCATCCTTTACTGTGATGACCATGTTCTTGTACTTCGGAAGCTGTATTCCTGCACCCTGAAACGCCTTGTAAAGTGCCTCGTTGAAAGACTTTGCGATACCAAGACACTCACCTGTAGACTTCATTTCAGGTCCGAGGCTGATGTCTGCACCCTTGATCTTCTCGAAGGAGAATACAGGCATCTTTATTGCATAGTAATCCGCTTCCTTCTGAAGTCCCGGCTCATATCCAAGCTCTCTTATGGTATGTCCGCAGATTATCTGTGTAGCCAGAGGTACTATAGGTATACCTGTAACCTTACTGATGTAAGGCACTGTTCTTGAAGAACGAGGGTTCACCTCTATGATGTATACATCATCACCGTCAGCTATGAACTGAACGTTTACCATACCGATAACATGAAGGGCTTTTGCAAGACGCTCTGTGTAATCGATGACTCTCTGCTTTGCAGCTGCACTGAGACTACGCTGCGGATAGATGGAAATAGAGTCTCCTGAGTGGATACCTGTACGCTCGATGTGCTCCATGATTCCAGGGATAAGGATGTCATGTCCGTCACAGATAGCGTCAACCTCCAGCTCTGTTCCTCTTATGTACTTATCAACAAGTATCGGGTGCTCCTGAGCGATCTGATTGATCTCTCCGATGTACTCGTCTATATCCTCGTCGCAGATGGCGATACGCATACCGGCTCCGCCAAGCACATATGAAGGACGTACAAGTACAGGATAACCAAGCTCACCTGCAGCCTTCTTTGCCTCCTCAGCGGTGAATACAGTCTGACCTGCGGCACGCTGACAGCCGGTCTCCTGAAGGATGGCATCGAATCTCTCACGGTCCTCTGCTGCATCCACGTCATCCTGCTGTGTGCCGAGGATAGGCACTCCCATCTTCTCCAGTGCGTCTGCAAGCTTGATGGCTGTCTGTCCTCCGAACTGAACCACTGCTCCATCCGGCTTCTCCACATCAACAACATTCTTTACATCCTCAGGTGTAAGCGGCTCAAAGTAAAGCTTGTCAGCGATATCGAAGTCTGTGGAAACAGTCTCAGGGTTGTTATTTATAATTATAGTCTCGTAGCCTTCCTTTTTGAACTGCCATGTGCAGTGTACAGAACAGAAGTCGAACTCTATACCCTGACCGATACGGATAGGGCCGGAACCGAGTACCAGAACCTTTTTCTTTTTAGCAGGATCACGGAATGCACCTGTAGACTCATTCTCTGAGCCGAATACGCTGTAGTAGTAAGGTGTCTCTGCCTCAAACTCGGCAGCGCAGGTATCAACCATCTTGAAGGCTGCGTGAATATCATACTTGTCACGCATTTCTGCGATCTCATCCTCTGTGTAGCCTGTCAGACGGGCGATGACATTGTCCGGGAACTCTATTCTCTTTGCTTCACGGAGCAGAGTCTCGTTCATGGACTCACCCTTCAGACGGTTCTCCATGTCAACGATGATCTTTATCTTATCTATAAACCACTCATCGATCTTTGTGATGTTGTGGATCTCCTCATAGCTGTAGCCTCTTCTAAGGGCCTCTGCGATTACCCAGATACGGCGGTCATCAACTCTGTGAAGGAGCTTGTGAAGGTCGTGATCGTCAAGGTCTGAGAAGTCATAGGAAAGCAGTGAATCCACATGCTGCTCCAGTGAACGGATGGCCTTCATGAGACCTCCCTCGAAGTTGTTGGCGATAGCCATAACTTCACCTGTAGCCTTCATCTGGGTTCCGAGAGTGTGCTCTGCTGTTATGAACTTATCGAAAGGAAGACGGGGCATCTTTACTACCACGTAGTCAAGCATAGGCTCGAAGGATGCATAGGTCTTTCCTGTTACGGCATTCTTTATCTCATCAAGAGTGTATCCGAGAGCGATCTTCGCAGCCACCTTCGCAATAGGATATCCTGTTGCCTTTGATGCCAATGCTGAGGAACGGGACACACGCGGATTAACCTCGATTACACAGTACTCCATGCTCTCAGGGTGAAGTGCGTACTGTACGTTACATCCTCCGGTTATACCGAGCTCTGTGATGATATTGAGAGCTGAGGTACGGAGCATCTGATACTCCTTGTCTCCCAGGGTCTGTGAAGGTGCAACTACGATGGAATCACCTGTATGAACTCCTACAGGGTCGATGTTCTCCATGTTGCAGACTGTGATAACATTACCGGCCGAATCGCGGATAACCTCGTATTCCACTTCCTTCCATCCGGCGATGCACTTCTCGACGAGAACCTCATGAACTCGTGAAAGTCTGAGACCATTCTCAAGGATCTCTGTACACTCCTCACGATTCTCTGCGATACCTCCGCCTGAACCACCAAGGGTATAGGCAGGACGAAGTACTACAGGATAACCGATCTCTTCTGCCACTCTTAATCCGTCTTCAACAGAATGTACAACCTCTGAAGGCGCAACAGGCTCGTGGATCTTCTCCATGGTCTCCTTGAACATGAGACGATCCTCAGCCTTCTTAATTGTAAGGGCTGTGGTTCCTATGAGTCTTACATTGTGGGACTCAAGGAACCCTGACTCATCAAGTGCCATGGCTAGATTAAGACCAGCCTGACCGCCGAGAGTAGGAAGGATGGAATCCGGTTTTTCCTTCTCAATAAGTCTTTCCAGTACATCTATGGTAAGAGGCTCGATGTAAACGTGATCGGCAATATCCTTATCTGTCATGATGGTGGCAGGGTTTGAATTAAGAAGAACTACCTCAACTCCCTCTTCCTTAAGTGAACGGCAGGCCTGCGTTCCCGCATAGTCGAACTCCGCAGCCTGACCGATAACTATAGGTCCGGAACCGATCATCAATACTTTCTTAATGCTGTTATCCTTCATTCTCTCATGCCTCCATCATCTTCATAAAACGTTCAAACAGGTATGCGCTGTCCTTTGGTCCGGGACAAGCCTCCGGATGGTACTGAACCGTAACGATGTTCTTGCCCACATATTTAAGGCCTTCATTTGTACCGTCATTAACATTGACAAAGGCCTCCTCACATACCTTGGGATCCAGTGACTTTGGATCAACTGCATAACCGTGGTTCTGTGATGTGATATATACTCTTCCGTTTGAAAGATCCTTTACAGGGTGGTTTCCACCGCGATGACCATACTTAAGCTTGAAGGTATCAGCGCCTGTAGCAAGAGCCATGAGCTGGTGTCCTAAACATATTGCGAAGATAGGAACCTCTGAATCGTAAAGCTTCTTTATCTCCTTAATGATGGACACATTCTCCTTAGGGTCTCCGGGACCGTTTGAGATCATGATTCCGTCAGGATTCTGGCTTAAAATGGTCTCAGCTGTTGTATCTGCAGGGTAAACAGTCACATCACAGCCCTGTCTCTGGAGGGATCTGATGATGTTTCTCTTTGCTCCTACATCAAGGAATGCCACTCTCTTCGGATCCTTGCTGCCTGTGTAGCGTGTTCCGTCAGGATTCTGAGCCTTCGCTACATAAACTCCCTTTGTTGTTGTCTTTGCCACAACTCCTGTAACAGAATACTCCTTTATCTTTGAAAGGACATCCTTTAAGGCTTCCCCATTATAACGTCTGGTAGTAACCATTCCGTTCATGGTTCCTTTGTCTCTAAGGATCTTTGTAAGGGCTCTTGTATCGATTCCGGCGATGCCAGGAATGTCATTTTTCTTTAAAAAGTTCTGGATTGTATTTTCAGATCTGAAATTGGACGGCATACGTGAGAGCTCACGAACTATAAATGCGTCCAGCCATGGGCGTTCCGACTCCATATCGTCGTAACAGATACCATAATTACCAATCAAAGGATAAGTCATGACAGTTGCCTGTCCGGCATAAGAAGGGTCGGTTAATACCTCAAGATAACCGGTCATGGAAGTGTTGAATACCACTTCGGAAATGACCTCTTTCTCAGCGCCGATCGATGTTCCTTTGAAAACAGTTCCATCTTCAAGAATCAGAAATGCGTCCATTGTTTCTCCTTCGTTTTGTAAAAACTTGTTGTCAGGCTATATAGCCTTAGATGATCCCGATCGAATAGTGAAAAAGTGAACCGGGGCGTCAGATGTACATCTGTATTCTACGCCTCATGGCTTCTCGTGAAAAAATGGAGATGTATAATGCACCCCCATCTTTTATCCGATCCTGATACCTGAGTCCCATAAGCTTTCGCCTGAAGAATAAATATTCCCCGTAAAAGCTTAACAGCCTGACTTATATCTTAAATCCACCGGCATGTACCGGTGAACTTAAAGCAGCATATAATCAGACAGGGAAATCTCCGCTGAAGACTTCCGCCGCAGGTCCCGTCATGAAGCAACGGCCCGAGGCAGATTCATATTTAATTTTTAAATCTCCACCTATCAGGTGAACCGTTACTTCTGTGTCAGCCTTAAGCTTTCCTGCCATACATCCGGCAGCTACCGAAGCCGTAGCTCCTGTTCCGCATGCCAATGTCTCTCCCGAGCCTCTCTCCCATACCCTGAAGTCTATCTCAGTCTCAGAGATGATCTTGATGAACTCTGAATTCACCTTCTCCGGGAAGCGTTCATGAGTCTCGAAATCATGTCCATATAAAAGAAAATCCAAATCAGAGACCTCAGAAACATTAAGCTCAGGATTATCAGACAGGAAATAAATCGCATGGGGATTACCGACGTCAATGCCGATGAAACGTAAATGCATCCCATGAACAGTGATATCTTCAGGAAGCTCGGAAGTGAGTTTCGCAATTCCCATATCAACTGTTGCGTGGGTCATTTTCCCGTTGTCTGTATAAAGCTTAATTTTCTTAAGTCCCGATTTGGTATCGATGACTGCTTCATCACGGTCACAAGGAATGATGCCGTGATCATAAATATATTTCGCGACACAACGAATACCGTTGCCGCACATATTACCTTCGGATCCGTCCAGATTGAACATATGCATATAAGCATCTGCCTTGTCGGATGGCTCGATAAGGATGAGTCCGTCTCCTCCCACACCGAAATGCCTGTCAGCGATTTTCACCGCAAGCGCCGATGGATCCTTGACACTTTCCGAAAAGCAATTTACATATACATAGTCGTTTCCGCAACCCTGCATCTTTGTAAATTTCATAGGTTATCCTTTTTAATTCAAATTTTCAATATAATATCAAAATTACTCCGTCAGTACAATATAAATAATATACATATAATGAATTTTTGTTTGAACATGAGGGAATAACTCAAACAAAAAAGTACAACCCCGGAAGGG
Source organism: Oribacterium sp. C9 (assembly GCF_002007235.1). GTDB lineage: Bacteria > Bacillota > Clostridia > Lachnospirales > Lachnospiraceae > Oribacterium. The sequence goes on from NZ_MUHW01000003.1 coordinate 142,952, forward strand.
CACGGAGTCTGTGCCTGCCGGGGTTGATACTACTTATTTCTTCTTTCCGAGATATGCGGCCTTGATATCATCGTTGGCAAGAAGCTCTGCACCTGTTCCTGAAAGTGTGATACGACCTGTCTCCATAACGTAGGCCTTGTCTGCCACCTTCAGAGCCATGTTGGCATTCTGCTCGATAAGAAGGATGGTGGTTCCTCTCTCCTTATTGATCTTCTTGATTATGGAGAAGATCTCCTGAACAACGATAGGTGCAAGACCGAGAGACGGCTCATCCAGCATCATGATCTCAGGATTTGACATGAGAGATCTGGCAACAGCCAGCATCTGCTGCTCACCGCCTGAAAGAGTTCCTGCAAGCTGCCAGTTGCGTTCCTTAAGTCTCGGGAAAAGGTTGTAGATATTCTCGATATCGTCAGTGAGGTCGTCATTTCTCAGATATGCACCGATCTTGATATTCTCAAGAACCGTCATATCAGGAAATACTCTTCTTCCCTCAGGACAAAGAACTATTCCCTTTCCCACACGCTTTGCAGACGGCATGTTGGTAATGTCTTCACCATCCAGACTGATGGTTCCGGAGCTTGCCTTTACAAGTCCGGCTATGGTACGAAGAGTCGAAGACTTTCCGGCACCGTTCGCACCTATAAGTGTAACTATGGAGTGATCAGGAACATCGAAGCTTATTCCCTTTACAGCTTCGATTCCGCCATAGTGTATTTTGAGATCATCTACTTTAAGCATCTTCAGAACCTCCCAGATATGCTTCTATAACTTCAGGATTGCTTTGTATTTCATCAGGTGTACCCTGAGCGATCAGCTTACCGAAGTTCAGAACATAGATACGCTCGGAGATCTGCATTACGAGATCCATATGATGCTCGATCATGAAGATACTGAGATCATACTGGTCACGTATCTTCACTATGAAGTCTGTGAGCTCCTGAGTTTCCTGTGGGTTCATGCCCGCTGCAGGCTCATCCAGAAGAAGAAGCTTCGGCTGTGTCGCAAGAGCTCTTGCGATCTCAAGGTGTCTCTGGAGACCGTATGGAAGCGATGAGGCTATCTCATCCTTCAGTTCATAAAGTCCCTGCTCCTTAAGAAGCTCTGCTGTCTCTTCACGCATACGGCGCTCTTCCGCAAAATTGAGACGAAGTGTAGCGGAGAATACATTATCTTTGGCGCGAAGATGCTTCGCGATAAGAACATTGTCAAAAACAGTAAGATTTGAGAACAAACGGATATTCTGGAATGTTCTCGCGATTCCCAGCTTTGTGATCGCATCCGGTGAGTTTCCTTTGATGCTATTTCCGCCAAACCTAACGTCTCCGGATGTTGGTGTGTAAATTCCTGTGATGCAGTTAAATGCAGTTGTCTTTCCGGCACCGTTCGGTCCGATAAGAGCAACTATCTCTCCCTTATTTACGTCAAGAGAAAGATCATCTATGGCTCTTACACCTCCGAACTGCATGATGACATTCTGCATCTGAAGGACATTCTGTTTGTTGTCACTCATCTTGTCACGCCCTCCACTTTCTTAGCTTTCTTTTTTCCAAAATTCCTGAAGAAGTTTATTATTCCGTTCCAGCTGAACTCATTTGTACCCATAAGTCCCTTTGAATAGAAAAGAACGACTATCATGAGCAGTATGGAGAAAATGACCATACGGAATCCCGGTCTGAAAAGAGGAACATTGATACTTCCGATATATAAAGGTTCATCAAAGAAACGAAGCACCTCTCTGCCTGCTGTTACGATAAACGCTCCGAGCACTGAACCTGTCACCGAACCGATTCCTCCGATAACAACAATAAGGAGGATGTCATATGTAAGCGCCACCTGGAAGGTCTTGCTATCGATGGATCTCATGAACATAGCGAGCATGCCGCCACTTACTCCTGCAAAGAATGAGGAAATGACAAATGAAAGCTCCTTTGTCTTGAAAAGATTGATACCCATAGCTTCAGCCGCAATCTCATCCTCACGTACAGCCTTAAACATACGTCCATAAGAAGAGTTGATGAGAAGCACCATAAGTCCTATGCAGATCGCTGAAAGTGCCAGCGGCTGGAAGATACTGGTGAAGCCCGGAATAGACTTGAGACCGTATGATCCGTTTGTGATGGTATCAAACTGAGGTGCCGCGATACATGCACGGATGATCTCGGCAAATCCAAGTGTAGCTATGGCAAGATAATCAGACTTAAGTCTCAGTACCGGAAAACCTATAAGTGCGGCAACTCCTGCAGCCACAAGACCGCCGAGGATCAGAGCCACGATAATAGGAAGCTCGACGTTTGCGATCACAGGATTAATGCCTGAAATGTAGTAAACAGAAGGTCGCTGTGAAACCGGTATGGTGAAGATCGCTGTAACATAAGCTCCAAGTGCCATGAAGCCTGCCTGTCCCAGTGAGAAAAGACCGGTAAAACCATTAACGAGATTCATGGAAACCGCTACAACAGCATATACCATGGAACGCTCGATGATGGAGATCACATAACTGTAGGTATATTTATTTGCCTCAAGATATCCGCAGATGCCGAGAACCAGAGCGATAAGAAGAAGGCTCAGAACCGTATTTCTTCTCTTTTCCTGATTGATAAATTTATTTGCACTCATTTCCGAACCCCCTTAGACCTTGTTTGTGGTCTTCTCACCAAAAAGTCCGGTAGGACGAACGAGAAGAATAACTATCAAAATTACAAATGTGAATGCATCAGAGAAGGTTGAATATCCTGCAGCAACAAGTGCAGTCTCTCCCATTCCGATCAGGAAGCCTCCCACTACCGCTCCGGGAATGGAGCCGATTCCTCCGAATACCGCAGCTACGAAGCATTTCATTCCGGGAAGTGAGCCGGAGAACGGGAACACAGTCATACGGTCTGTAAAGTAAAGTATAGAACCTACTGCAGCAAGTATAGAGCCTATGGCAAAAGTAATGGAAATGGTACGGTTAATGTCTATACCCATAAGAGAAGCAGTCTCATAGTCCTTGGATACCGCTCTCATGGCCATACCCATCTTTGTATGCTGTATCAGTGTGATAAGAAGATAAACAAGGATCAGCGTAAGGACCGGTGTAAGGAATGTAACAAATGATGCAGAAAGACCGCCCAACTGATATACCTTCTTAAGACCAGGTACCTCAGGATAGCCCATAGGAAGTGCTGTAAAAAGATATGTTGCAAGATTCTGAAGCAGGTAGGAAACACCTATCGCAGAGATCATTACAGACATTCTTGGTGCAGATCTAAGCGGCTTGTAAGCCACTCTTTCGATACCTACTCCAAGAGCGGTAGTAACTATCAGCACTACAGGTAATGCGATGAACCATGGAAGTGATGCCATAGCAAAGATCATGAAGTATCCTGCCATCATGAATATATCACCATGAGCAAAATTGATAAGTCGGAGGATACCATATACCATGGTATATCCGATGGCAATAAGTGCGTAAGCACCACCAAGTGAAATACCTGTCAGACACTGCTGCAGGAACGTTGTAAGAGACATAAGACTTTTCCCCTTAAAATAAAATATCCTGAACATGGGAATCGAGTAGAGGCTCATACCCCTACTCGATTTCGTTAATTAAAAATGATTAGCCGCTGATCGTTGTAGTTGTAAGGAACTGGAATGCACCATCCTTAACGGTCTTGATAAATGCCATATCCTTATTGGCATCACCTTCCTCGTTAAATGAGATAGCTCCAGTTACACCATCATATGAAACACCCTTGAGAGCTTCCTTGATAGCCTCACCGTCTGCTGACTGTGCCTTTTCGATAGCATTGTAAGCTGCAAGGTAAGCATCGTATCCAAGAGCAGAAACTGCAGGGATGATATCTGACTGGTCATTCTTCTTTAAGTACTCCTTGAAGCCCTTGATGAAAGACTCTGCCTCTGCATTTGCAGGCTCAGCCTCATCGAAGAATGTTGAAAGTACTGCACCTTCAGCATCGCTGCCTGCATTGTCGATGATAGTTGAGTTCTCCCATGTATCACCGGCTGCAAGAAGTGACTCGATTCCAAGCTCTCTTGCCTGCTTGATGATAAGTGGTGCAGTTGTGATGGATGATGGAGCAAAGATCACATCAGGATTCTTAGCCTTGATGTTTGTAAGAACCGCCTTGAAATCTGTCTGATTTGTCTGGAACTGCTCTTCGTCAACCACTGTACCGCCGAGCTCTTCAAAAGCTGTCTTAAAGTATGAACCAAGACCTGATGAATAGTCATCACCGAGCTGTGTAAGGATAGCTGCATTCTTATAGCCATTCTGCATAGCGTAGTTAGCCATAACTGTTCCCTGGAACGGATCAAGGAAACATACTCTGAAGTAATACTCATTACCCTGTGTTACCTGAGGGTTTGTGCATGAGCATCCGATAGCAGGAACCTTTGCATCTGCAAAGATCTGTCCGGCTGCGATAGAAACACCTGAACCATAGGAACCGAGAACTACTGAAACCTTCTCGCCCATGAGCTTGTTGGCAGCATTGACAGCCTCTGTCTTATCTGACTTGTTATCTACCTCTACCAGCTCGATGGTATACTCTGTATCTCCGATCTTAACAGTCTTGTGAGTCTCGTTAGCATAACGGATACCGAGAACCTCCTGATATCCACCACCGCCGTTCTCACCGGTAGTCGGCTCGAAAACACCGATCTTGATCACGTTTCCACCGGCACCTGAACCACCGGCAGCTGCTCCGGATGAGCTTCCGCAAGCGGCAAGTGAAGCAGCACAAGTCACTGCAAGACCAAAAGATAAGATTTTCTTCAGTTTCATATGTCCCTCCTATAGAATGTAATCTAATCGTACATTCATGATTAAAATGTCCGTCTGCGACACACAACTGTTTCTGTATCGCAAACACTTTGCTTTATTCTATCACTTTCAGCAATAAATTCAATATATTTAAGACTTAATTATTACCTAAAGTTTGATAGAAAAAAAATACGAGAACAAGCGGTTATATCTTATATAACGAAAAGGGAGCTGTCGCTCACGCGACAGCTCCCTTGCTGTTCTTTAATCAAAATATAATGTCTTAAAACTCCATTGTCAATGAAGCAGGATGTCGAAATAAGTTATGTCTGTCATAATCCCCGGCTTTATCCGGCGCTTTAATACGGCCGACAGCTTCAGCGGCAGCATATCACTGCCTCTGTTCATGACGTCCTCTGCTGATATTGCGCCTGTTGGGAACGTCGTCCGAATCATACCCGTGTCTATGATCCTGGCCATCATTCTGTACAGAAGAACGCAAATTCCTTCTGTTGGCCAGAACAGACATGAACTCCTCTTCAGACATATTCATATCCCTGAGACGTGCTGAGCGTCTCTCTTTCATACGACGTTCAAGCTTACGGGCATCACTCATGCTCTTTAATCCTATAAGGACAGCCGAGCCAAGAACCGCAAAGCCGATTATATATGCAATGGTCCTGACATTGATGGATGAAACGACCTTGCTTTCCTCAGGCTCTTCCTCCACTGTCTCTTCAGGTACAGTGGCAAGTGCCACATTCTGTTCCTTTTCCAGATTGTATCTTCCTACCGTCAGTCCGTCAGCCTGATACTCTATCTCTGCTATGGTTCCTGCACTGACAGCTCCCGTCAGATTGTAGTTCAATCTGTAGGTAAGTCCTTCCTGAGTGGATCCGACAGGTAAAGAAACAAACATATCCTGCTTTACCGAAAGATCAGAAGCATTACAGCTCTGATCCACTATGGTATCTGCCACAAGGCGGTTCTTTATATCCTCGGTATTAAAAAGGGCTGAATCCAGTGGTTGCTTTTCTGTACTGTTAAATCCGAGATCGAGCATCGCCTTCGTATCGGTATAGTGCGAAGGGTTCTTATCTCTCAGTACAACCGCCACCAGATTTCTGTCATCCTTACTTGCCATGGTGATGAGAGTATTTCCGGAATCTCTCGTATATCCTGTCTTTCCGGCCACTACTCTTTTATCGGAATACTGAGTGTCATTTCTCAGCATCTTATGTTCCATATAAACTGTATGTCCTTCAGGATTACGTGATGTGGCTCCCAGCTTATACGCAAGGTGTGAATCTATATCCATGAAAGCTTCATTCTTCATGGCAGCTATCCCGATAAGCGCCATATCATAGGCACTGGTATAGTGGTTCACATCATAGAGACCGGAAGGATTAGTAAAATGGCTGTCCGTACACCCGAGACTCTGAGCCTTTTGATTCATAAGTTCGGCAAATGCCTCTCTTGATCCCGCCACATGACAGGCAAGTGCATTGGCCGCCTCATTTGCGGACTTAAGGAGAAGAGCGTAAAGACAATCCTCTACTGTAAGAACATCTCCCTCATCTATCTGGGCATTGGATGAACCGGCGTCAACATTGTATACATCATCATGAGAAAAGGTCACTGTATCCGTCAGTTCACAATTCTCAAGAACCACAAGCGCCGTAAGAACCTTGGTGATAGATGCTGGAGACTCCTTCAAATGAGGATTTTTCTGAAACAGTATCGCTCCGGTATCCGCATCCATAACTATCCCGGCTTCCGCCACCAGCTCGGTGCTCGGAAAATTCCAGGCCGCATAAGCCTTCACAGCGGTATATGGGCTCAATATACCAAGTATTAAAAATGTCAGTGTAAGGATTGCCGTAACATAATGCAGCCTTCCATGAATTTCTTTAGTCATCAGTTCTCTCTTTTAATTCATTATTTCTTTGATTTTTTCTTTTTCGTGCTCAAGTCTGGCATAGTAGAACATATACTGCTGAAGCACTCCCAGAACAGGCTTATAGCTTTCAGGCCATTCTCCTGAGTAAAACTGTTCCTTGACTCTCTTCATCCAGACATCCTCCGGACATATGGAGAGCCTGTGAAAACCGAACAAAGCCGTACAGCTGGCCACTTTTATTCCCACGCCCTGAATATTCAGCAGCTCATCCAGCAGTTCTCCGTCGGAAAGCCCGCCCAGGGCTTCCAGATCCAGTTCTCCGGTAGAGGCACGTCTGACAGCTTCTGCGATATATCCGGTACGGTATCCTGTACCTGTAGAGTTTATATCCTCAAGGCTGTATTTTGCCAATGTCTCCACCGAAGGGAACGGATAATAAACTATACTCTCAGGAAACTCAGGGTTTATGGCATGCCACTCTGAACAGTCCAGTACCTTTTCATCCCCTGAAAGAGCGCACAGTCTTTCCACTGTTGTTCGTATGGCAGGGACAGATTTTCTTTGAGAAATGATAAAGCTTATAAGCATCTCCCAGGGTTCCTGATTAAGTATCCTTATTCCTTTTCCGTAATCTATACACTTAAGCAGAAAACTGTCATTTTTGTCTGCATAGTCTCTGTAGGCACCATAATCTGAGTTAAGATCAAAATAAGTTTTATAAATATTCTCCCATTGAGCTTCGCTGCAGCTTACCAGAAATGAATTCTCATCTCCGTCAGGATCTCCTGAAATAAGAAGACAGCTTCCATAGGCTATGACCTTATATACGGGAAAACCCGGCTTCAGGCTTCCCACTTCCGTCATACGGAAACATTGTCCCGACTCTGCTATGGCTCTGAGATCAAAATCATCAATTGTCAAGTGGAGCATTTAATACCTCCGTACCGGGAAGAACAAATCTGCCGCCGGATATGATGCTTATCTCCTCACCCTTTTCCGTGACAGCAACTATAGAATCGAGCTCATTGTACGGAATAGTGATATCCGTATGAACCGCAAAATATGCCTTCTCAGGTTCTGTTTTTCTAAGGGCGGAGCACTCGTTTTCCTTTGCAATAAGCTCCTTACCGTCAGGATTGAAAAGCTTCATATCCTCCATGAAGGAGTAACAGGTGTCTCCCACCGCAAAATGAGGTCCGGTCTTTTCAGCAATAAGTATGGGCATCTTTGAACCCAGCTTATACTTTTCTATCATCTTATAGGCAAGAGTGTTTGTGCCTATGGCGAATTCTCCAACAGGCAGATTCTCCTTTTCTCCGAAGATGACTCTTCTTATGAGCGCCCTTGATGCCTCAGGATCCTCGAAATTATCACAGCTGTAGTCCGTTACACGCCCATCCCTGAACTCTATCCTGAGATCCCTGAACTGGATCCCCTCGATGAAAACCGACTTTACATTGAGTATGCCTTCAGTTCCTTTAAGTACAGGTGATGTAAAGACCTCTCCCAAAGGGATGTTGACATCCGAGAGACAGTTCTCGAAATTAGACTGTCCTGCAGGATCCTGAAGTCTGTGAAGGACCACCGTCATGTCAGTATCGTTGCCTCGTCCCATGACTCTGACGAGCCTTGCCTTGTCAAGCGCTTCAATAAGCTTTGACTGTACAGGCATATAGTCTTCACTTGACATGGTGTTTATATCCACAGTCTCATGAAGTATCTTCTCAAAATCCTCACCTATAGAAGGCAGCGGCCAGGCAATGATAGTAAAGGATCTCTCCTCTTCCAGAATGAACCTGTGTACCAGAAGCTGAAGATTATTTCTGTATCTGCCGTAAACCTCCTTCTGATGCTCCGTAAAGCGAAGACGTTCTTCCTTCTCCAGTGGCTCGAATTCCGGCTCACCGAAGCCCTCAAGTACAACAGGACCCGCGTATCTCTTTATATCATCGCCGAATGAGCGGAAGATCTGTTCCGTTTCTTCGATCATACGTGAAGCGATACGATCTCCCATTACCAGCGAAAGGTCATAACTGTGATCATAGTCCATCTGTCTGTTCGGACTCTCATAAAGAAGAGATGCCCCCTTAGGACTTCTTGTGAGAAAATGTCCTGATCTTCTGGGAAGTGTAAAATCATATCCATCTTCCTTGAAGTATTCAGCAGTCCTTTTAACGACACGTTCATAACCCATCTGATATCTGAACTCTATGAGAGACTTCTTTTCATATGGCTTTCCCTGTATTTTGAAACCGTCCTTAAAGCCCTTGTACCATGTAAAGGCCATACGGTCTATCTCTTCATCCGATAGTCCTGCCACATATTCCGCAGTCTTTAATGCAGTATCCGAAACGAAACTTCCGAACAAAAAGATATCCGCAATATTCTTAAAATCATGATGAAGGATAACATTTCTCGTAAACGAGTCCTCGGGAATATACTGTCCCTTCATCTGTCTGTGTATAAAATCCCATGAATAATCAAAGGCATAGGAATACAGCACATCCTTTACAGCCTGAACCTCCGGCAGCATCTTCATCTGATGATTTTCCCTGTACTCAGAGTAACTTGCCTCGAACATGCAGTAAATCTGTATAAATGTCTCGAGGACAGTAGTTATGTCCTCCATATCCTTTTCATAAGCCGAAGGAACCAGATTTTCTATCTCCAGAAGCAGCAAAGAAAGCACATTGCTATAAGGTGACAGCTTCTTTTCGCTGTATGCAGGATTAAGATATGAGATTTCATACCTCTCTGACATTTCTTCATAGAACATTTTGTTCCAGTATCGAAGTCTGTCCTGCCAATGCTTCTCTTCCGCTCCCTCTCCGAACGAAAGGGATGACAACTCCAAATCCTTTGTTTCTTCCAGAAAATCGTTCAGTTTTAAAATGAAATCTGCGCAAATCATGAAATAATCCCGGAAAGTATCCGGCACAGCCTTTTCTTCCGGGATTTGTCTTATACGCTCTATAGCATCAATATAACGTTCCATATTACCTCAGGAAAAATTAATAAATCCAATAACTATCAGGCTGATCCATATGATCACGATAAGCCCTGATATAGAACCGGCTATACGCGACGGAAGATAGTTCTTCTCCGGGTCCTTGGCACGAGGTATCATATCAAGAACTGCGTAAACCGCAAAGATCACAGAAGTCATCCCCATAGCTCCGACATACATCGGACCTTTACCTTCCATGACTGTTGACACGGCAAGACAGGCTACAAGCAGGATAAATGATATCACTGTAATGATGACCCTGAACCAGGTTCCATCCGCCAGCTTCTTCCGTATATAGTTAAATCTCTTTTTCTTTTCCACTAATAGCCTCTGTATCCTCGTCTTTTTTCAGCGAACCTCACATATCTCACAGTCCGCTTATGGAGTACATATCTGAAAATAAGGTATCCTAAAGCTCCTCCTAAAGTGTTCAGAATTATATCATCCACATCACAGCTTCCGGCCCTTGTAATCAGCTGCACCATCTCGATGCCGTAACTAAGCAGATATGTACATATCACAGCATTGTACCAATGTGTCCTGCATCTACGGCTGATTACTCCGAGTATGAAACCAAAGGGCATAAATCCTATGATATTGCCGTACAGGTTCAGCATTACTCCCCTGAAACCTATCTGCTTTGAAAAAAACAGATATCTTTTTATCTCAAGTAACGGGGTTAGATTGTAGGTGTATTCGGTTTTTGCTCCAAATCCCCTCTGCTCCATCTCAGAAAAAAACATGAGATAAAACAACGCAAGGAGATATATTACAAAGAGAACCCAGCCTATTTTCTGGTTTCTAGTCCTGTGTTTCGCCATCTCAGAATGTCAGTTCATTCTTTCTCTTCAAAAGAAGCGTTCCGTTAATGATGGAAATAATGCCAACAACCAGACCTGCTACCAAAATGATGATTCCTACTGCAATAGAACCTGCTCCTGTATATCGCATAGTTTTATATATCTTTTCCATAATTTCTCCTGCAAAAAATATCTGTATCTTTAAAGTCCGATGACTGTTTATTCCAATTGATTCATTGTATTTTAACATAATGGTATTTTGATAGCAAGTTTGATATAATCACAGCCATGGAAGCAGAATTATATAAAGAATTAAACGAAAAAGACCTCTTAGCAGTCCGCGAACTGATAGAGGAGTGTAACCATGCGGATCACACAAATTATGACACAGATCTGGATGGCGATTTTTATTACATCATCAGAAATGATGACAAGGAGGAAAGCGGAGTCGATTCCGAACTCTTTGCTGTACTCTCTGGTTTTCTTCTGGGAGAGACTATTGACGGCAAACAGGTTTTGGAGGTTGCAGCCTTTACTCATCCTGTGATGCGCGGTATAGGTTTTTTCAAAACCTGCTATAACAGTCTGAAGGATGACTTCAGGAACTATCGTATCAAATTCATGATTAAGCAGCCTCTTTCCGGACATGATGAACCGGCTCACGACCACATGCATTTTGCCCAGAATGATGAAGAACATCACGAAGGAGCTTCTCATCTGTCTCACGATGACGACTGTGATGAAGACTGCTTTTCCGGAAACCCACTGAAGGCGGCAGTTCCTTTCATCTCTCCTGATACATATGATGCTCTGTGCTCTTTAGAGGCCGTTCATCTTTATGACGAGTTGTTTATGATGAAGGAATTATCTTCATCCATATCAGACCCCGGCGATGAACTCTGCAACAGATTCGGAGAAGTCCACCTAAGCGCATACAGCCGGGATACACTTTATCTCTATGGACTGCTGGTCTACGATCAGTATCTTCATCAGGGGCATGGTCGTGAACTTATGGAATCCGTAGAGAATTACAAAAAAGGACCTTATTCCAGAATTCTTTTACAGGTCTCCAGTTCAAACACCATAGCCTGCAGACTGTATCAAAAGATGGGCTATAAAGAGCTGGATAAAATTATATATTTTCTGGTCTGAATTTTTTACAAAAAAGGAGTACATGCGATCCTGCATGTACTCCTTTTATTATACTTTGACCTTAATTTTCTCAAGTCCCCAAATCTCCTTAACGTACTCTTCTATAGTACGATCAGAAGAAAACTTTCCGGCATGAGCCGTATTCAGGATACCTGCTCTAGCCCACCAGGATTCATCCTCATACTTTTCGCAAGCCCTTCTCTGAGCTTCATCGTAGGAATCAAAATCCTTCAGGATAAAGTAACGGTCTGCCACATCCGACTCATAGGTATTGAGAAGTGAGTTATACAACGGACGGAACAGCTCCGGATTCTCAGGACTGTAGAAACCGTTCACAAGCTGCATCAGTACGCGACGTATCTCCTGATTACTGTTGAAAATCTCCATCGGATTATACTGACGGTTGTGTTCAAGTTCAATGACTTCGTCTGAACTGAGTCCGAATGTGAACGCGTGGTCCTGTCCGACCTCCTTGACGATCTCAACATTAGCACCATCCATGGTACCAAGTGTCAAAGCACCGTTAAGCATGAGCTTCATGTTGGAAGTACCTGAAGCCTCCTTTGAAGCTGTTGAGATCTGCTCTGAAATATCAGCTGCAGGAATGATCAGCTCCGCATTGGAAACTCTGTAATCCTCTATAAATACCACCTTGATCTTTCCATTGATGGATTCATCATTATTGATAACGTCCGCAACATTATTGATCAGCTTGATCGTAAGCTTTGCAGTCTTATATCCTGCAGCAGCCTTTGCACCAAATATATACACATGCGGATGGAAATCCATGTCAGGATGATCCTTCAGCTGATTATAAACATACATTACGTGAAGTATGTTCATAAGCTGTCTCTTGTATTCATGAAGTCTCTTGACCATGACATCAAATATAGCGTCCGTTGACACCTCGATGCCGTTATGTTCCAGGATATACTTGGCAAGCCTCTCCTTGTTATGTCTCTTTATGGACATAAACTCAGCCTGACACTTCTCGTCGTTTGCGTAAACTTCTAGCTTTTTGATCTTTGAAAGATCTGTTATCCAGCCATCCCCTATCTTATCGGATATCCACGCGGCAAGTTCAGGATTGGCATGAAGCAGCCATCTTCTCTGTGTTATACCGTTGGTCTTGCTGGAGAACTTATTCGGGTACATCTCATAGAAGTCCTTAAGGGTTTCCTTCTTAAGGATCTCCGTATGAAGCTGCGCAACACCGTTTACAGCATGTCCGCCTACTATCGCAAGATGTGCCATCTTTACCTGACCATCATATATGATAGCCATCTTGGCAATCTTATATTCTGAATTATCAGGATACTTGCTTCTGATCTCCTCGCAGAATCTGCGGTTGATCTCCTCAACAATCTGATAGATACGTGGAAGAAGCTTGGAGAAAAGCTCGATAGGCCACTTCTCAAGTGCTTCAGCCATGATCGTATGGTTTGTATATGCGCAGGTCTTTACAGTGATATCCCATGCCTCATCCCATGAAAGATCGTAATCATCCATGAGAACTCTCATGAGCTCAGCTACAGCTACTGTAGGATGAGTATCATTAAGCTGGAACGCCACCTTTTCGTAAAGATGCTTTACATCACCGTCATGCTTGTCAGCATATTCCTTTACAGCAGTCTGAACAGACGCCGAAATAAAGAAATACTGCTGGCGGAGACGGAGCTCCTTACCTGCATAGTGATTGTCGTTCGGATAAAGAACTTCAACGATATTACGAGCCATGTTTTCATTTTCAACAGCGGCTTCATAATTACCCTTGTCAAATTCATCAAGTCGGAAGGTATCCTTTGCCTTTGCATCCCATACACGAAGTGTGTCAACTACATGGTTGTTGTAACCGACTACCGGTGTGTCATACGGAATAGCTACAACTGACTGATAGCCCTTCTGAACGAAACGGAGTTTTCCGTTTTCATTGACAGACTCTACCCATCCGCCAAATTTGACTTCCTTTGAAAGTTCTGCTCTGCGAAGTTCAAATGGATTTCCGTCTCTGAGCCAGTCATCCGGAACTTCCTTCTGATAGCCATCTACGATCTGCTGCTTGAACATACCGTATTTGTAACGAATGCCACAGCCGCATGCCCAATATCCCAGAGTAGCAAGGGAATCGAGGAAACATGCCGCAAGTCTTCCCAGACCACCATTTCCGAGAGCCCAGTCGGGTTCTTCATTTTCGATGGCATTGAGGTCGACCTTCAATTCCTTGAGAGCCTCCTGTATACCTTCGCGGCAGCTTAAGTTGATGACATTGTTTCCCAGAGCTCTTCCCATCAGGAATTCCATGGAAAGATAATACACTCTTTTACTGTCTTTCTTCTCTGTTGTCTTCTGCGTAGCCATCCAGTCATCGATGATAGTATCCTGAACAGCGTAAGCAACTGCAAAGAAAGTTTCCTTAGTACTGAGATCCTTCAGAGATCTGCGGTACAGCTTACGAGCACTGCTTTCTACTTCTTTTTTGAATAACTCCTTATCGAACTTCTCCACTACTCTATCCTTTCCTTATCACGAAGATAACCTCTGCAGCCTTTCGGCTGCAGATAAGCTATATAAACGGAACCGAATGTAACAGCTTAGATTTTCTCAACGGCAAGAGTAAGATTCTCACCATTGATATCCCATGCCTTTTCATAGCCCTGAGACATATTGTAAACGATGGCATCAGCCATAACTATACGAATGATCTCTTCCTCATTGTTTCTCATGAGGCCAGCCATCTTATCGTTATCCTTTACATACACCTTGATATGATCCATTACCTCGAATCCGGCCTCCTTACGCATGGTCTGGATCTTGGAAATGATCTCTCTTACAAATCCCTCTTCTATAAGCTCAGGTGTAAGGTTTGTATCGAGTACTACGGTAAGAGCATTGTCCTCTTCAGTTACAAATCCGTCCTTCTCAGCAACATCGATGAGAAGATCGTCCTTTGTAAGCTCCACCTCTGTATCACCATCTACATTGAACTTGAGCACTCCCTCTGTTTCAAGTTCATCCATAGCCTTAGAGCCGTCTACCTCTGTAAGGTATGTACGGATAGCATTGAGATGCTTTCCATACTTAGGTCCGACTGTCTTGAGCTGTGGCTTGAATGTATATGAAGTGAACTTTCTGAGATCATCCTGGAAGTTCACGTTCTTAACATTAAGCTCGTCCTCGATGATGCTGATGAAATACTCATCAAGCGCTGTCTCGGACTTGACATACATGTTTCCGATAGGCTGACGATTCTTAACAGCTGCTGTATTTCTTGCAGCACGTCCGAGAATTACGATCTTCAATACCTTATCCATGCTTGCCTCAAGCTCAAGGTCGATCATTGACTCATCAACTGTAGGGAAATCGCACAGATGTACTGACTTCTTTGCAGCTGAATCCACTGAGCAAACGAGGTTACGATAGATGGACTCTGTAATAAACGGAACCATCGGAGCCGCAGCCTTTGAGAATGTTACAAGAGTTGTGTAAAGGGTCATATAAGCATTGATCTTGTCCTGCTCCATACCCTTTGCCCAGAAACGCTCTCTCGAACGGCGAACATACCAGTTAGACATATCATCGGCAAATTCCTGCATAGCATTAGCAGCTTCAGGAATTCTGAAGTTTGAAAGATTGTCATCAACAGCCTTTACCACAGAGTTAAGCTTGCTGAGGAGCCACTTATCCATAACACCTAACTTGTCATACTCGAGTGAGTACTTAGTTGGGTCAAAATTGTCAATGTTCGCATAAAGTACGAAGAACGCATATGTATTCCATAATGTTGAAAGGAACTTTCGCTGTCCCTCGACAACTGCCTTATCATGGAATCTGTTAGGAAGCCATGGAGCAGAGTTTGTATAGAAGAACCATCTGATCGCATCAGCGCCGTGCTTCTTTAATGCATCCATAGGATCAACAGCATTACCCTTTGACTTACTCATCTTCTGTCCGTTCTCATCCTGAACGTGTCCAAGAACAAGTACGTTCTCATAAGGAGCCTTGTTGAAGAGGATGGTGCTCTCCGCAAGAAGTGAATAGAACCAGCCTCTTGTCTGATCTACAGCCTCACAGATGAACTGTGCCGGGAACTGAGCCTCGAAAAGCTCCTTGTTCTCAAATGGATAATGATGCTGTGCATATGGCATAGCTCCTGAATCGAACCAGCAGTCAATAACCTCTGGTACTCTCTTCATGTCTCCGCCGCAGTGAGGGCACTTACATGTAAGCTTGTCTACATAAGGCTTATGAAGCTCGATGTGCTCATATCCGACATAATCCGAGCTGTAGCCTTCCTTACCTGAGGCCTTTAACTCAGCGAGAACATCCTCATAGTTGTAAGCCATCTCTCTGAGTTCCTGAATAGAGCCGATAGCATGCTTCTCGCCACAATCCTTACATACCCAGATATTGAGCGGTGTACCCCAGTAACGGTTACGTGAAAGGCCCCAGTCCTGAACATTCTCGATCCAAGCACCGAAACGACCTGTACCGATGGTCTCCGGGAACCACTTGACTGTAGCGTTATTCTTTACGAGGTCATCCTTTACTGCACTCATCTTGATGAACCATGACTCTCTTGCATAGTAAATGAGCGGTGTATCACATCTCCAGCAGTGCGGATATGAGTGAGTGAACTTAGGAGCGTCAAAAAGAAGCTTTCTTGATGAAAGATCCTTCAGTACCTCAGGATCACAGCTTACAGCTCCTTCAGCAATCTCCTTCTCTGTAGGTTTGCAGCGCATACCTGCGAAAGGAGTCTCAGCTGTCATGCATCCGCTCTCATCAACGAACTTAACAAGAGGCATATCATGCTCACGTCCTACACGGGCATCATCCTCACCGAATGCAGGAGCCTGGTGAACGATACCTGTACCGTCCTCAGCTGTTACGTATGCATCTGATACTACGTAGTGAGCTCTCTTATGCTGCTTTGCGGCAACATCCGCAGCGCACTGATAAAGCGGCTCATAGTCGATACCTTCAAGGTCTGTACCCTTATAAGTCTCCAGAATCTCGTAGGCCTTCTCACCTTCAGCTGCAAGAGGAGAAAGAACCTTGTCAAGAAGAGCTGACGCAAGAATATATGTATATCCGTCCGCTGCCTTTACCTTTGCGTACTCAAGATCAGGGTTAACACAGAGTGCGGTATTGGATGGAAGTGTCCATGGTGTTGTTGTCCATGCAAGGAAATAGAAATCCTTATCCTTTGCCTTGAAACGAACTATGGCAGAACGCTCATTGAGCTCCTTATAACCCTGCGCTACTTCGTGGCTGGAAAGAGGTGTTCCGCAACGAGGACAGTAAGGTACTACCTTGAATCCCTCATAGAGAAGTCCCTTCTTCCAGATTTCCTTGAGAGCCCACCACTCTGACTCGATGAAGTCATCATGATATGTTACATACGGATCGTCCATATCTGCCCAGAAGCCTACCTTATAGGAGAAATCCTCCCACATACCCTTGTACTTCCAGACATTTTCTTTACATAAATCAATAAAAGGCGCAACTCCATACTTCTCGATCTGTTCCTTACCATTGATTCCGATCGATTTCTCAACCTCAAGCTCTACAGGAAGACCGTGTGTATCCCAACCGGCCTTTCTCGGAACCATGGCACCTTTCATAGCATGGAATCTTGGAATCATGTCCTTGAAAGCACGAGTCTCAACATGTCCGATGTGAGGTTTTCCATTTGCGGTTGGAGGACCGTCGTAGAATACGTAAGAAGGATCTCCTTCATGCTCCTTGATGGAATCTTCAAAGATATGATTCTGTCTCCAGAACTCCTCAACCTCATTCTCGCGCTCTACGAAGTTCATGTTTGTATCAACTTTTTTAAACATCAGCGCCTTTTCTCCTTAAACATTTATTTAAACCGAAAAATGGGTAAACTTCGGTCTTTAGCGTACTAATTATATAAAACTCACCCTATAAAATCAAGCAAACACAGGGATTAAATCCCCTTTGGATAACTCTGAGTTATATCTTATAAAGCCATGGATAATGTAAAATTTTACTGATATTTCATCAGTATCAGCCTGAAAAGATATGTATCCCTTCCTTTTTCCGTTTTTTTCGATCTGCCTCAATCTTTACCTGCAAAAAAAAAACTGCAGCTTTCAGTTTATCCCGAAAGCTGCAGACTTTTAAATCTCAATTATATTCATTTAATGTCAGCAATAAAATTCACACACTGACGCTTCAGGCCACAGGCTCGATCAGCTTCTTAAGCTCCGTCTCTACAGGCTCCGCCTCAGATCCGATGATGATATGAACAGCTGTCTTACTTGGTCTCAGAACTCCTCCTACCTTTGCAGCTCTGATCTTTTTCTCATCTACGGCACCGTACTCGTTTATCTGAACCTTCAGGCGGGCACCGTCATGCTCGACCTTCTGCACATTACTGCTGCCTCCGAGACCTTCCAGTATGATTCGCGCAACCTCTTCCATATCCGCCTTGTTATCCAAAGTAATATGAAGCTTGTCATCCTCTGCGATCTTCATGGAAAGCTTATCGGCATTTTTACGTTTGATGGATCTGTAAATGCTGTAACCGATCATTACAGCCACCACCGCCGCAACAGCGGCAATGATCAATATCATATCTCTATCCATAATGGTCTCCTACTTACACTGCCTGAGTCTCATACTTTTTGAGCTCTGCAACATAACGTTCACCCAGCTCACTGAGTGGAATCTTCTTTTTCTTGATATAGCCTATGGTCATCTTCTCATTTGTGTCGAGCTTTACAGTGGTATACTCATCGCCGTTAAGCTCCTGACAGATGATGCCTGAACAAAGTGTGTATCCGTTCAATCCCACCATGAGATTGAGGGCCGTTGCTCTGTCATCGCACTTGATGATCTGTTTATAATCATAGGTGCTGAGAACCTCTTCCGCAAAATAGAAGGAGTTATGCTCTCCCTGATAAAAACTGAGGCAAGGATAATGTCTCAGATCGTCCATGGTGATGAGCTCCTTCTTCGCCATAGGATTGCCCTTACTCATAAATACATAAATATTGCAGTCGAAAAGGGGAACAAACTCCAGAGAATCCTCTCTAAGTATCTTACCCACTACCTTACTGTTAAAATCATTCATGTATATAACGCCAACCTCGGAAGTCTGATTTTTCACATCATTGATTACTTCTATGGTCTTTGTCTCTTTTACGGCGAACTCATAGGTATCCATGCCGAATTCTCTAGCAAGATGTATAAATGCCTCAACAGCAAAGGTGTAATGCTGCATGGAAACCGCAAACTTCTTTTTGCGGGTCCCAACATTAACATATTTATCCTCCATGAGCTGATACTGCTCGACTATCTGCCTAGCATATCCGAGGAACTCCTCTCCCTCTGCGGTGATAACTATACCTCGGTTGGATCTCAGGAATATTTCTAATCCTATCTCCTTTTCCAGCTCCTTGATGGCAGCGGATAATGAAGGCTGTGTGATAAAAAGATGCTTTGCAGCTTCATTCATAGAGCCGCAGTCAGCTACAGCGATAACCTGCTTTAACTGCTGTAATGTCATAATTTTCTCCATGGGTCATACACGGATCAGATTTACCGTAATTCGTATATGACCCTCCCAAAATATCTTGATGTTGCCAGTGTAAGCTCTGACTGCACTACTTCTTAATAAATGAATATGATATATATCCGGCAGGATCTATATGGATATGATCTGCCATCCACGTCTCATGTCCGGAACCGATGATAGCCGCAGGACGCATAGTGCTCACTGTGCCGTCTTCGTTTAAATACTCTATAGCCGCATCACTTCTGAAACAGCCATCTCCCTCATATAACTTGCTTCCCATGGATCCATCGGCATTTCTCTCATAAAGTCTCATGAAAGCATAGGTATACCATGAAAAACCATTTGCCTTTTCAGGAACGATCTGATAGCTTCCTGTAGGTCTCTGGGAAAACTCCGCATAAAGATCGGGATTCTTCACCAAAAGCTCACGATAGATATAAACTTTATCATCAAGCTTCTCTATGGGCTTATTTGATGTCATCCTGGAGCCGTTAAAGGCAAGCTTTGTTCCGTCAGGAGCAGTTGTATCTATAAGTGCAGCCCCGTCTTCTCCAACATAGAAATTCCCGACCTGCCTTGATACAGCCATTATCCCTGTTTTAGGTTCGAAATAATAGAATTTTCCATTATCGATGATCCAGCCGGAAGCCGCTTTTCCCTTCTCATAATAGAACTTATTTCCGTCGAAGTCGGTATACCAGCCTTCAAAAAGCTTCTCCTCTCCGGTCAAAGTGTCGATGCTGTAGAGACGGGCAGTCCCATCCCCCTGCTCCTCCCATGTGAGGCATTCATCCTGACAAAAGGTATTTGAAGATGCTGATGCATTTACTGCCGCAGCAGCTGATGCCAATGCCTCTGCAGAAGCATACTGAAGCTCCGATGCAGATGCCTCGCCCCCTGCAGCATAAGTTACGGCAGGACTTTCTTCAGCCATCACACATGGTGCCGCCATGGTCGAAAGCGCAGCAGCGGCAATAACCGCCGCAAGGCACATTTTTTTCTTTCTATACATAATTTGATTTCCCATCAATAATATCACTTACTATCATAAGCCCGACTTTCACTGTTCTCCTATATAAGTGAAAGTCAGGCTTACTGAATGATTCTTAATTTCTGATCAAAAATCAAAGAAGAGTATGTCTCTGCTCTTCCTCTGACTTAGGATTAAGATACTTAGGTGCTACGTCAAATACTGTGATACAGCCGGTCTCACCCTTATTAGCCATACGATAAACCGCTCTTCCGTAAGCCGCAAGAACAGAGCCGGTGAACTCAGGGTTCGAATCAAGCTTCAGGCTGTACTCGATGAGTTCATGATGCTGACCCTCATCTCCTGTCACACCTGATCTCATAACGAATCCTCCATGTGGAAGCTCCGCATGATTCTTCTTCATCTCCTCTTCTGAAATGAAGTGGATGGTGACATCATAATCCGCATAGTAATCAGGCATGGTCTTTATGGTCTCTTCAACCTTTGCAGCATCTGCACCTTCCTCAAGAACCACAAATACCTCTCTCTTATGCATCTCTCTAGCTGTAAACTCAGGCTGCTTGCCGCTTCTTACAGCATCCATAGCTTCTCCAACAGGAAGTGTATATGAACGAGCATCCTTGACACCCTCAACTCTTCTTGCTGCATCACTATGTCCCTGAGATACTCCCTTACCCCAGAATGTATAATGCTTTCCTGCCGGAAGAACAGACTCAGCATAGATTCTCGCAATAGAGAACATACCCGGATCCCATCCGCAGGAGATCATAGCAAGCTTACCGCCCTCCTTTGCTGCCGCATCAACTGCCGCAAAGTGCTGAGGTACCTTTGGATGTGTATCGAAACTGTCGATAACATTAAAATACTTTGCATACTCCGGTGTCTGCTTTGGAAGATCTGTAGCAGAACCGCCGCATATCATCAAAACATCGATCTGGTCCTTATACTCGAGGATGTTGTCAACAGTGTCAACCTTAACACCCTCTGTGTTGATCTTAACTGTAGAAGGATCACGACGTGTAAAAACTGCAACCAGCTTTTCGTCTTCGTTACGCTTAATGGCACTCTCGATTCCACGGGAAAGGTTGCCATATCCAAGTAAACCAATTCTAATCATGTTTTCTCTCCTATTGAGTAAGTCTATAACACCGCGTTACAAAACACCTGAATATTATAACATAGAGAAGGTGCCTCGCAATAATTATATTTTCATGACACTTATTTAAATATATCCGTCATGGCTTTCCTTATCTTCTCTTCAGTGCTTACCGCACTTCCCTGGATCATTTCCTTCTGTCCGCCACCACGTCCGTTAACAAGAGAATTGAAATCCTTTACATGGCTTCGGACATCCTCTGTCTCTGAACCTATGACATAGTTCCATGATGAATCCACATCACAGGCCCTGGCATCCACATCCTTAAGGCCGAAAACTCCTACAACCTTAGCCTTTGTATGCTTCATAAAGTAGTCACAGCACTTACGGAGTTCCACATTGTTCATGCCTTCTTCCACATCCACAAGAACCCCTGTAAAATCCTTCAGAATCTCCGCCTTCATGGCATAATATCTCTGATTCAGCTCAGCGATACGCCTGTCCTTTGCGGCACTCTGTTCCATATGCTGTCTAACTGCCTCCTTAACCTCTGATGGAGCAAAGGAAAGCATATGGGAAAGTTCCAAAAGGTCATTGTGTTTGTTTCTGTAATCCTGAATGGCATCCTTTCCGCAGAAGAGCTCGACTCTTACTCCGCCCTTATGTCCGAGAACCGACAGAATCTTGATGATACCTATTTCCCCTGTGGTCATCACATGAGTACCGCAGCAGGCGCAAAGATCCGCACCCCCGAGATCCACCAGTCTGACATCTCCCTTCAGGGCTTTCTTGGAACGGAAGTCAATATCCATAAGCTCTGTTTCGGAGGGCCAGATCTGATCAACAGCTCTGTTTGCAAGTACCACTTCATTGGCCTCTTCCTCTATCTTCATGAGCTGCTCCCAGGTGAGAGCTCCGTCAAAGTCGATAGTCATGACATCGCTCATATGGAAGCCAACATTGTTATATCCATAATGCTTATGTACAAGACCGGAAACTATATGTTCACCACTGTGGTTACGTGAGTTTCTCATTCTCCTCTCCCAGTCGATAATGCAGTGATAAGCTTTGCCGGCTTCCAGAGCCCTGTCAACGGTATGCAGGATACGGACAGAAACATTGCCCCTTTCATCCATAAGCTTTTCTCCTGTTTCCGGGTCCTTAAGAGCCTCCTCCTGAACATCAGACACTAATGCTTCCCCGATCATTCCATGGTCTGCCGCCTGTCCGCCCCCCTCAGGATAAAACCCATGGGCATCAAGCTCCACCTGATACAGTCCGTCCTTTTCCACACATGAAATAACTGTGGCATCAAATTCCTTTATATAAGGAAACTGATAGTAAAGTGCGTTCTTCTCCAAATTATATCTCCTCCTGTATTGTGAGATGTTTTATATCAGACCTCTCTGGTCGCGAACTTCAGCCACTGGAGCTTCTCTCCCTCAAAGTATGGTGAAAGCTTTTCATAAACCTCCCTGTGGTAAGCATTGAGAAGCTCTATATCTCTCTTTTCCATGAGACTTAGATCTACTGCATCAAGATCATATGGTGCCATGGTAATGAACTCAAAGCAAAGGAATGTTCCGAAATCATTAGTCTGCCACTTCTTAACGAGAGTCAGGTTTTCGGTACGGATACCATGACTTCCTTCTATATAAAGTCCGGGCTCATCAGAGGTGATATTACCTTCGCAAAGGGCTGTATCCTCCATTCGTCCCGGTGCCTTACGGTAACGGATAGCATTTGGTCTCTCATGGACATTCAGGCAGAAACCTACTCCGTGGCCTGTTCCGTGGTTGAAGTTCATGCCCTCGCGCCAGAACACCTCTCTGGCCGCAAGATCAACGGTTATTCCCGAAGATCCCTGAAGGAATTTCACATCTCCGAGACGGAGGTGTGCCATAAGCACCATGGTATAATGCTTACGTTCCTCACCTGTGACAGGTCCCATAGCTATGGTTCTCGTTATGTCTGTGGTTCCCTCAGGATACTGTCCGCCTGAGTCCACGAGGTAAAGTCCATGTGGCTCGATCTTTGAAAAGCTCTCGGAAGTTGGCGCATAATGAGGAAGGGCAGCGTTTTCGCCATAGGCTGAAATAGTTGTGAAGCTAGGCTCTATATAGCCCTCCTGTTCCTTTCTGAAGTTCTCAAGAACCGCTGCAGTGTTCCACTCATTTATTTCGTCTTCCCCGAGGAGCTCCCTGGCTTCCTCTGTAAGCTTTCCGTCCTCATCAAAAGCGTGCTTCATGAAATAGAGATAGTTGGTGATGGCAACACCGTCCTTTATATGGGCCTTTTTCATGTTCTCGATCTCAACAGGATTCTTACGGGACTTCCAAAATGAACTGGGAAGCATCTCGTCAACTATAGTGTTTGATGAGTCTATGTCTGAGATGGTCTCAAAATTGGTCCTGCCCTTTTCGAGAAGAACTGTACGGTTTCTTAAAGCCTTCACATCAGAATAGAAGCTGTCATAATCCTTAAGCTCCACCTTAAGTCCTGAAAGGTATGCTTCGGTCTCTTCATCAAAATCCTTCCTGTTGGCATAGAGCTTTGCGCAATCCATATCTATCATGAGATAGGAAAGGAATACAGGATTACATGGTATATCATCACCTCGTAAGTTAAGTATCCATGCGATGTCATCAAGACTTGTGACAATATGAAGATCAGCCTCCTGTTCTTTCATATAGTCTCTTATATCATTAAGCTTTTCAGCCGCGCTCTTTCCTGTGAACTGCTCGCCAAGTATCCATACTCTGGATTCCGAAAGCTCCGGTCTTCTTTCCCATATGAGTCCTACGAGATCGTCTCCCGCATGTACAGAAGCTCTCTTTTTTGAAAGCTTCATCTGAAGTTTATCTCCGTGCTCGAAATCAACACATCTTCCGTCAAATCCGAGGATTCCTCCTTCCGGAGTTTTTTCTAAAAGAAACTCATCGAGTGAAGGAACTCCCGGCTCACCCATCTTCATGAGCTCCACATCTTTTCCGGAAAGCTCCTTCTCTGCCTGAATGAAGTATCTTCCGTCGGTAAAGAGTGCCGCCGTATCTCCGGTTACAACGAGATTACCCTCTCCGGTAAATCCCGAAAGATAATGTATAGCCCTGAAATAATCTCCCACATATTCACTCTGGTGAAAATCATCAGTCGGAACGAGATACACATCGATACCTCTTTTATTCATTTCCCCACGAAGTTTATCAAGCTGTAAATTCATTTAGTTTCTCCTTATATAGTCCAGGCTATGTCGCCATGAATCTTTGATTTATTAAAGCCTGTAGATCTGTCTTAAGATCTTTAAATCAATCCGAAGTGAACAAGGGCATTTCTGATTCCATCCTTATCTATGTCATCGGTTATGTAATCCGCTGCCTCTTTTGCTTCGGGAACAGCATTGCCCATGGCTATGCCCACATGGACCTTCTCAAGCATCTCCACATCATTGGAGCTGTCACCAAAGGCATAAGTATCCATAAGTCTTATACCGAAATGTTCACAGAGGTGTTTGATTCCTTCAGCCTTACTGTACTCTGCCTCCACCACATCTGCACCATATTCCTTTGAGAACATCATGACATTAAGCTCCGGAAAAGCATACTGAAGCTCCTTTCCCCCTGATCTCTCACCATAGTACGCAAGTGATCTGACAGGAAGCTTTAGAAGCTTTTTCGGATCATCAAAGTGTCTGTGCATATCCGTTTTGAAATAAACCTTATCAAAGTAGAGCACTTTATCAGGACATACAAAATAATCAACATCATCTATATGAACGCCGATAGGCATTTCATGCTTTTCGCAGAACTCAAGCACTCTGTTAAGAAGCTCTTTATCCATACGGTGATCCATAAGTATATCGTCCTCAAGCTCCACCATGGTCCCGTTCATATGTATCAATGCATCAGGATCAACTTCTCTCAAATACTCAATCGAGGTTCTGTTCTTCATATCTCTTCCGGATGCTATAGCCACGAGATATCCGTTTTCCTTTAGTTTTTCTATACTCTCCATAGCAGAAGGTGTGATTTTCCATGTGTTATGGTCAAGTAATGTATGATCAAGGTCAAACGCAACAAGCCCCTTGTACTTTTTCTCTTTATTTTCCATATTTCCTCTTTCTGAAATACACCCTTTCGATCAATTTAGTTTAGTTTGAAAAAACACTAAAGTCAAACTGACCTACTGAAAAAGCCGGAACAAAGAGCGTTTCACTCTCATGTTCCGGCTTTTAAGTAACATATGAGGCTGATTATACCGCTGAATACTCAGTTCAGCTCTTCACTTCTCACTATAGTATCGCAGTAGACACAGCGATAAAGTGCCTTTGTACGATCAACGATCTTAAACACCTGAGGAAGCTCCTGCTCCACGGAAGTGATACAACGCGGGTTCTTACACTTAAGAACATTAGTAAGCGTCTCGGGAAGAGAAAGAGTCTTCTTTTCTACACGCTTTCCATCCTTTATATAGTTAACTGTAATTCCCGGATCGATGTATCCAAGAACATCAAGATCGATATCAAGGTCCTCTGAGATTTTCACGATGTCCTTCTTTCCCATGACATGCGAAGTACAGTTCTGGATGAGTGCCACCTGAGATCCAAGCTTGTCGAGGTGCAGATACTTATATACCAGCATAGCCTTTCCGGCTCTGATGTGGTCAAGCACGATGCCATTTTCGATTCCATCTACGTTCATTTTTACCCCCCCTTACTTATCAAGCCCTAAAAGATACAGTATAAGTGCCATTCGCATCTGCTTTCCGCAGAGTGTCTGATAAAAATATTTAGCCCTCGGATCCTTGTCAACAGCAACTGAAATTTCATTAACTCTCGGAAGCGGATGAAGTATGGCCATATCACTCTTTGCATTATGGAGCTTTTCCGGTGTAAGGATATAGGTATCCTTCAGACGAAGGTAATCCTCTTCGTTAAAGAAACGTTCCTTCTGAACTCTCGTCATGTAGAGAATATCAAGCTTGGGAATGGCATCTTCAAGAGACTTTGTCTCCTCGAACTCTACTCCTGCCTCCTTCAGCTTATCAAGCTCATACTCAGGAATACGGAGCTCCTTGGGAGAGATAAGTATGTACTTGTTGTCAGGATAGCGGAGCATGGCGTCAATAAGCGAATGAACGGTTCTTCCGAACTTCAGGTCTCCACAGAGTCCCAGTGTGATACCGCTGAGAGAACCTCTGGTTCTTCTTATGGTCAGGAGATCCGCAAGAGTCTGTGTGGGGTGGAAATGTCCACCGTCCCCGGCATTGATGAACGGTACAGTGGTATGCATTGACGCAACCACAGGTGCACCCTCCTTGGGATGACGCATGACCATGATATCCACATAGTTTGACATTACGGAAATCGTATCTGCTACAGACTCGCCCTTTGAAGCGCTGGAGCTGGATGCTCCCGCAAAACCGAGAACCTGACCGCCAAGGCCCAGCATCGCAGACTCAAAGCTCAGTCTGGTTCTTGTGGAAGGCTCATAGAAAAGGGTCGCAAGCTGCTTATGTGCACAGCGATCCTGATACTTTTCCGGATTCTTCTCGATATCATCGGCGAGATCCATAAGGTGGTCGAGCTCGTCAACAGAAAGATCCAGAATATTGATAATGCTTCTCCGATTTGTCTCCATAATTACTATTCTCCTTCTATATTTTTATTCAGATCTCAGTTTCTCCAGGATTCATCGGATGGATTGTCACGGAACTTAAGGAGCTTTGCTTCATCCTCAGGCTTAATGTAGTTCTCCTGAACTGCCACCTTTACAAGTGTATCGAGATCGCAGAGGGAGGTATTTTCAATGTTTGCCTCCTTCAGTCTGTCGATGCCCTTCTGCATACCGTAGGTGAAGATGGAAATGATTCCGAGAACCTCGGCTCCTGCCTCACGGAGAGGATTTACGCAATCAAGCACTGAACCGCCTGTAGAAATGAGGTCCTCGATCACAACCACCTTCTCTCCCTTTTCAAGGCGACCCTCGATCTGATTCTTTCGACCGTGATCCTTGGCTGAGCCTCTTACATATCCCATAGGAAGTCCCAACTTATCTGCGGCGATGGCTGCATGCGCGATTCCTGCGGTACTTGTCCCCTCAAGTGCCTCTGCCTCAGGATAAAGCTCCTTTACCTTCTCAGCTATGGCATCTTCGATAAGTGTACGGACCTCAGGGTAGCTGAGTACCAGACGGTTATCACAGTAGATAGGTGATTTGATACCTGATGCCCAGGTAAATGGGTCATCCGGCTTTAAAAATACTGCCTTGATGGATAAAAGTCCCTTTGCGATTTCTTCTTTAGTAGCCATAATATATCTCCTTTTTTACACTTTAACCAACGAACTCTCTCATTGCTCTCTCATAGGCTTCAACAGGGTTCTCCGCTGCTGTAATGGAGCGTCCCACAACTATGTAATCAGAACCTATCTCCTTTGCCTTTTCAGGTGTTGTGACTCTTGACTGGTCTCCCTTTGCATCTCCCGCAAATCTTATTCCCGGTGTCACGGTCATGAAGCCGGCTCCCACCTCATCATGTATACGTCCCGCCTCAAGTGGTGAACATACTACACCATCAAGCCCTGCGGCCTTTGCATTGGCAGCATACTTGACAACAACATCTGCGATAGGCTGATCTATGAGAAGCTCTTCTGTCATGGTCTCCTGAGATGTGGAGGTGAGCTGTGTAACCGCGATAAGAATGGGTCTGGTGCCGTCTTCTCTGGTGAGACCCTCTACCGCAGCCTTCATCATTTTGATTCCTCCTGATGCATGAACATTGGTCATATCCACTCCGAGGTCACGAAGAGACTGCATTCCCCCCTTAACAGTGTTGGGAATATCGTGAAGCTTCAGATCGAGAAATACCTTATGTCCTCTGTTCTTGATCTCTTTTACGATACTCGGACCTTCAGCATAGAAAAGCTCCATACCTATCTTTACAAAAGGCTTTCTTCCTGTGAACTTATCGAGGAAGCTGTAGGTTTCCTTTGCTCCCGGAAAATCCAGTGCTATGATGACATCTTTTCCCATATTTATCTCCATTCTGCCGGATAAGCCGGCCTGATTTCTGTTGCTCATCGACGCTGTATGTCAAAGCTCCTGTACATACATCGGCATTTTATATAGAGTGACACCCTGCCAACGAGCAGTTTAACGCTCATTCAGATAGTGTCCTTCTGAAATGCTTCATCAATCGATACATCCTATGATGTCGCTTATTTTTTCTATATTCAATTCCTGAAGAAGCTCCGGCAGTTCTTCGATGATCTTCTTGCAGGCGAAAGGATCCACCAGATTTGCGGCTCCTACTTCAACTGCACTGGCTCCTGCCATCATCATCTCAACCACATCCTTTGCACTTGAAACGCCTCCCATTCCGATAACAGGAAGTTTAACAGCCTTGCTTACCTGATAGACCATTCTGACAGCCACAGGGAATATGGCAGGACCTGAGAAGCCTCCCATCTTATTTGCGATCACCGGCTGTCGGCGTCTGATATCTATCCTCATGCCAAGAAGCGTATTGATAAGTGCGAGACCGTCAGCTCCCGCAGCCTCCGCAGCCTTTGCTATGGATACTATATCAGTGACATTAGGACTTAACTTTATATAAACCGGCTTCTTCGCCACCTTCTTGACTTCTTTTGTAACCAAAGCCACATTCTCTGCGCTTGTTCCGAAGGCCATTCCTCCACCATGAACGTTGGGGCATGAAACATTGACCTCAAGTATACCAACCTCTTTAACCTCACTCATGGCTTCCGCAAGCTTCACATATTCAGGAACACTGAAGCCCGAAATATTCGCTATGAGCGGCTTATGATAATGCTTAGCAAGTTCAGGTATCTCCTCCCTGATGACGGTGTCCATGCCGGGATTCTGAAGTCCTACGGAATTGATCATTCCCTGATAACACTCTGCGATTCTGGGAAGTTCATTTCCGTAACGCTCCTCCACTGTGGTTCCCTTGAAGGAAATAGAACCTAAAATATTTAGATCGTAAAGATCCCTGTATTCCTTTCCGAATCCGAAGGTACCCGATGCCGGTATCACCGGATTACTGAGCTTTATTCCGGAAAGTTCCGTTGTGATGTCTACCATGCTATCTCCTCCATCATGAATATAGGTCCATCCTTGCAGACTCTCTTGAATCCGGTCTTTGTCTTCTTGCTGCATCCCATGCAGGCTCCGAAGCCGCAGCCCATTCTTGCTTCAAAGCTGAACTGACCGTCTCTTACCACGTTGTAAACAGCCTTTAGCATAGGCTCAGGTCCGCAGCAAAGAGCATAGTCATGATCACCGATTATATCTGTAACGAAACCCTTTGCACCGTAGCTTCCGTCTACTGTCGCAACATTTACAGGTACACCCAGAGCCTTGAACTCAGACTCATAGAAAACATCGTCCTTTGTATTGAATCCAAGTGCCACATATGGTGTGATACCGATTTTCTTAAGTTCCTTTGCAAGAGCATACATAGGAGGAACTCCTACTCCACCACCCGCGATAACCGGATTCTTCGGAATCTTTCTAAGATCATATCCGTTTCCGAGACCTGTGAGGGCGCTAATGTAATCCCCCGGTTCCATATAGCTTAGATCCTCGGTTCCTTCTCCCACAACCTTATAAATAAGTGTAAGCCTGTTCTCTGACCAGTCACAAACTGATATGGGGCGTCTCAGATATCTTCCCGGAATGGAGATCTCCACAAACTGTCCCGGCCTTTTGATATCACTGGTATCACCGTCCAATGTCATCTTGAAGATGTCCCCTGTGAGGGGTTCATTGGTCAGTATCTTGAACTCAACATCTTTCATTTAAATCTCCTGACTTTAACTTTTTAGGGCATAAAAAAACCAGCCTTAAACAAATGTAAAAAAACATTTGTTAAGTCTGGAATATTAAACAAACCGTCCATTTCATAAACGGCAGCCTTACAATTTGCAATTGTGAAATTTCTGAACCATAAAAACGGGACACGAAATGCGGAAATGAAAATACCTCGGCCCTTTGAGCCGCTGCCTTTCATATCAAGTGCATTTTCGATAAGAGTGTACATACATCCTCCTACAAGTGCCGTCTTCAAGTTCCGACATAATATAGCACATGGTGTCGAATCACGCAAGTGCGAATGAACAGTTTTCCTTTCAGAAAAACTGCCATATCGTTCCGGAGTTTTGCTGAAGCAAAACTCCTTCACTCATCCCAGCCTTCTCTGGGCATGATGATCATCATTTCCACGAAACGCTCATCCTTGTCGAGAACTATGTCGTCTTTATGTGTTACCGCAGGGAGGTCGTTCGTATCAGCCAGTTCAAGCTGTATCCAGTCGATAGCATTGGCTCTGGCATCCGCAAGAGCCTCCTCTTCTGTAGGGCCCTCGCCATAGCACTGGTCAAGATCGAAATAATCCACTCTGTAGCTTCCATCTGATTTTTTCTTTATCTTTGCCGGGTAATAAAATGTCATACCTTATATCAATCCTCCTTACCAAACTGTTTACGGAACTTATGCGGAGTTTCACCTGTTACGGAACGGAAAATCTTTATGAAGTTTCCTATATTATGAAAACCGCAATCCTCTGCGATCTCATATACATGAGTATCCGTATCTCTAAGAAGTCTGGAAGCCTGCTCCACCCTGTATCTGTTAATATAATCAAGCGGTGAAACACCTGTTACACTTCCGAAAAATCTAATGAAATACTGCTCATTAAGACCGGTCAGTTCAGACAGGTTACGTATATACAGTTTTTCCTTATAATGCTCACGTATGTAATTTATAGAATCCTTGATGGCTCTTACCTGCTTCTCACCATCCGTATCCTCCTTATCCTGTACCATACCGAAGGAGTCAATGAGTGCGATGATATGAAGCAGATCCGCCTTTACCATAAGCTGGTCAGAGACGGAATCCAATACAAACTTACGGACACTGACCGTATCTGTAGCTCCCTTTGTTCCATACTCTCGATATCTACGAACCATATCATTGAAGGATCTCAGGATCTGAAGAAATCCAAAATCCGATACAGTTATAAATTCGGAGAATTTTATAGTACCGTTCTTTAATGGATATAGCAAGGCCTCATTCACAGGATCCGTTTCTTTTTGGAAACACAGTTCATTAAGATCTAATTTTATGGAATACTCAACACCCTTTTCATCCAGAGATTCAAGTTTACGGATAACCCCTGCATTTACTATACAGAAGCACTCATCTGTGATGTCATATTCTTTTAGATTAAGCATCAGTTTATAATGCCCGTTTTTGAAATAAATAATCTCAGGCTCATCATGCCAGTCCAGACCAACGTCCAGCTTTTCATCCTGACTGTTGAGCGACTCATAGAGTATTGCTGCCATCACTTCTCCAATTCAAAACCAACTTAAACAATTACACAGGTACACTTTTATATAAAGTCATGATAACATAATTTTTTTGCTGCATCAAACCTTATTACGTGGCTAAAATCTTACAAAAATCATTTTTTTGTAAATTTGCATATTCTTTTGCATTGTACCTTCTGTTGCGTTATATTCTTATTATGTTTTTTATAATACTTTTTGGGGGGATTCTATGATTTTAGCTGTAGATTGCGGTAATACTCACACAAAAATTGGATGCATCGATAACGGAAAGGTTATTGATCCGGTAATTCGACTTGAAACTAATCGAAAGAAAACCATGTACGAGTATGCTTCAGATATCGACCGAATCCTCAGTCTCACTCATCTTAAGGATACTCCGGTAGAAGGTGTCATCATATCCTGCGTGGTTCCCCCACTTGCCGATGTCCTTTCAGGAGCACTTAAGCTCGTCACAGGAAAGACAGCTATACTGGTGGGTGCCGGAGTAAAGTCGGGAATGCGTATTCAGATCGACGATCCGGGAACCATCGCTTCAAACCTTGTATGCGCAGCCGTAGGTGCAAAGCATCTGTATGATCTTCCCGCCATAATCATTAACATGGGAACGGCTACAACCATTACGGTAGTCAATGAAGAGGGCACATATATAGGCGGAGTCATCATGCCAGGCGTTACCCTTTCGATGGATGCTCTTACATCTGGCACCTCTCTTCTACCTTCCATAGATGTGGCAGCTCCAAAAAAGATCATATGCACGCAGACCATGGATGCCATGAAAGCCGGAATCATATATGGATCGGCGGGAGCTCTTGATGGAATTCTGGATAGATTTATAAAGGAGCTCAGTACCCCGTCTCCCACCATTATCGCAACCGGAGGCATCGCACACGTTATCACCAGACATACAAATCACCAGATAATACTGGATGAAGATCTTCTCCTAAAAGGACTCTGGTACATCTGGTGCCTGAATCAGGATAAAAGAAAGAAATGATATGTCTTACCTTTTTTCCGGAAAAGCACTGATTAGTTCAATGTTTCTTCATTGAGTAAAGTGGCACGGATCTTCAGCATATAAGATATTCTGGTCACACCCGGCAGGAAAATACTTTACTCAGTTTATTCCTGAAAAACTTATATTACAAAAAACCGGATACTATATAAGGCAACACCTTATATAGTATCCGGTTAAATTTTTTATGCTGATGTTTCCTTATTCTTCGCCTCTATCATAGGTTCCGAGATCCGAAAGAGCCTTGGTCTTCCACTCATCCCAGCTTCCACCACGGATAGCACCGCGGATCTCTTCTGTAAGATGATTATAGAAATAAAGATTGTGAAGCACACACATGCGCATTCCAAGCATTTCCTTTGCCTTAAGAAGGTGACGGATATATGCTCTGCTGTATCCACCGGTGTAAGTTCCGTCAGCTCGTTTCTGTCCTGCGCATACAGGACACATACATCCCTCTTCTATAGGTCTTTCATCGAGCTCATACTTCTGATTGAAAAGATTGATCTTACCCTTATGTGTATAAACATGTCCATGTCTTCCGTTTCTTGAAGGATAAACACAATCAAAGAAATCTATACCTCTGTCAACAGCTTCGATTATATTGGCAGGTGTTCCTACACCCATAAGGTATGTAGGCTTGTTCTTTGGAAGGTGAGGTACAACTTCATCAAGAACATGATACATCTGTTCATGGGTCTCACCAACAGCAAGTCCTCCTACTGCATAACCATCCAGATCCATACGACTGATAGTCTCAGCATGCTGTATACGGATATCATCGAATACTCCACCCTGATTGATACCGAAAAGAAGCTGCTCTTTATTAACTGTATCCGGAAGACTATTAAGTCTTGCCATCTCCTTCTTACATCTCTCCAGCCATCTGGTGGTTCTCTCAACAGAAGGCACTATGTACTGACGGTCTGCAAGTGCCGGAGGACATTCATCAAAAGCCATGGCTATGGTTGATCCGAGATTTGACTGGATCTGCATTGACTCCTCCGGACCCATAAAGATCTTTCTTCCGTCTATATGGCTATGGAAGTAAACTCCTTCTTCCTTTATCTTACGACCCGTACCTGCAAGTGAAAATACCTGGAATCCGCCTGAATCTGTAAGTATCGGACGATCCCAGTTCATGAATTTATGGAGTCCTCCGAATTTCTTGATAAGTGGATCTCCGGTCCTTACATGAAGGTGATAAGTATTGGATAATTCCACCTGTGTGCCAATGTTTCTTAGATCATCTGTTGACACACCGCCTTTTATGGCAGCAACTGTACCCACGTTCATAAATACAGGTGTCTCAATAGTGCCATGTACGGTCTCCATATGCGCCGACTTGGCACGACCGCTTGTCTTTACAATTTCATATTTCATTTTCTGAACCTCTATTTCTTGATTCAACAAACCTGCTTACCGGGGAAGCAGCCCGGAGCTTTAAATAAAAACATAAGTCCTACGCATTGCTTCGCATACGCTTTCGCAATGCTACAGAAATCTCGAATTCGCGCTATCGCGCTACTTCTCGATTTCTGTTGTCGTGCCAAATGGCGATGAATCCTTACAAGCAAGCTTGACGAATTCATCGCCGCTTGGCACAGGACTTATACACTAAAAAAGACCGACTCTAAAGAGTCGGTCTCTAATTTATAAAAATATTCCAATTCCGTCAAGTCCATCGACCTGTACGAATTTTTCAATTAATTGTTTGCAGCCTTCTTTGCTGTCTTTGCCTCTGCCTTAGCAGCCTTTTCCCTTGCTATCTTATCTGTTCTTCTCTTCTTTGCCCAATTTGAAAGGTCAAACCAGAGTGGACCTGCAATAGTAATTGAAGACCATGCACCGGCTGCGATACCTACCATGAGTGGCAGTGTAAAGTCACGGATAGAAGATACACCGAGTATATAAAGCACGATAACCATGATGAAGGTTGTAAGTGAGGTATTGATGGAACGTGTGAGTGTCTGTGAAATGGCAGTATTTACACAAGCTCCAACATCCTTCTTCATATCAGGATCTGCAAGGTTCTCTCTGATACGGTCAAATACAACGATAGTAGCATTGATAGAGTAACCTACAATGGTGAGGATACAAGCAATGAAGGTTGAACCTACTGCCCACTTGAGTCCTGCATAGAAAGCTACTGTAACAAGTACATCATGTGTAAGCGCAAGAACTGATGCTGACGCAAACTTTATGTCCTTGAATCGGATCCAGATATAGATCAGCATGCAGATGATGGCAATAACAAATGCCCAAACCGCATCGATCTTCATCTCTCTTGAAACCGCACCGGAGATGTTCTCTGTGGTGATCTTGTTCTCATCTACTGAGAATGCATCAACGAGATCCTTGTAAAGCTTTGTACGCTCCTCTGTTGTAAGTGTTCTTGTCTTGATGATGACCTCATTGGTACCTGAAACCTTTGAAGCCATTACAGAAGCATCTCCGCCTGTTACCTCCTTGAATATAGGAGAAACCTTTGCATCGATCTCTTCAAGAGAAAGATCCTCATTGAAAGTAACGTTGGTTGATGAACCTCCCTGGAAATCAAGATCATAGTTGAAGAGATTTCCGATAGAAGCCTTGTTCATTCCAAGGAATACAAAACCTGTTACGATAACGATAGCTGATACTGTATATGCTATCTTACGGAACTTGATGAAATCAATCACCTTGATTTCCTTACGTACTCCGTAAAGCTTAGGACTTGTTGCACCGAACTGTACGAAGCACCAGAGCAGTCCGCGAGTCACGAAAAGCGCTGTAATAAGAGAAATGACGATACCGATTGCAAGAGTTGTTGCAAATCCCTTAACAGTACCTGAACCTCTGAGGTAAAGCACTGCCGCAGCTATAAGTGTTGTGATGTTTCCATCAAGGATAGCTGAAAGAGCCTTGCTGTAACCTGCCTTGATAGCTCCCTCTACGCTGTTTCCGAGACCAAGCTCTTCTTTGATACGTGTAAAGATGATGACATTGGCATCAACCGCCATACCGATGGAAAGAATGATACCGGCGATACCTGGAAGTGTAAGTGTAACTTCAAACGCCTGAAGTATAACAAGCTCAAGACCTGTATACATGATAAGTGCAAGTGAAGCTGTAAATCCCGGAAGGAGATATACAAGTACCATGAAAAGCATTACAAGTCCGAGACCGATTGCACCGGCTTTAAGAGATGTTGATATAGCCTCCTGACCGAGTGTAGCACCGATAACATTGGATCTAAGCTCTGTAAGCTGTACAGGAAGTGCACCGATACGGATCGTTGATGCGATCCTTGTTGCTTCCTCGTAATCTGTAAGTCCTGTTATGGATGCCTGTCCGCCTGAGATAGCCTCCTGAACTGTAGGAGCTGAGATAACACTGTCATTATAAATAATGAAGATAGGCTTTCCTACGTTTGCTGCAGTGGCATCTGCGAACTTTGTTGCACCGGCTTCATTGAATGTGAGCTGGATGATGTACTCGTTCTTACCGTTGTTGTTTGTCATACCTGCAGTAGCATTCTTAACATCATCACCTGTGAGAAGGATGTTTCCGCTTGAATCTGCGAACTGAAGTGTACCCGGCTCACCGAGCTCTGCAAGAATCTCGTTTGCATCTGTTGCACCAGGAATATCAATGTTTATACGATTGCTTCCCTCCTGGTAAACCTGAGCCTCTGTTGAATAGCCCTGTGCCTTCAGCTGAAGCTTGTAAATCGTATCGGACATCTGCTCTGATGTCGGATTCGGATCAACTGTCTGATAAGTGATAGAAACACCACCGTTCAGATCGAGACCCAGTTTAATGTCTCCTGCGCCGTTCACTCCCAAGAAACAGAAACCGGCTGTGATTGCCAGAATCAGGAGTAGTGTGAGCGCTCCCTTAAGCTTGTTGTTCATTGGAATATCTTCCTTTTTTGTAAATATTTACCGTGGCGACATAAGAAAAACAGTCATTTTTCTACGCCAACAGCAAACGATATTATAACAAACCTGCTTGTTTCTGACAAGAAATTAATAGCCGGCAGTAGCTTCGTCACTCATCCCTACCGAACAGTGAAGCTAACGCATATATGATTCCACCCACATAGATGGCGATGTCTCCGATATTGACTATAAGTGTCTTAAGCCCGCTCACCTGAATATTGAGATAGTCTGTAACCTTTCCATTTACTATGCGATCCAGAACATTGGACAAAGCACCCCCGATAACTATTGCTATACCCAGCTTTCTAAGCTTATATCGATTGGGATAAAAGCTTGTAAGATACTGAAGCCCGCCTGTAAGAAACCCGACTGCAGCAACAGAACTCAGCTTTACAAACTCAGGATGCTGTCCCAAATGTCCTCTGGAAAACCCGGGGTTATGTGCTCTCATGATCTTTACATATCCCTTTGAATGAGGCATCTCTCTCGGGAAGTTCGACTCCGGTTCTGTATCTATAGCACTTTTTACCATCTGATCAACTGCACATATGATACCCGCCAGACTAAGAAGATGAATAAATTCACTGCTTATATCCCAAAAGAAGTGAGTTGTCCTAAGATTTTTCAAAACACCCATTATGCCCTCCGCACTTTTCAAATCTGATAAAAGTCTGAATACTTCAACAAACCTGAATACCTAAGATATGAAGATTATACCACTTATCTTCTTTCCTGACGACGTTTGCGTCTTACTCTGTTAATATGCCTTTCGAAATCCCCACTATTAAGAAATTCTGCCAGAACATACTGATCGTACATAGGTACGGTACAGGAATAAAAATCTATCTTTTTCCTCAGACTTCTCGAAAGCTCCTTTGGCAGTACCATATATCCTATTCTCACAGCCGGAGAAAGAGTCTTTGTAA
The DNA here is from genome assembly GCF_002007235.1 of Oribacterium sp. C9. GTDB lineage: Bacteria > Bacillota > Clostridia > Lachnospirales > Lachnospiraceae > Oribacterium. The sequence continues at coordinate 180,442 of NZ_MUHW01000003.1, forward strand.
ATGTATTCAGATAAATCACTGTCCTGTCAGGCTCAAGGGAAAATAATGTATCCTCAGATTTTGTTGATGGTGAAAACTCAGAAGCATAATCATCCTCTATGATCATCGCATCACGATTCTTCGCCCAGGTTATATACTCCTGTCGTTTTCCGGCAGTTGCAGTCACACCGCTCGGAAAACTGTCAAAGGGTGTCACATGAAGTACCTGTGCCTGAGATGCTCTGAGCTCACTGGAATGAATTCCTCTTGTTCCGAGTTTCAGAAATTCCAGTCTTACGCCGTTAGCGGCATAGACCCGCCTTATTTTCTCATAGGATGGATTTTCAAGAGCATATAGTTTGTCTCTTCCAAGCATCTGTACAATCAGACCATACAGATATTCGGAGCCGGCTCCGATCAGGATCTGCTCACTGCTTACATTTATGCCCCTGCTTCGCTGAAGATAGCGTGCGATGCTTTCCCTTAAAAAAAGTGACCCCGCATTGGGGGACTTTTCCAGAATTCTTTCACCGTATTCAGCCAGAACCCTTCTCATGGTTCTGGCAAAGCTTGGAAATGACAGAGAATAGAGGTTTTCTTCATACTTGTCAGTGATAACTTTTTCATGATATGAAGGATAATATTCGTCACCTATTGAAAAAGAATCCTCGGAGGTATAGCTTACGAAATATCCGCTTCTTTCTCTTGCCTCAATATATCCCTCATCAGCCAGAAGCGCATATGCATGCTCTACTGTTATCACGCTGGTATCTGTCTCATCCGCCATCATTCTTTTGGACGGTAGTTTTTCACCATTCTTATAATATCCATTTATTATATGATCTCTAAGCTTAGTGTAGATTCTGAGATATGCCGCAGGCTTTCCTTCCATTTTTTTATCTGTAACCTCTTTAGCGTTTATATTTTTCTCTGTAATCCGTCGGCGTGATACCCTTAGATTCCCTGAAGGTCTTTGCAAAATAGCTCATATCCTGAAATCCGCAGTCAATAGCGATATCAACTATTTTCTCATCGGAAACCTGAAGCATTTCCGCCGCTTTTCTTATGCGATAATTCTTAACATACTGTATGGGCGTAGTCCCAAGCATATTATGGAAACATCTCATAGCCTCAGACTCACTGATCTCAGCACTTTCCGACAGTACCGAAACATTGAGATCATCCCTGTAATGCTCATCAATATAGTCCAGCATAATTCGTATACGTTCAGCATCCTTGGCTTCTTTAGATGAAACAGTACGTGGTTCAGATGTACTGTGGGCAGACAAGAGGAAGATGATCTGAGATATGATGGCTATAGCTCCCAAATCATTACATTCCTCACAGTCAATGCAGAGTTCCCAGCAATTCGTCATAAGCCTGAGGATTTCCTTATGCCATGCAACTTCTGATGACAATGCAGTTCCTCTAAAGGCATCATTACTGAACAATGGAGCAATATAATTACTGTAGAATATACTGTCCGGAGAATCCGGCTCAAGTCTCGGATCAAATACAATGGTTTTAATGATACATTCACCTGTGGTTTCCGGAGCCTGCCGACAGGCATTCAGAGCACCTGAATTAACAAAAAATCCCTCTCCTTCCTTCAACAGATATCTTTCAGCCTCGACGCTTACCTCTATCTCTCCGCTTATAACGAGCCCAATTTCCAGCCCTTCCTGCCAATGCCACGGAATCTCTGCTCTCTCCAGATTCTTCTCATAAAAAGAAACGGGAATCTGGTTGGATTCCTGTTTTAACAGAATGTTTCCCTTTTCGATTACATAGTTAATACTTGATATCGCCATGCCTTTCTCCATAAATATAACATGATGCAGTTCAAGAAATGTAATAAATCATGACAATATTATCATATCAGTTTTAAATGACTTTGACAAACACAATAGCTATACCGCTTGTTGTCACAAGATACTGTATTCAGCGAGAGGTTTTTAATTATATTGCGAAAAATATTTCCAATCCGATTCCAATCAGGATAAGACCGCCAAATATATCAGCTTTGTTACTGAGCTTAGTTCCTGCCACTCTTCCTATCTTAAGACCGGCTATACAAATAACAAATGTTGTCACTGCAATCAGAACTGTACATATCATGGCCTCTGCCAAATGATACTCAGCTATAGTAAAGCCGACTGATAAAGCATCTATGGAGGTTGCTATTCCTTGCATTATCAAGGTACTATAGGTAATCTTTGTGATTTCCCCTTTTTCATACGGCTTTACATACTCATTTGGATTTGTATCCTCTTTCTTTTTGATTCCCTCAAAGATCATCTTTCCACCGATATACGAAAGAAGTATCAATGCTATCCATGGGATAAATTTTTGAAATGACTGAAAGTAAAGGACTATAGTATGTACGCAAATCCAACCGACCATAGGCATAAACCACTGAAAGAATGCAAAGCAGCCGGCAATTCGCACCATCTCTGCCTTTTTCATTTTCGTATCGTTGAGACCATTGGCAAGAGAAACGGAAAATGCATCCATGGCAAGTCCCACTCCGAGAATGATACTGTTAAAGATAAATGCAACTGTCAAATTCATATACTAGGCTCCCAAAATAAAAAAAGTGGCATCGCTGCCACACATAAAATCTAGTCTAAATATAAATTATCTCCCACACATATTTGGTTAGTCAATTATAACTATAATCAGTTGTATAAAAAAAGCAGGACCCATGTCCTGCTAATAAAAAATGGGGCCTACAGGGCTCGAACCTGTGACCCCCTGCTTGTAAGGCAGATGCTCTCCCAGCTGAGCTAAGACCCCATTCAAAACAAATATCATGCCTTGAAAACTGTACACCACATGTTAATAAACTATTCTCAGTAATCCATCTTCTCTTATCCAGCAAATTCAACCTATTGGTCAAACCCTCGACCTATTAGTAACTATCACCTGAATGCTTTACAGCACT
>NZ_MUHW01000040.1 GCF_002007235.1 Oribacterium sp. C9
ATAATAAAAAAACACTTGAAAAATATTAGCAAGTCTACCGTATTGGCAAGCACCCTTTCAAAATTCTATCATATCTTCTTCATATTTCAATGGTATCAATATTAAAAAAGTCCCCATGTCAATTACGACATGGAGACTTGCCCATCTTAACTTTATGATATCAACCATTATCCTCTACTGAGTAGTTAGGTGCTTCCTTTGTGATGTGGATATCGTGTGGGTGTGACTCCTTGAGAGAAGCACTTGAGATCTTTACGAACTCGCTTGTCTTCTGGAGTGTAGGGATATCCTTGGCACCGCAGTAACCCATACCTGCTCTAAGTCCTCCAACGAACTGGAAGATAGTATCCTCAACCTTACCCTTGTATGCAACACGTCCTTCAACGCCTTCAGGAACGAGCTTCTTTGCGTTGGCCTGGAAGTAACGATCTGCAGAACCGTTCTTCTGCTTCATGGCACCCATGGAGCCCATACCTCTGTAAACCTTGTACTTACGTCCCTGATAAAGCTCGAACTCACCAGGAGCCTCATCACAGCCTGCAAATACTGAACCCATCATAACTGTGTTGCCACCGGCTGCGATAGCCTTTACAACATCACCTGAGTACTGGATACCACCGTCTGCGATGATTGGAATGCCGTACTTTGAAGATACCTCATAAGCGCTCATAACTGCTGAGATCTGAGGAACACCGATACCTGCAACCACACGTGTTGTACAGATAGATCCAGGTCCGATACCGATCTTTACACAGTCAGCTCCTGCCTTGATGAGATCCTCTGTTGCCTTGCCTGTTGCAACGTTACCTGCAATGATCTGAAGATCAGGGAACTTGTCCTTAAGGAGAGATACGCACTTGATAACGTTTCCGCTGTGACCGTGAGCAGAATCAAGTACAACTACGTCAACGTGTGCCTTTACGAGCTCAGCTGCACGATCAACAACATTGGCAGTGATTCCGAGAGCGGCGCCGCAAAGAAGTCTTCCCTGAGAATCCTTTGCAGAATTAGGATACTTCATCTGCTTCTCGATATCCTTGATAGTGATGAGACCCTTGAGATTTCCTTCATCATCAACGATAGGGAGCTTCTCAACCTTGGCTCTTGCGAGGATCTGCTTAGCTTCCTCAACAGTTGTTCCTTCCTTTGCAGTAACCAGATTCTCAGAAGTCATGCACTCCTTGATCTGCTTGTTGAAGTTCTCCTCGAATACGAGATCTCTGTTTGTGATGATACCTACCAGCTTACGATCAACTGTGATAGGCACACCGGAGATCTTGAACTTAGCCATAAGATCGTTGGCATCCTTAAGTGTATGCTCCGGGCTAAGGAAGAAAGGATCTGTGATTACACCGTTCTCAGAACGCTTAACCATGTCAACCTCTTCTGCCTGCTGCTCGATAGACATATTCTTGTGAACGATACCTATACCACCGCAACGTGCCATAGCAATAGCCATCTGATGCTCCGTAACCGTATCCATACCTGCGGAAATGAACGGAATGTTTAACTTAATGGACTTTGTGAGATAAGTTGAAACATCAACAGAATTTGGAACAACTTCTGAATACTGAGGAACAAGCAGAACATCATCAAATGTAATGCCATCGCCGATAATCTTGGCCATTGGAATCTCCTTTCGACTTAAAAAAAAGGCTCAAATCCAGTTTTGGATAAAGAGCAAGATTTAATGTCACATATGAAGAAAGCCCTGCGCAGGAATCCGCACTTCTGATATGACGTATCCCGGAATGCATGATCATAACTGCAGAAATCCGATACATACAAACCTCGATACAAGGCTTTCGTTTTAAAATTTTAACGAGTATAACAAAAGGAGGATTTAAAATCAACCCTCCTTTTCTCATCATTTAAATGATATTCTCTAGAATTTTCTTTGTCTGATGCTTTATTTAAGTTATATCACCGTTTCTTATGTGTAATATCTCCTAATAAGCTATCCGGCCCCTCATTTTTTTCGTCAATGCGCATACTGCTTTATCAGCTGCTGATATGAGGTACTGAAGGAAAGATCCTCATACTTTGTGACCATATTCTTTTTCTTTTCGGAATCTGTATCATGCTGAGGGAAATAGATAGTGAGACCCGATACTCCTCCGTCATCCTCAGGAGTAACGTAACGGCAGACTTCCACCGCCTTCTCTACCGAAGCCTTCAGAGACTTTGCAGCAGCTCTTATCTCTCCGTAGTCTATTCCGTCTTTTCCTTCGCCCTTATAGTTCTCCTCGATGGCAGAAAGGAAGCTGCAGATGTCCACGAGATCATAGCTGTATGCCTCGGCAAATTCATATGCCTCTTTTCCGGCCTGTCTCAGATGATCTCTTCCATCCTCTGTTTTTTCCGCCGCCTTGAGAAGCTCTGCAAGATTCTTTAACTTATCAGAAGTATTGCGCTTCAGAGCCTTCAGGTCGATGACTGAGTACGCGCCGACAACATTGCTCATACCGTCACCCTTGCCCTTATTACCCTTTATAAAGTCATCAAGGATGATCCTGCCCTGATCAATGGCTGACATGGAAGGATCGTGACTGATTCTGTTGAACCAGTTCGTATAGTTAAGTCCGATGGAATATTCATTATCCTCGGAGGCGATCATGTAATCAACGTGAGATGCGAGGGCATAGCCCGACTCCATGGCTCCCATAAGTCTCGCGTCAAAAAGCAGGAGGTCGAGATCCATCTCTGCGTTTGAAAGCGCATTTGAAATACTTGAAACAGAAAGCTGTCCTGTGGACGAATTGATCTCATCATAGCCGAAGCCGTTCACAGGTCCGCCGGCCTGTCCCCAAAGGACCGCTTCATATCTTCCCGCCGGAAAATTCTTCTTCGCATACTTCAGGAAGGATTCCAATGTCTCTCCGGAAGTCATGCTGTTTCCCTCAGAGTTCCCTGCATCTCCAAGGTATCTAAGCTTCGTTCCGTCCACCAGCCATCTCTGGATCTTTGACTCGTCGAACTTGTGATCCGCAGTGGAGATGTTATGGAACTTCTTCGTTCCGCCTGTCTCGATGATGACATTGACCTTCTCGGTATCCACGTTTCCTGTCAGCATGGTAACGATGCTGTTTGCAGCAAGGTTGGACTTAGATTCAAGAGAGGAACCTATCATATATACGAGTACTGTAAGCTTCTTTTTATCGAAAGGAAGCTGAACAGTGCTTTCGCCGGAGCCCGGTGATGTCTCCTTGGATGTTGCTGTCTCCGTTGCCGCAGTTTCATCAGGTGCTGCAGATTTCTCTCCTGTCGGGGCTTCACCTATTACGTCCTGTGAAGCTTTAGTCTCACTTACATCATTAAGCACAAGGAAGGTCTCTTCTTTCTTTACCTGACTTCCATCTGATGCCTTATCGAGCTTTGCTGTCGAAAGATCAAATCCGTTCATGTCAGCCGAGTTGCCTGAAGATGCTGTCGAAGCCGCAGAAGAAGCTGTTCCCGAGCCTGATGAAGAAGCGGCAGCTCCTGACGATGACTGCTTCTTTGATGAGCTCTTACTCTCAGACTTCGATGAAGCGCCCTGAGACTTATCTGGTGCAACTGTCTTTGCCTCAGCTTTTACACCATCTGCAGAAGTACTCTTTCCGTTTTCCTTCGTGCCAGCTGAAGCAATGCTCTCCGCTGCGCCGGCACTGCCGGTTTCCTGAAGCTCAAGCTGATCCTTCCCGGAATTATCCTCCGATGCAATGGTGAGTCCCTCTTCGCTTGTTATCTTTATGATCTCACCGGTGGTTTCCACCTCAGCCACCTGCTGCTGTTCTATATCCGCACTGATAGTTGCTCTGTTCAGCATATGCACAGTCAGCATGCCGAGAGAAAATGTAAAAATCGCCCCAAATATTCCGGCAAGGATCATCACCTTTTTTTGATTTCCCGTAACGAAATCCAGAATCTTTTCTCTCAGATCCCTTCTTTCATCCGTATCGTCATTTCGCTTTCTACTCCTGTATTCCCTCATGATCCTAAACCTCCCCTTTATGCTTTTAATGTTAACCTAAATACGTCTTACTTTGGCTGAATTTATCCCTACAAAAAAAGAACAGGCTTTTACAAAAAAAGTCTGTTCTTTAACATTTGTAATTATTTCGTAAATTTCAGTGCATCCTGTAGCCGGCCAGATTCAGAACTCATCCCTTCACTCTGACACCATCGTATATTTCCTCGTCATCCGCTCTCTCTATAACTTTTTCCCCGACAGCGATCCCGCTCTTCACAACCACATCGGAAGCAGTCCTGTACTCTACGGCGATCTCAGTCTTCACAGCCTTTCCATCATTAATTGTATAGACGTAATCCCTGTCACCGGAGTCAAATACCGAAGAAGCCGGAACTGTCAGTACATCCTGAGCCTCATAGAGCGGAAAAGTCACATTAACGCCGTATCCTTCCCGGCCTTTTAATTTTTCTCCGGACAAATTCTGCCCGGAGGAAGCATTATCTGCTCCGGTCCACTGTCCGGTACTGCCGGCACCCCCGGTGTCACTGCCACCTTTGGTCCCACCAAGCTCCATCACCACATGGACCCTGTACTCATCGGTGCCCAGAGCCGAAGTCCCTTTGTCGGCGTAATCATAGATTTCAGAAATCACTCCTTTGTAGACCTCATCCTTTCCTCTCAGAGACAGCTTAATGTCTACGCCATCACCTATATGAAGATACGGAACTATAGAGGTCAGCACATCGGATTCCACCTTGGGAGAAGACTGAGTCTTTATCTCTGCAGTTTCCTGTCCGGCAGATACAAGGGTCATATTTTTAACCGGAAGCTCCGAAACTATACCATCCTCCTGTGCCTTTACGGTGCACTTGTCTATCTTCGAGGAAAGCTTATCTATCTGCGCTTTTGCACTGTTGATGCTTGCCTCCATGGCATCGGAATCCGATTCGTAAAACACCTTTCTTATATCCGCTTTGGACATACCCTCCTTTTCCAGCTGCCCGAGATATCTGCTTGCTTCTATGTACCTTGAGCCTGCTGACTGGACCTCGGACTCTGCATTTTCATACTCTGCCCTCGCCCTGTCATAATCTGTCTTTGACACATCGCCGGTGGAAAAAAGGCTTGAATAAGCCGTGTAAGTCGATGCTGCCGCAGAAAGAGCCGCCTCCGCACTTTCCTTCTGCTTTCTGAGATCCTCAAGGTACTCTTCAGGACTTAAGGTCATGACATTACCGACCTTTGCCTTTTCAAGCCGGGCTTCATATCCCGAAAGCTCCGCCTTCAGGGTCTCCAGCTCATAGCTGTAATCCTCAGTACCTATGCGGTAAAGCACATCCCCCTTCTTCACCGGCTGATTTTTAGAAACCACGACCTCCTCTACAGGACCACTGACCTCGGAAATGATCTTACAGCTGTCTCCGAGGCTAATGCTTCCGTCCTCTGTGTAACTGTCGGAAACCGACTTCCTCTCCGCCGAAACTGTTCTCACCTTCACCGCTCCAAAACCTGAAGCACAGCCGTAAATGGTTCCACCAACCAGAACAACTGCCATACCCACTGCTATCAAGATTACTTTTTTCTTCATTTCACGCCTCACTATACAAGTCATTTAGATTTACGAGCCTTTATTTTTGCTGTCCGGATGATTTGTCACTCACACCAGAACCCAGCCGGATCACTATTCTTGCCGGATTACAAAGGATCTCTTTTCACCCCTCACATTCATATCCGGCGCTAAACATATACTGCCAGAGCACATGCCCAATCAGAATGTTCCACCCAACCATTCCACCGGCATTTTTCCTATTCCCTTTCCTTCAACGCATCTGTGAGCTTAATGCTTTTCACGAGACGAATCTCCAGAAACCACGCGATCACAGATATGACCCCGCACAGTAAAAACGCATAGACCGCTGAGGACGGGTCGAACCTCATTCTGAAAACATAGCTGTCTGTCTTCATCATTGATTCAAACAGCTTTCTGATGAAATAGTTTCCGGGAAAACCCATGAGGATTCCGGCGGCAAAATAGACCATCATCTCAAACCAGAGCATCCACCCGAGCTCCCTGTCGGTAGTGCCGAGAACCCTCAGAGTCACCAGCTCCGTAGTTCGTTCCCTGAGGTTTATCATGGAAATGTTATAGATAAGTATTATCCCTGCGATGACGGATAAAATATTGAACACATCCACCATCACCGTCATACTTCGGAACATATCTGAAAATGTCCTTCTGGTCTTCAGTTTATCAACTATCCAGGTCACTCTTCCGGAATCATAAAGCTCCTTTTTCACCTCATCAAAATGCCCGGGCTCTGCAGTGATGAGAAGCATGTCAGAAAGAGAATCTATCCCGAGAACATCAGGAAAACGTTCGAGGGAAAGATAGCATCTGCTTCCGAAGGTCTCACTCAAAACTCCTGATACCCTCACGTTCCTCCATCCTGAAACAAGTCCCGGAATAGAAAATTCAACTGTATCTCCTGCCTTGACATGAAGCTTATCCGCCAGACGTTCGTTTATCAGAAGCCCATCCTCAGGAATGTCTATGTACTCCATCTTTTCATTATCCAGAACCTTCCATAGCTCGCTTCCATCCTGAAGTCCGTTTAGAAGTGAATACTCGGACCGGGAATCCTTTCTCAGCATTACGGCTCTTTCAAATACCGGTTCTGCTCTTTGTACATGCCTGAGTGTTGCAGCAGAATCCAGCACCTTAGCAGGAGAACTGTACCTGTCGAGCTGAGCCTCCAGATCATAAGCCTTACAGTTATCATATTCCGACACCATGACACTGTTTATGAGAGGACCGTAGGAAAACAGGACCGATGACATGGCAAAGGGAAATCCTATGGCGAGAGCTATGAGAAAACCTCTGAAGGGATTTCTGAATATAGACATTAGCCCCATCTTCGTCATGAATTGAATATGCTCAGTGAGAAACCGCGGAAGCGTTATCTCACCGAGAATCTTCGGACTCTGGGCTCTCATAGCCATGGAAGGAGTTATCCCGAGTATCCCTCTTATCCCCGCAAATACTGCAGCCACACTTGTCACTATGGCAATAAAGAATGCAAGGAGCTTCGATATAACAGGTTCATAGTAAACAGGATCCGGAAGATTGTAGAAACTTCTGTAAAGGTCGAACATGGATCTTCCGAAGGGGGACGCAAATATGCAGCCCGCCAGTGCTCCAAGGATCCCTATGACAAGCCCCTGCATCATATATGCGCTCATCAGCTCCGTGTCTGTCATGCCGAATGCCTTCATGGTGCCTATTAGACTTCTGTCCCTGTCGATCATTTTATTAAGCACAACATAAAGCATGAACACTGATATGCTCATAAAAAGAAACGGGATCACCGTTCCCATGGAGCTAAGTTCCTCGAACTCACCTTCCATTTCCTGATAGCTTGCCTGATGTTCTTTCTCACAGAGACTCTTAAGCCCGTAGATCTGAAGCTTTTCCTCAAGCTTTCGTTTCACGTCTGCATATTCGTAGCCATCATCAAGTATGAATCCGATCTCTGTAAGATTTGAACTGCCCATGAGACTTTTCATTTTGTTCATGGAAATGACCGCTATGTCATAGGTGGATCCGTCGGGTATCATGGCTCCCCCGGGAGGCATGGCATAGATATAATCAGGTTCGTTGACAGTACCTGCGTAGGTAAACCTGTAACTCCTGCCGTCGATCACAAGTCTTATTTCATCCCCGGGAGAAAAACCGTATACCTTTTCCATGCTTGTGCCCAGGAAGATAACATTATCATCTGCTATCTCACTTCCCAGCGGCAGGACCCGTTCTCCATTTCCGTCATCAAGGGTGAGGGACGAAAGATTTACCCTGTCATTCTTGCTGTAGCTCATGAGATGAACTGTAACTATCTCCTCCTGTCCATCGGTGACGAGACGAACGTCGGAAGCTATCTTGCCCCCCGCCTCTCTTATGCCCGGAAGTTCTGTGAGCCGTTCAAGCTCTGTCGGGGCAATGCCATATACCTGGGCAAAAACGTCTGTCAATTTATGTTCTTTATATAATTTCTGAATCTGTCCCTTCAGATTTGTAAGGGTATCGAACATCGAGACCATGGTCATGATGCCTATGGCGATGATAAAGACCGAACCGAGTAGCGAGCCCTTGTTACGCCATGCAAGTCTCAATGCATTTTTCCGAAACTGTTTCATGTTGCCTTCCTGTCAGACACCTGAGTTATTCCTTCTCTGTAATGCCATCTTTTCCTCTATTGCTGTAAAACAGATTTCACCCCAGACAGCTCCATGTTTCACCTACATTTCCCTGCCATGCTGCCGTGGCTTTGTGACACCTCACCACTCGATGTCCCCGGGGTCCATGGGATTCGGGTTTACATCCACAGACTCAAGTGTACCGTCTTTGAAGTGGAACACCCTGTCAGCAATCTTTGCGATGTCTACATTGTGAGTGATGATCACCACCGGTTTTTCATATCTCCTGCAAAAATCGTGAATGAGACGAAGGACCTGCACGCCTGTCTTTGAATCAAGAGCGCCTGTGGGCTCATCGCAAAGCAACAGATCGGGATTCTTGCACAGGGCTCTGGCGATGGCGATACGCTGCTGCTCACCGCCGGAAAGTCTGTTGGGATAATGTCCCGACCTTTTCTCAAGCCCCACCTCTTTTATGAGTTCGCGGGCATCTATGGGTGCGTTCCCCATCTCTCCTGCAAGTTCGATATTTTCAAGTGCTGTAAGTCCCGGAAGAAGGTTGTAGAACTGAAATACGAAGCCAATATGCTTTCGTCTGTAGAGAGTGAGATTTTTCTTATCATTCCAGTCAAGCTTCTCCCTACCGTACCATATCTCCCCCTCAGTGGCTGTCTCTATGCCTCCCAAAATATTGAGGGTTGTGGACTTTCCCGAACCTGAAGGCCCCAGTATAACTATCAGCTCCTTATCGTAAATATCAAAATTCACCCCCCTAAGAGCCTGTACCGTTACTTCGCCTAACCGGTACTCTTTCTTTATATTGATAGCTCTAAGTATTGGTTTTCTGTTATCTGTCATTAAGTGCCTCATGTCTTAACCCGGAATCAAATTCGAGTAGGGGAAATACGCCCTACTACTGGATTCCACGTTAGCCGTCACATATGCTTTTGTACAAGCACAACGCCCGTATGACGACTTTATTGCGAATAAAAAAGTGAGAAGCCGGTTTCCGACTCCTCACGTATTAAATTACTTTGTGCAGAACCCGGTTAGCTTTCTCTAACCATGATAGCACCAAAGTTTTTATTATTCAATGTTTGATCACGCCACAGCTCCGGCATTTTGATTTATACCGTCTATGACTTTTCTGATGGATGCCCAAACGGAAAGATCCGTAAAGATATCAACTACACTTCCCTGATCCGTAAACGGTGACTCCTGAAGAACACTGAAATCTGTAAGCATTCCGTTATGGACGATATATTCGACTATCTGATTCACAAAATAAATCTGCCTCGAATCAAGACTCGAATTCTCCAAAAACTGTGAAAATGCCTCCTTTGCAGCATTCATATCAAGCCCTACTATACTACGTACAAATTCGCCGAGCGGTTTCTGTCCATACTCTTTCTCATAATCTTCTTTGGTCCCGACCTCTTTCCAAAGAATATTCTCCAGAGCTTCAATATCAAAAGATGTTAGCGGTTTGTTGGATTTCAACTTCGCTATGACAATGTTATCCTGATGCTGTCTGATGTAGTATTCCGCCTTTGCCTTATAGTTCTTTAGTTCATCATTATCGAGTTCGGAAGCATTCCACTGCACATCTAAAATGTCATCCGTAAAATCCGTGTCATATCGTACCTTATCATGAGGCAGATACTTCATGAGATTTCTGAGTTTTTCTCTTATATGCTCAAAATCCTCAATTCCTGCCCGTTCAACATAATCTGTGTCAAGAATCCTTGTAATTAAATCCTTTTGCGCTTGAATCTCAGGAATATTGGCAACAGAAGCTATACTGCTCACTTTCTTCATAAGATCAGACTTTAATCGTCCGTATCCACGCCCCATAAGCTCAGCCAGTTCCACCCCATACATTAAGGCATCAAAACGAACTGCCGAAATTTCATCGCCATCAGGAAGTATAAGAGGAGCCACTTCCTCTCTGACCAAAAGTGTATCTTCATAAGAAAGTAAGTTATAGTTACTCTCGGATGAATACAAATCAACATACTTTATATGCTGCCGCACCGCAAAGTTCTCTCGATTAAGTTCTTTCACCTTTCCACTCATGGTTTCCACAAGACGTTTTCTGTATTCTATCAGCTTGTCAACCTGATAGTTTATATCCTGAAGTTTATAAGCTATCTGAAATTCCAGATTAAATACCGCACCATGAATTGCTATTACGTTTGATACTGCCTTTCCTGCACCCATCCTAAAGAACTCAAAGTTACCGCAGAAATCAAAGATATAGAACTTACTCTTATCTTCTCCATCTATAAGTCCCGGGCAAAGCCTGGTTCCGCGACCTATCATCTGCCAGAACTTTGCCTTACTCATGACCTTCTTAAAGAAAACCAGATTCAGTACTTCCGGCACATCTATACCCGTGTCAAGCATATCTACGGAAATAGCTATCTGCGGAAGCTTCTTCGAATCCGAAAATTCATCGATAGCACTTTGTGCATAGGTCATATAATTATCGATCACCTTGGCAAATGCCTTCCCGTTTGTTCCTTTCGAAAGTTCAGGATACATTCTGTTGAAAACTTCAAGAATCTTCTCAGCATGGTCATGGTTCTTTGCAAATATTATAGTCTTACCTATCCGCTCACCATATCTTATCTTCAGGCCATCCCTCATAAGGATTTTCAGTACATGCTCTATGGTGTCATCATTAAAAAGCCATGTATTGAGGGCCGCAGAGCTGATACGCTCCGGAAGCTCACCGTTTTCATCCTCAAAGGTATCCTCATATACAGCCTTCTCTTCCTCAGAAAGCTCTGCATAGCTTATACCCTCTTCTATGAACTTGAGCTTCGTTTCCACTGACATATAATCAACCAGATACCCGTCCTTAACCGCCTGAGCCAGATCATAGCCATAGGTAGGCACTCCGTTTTCAAGTTCGAAAACCGAGTAGGTATTCTTATCTATCTCATCCTTAGGTGTAGCTGTAAGTCCAACCAGGGGCGCATCAAAGTATGTAAATATGTTTTTGTATTTGTTGTAAATGGACCTGTGGGCCTCATCACAAATCAGCAAATCAAAATGTCCGCTGGTGAACAGCTTTCCCTTTTCGTCCTTTACCGTATCGATGCATCCCATCATGGTCTGATATGTAGAGAAAACACAATGAGAATTGTAATTATCCTTCTCCTCACATATATTGGTGCAGGAAAGATACGGAAGCAGATTTACAAAATTACGTTTAGCCTGGGTTACCAGAGAATTACGGTCAGCGAGGAACAGAATATTCTTTACCCATCCAGCATCTAAAAGTACCTTGCAGAGAGCTATAATCGTTCTTGTTTTGCCGGAACCTGTAGCCATAACGAGAAGCGCTTTTCTCCTGTTCTTCTTGTCAAAGCTGTCACAGACCGCTTTTATGGCAGCCTCCTGATAGTATCGGCCGGCAATGTTTTTATCTACAGTTACATGACTTAAGCTTGTCTTCATTGACTGCAGATTGTAAAGCTTCTCCAAATCTCTTTTTGAGTAAATTTCAGAAACCTTTCGTTCCGGATACTGATTATCAATTATTCTTGTATCAAAGCCATTAGTCAAAAAAACAACAGGTCTTCTGCCACACTCCTTCTCGATGATATCCGCATAAAGCTTAGCCTGCTGCCGTCCTTTTGCCACATCAACGCAGGTTCTTTTTGCTTCCACCACAGCAAGTGGCTTATGCGCATCATCATAAAGCACATAATCCGCATACCCCTCTTCCGACCTGTTAGGCATTCCGAAGAGTTCCACTTCATTAAGCCAGTCTTTTCCTTCGGTCCACCCGGCACCGATGAGCATAGAGTCAATATAGATCTTCCTTGTCTTATATTCAGAAAGATCCAGGGGTTTCGGAACATAGGTCTGCTGCTTCTCAGCTCTTTGAGCGGATAATGCTTCTTTGAGAGACTCATTCTCCTCCCTAAGCTTCTTTAAATCCAGCTCTTTACGAGCGGCATTTGCTATTTCCTTTTCAAGTTCAGCCTTAGTTGCAGCTGACTGTTCACGGGATTCCTTACTTTTCCTGATTCTTTCATCAATATGATTTTGGGTGAATTCCCGTTCTTCATACTCTTCCGAATAGCAGTATGCAATATAGTCAAGGTATATGAAGAGATTTTCAAGACAGAGCATGGCCTCATCACGGCCAAGCCTCTTTCCGCTGTGAGCAACATTGTTCCCGCATCTTCTTATAAAGTCCATGCGTTTCCAGATATCCGGTCCCACGAGATCTCTGAACTCCTCTCCATTCATAAGACTTTGGAGATTGTCCTGATACGGCATCGCCAAATCCTTATCAACGGAATACATCCACTTCACGGCAAATTCCATGGCACGACGACTATTGATGATGCTGGCTTCAGGATCCATAAGTATGATCTTTTCAGCAGAAATAGCAACATCTGAAAAGCTGTTGAATTTCTGTTCTTTTTTCAAATAGTCAAAGTTCGTTGTCATGATGAAACTCCCTTATCTTTAAAAAAACTATTCCTAAAATTAATAACAATTTTATTGCTTTATTTCATTTTTTCTTGTAATATACTCTCACAGATAACTCGTGAAGGAATAACGCTGGGTCCCAGAATGGGGTAGGTCTTTGAAGGCTGAGCATTCCTATGTGCCTGGGGTTATCTTTTTTCTTTTCTTAAGACTTTCAACAAAGCCAGTAGGATTCTTCCTTATTTCACTTATCAAAAAGTCCACAAGCTGTTGTGAATAAGTATATTGTTCTTGATTACCAATGGTATGTTTATATGCATACTTCGGCTCATTCTTGATGCAATAAAAATCCATAAACAAATTCAACACATATGAATTAAACCCCTTATCATAATCAATGCGCAGATTTTCTTTATGCATTCTTGCCGAAACTACCGTGATCACTGATTGATACGAATATTTATGTGTGTTTGAAGGATCTTTTAATTCCTTAACAATTTCAACCTTATTATCAGATTCCTTTTCAATACTTACACAAAAATCTGCCTCATCCTTTTTCTTTGTTATGTAAAGATTCTGTCTTATATTGATTGCAAATTTATCGGAACTATAAGTCTCATTTAAAACATCTATTGTGTTCGCTTGTTGTATTAACTTCTCTGCCACCTCGGGAGAGTACTTTAGCCGAATCTGTTCATTGTCTAATGGTTCATAATTTGCTGTGATTGTTAAAAAATTCTGAGCGATATAATTTGACACATCCACTTTATGAAATTTTCTGAGTTCATTAACATAGTTCAGTACGCATGCCTGAAATAATGGGGCATATTTTTGCTCATAATCTTCCGTAACATAATGTGTACTTATATTACGTAATTCTATAATTCTCTCGAGGTTTATTCTAACCATTGTATTTTTGTCAGAATATATTTTTCTTATAGCATTTTCAACACTTACAGTTCTATCATTATTATCTTCATAATATATTGAAAGACCTCTGTTTAACATCTCCGCCTTCAACATTAATTCCCATGCATTTACTATAAAAAAACTAAATCCCTCGACTCTATATTTTATAGTTGGCTTATTATATATCTCTAACCCAAGAATAAATGCTTCTATGCTTTTTTCAACCAGCCTTTTATTCTCGGAAACCATATCCTTGCTCCTCATACAGCAAAACCCCTTCACTTTGAATTGTATCCAAAAACTCCTTGTCTTCTATACCCGTAGTAACAACATCAACATGACAATCAAGTGCTTTCTCAAGCTCCGAAACAAAGCAGTAATATCTTATAAGGCTTTTGAGTTTCCCTTTTTCGATATAAATGTCTACATCACTCTCTTTATTGGCGTTTCCTCTGGCATATGACCCGAACAGACTCATGCGTTTTACACCATACTCTCGGGCAATAGGAACTGTCTTCTCTTTTATCTCGTTTATCGTATAACACATAAAGTCACTTCCTTTCTAGCATGTCAGTATTCAATTATAACTTGGCACTTGCCCCAGTACATTTTTCTCTACAGCGTAAACCTCAAATCATATCGCAACGCCTTTTGTAATCAGATATTCTTTGATATCCTCAACCACATATGATGTACTTTGAGTATGAAGCACATCTTAATGTCTAACCAAAAAATCATCTATGCAATTTAAGCTGCTTAATATACTTCTGACAGGAGTTTTCCCCACTTATTAGCACATGCATGTATCATATAGATTACAAACGCAAATATTTCTTTATCCA
Source organism: Oribacterium sp. C9 (assembly GCF_002007235.1). Classification (GTDB taxonomy): domain Bacteria; phylum Bacillota; class Clostridia; order Lachnospirales; family Lachnospiraceae; genus Oribacterium. The sequence continues at coordinate 14,347 of NZ_MUHW01000040.1, forward strand.
TATTGCTTCCCTCATTATACAAAGTATTCCTGCATCAAACTATCAAACAGTTTCTGAGTTTCATCAAGTGCCTTTCGAACGGCAACTTTTGATTTGTCGACTTGTTTGATAAACTCACCAAATGCCATCTGCATATCCATCGGCGGAACAGTAACCTCAAGCTTTTTCATCTTAGCGCCTGGCAAATGTGAGATAGTTGCCTTCGCGCCTTCTATAGCTGAGAATCCGCCATGTTCACAATTATATTTAAACCACCATGCCAAGTATTCTGGAATAATAACTGAATTATCACATCTAACCCTATGAAGCGCCTTTTGGAAATAACAAGGTTGAACTTCATTATGCCATATTGCACAGCGCCCTATTTCTCCGCCTTCACAAACAAGTAAATCTCCGTCCCTGAGTTCAAACTCCTTCTGATCCTTTTCGTCAAAATCCATTAGATTTAAGTTTTCAGTCTCAAATCTAAACCATTGAACGTTGTAGTTCGCAAGGTATGGAAAAGAACACTTACCCGTCTGTTTCTTGCTATCCAGCATCTTTCCAAGCCTCGATTCCGTTATTTCATCAAACACATAACAAGGCCAGTCCTTATCATTATGAATTACATCTCCAAACATCTCGACAAATCTCAATTTGAATCCTCTCATGATATATATTTTTGATGAGATGATTTAACATTAGCCTGATTCACCATTGCATATCGCATAGTTGTATCTATCTGCGAATGTCCAAGTATCCGCTGAACCTGTTCTATAGGCATACCTTTATCGATTGCACGGGTTGCCATGGTTCTTCTAAGTAAATCCTAAATTTGGGATTTGTTCCGAAATCCAAACTTAAATAAAATCCAAACTT
>NZ_MUHW01000041.1 GCF_002007235.1 Oribacterium sp. C9
TATAAGGAGTAGAATCTTGGCAGAAAGTTTGGATTTTATTTAAGTTTGGATTTCTAAGTACGTGCATAGAGAATCTTGGAATACCCACACGGTCACAGTACTTAAATAACCCTGTATCATAGGTGCTATTTTTAACTGGTGTACCTTTTCTGCATAGAAAGACTATATCCTTCCATTCAATCGGTGTGACCTTCAAACTTCTATTTTTTGCTTTCTGGTTCTCTAGGATTCGGATAGCTTCATCTGTTAGCGGAATGGTGCGATAACCTGATTTACTCTTAGGTGGTCCCACTCTCCACTCTCCAACCTTATAGCGATATTCCATCGTCCTCTGAATCTTCATCGTGCGATTCTCGAAGTCAATATCTTCCCACTTAAGGCCAATCAACTCTCCGGTACGAAGTCCGGTCTGTAAAACAAAACGATACTGATTCTCGTAGCTGTATCCAACAACAGACTCCAAGAACTTCTTTTGAACATCAATAGTCAGGGCTTCTTTTTTCTCAGAAGGTTTACCCATATCGCTCTTTACTGATTTCTTGCAGGGATTTGCAAGAAGGACATCATTTTCTTTTGCGAACTCAAGCATGTTGAAAAGAGCGATTCTTGCCTGATAAATGGTAGAAGTCTTATATCCTTCCTCAGCCATTTTAGAGAATATTCTCTGGCAATGAACAGGCTTCACTTCTGTTAGAAGTTTGCTTCCAATAATACACCTAATATTGCGTTCGTATCTCTCAGTATAGTTTCTGACCGTGTTAGGTCTTACTGTCTGCTTCTTGATCCCTATCCAATAATCAAACCAGGCATCTACAATCATATCCGTAGGCTGGTCTAAATCACTGTGTTCATCAATATATGAAGCATCAGCAAGCCACTGTCTCACCTCTTGCAGTTTCTTGGATTTCTTTTGTCTACGTTTTCCGAATTTATCAACAAATCTCGCCTGATATGTACCATTTGAACGTTGAACAATTCCTTCTCCAAGTTCTTTACCCTTGAGATCTTTTCCCAATTCAGGCTCCTTTCTAAGTTAAAGAAGCCCCAAATTAGCGAGTAAATTATATACTAATCGGGACTTCTTTGCAATGTAGTTTCATTTTCTTAAGATTGTGCAACTGACGCTTGGTTTTGAGTTTACTTCATATCTCTATATTGGCTGCTATAAACTTCTCAAATTCTCTCCTCTTTACAAGCTTCTTCTTTCCTACATATAAAACAAATGGACACCGTGGTGAACGAAGCAGATTCTCCAATCTGTTTATACCAATGTTAGAATACTCCGCCGCCTCTTTTATAGTCAGCGCAAGCTTGTTATGGATTGGAACCCTCTCTATATTTGTTCCTGTTTTATTTTCCTCTTCATATCTAACAGCATTCATTTCCGGCTCTCTATACTCATTATCAACAGCAAGATTCATATCACCTCTCCCTTCCAAATATTATTCTAATAAAACCAAGTCTTTTATCTGCAATTTCTTCGCGTCTGCTTTCACGATCGACCTTCATTGGTACACACACCTTTAATACACGGTCAAAAATCCGCTCATCTTCAAGCCTACCGCATTGCCTAGATACTCTTCAAATTCAGTTCTTCTAGCAAGACGCTTTCTGCCAACATAAAGAAGAAAAGGGCATATTGGTTGCTTTAGCAATTCTTCTATTCTGTTTATTCCTATGTTAGAGTATTCAGCGGCTTCAATTATTGTCAGGTTTACTTTATGCCAGATAGGAACTTCTGACTTATTTCCATGTTCCTGCAAGTAAATCACCTCCTTACACCTTTAACATGGGTGAAAATTTGTAATAAGAAAAATTGCAATTATAGTTTTCAAAATAGCTATTATGTCCATTTAAATCACGGAATACCTTTCCGATAAATCCAAAGTAGATGAATGATGTAGATTCTGGAAATTATAGTTGCCTGGAAGCTTTAAAGAAAATATAATGTCTTCGCTTTGAAACTTATCAATTTACGGAAAGGGAAACAAAAATGAAAAAAGCTATATTGGGAACAGTCTTTGCTGCGATGGTATCGATTGTTTCAATCACATCTGCATTTGCCGGCCAATGGAAGGAAGATAATGGATCTTGGTACTATTACCATAGCGACGGAAGCATGGCTACTAACGAATGGGTAGGTAATTATTACCTCGGTTCCGATGGAGCAATGCTTTCAAACACCACAACACCTGATGGATTTAAAGTGGATGCAAACGGCGCCTGGATAAACGAAAACTTTGTTCCGGAATATAAATCTCTGATCAATACTTATGGATCTTCAAGGTTCAAGCTGTTCAGCGCTACATTTAAAAAAGAAGATTTAATTGATCACGGAACGTATTATGAAATCAAAAACCAGGATTTGCTGTATAGTCCTAGCGGAGAATTTGCTACTGATGAAGGTGATATTACAATACCTTACCACGGCAGCATCTATTTTAAGAAAAATGTGCCAGTAACGGAATACGACGGCGTTCATGTTAAAACTGTGACTGAAGCTCTAGACAACCCTGCTGATAATGCATATTTCAGCTATTCTGGGGAGTATATCTGGTGTCTTGATAATGCCGATTCAGATGGATTCTTTACATTTATATATGAGGGTGGCATTGGCTGATGATAAAATTATTTAAAACAGCTTATACGACATCAGTCATCACTCCCCTCCAAAACAAAAAAAATCATGTAAATAGCGCCATAAAAAGCGCTTGACATGGGGTAAGAATCAGTGCTAGCAACTGCACCGAGGCGGGTACATATCATATGCCTCCTGCAATTCCCGCCCCAAGCACTGGTTCCGGGCATGTCAAGCATCTTTTTCACGCAGAACTAGTTGTTCTCTCGAAAACAAATAACATTTACTCAAGTAAAATTGATTGTTCGAACCCTCGCCATCCTTTCTCCAAAGCATACATTCAATGCCACGCTCACCACTCTTGACAACAAAATCGCCCACCATGGCTGACCAACCACTAAGAGTATGCAGCTCAACAGACTCATCGCCAAAAACTTCAATAGCAACCTTCTTAATTATCTCATTATTCTTCATAAGCAACTCCTAACAAAATGATGCCCGTATTGGCCGATAGCGCAGCATGATATCATTAGGCCGAAATAAGTCCTTCTTCTGTATATCTATAGATATGATCACTAAGTCGATCTGGTACATCTACCTGACTCTCGTTTATATCCCTTACCAAATAATCCAAATCAGATATCCTCATCTTGTCATTCCTCGGAACTATAAGAACTTCATGTACACTGCTTGGAACAATATAAAAGTCTTTTCCAACCCTTTCTATTACCTTTGTCATCAGCTTTTTATTCAACAGCATCGATGCACCATATATTTTTGACTCGTTTGTCAACACGTATAAAGACTCCTCAGGAATCATATCTTTAGGTACTGCATCGCCTATAAGTCCCGTTAACATCTCAAACATGGTGACGAACACCCCTTCTGAATCTTCAAGATTCTTTATAGCTATCGCGTACAATTCCTCTGATGAGGCACCCCATATCTTTAACATTTCATTCGTGATAGGTATCGTCATTGAGCCTTCTTCATGCATTCCCAAATCGATTACAAATGTTACTGCAAGATCTGATATCATCACATGTGGTCTATTTTCAAGAATATCCTTGTTCCAATTACCACCTATCAACCGGGGCATAATCTTGTCCTGACAGCCAGATAACTCCGAAACCATATTCATATCTACCAAATCTGTGTCATCATGATCCATACGTACTTTCGCTATCTTTTGCAGTATCTGTTCCATCCCCTTACCACCTTCATATTCCTTATAAAAACTCTCTAGATATATCATCGGTGCCATTGCACTACCTACCTTCTTGATTAACAAACCTGTAAGCTTGACGTCATTATTCTTTGTTACAACACTAACACTTACCTCAGATGATCCAAATGTATCCGGTAACCAATTTTTGATACTGTTCATTACTGCATTCTTAAACTCTTCAAAATTCATTTTTCTTCTCATCTTTTTATCCTCCTAATGAGCATCTATATATCCGCGCCCCTGCGCCGCACTACCAGTCGAACAGTAGTCAAGACGTCCGTGTAAAGGGCTGTCCGATAGGCAGCTCCGTTTTATCCTTTATGCGGTCGGATTGACTGCTGTAGGGTAGTTAGCGGCAAAGGTGGTGGATATATTGCTCATTAGGAGTACGATCTTCTCCCCTCATTCCTTTTTCTTATTTTCTATAATTTTTCAAATAAATTCCAATGGAGGGTGCGTACCGGGCAAGGCGCACGTTTTTCGCGCCTGGGTGTTGGGGGCCGCCGCAAAAAGCCAAAGCTGATACTCCGACGAGAAATAAGAGATGTACAAGGGATCAACCCTTGTACAAGAAATTAGAACTGATATTGGTGATGTGACTTGGTAGTGATAACACCATTTCTTCAAGATTTTTACAGTCCTCTTTTATCTGTGTGCGAAGAAGTTTATAGAGATAGATCCTCTGACCTTTGCTTGTAAGGTCAAATCGGAAGGTGACCTCTGCATCTTCTCCGAAATCCTGGTTCCAATCGTTAAGTAAGATGCTGTCAAGATCGACTGCCTCGATGAGCACCTCATTATTATTTGCGTTGTAAGCTGATGATTTGATATCTACGTACATTATTATTACCGTCCTTTCCTTTGAGTGAATTTGTAGCTCGATTGCTGGCAATTCCTGTACTTCGCTGGTCTTGATGCGCAAGGATGCCGCAAGGCACATGTCTTGTCCTTGTACATCAAGACCATCGGAGTACATTGCCAAAAGCAACGAGGTGCATATCACTAACAAGAAAGGACGGTATAAATATGTTAGTAGCAAATCATTCGCAAAAAATAATTGGTCATCGTGTAGCAGTCGATCCGTGAAGGAAGGAAAACAGCCTCTGCAGAGGTCGCCTTTCGATTTGGCCGGGCAAAGGTCCGGGATGAAACAGAGCTTCGATCTATAGAGGACTGCAAAAATCAGAGGAAATGATGTTGTAACTACCTGTTCAGATGCTATGCAGCGGGCAGGTCAAGGTTGAGCCCCGCATATCAATCCATAACGCAGAGGACATCAGCTTCGACTTTCTTCCAATCCTTCCTTGTTCTGCCCCGTTTTAAGTAACTCCGCTACAGGGGCAAGTGGGCGGGAGCCGGGCGCCAACCTACTGGAAGTAGACGGTCGGAATGGTTCAAATATGAATTCTTTAAAAAATCAGCATATAAAAAACTTATATTCAAAAAACTCTAAACATAATTAATACAGCAGATTTTTTTTTAACAGAAATAAAACCCATAACATATATGAAAGCAAAAACTCAAAGGCACGAGAACTGTTAATACAAAACTTTAGCTATGAGTAGTCTTTCATAATATTTATGTAATCCAAAAAAACATGGAGGTAAAAATGAAAAGATTTCATAAAAATCCAACACAGATGATAAGGAAATCATCAAAAAAAAAGAAACTGAAGGAAAGGACTAAACACTATGAGTAAAACAAAGTCAATCTCAGATCTGGTAACAGAACTCCAGAAAGAAAATGAACGCTTGCAGTCACTCAACAAAATCTTTATTAAAGCGTGCAAAGCAGAGTTTGGCTACGATGTAGACACAATCCATAAAATGCTCGAAAAGCAGCGCATCTACGAAGAGCGTCGAGCGATGAAACAGCAGGGTAATACGGCTCCAACAGGAGCTGTATTGCAGGGACAGCCAGTCCCTGAGATGTGAGCTGTAAAGCGAACAGCTAACAGGGGGTAAAAGAGCGAAAGACAGTGAGCGAAACGCGAACATATCTTTAGCTCTTTTACAAACGGGGATGTGCCCCGTTTGATTTGCGAATTTACGAGCAAATCAATCAGGGATAGACAGAAAGAAAAATTATGAGCCCGGGCTCATAATTTATTCTTTTCTATCGTAAGGGACAGAGTCCCTTATGCCTGGGGGAAAGCCTCGCTGGGGGAACGGCTAGTTACCCCAAAAGAGCAAGATAAGCGTTGCGAAGCAACCTCATCGAAGATGAGCCCAAAGGGGCGTTGTCAGATTAGGATGAGCGTAAGCGATATCCATCTGACATATCTTGTATGGCAGATGACGGAAATGAGAGCACATTGGGAGACACGATGAAGGATATCTATCCGGGCAATTCTGGATGCTTAAGCATCCAGAAAGAGCCTGGATGATATCCGAAAAGTGACGACCTTTGTGCACGAGATTCCGGCAGATGCCGACACTATCTAACGCCTTTTACGGCGTTCAACATTATAAATAAGGAGAACAAAATGTTTAAACTTTTAGAAAAATTAAAGAACAGAAAAGCGGAAAATGCTGCTATTACACCAATCATAAAGAAACATCCTATGGCTGAAGATAAACATACAAAAAACATCCTCGATATGCTCAATATCGAATGCCCTGACATCGAATCTGTAGCATGTACATTTGAGGCTTTTGACTCCACTGTCGGAAAATCTATGGTAATGATACAAAAGAATTTCGTTCCTGATAAACTTCCTGAAGATGCAGGATACAGCGGAGGATATTATCTCGATGAACAAGACCGTATCTTCCTGTCTCAGAAGATCCCAATGGTATCGTTTAAAACTGGAACTTCTACCCTTTCGGATGCGACTCATGCCGAACTGGTTTTTACTATGGCTCATGAACTCCGACATGTCTGGCAAAGAAAGTATGAAAAGGGAAAATACTACTCCTATAACGCTACTGGGATGGATGTCATAAATGATCCTTCAGAGATTGATGCTGATGCATTCGCCATGGCCTATTTTTTCTCAGATAAGACTCCCTTCACTGGTAACGATCTCCCTAATACTCTCGAAAACATCTTCTTTCAATCGATAGCAGACGGTGGTAAAAGATTCCGTAGAATGAAGGAACTTGCAGAAGAGTATTCCTTGAATTATGAAGGCAAGCTCAAAGAAGCACGTTCGATTGTAGACTTAGCTGCCATAAACAGATACTTAAGGCTCATGAAGCTTAATGGAATGATCTAACGAGGTAATCTATGGCCAGTGAAGAAAAATTCACAGACGATGCTATGTGCAACATGCTCCGACACAATAACCGAACGATTTTGAATCATTCCAATAAGGACATTGATCCGGCACGTTCCGTGCTCAACTACTCTTTCACAATGGATCATGGTGGTCTATCTGACTACAAATATTACAAGCAGCTTGTCGGTGAAAATTACCTTTATGGCAGAGGCAGTAAACGGGAAAAAGATGCTGTAACCGGGTGCGGATGGGTTATAACCGCACCCAAAGAAATCGTCGGTGATCCTGTTAAAGAAAGAGCATTCTTTCAAGCATGTTTTGATTTCGTATCCAACAGGTACGGGTCCCAAAATATCATCAACAACGTAGTACATTACGATGAAGGTGGATCTCCTCATATTCACATAGTATTCTGTCCGGTCACTACACTAAACCACGATAAGGTCCGGTATAAAACGATAAATACCAAAAACGCAGTAAGGCTTGAATCCGGAAGATACGAATATGGATTTCGATTTAAGCTTGATAAAAACGGTGAACGGATACCTCTGAAAAACTATGCAAGGATGACCGATTACTATGATAAAAAAATCTCTGCTAATGATGTACTTAATAAGATTGAGTTGAGAAATTTCCATCCGGATCTCCAACGATATCTTTCCAATAACGGAGTTGCAGGATCTGTTATCACCGGAAAAACTGGTGGCACTAATTTTAGTGTGAAAACGTTGAAAGATTTCACACTAAAAACCGGACTGCATCTGGACAAAGTTCAGGAAATGGCCGGTGATAAATCTCTTCTAGAAAGCTACGCAGACAAGAACTCGAAATTGACAAATCTGGAAAATTTATTATCTGAAAAAAATCTTGAGATCCAAACTCTAAAGGAAGAACTCACTATGAAAGATAACCAGTTGAAGAATCTTGAGATTGCATTAGCTGAAAAGCATCACGAACTGAATAGGCAACAGTCAGAAATTGACCGTAGCTGGGGCCATAGTTCCGACAACTGGGGCGAACGGACACATTCTTCAGGCTGGGGCCGAGACACCACAATCAATACAGAAAATATCTGGTGATTATCTATCACCAGATGTAAAAAATGAGGTTTTTTATGAAAAAAAATAGATTTATAACCGCAGTACGGTTTTACCAACTGCCGGAAATCATCATCACGGGGATAATTCTTTTCCTTCTCCGTGACTTGATATTCCACCTAATCCTTTACATTACAAACATACCTATGAAAGATAAATTATATAATCTGACAAAATATGCTATCTACATAGGCATTCTCTACACATGGATCACCACATCATTCAAAATCCTTCGTAGTAGGAGATACAATTGGCTGACAGGCAGATCCTATGACTCAGATCATACTAACTTCAACAAGTCATACACATGGCTTGTTAATTTCTTTAATAATAACGATAGATATAAAATGGTCGTCGATTCTCTTCCCATCGAAGACTGGCACAATGCGGATGGGATTATCCTTTGTAAATACAAGGACAAGGCCGGGGATTATCATCTAGTCAAAAGAGATAGCTCCGCAAACGGTAATTTAATATCTTTCGGACTACCTGGATCAGGAAAGTCAACAACTCAGGCCGCAACTTCTTTCCAACGATTCAATTCCAGTTTAAAACCAGGCGGTTGCGGAGTTTTTGCTATATCTATAAAAGGAGACCTGCTTAACTTCGTCAAAAACGAGCGAAAAAATATAAAGGTATTCACACCCGACAAAGCCGAAGGCTCTTATCATTATGATCCACTTGCCGGTGTATCTAAAATGAATTTGACTGAACGACGATCCTTTATCGAAAATATGAGCATCATTATTTGTCCGGATGAGCCCGGCGAAAACAGCAACTATTTTGTTGGTGGTGCGCGTGATTACTTCTGTGCTATCGGATTATATCTCCTGTATCTACATGATACAGGGGAACGTGAAGGAGAGCTAAAATTCCCAGAAATCGTAGATACGATTCTCGCCACTAATGCCTTTGATACAACTCTCGAAATCAAAAACAGCGAATGTTCCATAGCCGCAGAATACTCAAATTCATACGAAGGATCCAATGAAAAGAATGTTGCCGGCATTTGGAACCATCTATGCAAATGTATCAGACCATTCAACTCCGGAGCTCTCAAGGTACTTTTTGACGGTAGAGAAAAATGTATCTCACCTGAGGATCTTAACTACGGAGATATAGTCATTGACGTTCCCCAAGACAAATATTCTATCTATGCTCCAGCCATGGCTATAATCGTCACTAATTTCTTGATGTCCTTCATGCGCCGTAATGATGTATCCTCTAACCAAAAAGAAGTGCCGATTCTATTTCTTCTAGATGAAGCAGTTCAGCTCAATCTAGATTTCAACATCCTTTCACAAGCCATGTCTACTCTGCGATCAAAAAAAGTATCACTATTCCTATTAATGCAGTCCATAGCCCAGCTCGAAGGAAGATACGGAGAGTCGCATGCACGAGAAATCATGGACTTATGTGCTTACATATCGGTATTTAACGCCCAGGACCCCAAATCCAGACAATACTTTCAGGAACTTGTAGGCAGACGAAAGATACTCAAGAGATCAACATCTCTTTCAAAAACAGCCAACAAAAATGACACGGCTGGAATAACTGTATCCGATGAGGAAGAATATATATTTGACGCTGCTGATTTTGGGGATCTCAATGTTCACAGCAAAAAAACTGGAAAGATTATAAAATACCAAGTCCTAGTCTATGCCAACGGTAAATATATATTAGGTGAAACAACACCGTGTTTTTAAATAATATCATCATGATATCATACTTATTCTTAAGATAGGTATAACCACCTTCACCATTGAGATAGGCAAGCACAACCTCCTTTTTGAATTCAAAAGAATATTTAGACATAAAAATACCGACCTCCAATCGTTAGATTTTTTGGTCTAACTTTTGGAGGTCGGTACATTAGAGGTCCTTTTTTATTTGATCTGTGATATCTATACCAGAATACTTTATAACGGCCGCTATAGTTTCAGGATCTTTAATCTCTCCGTGATACAATGTCTTAAACTTATCTCCAACTATCTCCAAATCAGATACTGCATATTTACATAGCGGTAAAGGTCTTAAAATCATAAGATGATCTCCATAACGAAATGATGAGCTCAAAGTATTATTAATGTTATCTAACCTAGTAGACCATATCCCAAATTGATTATAGCAGTCAAAAACTATATTGTTGTCTTTCAGCATTTTTTCATAATCAATCCATTTGCGACCACATTCTGAACGCTCAATCTCTTCAGGTCTATCTTTCCAATACATCTTATAATATATGTCTTTTAAAAAAATGCCTCTCTTCAAACCATATTTTTTGTATTTTGATAAAGCAGTTAACAAACTATCATTGTGTAAAATCAAATTATTTAAATTTTTATATGATGGTTCCCAACCCGAAAAGTCTATAGAAAGATCTTCTTTATCTCCTTCATCTATGCTTACATCCTTATCTTCTAAGTTGATAATCACACTATTATTAACAATCTGATACTTTCCAAAAGCAAGTTTTAACCTGCATTTGTATTTATCTTCAATTGATGCATCCATGAATTTGATCATATATAATAAATTCCTTTCCACAGATATCATAAAACCACTCTGACAAAAAACTATTTATTTAACTTATCCACTAAAACGTCTTCAAAATCTCGACTATATTTTTTGATCTGAATTACCGCGACTGCTTTGTCTTTATATACCACTTATCCCCCTTCTCTGTCTAGGTAAAAGCTATCATACTCTGCTCATTCTTGACACACTACCAAATATTATCATATCGTCTGCCTGAATATTTCTAAGAAGCTTTATTTAATTCTAATTCAGGGTGATCCTTCTTTATTCTAGTATTAGCTTCTATAAAGATTATAGTTTCTGGATAAGCTTTTTTAATATTCCTAATCAGACGTTCTATATTCTACTGCAGGGTACTTATCCGACAATATTCATATATTTTCATCTGTTTATCCTAATATTAATTCTAACAATTGACTTTTTTATCTTCGGATTTTTAAATCTTTTACGCTTAAGCTTAATCACTTTTGATACAGCTTTGAGTAACGTTAGATTAAATTCTCACCACATTTATTTTTTAAACTCCTATAACTTCCTTTCCTGTTCTTGATTGTAACTGATTAAATACAATTATAAGTACTGTCGTTTAATTTCCTTCAATTTTTCACCCATATTAATTAAATAAGACTAAATAACAAAGGAGGAATAATCGATGTATTTACAGCTTAACAACTCTAATACTATCCCCAAAATTATAATTAACTATGATAAATATATATCAGAAGATAGGACAGCGATCTCTCAGCTTTTAGATAAACTTATAAATAGTAAAGCTACTGATGCTCCAAAGAACGGTCAGGAAATACTCATGACCGCTGATTGTGGTGCCGGAAAAACTTATGCCATCGCAGAAGACATTTTTTGGTTATTCGTCAAAAATAGTGGGTAACCATTGATTCTTTTTCGGAAGTTTAGT
>NZ_MUHW01000042.1 GCF_002007235.1 Oribacterium sp. C9
TTAAATTTAATCAATTAGCAATGGTGGGGTTACCCACTATAAATGACGAAAGGCCAAAAAGTATTTGCCACTCACTTATGATGCACAGCACGCACACATTCGTGTGCAATTGAGAAGGAATCCTTACGGATTCCATTGAAGTGCTCAAAGCCGCGTGGCTCCTTCGATTATAAATCGAAGGCAGTTGTGCTGCTGAAGATATGAAGGAACTATGATTACATCTGTGTTTTATCAGAACAGCCCATTGATATACTCTGTAAGAGCCTTTCTGTCATAGAAGTTCTTTTCATCATCTATATAGAAATCCGGCTCGGCACCCTGGTCAATATCATAGAAGCTTCCGTTCTTTGTAAAGGCCATGCGAAGGGATCCTGAAACCTGGAAAACAGTTCCTGTTGCAGAAGTACATGGCAATACCATACAGGAACCGCCACCTGAAGTCTGACCGAGAAGTGTTACTTTATGAGAATTCTTGAAAACACTTGGAACTAGATTTCCGCATGAGAAACTATTGAAGGATTCAAGGCAGTAAAGCTTATATCCCTGCAGAGAATCTTTCTCGTCAAACTTGTGATCAAGATTCAGATCTACATGAACATAGTCAGTCATCATCGCTCCTGTCATTGTGTTATGAATGGAATACATTCCTGTACCTAAAAATGTTCCGAGAACGAAACTTGCCGCATTGGAATCACCTCCGCCATTGTTTGAAAGATCCAGAACGACATTCTCTATCGGGCTTTCTTCTCTGGTAATCTGCTGATAAGAATACAGCATGAGACCTACCGTATCATTAGGATCTGCCTCCTTAGGAGGATTCTTATAGTAATCAGCATCTTCAGGGATAGACTTAAAACCATCAAAAGTAATATAGGCTGTATTTCCTACTTCCTCATATCCGGGACACCCATCGGGATAAGCCTCCATTCTTGCAAGACCAAAACGTTTCATTTCATCTATCATTATCGCTATGGAACTGCCGTAACCATTCTCAATTTCGGCTTCTGCGCCGCTTTCGTATGACGGGAGACGGAATCCGCTATGTCCATCATCCAGATTATGATTGATGAAATCAGCAAGTGCACTGTCGATCATCTTAGGATCAGTACTTAACAGTTTTTGTTTTGTTCCGGTCTGAAGGAATATACGATCAAAAGAACTGATTCCATGAGTTTCCTTTAATCCATAATTATAATCCAGCATCAGACACAGTTCGTTATAATTAAACATCGCCATGGAAGGACTGATCTTTCCTACATTACCATCATAGTACAACTCGCCTAAATCAGAGAGACTCTCATCTTCATTCTGAAGTCCACCATATTGAAAAAGAATGACGCTTTTGCCATTATAAACAAGCGGTATATATAATCTGTTCAGGATAAAATCATTTATTATGGCAAGAGGCATATAGTATTTATCCTTGTCTCTTATAAGATCGATTCCGTAGTCATCAAGATTTAAAATGATAGCATCTCCGTAACGTTCATAAGAATCTTCGGTATGTTCAAACATCTCTCTTGATGCCTCACTTTTCAATGAGTTTTCACCTACAACATCCAGTAGTGACTTCATATTAGAAGCTCTCAGGAAATCGTCAAGATCCAAGAATGTGATGGTATCCTCATCAAAATCCAGTTTCATCCAGGTGCCGTTTTCTCTTGTCAAGGTTGCAATCCTGCCATCACTTGTGAGATTAAGTGTATAATCTTTATCGTTTGCCTGAATCAGGTAAGCATTCTTTAGCAACTTTGAAACATCCTCAAGAGAAATATAAGGAACAGACTCATCAGGATCAAAGAAAGCCAAACTAATATTTTCTTTGGACTCGGCAGAATTATAATAAATCGGTACATCCTTAGTCTTTAGGTCTCCCGGTTCAAATACCCTATCCAAAGGGCCGCCTTCTCTGATTCTGCTAAGCTCATTTTCCAGCCATTCATCCATATTCCCGGCTTCAGCTGCATCTGCTTCACCGGAATCAGTTTTTTCAGTCTCAGTCTTTTCAGAATCAGAATTGGATTCCTTTATATTTGCCTCATCTGATTCTTCAGATTTTTCTGTTTCGGCAATACTTGTTTCCTCGACTGCCGGTGTTTCAGCAATCTCGTTTGAACCGGCCTCAGGTACTGTAGTAGCATTACATCCGGTCAGTATCATACTTACCGTAATCACTGATGCCAAAATTCCATTGATCTTTGTTTTTTTCATTCTTGACCTCCATAATTCATGAATAACTAAATCAATGTCCTGTTTTTTTTACGTGTATGTTTAACACAACTATCTCATTATCGGCTACTGTGGACCGATATAGACTGATCCTCCAAACCCGATAATCAGTGTGCCAAGATTCGGAACAAGCATCGTAAGGATACGCATACCTATGCCGTATCCAAAAGACTTGGCCAATTTCCAAAACATTACATATACTATTACCACATTGATAAGTGGGATAAGCATCAGTAGAAAAAGCCAGCCATTTCCCATAGCAATTTTGAAAAGGTAATAAAAATCAAAGATCGGGATCAAGCTCTTCCAGCCTGCTTCTCCGGCTTTTACAAAAATCTTCCACATTGCTACAACTAAAAGAAGATACACGATAAATGATACAAACAAATTAAGATTATTTTGGTCTTCCATTTCTCATCCTCCATAATGTTTTCATAGAATAAACATAATCTCTAAAGAGCCGTTACAGATGTTATTTACACATATTTGTCTGTTGTTTCATAAAACTCAATATATTGAATTAATGAATTTTGTAAGCGCTTCTCTGTCATAATACTGTTCCGGTGTACTGATGACGTAATCAGGGTCAGCGCCTCTGTCAATGTCATAAAATGCACCATTCATAACGAAGGACAGTCGACTGATTCCTGAAAGCTGGAATGATGTTCCCCATGCTGAAGAGACAGGTTCAACAACACAGCTTCCGCCTCCGGACGTTCTTCCTAACAGTGTTACCTTACTGGATTCCTTAAAGATACAAGGAACGAGGTTACCACAAGAAAAGCTTACCGGTGATGTCAGACAGAACAGTCTTCTGTCTCCCAGTTCATCCTTCTCATCAAACTTACGGTCACGGTTTACATCACAGCGATATGTGGAACTGCACATTGCTCCGGTCATGGTATCCTTCATACCTATGGATGCCTCTCCAAGGAACCATCCAAGGGTGAATACAGCTGTGTCTGCCACACCGCCCTTGTTACAGCTGAGATCTATAACTACATTTTCGATAGGACTGTTCTCACGTGTGATCATGGAATGTGCCTTCATAATAAGCTCTATGGTATTTTCATCAGAAAAATCCTCAGGATTCTCTACCTTATAGTAAGCATCACCGTCTGTGCTATCCATGAAAAACTCATCGAAGGTGATATATGCAGTATTTCCTACCTCTTCATAACCCGGTACACCGTCTGGATAATACTTCTCACGTGCTTTTGTATATCTGGTATGATGGTCATCCCACCTGAACTCAGAAGCTCCTTTAGGAGCCTTATAATCTGATTTACCACTTAAATACGAATACTTTCCAAACTGAGAGTGACCATCATCGAGATAGTCGGTTATCATTCGATGAATTGCCGTATCAGCTTTTATAGGATCAGTTGACTTAAGCATTTCATCAAATCCATTTTCATGGAAAAGCTGTGCAAAATGGGTGATCTCATGTGGTTCTTTAAGACCATATAGATAATCCAGCATCAGACACAGCTCATTGTATCCATACTCCGCAAGAGCGGCACTCCTCTCGCCGGTTTCTCCTTCATAGTATAAATCCTCACAATCACTTACCTTCGCTGCCAGGATCAGTTTTTTTCCGTTAAAGAACAGGTTATTACCACATGGAGCCGAGATAAGGAAGTCATTTATAGTTTGAAATGGCACGAGATAGAGACCATCCTGCATGATCATATCTATACCGTAATCTCCGACCGGAATAACCAGGTTGTCTCCGTAACGATCAAAGGAACCTCTTTCTATCTTTTTAAATACAGCAGGTTCTCCTTTCTCGTTGAAAACACTCATACCTGTAAGATCAAGTATTGTGGATTTTCCCGCTCTCATACAGAACAGATCAAAATCCATAAAATCAATGGTATCTTTATCAAAATCAAAAGCCAGAGTAATGTTATCATCTATAGCTTTGTCTGCCTTATGGTGACGAGTGTATGTTACGACAGCACCGTCCTTGTCCATTGAATAATCAATTCCTGCTTCTTCATCACCGAGTATGGCTTCGTTTATCAGAGTATAGATATCTTCAGCCTCTATATATGGCAGATCCCTTACTCCATCAAGAAAGTATAGCTTCAAATCCACACCCGCAGGTTCGGTTAAGGAATAAACAGGATATGTCTCACTTGTGAGTTCATGTTTACCATTAACATTCTTTCTTTCCGATTCCGAAGCTTCATTTTTTTCAACGGATTCGACTTCAGTTGTTTCAACAGACTCTGCTTCAGTTGTTTCAACAGACTCTGGTACTTCAGTTTCATCAACAATCTCTTTCACTGCTTCAGTTGTTGCAGCATTATCGGCAGAAGGCTCTGCCAGTGGTGTCTCCAGGGCCTGGGAACAGGAAACAAGATTTACACCAAGAGACAATATCAATGCCAGAGAAATAATTTTTTTCATAGGACTCCTTTCACATAAACCTGCCCTTTAAAGTACTTTTTCATGCTTTCCCGGTTTTTCAGGAGAATTATCCTCCCCGGAAAACTATTTTAAAAGAAATGCCTTACCTTTGGATTGTCGGCGTAATGAAGCATATTTATAATCTACTCAAACTCCCCACACCCAAAAGGTGTGGGAAGCTTGAGTAATATACTAATAACCTTTCCCATAATTCTATTGAACAGGAAGAGGTAAAAAATAATGAATCAGAGGATATAACCATGAAAAAAGAACATTTTTCGGTCTATAACCATTCTCTTGTCTACGGCAACAACCGGATAGCTGTCAGAAAATTCATAGTCCTTAACCATACGGATGGTACAAAGACGTTTACAGATTTTCACAGATTTACAGGGAATCCAAACCGTAAGATAAAGAGCTTTAACAGTGACGGTGATAAAAGATGCACCTATATCTGCAAGTTCCTTAACTATGCATTCTTTAGTGTCGGAATCTCTTCTCTGTCCGAACTCACTTTAGATACCGGTCAGAAGTTCATCAATGCTTATGCTATGCATGAACTGCCCGAGGATGATGAATACACTAAGAGAAGTGAATCAACCATTGATTTCTGTGTCTCATATATCTTCGATTTCTATACCAATCTTGCGACTGATAAGCATTCAAAATGTCATTTCAAACTATCTGATCTTTACCGCCACATATCCGTAAGGAACAAATATGGCAAAGTGGTATTGAAAAAGGTACCGCTCTTTAATGTGGAATACATCCCATCCTACAAGGTCCCCATATGGTGGTTTTGCTGCAAAGACGAAAAACACAAATACCTTATGTCACCTAAAAACAGATTAATGTTTATAAAACGTCATAGAGAACCTTGCTTATATTGCAGAGAGCAAAGGCGTAAACTTAACCATTTTATTGATTACTATACTCAGCGGAAGCCAAAGTAGTTATTCACAAAAACAGGTCTCTAATCAAACGATTAGAGACCTGTTTCCCATATTGCAATGTTATTTGAACAAGATAGGGTTTTGTTCATTTTTTGGATTTTTTCTCAAAAAAATTTTTTTGGTTTTAGCGTATTTTTTGGTTTTCTACCTATAAATCTATTCTGAAATCAGGATTACTGAATCCATCAATTGTGAAGTAGGCACATGACTCATTTGGCTTAATAAAAAGTTCGATATCATGAGCAACGATATAAGGATGTGTACTGATATAAGACTTAACTCTGTCGTAAAGATCTTTCTCTGAATACTTCTTGTCATTGAATTCAATAGTCAGAGACTTGTAATTAAGCTCCGGTGCAGCTTTCTTTGCTGTAGCTGCCTTTGCCGGCTTCTCTGCAGTCTTCTTTTCAGCCTTCTTAGCTGCAGACTTGGCAGATGGTTTTCTGCCCGGCTTCTTCTCAGCAGTAGCTTTTGTCTCGGTCTTCTTTACTGTTGATGATTTTGTTGTTGATCCCTTTTTACGTCCTCTCTTTGGTTTTGTTTCTGCAGTTGTTTTTGCTGCTTCTACAGAAGTTTTTACTTCTTCACTTTTTACTTCCTGAACTTTTACTTCATCTGCCATTTTATCACGGCCTCCCCTTATTTTTTTTATTTTAATTATATGCTGATGAATGAAATTGTAAAAGATTTTTTTCTACTTTTATTATCATTGCATTTATATATTTCAAAAATAATTAATCAATTAAATCAGAATTCATTCAAAATAATCTGCTCACCTATATTTAAAATCATATCATCCAGTACAGCAAAAATAATCTTTAAATCATAGTCAGGATTTTTTCTTATGAAGTCATCACAAGCCTGAAATGCTACTCTCCATGCCTTATCAACAGGATATCCAAATATTCCTGCAGAAATAAGCGGAAAGCCTATGGAATGCAGCTTTTTTTCTTTTGCCAAATTCAATGATTGAGTATAAGCACTATACAGCAGTCCGGGTTCACCATGGTTGCCATCTGTCCAACGTGGTCCCACAGCATGAATGATATACTTTGCAGGAAGTTTAAAGCCGGGAGTAATAACCGCATCACCCGTCTTACATCCACCGATTGCATCACAGGACTTTGTCAGTTCTTCAGATCCCGCTTCCCGGAAGATCGCGCCACAAACTCCGCCACCTTCCCACAGCTCTTCATTAGCTGCATTTACGATTACGTCCGTATCAAGCTTTGTTACACTTGTTTTCTTTATCTCTAATTTACTCATACTTATTTCTTCGGTATATCCCAATTCTTCCACACATCAGGCTGATATCCGAGTGTAGACTGCTTTCCGTTTCGAACCACAGGAGTCTTGATCAGGTGCTGATTCTCAAGCAGTTTTTCCAGCTTGTCATCATCTGCAATATATTTAATTAAAGCTAATGTATCTTTATCCTTTGCATCCTGATTGATCATTTTCTCTATTCCGCCGTTGACCTGAGCCACAGATGTAAACTCTCCTTTGCTCATGCCTTTTTCTTTCATATCAACAAACTGATACTTGATTCCTCTCTCTTTAAAGAAGCGTTCCGCTTTTTTCGTATCATTACATTTCTTTGTTCCAAAAATCTGTATTCCCATTAATAAAAAATCCTTTCAAAATAATCATTCAAATTATGATTTTACAATATTACAACCTGTCATCATATTTGCATAGTTTCCTTTTAAGGACTACACGCAAATGTACCCTGTATTTCCGCTGTCATTTCCACTATCATTTCTACTGTCATTTCCACTGTCACAAGTCAGTCAATTCCTCTGCAGATACGGGATTCTGATTCTTTTTGATATCCACGATCATGCCGTCCTTCATCATTATGGTGGTATCCATCATTCTGGGAATGGCACTGTTGTGGGTAACCATAATAATGGTGGTTCCATACTTTTTATTAATAGTTTCAAGCAGCTTCAATATTTCTTTAGACGTAACAGAATCCAGAGCACCTGTAGGTTCATCGCACAACAATATAGGCGAATTCTTGATCAGTGCTCTGGCTATCGATACTCTCTGCTGTTGACCACCTGAGAGCTCAGAGGGATACTGATATTCGCATCTTTCCAAATCAAGAAATCTGAGCAGTTCTCCATAATCCATAGGATTTTTACTGAGTTTTTCTCCCACTCGAATATTATCCCTTACACACAAATTGGGTAAAAGGTTATAAAACTGAAACACAAATCCCAGGTTATCCCTTCGGAATCTACGAAGCTGTTCATTGCCCAGTTTGTTTATCTTGATTCCGTTTATGATGATCTCGCCATCATCTATGTTTTCCAAACCGCCGATACAGTTTATAAGAGTCGATTTGCCCGAACCGGAAGACCCAACGATAGCACATTTTTCACCGGATTCAAACTCACAGGATACGCCCTTGAGAACTAAATTTTTAGAGCTGTCGGTTCCATAAGATTTCTTTATATCCCTAACTGTTATCATAAGCACCTGCTGCCAGAATATATATTAAAATAACCACAAGAAAATCTCTTACGAATGCAGTAACGGAGTAGTGTAAGAATACTCCGACTGCTGTGGTACCAAGCAGATAAGGAACTGCCAGCTTCGAAAACTGAAATCCGAAAATCAGTCCGACAGCTCCGCACAATGCAGAAAAAACCGCAGTGCTCGAGAGAAATATCACCTTAAGTTCCCTATAGCTGTATCCGAGTATAGAATGTATCGCGATCTGCTTCTTTGCAACGCTGACAGAAAACCTGACAACAAAAGCGACCATAGCCATGTAAAAGGATGCTGCAACAATATATAAAAAGATGCTCATCCTTTTTGATTCCGGCTCCAGACTTTCTGCAGGTCTAATAAAGTCTTCCTTTTTAATGGAGAAATGATCTCTCCTGTTTTGAACCACACACTGAAAAGCCACCCCGCTGATCCGGCGATAAAAGCCACCAGAGTTGAAGGTGCAAGATACATAAGGATAACCTCATGTTTTTTTACACCCATGGCATAAAGAGCTCCAATAGAAGCTCTTTCCTTTTCAATGGCTGACCTGATACCGAGATAGAAAACAACAGAAACAAGAATTACCAGTCCTATACAGATAACGTATCCTCCGAGTTCGTATGCATATCCGTCGATTACCGCCCGACACATTCTTGCATTGTTGCCGATCCTAAGTCCGATAATAATGTCTCATAGTCATCCTCTGTCAGAAATGCAAGTCCAAAAAGTTCACTATTGGAGCTATAGTCTGATATACCCCTTGCCGGCATATCATAGTCTGTAACCGAACCGATACCGGTGATCAGATATGACCTGGAATCGATATTAATAATGTCTCCGGTTGAAAGTCCGTATATCATTGCATAGCATTTATCAAGTACCAGCTCACCTGACTTTTGTGGATACTTTCCTTCATCAAGAATCAGCAGATCGATCTTATTACGGACCTTAAAGAATCTAAGGATACTTCCGTTTTCCATCTCCTTGTCAAATGAAAATATCCGCTCTATGGTATACCCCTTTTGTTCTAATGAGCTTTCTTCCTGTTCTGTAAGAGGTTTTCTCAAAGAAAACTGACCATCCTGATAATTGGAAGCAATATAATTAGCTTCGCAGACAATTTTGGTTGAATAAGTCACAGAGGCTAACGTAGACGCAATGTACATACCTATGGCAATAAGCATTGCCATAAACAGATATGTGACCCTGTTCTTCCAGATATCTCTAGGGATATTATTTTTTAAGATACCCAGCATTATCCTTTCCCTCCTGCCAGATCACCGATGCGTTCCTTCTCTTTTATTGGTTATTCGTCAAAAATAGTGGGTAACCATTGATTCTTTTTCGGAAGTTTAGT
>NZ_MUHW01000043.1 GCF_002007235.1 Oribacterium sp. C9
TTAAATTTAATCAATTAGCAATGGTGGGGTTACCCACTATAAATGACGAAAGGCCCTATTTATTGTTTTAATTATATGCAGTGAAATTAATTCTGAAAAGACATCATTTTAATAAAATAGATTTTTTTCAGTAAATCATCCCATCTATTTGGAATACATGTAATAAACAATCAAGATCAAGTGTGCAATCAGCATCAGAGGAAGGCCAATTGAAAAACACAGCTTTTGTGTTTTATGATGAAATATACGCATTGCTAACCAGCCTCCGATTGAGCCTCCAAAGAATGATAGAGACAAAAGCGTCACTTCACGTATCCTCCATTTTCCATGAACAGCTTTCCATTTATCAATTCCAAACATCATAAAAGAGATTAAGTTTATGATAAGTAGATATTTTGGCATGATTTCTAAAAACATTAGGTTATTCTCTCTCCTTCTGGAAACATTTTCTTTAATGCCTTTTATACTATTGCCTTTGTATCAAAAACAAATGGGTCTTGCTCTGAAATTAACTCTGCTCTTTTTGTTCTCCTCCAATCATCTTATAAAGTGTGTCGGCAGCCATTCTTCTTTTTCAGGAAGTCCGTACTTTTCCTTACCGAGTGCAATACTCTTCATAAGAAAAGTCATATTTCTTGCCAATGTACGCATGGTCTGAAGACCTTCAAAATCTTCCCTCGCTTGTCCCTTTTCTCTTCCATGAATACTGTTCCAATACTGGCTGGAAGCCACCGGCATGCCACAGATGGTAAAATACTTGTTTAATTCATCAAATGCCGCAGATAATCCACCTCTTCTGGCACATACAACGCTTGCACCAACCTTCATGGTCTTATCAAAGCCTGTGCTGTAGAATAATCTATCGAGGCAGGCAATGCATCCTCTGATATCCTTATTTCCGACCTGGACAACTTCTGTTTCCACTCCTTCAGCTTCAAATACCTTAACCATCTCATCAAGAGCAATACTTGTATTACCGCCTGCTCTTGGACTGCCGTTAATAATCAGTACCTTCATAAGAAACCTCCTTACATCTTTCCTTCAAATACAGGGAAGAATCCGTGGGCACCATAATCTTTTATATGTTCGATATTCTTGAGAGTCTCACATACTCAATCAGCATTTCTACCGGAACCTTCGGCACTTCTCCTATATCAAATCTATTTATTTTTGGTGCTTTATGTTTGTACTATACTCCTTGAGGTTTACTTCAGGTCAATAGCTTTTTGTAAAAAATATAATTATATTCCAGGCACTTTCCATAAAATAAACCGATGGTGTATTGATAGAATTTTCGATTTCTCCGAAGACTATATGAAGCATTGTGACTCCTAAAATATATTATCTAATTTAGCAGCAAGGTGTTCAAAAGCTTCTGTCCTCGTATTATTATGTTTTACTGTTGATTCGTCCATAATCTACTCTATCGATTTTCCAAATGAATATGCCTTTTCCAAATCTTCTTCCTTAAGGTCACCTTTTTCTCTGGCACCCCTGACTAATACCTTTCCGGCATCTGTCAATTTAAAGAAGTTCAAGGTCAACTCATACTGCTTAAGTATTGCATCGAACAATTCCGGTAACGTAGCCGCACCAACAAGAATTAAGCCCAGCTTTTTAATATGAAACTCATTTCTCATTGGCGTGTGCAACCTGTCTATCACAGCCTTTAACTGCGCACTGATACCATAAAAATATACAGGCGATGCGATCAATATCATATCCGCTTCCTTTAGTTTAGAATATATCCTCGTCATGTCATCGTTTTGAAAGCACTCATGTCCTTCTCTCATAAAACAAGAATTACAACCAATGCAAGGATTTACTTTGTAATCTATCACTGAAATCACTTCAATAGTGTTATTATCTTCAGCTCCCTTTATGAATGCATCTACAAGTCTTTCTGTATTTCCCTCTTTTCTCGGACTTCCAGAAAAAATTACTATCTTGCTCACGATAAAGCCTCCCCTCAGGTATGCCCAAAGCCAAACTAATGCTTGACATCCATCATTTTTCTTCCCTGCCAAAATCTAACCTTATTAAAGCTTTACCATTCGGCAATAGCACAGACTCTTTAAAAATATTGCAGTATCCTGCCCGCACTTCTGATCATCTCCGGGAAGAGTGTTCTAAAACCATAGGTTTCCTAACACAATCAAGGAAAATGTGTTAGGAAATCCGGCAGAGCCGGATGTTTTTTGGGCTTAGGCCCAAAAAACACGTGTACGGATATTGAATTTCCCCGGAAATTCAATATCCTATGCTCAATTGCATATGATGTAAAAACTCCCTATGTACAATTGAAATTATGGCTGTAGTGTTCAACTGCCTTTTCTTCATGAAAGCATTCCATCCTGCTCCTCCCCCTTATGTCCATGATTCTCCTTCTTGTAATGCCTTCATTATTACTTCAAAATCACTCAAATGAATATAATGTCCACTATTGTCTGCTCTTAACAAGATTGATTTTTCTGAAAAAGTAAGATATTCCTGCATCAAAGACTGCCACAGCTCTTCAACTTTTTCTGCAAATTCTTTTGTGGTTTGTCCAAATTCCATGATTTCTTTTATTTCAAATTCACTTCCATGGGTTATAAGTACGATAGGAATCTGCGGAAAGTTTCCTCTTTCTGTTAATTGACAGATCTCCTTTTCCTCATGTGCCAGGCGATATTCCTCTAAGGCGGCATCATGAAGTTCTACCTTTGTTAATTCATCTAGAATGTATTTCTTTGCTTCCGGTGTAAATTGCTCATAGTAATAAAATGGCGGTGCTTTTTTCATAATGAGTTTAATTACAAATCCCAAATGCCAAGAAGCCATTTTCCGCATGATTACAAAGTTTTCTGATTTATTAAAGCCACTCTTTTTCTGCTCATCAGCTGTAGTAAATACTGATTTATATGTATTGTCATTTGCAGATAAAGGATCTACAAACACTATGCCACGAATCATATTGGGATACAATCTGGCAAATTGCTGCGCATACAGACCACCCTGTGAATGTGCCAAAATAATAATCTTACTTTTACAGGGTAGTTCAATTAACAAAGTATGTAATTCTTCGGCTATATTTTTCGGCGAGCGCGCCTTGTAAATATTTCTTCCGCGCTCATACAAAAGAACGGCAAATTGTTCAGAAAGCTGCTCTGCAATATGCCACCACTCACCGGCAACTGCGCCAAGCCCCATTTCAATAACCAAATCAATATCTCCCTCGCCAAATATGCAATAGGATATATTCTGACCCTCTATCATTTTGCTATCCAGAGATAAAGACTTTTTCATTTAGAATCTCCTTTATTGTTATTTACCCAGTAATCTACTCATCCCATGATTTTCTTATACCTAACGCTCCTTTTCACTTAACTCTTTGGAACATCCTAAAACAAAAATATCACAAAACAAAAAAAGTTCTTATCTTACACTTATAAAGACCTGTCTTTCACTCCTAAAATGTATTTGGAAAGCGAAGTTAATGAAGAAATATAAGCTACCGATAATGTCAATCATCTCAATCTTTTCGCTCCTGTTCTTCACGTCTTTTGCGTCGCTGTTCGCGGTTATTCTTTTCAGACTCGAAGATTTCTACCGCTGCATCAGTCAGCTCATCCGGCCAAACATTGCCGTTTGAAACAATATCGGCCCAAGGACAAAGCATTTCATAATCATGATCTAATACGACCGTATATGGCGGACCGCAACGATCATCGACATCCATGTAAATATGTCGTCCATCCTTAATCAGATGGTACGAATCCCTGTCATCCATACCCTTTTTTAAACTCCATATTCAGACCTCTTTATGTTATATTCAGATATTTATCTGGTTTCGACTTTACTGCTGCGGTCTCACTCCCCCACACTCGCAACAGAACCTGCCTGTGTTAGTGGCTCCGCACAAAGGGCAGATCCATTTAGAGCCGTCATTCACAATAAGCTTTTTCGTAACAATTGCACGGTCAGACTGATTTTCGTTATTCATATTATCAACCATACCCATAAATCCAATGCCGTTCATAATCACGCATCCCTTGTGTACATCATATCATGATTTACTTCCGACTGATAAAAGCTTTCGATTGTTGTTAACGAATTGAACTCGCCGAAAGATACTGTAGTTTTTGTAGATCAGTCGGAATCATTCACGGGGAGTTGCTTTTCCGTAGCTTTCCACGAACTTATCTTCTGTAATGTGCATGTTCGCACCTCCATTTTCTTGGAGGCCAGGCTTGCCGGCTTGCGTCACCTCTTGCTTACACATGCAATTCTACGGAACTCTATGTAACAAGTCGTTCCCCAAACAGACAACCTCAGATTGACAGGGGGACAACTATCCGTTAAATGCATCAAAAAAGGACCTCCGAAGAGATCCTTAAGACACATTATTTTATTCCATTCTTATCTTTACCTTTTTTCCGGAGAAGGCTATTCCGAATTTTATGATCTTCTCATATGCCCTCCCAGCCTTGTACCATAAGTTCCACCAATTAGTCTTTTAATCTGACCTGCGCTTGCTATGGGGTAAAGTTCCATAATATTCCGCGCAATCGCCTTACCTGACTCTGGTGGATCATCACTATATCTTGATGTCACATTCTCGTATCCCCACAGACACTCAGGCTTTGCATAAACAGCAATCGACCAGCCATAGGGTTCACCCTTCTTATTCTTACGCTGTCTGAAATCCTTGACACAAATATATGTCTTCATCTGCAGGTCAGTAACAGTTCCGTCAAAGCCCTTTTCTCCGCCTTTACCAAAACCGGCCTTCTGCTTTAAATCATTAGAATACAGCTCATCCTCTGTCTCAAAGCAATCCATTATCTTCTTCTGGCGGTTTGTTGCCTTTTCATCATCCCAGAGTGCCTCGAAATCATATCCATCCCTGCGATAATTCACAAAATACGGCAGCCACTTCTTGGATATAAATCCTGCCTTCTTTTCAAAGAACTTGCCATAAGCCACTTCACCGCTTCTGGCAATAATCCCGCGCCACTCCCAGGGATCAACCTCAGGGTCTCCACACCACCAATAATCCGGAAATGTATGTTCCTCAAGCGAAAATCCTGATAGATCATTCTTGAAAAGCGGCAGAAATCCAACTTCATTTATGTAGTTAATTGCATCCTGAACTGTATGTAGACACTCAGGGGAATCCCACTCCACACCATGCATGATCCAGGTTCCGTTTTCATTACCCATTCTGTATCCTCATCTTAAAATCACTGCAAATATAGCAGCTAAATCTTAATACATTCTATTTAATAAAGCTCTCTATATCCGACTTTGTCATCCTGATCCTTGTCCGGTCAAGCACCTCATCCATAAGCTTATACAGATTTAAGTCAAGCGAAGCCCTGACATATCTTCAGAAAACTCCTCTCAAGCTGAGTCCTGAAACTGCAAAGATTCCTGATGATACGAGCCTTCTTTTCCAGTTCCAGACGGTTGTATATCTCAAGCTTTGGAGGTTCATTTTCATTTTCGAAGATCTTCTTAGGAACTCCTATGAGATAAGCCACCTTGGAGATTATGTCATATTGCTGACCATAACTTTCACCGGACAGATTTATATCAGCAGGAATCAAATCCGCCAGATTGTATGTGAACCTATTATTCTGAATATCCATGTCATATCCTTTTTTCTAAGAAATGTGTTTCACCACGCACTTTCTATCTGGATTTAAGTATCATGGTCATCATATATATTTCATCTTCTGGGATTTCCTCCAGAGACCTGAAGCATCTTTCATTGGATGTGCCACATCCTGAAATTGCATATACGTCTATGCCGACTTTACTCCTTAACTTTTCCTTCACAGTTTTTATTCTCTTTCCGCATTTCATAATAACCTTAGTACCCGGAAGATCCAGTGCGTCATCTATATCATCAATAGTCGGTATCACATGAAGTTGTTCGCGTCCTTCACAAAGTGATATCCCTAACCTGTTAGCACATGCAGTCAGCGATGTGATACCACTGATAGAATGTGTTTCTATTCCATCTTTTCGTGCAAGATCCGAAACATAGGAATATGTTGAATAGAGAGCCGGATCCCCGATAGTTATAAATGAAACGATTTTTCCTTCCAAAACCAGTTTTTTTACAGTTTCATAGATTCTTCGATGATTATGAATTCTCTTGTTTTCATCTTTTGTCATCTCAAATTCTACCGGCATTATGTCCATGTCTTCTACTTCAGGAATCACTTGTTTTACAATCTGATATGCCCTGCACTCGCCTAAATCTTCTTTGGGACATACCAATACGTCTGACTCTTTTATCATTTTTACAGCTTTAAGTGTTATATCCTCCGGGTCTCCGATTCCTACACCGATGCCACATATTCGTCCATTCATATTGTGTAATGCTCCGTTTTTCATGCCATATCCGTTAATCGCTCCAGTAACCAGCTTATCCACTAGGTCTGTCAGACCTTCATTCTTCCTCATTACCCAACCCGTAATACAGCATCTCATTGTACTTAGCGTTTGCCTCTTCAGTTGCTTTCTTCTCACGCCATCTTTCTTATTTCTTATTTCTTATTTCTTATTTCTTATTTATATTATGTTAATATTTCTTTATTAATCCAGTAAAAAAATGATACAGGATGGTCATAATATTCTCAATCGTAATCATTATGATAGATCTCGCTTATGGTTCTTCAGCCCAGTCTCCACCACTGCCTAAAGGCTGTTTACCCTGCGCCAGATAATCAAGATCCCTTAACATCTCCGCGGCTGAAAGATCATCATAACATAGCTCTGTAAAATCACCGGATATTGCCGGCGCTTTATCTGCATAGACAAAGGCTTTGTTAACTTTGTCATAGAATAGGTACTCCGGTACAAATATTGTGGTTGCATCTACATTAGCACCGGTATCAATCCGCCCGGAACGCTCATAGCAGGTATAGTCTCTTCCATGAGTTCCATAAGGCAGAAAATAATCACCATAAGAATCAGCTGCTATAAAGAAAATATTATCCCCATCACTTGATAATATCTTCAGCCCATATCCCGGATAGTTAACCGTCATTTCTGGAATATTGTCATCATCCAGATAGAAAAGTTTGTAGCCGGTACCATTGGATTTGGAATGCTCCTGCATCACGATGTCCTTATACTTCTCGCATATAGCTGGTGTGATTCCTACTGACACTTTTTGTTCAGTTCCTTTTGTCTGAACAACTCCATTCACAACCCACTGTCCGTAAGCATTGACCTGATACCCATCCGGAGTTGTCGTATTGGTAAGAGCCTTACCATCAACTCCCAGATAATACCATTTATTATCGAAATCGACCCATCCTCCGGTAAATGGTGATGCCAAAAATATATCAGCACTTGGATCATCATATCCTAATGATAGCCGATCGTTATTAAGTGAATATGAAATGTATTGGGTCATGCCATAATAGTAAGTCTGATCAGCGAAAGATGTCATAGAAATCAAAAGGGTAAAAAGTGTTATCAAAATTATATATCTTATACCATGTCGTTTTTCGTTTTTCATAATTGGTCTCTCTATTCTTCTTTGTGTAAGTTCAACAAAAACCTTTGATTTTACAGACTTTG
>NZ_MUHW01000044.1 GCF_002007235.1 Oribacterium sp. C9
CCCCACGTGGACTTTCACCACAGACTGGCGGCATGCCCGCCATACAACAAAAAAGAGAATCCGGGAAACTGGACTCTCTTTTTTTCGTCTGACAATTCTTCTGCAGATGCTCCGGATCCGGTCGGATCGGAGCTATCATTTTTGAATTGTTTTGGATTTTGAAACAAAAAAGTGGTGCGGCACCCACATATCTCCAATGTCGGTCCACACCTTGTAATTACATGATAGATATATTAAAGGACTCTTGGCCCTCCGCTAATTCCGGCAGCGGGTCGAGCCCTATCTACCATGTAAGATGGCATAAAGCTAAAAAAATGGTGTGGCGAACCGCATATCTCCAATGCAGACCCACACCTTGTAAGGTTATGATAGCTTATCTACTTGGAAAAGTCAATGATTAGCGCTGCTGTCCAGATGTTAAAAAGTAATCATTCTTTGATTAATGCATATCCATTCTATTCCTATAGTATCGATATTTCACCCACAAAAACACTCATTTTCATGAACATTTTTATCAGAGGTCGAATGTATGTTTTCCCACAGGTAATTCTTCAAACCCAAATATAGGTGTATGAGGAAGAAAGAGCATGGTATCGACCATGCTCTTTTCAACCAAACATTTCACTATCCTGTAAGGTAAAAACGGTCAGCTTCTTTCAACCATTTATTTCACTATCCAAATTTGGAAGAAATCCACTTTTCAACCATTTATTTCACTTACCCGAAAAAATATACATCGAATGAGTTTGATTTGGCGT
This sequence comes from Oribacterium sp. C9, assembly GCF_002007235.1. Taxonomy (GTDB): domain Bacteria; phylum Bacillota; class Clostridia; order Lachnospirales; family Lachnospiraceae; genus Oribacterium. The sequence continues at coordinate 759 of NZ_MUHW01000044.1, forward strand.
GTAATCAATATGATAAAGCGCCTATCGATGCAATTTCCTATGAGGTGCCTTGTCTTGATTATCATCATGTATTTGTTAGTACGTTATCAAGGAGTCGGGATACTGCAAGAGTTATCTTTGGTGAATTTGAAGTAGAAAGCACAGACACCCTAAATGAAGTTCCGCTTCGGTCATGTTTTGACTCGGAAAAGAGGTTACCTATATGGTTTTGGAATATATCAGGACGTTTGCAATGGATGTTTAATTGCGCTAGACAAATTGAGGGACGTAGAGAAACCAGACAACGAGCAAATCAGTATATTGATTTGTTGTGTTCTTCTGATGAGGACAGTGCGGTTGTAACACATGGCTTTTATATGCATACCTTGCTGAAGGAAATGAAGAAGCGTGGATTTACAGTTTCAAAAGCGAAGATAAATTATAAAAACGGTAATTATGTAATTGCCGAACGATAAACGAATAATATTTGTGGGAATATGGTGATAACAGGAGAGTTATCAATTGGCGAACCTATTTAATAGATAAAAAATGTGAGTATGAATATTATGATGGCTCCGTATCAGGTATTAGCGATTCCATATAGGAAAAAACCAGTTGTGCAATATTGTGTTTTGCATCGTTCAGATATAGATCAGTATCAGTTTGTGTCTGATGGTGGAGAAGATGATGATGCGTTAGCAAAGTTGACATGGGATTCCAATAAAACGGCATTGTATGAATTGAATTGCAGATTGGTTAAAGCATGACAATTCCAGTTTGAGGAGGAAATCACTATGGCAAAGATAGTAATACTCAACGGCTCCCCGAGAAGGAATGGCAAGACTGCTTCTCTCGTTAAGGCATTTGTCGAAGGCGCAGAGTCCGTTGGCAACGAGGTCAAAGAACTGTACCTGCAGGGCATGAATATAGGCGGCTGCCTTGCATGCGAGGGCTGCCAGCGAAACGGCGGAACCTGTGTACAGAAGGACGATATGCAAATCGTGAGCGAGGCCTTCCTCTGGGCTGATGTAGTGGTATTTGCTTCGCCGCAGTATTGGGGAACGATTACCGGTCAGCTCAAGATCGTTATCGACCGCCTTTACTCTGTGCTGTTCGGCTCACCTAAAGTGAAGCAATTCGTGGTAATCATGACGGCTCGTGGAAATATGTATGATATGACGGAGGATTTCTTCTCTATCTTTACTCGGTTCCTCGACTGGAAGAATCTCGGCAATGTGTTCGGCGCAGGAAAAGAAGCAGAAGCCAGAATACTCGGCGCGAGTATCAGATAAGCAAATCGGAATTGACCGAGCTCTTTGAGCGAGGGATACTTCTTGTCCGAAGGGCAAGAAGGTGGGCGTGAAAAAGATTAGAACAATCGGAATTGACGGAGGGTTTGATATGGAGAAATCAATTGCCATTGATAATAAAGAATACACCATTCCAGCGATATTTACTTACTCGGAAAAAAATGAACAAATGCCAACAGTAATTTTGTGTCATGGAACAGGTTAGCAAAAAAATGAAGTTGGTAATTTATTTGTAGAATTGTCCAGAAAATTACTGAATATTGGTATCGCTTCAATACGGTTTGATTATGCAGGATGTGGTGATAGTAAAGCTGATCAAACGAAATTGAGCTTTTGTGGTGAAGTAAATGATACAAAAATAGTTTATCAGTATCTTTGTACACAGGAGATTGTTGATTGCAATAATATCGGTATTTTAGGATTTAGCCAAGGAGCTCGCGTAATGGCAGAGCTGTTGAAAGATGTGTCTCCAATAAGATTTGCCATAAGTTGGTCTGGTGCATGCCATAATGGTATTGGAGTATTCAAAGGATGGTTTAATGAATATTATAAAGAAGCATTAGAGAGTGGCTATGCAAAGATACCACTGTTTTGGCGAGAGGATCTACTACTTTCAAAAAAATGGTTTGATGATATTTGTGATACAACTCCAATGGTGGGAATACAAAGATATGCAGGTCCTATATTGGCTATAGCTGGTGATGAAGATGAATTGGTTCCCTATCATCATGCAAAAGAAATTGTAGAAAACAGCAAGAATAATAAAAGTAAGGTTGTGATTGTGCCAAATTCTAATCACACTTTTAATGTTCTAATACCTAATGCCTCTAAAGCAAATGATGTAATAGAAATAACCCTGGAATGGATAAAAAACATTTTGCAAATAAATTAGATAAAAATGCTTCAGAAAATTCAAATTTGTCGAGAGTACTGTAAATAGTAACTTAATCATTAAGTATAATAATTTCCTTCTTTAGACTTGCATCCTTATGTTATAATACCTGCAGAAGGTTTCCTATCTTATCTATTAGCAACTTTTCGATAAGATTCTTAGGTTGTCAACTGGTTGTCACAGTGACAACCAAATGACAACCAATTAAAAAATGGAATTATTCATCCGAATAGAGGAGGTTAGGCACTATGAGAAACAGATCAATCCTCTTACACCATCTTGTGTAATGCCATACATGCACTAAGAGCCAAAGATGAAGAGATGTTCGTTAGATACTTAACAAGAGAAAATGAAGCTCTTCAAGATCTTGCAGATGAGTATAAGATGGAACTAGCAAATTTCAAGAAACAGATTTATAGCATAAAAAAGGCTGTGATTCTTTCTACTGTTGAATGTATTGATCTCAAGTACGGAATAATAGAACGGAGGTGACATAATGAAGAATAACGACAGGAGAATGGTTAGATACAGTGAGGGTGCATTACTCTATAGTATGGGGCTTACTATGTTTCAGCGTCTTGCTAAAGAAGCTAATGCTGTATACATTATCGAAGGTATGCCGCCTCTCGTAAAGTGCGATGTATTTGAAACATACATTGAGAAGTATCGTGCTAAATGATAAACAAAATTTGAAAGAAAGCTAGAGATCCAGGGCTTTATAAGACCTTGGGTCTCTTTTTTTACTATTCATAATTAAATAGATTTTTGAAATGAAATTCACTTTGTGGACTTTATTTATGTATTGGGAACAATTAAAATAATAAAACAAATCGGAATTTATAGGAGGAATATATAAGTGATCGGGGTTTATCTAAGCGGAACCGGGAACACGAAGCACTGTGTCGAGAAGTTGGTGCATCTGATGGATGATACGGCACTGTGCGTTCCATTAGAAGATGCGCAGATAAGATCATTATTGGAAAAAGAGGGGACCATCGTAGTGGGTTATCCGACACAGTTTTCTAATGCGCCTTTCATGGTGCGTGATTTCATCAATAAAAATGATTCTCTATGGAAGGGAAAGAAGCTGTTTATAGTCAATACAATGGGGCTGTTCAGCGGCGACGGAACAGGATGTACTGCAAGACTTTTAAAGAAGCATGGTGCGGAAATCCTTGGCGGTATGCAAATAAAGATGCCGGATTCCGTTTGCGATAGCAAGCTTTTGAAAAAGAGCGTTGAAGAGAACAGACAGATCGTAAAGAGCGCGGATGGGCGCATGGAAAAAGCTGCAAGGCAGATGAGAGAAGGCAGATATCCCCAGGAAGGTTTGTCCGTTATTGCTCATATTAAGGGATTGTTTGGGCAGAGACTATGGTTCTATAGTAAAACGACAGGATACACTGATAAATTGAAAATCAGCGATTCATGTATTGGCTGCGGTTTATGCAGCAAAGATTGCCCGATGAACAATATTCAGATAGAAGGCAACCGGGCAACTTCTGGAAATCGTTGTACGATGTGCTACCGTTGTATTAGCTTATGTCCTCAAAAGGCTATTACTCTTTTGGGTGATACGGTGAAGGAACAATGCCGGTATGAAAAGTATGCTCTATAAATTCTAGTTTGTCTGGATGAGGACATAGCCTTTTATCTTTAAATATTATGCACTAAGAAGGACACATGAAGAAAAGAATTAATAGTAAAGAATTTAAAGAATTTAAAGATTCCATGCAAAGAGATCTAAACTCATATGAATATCCCTTTGTTATAACTATTCAAAAAAATAAAATTGTTGCCAGATGGAAAACACAGCAAATCCAGGAAGAAGCTGACAACAGGGCTACCAGTTCTTTTTCTGTGACATATATACTTAGCAGAGATAAAACGTTTTGTGGCGGTGAAACCTTGCTTATCAGAGATACTTATAAGCCGCCAATGTCCACGGAGGCCAGAACTGTTTTTTCACTCTCTACACCGAAGAATTTGCCCTGGAGAAAAAGAGTTGATCATAAGGATTGGGCGAATATCGGATTTGATGAGGACAAGCTTCTTTCCATCATTGAACATTATCTGAAAGACCATGATTTTAAGTATCGCCCGGGAATATGGAACCACAAACGCTTACGCTGGGAAGAAGGACGTTTGTTCCGTATTACTGGAATTAGTTTTTTATTCGCGGGCATTTTTTTGTTAGAAGGATTTTTGAATAGCTCAATGATCAGTGAGTGTTTGCGCTTGGATGCATTTTTTGTAGTAGCCCTTCTCTTATTATTGTGCGCGACACTGCTTCCATTGATCTTGATCATAATTGGAACCCTGATGTCTTTGATAGGTTTTGGCAAAATGGAATTCTATGACCTCAGACCGGAAGTCGGCGTTAAGTTGGTTTTAGGGATTACTATAGTAGCTTGGTTACTGATACCTGCATTGTTTTTCCTTGTGCATTAACAAAAATACATGGTAGCAAGTTATCTCGGAATATAAAAGGCAAAGACAAATCGTTGTTTGTTGAGTAGAAACACTTTTGAAAAAAGAGATAAGCTGGTAGAAATGGGTGAAAACAAATGGATATAAGAGCAAGTATAGAGGATACACGAAAAGGCTTTGAAGAAAGCTTTGCATCCGAAGAATTTTATAACAGGCAGACACAGGATGCGGAGCATCTGGAGAGAATCCTTGCGTTCATTAATGTAAGAGATGGAATGAGGATTCTTGATCTTGGATGCGGAAGCGGATATCTGTCTTTTCCAATCGCAGAGAAAAATCTGGGTTGTGAAGTGATAGGGCTGGATATTGTGAGTGATACTATTGGTGTGAATCGAAGCAAAGCACAAGAGGCGGGTCTGAGTAATCTGTCATTTGTCAGCTATGACGGTATAGATTTTCCATTTGAAGTTGGAACCTTTGATCTGGTAGTAACAAGATACGCACTTCACCATTTTCCGGATATAAAGCACAGTATCGGAGAGGTAAGCCGAGTTCTTAAAGCAGGAGGAACATTATTTATATCTGATCCGTGCCCGAATGATTGTGATACAGAGCGATTTGTTGATGACTATATGCGTCTAAAAAAAGACGGACATATTAAGTTCTACACGAAGACTGAATGGCAGGATATATGTTCTGAGTGCGGATTACAACTAACGGATAGCTTTGAGAGTAAAATAAGATTCCCGAAGAAAAAGGATACAGCTTACGGATACAAAGAGGTTTTGAAAAATCATGATAAAGCAGTAATAGAAAGCTATGATCTTGTGGAGACGGATACGGAGCTGCATATCACGGAACGCGTTAACAATATTCTGTTTATCAAAGATGAAGCCTGATTATCTTTGAATAAAATGAACTAAAGGCGGTGATGACAATGGCGTCGAGCAAAGAATACCTTGATTTTGTTTTAGAACAGCTCTCGGGGCTGGACGAGATTACTTACAAGGCCATGATGGGAGAATACATAATCTATTATCGCGGCAAAATTGTCGGTGGGATCTATGATGATCGTTTCCTTGTTAAACCGATACAGTCAGCAAAAGCTTTAATGCCGGAGGCTAACATGGAACTTCCGTATGAGGGGGCAGAGGAAATGCTGCTAGTAGATGATATCGACAATAGGGAGTTCCTCGTGACCTTGATTGAGGCCATGTATGATGAGCTTCCGACACCGAAGAAAAAGAAATAACTTTGAAGATGATATTGATCAACTTATTGATAAGTATTCTAATATTGATATTAGTTCTATGGGGTTTCCGAATAATTGGAGATCATTATTAAGTCCATAAGACAATCCACATTGCAAATCTTAAACATCTGATCTGGCATAAATTCCTTATTAATAAGTTCGTACTTATGTTATAATACCCGCAGAAGGTTTCCTATCTTATCTATTAGCAACTTTCGATAAGATTCTTAGGTTATCAACTGGTTGTCACAGTGACAACCAAATGACAACCAATTAAAAAATGGAATTATTCATCCGAATAATTCCACGCTTTTTATCATTTATATTCTTTGCCTATTCAGGCAGTTTTTCTCTCAAAATGACAACCGGATAATACGGAGACAAATTAATACAGACAAGTTACAGAGAAGACTTTCTAGGCCGTTTTGATGGATTGTTATCCTGTTCCATGGAAGGGTGCTTGAATCTTGAACCGGATGAGCAGATACAATTAAAGAAGTTATTAGATAAAGCAATTGTAAAAATGGATGCAGAATCAGAGACCCTCAGATTTAAAGGATTCAAAATAAGAAAAAAACTGCGGTATAATGTAGGTAACAAATAAGAATTGACACGCATAGCCATAGAAAAAGAACCTCTTATCAGTATCCTGGAGAATATTCTATTACTGGTGATTAACATGAAACGGAAAACTGCAAAAGAAATCGGCCTTTCGTCATTTATAGTGGGTAACCCCACCATTGCTAATTGATTAAATTT
>NZ_MUHW01000045.1 GCF_002007235.1 Oribacterium sp. C9
TTCTTAGAATCTTCAGGGTCTGTGTATTAATCGATCTTTGATTTTCAAGGTTCTGAGCTGTTTTTTAAGAGTTTCTTTATCTCTCTGCGACAGCTTGTTTAATATAACAAATCATATTATTAGTGTCAATACTTTTCTGCTTTTTTTGATTTAATTTTATTATCATTATATGTCATCTTTCTGATCCGGTACTTATATTCTGCTTTAACAAAAGAAACGGCTATATTTCCACATTACAAATGTCCGAAATATAGCCGTTTCTTTTGTTACCTTATGTGTTATATGTTTCTAAAGAAGTATCTTATCCACTTATTTAAGTTAGTATATTCACTTATCCACATCTTAGATGATAGTCTGAAAGATCTTTATGAATATATTTGCTTCTTTAAGTAATTTTATCCATGTCCCTTCTCTGTTCATTTGTTCTACAGCACTTGCAACTAATCCATGTTGAGGTAATAAATTAAATACTATAAAAATAATCCATATATAGATTACAGATTCTATCAGACCAAGTATACTTCCTGATACTCTGTTAACAGCTGTTAAGCCCGGCAAATCAGCTACCTTATCCAATATCTTAAATAAAATCTTTACAAGGACAGTTATTAATATCAGCAAGAGTATAAAAGTTATTACAGATAAAACGAACTCTGTAACCTTGTCTGCTACCATTTCTGTTATCTTATCAAGACCAATCATTTCATAGAATTTCTCTACATTATCCTTTGGATCTGATTCTATGAATTTTTTCAACAACTCATTAGTCATGCTATTGCTTACTAATGTATCATTGCCCTCTGATGAAACTGCAATACTATCTAAATTCTCTTGTAGCTTCTCATGGATCCTATTGTTAATATACGATTTTATATATTCATTATTAGTTATCCAAGCCTGAAAATAAGGTCTCGCACTCTTGGTAAGTATCACAGATATCACAACGGAGACCAGATTGGATGACATTTTTATCAGTCCCTTATAATAACCAAAGATAAGCATGGCTACCATAAAGGTAACCACGCTTATCTGAAGCCAATCATTTTTTAATATTTCAATAATTTCTGTCATAAATCAATTTATAAAACAATCTTCTCTGAGTATAAGTCTTCCTTCTTTATCGTATTTTGGATGAAATACGCCTGTTAATTTCTTCCCTATGCCAACCTTTTCAGCCTTGTCTGCAGCTTCCTCGATCAGTTCTTCTGCACTTGCCTTACTCAAGGTCACTCCATCCTCCTGCATTATTTCTGCTCTTTCATACAATGCAAGAACGGTATTGCCAGGTAAAACACAATCAATCTGATTAGAATATGTCTGAGCATAATTAACAAACATATCTATATCCATCTCTTCATAGAAATCCTCTGGTAAAGATTCATCTATCTTATCACTTTCATCTTCCAGAACAGGGATCTTATCACTATTACCTGCTATACCATCAATTGATCTTATTTTATCTGCTTCAGAAGTTACGCGAGGTCTCTCCTCTGCAATCTGTTCTGAACGCCATGTATCTTCTTCTGGTAAGTCTTCTTCTGATGTACCTAAGTCAACATCTTCTACGATATCTTCTTCATCATCCACATCAGAAACAAGATCAAATTTCTTGATAAACATAGGTCGATCTTCAGCCATCCTGTCAAAATGGTCTATCACATCCACTAATACCACTGAGCTTGAATCGTTCAATGATTCGATATAATCCTCAATCTCATCTACAACTTTATATGTCAGAGCACCCGCATCCTCAATAATCAGATCTTTACCTTCTATCTTAGATTTGAATGCAGTAAATCCCTTTTCATTAAGCTTTTCAGAATTCGTCTTTGCTACTTTGAATGTATAACCATATTTATCATGAAAATACTTAATCTCATTTACAGCGATTTTAAAACCATCTTCCTTAGTCTTTGCTTCTATAATCATATGATAATTATTCAGCTCTTTCTTTGGAAGTTCTTCTTTTTTTGAATAGATTCCGCTTAAATCAATGACCTTATTCTCTTCTCCTGAAGAATTAGCAATTGACTCAACTGAATTATCCTCATTTAACCTTTCGTATCTTTTAGCATCATCCTCAAGACTTTCATTTGTTTCTGAATGTTCTCTTGATACATACTCGGTATTATCTTCATGACTGATACTGTTTTGCAGATAATCATTATTTCTCTCGGGTACATATCTGTATTGCTGCTTAAGCTCCATTGCTTTATCGACATACTGTCCAAGACCAAATAAAAGCATTATCTTATCACAGGTTTTAACACACTCATCCTCGTAGCCGGCTTCCGCATATAATTTTGCAAGCTCATACAGCCATTTCTCATCTACATCTACAGATGTATACTCCTCCAAAGGTGTCAATAATTGTTCAGCTGAAGCATGCTTTGCTTTTAATATCATATATCTGAGCAGATATTGTCTTGAATCATCTGGACTCATTTCACAGAATTCTCTATAAAACTCCTGTGCATCCTGAATATCCCCTGCTTTTACAGATATCTCTGTTAACTTAAATAAAAATCTTTTCCCAACCGGTGCACGCTCAAAAGCAAGAAGAAGAATATCCTTGGCCTCTTCGTATTCTTTGTTATATTCATATATCTCTGCTACAGAAGATAGAAGATTAGCATTTCTTACACGTCTCCAGTCTATAGTATCTGCAATTTGCATTGCAGTCTTATATTCTCCCTGATCAGCCATCTTACGCATTTGTTCTGCTTTGATGTTAAACTCATACTTATCCATTAAATAATTCTACTCCTTAGCAGTTTTTGATTTATATTATAAAGTTATTCTTCCATCCAATGCACGTAACAACGTAACTTCATCAATATTCTCGATGTCTCCTCCTACAGGAACACCTGAAGCTATACGTGATACCTTGATTCCAAGAGGTTTAATAAGCTTTGTTATATATGTAGCTGTTGTTTCGCCCTCCAAAGAAGAATTCGTGGCTATTATGACCTCTTCCACATCATCCTTAAGTCTGGATACAAGCTCTTTTAGGCGTATGTCATCAGGTCCAATTCCTAATATCGGAGATATCGCTCCGTGCAGAACATGATAAACCCCACCATACTTTCCTGTATGTTCATACGCAGACATATCTCTGCTGTTCTCAACGACCATAATCTGACTATGATCACGTTTATCTGAAGAACAAATAGGACATATATCAGAATCCGTCAATGTATAGCATATCTTACAATAATGTACGTTATTTCTGGCCTTTACAATAGAGTCAGCAAGCTGTTCTGCCTGTTCCTTAGGTCCATTAATAATATGAAATGCCAATCTCTGTGCACTCTTTGGTCCTATCCCCGGAAGATGAGCCAATTCATTGATCAGTCTTGAAATATCTTTTGAAAAATATTCCATTAAAAACTAAGTCCTCCGGTTAACTTACCCATCTGCGACTGAGAATCCTCTTCAGCTTCACCAAGTGCCTGATTAGCGGCAGCAAGAATCATATCTTCTAATGTCTCTACATCCTCAGGATCTACAGCATCCTTATCAAGCTCCACCTTCAATATCTTCTTTTCACCTGTAACAGTGATTTTTACAGCACCACCTCCGGCCTGACCAACATATTCCTTTTTAGCCAGCTCCTCCTGAGTCTCCTCAAGCTTTCTCTGCATACGCTGATACTGCTTCATAAGATTGTTCATATTCATACCCGGCATTCCACCAGGAAATCCACCATGCTTAGCCATGTTAATTACCTTACCCTTCTATTTCTATATTGATATTTATTTTATTTAAATCATCTTCAGTAACATATACAGTTGAGTTTTCTTTCTCTTCTGATAACTCTGTACTGAATTTTATTGATTTATTATATCTGTTTTCAACAACTTTACATAACATATCCTTTGAATCAGATTCTGAAATTATTTTATAGCTTCCCCTGCTCCTGGTAACTATAACCATTCCATCCTTATCCTTATTAGGTTTTACAAAAGTGTCTCTAAGCGCAACTGAAACTACCGATGAAGGAACAGCGATACATATATTTCTCCAATCCTTCTTCAGCAGCTGTAAATCATCATATTGTGCCTTTGGCAATGTGATCTTTGAAGGTGACTTTAACTTATTCAAATCATTTGAAGATGATTTGACATCCCCCTTTATGGTATTTACCTGATCAATCGAAAGACTATTTATATCTAAATTAGATATTTCTCTTCTAATTTCACTAAGTTTTGCATTCAGTCCGTCAAGAGTTGCATCTGTTTCTGGATATGCAAGCTTCATGAGCGTTGTTTCGAGCAAAATACGCTTTTGTGTAGAATATCTCATTTGATTACTTAAATCACTAAGCATTCTGATATATCTTAGTAATTCAGTAATAGAAAACAGCTTGGAATCACTCTTCAAGCGTTCGAGGTTTTCCTTTGACATATCCACTAGTCCCTGTAGATTATCAACATTCTTGGCCAAAAGAAGATTTCTTATATACATAATAAGATCAGATATGAACTGACCTATTTCTCTTCCCTGCTCTATGACCCTTGAAATAATATCCAGAATACTTTTTATATCCTTCTGATTCAAAGCTCTGATGATATCTGAAAAAACTGAAGTATCTACGGAACCAAGTATATCTAATGCATCCTCATACTTTATCCTATGATCAAACTGGAAGGCAGAACATTGATCCAATAGGGATACTGCATCTCTCATTGAACCATCGCCAACTCTTGCAATATAATGCAATGCCTCATCTTCTACATCGATGTTTTCATAATCTGATATTTCTCTAAGCCTTCCCGCTATAGTCTCAGTAGATATACGCTTAAAATCATACCTCTGACATCTTGATAGAATAGTAATCGGAAGTTTATTTGGTTCTGTTGTGGCCAACACAAAGATTACATACTCGGGAGGTTCCTCCAATGTCTTTAGAAAAGCATTGAATGCGGCCTGACTGAGCATATGTACCTCATCAATGATATATACCTTATATTTTCCATCAACAGGTGGGTACTGAACCTGATCTCTTATCTGTCTGATATCGTCAACACCATTGTTGGATGCAGCATCCATTTCCATTACATTCATACTTGAATCATTAAGTATGGATCTGCATACAGCACATTCATTGCACGGATTACCATTAACAGGATTAAGACAGTTTACTGCTCTTGCAAATATCTTAGCCACAGATGTTTTTCCGGTTCCCCTTGTTCCGCAAAATAAATATGCATGACCTATTCTTCCGGTTTTTATCTGGTTTTTAAACGCCTCAGTAATCGGTTCCTGACCTTTTACTTCATCAAATGTTTTTGATCGCCATTTTCTGTATAATGCAGTGTAACTCAATTAAAAACCTCATTTGTAACATTTATATTATAAAAATCTGTCAGTCTCCAAAAGATATGCCTAAAAGCTTGGCTTCATTTACTATCTGAGACTTTGGATCCACAGTCTTAAGCTTTCCTGCTATTTCCTTTAGTGGAACTTTAACTATACTACCGTTTACCAATGCTACCATATTTCCATAATCGCCGCTCTTTACAAGCTTGGCAGCCTCAACGCCAAAGCGTGTTGCCAACACTCTGTCATATGGAACAGGCGCTCCTCCTCTTTGTGTATGTCCAGGAACAGTTACTCTCACTTCAATACCGGTCTTTTTCAATACCTGATCAGCAAGTTCATAAGAGACTGAAGGGTATGTTCTGTTTGCTAACTTCTTTTTATATTCCTTCTTAGATAAAAGAGAATCTTCATATGATATGGCTCCTTCAGCCACAGCAATTATGGAGAACTTGGATCCTCGATTATATCTCTCTGAAATTTTATTACAAATGACATCAAGATGATAAGGAATCTCCGGTATCAGAATAATGTCTGCACCACCTGCCAATCCTGCATAAAGAGTCATGAGACCTACTTTATGTCCCATTATTTCAACTATAAATACTCTTTTATGAGAAGCAGCTGTTGTATGTATACAGTCAATAGCTTCCGTAGCTATATTAACAGCCGAATGAAAACCAAATGTCATATCTGTTCCCCAAAGATCATTATCTATAGTCTTTGGGCAAGCAATCACATTAAGTCCTTCTTCTACCAGAAGATTTGCTGTTTTCAGTGAACCATTTCCTCCGAGTACAACAAGGCAATCCAGTCTAAGCTGTCTGTAAGTATGTTTCATGGCCTCAACTTTATCTAAACCATTCTCATCCTTATCTCTTATCTGCTTAAACGGTGTTCTCGATGTTCCAAGTATGGTACCACCTATATTTAAAATTCCAGAGAAGTCAGAACGTTCCATTTTATGGTATTCAGAATAAATAAGACCTTGATATCCATCTTCAAATCCAAATATCTCAAGATTTTCACATGTGCTGAATAGTGCTTTACCTACACCTCTCATAGTTGCATTCAAAGATTGACAGTCTCCGCCACTTGTCAACATACCTATTCTCATATACAACTTCTCCTTTCTATCAAACTACGTTTGTTTTACGAATTAATCATTAATTGATAACTTAATAAATTATACAAGTATACTACCTTATTTTCAATCAAGTGAAAATGGATTATACCGGCAGACTACATTTATACTGTTTGATCTCATATCACAAAAAAAGACCACCATACTGGTGATCTTCAAGCATTGCGGGAGAAGGATTTGAACCTACGACCTTCGGGTTATGAGCCCGACGAGCTACCAGACTGCTCCATCCCGCGATAATAAATTTTGTTATTTTCAAAAATATAATGGGGCCTACAGGGCTCGAACCTGTGACCCCCTGCTTGTAAGGCAGATGCTCTCCCAGCTGAGCTAAGACCCCATTCA
>NZ_MUHW01000046.1 GCF_002007235.1 Oribacterium sp. C9
AGGAGTAGAATCTTGGCAGAAAGTTTGGATTTTATTTAAGTTTGGATTTCTGAATAAATCCTAAATTTGGGATTTGTTCCGCCGTACATTTGGAACCAGACTTTATAATTCTTCCGGTGACATATATATGGTTGCTGATGTTCTTGGTCATAAGAATGTGAACACAACTGTAAAACATTATGCTGCTATAGACGAGGAACATAGAAAGTCCGTAGCCAATTATGATCTTTTTGGTGATGATGGCAATTGATTGAACACAATTCAATATTCGGCTTTTTACAACTTTACCTTTAAATGTTCGGCTTTTTACAGATTTAGCTTTAAAATGTTCGGCTTTTTACAAGATTATCTTTAAAAACTCAGGCAAAATATTCGGCTTTTTACAGTTTTATCTTTAAATGTTCGGCTTTTTACAAAATGAAGCTTTAAAAATTAAAGCTGAAAGGTGTAAAAAGCCGAACTTTTGACATTTTACAGCCCTATCTTTACGGATTTTACAGTTTTAGCTTGAACCGACAAAATTCTACGTTAACAACGTATGCCGTATAATCAACATTTTTTCGTTAAACAAGGGTTTTGCGCAATAATTTAAACGCAAACTGATGTTCTCGTCCCTAAATTGAAGAAGTTATCGAGACTTTTGGCAAAAAAAATATATGAAAAGGTCTCGTTAACCTCTTCAATTGTCGTAATATAGATCTATCCATAACATTCCGAAGTTTGCTTAAAGATATTTAAAACGCAAGGGACAGAAATATCAATAAAGGAATGTTCTTCACCAATCAAAAAGGACCCCATGGGATCCTTTTTTGGTTGAATTAAACGGAAAGAATGGATATCCATATTACGTTCCGTAATGATCATCAACTATCTGATCAAGCAATTCGAAATTACGGAAATCACTGTAATCTGTTGTTCCGTCTGTATTCTTCTTTGTAATATCATAATCTGGTGATACACCGGCTTCTACATTTCCTCCATTCTGATAGTTAAATACTCTGAATGCTGATGCTGAATATTGAACACCCTGATTCATTTTAAAGAAAACAAGATTGCATGTTCCGCCAGCACTTTTCTCTCCTATTATCGGAATTCCGGCTTCCTTACACAGACAAGGGAACAGATTGCCGCTTGAAAATGAACCCTGGGAACACATAACGGCATAATTAAAGCCATAATCAAAGTCTTCATCGTCCCCTTCAAATTTACCATCCTGATCCATATCGTAATCTAACTTTTCATATGTCGCATTGCCGGTCATTGCACTTTCATAGTAGAATTCATCTCGCTTATCTTTGGTAATGGCATTAAGCATATACATACATGATTCTGTAGAACCTCCGCCATTATCCGAATCATCAAATATGAAATTCTTCATGCCATGCTCTTTCGCAAGATCAAGCGCTTTCTTAAAGTTCCTTACAGCATTATCGTCATAATTTGTATATACAAAGATTCCGGTGTCATCAAATTCATAGTAACGATAGCGTTGTCCTTCTTCTGTCTCTTCATCAAAAACAGCCTGATATTTATCAAACTCACTGCCGTACTCTTTGATTATCATCTTGGCTTCCATTTTACTTATATAATCGCCGTACCACTTCCGATAAAGAACAGTCCTTATATTGTCGGGTTCCTCTTTTACGATCCTGCCAAGTTCAGCGAACGCCGTTGTCCCATCAAGGTCAGTGAGAATATCCGTAGAAAGATCTGTATGACCGCCATCATATAACATAGTTGACAAAATTATGGTACCAAATAACAGATCAACAGTCTTATCAGAATTAAGAAGCTCTTTTACCTGCCTTGTCTCATCACTGTAGCTTTCAAGCGTGGCATCAAATCCTTTATCCCTGATAGACTCAGCTAATATACAATGCGGTGCGTTGCCATATATATTATCCATAACAAAGCAAAACTCCCCATAGGTATATGCTATCTCACCGGCATCCCTGACTTCTTTATTGAAATAGTCCTCCCAGTTAACAGAAGGTTTGTCGGAACTGTAATTCAGATAAATCTTATTATCATAATAAACAGTATTCAAATAAGAAACCCCTGTAAAATCAGCTGCTGTTGTAAGCGGAAAATATACTTTGCCGTCTTCTTCTATGATATCTATTCCGTAATTTGAAAGATCGATATCAAGGGCGTAGGGATCTTTTCTGTAATCAGTAGCAATGATATGTTCATATACATATTCTGTATCATCTGTCGGATTCAGCCTCTGATCGTTATATAAGAACTGCTCTATTTTATCAGAATGTAGTGTATCCTTAACCGTATCAACTGTCATATTGCCTTTGGCATTACTTATCTTATACACTCCACTGCCTTGTGATGATAAAGAGAATACATTGGCCGTATCATATACTTTATTCATATATTCAACAACATCAACATAAGGAACCGGAATGCCTTCTTTCATAAAGCCACTGATAGTTGAAGCTTTACCATCCGGATCGACTACTTCAAGCTGCGCCACATCATAAGCACCTGTCTCCTGCGCTTCGTTCACTTCTTCCGGTGATTTCGTAGATTGCTTCGTTGTAGGTTCTGTCGTAACCTGTGCATCTACTACATCCGATGCTTCTATGGATGCGGAAGCCGTTGTTTCGTTTGAGCCTGATGATCCGCAGGCGACAAGGTTTATTGACAAAGCCGATACCAATGTCAGTGAAATCAATATTCTCTTCATAAAATTCTCCTGTTAAATCAGAAAAAATCATTGGATGACAAATGATCAACCCCAAAATTTACCAGACAGTGATGCGATCTTCAAGAGCAAGATACATGCCGTCCCCTTCTTTAATATCATAGAAATTCAGGAAATCATCGTAGTTCTGTAGCGGAACATTGACACGATAGGCTTCTTTGGTATATCAGGATCCGACTCTTTTGTCTTTCCGCTTTCAACGATCTTATCTATATAGTTTTTTGCATCTTCAAAATCCGGCCAGACTCCCATGGTTCCGCACAATGTTACGCCATCAAGTTCCTCACCATACTTTGAAATATAATCTCTTGCGATAAATGAACCCATGCCTAAATATGCTTCATTTTAATTGAATCCCTATATTGTCCCACTTCTCCATAACCCCATGATATGCCAGGCCTTTCTTTTTCACAAAAGGTCTGATTCCTATATTGAAAATAACTGACTTAAAGACCTTTTGTGCGGGATAAATCTTTTTACTTTGTATATCTTTGATAAACCTGTTTGAAACTGTATGTATCTTACTGCTCATTCTTTTCTCAGCTTCATCGAAATGATTAAAAGGAGCCTTAACCAATATTTGTTTCTTTAAAGCATCCAAACTTTATCATTGCCTTGGCTGTAGGCTGATTTACAAGATGATCTAACTCAGCTCTAGATACATTAGTTAATATTCTCATTGAATTTACCTCCTTGTAAATTACATGCTGTAAGTCTTACAGCAAAAAAATACAGAACACCCCTTTATCTATATATCGACATAGATTTAAATTAAATAATCTGAATGGAAAGCTGTTCGAATAAGTCAAACCCTTGATTTAATAGATTTCATCTCTACTATGAAGCTTATTACACGTAATATGGAGATTCCATGGGAGGTCATTCGTATTTCTGAGATTCACCACTTTCTTTGATATCATTAATGCCGACAATGATGCATTAAATCCGATGACTGGTGATATCAAAATCTATTTAAAAGAAGGTATTATGCAGCCTTATACAAGAAGTTTTTATCAATACAGTTTCAAGGGCTACAATACGATGATAATTTCGTACTGCAGCCCTTTTTTGTCTTGCCCATTTATTTTGAAAGAAAGGAGGGCGATCAGTGGTGGAACAGCCACTACTCGCTGTTAATGAAAGAAAATAAAATGATTAATAAGGAACATGGAACAATTTAGTATTCACTACTATATTCGGCACTAAAGGTTTTCATATAAATCAAAAAATAAAAAAGCCGGGACTTTTACATCCCAGCCTTTTCACGAAAGGTAAAAACTCATACTTTGACATCAGGGTTCTTTTCTCCAAACTTTTCTTTTAAAGTATCACCGATTTCACGTCGCGGTTTACCTTGTTTTTCCATATTTTTGATTGTCTTATAAGCTGCGAACAGTGTGGAAGGTCCTATCTCTGAACTAAAGTACCCGATTCCCTGATTCCACACCAACAGTTCAAAAACATCGTCCAACGCTGCGCTGTCCAGACCATGTATATATGCCTTCACCAGTTCTCTTGTTGCCTGACGCATACGTCCTGCCCCTACTGCATTAGTAAGCGAAAGTAATAATCTTATCTCATAAGGTAGATGACGTTTATCATCGCTCCAGGTCAAATCCCAAAAAACTTCCTCCAAACATAATATTTTCTTCTCATAAAAAAAACCGGGATGTCCCGGCTTTCTTCTAAAATGTAAATGGAGTGATAGTTTAATCTGTCTCTTCCGGATAAAGAGTATAGCTAAGACTTACAAATACCTTGCTTCTTGTAGCCTTCTTGTCTTTTCCTTCGTTCTCGTAAGGAACTACCATCTCACATCCAATTACATTTGTGCCGCCGTTTACAGCTGTAACATATGCAAAACCATTGGCATCTGTTTTTGTTGTGACTGTATGATGGTTCATGACATCAGGAATGATATCAACATTTGCCATAGGCTGTCCTTCATGAAGGAGCTGTACAGCAAATACATCACCTACATTGAGCTTTGTAGGATCAGCTGATGGAACGAACTGATATGGCATATCCAGCATAGGCTGAACATTATCTACACTCTTCAGATAGTTAACGCTGTACTTTAAAGCATGAGTCCCGATTGTAGAACCCTCTACCTCATCCATTGGCTTTGGAATCCATTTCCCTTCAGCGTTATTGCTCCAGTAACCATAATCAAGAATGACATCTACAACAGAAACATCATCTGTAGGATTGATGTAAAGATAATTGTCGCCCTTCTGTGGCTCAAGAGCTGTGAAATTGTACTGAGCGCTATAAGCATTCATCATGAGAAGACCGTTTGGATCATATCCATTGTCCTTCCATCCCTCTCCCACTACCAGCTGTGTTCGGTCTGTTCTTTGGGCAAACCATGCACCATGGGCAAATGATGAGATTGGGGTTGAAATGATACAACTTGTTGCTAATAAAACTGAGAATAACTTCTGACTGATTCTTTTCATAACTCCTCCATACTATGTACTTTTATGGTTAGTATTAACTAACTGCTTAAGTTTTATATATCCGAAAAGAATCTGTGTCAAGATATAAATAAAAAATATTTTCTTTTCCAAAAATTTAAGGTCATATTCCAAATACGGAACATGACCTTTTTCCTTATTTTATCTGTGAAAGTGCATTTTTAACGGCTTCTTTCAACGCGTCAGATGTTACTGTGGCACCCGATACCGCATCAACTGCATCTATTTCTTCAGGTGATGATAATCCTATGAATTTCTCCGGAATTGCATCAATGGCCTTTGTACCAATGTTTGGCGTCTCATTGTTTGACATAACCTTTACATCACTGATCTTTCCATCATCTACAGTTACTTTAACCTGAACATCGCCTTCCATACCCTTAGCTGTGCCGATATACTCATTATCGGCAGTTTCAGCTTCTGTACTTTCTGCTTCAGCTGGCTTCTCAATACCATAGAATACATTTATAAGCTCGATTGTCTTTGCAGCAACGTCGGCAGAAAGTGCAGCACAGCGTGACTTTCTGCGAGGGTCGCTCTTCTCAGCAACTCCGGCAGCTGTCATCCATGTTCCAAGTGAATCTACACAGTTCACGGAAGGTGATGTTGTATGAACATCATCATACTCTCCCTCGTAAATTGGAAGGACTGTTGATGTATACCAAGCCTGAAGTTCCTTTAAAACATCATCCTGGTTCTCCTTAGGTATAAGAAGCGCAATGGCCAATGTTGCACCGCCAAGAGATCCGCAGTATGAACCGCATGTATAACCGGCATGTCCAAGAAAAGCCATCTCATGTGAGAACTGATTGTATGGATAACCATACTTATCTGCCAAAGCACCCAACAATCCATCAAAAACAGATGCTCCGCATCCACCGAGTTTGAACCACTGCTCGTATACTCTTGCCTGAATTTCCTTCTTATCAAGTTCATGCCATTCAAGAGGAAGTGTTATTGCAGGGATATCATTTGTTACTTTATTTTCAACAGCAGCTGTTGTTTCCTCAACTGTTTCTGTCTCATTTGTTGTTGTGGCTACCGGAACCTGACTTTCCTGACCACATCCTGTTAATGTTGGAACTGCCGCAAAAGCTGCAAGACCAACAGCTGTTTTCCCAGCCTTCTGTAAAAATTCCCTTCTTGTGAACTCCTTCATAAGTGTCCTCCCTAAGTTATTAGACTCATGATTTTTAATTATATTTAAACAATATCACTCAAAATTTAATATTGTACAGTTTATTTATCCGAATGTTAAATGATTAACGTAATATTATCATGCATTTGATTTTATACACTTTCTTTTATGGATATAGACAAAACCAATGCTTACATGAATGGCTTATATTAGTAGTGATGTCTAAGAATAATGCTTAAATAGGTGTCAGATGTCACATCAGCCGCAACCATAACAGGTAAATTACGACCGGTCTATGCCAATCGTAAAAGGAGCTGCTATGACCCTATTAATCTGAGTCTAAATTATGGACAATCTGGAAGAAGAAACTACGTTGCTGCAAATGTGAACCGAACGTTATTTTTCATATCAAAAAGAAAGCTTGGATTTCCAAGCTTTCTTAAGTGTTTTAATTTTACAGTATTAATTTAAACTGGCA
>NZ_MUHW01000047.1 GCF_002007235.1 Oribacterium sp. C9
GAATTGAAGAACTGTCCAATATTCTTCTTTATACGGTTATCGCGCTCATTGCATCCAGAGCGGATCTTGGAGGCATGAACAACGGACATCTTTGGATACTTGCCGGATTCATAATCATGGTGATTCATGTTGTGGTTATGATTGTGATGGCAAAACTGCTTCACCTGGATATCTTTACCTGTGCGGTTGCTTCGGTGGCAAATATCGGCGGAACGGCCACTACGCCGGTTATTGCGGGATCCTACAACGACGCGCTGGTTCCGGTGGGCATCGTCATGGCGCTTTTGGGATATGTCATCGGTACTGGAGGCGGACTGGTTGTTGCGAATTGTATGAGCATCTTTGGATAACGCGATCAGGCGCTGAATTCATGGAAATTGCAAGACATGCCAAAGCTTCCAACTACATTTGAAGATGCCAAATATTAAAATAACAGATAATTTTTACAATAGGATGTCGATAATTCTCATATGATACTCGATTAAATGTAGGTCTGCGGAATTATTTATGACTGAAAGCCGGCGTAATTCCGTCACAATCCCGAAAATTGGGTATGGCAAACAGAAGTTGGGCACTTTTTTTGAAAAACTTAATGCTCAACTTTTGGGGAAATGCGTATCTTAGGCATTAAGTCCTGCAAACGGCTGGTGAGTAAGAAATCACTGAATTTTGGATGTTACCGATTCCGGTAAATTATCGATGATCAGAAATAAAAGAATTTTTTCTGATCAGATCGGCTTCAGTATTACCTCATCTGCAGGGATTTTAGAGAAGTTCATGGCCTTCAAGAATGTCTCCCCAAGAAGCAATTGTGCAACCTCATATGGAGAATGATTGTTGAGGCTCTTACGTGGATAGCTGTTTATGTGATTCATCATAAGAGTCACATCATCCTGGGGAGAAATTCCCGAAGGCTCATATAGTCCTGACTCTCGGTGAAAGAGGTTCGGTATATGCATTTCAGGACAATGTCTTGAAACAGGGGATCTTCAAGGTTTCGGTTGTTGATACCACCGCAGCGGGAGATACCTTTACAGGCTTTTTTATAGGATCAATGATCCGTGGGGAATATCCCGAAAAAGCTCTTTCTGTAGCTGCAAAAGCTTCAGGAATCGCAGTTTCCAGACCGGGGGCAGCACCATCCATTCCGGAGCTTTCGGAAGTTCTTGAAGGATAATATTAAATAAGGTCAAAAACAGCTGTCGAATCATTTCGCACCAGGCGGTATAACGATTCGATAGCTGTTTTTTGATTTCAGGGATTATAAATATATAGGTTTTTGTCGATAAAATTTAGTAAATATCATTACGGCTTATCGATTGCAGATTAATATATTGCGTTTTTTTACATATGGGGAGAAAACTGATGGAACGAATCAAGTCTGAAAGAACTGCCGGAGATGCAGGGTGGAAGCTGTCCCGATATAATCTCAGTATGCAGGTATCGGAAGGCGGTTATCTTATAGCAAATCTCGTTACAGGAAGTTGTGCCGTATACAGTTCACTTGAGGCTTATCTACTTTCAGTTTTTGAACGTCTTTCCGAAGATCATCCTATGATCAAACGTTTTTCAGAAAGAGGTCTCATAGTTAATTATGATGAATTATCCGCTATCGAGTCCCGGAGTCGTCTGGCAATGGGGATAACAGATGCTGTAAATCTGACGATCTGTCCTACCCTGAGCTGCAATTTTAACTGTCCTTACTGTTTTGAGAATCACTTGCAGGGGAAAATGAGCGAAAAGGTTCAGGATGATGTTGTCGCGTTGACACGTAGGATGCTGGAGTGTAGCCGGGCAAAGAAACTAAGGGTGACATGGTTTGGCGGAGAGCCATTATTGGCACCTGAAATTATCGAGAGTCTTTCGAAACTGTTGATCTCATTAAGTGAAGAGTATGGTGCAGACTATAAAGCGAGTATCGTCACCAACGGATATTTTCTAAATAAAGAAAATGTTGATATGTTGAGCAGAGTTAAGGTTGGTCAGGCTCAGGTGACTTTGGATGGTGTGGGATCCGCACATGACAGAACAAGACACCTGACAAATGGTGGTGGAAGTTTCGATGTCATAACGGAAAATCTCCGAAATCCGCTACCTCTTTCTGTTACTGTAAGATATAACGTTAGCGCGGATAATGTTGAAGAACTTGAAGAACTAAAGGAATATGTTGAGAAACTTGCATCTGATAGTGGAAATAAGCTGACATTTATCCCGGACCTTGTTCATAAAAGCATAGCCGCTGATAAACGTGGAGAGGAAGTCAGACTACTGGAAGGAGATAAGGCCGCACACATCGAAGCCTGTGGCAAAAGAGTATCAAATCAAGGGAACTATTGCGGAGCCCAACGTTTCTGGAGTGTATGTATAGATGAAAAGGGAAGACTTTATAAATGCTGGGAATCTGTTGGTATGGAAGATATGAGCTTTGGAACTGCAGGAAAATGGGATCCGGCGAACTCTTTACAAACAGCAGATAATCATGATCTACTTACCGCTTTTATCAATACTGCGCCGCCATCAAACGATGATGAGTGTCGTGCCTGTATCTGGTTTCCGCACTGTCTGGGAGGAGACCCTAATCAAAGACTGTTTATAAAACGGAGATGTCCTGCATATAAAGAAAGACCCGGGATTTTTCTTGAAACGCTTTATGAGAAGATGAAAACAAAGAAAAAAATACAGTATGAACCTATATTATAAGCATAAGTTAAGTACATAATAACATTAGGGGCTGGTGAAATAGTTTATGCAAAGAAATGAATTGAACATTATTTTCAGGGCACTTCTCACCATTGTTACCGCAGAAGGAAGGGGAAAGGCCCTTTTTGGAGATAAACTGTCTCTGGCAGAAGAATCATTTGACCGAGCTATAAGTGGGCAAATCTTTCCTACGGTATATCTGGAATTTCCGCTTATCGGTAATCCCTGTTTTGATATGCTTGTAACATATGGAGAAACCCTTTTCAGGGATGGTATCGATCCTTCGGCTCAGGCCTTTGGCTATAGAAAGGCCCTTGATTGCTTTGCCACATTTTCAGGGCGTAATGCAGGTTTTGGTTATTCTATAGATCTTAGTCGCGGAGATACTGAACAGGCAGGTCTCTATCTTCAGCATCAAGGGGATCATTCTCTTATAGAGCCATTTCTCAGGGCCTGTGGGGAAGAAGCGAGGCTTCCGTATTATTTAGATATAAGTGAACGTCTGAAAAAGTACTGGCAAAGTGCTTATATTGCCTTTTTCCCGGGGCGCCCCGGAACACCGACACGTATCGGCGGCTACAAATTCGGAAGTTATGATCTTAGAACTTTATTTGATCTGGCCGGTTTTACTGCATGGGGACCTGACATGATCGAGCTCTGCGATGAACTTATTACAATTTGCAGACCTAGTGATTTTCAGTTTGACATCCTTTCGGATGGATCCGTTTCCGATGTCTTCGGCTTGGGATTCGCTTTCGGAGCCCAAAAGCGTCCGAAGATCGGAGAGGAGTCTCTCAGGTCAGATAAGGGTGCCCGGTTTATGAACCGGCTTCAGGAAATGAAGCTTATTGACGATCGCTGGAAAATGATTCCTGATGCAGTATTTGCCCGTGCATACCCCGTAGAAAGCGAGGATGGCAACAAGCGCCTTATAGCATTGGCGGTTCTTTTAAGTTATGTAAAGATAAAATTTAAGGCCGGAGTACCACAGACAGTAAAATTTTATCTTGCACTAAAAGCGTCTGAACTATAAATCCACCTATAGAAAGGAGAATAAAATGGATATTAAAAATTTTGATTTCAGCAAACTTGATCCCAAGATCAGAGAGAAAGCAGAAAAGTGTGAAAGTATGGAGGAATTGATGGACCTGGCAAAAACCTGTGGAATCGAACTGACAGATGCTCAGTTGGATCAGTTATCCGGTGGAGGAATACTAGATAATGGTTGTTATGATTGCCCTGAGGTAGCAGCTGAGAGTTATGGTTAAAGGATAAGACGAAAATCGATTTAAAATATTCCGAGGAAGGCGATAAAAAATGGAAATTAAAAATTTTGATTTCAGTAAACTTGATCCCGATCTCAGAGCGAAAGCAGAAAAATGTAAAAGCATAGAGGAAATAATGGAGCTGGCAAAATCAAATGGAATCGAACTGACAGATGCTCAGTTGGATCGATTATCCGGAGGCGGGGAAGATTGTTATTATTGTCAGGATGGTTGTCCCTTCATAGGCCTTTGAGATTTCTTTAAAAATGTCGTCACTTGAAAAGGTAAATGCTTAATTTCGAGGTATTATCAGTTTTGCAAGAGTAACTGCATAATACCTCGATTTTTTATGCCTGAAAACCGGCGTAATTCCGTCACAATCTTTCAGAGCCGTCATGAAACTTATCCACAGAGGCAAAAAATAACAGATAATTTTTCACAAGGAGATGTCGATATTTCTCATATGATACTCGATTAAATGTAGGTATGCGGAAATATAATTGGTATCGCGTGCAAAAATATATATTGTTCAGGAGGTATCTATGAAACAGATGTGCAAGGCTGCAAACGTAAAAAAAAGACTGCTGGCTATGTTATCAGTAGTTCTTATCTTTTTTTCTCTAGTGATTCTGCCATCAAGAAAAGTTAGTGCAGCAAATAAAGTAATTAATACAACTGCCAGCGTTGCAAATATTCAAAAATACGGGAACGTTGTTCTTGATATTAAGTGTTCTGATTTTCTGTCATCAGGCTATGAATTCGGAGATATACTAAATGTGAGCTTTTTGAACCAGAATTTGAAGCTCCCACTATGTAGCAATTATTCTGATGTTGATTCAGGTACTGCAGGGATTTTTGTGAGACAGGAAGATGAGTTTGTCCTGCTTGCAATCAACATGAAAGATTTTGCCACAACATACGGTATTGCCATTAAAAAGACAGCCGCTGACAATTCTGTATCATGGCAACCTGCAGACGGTGCAACAGACAGGATAGAAGTGTCTATCTCCATGGATACAAAAGGTGGATACTATGGCGAATATCTTTTGCATCAGTTGAGCTATACCACAGACAGATCCGATTATCCAAACCTTTCTGATGCCCAGTTTGCTAATTTCAGAGAAGTGACAACTTCAGGAATCGGAAGAGGAAGATTGTACAGGTCCGCTTCACCTATTAATCCTAAATACAACAGGAACATATATGCAGATGCAGCCATCAGGCAAGCTCATGTTACAACAATAATGAATCTTGCTGATGACCCGGAAACAGTCGCTTCATACCCCGATATCAATACAACATACTATTCACACCAGAATTATATAGCTCTGAATATGGGAGTTGACTTTGAAGCTGATGATTTTAAGCAAAAACTTGCTAATGGACTCAAATTCTTCATTTCTAATCCAGGAGTATATCTTGTTCATTGTACAGAGGGAAAAGACAGAGCGGGCTTCGTTGTTGCTGTTTTGGAATGCTTAATGGGTGCAGCTTATGATGAGGTGACTGCCGATTATATGACAACTTTCTATAATTATTATGGAATCACTACGGATGATGAAAGATATAACAGTATTCTAACCGGTAATCTTGAAAAGACTCTGAAAAATGTATTTGGTGTGGAAAATCTTCGCAGCGCGGATTTAAGTGTAGAAGCTGCTGAATATCTAAAATCTACAGGGCTTACTAATGAAGAAATTGACACTCTTAAAAATGATCTTTCTGGAACAGCAACGGCTCTGGACTCTGTTACTGAATTAGTTCCTGATAAGGATGTCACTTCCGGTATTTATGTAGTTAAGCCAGGCGATACACTCTCTAAAATTGCCAAAGAAAAATATGGGGATTCAAAAGACTGGACCTATATTTACGAACTCAATAAAAAAAATATCTCCAATCCGGATATTATCTATATAGGACAGAATTTGAAGCTGGCAAATTAAAGAAGATATATACCAAGTATATATTATTACTGTTTAGCAAGGTGAAATAGAATGAGCAAACGCCACCATGAATAATTCAGGTTAATGTATTTTAAATGGGGATGCGGGTACCCACCGCATCCTTTACTTAACCCAATATTTGCAAAAGTAAAAGCTCATTTATGCATTAAGTAGTGCAATTAAGCATTTAGTATTTCAATTAACGCCAGGTAACGCTACGGGCGGCCAGGTGTTACTTGAATGAAAAAGTTAACGAGACCTTTTTTGGGGTATATTACGAAAATCCCTTAAAAAGGTCTTTTTTCATGCGTTTGAATAATC
>NZ_MUHW01000048.1 GCF_002007235.1 Oribacterium sp. C9
AGAAATCCAAACTTAAATAAAATCCAAACTTTCTGCCAAGATTCTACTCCTTATAAGTATTCAGCCAGCAGAAAGTTTTGATTTTATTTTGAAGTATCATTTCCGGTTTAAGCCGCAGAACCCAGTGAGGGAAGAAGCATTGGAGTTTTTCCATTTCTTCTCGACCTTCTTTTCCTTTTCATTTTCAAGGGTTGCAAGCGCTTTAACCTTTTCTGCGGTTGTTATGTCCAGATATTTCATGGTTGTTTCTATCTGTTCATGACCAAGAAGGAACTGTACTTCAACAATGCTGAGCCCGTCCTCTATCCAATGTGAGGCTTTTGCATGGCGGAAAAGATGCGCATGGCTTTTAATCGGGACATCACTACATTTATCATGGGCAATCCTGGCATATATTTTAATCCTCTTGTCCATAGCGGCTTCCGTCAGCTTTTTATAGTTCTCGCCAACGCGGCTATAAAACAGAAGGCGGTCATGATCGGGGGATGGCCCATGCACTTCTTTCATGTATTTCCTGAGCAGCGCCACTGCCCTCGGAAGCAGATAGGAAGTACGAAGTTTGTCCCCTTTACCATAGATGTTGACATATGGCTTGTTGACATCAAGATTTATATGCCCGATTTTTATGGATAACACTTCATCCATCCGGGCGGCCGTCGCGTAAAGAAGCGTCAGGAATACCAAATCCCTGCGGCCGATCGATGTGGCTGTATCAGGAGCTTCCAGCATGGCAGCAACGGCTTCCCGAGAAAGACCTGACACTTTGCGTTTCGGGCACTTTTGGCGTTTGATACGTTTGGATTCCTGGTACAAATACTCCATCTTGATGTCTTTGCTGGCAAGATATTCAAGAAACCTCCGCAGAGAAGCAAGTCGGTTATTGCATGTTTCGGGAGAATTCTTACGGTTTTCCTTTAGCCACAGGATCCATTTTTCAATCCAATCCTTCTCAAGGTGGTGACGGTCAAGATTGGATGGGGTAACCCCCGATTCTTCCAGGAATTGGAAATATAGCGTCAGTGCATCGCTATAACCCTTTAAGGTATTCTCGCTGTTAGTAAGGAACTGAGGCGCATACTCATACAGGAACTCAGAAATCCTCCTTGCTATTACCGGGGCATCGTCAATCTTCTTCATCCCACACCTCCGGTACGATATCATTGAATCCGGCTTCGGTTTTTTCGCGCAGCTTATCAGCAAGCCGGGGAACAATGGAATAGTAGTAAAGTGTCGATTGTATCCAACGGTGCCCCATGGACTTTGACAGGTAATGCAGCTTTTCACTAAAGGAAAAGCTGTCATCTTCCCATGAGCTGATGTTCACTATCGCATAATGATGCCGGAGGTCATATGGAATCATTCCCCTGGAATCGCCGTTAGACACTTGCCAGAGCTTCTTGAAGTTATCATTGACCCAATCCCTGCCATAGCAGCCACCCTTCATGGATTGGAAAAACCATGTGCGGTCTGGCTGGAGCCTGTCTGCGGCATCGTCATAGCTTACCAGAAGTTCCGTCATCGTTTCATGAAGGGCCACATAATGCTGGTCGTAGCCCTTTGATTTTTGTATATCCAAGACTCCGTGGGATAGATCAACATCTGTTCTTTTTAAATAGCGAGCCTCTGTTGTCCGTATGCCGCTGCTGTAAAGAAGCCTGAAAAAAGCAGGGCATTGTATCTTTCTAAGCACGGAGGCGGGCCTGTTTTTGTATGGGATGATGCTGTCACATGCTTCGAAAAATCGCCGAAGCTCTTCATCCGAGAACGGATGGGGAACATATTTCCTCTTGTTAAGCTTTGGTGAGGCTGGCACGTTTATGTCAGTCAGTCCCCGACTCTTCAGGTATTCAATGAATTGCCTAGCCGGAAGCGTTCTCGTGTAGCAGGAGCCGCTTGTTTCACTGTCCCTTTTTGTACACCATCCGTCAATCATTGCTTGTATGGGCATGGATGAGAGGTCATAGTTATCAGCGCAATAATGATCAAAGTATACCAGATTCTGCCGGCTGGCATATTCATTCCAGGATCCAGATGCTTTGCGGTATCTGACGAATGCTTCTAATTCGTCAGCAAACCCCGAACGGAAAGGACTCATATGTCAAACACCCCCTCCCTGACAGGGAATATGGCGATACTCAGGGCACATTCGCGGAGATGTGTGATGTCTGCAAATGTATAGTAATCCAGCGAAGCCGGGTCATCATGACCCAGAGTGGCACTGACAACCGGACGGGGGATCCCTTTGCTGATAAGAGCAGTTGCGGCATTATATCTGAAAAGATGGGAGCCGCGCCTCTCTCCCTTTTCCAGTCTGATGGATGCCGCATCATATATCTTGGAAGCGATAAGAAAAACCGCACCGGCTGTTATGGGGTCATAGGGACGATTTTCGCCAAGAAAAACATACTCCTCATTGCTGTCAGGGCGTTCGGACACTATGTAATCATAAAGCGCATTGCCAACCATTGCTGACATCGGAAGGGTTAATGGAACATCGGTTTTATCCTGGACAAGACGAATTTCGTCATTTTCCCAGTCAATCTCTCCGAGGGTTAATGAAGCTATATCACATGCCCTGAGTGCCGTGAAGAATAACAGTACACCTATTGCTCTGTTGCGGAGGCTCAAAGATGACGTGCCATCAGGAGACAGTGCTTCATGCAGACATTCCACTTCCTCTGGCTGAAGATACTGGATGTTTTTTCTATGGGGTCTTGTTTTAGGAAGAAAGGCGAGTATCCTTTTTGCATCCTCATTGTACTTTCCAAGGTCTGCCTTGAATACAAGGGATATCTGCTTCCTGTAACCATTTGACAGAGCAATGTTCCCGGAGACATCAGTAAAGAAGGACATGGCAGCTTCTTCACTGATATCTGAAAGGGTGCAGCATCCCTTGCCCTGCATAGAAAGCAGGAAACATGATACAGCAGATACATTGCCTTTAACCGTTTGTGGCTTGAGCCCGCGTTTGAGTTCTGCATCACGATAAGTATCAACAGTGTCCTTGAATGCAGAATTGAGCTTGTGATATGCCCCGCGCTTTATTAACGGTTCTTTCCTCCGGTAGTCAGGAAATATACCGTCAAGATCAAAGCGTTTCAGGATTCCGTACTCCAGACGGTATCTCCGCTGCATTTCTGCCGATTTTGTTTGGCTCTGCCTGGCTTGACAGGCTTCTTCATACGAATCGACAGAATGCCAGTTTTTCTTAAGCCAGTTGATCTCAGTCTTAAGAAGAAGGATATAGCTTTTAGAATATCCATCGTCTTCCATATGACGTATGAGCTCATCTGAATGTAGTAATAAGTTTTCAATGTTCATGATCATTACCTCCTTGCCCTGAATGATAAAAGAGCACGGTTGTAATGAATAATAAAATCTCAACTTTTAGAAAGGAAATGTTTGATATAATCGCATTTGTTGGCGGAAAGTTTGGATTTTATTTAAGTTTGGATTTCG
>NZ_MUHW01000049.1 GCF_002007235.1 Oribacterium sp. C9
GGCTGTGTCCTGACATGACCCATTTGCGAAGCAGGGTCTTTTCGTAGTAGCTCATCGGAACCTCACGTTCATAACGTTCAAGATCCATTGCGTTACTGTATGCTATGTCATCCTGTGTGAACACATATCCCTCCGGATCTGCTTCGAAAGCTTCATAGTCAAAGCAGTAGTCCTTAGGATACAGGTCGTGTATATTTGACTTCTTTCGTTTAGGCATAGTAATTCCTCCGCGTTGAAAAAAATAATGTTATGTTGTTGATTGATGAGATAATTCAGACTCTGGAGAATTTAACGATTTGAAAGAATGCTGGAAATATCGGTGTATGTCATTTTCTGCTCGTGTGTGTTCTAAGATAGATTTATTTCTTCAAAAGGCCCTTGGTAAGATTAACTTCATCTGCGGGGACAGGAGAGAGGTCCAACAACTTCATAAGGCAGTGCATGTCCTCATCATCCTCAGTAATAAGCTCATAGGGCGATTTATCCCCAAGTCCGGGTCTCTTGGTGCTATTGATGTGATTTGCAAGAAGAGTCATGTCTTCCTGTGTGAACGGATTAAGAGAAGTGCCTTTGGGAATCACATAACGGATGTATTCATGATTTTTCTCCAGACGACCTTTCTGTCCACTCTGCATCGGATCGCAATAAAACATGCTGGTGCGTATGGTATTGTCAGAAGAAAGCTCAAGTTCATCCACCTTTTTGAACTCAGACCCGTTATCGGTCACGCAAATTTCGAAGAGACGATGGAATACCTCTTTTCCAAGTGCTGTCTCAAGATAGTTGAACCAGTAAATAACTGAGTCTGCCTTGCAGTCATCCATAAGAAAAATGAGCATGACAGAGTTCTTTCTGAAAAGCATCGTCAGCAAGACTTTTCCGTAACCACGTTTTCCCTTTACTGTATCCATCTCAAATACTCGGAAATCAGATCTATGCTCCATATAAGCTGTAAAATCGGCGTAGGAGCGATTCTGCCGATATACCTGATTGAGAATACCCGATTCTTCTTTCTTTTTGCGCCTATGCTTGTAGCCTGCCTGACGACGCAGGTCAATGTTTCTGACATCAAGTATGCCCATATCGATGTAAGTGTAAGCAGTCCTGCTTGTTATGGGGATCTCATCCTCATGCGTAGAGAAGATATGGGCTATCGGCTGTCCCTTCTTGATACCCGTTGTCAGAATAGTATTAACGTCAGCAAGCTCTTCGTCAGTAAGATGTATACCCTGGCGGGATATTTTTCGTGTTTCCTTCGCCTGTCTGTCGGCAACAGCAGAATCGTAGAAAAATCTGTCATCCTGACAGTAGCGGCGGTTATCGCAGGCGTTACAGACATAGGTTGGTTTCTCATACTTTTTGCATTTAAGTGTCACATACTCGCTACAGAATTCATGACACTTTTTAGGGCATGTGTAGCAATACATCTTGCAATCCATGTCACCGCATACATTGCGTTTATCACAGCCTTCCGCATATCGGCAGTCATTGCCTGCATAATAGCTGCCTCTGATAAAAACGCGATGCTTTTTTATCTCATTTGTGATAGAAGACAGATGCCTGTTCAGCAGCTTGGCTATCTTTTTCAGGGGCTGTTTACGGGCTATTCCTAATGAGATCTTCTCCCTGTCTGCATCATCAATTCTATTTACCATTTTTGTCATAGGTTTCCTCACTTTCTGAGCAGAATCATGAACACACAAGGATATATTTTATTTGCTCTTGCAGAGGGTTAAAAGAAAACATTAAAAAGGATAGAATTTGCATAAAAATCAAGAATAATAAATGTTAAGCCAGGATAGAAGGAAATTCTTTATGCAACATAAAAAAGATCCCCTTGGGATCTTTTTTGATTGGTGAAAAATTAACTGATTTATTTGAATTCCTGCCCCTTACGACTTTCATAATCGTCGATATAAGGACGATAGTACTGCAGGAGAGTATTCCTGTCTAATCCACATATATCCGCTGTAAACGGCAGGTTCATGGACTGCATGAAAATGCTATTACGGAATGACTGATGAATAGTCTCAGGAGTCAGATGATCAGCTCCATCAAAAAATGCCTCGGTATACTTCTTAACCATATACTCTACAGCACGAACGCTTAATCTTTTGGCTTGAAGACTTAGAAATAACGCCTCGTCATGTCCATGTACCGGCAAGATTTCAAGCCTGATTGCAAGATAACGGCTAATGGCAACGGCAGTAGGATCTGAAATATAAATGCTCCTCTTTTGATTTCTGCGGCCATATATGGAAATACAATGCTCTTCAAGGTCAACATCCTCTATGTTCATGTTGACCAGTTCAGAAACCTTGATTCCGGTACTTGCAATTAGCGTTACGATGGCTGTATCACGAAGACATGTTTTTTCTTGGAAAACAGCGCGTCTGCCTTCAAGTATTCCATTGGATATGAAATCGATAATGTTACGGTTTGTTTTTACTGATGGAGTAATTTGAACCTGATTTCTTATTTTGGGAGGATTCACTTTCGCTGCAGGATTCCGGTCTATCATATCCATCTTGTAATAATAAGCAAGGAAAGAGGAGAGGGAGCTGTATCTGCGTTTTATAGCAGCATCAGACCGGATCTTTGTTTCACCTTTATCAGTATATTCTCTGCTGTAATCAAGATAATCTTCAATGATAGAAGGAGTTAGCTTGTTGAGATCCGAAAGGGTCATCTTGGCTACGTCAAAAGAATCCGGCTCACGGTATTTCAAATACTCAAAGAAAGTCGTCAGATCCAAAGCATATCCATACAGTGATTGTGGTGATTTAACATCCATATTTGCTTTGAAATATCTTGTAGCAAACTTTGGAAGGTTATCCCTAACAATCTTATTAACTTTGCTTTTTGTTTCCAATTCGTTTTTTGATCTATTCATATAATCAATTATATGAATAGACTTACATCACGGCAATTGAAGAGGTTAACGAGACCTTTTTTAACTTTTTAATAGCCAAAAGTCTCGATAACTTCTTCAATTTAATGACAGACGCATGCCGTATAATCGGCATTTTTTCGTTAAACCGGAGTTTTGCGAAAAGATGGATATTGCCAGTTTTTCAGAGATTCCTAAATTGAAGAAGTTGATGAGGATATGCACCTCCTGATGAAGCTGTTGGGGCTCTCTCCCATCCCTGCGGATGAGGTTGATCTTACCAAGGACCTTTTAAAGAAATAAATATAGCTTAGAACACACATGAGCAGAAAATGACATACACCGGTATTTCCAGTATTCTTTCAAATCGTTAAATTCTCCAGAGTCTGAATTATCTCATCAATCAACAACATAACATTATTTTTTTGGTTATTCGTCAAAAATAGTGGGTAACCATTGATTCTTTTTCGGAAGTTTAGT
>NZ_MUHW01000004.1 GCF_002007235.1 Oribacterium sp. C9
AGAGCATCTGCCTTACAAGCAGGGGGTCACAGGTTCGAGCCCTGTAGGCCCCATTATATTTTTGAAAATAACAAAATTTATTATCGCGGGATGGAGCAGTCTGGTAGCTCGTCGGGCTCATAACCCGAAGGTCGTAGGTTCAAATCCTTCTCCCGCAATGCAAAAACCTGTTTTCGATTGAAAACAGGTTTTTTCTATACAAATTTAAAATAATCATATCATTTTGGTCTGGCAAGATGTTCATACGGCAGGATAAGACGGCCTTTATAAAATCCACATCCATCGTTAAGCTTTGTGTTATCCACAGCATTGAACATATCGACTTTAACCTTTGAAAAATCCAGATTTCTGAGTTCTATGATACGGTTATAGGCTTCATCGAAGTAGATACACTCACCTACAGGAATGGTATTGCGTTGCACAAGAGGATTTTCCTGCTTCTTCTCGTAGAAGTAGTGATTGGCTGTGCCGATCTCGGCAAAGTCGTCCATGTCCTTGGTGCGAAGCTGCAGCTCTGTGAATCCGCGGGAAATATTATCATAAAAAGTGATGTGCAGGGATCTGTAGCCTGAACTTCTGGGATTTGCTATATAGTCACGGTAGTACGGTCTCACCGCAGGAGAGAGCAATGGAGAGACTTTCTCCTGCTTCAGTGAAGCGAGCTCTGCAGTAAAACCGCGCTGCTCTAGAAATTCGGGCAAAACATTGGCAAGCTCATATAAGTAATGGAGTTCAGATTCCGCCTGATTCTCGCCTGGTTCGAGATTGCTGACAGGCAGAGAGATAACGATACGATAAGCGATGAGATCCTTGAAATTGTGAACTTTCGCCTTGATGGCAGAAAGAGGAGGATACTCACCGTTCTGCTTATAGTAATCGTAGATGAACTGAACTATATATCCGTTGAACTTTTTTTCAGCCCTAAGTAAGGATTTTATCCTGCCCTTCAGGTTGAAAGAAAGGAACGGATATTTCTGAGACATGTAAATATAGAAATCCTGTATACGCTGGGATTCCGAAGTCAAGAACTCATTGTGCTCAAGAATCTGAGACAGCTCGATCAGGAAATTGCAGTGGGCAATGTCTATCTGGTTATGAGAGCTTAGAGCGCTGTTCTTCAGATCTCTGCTGTAATTATGAAGAATCTCAAGGACAGTATGTCCTTCATACAAATAATCGTTAAGCTTTACCATAATTAAAAATATAGTTAAAAATCACAAAGTTCCTATAACGATTATAGGTTAAATAAGTGCTTTTGCAAATTAAGAATGTAGATTTAGAGACATACTTTTAACTAATTTATAAAAAAATAATACTTTTTTGCAAGCGGTAAATGTAATTTCCGGTACGTGATAGGGTATAATGCTATCTTGCTGATAATCACAGCGAGGAACATTTGACTTAAACATTGAAAAAAGGATTTTTCAAGACATGTTATCAGGCGATATGAAGGAAATTACACAAAACAGAATCGATAAGCTGAATAGGATCTTTGAATCATATGCGTTGGTTGCGGAAGGTACTGATGTATATGTAAGTGATATTAAATATGATTATTCACGTTGGTCGAAATCGTCGGTTGAAATGTACGGGCTGCCCGCTGAATATATGTATGCTGCCGGAGATAAATGGGAGCAGTTGATTCATCCCGAGGATATAGACATTTACAAAGAAAATATAGATGTACTCATTAATACCGGTGAAGGCAGGCATGATGTACAGTACAGAGTGAAGGATATCTCCGGGAAATATATAACCTGTACCTGCAGAGGAGTGATCCTTAAGGATGAGTATAATGAGCCCGAGTATTTTGTAGGGATGATAAGAAATCATTCCATTAACAGTTATATAGATAATATAACCGGATTAAAGAACCAGAATGGCTTTTTCTATGACATTAACAGGTATCTGAAGTCTCATGTACCATTCAGGATAGTGATGTACGGTTCAACAAACTATGCAAGGATCAATGATCTCTTCGGCTATGAGTTCGGGACCGGGATCATGAGACACGTGATCAGATTTATGCTGGCACATGACAGGGATATGGGAGAAATGTACAGGCTGGATGGCGTTAAGGTCGCTATGATAACCAGAACAGCAACCATGGAGGAGCTCAAAGAAAATTATGAGTTCTACAGAGACAGATCCAGCAGGTCGTTTTTATTTGAGGGTGAGAAGATAAAGGTCAATATCAATGCCGGAGCGATATCGGTGGACAGATTCGATGTCGATGCCGATACTATTTTGTCATGTCTGAATCATGCCTATCATGAGTCAAAGGACAATAAACAGGGAAAGTTCTGTGTATTTGATACAGGAAATTCAAAGAATTGTATTTATGAGCTTGAGAGAATAAACAATATCAGAAAGAGCGTAGCTGACGGATGCAGGAATTTCATTATATATTATCAGCCTATTCTGGATTCCAGGTCTGAGAAGCTCGTGGGGGCTGAGGCGCTGATTCGCTGGAGGGATGACGATGGTAATATCGTCATGCCCAATGATTTTATACCTATAGTCGAAAATGATTCGCTTTTCCCTGAACTCGGAGAGTGGATACTTAGACATTCCATGGAGCAGTGCCTGGAGATAGTAAGGGCAAATCCGGATTTTGTTTTGAGTGTCAATCTTTCCTATGCTCAGATCCAGCAGATGAATTTTTTGAATGTTGTAACAAGAGCACTTGAAGATACAGGTTATCCTGCAGAAAATCTGTGCCTGGAAATCACAGAGCGATGCAGACTGCTGGATAAAGAACTGCTGAAAGATATCAGTCTTAATTTGAAGGAGAAGGGGATAAAGATTGCTCTTGATGATTTCGGAACCGGATTTTCGTCTCTTGAGTTACTGCAGAATCTGTATATCGATGTGGTGAAGATAGACAAGCAGTTCGTGAAAAACATAGTAGAGGATAACAAGCAGCTTTCTCTTATAAAGCTTGTAAATAAAGTTGCAGAGGTATTCGGGTCCTTAACCTGTGCAGAAGGTGTTGAGACCGTAGAGATGAGAGATGTACTGAAAGCCTGCGAGGTTGACAAGATGCAAGGATATCTCTATTCGAAGCCTGTGCCCATGGAGGTCTTCAAGGAAAAATTTATCACAGCAGAGTTGGGATGAATCTGTCATAAATCAGCTTGAAGGTAAAAATTTTTTCGATATTTTCTTATTATGCCAATGCTTTGACCGATAAATATAAAGAGGACTCGGAATTACTTTGCTTTTCTGCGTTTATCGCAGGGGATGTTTACATTATCTGAAATTATAAATTTTGATGAGTCTTCCTAGGTAACTGATGGACGTATAGAATGATATCGAGGGAACGCTGATGAGTGAGTTATCAAATGAGCAAAAGGATATTTTAGGTGAGATCGCTAACATAAGCATGGGAAATGCTGCAACTAACTTAAGTAAACTGGTAAATCTTCCGGTTAATATCACTACACCGGGAGTCAGTATCATCAATCGAAGTGCAGCTTTGGACGATTACGAGAAAACATGTATCTTCGTTCAGATCCACTATATCGTGGGACTTGATGGAAACAATGTTTTCATTCTCCAGCAGCCCGATGTTGTAGCGATTACAGATCTCATGATGGGCGGAGACGGCACAAATAATGAGGGTGAAGTTAACGAAATGCATCTCAGTGCTATTTCTGAAGCCATGAACCAGATGATGGGAGCTTCCGCAACATCTCTTGCGACACTTCTCGATCGTATGGTAGATATTAGCCCGCCTGAGGTATGTAAGATAGATGTAGATAGTGTAAAGACATTTGAGAAGATCTTTTCTTCACCACAGGATATGTTTGTTAAGGTTGCCTTCAAGATGGAGATCGGAGATCTCATCCACTCGACCATGGTTCAGTTATATCCGATTTCCTTTGCTGTAGAGATGGTCGATAAATTTACTTTAAAGAAAAAGGCCGGACAAATTTAAAATTTAAATAGCATCGACACGTCAAAATAATATATAAGGGGTTTTCTATTTATATTTTTTATAGTACAATTAATTATACTATATAAGTAGATTCGTGTATTTACATGGTAATGCTGCAAAGGAGTGCGGCACGCTGATTACAAGGAGGTACCCCTATGAGTTATCAGGCAGTAGAAGGCGTTGCCAGATACGATAACCTTGAACGTATTAGTACGGAAAGTCGCTGGCAACAGTATCTAGAGATGCGCAGTAGGAACAACAACAAGCTTGATCAGACGAATCAGTCTGAAACGAAAGATTTTCAGAATGAAGATTCCGAAGAGGCAAAGAATAACAGGATCGTGTTTGAACGCCCTAACGAGATCAGCTTGGACAGTCTCAAGCGTAAGGTAAAGAACGGAGATACTCTGACACCAAGTGAAAAGGCTTATCTACAGCAGTATGATCCTCAAACTTATCGTAAGGTAGCTGAGAGAGAGCAGGAGCTTAAGGAGTATAAACGTATTTTGCGTGACGCGAAGACCGAAGAAGAGCTTAGAAACGCCAAGATCAATCATTCCACTATCGCTCATCGTAACGGAGCCCGTTATGCGGAGAGTGCTGCGTCGATAAAGGATGAGAAGAGGCTGAGTGAGTATCTGCTGGATGAGGAAAGATCCACTTATGACAGGGTGGTCTGATTCTGTTGATGTAACTATAAACTAAAAGGTTCTGAGATACATAAATCTCAGAACCTTTTTTCGTGATTAAAAAGAGCAGGAGAAAAGTCTCCTGCCCGATTGAAATCATATGAGGTTTAAATCAACCAAACATCTTTCTTGCGTAGTGCATCTCTGTGCCCTGAGCATCAGTTACTACGAGCTCACCGGTTATTGGATAGAAGTTATATTTGAGACCGTTGATCACGCTGATGTACTCATTTGTTCCTTCGAAAGTAAGCTGTGATACAGCTCCGCCGATACCGTTCTGTCTCTGGATAACAGTAAGAGTCTTATCAGCGTTGATAGAAACTTCACGTGTATCTACATAGTTAGCGTAGATGATAGAACCGTTTGTGTACTTTGTATATGTCCACTGATATGTTCCGATATGTGCAAGGCTGTTGTGAACGTCGCCTGATTCTGCATTTGGAATCCACTTTCCGTCAGCGCCTACGAAATAACCATCAGGTGTCCAAGTGTTTGTAAGCATCGCACCGGTAGGTCCGAGATAGTAGTGTCCTACCCACTCATTTGCGGCAAAAGTACCATTATCTTTTACAAAGTACCATGTTGTACCAAATCCCATCCACTGACCTGCTACTGCTGTCATTGCAGAACCAACGATCATAAGTGATGCGATTCCGGCTGCTAAAACTTTCTTTAACTTCATACTTACCCCCTCCTTATAATGGGAACGTCAGTCCTGGTTCATACATTGTTTTATTTAAGAACCGACGTCACATGCCAAGCTTTTCTATACTTTAAACTTAATCATGCAATACTAAGAGTATAGCATTTATGCATTAAATGCAAATATCAAATAAAAAATTTTAATAATTCGAAAAAAATATTAAAAATTGAAAGAAATTCTCAAATTTTTTAGTGGAATATATTCATATAATTCATTTAAAAAGGTAAAATTTAAAAGCAAAATTATTATTATGTTTTATATGATTTTAATATTTATCCGATAAATAATATGAAGGATCACTGATGGAATAAATGTACTCATAATTTGCATGAATAGTTGTGATGCAAGACGTACCGATTTCTGATTGTACAATTCTTCTATATGAAGTTGGTTATCCAAAAGAAAGATCGGAACGAATATGAATTCAACAGAAACATCAGGGGATCAAGAAGGAAGCAGGTATGTACAATACGAGTTTGGGTTTGATGATATATATACTGGGACTGGCATTTATCTTGGGGACAGTTTTTGGAAGTTTTATAGATTGTACTGCCTGGCGTATAGTGAAAAATGAAAGCGTGCTGAAGGGACATTCCCACTGTGATGTTTGCGGACATCAGCTGGGGGCTATGGATCTGATACCGATAGTTTCGTATCTCAGATCCGGCGGAAAGTGCAGGTACTGCGGAGCTAAGTTCAGTTCAGAGTCCACGTGGGTCGAATTGATACTGGGTGTGATCTTTGCAGTTACAGTTCTGAAATTTGACATTTCAGCTGTATGTCTCAGAAATATGGGACTTGCAGTGATACTTATGGGGCTCAGCCTCGTGGATATGAAGACATATACCATACCGGACAGATTTCATGTGGCAGGCATATTGTGGTGGCTTCTGACATTACCACTTATTACCTATACAAAGGGAGTTGGTGTCATGAGCTATCTGTCACCGGAATATATGCATATGGAAGATGCAGCCATCCCGGGTGATTTTATAGGCCTCAGCTTCTTTTCATATTTACTTAGAGATTTCAGTATAGGGCTGGTGAGCGGATTGGCGGTTTCACTTTTCATGATGATAGTGTCACTGATCTTCGACAAGGTATCGGGGAAAGAATCGCTGGGAGGCGGAGACATTAAGCTACTGTTCATGACCGGACTGTATATGAGTACCTTCGTAGCATTTTTTAATCTGTTTTTGAGCAGTATCGTAGGGATCTTATTTGTATTTTGCCTGAAAAAGGAAAAAATCCCTTTTGGACCGGCTATTTCGGTGGCATCTTTGGTTTCTATTACGATTGGAAGCGAGTTTGTAATTTGGTATACTAGTTTACTGGCATAAAGATTGTGCAGTTTAAATGAGAATTAAGTGTAAATGCGGATCTCTGCATTTAGTCATTTATATAAATATGATCAAGCACGCTGTACATGCATGCGCACTTAGATCAAAACTTTACATCAGTAAAATCATCATAATATAAAGAATAATATATATGAGGTTAGTGAATGAAGAATACGAAAGTTGTCGGCGTTGATATCGGCGATTATCGAATTAAAGTTTCCTATATGGTAAAGGGAAGTATCAAGAAATTCTTCTATGAAAATGTCCCGGACAATGCTGTCAGAGGCGGCATGATTCAGTTCTGGGATGCCATGGCGGATTTTCTGAAAAACACCTTCAAGGCACATGGGATACGATGCAGAAATGTCATTTTCAGTGTTCCGGTGAGCGGAGTTTATGTCAGGGCAGTGAATCTTCCACTCATGACTGTCAAGCAGCTGGAGCTGAACCTGCCGTTTGAGTTTCACGATTACATATCAGATAATACCGATAAATATTTTTACGATTACGCAGTCATAGACAGAAATGATAAGAATATGAAGCTTCTGGCTGTGGCTTGTAGCAAGGAACTCATACAAAAGTACAGAAACCTGGCGAGAAATGCCAAGCTCAAGGCAGTTGGACTGGTTCCGGATGTCATCGGGATCCAGAGGATTCTGGGAAGATATAATCAGCTTTTTGACGTACCTAAGGATAAGGATTATGCGATCCTTGATATGGGTGATCAGAGCTTCAAGATTCATTTTTACAATCACGGAGTCTATGACGTAACTAGAAGTCTGGAACCCGGAGGATATTCATTTGCAGAAACCATATCCGGCATCACGGGCACTGATGTTCATATAGCCCGTATCTCGGAAGAGGAGAATGTTAACGACATCCAGACTCATGACAAACTCATACAGCTTTACGAAAGCAGAGCTGTCGAGATCATGAGAGCGCTGAACTTCTACAGCTACAGCAATACTGCGAACACCATCGATACGCTGTACTATTTCGGAGGCTCAGGTAATATCAAAAAGCTCATAGAGATCCTTTCGGAGACAGTGAATATACCTGTGAAACCTCTCAGTGTCATGGATGGTTCTCTGGATAAGGATATGAAGACTTGTTTCGATCTGAGTCCACAGAGCTATGGGGTGTCTATGGATCCGGGCGATGAGGTGGCAGCTCTTTCTGAGGAAGAGCTCTATAAGATCATGAAGTTTCATGAAAGTTTCGAAAGTGCAGCCGGTGTGGACAGGATAAAGAAGGATGGGGATGCTTCTTTATCAAAGGATCTGTCGGAAGGGGCTATGCTTTCATCGGGACTTGAGAAGCTTGAGGAAAAGAACGGCGATCAGGAATCGGGCGCAGCAGAAGAATCTGATGTGCTCGTAAAGATACCGGAGGGAGCTCCTACCGACAGTAAAATGTATGGCGGTGCTGCTCCAGATGAGGGTGAAAAATTACATAGAATTGAAGATTCCGATGAGATACTGGTAAGACTTGATGACAGTGAGCCGGGATATGATGACCGGACAGACAGCTATGGGGTAAAGAGACCTTCGGAAGATAAAAGAATAAATGATGAATCAAAGGCAGTTCAGGAAAGTACATTAAAAACCATTGAAGAACTTACTGAGCAGCTTAACAGAGGAAACAGTGATATTTAGGGGGCATTTATTTGGCTATCACGAAAATGGACAAGAAGTATCCTTATAAAAAACAGATAAATCTGATGTACCATGAGAGGAAGGTGAGACATATCGCCTTCTCTATTGGGCTGTTCACTATTTATCTCATACTTCTTTTCTTGTTTACAAAATACGGTGTTTACGAAGAGCTGGGCAAGGCAGATCAGGCGGAACGCTACTACAAAGAAAAGCAGCAAGAGCTGGAACAGATTCAGAGGAAAAATGATGAGTATCCTGATGTCAGACTGGAATACAGCCATTACGGAAACAGTTATATGAATGAGCAGGAGTCATCCGCTCAGGATATGGTGACTATGCTCAATATCATTGATGAGCGTATTCGAGAGATAGGAGCTATTCAGAGTGTTACCATATCCAGCAATGTTGCGGATATCAGGCTCGGAATAGAAGATGCCAATCGTCTTCCGGAGATCATCAGATCTCTCGAGGAATCTGAGTACATCAATTATGTAACAGCTCAGACCGCAAGTACTGTTGAACAGAATCGAAATAAGAGCATGGTGGACGCTGATGGAAACATTATCATACCTCAGTATGTGGATGCAGCTATTGAGGTTCATTTCCGTTCACCTGATGAGGTGACGCAGGCTGTTGCCAGTGGAAACAGTGAGGCTGTTGATGCTTATCTTGATGCAAGTCCAAACGGAGAGGCATCCGGAGAGCATGCATATATTCCGTTTATCATGGAGAAGGCAGAGGAAACAGAGGCTGCAGCGGAGAGTGCCGCGGCTGCAGATAACAGTAAGAAGAAAGAGAACGGCAATGAAAAGAGCAGTTCGAAGAGCACCGGTTCAAAGAGTGGAAGTTCAGGTAACTCTTCCGGAAATGCTTCAGCTTCTGCTTCTAAATCAAATTCTAAGTCGTCTTCACAGAATTCAGCACAGGCGGCGGCTCAGCAGCAGGCAGCAGCTCAGGCTGCATCGAAGCAGCAGAGTGCCTCTGCACAGTCAGTTACAGGAGCACCGGGGCAGAATGTGATTATCGACACACCGAATAGCGGTGGTTTCGGTAGTGGGGCTATCTCCATACAGGGAGGCTCACCTCTGGGATAAGATACACGGTTTTTATTTATTCATTTTTGCAGGAGTGGAAAACGATGCTTAGCAGACCATTTACTAAATTTGAAAGATTTTTTCTGCTCGTTTTGACGTTGGCTTTACTGGGGCTTGTATATTACAGATTTATACATCTGCCGGTCAGGGAGAGAGTGACCGAGGCGGACACTACGCTTATCGAAGAGCAGATCGCAACAGAGTATACCAGAGCAGAGCTCATACAGTCCATGAAGGACGAAGTTACGGAAAATCAGGAGACCATGATCGGTCTGGTTGCCACCTATGACAACTTCAAGGCAGAGGCGGCATTCCTGAACACCATATTCGTTCCGCTGGCAGAAACATATAATTATGGTTTCGAGACACCTGTGGCAGAGGACAATACTGTACGCAGAGACATTAACATAAGCTTTACAGCAGCGGACTACAGGATCTGCAGGAAGATCATACAGATGGTTCATGACAGCAGATACAGAAGCATGATAAAAAATGTGAATATCACTGCGGTGGACAACAGATCTACAGATGAGTACTCCAGCGTGCTGAACAGCCCGGTGAAGTGCAACATGACAGTGACTTTCTATGAGACTCTGATAGGCGCCCAGACTACAGCGGGACTCGTGATGGATGATTCGAAAAAGAAGAGCGAGTACATAGGTCTCGGCAAGGCGGATTTTTCAAATCTTGAAAGAAATTCGCTGGAGACAATAGCGGAATCAATCGCAGCAGAGCAGGGATAACAGACGGTGGTACGGTGTTAAAAAGAAGACAATTCGGGATCGAAAATCGACGAGTTTGCAAAAAGATACCGAGTGAGAAAAAACAAGTGGTACTGAGCTGAAAGATGCTGATTGAAAAATCGTCAGTTCGGAATAGAAAAGCTGACGAACGGAAAAAATCGGCAGTCATGGATTAGAAGGTGCAAATGAGCGCAGCAGTAAAAAAACTAAAATCAAATAGTGGGGCGACTCTGATGATGGCGCTTTTGTTTTTCGCAATCTGTGCTGTAACCGGATCCATGATACTTCTGAGCGCCACCGCAACAGCAGGAAGACTCAGCGTAATGAGGGACACGGATCAGAATTACTATGCGGTGAGATCGGCGACCAAATTTGTTGAGAAACAGCTTAATAAGAAAGAATATATTGAAGCTGAAGAAAAGGTTAGGAAACATGTGGAAATGGTACCAATTACCGACCCTGTAACAGGAAATGTAAGTTATAAAACTAAAACAACGTATATATATACTCCTCCTGTGTTTTATAAGGTTGAAGTTGATGACAGTGGACAAAAGAATACTTCAAGTGCATTACCTGAGATCTCATCGCCAAATTCCGGCATGATATTATACATGCTTATGAACGAGAATATTAGTAATTATGACAAGAAAAAAAAATATAACGATTCTCACGAAGATAAAAAATATCCATATGTTTTCTATGATCCTTGGTTCAAGGGGAGTGAAAATGAAAAAATAGAATATTATCCTTTGCCTAGAAATATAACAATATCTGAAAATACTGAAGGAGAATTATCTGTTAATATGGATGCAAAGATGGACTCCACAGGAGTTTTGACTTTGAAATTCATTAATTCGGAAGATGGTGAAAAAAAAGATAATAAATATTCAATAGAGCTTAAGATGCAATGTAATGAAGAGCCTAAGTATTCAAAAGAATCTGAAGCGGGTGATCTTGTTGAGAAAAAAACATATATTTTTACATTTGAAACAAAATCATTGGAAAAGAGATAAAGCAAACATCTGTTTTTGGTGTCTTGATTATTGTTTGTTATGCGTCTTATTTGCCTATGTGCTTGTGATAAAAAGGTGTTTTCTGAATGGATAAAAAAAATATATTTAAAAAATTAAATAGTTCACGAGGGGAGACAATAACTGAAGTTCTAGTT
Organism: Oribacterium sp. C9; assembly: GCF_002007235.1. Classification (GTDB taxonomy): domain Bacteria; phylum Bacillota; class Clostridia; order Lachnospirales; family Lachnospiraceae; genus Oribacterium. Next base: position 11,333 of record NZ_MUHW01000004.1, read on the forward strand.
TCAACACTTATAGCAGTGTTGGCCATGATAATGTTTGCAAGCATGGTTGTAGCATCAAAGAATATTATTGAAAATGGCAGAGATACAATCAAAAATTATTATATATGGATTTCAAAAATGGTTATAAAAGATGGTGTAAAGATAGAAAATGGAACTTTAAAGTTTGATGATACAGCATTGGTCTACGATAAGAAATCATATGATGTGAAAGTGTATGAGAATCAACCATCTGAGAGCAATGGAATCACACATAGTATGATAATTAAAAGATATGAATGAAGAGAGTAATTTTTTTAGAAAAGTAAATAGCAAAAGTGGATTTACGTTGACAGAAACCCTATCAACACTCCTTATTATATCGTTAGTAGGAATCATGATATCTGCTGGAATAGGAACAGCTATAAAAGTTTATTGTCAGGTAACAAAATATGCAGAAGCACAGATGCTTTTAAGCACCACTATGATACTACTTGAGGATGAACTTATATATGCGGAACCAAGTACTATTAAAGTGAGTTCATCTAAAGATGCAATTACTTTTTGCCACATAGAGGATGGGGAAAAAACGATATTTGAAAAAAAAGATAATGGTAAAAACAAAGGAATATGGATTTCTTATGATGGACCTAATGGAAATATAGTTACTGAAAAGTTGGTTTCATATGAGGAAAAGGAAAGTATATATATTGATTGGAAGATAGATGATCCTGAATCTCAAACCGACAAAACAATGGTAATTCCTATAAATCTTTCTGTTGTGGATGATTCAGAAGTAATATTACCAATTGACCTTACAATTCAAACATTAAAAGCCGAATGAATTTGATTAATGAAAATGAGCGTGAAATCAATAATAACAATCTACGCGTGCTAAGTCTCTGAATAAGATATTTCAATATATAGCTTTGAACTTATGGATAGAATAAAACAAATAAGAAGAATTAAATTGAATAAAAATGGATTTACTCTTGCTGAACTTCTAGTGGTGGTTGCCATTATGATGATACTTGCAGGAGTTTCTTTTGTTGCGATAAATACTTATGTTAGAAATTTTCAAGTTCTGGAAATGGATAACACGGCAAAGGAACTTTTTATCGTTGCACAAAATCATCTAAGTGAAGCCTATGCAAGTGGCGAATATGAAAGAAAAATGTCAAAGCTTAAGAATGATGAATCATCTTATGAAGAATTTTTTGGGGATAAAATAACAGATATTCCGTCATATATCGGAACATTGACGGGAACAGAACATGAATTTCGATACAAGGTTTATAATGGTGATTCAATAGGTTCATCGAAATCAGGGGTACTATCTTATATGTTGCCTGATTTTTCAATTGATCAAGAGATTTCGGATAACGGCAATTATATCATAGTTTATGATGTTAAAACTGCAAGTATTCTTGGGGTGTTTTATTCTGGGCAGACCCATACTTTTTTTGGATCAGCGAAAATTCATACATTTAACGACTCATATGAAAACGAGAAGGAAGATATAGAAGAAGCAGTAAATAAAAAGGAAAAACGTAAGCATTATCCATCTTCTGATGAAGACTCTGTTATTGGACGATATGTTTCAGATGGTAAGGATGAGATTCCAAATGGTACGTTGATACCACTTACACTTACTGTCGATAATGAGGCGAAGCTTACAGCCAATATATTTAATCCAAATTATAAAGAGGGAGATTCTTCAAAAATAATTACTCTGAAGGTTACTGGTGAGACCAGTAAAAATTCTCAGACAATTGAAATTAAATCAACAGGAAACAGTTTTTTAACTAGCTATGAGATTGTAACAGATGAAGAAGAAAATATTCCATTAAAGTATAAAGAAAAAAAATCAAGGACTTATGAGACAATAAAACAAAAGGTAATAATTGAAGATGGAAAAGAAATAGAAGTTCTAACATTCATACTTGACGATATAACAGATAAAGAGGGACACTTTTGCAAATCATTCCCTGTGCTTATACCAGGGGAAGATATTAGAGTTGTTGCAACTATAAGCGATACATCAGCTATTACAGCACCTAAGGTAAGTAATGAAGTAAAGGGTGTTAACAGTCTATTTGGAAGCTATAATTTGATAGATACCAATGGTGTAGTAATAAGAAACATTAGACATCTTGAGAATCTTAGTACGGAAATATCTAATCTTTGTTTCAAAGAATCACATGACCCTAATTTGAATGGGCTGGTTAACGAGGCGTCAAAAATTAGTGTTACTAAGGCATATCAGATAGTTGACCTAATATATAGTGGAACTGATTCTTTTGTATCGGATACAAATAATGCTAATACTATTTATAAATATGATGGAACAGATTCAACAACTGGTTACTATGGTATCTCAAATAGTGGGCTTATTAAATATGATGGACTTAACAATAGTATATCTAATGTTGATTCAAAGAAAGGAGCTAATGGAAATACAGGAATATTTGCAGAGACTAATCTTTTTGAACTACGTGACTTGACTGTTGAAAATAGTACTTTCGAGGCTTCTGCCAATGCAGGTAGTCTTATTGGGTACAGTGCAGGAAAACTCACGATACAGAATTGTACGATAAAATCTACAAATGTAAAAGCAGAAAATGGCAAGGCCGGAGGGTTAGTAGGGTATAGTACAGGCACTTTTAATATAGATAATTCATTTTTTTTAAATGAGGAAGGAAATGAAAATTATATAACATCTAAAGGAGCTTCCGCTGGTGGAATTATAGGAGATATAGCAGCAGAAAAATCAAATATTACAAACTGCATTGTGTATAGTAATAAATTGAATATCACTTCAGACAATGGTGATGCCGGTGGAATACTTGGAAATGCAGCAGGCGCAGTAACTATGGAATCATGCTCTGCAGCAGGAGAAAAATTTACAGTCACAGGAAAAAATGCCGGTGGTGTGCTTGGAAGTGCAGCCGGTCTTGTCATCATGGATTCATGTTCTGTGACAGGAAAGAATGCCATGGTTTCAGGTGAAAATGCCGGTGGAATCATGGGCATTTCCAACGGTGGACTTAAAATCACAAATACTTACTGCTCTTCATTTGTTTTTGCTACAGCAAATGCCGGTGGTTTCATAGGCTATATCGAAAAGGGAAATAGTGATATTTTGTTCTGCTATACATCAGGACATACGAAAGATGGTAACTATGGAACTGGTACTGCTAAAAATGCCACTGCGGAAAACTATAATGTAATTTCAGATAGCATAGCAGGTGGATTTATCGGGTATAATTCTGCGCAAACAAGAATTTACGGTTCCTATAGCACATGCTCAGTATATTCCTCTTCAAGCAGTGGATATGCTGGAGGCTTTGTTGGAAAGAGTACAGTTATGGAGGTCAATAACTGCTACAGTGCCGGACCGGTAAACATAGCAGCCGGTGGTACAGCCGCAGGTTTTGCATGTCAAGGTGTAAGTGCGCATGGAAATAATTATTTTCTCAAAGGAAAGGGCTTTAACGCTACTCTAAGCGCAAGTGCAAGTGGAAATGTTGACTATATTTCATCAACCGGAGGAAATGAAATTTCGGTATCCGGAAGTACAAATGATGCCAAGCCATGGGATAGTACATTGGGAGAGGTATATCCATATTGGACTATAATGGAAATACCTGCACCTACTTTACCTACCGAGCTGGAAGGAATTTCAAGAACCATAAACATGCATTATGGTGATTGGACAGAAGTAGAGGACTACAGCCTAGTACTTCAAATCAGGAATGCCGAAAAACTGACGGCTATTCTTAATGTGCCCACGAGTGATATTTCAACAGGAGCGGGGGTACATAACTATGTATCTATGTGTATTGAAGGTGAAAGCAGTGCTCAAACGGCATATATGCAGTTTGAGTTGTTTCCAGATTATATAGTACCAATCAACAGAAATACAGCGATTACCAATATAACTGCCTCAGGTGGTGGGGATACTTCTGATTATAATGATGTAGTTTTTCCTGAGTATTCGTTCCCATCGGATATGAGTCTTGTTAGAAAGGTAGAGGATGATAAAACAAAGTTTTATATTGACCTTGATGACATAACTACTTTTAAAAAGAATTTCGCTGCTATGTTTACCAATCTAACTCCTGGTGAAGACATAAGAGTGACGGCAGAATGGGGCGCTATTTCCTGGAATACATTAAGTACAGATGCTGATGCAGAACTTAAGCTTCCAGAAGAGATGCGTGCGCCTATCACAGGAAGGACAAACAGCCTTTTTAAATCCGGTTCAGGAAATTCAAGCTATAAAGATTCCTATTATAGCGATATTGATAAGGCTAATAATGTTCAAACCCCAGGCGCGTATGGAGAGATAGCTCTTATATCAAACTTCAGACATCTTCAGAATCTGGATACATCAGTTTCCGGTGTTGGATATACATATAAGAAAGCTAAGATATGCAGAAATCTTTATTGGAAAGCAAATGATCCAAGTAATACAAATGTTATGCCTTCAAATTATACCGATTTCATAACTGCAATAAAGAACGGAAGCAGTGAAGAGTTTAGCATTTATCCATATACGGCTACTAACGAGTATGATGTTGTTTCAGATAACAATGCCTTTTATGGAATAGTTAATGATAATATTATCGATTTCGATGGTGACGGACATAGCATTAATAACATCTTAATAAGCAACGGTGGTGATACTGATAATAATGAAAAATATAGTGCTGGTCTTTTCAGAAAATTAAATATAAACTCTGATGCAACTAAGGATATTAAAAACCTTTATGTTGTTCAACCTACGATAGTGTCAAGGAACGGATATTCCGGAGGACTTATCGGAAATGTTTCTTCAAGTGGATTTTTAAATATTACTAATGTATTCATCTACGGAAAAGAATCATTGATCAGAGCAATATATGTTAAGGATAACGGTAATGGTACAGATGCCGGAGGATTTATAGGCAGTGCTGTTGGTGGTGGATATAATATCAGTAACTGTGGTTCATCGTCCTATGTGTATGCAGAAGATAAGGCGGCTTATGCCGGAGGATTTATCGGTGACTTTGAACCTGATAAAGCTACTAATATTACAGATTGTTTTGTTGGCGGACATATTAATTCGAGTCAAGAGTATTTGGCTGATTATGTGGTATCCGGTGATTCGAATACAATTAGTCCTGAGCATGAAGGTGGTTATAATATTTGTGGAAATAAAGCTGTAGGAGGATTTTTCGGTAACTTAGAGACAAATATAGACTCTATAACCAAAATAGAACACTGCTTTACAACAGCATCTGTATACTGTGGGGAATCTAAATCAAATGATGGAGCAGTTGGAGGATTTGTTGGAAGAATTCAGTATAAACACCAGCAATATAGTAATTGTTACATGGAGGGCAAAGTTTATGCTGGCACAGCTTATGCCGGTTCATTTATTGGAGACTACAAACAACCTGGTCCGTCAGATAATAATTCCTTTGAAAACGTTTATGTATTGATGGGAAAGGATTTTAATGATGATACAAATCTCAAAAACGTATCTTTTAGCCATAATTCTTGTACGATCAGCGGAATAACTCCAGTAGCTCATGACGATACTCATATAGTACAGGAAGACGTAGGTCAGATGGATGTAAAAACTTTTAACAGGACGCCTGCTAACGAAAGATTTCCATATAAGGACAGTACCATGATAGGTACAAATCATGTTTTTTATGGTGACTGGGTAGTGCCGGAGAAGATAGAATCCATAGAGTATGTTCTTAATGGCAATGATTTAAAGTTTAATCTTATTCCTCCAGATGTTGGGTGGCAAACTGAAAATCTGGATGGTGAAACTTATTACGTACGATATATTCGATTAAAAGGGGAACTAAGTAATGCTGAGTTCAGATGGAAAGTGATGTTTAATGAAGATAGGGTAATTATCAAACATCCGGACTGGGGCGGAAATACACTTTCATTTACCAATGCTATAGCAAAATTTGTAACAGGTATATTGAATGGATATCTTGAAATAACATTTGATGATATAGCTCAACAAGGTTCAAGTTTTTATGAAATTCTCGATGGGCGTTCTGGTAATGGTGTTGAATTGATTCCTGGTGAGAATATAAGCTTATATTCAAGTGATACTTTGGAAGGTCTTAGTAATGAATCTTCTAAATATGTAGAAGTAAATAGTCTGTTTGAGAGAATTGAACCTAATGACGATGGTCCAAATACCTATACTGCATTCATAGGAAATGCAAGGCATCTTGAAAATCTTAATCCTTATATTTCGAAACTCGGAATTACTGTTACGAGAGCAAAACAAACAGGAAATATATATTGGGAGGACGACGGAAGTTATGAAAAAGGAAAACCATACTATACTGCATTATATCCTCCGTATCTGACTGAAAATCCAGATGCAAATATTCATGAATCTCATGGTAATACTATTGCTCCGGGTATGATGATGGCTTTAATGTGTCCCGATTTGAAAAGTTATGATGGTGGAGGTTATACGATTTATAGACTAAGAATAAATCAAAATATGAAGGAGACGTTTGTCGGACTATTTTCCAGTACCATACAAGACATGACTATACAGAATCTGATATTAAAAGATCCAGTGGTAAGTGAGAGTGCAAGTGGAGATCCAAAGGCACTACTTGTAGGAAAAGCAAGGGAGAATCTTTATGTGAATAATGTTGCAGTTTTGGGAGATATCAATATCACTAATGGACAAAATATCGGAGGTCTTATAGGAGAATGCAATAAAGCTGTAACAATAGAAAATATCAATATATTCAATAGTGTTAATGTCAGTGGAAAAAAATATATTGGTGGAATAATAGGTTATGCAAAACATTCTGTATCTATGAACAATGTTGCAATAAATGAAAATGTGAATGCTGTTTTAGGTGATAACTATGGTGCAGCCGGAGGAATGATAGGAAGAAGTGAAGGCAATGTTACCATAACAAATTCACTTATAAATGGTTGTTCAGCGATATTGATATACAACTCTAACGCGGCCGGAGGGCTGGTTGGTGGAACAGGAGGAACACCTAATATCACCGGTACATCAATTAATGGAGGTATATATATAAACAGTAATCCAGATAATCGATTCGTAGGTGCAGGACAATAAATTGTGAGGGTTGCGAGAAATCGCAGCTCTCCTTTATTGAGTAAAACAATAAACCCAGATGTATACATTGACATGAGGTTCGTAAACATTTAACATAAAGAGCATCGGTGAGGAGTGAAAGACTCCTTGCCGGTGCTTTTTCAGTACTGAATAATCTGGTCTCTGTTCTAAGGAGACAAAAATCTTAAAGCTGCGTATCGCAGAGAAATCCAATTAACGAAATGTTTATTAAATGAAGCTTGGTATTGATATACGGAAGCTGTATTTTTGGTGCGAAAATGAAAGAAGAAAGAGAGAATATGGTATCTGGCACGCCATTTGATGATGTATTTAAGACAGAAACAGAAAAAATGGGGCATTTTCTTATACCTGTTATCGAAATGATGTTTGGGATTAAAGCCACATTGGCTGAACGGGAGGAAATGGAAAGGATTGCAAATGAGCGATATTTTGTCGATGATGATGGCTTAAAGATTTCCAGAAAACTATCGGACAGTTGTTTTAAGATAGCAGGTAAGTACTATCATGTAGAGTGTCAGTCTACTGAGGATGGAAGTATACTGTTCAGACTGGCGGAATATAATGTACGTATAGCCCTGGATGGAGCGGAGCAGATGTCGGATGGCTACGCCATAAGCATTGAACTTCCGAGTTCAGGACTCATCAAGCTGAGGGGATTCGAAGGTCAGGATAAGTTCTCGGAAATGAAGATAATATACAGATTTTCGGGTCAGGAGATAGTCATGCCGGTTCCGGTAATGAATGTGCAGATGTTTTCAGAGGATGATATTTATAACAATGAGCTATATTTTTTGATTCCGTTTTATGCTATAAGATATGAGAAACGGTTTAGAAAAATATCAGATATTAGCGATCCTGAATATGTTAAAATATATACAGAATTGAAAGAATATTATGGAAGATTGATTGAGGCATGTGAAAGTGGAATTATCACTGAAGACGATACGCGAAAGCTTGCCGAGCTGTCAAAGATTATATTGAGTCATGTGACAAGGAAACTTAATGATGAATTGAAGGAAAGGATGGTGAATCTCGTGGGTGGACAGGTACTTGAATTACAGGAAGACAGGTGGCTTAAGAGAGGCCGGGAAGAAGGTCGTCTTGAAGGAAGTAAGTCGCTGTTGTTCTCATTGGTGAAGGATAAGGTTTTGGATGTTGCCATAGCTTCTGAAAGACTGGGAGAGAGCGAGGCGGAGTTCATCAAGGAGATGGAAGAGTATTATAAAAGTCAGAAGGGATAAGGAATTATAGCTGAGAGTTCTGATGTATAGGAGGCGCTGATAGTATGATAGGAAAAAGGCTGAAACTGAATCGGAATTTAAATCATACAGGGAAATCCCTGTGACCAGTTTTCCTTTGTAATAGACATCAAGTGTTTTTTGCTTCATTTATGACCTCTTGGATATCTCTGTAGGGGACCTGAGTGAATAGTTCTTTGATCTCATCGGCTATCCCCAGTTCCAGTGAAATCTTTGTCAGGGACAGAAGTGATATCTCGCCGGTCTGTTCGAACTTCTTCAGAGCCCCGTAACTTACATTACTTCTTTCTGCTAATTGAACCTGAGTGATCTTTCTTCGTTTTCTGATTTTTTTCACTCTTTGAGCAAGATTTTTATTTATTTCAGAGGGAGTTTCCCAAATATATCCGTCCATATATGCTCCTTAATTACTGCTACTATTATATCAATATAGCTAAAATATGGCAATAATTGCTATAATAATATCAGTAAGATAGATTTGCTGGGACTAAAAAGTTGAAGAGAGCTGCGAGAAATCGCAGCTCTAAATTTTTCTTGACAGACCGCCGGGAGGTCTGTATTATTTCATTCATACACTTTAGCGTGCTACCATGGCAGAGCGATGAAGCGGAAATTGCAGACATAATGAAATCTTATGACAGAAAGTTTTATTATGATGATATACTTAAAAGAGTACAAGTATATATGAGAGCGGAAGCTTTAATCAGATGGGATTTTCTGCATTGATTTAGAAAAACGATCAGACTTTTGATAGAGAAGGGGTGCCACATGTCAAAGTTTTTTAATTCGATTTATAAAGGGCTTACGCCTTATACACCTGGCGAGCAGCCACAGGATAAGAAGTACATAAAGCTCAACACAAACGAGTCTCCCTTCCCGCCTGCACCGGGAGTTATCGCAGCGGTCAATGACAGAGAGGCAGCAGATCTCAGACTCTATTCTGACCCTGAGCTTAAGCCTCTGAAGGCGCAGTTAGCTGAGACCTTTTCTGTAAATACGGACAATGTCTTCATCGGAAACGGTTCTGACGAGGTTCTCAATTATGCTTTCATGGCATTCTGTGAAGATGGAATAGCATTCCCTGACATCACCTACAGCTTCTACAGTGTTATCGCGGATCTCAATCAGGTTAAAACAGATATAAAGCCCTTAAATAAAGACTTCACAGTGGATATAAGTGCATATCTTGGAGAAAAAGCATCTGAAGGAAACTCAGAGGGAGAAGCTGACAAAAGTTCAGAAGGTAGTTCGAGCGCAAATTCTGAGAGTAGCTACAAGGGTATAGGCAAAAGCATTGTCATAGCAAATCCAAACGCTCCAACAGGAATCAGGTTAAGCCTCGATGATATCTCGAAGATCTGTGAAGCCAACAGAGACCATGTTGTCATGATAGATGAGGCTTATGTGGATTTTGCGGAGGAGGGATCTTCGGCTGTCGCACTCATCGATAAATACGATAATCTTTTAGTGACTCAGACCTTCTCGAAATCGAGATCCATGGCTGGTGCGAGAGTGGGATTTGCTCTCGGAAATTCAGCGCTTATTCAGGATCTGGAGACTCTGAGAAATTCCAACAATCCATATAATGTAAACAGAATTTCCATGAAGTGCGCGGTGGAGGCACTGAGGGATAAAGAATATTTTGATTTAAACTGCCGGAAGATAAAGGAAAACAGAGCATATACAAAGAAAGCTCTGGAAGGACTGGGATTCAGAGTTCTTCCGTCGGAGACCAATTTCCTCTTTGCTGAAAGCAATATGATAGAGGGAGGAGAGCTGTATAAGGCTCTCAAGGAAAAAGGAATTCTTGTCAGACATTTTTCTGATCCGAAGATCTCAAACTTCAACAGAATAACAGTCGGTTCAAGAGAAGAGATGGACGCATTTCTGGATCAGGTATCAGCTCTCCTTGACTTCCCGGACCTGAGATGCGGTTCCTGAATAATTAGTTGAATTGAAATACAGTACTTTTGGGGTGTGGAAATGAGAACAGCAGAAATAAATCGTGTAACAAATGAAACAGATGTGAACCTGTGGCTTGACCTCGACGGAGACGGCAAGGAATCAGAGATCAAGACAGGTATAGGATTCTTTGATCATATGATGACTCTTTTCAGCCGTCACTCCGGCATCCAGATGAGCCTGACTTGTGAAGGAGACACCTGGGTGGATGACCATCATAGCGTCGAAGACATTGGCATCACACTGGGTGAAGCTTTGAAGGAAGCTCTCGGGGATAAGAAGGGTATCAGGCGATACGCCAGCCTCACACTTCCCATGGATGAGGCACTGATCCTTGTTTCTGTTGATGTAAGCGGAAGGGGAGGCTTCTATGGAGACATCCCGTTTCCGACGGAAAAGATAGGAACCTTCGACACTCAGCTTGTGACAGAATTTATGACAGCATTTGCGGCTAATGCAGGCATCACGCTACATGTGCGCGAGCTTGCAGGTTTCAACAGCCACCATATAGCAGAGGGATGTTTCAAGGGACTCGCCCGTGCGCTCCGAGAGGCGGTTTCCATGGATGAACGTTTCGGAACTGACATCCCCAGCACCAAGGGGGTACTTGCCTGATGATCACCACAAAATTAAACAATCTATATGAAAGATACGGCTATCGTCAGTTTAAGATGACGAAGTTTGAACCATATGATCTTTATGCTGATAACAGGGATTTTCTTAAGTCAAATCAGCTTATTACCTTTACTGATCTGGACGGTTCTCTTCTGGCGTTGAAGCCGGATGTGACCCTCAGTATCATCAAGTCAAATCTCGGCGGTGAGGAGAAGGTCTACTACAACGAGACTGTTTATCGTCCGAAGAATCACAGATATCATGAGATACTTCAGTCGGGTATCGAATGTATAGGAAAGATCGATTCTTATAGTGAGGCGGAGGTCATCGCTCTGGCGGCTAAATCTCTCCAGCTTATTTCAGATAAGTATGTTATCCGAATTTCAGATGCGGCTTTTCTCAAGCAGATGTTTGAGACTATGGGGCTCGGTGAAAAGGCGGAGGAAGAGGCTCTGAAGCTTTTCTCCATGAAAAATGCCGCAGGTTTTGACGAGCTGGTCAGCAAGGATATGCTCACTGAGGCAAGTGCCGCTACGCTTAAAAAGATGGTGGATCTGTACATGCCTTTCAAGGAGGGTGTCGCAGAGCTCAAGAAGTATGCTATTTCCAATGTCTCTGCCATGATGGCTTCACATCTCGCAGAGCTTGCGGCTATTTTTGAAAGCTTCGGTGTACTTGACTGTATATTCCTTGATTTCTCTCTGGTGAATTCCATGGACTACTACAATGGAATCATGTTCCAGGGAGCTGTTGCGGATATTCCGTTCACGGTTCTTTCAGGCGGACGCTATGACAAGCTTCCTCAGAAGATGGGACGTAAGGTAGGTGCTATAGGTTTTGCTCTTTACCTAGATACGGTTGAGAACTATCTTGTGAAGCCTCATGACTATGATGTGGATTATCTCATCACCTATGACGGTGAAAAGGATACTGCGGCGAAGGTGGCGGCAGTTGTTGAGACATTTAACCATGCTGACTGTAAGGTGAGAAGTGTGAGACTGGATGAGCTCAGTACTATGGAGCATAAGATAAAAGCGAGAAAGACATTAAGCTTACAGGAAGCGGAAAAGGAGGCGGCTGAAATATGATAAACATCGCACTTGCAAAGGGACGCCTCGGTGAGAAGACATATTCCATGATGGCGGCTGCGGGCTTTGACTGTCCTGCCATACTTGAGAAGAACAGAAAGCTGACTTTTGAAAACACAGAAAAGGGCGTTCGTTACTTCTGGGTCAAGCCGTCGGATGTTGCCATATATGTTGAGAGAGGCGCAGCGGACGTTGGCGTCTGCGGAAAGGATATCCTGCTTGAATATGAACCGGATATCTACGAGCTTTTGGATCTGGATATAGGAAAATGCCGTATGTGCGTGGCAGGCCCTCAGGATTTTTATGACAATGAAGAGAGGACTCTGAGAGTTGCGACCAAGTTTTCCAATGTTGCCAGCAAGTACTATGAGTCTATAGGAAGAGACATTGACATCATAAAGCTGAACGGCTCCATAGAGATCGCTCCGCTTCTCGGACTCAGTGATGTGATCTTCGATATAGTTGAGACGGGAAGTACCTTACGAGAGAATGATCTCCACGTACTTCAGGAAGTGGTGCCGGTGAGCGCGAGACTGATCTGCAACAAGGTGAGCTTCCAGTTCAAGCACGAGAAGATAATGGAGCTTCGCGACGGACTTGGAAGGATAGTGAATAGCGGCGAGAAGGTGGAGACCATCAAGCTGGAGCATTAAAATGTAATAATACAAAAGTATAAGTCCTACGCATTGCTCCGCTAGCGCTCACGCAATGCTACTTCTAAAGGAGAAATAAATGATCAAAATTTATGAGATGGGAAAGATAAAGGACGAAGAGATCTTCGCCCGTTTTGAGCCGACCAGCAGTGTTGAGGATATCGTAAAGGATATCATCGCTCATGTGAGAGAAAAGGGTGACGATGCCCTGAGAGAGTACAGCTCTAAGTTCGATCATGTGGATCTTTCGGATTTTCTGGTTACTGAGGAGGAGATTGAGGCAGCTCTTAATCAGGTGGAGCCTGAGTTCATCGCAGTGCTTGAGGAGGCGGCAGAGAACATCAGTGCGTTCCACAGTAAGCAGGTTAGAAACAGCTTCATCATGGCAGATAAGCCGGGAGTTATCCTCGGTCAGAGAGTCATCCCGCTTGAAAGGGTAGGTCTTTATGTTCCCGGTGGTACAGCGGCATATCCTTCAACTGTTCTTATGGATTCCATTCCTGCAAAGATCGCAGGAGTTTCGGAGATCGTCATGGTTACTCCTCCGAACAGGGAAGGCTCTGTCAATCCTTACATCCTTGCAGCGGCACATGTTGCGGGAGTGGGTCGTATCTTTAAGGTTGGTGGCGCGCAGGCTGTTGCAGCACTTGCCTACGGCACTGAGTCTGTACCGAGAGTTGATAAGATCGTAGGTCCAGGCAATGCTTTCGTGGCGGAGGCAAAGAAGCAGGTCTTCGGACAGGTTGGAATCGACATGATAGCAGGACCTTCAGAGGTTCTGGTTCTCGCAGACGGAAAGTCGGATCCCCGTTTTGTGGCGGCAGACCTGCTCAGTCAGGCAGAGCATGATAAGAATGCTTCTGCAGTGCTCATCACAGAATCCATGGAGCTTGCAAAGGCGGTTCAGGAGGAACTGGAGGTTCAGCTTAAGAAGCTGACAAGAGAAGACATTGCTCGTCCATCTATAGAGAACAACGGAAAGATCATCGTAGCCCGTGATCTCATGGAGGGAATAGAAGCTGCGAACCGCATCGCTCCTGAGCATATGGAGGTTTGTGTGGATCAGCCTTTCGATTATCTCCCTCTCATAAAGAATGCAGGTTCTGTGTTCCTCGGTCGTTACAATGCTGAGCCTACGGGTGACTACTTCGCAGGTCCTAACCACACACTTCCTACATCGGGAACAGCCCGTTTCTATAGTCCGCTGTCTGTAGATGACTTCGTTAAGAAGATGCAGTACAGCTACTACACAAAGGAAGCTCTGGAGAAGGATTACGACAAGATCTCACTTTTCGCAAATAAGGAAGGTCTCACAGCTCATGCCCGTGCTGTGGATATCAGATTTGGAAAAGAGGACAGGGACTGAGGAGAACTATTATGATAGCAATAATTGACTATGGAGTAGGAAATCTTTTTTCACTGAAAAGTTCTATAGCATCTATCGGAGCCGAGGCGGTGGTGACATCGGAAAAGGAGATCATCGATAAGGCAGATCATGTCATACTTCCGGGAGTAGGAGCTTTCGGGGATGCGGTTTCGAAGCTTAGGGACAAGGATCTGTTTTATTTCGTAAAGGAGCAGGCAGCTACAGGAAAGCCGTTTCTCGGTATATGTCTCGGGATGCAGCTTCTCTTCGACAAGTCCTATGAGTACGGTGAACATGAAGGTCTGGGACTGGTGCCGGGAGTGGTTAGACCGTTGGAAGGCGATATACCCGAGAATCTGGATATTCCTCACATGGGCTGGAACAGCCTTCATTTCATAGAAAGGCTGGGACTTTCAAAGGATAAGTGTGATGCCTTTGGTGCTCCTACAGGAAGATCACCGATCTTCAGAAATCTGAATGAGGGAGATCACGTGTATTTCGTACATAGCTTTGCCGCCTTTGAGTGCGTAAGAAATCTTACCGCAACAGCGGAGTATGGTTTTCCGCTTACTGCAGCAGTGCAGAATAACAATGTCTATGGCACTCAGTTCCATCCGGAGAAGAGCGGTGAGGTAGGCATGAAGATTTTGAAGGCTTTTGCAGAGCTTTGATCTTAGTGTGGTGTCATCGCTTTGATACGTGGTGAACCTGACAACTGACAGAGCTTTCGGGCAAGTGATATTTGGAATGATATTTCTGATATGTGAGGTTGATTGATGATTTTGTTTCCTGCGATTGATTTATATGATCATAAGGTAGTGAGGTTACTGAAGGGTGATTATGAAAAAATGACTGTCTACAGTGATGACCCTCTGGCGATAGCAAAGAAGATAGAGGGGATGGGAGGCAAATGGCTCCATCTCGTGGATCTGGAGGGCGCAAAGGATGGAACCACACCGAACTTCGACGTGGTGAGCTCCATAGCAAAGGATACCGGCCTAAAGGTAGAGATAGGTGGTGGAATCAGGTCCTTCGAAACTATAGAGAAGTATCTCAATGCAGGGGTTTCGAGAGTCATCCTCGGCACAAAGGCAGTGAAGGATCCTGAGTTTCTGAAGGAAGCTGTTTCCAGATGGGGAGAGAAAATAGCGGTAGGAGTCGACGCAAAGAACGGATTAGTTGCTGTAAACGGCTGGTTGGACGTACTGGATATCGATATGTTTGATTTCCTTCAGGATATCAGGGAAATAGGTGTGAAGACTGCTATAGTTACAGACATTTCAAAGGACGGTGCCATGAAGGGTACAAACCTTCCACTCTATGAGAAGCTGTCAGAACTTTCCGGCATAGACATTACCGCATCAGGCGGAGTTTCTACACTTGATGATATAAGGGCACTTAAGAACATGAATATCTATGGAGCCATACTTGGAAAAGCTATGTACAACGGTGCTATCGAGCTGTCAGAGGCGCTTAAACTGGTGAATTCCTGAACTGATAACAGAGGTTATTCCGGATAGTATTTTATCAGGATCTATGATTTGGCATTTATTGAATGGTGGGAGTGAATCATGATTACGAAGAGAATTATTCCATGTCTTGATGTAAGGGACGGGCGTGTTGTAAAGGGTGTGAATTTTGAGGGGCTCAGGGATGTAAACAGTCCTGTGGAGCTCGGAAAGTTCTACAGTGAGTGCGGAGCAGATGAGCTGGTATTTTATGATATCACGGCTAGCTTTGAAGGACGTAAGCTTTTCACGGATATACTTACGGAGGTGGCAAGTCAGATCTTTATTCCACTGACTGTAGGCGGAGGCATTAATACTGTTGACGATTTCGACAGGGTGCTGAAGTGCGGAGCCGACAAGGTTTCTGTGAATTCAGGTGCCATCAAGAATCCTTCCCTCATCGATGAAGCCGCAAAGAAATACGGTAATCAGTGCGTGGTACTTTCCGTGGATGCGAAGAGAGTTGATGGAGTCTATCATGTTTTTTTAAACGGAGGACGTGTGGATACCGGAATGGATGCTCTTAAGTGGGTAAAGGAAGGTGTTGAGCGCGGAGCCGGAGAGGTGGTTCTCAATTCCATCGACACCGACGGCGTGAAGAAGGGCTTCGATCTGGAGATGCTGAAGGCTGTCAATGAGCTGGTGAAGGTTCCTGTCATCGCCTCAGGAGGAGCAGGATCCATTCAGGATTTTGTTGATCTGTTTAATGAGATCCCTGATATCTCGGCAGGTCTTGCGGCTTCCATATTCCATTTTGGAGAGGTGAAGATAGATGACCTGAAGAAGAGACTGAAGGAAGAAAACATTCCTGTTAGAATCTAAGAATGGAGATTCATATGGCTATCGAAAATTTTGATATCGAAAAAATTAAATTTGATGATAAGGGGCTGGTGCCATGCATAGTTCAGGACTATGTTACGAAAAGAGTTCTGACTCTTGCTTATATGAATCGTGAATCCCTGGGCATAACTCTTGAAAAGGGCTGTACCTGCTTCTGGTCACGTTCCAGACAGGAGCTGTGGTTAAAGGGTGCCACCAGCGGCAATTTTCAGCATATCGTCACCATGGAGGCTGATTGCGACAGGGATGCTATTCTCGTTCAGGTGGTGAAGGATGGTCCGGCGTGTCATAGAGGAAACGACAGCTGTTTCGATGATTCACTTTATAAAGACTGGCAGGAGAACAAGCCGGCGAGAAATGTAAAAGATGAGATCTGAAAATAGTCAGCACATAAAGCCTGTTCGTCATTGTATGATGGACAGGCTTTTATTAAAATATAAGTATTTCCGGTATGATCCGGGTTTAGGAGGAATAATGGGTAAAACAGTTGAATACATGGATATATATGATGAAAACAGACAGAAGACGGGGCGCATAGCCGACAGAAAGACACCCCTTAAGAAGGGAGAGTTCATGATGTATGTTCTGGCTATTCTGGAGAGACCGTCTGATGGTAAAATGCTTATAACCCGTCGTGCTCTCGATAAGAAATGGGCAGCAGGTGCGTGGGAGATCCCTGGCGGAGCATCAATGGCGGGAGAGAGCTCTCTTGAAGCAGTTGCGAGGGAAGTAAAGGAAGAAACAGACCTTGAAATTTCAGTCTGTTCGGATGAGCAGAAAATTCCGGTTTTCTCCTACATGAATGAGGATCTCGAAAGAGGGGACAATTATTTCGTGGATATCTATCATTTTGTTTTTCCTTTTGAAGAAAAGGACGTTAATATCCAGAAATCGGAAGCTATCGATCATAAATTTGCAACTATCGAAGAAATTAAAGAATTGAATGGGAAGTCCGAGTTCCTGCATTACCGGAGACTGCTTCAGGCACTTGGAATCGAAAAGTGATGATATGGAAATAAGAAACTGCGGTAGGATCTGTACCAGGATTTGCGAGTTGAAAGAGCAGACTGCGAAGTTGTGTACGTATCAGGGCACACTATATGTGCAATGTATGAACAAAACAGGCAGGGAGGAGGATTATGCTGAATATAGAAAAAATGATGGATGAGATCGTAAGTTTATGCACTCAGGCGGGTGGTAAGCTTTTACTGGCGCTGCTTATATTTATAATCGGGCGCTTCGCCATCAGGTACATCATGCAGATGGTCAGGAAGCTGCATGCCATTTCCATAGCAGATAAAACAGTAGCCACCTTTGTGATCAGCGGTGTGAATATCCTTTTGGACATCGTCATGATACTTAGTATCATAAATGTTCTGGGAGTTCCCATGGCATCAGTGATCACGGTGCTGGCTTCGGCGGGTATGGCGATAGGACTTTCTTTACAGGGAGCTCTCTCAAACATCGCCGGAGGCATCATGCTTCTCATTTTCAGACCCTTCAATGTTGGTGAGTATATCCTTGCAAACGGAGTTGAGGGCAATGTCAAAGCTATCAGCATCATGTACACCACACTACTCACCAACGACAACAAAAAGATAATGATCCCAAACGGGGAGCTTATGAATAAGAGCATTACAAATTTTTCCTGTGAGGAATTCAGAAGAGTGGATCTTCAGTTCAGTACAGGAAAGGGCGAAGACATTGACAGAGTACGAAGCATACTGCTTGATGCCATGGAGGCTAATGCCAAAGTACTGAAGGATGCACCCGTCCACAAGGCATTTGCGTCCATAGACGGAGGAACCAATGAATCCATGATCTTTACGGCGAGAGCATGGGTGAAGACCGTCGACTACTGGGATGTCTACTATGAACTGATGCAGGAGATCACGAGGAAGTTCAAGGAAGCGGGAATCTCCGCCCCTGCAGTCAGGATGATACAGCAGTGAAAAGGATTTTTTGATGGATAAATTTGATATAGACGACATAATTGACGAGCGTAAGACGCTTTATACAACAGAAGACCCACTGACAGGGAAGATAGAGGTCTGCGAAGGGTACTATGACGAAGAATACATGCGTTTTCTTCTGGTGGATGGTTCCATGCAGTCGGCGGAGCTTGTTGAAAGAGATGGCGAGTTGGAGCTTCCATTCGATTATATGGAGAGCTTTAACTGGATTTTCAGGCTGAATAAGAACATAAGGCGGACTCTTCTCATAGGCGGCGGTGGGTTTGCTTATCCGAAGTATTATCTGGAGAAGTTTCCGAACCGTTATATCGACGCAATAGAGATAAGCCAGACAGTTATCGATGTTGCCAGGGGATATTTCGGACTGAGTGAGCTGGAGGAGAAGGCCGGAGAGCATCTCAGGATCATAGTAGGAGATGGTAATGCCTATCTCATTGATCTGGCGCTGAAGATCAGAAGCTGTGAAAACAAGATGGAAGCTTCAGAAAAAGATACCGAAGCTCAAAATACAAAGAACGGGTCCGGTATGATCTCGAAACCGGAAAAAGACTCTTTGAAATATGATGTCATCATAAATGATGCCTTCGTGGGACATAAGTCCAGCTCACTGCTGAAAAAATCTGCAGAGCTCATAAAGACATGTCTCAATGAAAATGGAATATATGCCGCAAATATGGTGATCCCTCTTAAAGGACCGGGCTCTCTGCAGCCGAAAAAGGATATGGAGGTCTTCGCAGAGGTCTTCAATTACACATTCCTTCTTCCATGCGATGATGAGTTGAATCCATATGCACCACAAAACTGCGTGTTTTTCGCTTCAGATTCGCCGTTTGAGATGTGAAATCAGCCAAGACCGGATCAGGCGGGGGTTATCAGTCACATATTCATAGAATTTTATGGATGTATAAAAGCTTCAATTTTGGAGGTCTGAATGGAAATAAAAGCAAACTATCATACACACACCACTTTCTGTGATGGTTCGGATACTGCAGAGGATGTAGTTAAAGAAGCAATAAAAAAGGGCTTCACTCATCTCGGATTCAGCGGTCACATCGATCCCGGTGTCAGAATGGATTTTTCGGAATATGACAAAGAGATAAGACGTTTACAGAAGTGTTACAAGGGAAAGCTTGACATCATTCGGGGCGTTGAGCTTGATAATGCCTACGATCCGAAAGCAGTGCCGGGAGTTGAATATTACATCGGTTCTACTCATTTTATTCCTGTACCGGGAAGTGAAGTCTGGGAAAGAACAGTTGAGAACGGAACCCATCTTGAGACAGATCCGGATTCAGGACTCTGCGGAGTGGACGGAAGTGTCGAAGTTCTTCATGATAAATGTAAAAAATATTTCAATGGGGATTTCTATGAGATGTCAGCGAGATATTTTGAGTTCGAGTCCCTTATCTGTGAACGAATGAGCCCTGCTTTTATAGGACACTTTGATCTCATCACTAGATTCAATGACCTCTCGAAGGAGGACGGTGGACATTTTCTTTCCGAGACCTCTGAGAACTATCTGAGACCGGCGAGAAAAGCCCTTGATAAGCTTGTCAGGTACGGCATACCCTTTGAGATGAACTGCGGTGCCGTAAACAGAGGCAGGAAGAAAGATGCATATCCGGGACCGGAGCTGCTTAAGTACCTTTGTGAAATCGGAGGTGAGATCCTTATTTCATCTGATGCCCATCAGAAAGAGCTTCTGGATGGGTGCTTTGAAGAGGCATTGGCAAGCGCAAAAAGTGCCGGATTTGAACATGTGAACATCCTTGTGAGAAATCCGGGAGATAAGTATGATGCCGGAATCTACAGACAGGCTAAGAATACACGTGATTCTGAAGGGGGATGCCTGTATTGGGAAAAAATAAAGATTCCTGAATGACATTTCTGAATACAATGAGGGAAAAAAGGCACATTATCAGAAAAAAACAGCGCAGGTAGCCACAGGGGTACTATCCGATTGTGTATACAATTTGATATAAATGTATGCGTTAGCAATTTGCCGGTGATCTGGCAGAAAACAACATATCGGAGGTAACTATGAAAAAAACTTTTTTGACTGTGATGCTTGCAGGTGTAATCAGTAGCTTTATGCTTTCAGGATGCGGCGGTTCATCTACTGCTCCGGAGGCAACAACAGCAGCTCAGACTACAGCAGCTGAAACAACAGCTGCACAGACCACAGCGGCTGAAACAACAGCTGCAGCTTCAGAAGCAGGATCACTTACATTTGAGGACCTTCAGGACAATTATAAGATCCTGACTGATGTTTATGGTAAGGTTGAGGATCTTTATTTAAATGACAAGATCGAACAGGACGATAACATTGAGGCTCTTCTGACTCAGGCTAAGGATATTATCAGCGAGATGGGTGAATTAAGCGAGGCTGATTTCACAAACAGCAAGGATTTCCAGGACATCAATGACGCTATGGTAAAGATCATCGAAGGTCTTGGCAATGTTGTTGATGGAATGACTGTTAAGGATTCAGAGGCTGAGACAGTAGCTGATGCCAATTCTGATGTTAAGTATGTTGATGGATTTTATGCCACCGACGGTAACGGCAGCGATTTTATGATCGCTTTCTATGAGGGTGCTGCCGGTGATGTTGCTTACATCAATGACGGTAGTGATGAAGCAGTTGCAGAGTACAGTGTTGAAAAGGCTAATCTGGATGATGGTACAGAGTATCTTCTTGTTACTGTAGGACAGACAAAGATCGGATACGTTGAGAATGGCGATGACCTTTATATCGTTGATTCAGATGGAAATATCTACGGAGCAGCACGTCTTTCAGAGGAAGAGGCAGATGCACTTTATCAGGCTGTTGCTAAGTAATATCTGTTTTTGCTGATGTGTTCAGTGATTTTCAAAGCTAAATAAAGATGTTTATGGAAGTGGCATTCGAGTGATGAAAAAGCTCGGATGCTGCTTCTTTATGGGCATAGTTTGCATTAAAATATTATCATGAAATGATTTGATGGGAGGACGCGCCTTATGGGCTATATAAAGGTTCCAAAGGTATATGAAAAGCTGAAAAAAGCGGAGGAGTTTTTCTCACCGGTCATCATGACTGCTGCAACAGGCTGGGGAAAGACTGCGGCTGCGGAGTATTTCTACCGCAGGAAAAATCCGCTTATTCTCAGATGTGCCGATGGAAGGATCAAGGATACGGAAAAACTTGATTCCTTCAAAGGAAGTGTTGTCATCATAGAGGATCTACACTGGATATCAGAGGAAGAATCCATACGTTTTGTCAGGAAGCTTTTGAGAGAAAAGGGGATTCATGTCATTATTCTGACAAGGGGTGGTGTGCCTAAGTATCTTGCGGCTGAGGAGATGGACCTGGACTTTGTACGGATACAGGAGAGGGATTTTGCTTTTACCGAAAAGGAAATAATACAGTATTTCAGTGAGAGAGGGCAGGAACTGTGTCCGGAAGATGTTGAACCGATCACGAGAACCTCAAGAGGATATCCGCGGGCTGTGCATTGCTATGCCATGAGAATGGAGGGCGGTTACAGATATTCTGATGAAATAAGGAATGCCGTTCTGCAGGATATATATCATATCTGGGATGGTCAGGTCTACGAACAGTGGTCCGACGAATTTGTTCAGTTTGCATTGAACGTCTGTCAATATGATGAATTTACTGTTGAGATGGCAGAGTATCTTACCGGAAACAGAAATATCTTATCTGTAATTGAATACTCAAAGAAGATAACCAATCAATTGATAATAGGAACAGAGGGGTATTATCGCATAAGACCGGAAACAAAAGGCTATTTTATGTGGAAACAGAAGATATCCTGGTCTCCGGAGGATATAAGATCAAACTACGGAAAAGCGGCGTACTATTACGAATTACATGATGATATATCCAACGCCCTTAAATACTACAAAAAGGCAGGAGCTACCGATAGGATAAGGGAACTTCTGATACACAACGCCTACAGGCACCCCGGAACGGGACATTACGTGGAAACAAGGGAGTATTATCTCGAAACTCCTGAAGAGAATATAAAAAGATCACCTGTGCTGATGGCAGGGATGAGTATGCTTTATGATCTTACATTACGTCCTGATAAGTCAGAGGAGTGGTATGGCGAGCTTCTTAAGTTCTATCAGAATCCGCAGAACAGCCGTGAACTCCGACGTGAAGCGAAGACAAGACTTGCATATCTGGATATCTGCCTCCCTCACAGGGGAAGTAAGGGGATACTGCGGACCATGAAAAATGTGTTCGGTCTTGTTCAGCAGGGAGAGATCGTTCTGCCGGAGTTTACCGTGACAGGCAATCTTCCATCAATCATGAATGGATCGCTGGATTTTTGTGAGTGGTCAAAAAATGATACCCAGATTGCAAAATTTATGGGATCCGCCCTGACATCCTTATTCGGAAGTTACGGAAACGGTCTCATCACTATCGCACTTGCAGAAAGCGGATTTGAAAAAGGTACAATGTCTCCCTATGAGGTTCTTACAAGATGCAATGACGGTTATGAAGACGCTGCTCATGGCGGAAAAATCGAAATGTGTTTTGTTTCTGTGGGAATTCAGGTTAGACAGCATCTTTTGGAGGGACAGCTTCCTTCAGCAAAAAGAGTCTATGACACTTTTTGTGAAAGGGTAAGAAATGAGGGAGCACTTCATCTTCTTCCGAATATAGATGCCTTCGGAACCAAGCTTTCTCTTTTTGGAGGAACAGATGGTGATTTGACACGATATATCGAGAGCGTTCCGGATGCCAGAGTTATGTTCTGTACTCTTGACAGGTACAGGCAGATGATAAAGCTGAGATGTCTTATTGCAGTGAACAGACTTCAGGAAGCATTTGACCTTTCTGTATTTCTGACAGGGTATTTCGAGTCTTACGAAAGAAGGCTCTATTATATTGAAAATGAGATTCTTAAGTCGATTGTCCTTTATCGTATGGGAGATGAGCATTGGAAAAATCATCTGACTGATGCGTTGAGAAGAGCAGGTGAATATCATTTTACAAGGGTAGTTTCTCTTGAGGGAATAGCCTTACTTCCGCTTCTCATAAAACTGTCTGAGGATGGTGCTTTGAGAGACATAGATAAGAGTTATTTTCATACTGCCTATAAGGAGTGTGTTAAGGTCGCAGGCTTTTTCCCTGATTATCTAAAATATATTCCAAAGGAAAAAGTGTCTCTTTCCAATCGTGAGTCTCAGGTGCTTTCAATGCTTTGTGCCGGGCTGTCCATGGATGAGATATGTGCAAATCTCGGTATAAGTTACGATGGTCTGAAAAAGCACAACAGAAACATTTACAAAAAACTGGGTGTTAAAGGACGTGGGGATGCAGAAAGGAAGGCGGTCAAGCTTGGACTCGTACACATGAGAGGTACAGTATGATATTTCCGAATAAATAAAAAGGAGTCAGATATGAAGTGGAAAACCGGAGTTGAGATTCTGAGAGAAAACGGCACATGGCTGAAGCTGGGAGACAAACAGAAAAAAGTGTCTGAAGAAGATGTAAAACCATAGATGAAGATCAAGCCATAAGTAGTATCGCATATGGAATATAACCCAAAGTTATCTTGACTTTTTTGCGAGAAAGAAATATGATGAACAAAGTTTTAATCAAATAAACTAAAAGATGTTGATGGTGTTCAGTAGTTCGGAACCATCTCTCTAAAGAGAATGACCGTGAGGCGCTGAGAGCGGTCTGAGAGATATCTGAAACGAATTTTCCCACCGGAGTTGTCTGGGTGAAGTCGTAGTAGTCCGGAACGTGTATGCGCGTTAAGCATATTGAGAGTCTGATAAAGTGCTGTATTGGCGTTATCAGGAACTAGGGTGGTACCGCGATAATTCGTCCCTGTGTCTTTTGACACAGGGACTTTTATTTATTATCCGATTTTCCGAAGGAAAATCGGATGCCCCCCAGCCGGCGAGGCTGGTTTCGGCTTTAGCCGAAATCAAACGAAAATGCCTGCGCGAAGCGCACTAAATGGCATTTTCTCATTATAATAATCCGATTTCATGAAGGAAAATCGGATTATATCCGTAATAATAAGGAGAAAAACATGGAAAACACAAAGTTGGAAGAGCTGAAGAAGCTTGCTTCGGATTGTATCCGTGAAGCACAGGATATCAATTCACTTAATGATATCCGAGTAAAATTTCTTGGTAAGAAGGGTGAGATCACTTCCCTTCTTAAGTCTATGAAGGATCTGAGCGCAGAGGAAAAGCCTAAGTTCGGTCAGATGGTCAATGCTATCCGCCAGGAGGTTGAAGAGGAACTTCAGAAGCACATGACAGAGCTTCAGGAGAAGGCAAAGGAAGCAAAGATGGCTTCAGAAACCATCGACGTAACGCTTCCTGCAAAGAAGATGGCTTACGGTCATGCTCATCCAAACACAAGGGCCCTTGAAGAGGTTGAAAAGATCTTCGTGGGTATGGGCTATGAGGTTGTTGAAGGACCTGAAGTCGAGCTTGACGAATATAACTTCGAGAAGCTCAATATCCCTGCAGGACATCCTGCAAGAGACGAGCAGGATACCTTCTACATCAATGAGAATATCCTCCTCAGAACTCAGACTTCATCAGTACAGGCAAGAGTCATGGAACAGGGTAAGCTTCCTATCCGAATGATCTGTCCGGGCCGTGTTTTCCGTTCAGATGCTGTTGATGCTACTCACTCACCTTCTTTCCACCAGATTGAAGGTCTCGTGATCGACAAGCATGTTACATTTGCAGATCTCAAGGGAACACTTGATACCTTTGCAAAGGAGCTTTTCGGACCTGAAACAAAGACAAAGCTTCGTCCTCATCACTTCCCGTTCACAGAGCCTTCAGCAGAGGTTGATGTATCCTGCTTCAAGTGCGGTGGAAAGGGTTGCCGTTTCTGTAAGGGAGAGGGCTGGATCGAGATCCTCGGCTGTGGTATGGTTCATCCACACGTTCTCGAGATGTGCGGAATCGATCCTAACGAGTATCAGGGCTTTGCATTCGGTGTAGGTCTGGAGAGAATCGCTCTTCTCAAGTATGAAATTGATGACATGCGTCTTCTCTATGAGAATGACACCCGTTTCCTCAATCAGTTCTGATAAAGGAGCTTTATCGTCATTTTCGAGTGATACGGAGCTAAGTGCAGCATAGTACAGCACATAGCCGATATGAGAAAACATCAGAATTCAGATACAGTAGATTTCGAATATATAGAGGAGAATCAAAATGAATACATCTATGAATTGGATCAAGGAGTATGTTCCTGATCTTGACTGTACACCAAAGGAGTGGACAGATGCAGTTACTCTCACAGGTACAAAGGTAGAGACCTGCAGCATTTTAAATAAGAACCTTGATAAGATCGTAACGGGACAGATCAAGTCCATGGAGAAGCACCCTGATTCAGACCACCTCTGGATCTGTCAGGTAGACGTAGGACAGGATGATTTCGTTCAGATCGTAACAGGAGCACAGAACCAGAAGGTAGGAGACGTTGTTCCTGTAGTTCTCGACGGCGGTAAGGTAGCCGGAGGACATGACGGCGGTGAGCTTCCTGAGGATGGAGTAGTTATAAAGGCAGGAAAGCTTAGAGGAATCGAGTCTTACGGTATGATGTGCTCAATAGAGGAGCTCGGTTCAAGCCGTGAGTTCTATCCTGAAGCACCTGAGGAGGGTCTCTATATCTTCCCTGAGGGAACCGCTGTTGGACAGGATGCACCTACACTTCTCGGTTTCAATGATGCTATCCACGAGTATGAGATCACATCAAACAGAGTAGACTGCTACAGTGTTATCGGTATCGCAAGAGAGGGTGCCGCAACATTTAAGAAGGCATTCCACATGCCAAAGGAAGAGAAGTCAGGAAACAACGAGGATGTTCATGATTACCTGAGTGTCGAAGTCATTGACACAGACCTTTGCCCACGTTACACAGCAAGAATGGTAAAGAATATCAAGATAGCTCCATCACCAAAGTGGATGCAGATCCGTCTTGCAAGTGCAGGCATCCGTCCTATCAACAACATCGTTGATATCACAAACTACGTTATGCTTGAGTATGGTCAGCCTATGCACAGCTACGATTACGATAAGATCAGAGGTCACAAGATCGTCGTAAAGCGTGCACAGGACGGTGACGTTTTCGAGACTCTGGATCAGCAGGAGAGAAAGCTCGACCACACTATCCTTACTATCTGCGATGCAGAGGGTGCCATCGGTCTCGCCGGAATCATGGGCGGTGAGAACTCAAAGATCACCGATGATGTAAAGACTATGGTCTTCGAGGCTGCTACCTTCGACGGAACAAACATCCGTCTCAGTGCACGTAAGGTTGGAGACAGAACAGATGCTTCCGCTTACTTCGAGAAGGGTCTGGATCCAAATCTCGCAGAGTCAGCTATCAATCGTGCATGTGCACTTATCGAGGAGCTTGAGGCAGGTGAAGTTGTAGGTGGCATGATCGACGTATATCCTGTAAAGCGTGAGCCGTCAGTTGTTGTCTGCAAGGCTTCAGACATTAACAACCTTATCGGATTCAATCTTACAGCTGGGGAAATGAAGGAGTACCTCGAGAGGATCGAGCTCAGCACAGAGATCGGAGCTGACGGAGATACTCTTACAGTTACAGCACCTACATTCCGTCAGGACATTCACCGTATGTGTGATGTGGCTGAGGAGATCACAAGATTCTTTGGTTATGCGAACGTTCCTACTACACTTCCGGGTGGATCAGATGTAGCAGGAAGACTTGCTCCTGATCTTGCAGTAAATGAGAGAGTGAGACATTATGCTCAGGCTCTTGGCTACTCACAGGCTTTCATGTACAGCTTCGAGTCTCCAAAGGTTTACGACAAGCTTCTTTTCCCTGAGGATGCAGTAGAGAAGCAGCAGATCAAGATCAGCAATCCTCTCGGCGAGGACTTCTCGGTTATGAGAACCTCCAGCCTTAACGGAATGCTCACTTCGCTTTCAACAAACTATAACCGCAGAAACAAGTCTGCAAAGCTTTATGAGATGGCCAATGTTTATATTCCGAAGGCATTACCACTCACTGAGCTTCCTGACGAGCGTATGACTCTGACACTCGGTTTCATCGGCGAGGGAGATTTCTTCACCATGAAGGGTGACGTTGAGGATATCCTTAACCAGCTCGGAATCCTCGGACGTTTCAAGTATGATGCAGCAGGCTGCACCAAGCCATTCCTTCACCCGGGACGCCGCGCTAATATCATTTATGATGGAAAGTTGATCGGATTCCTCGGAGAGATCCATCCTACAGTTCTTGAGAACTATTCTATCGGTGAGAAGGCTTATGTTGCAGTTCTCGATATGCCTGAGGTTTATCCTCTTGTTAACGACGATACCAAGTACACACCGCTTGCGAAGTTCCCGTCTGTGACCAGAGACTTCTCTATGCTTGTACCACTTGATGTTACAGCAGGTCAGATCGAGGACGTTCTAATTCAGAGAACAGGTAAGCTCTGTGAGAATGTTGAGCTCTTCGACGTTTATATCGGTGCTCAGGTTCTTGCCGGTTACAAGTCAATGGCATACAAGGTTACACTTCGTGCACAGGATCACACACTTACAGATGATGAGATCAACGGAGTTGTTAAGAAGATCCTTAACGGTCTCGAGAGAATGGGTGTTTCACTCAGAAGCTGATTCCGCATAAGTTTAGGGAATATAAAAAACAATAAAAATAAAACATCTCACATGCCGAAAGCTGTGTGGGATGTTTAACGTAAAAAGGCAGTGTTACCATAAAAAGTAACACTGCCTGATTTAATTTGATTCTTTCGGACCTCTCAAATCATAATATATAATGTTCAGTCCTGTGTCGCTGATTCAGAAGCTGTATTCTGTGCCTGCTTTTTGAAGAAAGCATTGACAGTCTCTGCTATCTTTATAAGAGTTGTGGATTTAAGTACATATCCTGCAGGACCTAACTTAAGGACTTCCATGACACTCTCAGCATCGTTGGCACCTGTCAGGAAGATGACCGGGATATCACAAAGCTCAGGGTCATCATGCATGTTATAGAAAACCTCACGACCTGATTTAACCGGCATCATGTAATCAAGCAAAACAAGATCAGGTTTATTCTTTTTGAGATATGCCAGTGCCTGATCACCGTTTTTCGCCATAGCGATACGATAATGCTGCATCAGTGCACCATGAAGCATCTTAAGATACATGATGTCATCATCTACTAATAATACTAATTTACGATCGTCTGTTGCCATAATAGCCCCTTAATAAAATAAATAAGTTTTAATAGTTTATATTGCGCCGTGAAATAGAATGGTTGTCTAAAACTGGAACATGTTTCAAGAAAACACTGAACATATCAGTGTTTTCCTAAGTCCTTATTACTAAGAAATATCAGAGATCAGAAACCTGCGATGAGGCTCTGTACTCTGTCCCAATCAATATCTTCAAGTGCAGATTTGACTTCCATAAGCGTAGCTTTCATTTCATTTGATACGGACTGAGCTGTAAGGAAATCAACAAGCTTTTCACATGAATCAAAGTCGAATTCATCGGCCTTTTCTTTAAGAACACCAAAGGCCTTTGACATCTCCTCCGCATTTAGTTTACGGATCTCTCCAATACGTCCAATTGGGTCATTACTCATATCCTTTGATTCTCCTCCCGATTTTATGGTCTTTACTTCTATGGAACCACTGGATGCTTTTACGTCGGAAACTATCGTACCTGCAGAAGGTGTCGTTGTTTCCGGATTTCCTGACGGATATCGTTCCCGGAACAGTTTCAGGGCCGGAGCCAGTTTTTCATAAATGGCTGAAAGTCCTGAAATAAATATAGGCATATTATCCTGAATCAACTCGAAATTTCGTGATTTCGATGCTTTTTCGAGAACCTCTGCCAGCCTGCTGATCTGAGAAGCTCCGATAACTCTGGATGTACTCTTGATGGAGTGAACCAATAGTGTATATCCATCTGCATCGTCTAATTCTTTATATTCATTGAATTTGTCTAACTGCTTTGGTATGTTCTCGACAAATCCGGCAAGTGCTTTCTGATAGGTCAGGAAGTCACCGCAGTACTTGAGACCCGTCATAATGTCTACTTCAGAGATCTGAGGCATGACACCCAGGTCGTCAAGGTTCGAACTCGCACTGTTTATATGAAGAGCATCCTTAACAGTGGTTTTTTCGGATTCTTCCTTCTCAACTATCTGAACTATATTCTCTGGTAAATATTGTATCAGTTTTGACTCTAAATAGGTAGGTGATATAGGTTTAGAAAGATAATCTATAAAACCTTCCTCGATATACATGTTTCTGGCACCTGAGATAGCATTGGCTGTGAGAGCTATGACGGGGACATCCTTTACCCAGTCCTGATCAATCGCTCGTATAGCATGGAAGGTCTGTATTCCATCCATATCAGGCATCAGGTGGTCCATGAAAATCAAATCATAACGGTTCTTTCTGCAAAGGTCAAGGGCTTCTTGACCGCCGGATGCTTCGCTTATTTGCAGTTCAGTTTTTTTAAGTAAAGATTTAAAAACAAATCTGTTGACGTCCACATCATCAACTACGAGGACATGAGCGTTTGGCGCCTTAAATGATTCATGGTAGTGAGCGTTTTTAATTATCTCACCTTCATAATCAGCCTTATGTGAGGCTACAGTTGCCCAATCACGGACATTTATCCTGATTGTGAAATAGAAATCCGAACCTACGCCGTATTCGGATACAAATTCCAGCTTACTGTCATGCATATTGAGCAGTCTTTGTACTATAGAAAGTCCAAGACCGCTGCCCTGAGTGGTGCGGTGATTCTGCTCATCGAAACGTTCGAAATCGATGAACATCCTCTTCTGATCCTCCGGTTTTACGCCTATACCGGTGTCCTTTATATGAACGGTCAGATATTCTGACTCTTCGTCGATCTTCTCATAATCAAGTGAGAAGGTGACTGTACCCTTGTCGGTGTACTTTGCCGCATTAGAAATAAGATTTGAGATGATCTGCTTCAGCATCACTTCATCAAAATTAAGTAGATACGGCATGTTGTCATCCACTATGACATCAAACTTCAGATTCTTTTTCTCACAGTAGTGCTGGGCTATCTGTACAAGGTCCATGATCAGCTTGAACAGGTCGAAGTCCACCGGGATAGGAGTCATCTTTCCGGCCTCGATCTTCGAGAAGTCGAGGATGTTGTTCACTATGTTGAGAAGCATGTCTCCGGAATTGGCGATACCGCCGGCATACTCAAGGATCTGAGGATCTGTGGATTCCCTCAGAACCATCTCATTCATACCTATTATAGCATTGATAGGAGTTCTTATCTCATGAGACATCCTGGAAAGGAACTCACTTTTTGCTTTATTTGCCTGCTCCGCTCTGAGAGCCATATCGTTAAGGTCAAGAGAGGTCTTTTCGAGGTAGGTTACAAGTCTCTCTGAAAGAGGAACCAGTCCGTTGTTTTTGGGCTCGGCTCCAAGTACAAAGTCTGTCCTCGGCATGGAATCTGTTATAGGACCCTCGCGCATGGCGACAGTAACGATGGAACCTGACAGGAGACCACCGAAACCGTTGTACTTGTATATTTCACCCGCGCCGTGGGCATAAGTGGCCTGAGGCAGTATACGGGTCAGATTATCTATCTCTGAAACAAAGCGATCACGAAGGAGCATAAAACGGCTGACACATATAAAGGAAGACATGGCTTCCGGAACGAAATCCTGCATTCTGAGACTCAGCTTTTCGGACTCCAGAATGAGCTCTCTGGGGTTTCCGTAGCCTATCTGAGCCTTTTCGCCTTCTTTTATGTCACCGTAATAGTAGAACTCACCATTGTCCCCGGCAAAGAAAGGGATACGAACGATAGGAATTCCGTCTCTTTCGAGAAGAAGAGGGAATTCGTTAATGTTTATCATGTTATAGCCTTCGATCTCGGCATCGAGGTAGTACTTGTATATATCCTGGACCGGAGTTTCATCCAGCATCTCGAGACAGGTGTCACCGACCCGCATCTGAATGGAGTCATTGACATGAGCAGTAAATGCCTTGCCCAAAGGCTTCCATCCGAGACATGCATCGATGAGGATGTTGAGATTCTCACCGTAAAAAGCTACTACGGCAAGACCGTACTTGACTGTGTCATCTGTAAATGCATAGGGAAGATGGGTCGCCTTGAAGTCATCGATATGAACACTGGCGAGACTTCCGAAAAACGGAATATGTGAAAGTCCTTCCGATACATCCTCGATGATCTTGGAGATACCGATGGAATAGCCTGCAGGATACAATGCAACTCCCTTTAAGTCCTTTGCGGAACGGAGGAACCTGTTAAGCTGTGCAGAACCCTCTTCTTCACTCATATCTGTGAAATCAAAAAGGAAGGTCTCGATGTGCGTAGAGTGGAAGAACATGAAGCTCAGGATGATGATTGCTTCGTTGTTGATCTCCGGTGCACCAAAAAGAGAAATACCTGCGGTTTTTATACCGGGTAAAGATGTATGAACAAGATCCAGAATATCCTTCAGATCCTCCTCGGGAATTCTGGTTGTATATATCTGAACATAGGCGTCCCCTGTATTGGAAAAGAAACCCTTAAGGTCAGAGTTCTCGACTATTTTTTTTACTTCATGGATGTCGCGAGCTATAAAAGTTTTCTGATACATATTTCTCCGCCAATAAACAGTATGATCCGTAATCTCAATAACACATCACAAATGCTATCGACAAAAAATATATACATAATAATAAAAAAAACCCACATGTTTGTAATAATGCGAAAAAATAACTTATTATCTTCGGCATGTATTAAAACACATGGGTGATGTTATGATATCAGACTCTGAGATTTGATCCCTTGAAATCTCTTTCGAGCTCACGTTTCTGCTGCTTCTTCGCAAGATCCGCACGCTTGTCATAGAGCTTCTTACCGCGGCAGAGACCTACCTCTACCTTTACAAGAGATTTTCTGAAGTAAACTCTGAGAGGAACGAGAGCGTAGCCCTGCTCCTTCAGCTTTCCGACGAGCTTGTTGATCTCGTACTTGTGCATGAGAAGCTTACGGTCCCTGAGAGCATCCTTGTTGAAGATATTGCCCTTCTCGTAGGGATTTATATGCATGCCGAGGATATATACCTCGCTGTTTCGTATACTGCAGTAGGCCTCTTTGATGGAGCATTGACCCATACGAAGTGACTTGACCTCGGTACCGGCAAGTTCGATGCCGCACTCGAAGGTCTCGTCCACAAAATAATCGTGATATGCTTTTTTGTTGTTGGCAATAAGCTTTGTGCCTTCTTCTTTTCCGTAATTAGCCATATATTACCTCACTTAAATCAGTCTTCGACAGGTTGTACTAATTGAAAATCTATGGTTCTGGTGAGCTTGTCGGCTCTCATGGCTCTGACATGAACCTTGTCTCCAAGTCTGTAGACTTTGCCGGTACGTTCTCCCACGAGCTCGTACTTATCCTCGTGGAATATGAAATAATCGCTGTCCATAAGTCGGAGAGACACCATACCCTCAACGGTGTTAGGAAGCTCCACATAGAGACCATAGCTGGTGATTCCTGAAACCACGCCGTCAAACTCCTCGTCGATATGACGCATCATCCACTCACACTCTTTAAGCTTGTCAGTCTCTCTCTCGGCTTCGTCCGCACGTCTTTCCAGAGTGGAAGAGCGATCTGCAACGTTGGGGAGCAGATTTCGATAATGCTCAAGGCGGCGGTTCTTAAGCTCTCCTCTCAGATCCTCCTTGATTATACGATGGATCTGGAGATCCGGGTATCTTCTTATAGGAGAAGTGAAGTGACAGTAGTACTTTGCGGCGAGGCCGAAGTGACCGCTGCACTCGGTTGAGTAGCGTGCCTGCTTCATTGACCTTAAGGTCATGGTCTTTATGATAGGCTCCTCAGGGGTACCCTCGATCGACTCGAGAAGCTTCTGAACTTCCTTTGGTCGTATGCTTTCCTCGTCACGCATTCTTATGAAGTGACCGAAATTGGAAACTGCAAGGCTGAGTGCCGTGAACTTTTCAGGATCCGGCTTCTCATGAACTCTGTAGACAAACGGTATCTGCTGCCAGAAGAAATCCTCAGCCACAGTCTCATTGGCTGCCAGCATGAAGTCCTCGATCAGCATGTGAGCTTCGTTGCGGATGTAAGGAAGAATCTCTGTGACCTTACCCTTTTCGTCAAGCAGGATCTTCGTCTCAGGGAAGTCAAAATCGATTCCACCGCGCTCATGACGCTTCTTACGAAGGATCTTTGAAAGCTCGTACATCCTTTCGATCATCTCCTTATACGGAAGATAAGTAGATAGGTCCTCGCCGTTTGTGAGCTCTGCGCCTGTAAGGATGGAATGAACACCGTTGTAGGTCATTCGTTTATTTGACTTGATGACTGACTCACAGATCTCATGATCCAGCATCTTACCGCTCTTGTCGAAATCCATTATACAGGTAAGAGCCAGTCGATTCTCACCTTCATTGAGAGAGCAGATTCCGTTGCAAAGCACTCTCGGAAGCATAGGGATGACTCTGTCTGTGAGGTAAACCGAAGTTCCTCGGTTCAGAGCCTCCTGATCGATGAGGGAGTGTTCTGTTACATACTGAGTAACGTCTGCGATATGTACGTAAAGCTTGTATATGCCTGTCTTCTCGTCATAATCGAGAGAGATAGCGTCATCCAGATCCTTTGCGTCCTCACCGTCGATGGTGACAGTAGTAAGATCTCTGAAATCGTGGGCGCTTCTCTGGGCGATGAGCTCCTCAGGCACGCTGTCCGGCACGGATTCCGCCGCCTTCATGATGTCCTTCGGAAATGTCTCCGGAAGTCCGTAGGCACGAACGATAGAGAGGATGTCCACGCCGGGATCATTGACATGTCCGAGTATCTCCTTGATGATGCCTTCCGGCTTGTGATGTGCGTCTCCATAGTTAAGGATCTTTACTACAACCTTGTGACCGTTGACGGCACGCATGTCCTTGCCCTGAGGGATGAAGATATCCTTCAGTATCCTCTGGTTATCCGGTTCAACGAAGCCTACGGATTTATTCTTTCGATATATACCGACAATTTCCTTGTTGGCGTGCTCGAGAACCTGAGTGATATGACCCTCTGAACGATGGTTCCCGTCACTGTTCCTTGTGATAATGATTCTGACCTTATCACCATCGAGGGCCTGACCGATGTAGTCCTCCGGGATGAAAATATCTTCCTCATCCTCATGACCCTCGAGACTTACGAAACCGAAGCCTCGCTGGTTTGCTGTAAATGTACCTACGTGGGTGAAGTTCTCGGTACGTCCGTATTTGCCTTTCTGGGAAATGCCTATCTTTCCGGTGGCTACCAGCTTGTCCAGCACCTCCTGGAGGGCGGCGCGTTCAGCCTTTGGTATGCCGATAAGATTTGCCATTTCCTTTGCCTTCATGGGCTGATAGATCTTGTCCTTTACGAGATCCACGATCAGCTTGGAAAGCTTTTCCTTCTGATAATCTTCCATAAATAAAAAAACTCCTTGTCCGGACAGTATAGTCCGTCGAAATGGGGTGGTGCAATAAAAAACGCACCTGCATACATTGTATGCAGGCGCGTAGCAAATGTCATTAAATCAATGCTTTAATTTACCAAATGATATCAAGGATGAGAGCTACAGCAAAGAAAGCAACTGCTGCGAACTTTGTGAACTTCTCAAGTCCACCCTCGATGGAACGACCCTTGTTCTTTGACCAGTAAGACTCAGCCATACCGGAAATAGCACCAAGACCGGCGCTCTTACCTTCCTGCATAAGAATGATAGCAGAAAGAGCTAAACCAATAAGACAAAATATAATAACAAGTGCGATTTTCATAAATCCTCACCACCTTACAAACAATATAATTTGAAATACCGTAGTACTATAACACGACAGAACTGCAAATGCAAGAGGATTTGAACTGACCTGATACTGTTATAGTCAGTACAGACTCCGGGTCACAGGATCAGTATACATGTCTGCCTAGTTCTCAGGTGAGTAATCGAAAGGAAGATTCAGGAGCCTGTCTGCAAGAGCAGTGGGATCTTCGCCTTTTGCGGTTGAGAAAAGTCTGATACTGCCTTCAGACTTTCTGTCGTTAAGGAGCTCCGCTTCCTTTAGGCGTCTTCTGGTCTCTCTGGAAGTTCCGTAGGCTCCATCGTAAAAGGTCACATCATACCCCAGTGCCTCACGTATCTTTTTCATGGCGAAGGGGAAGTGGGTGCAGCCCAGAACGACGCTGTCCACAAGCTTGCCTTCGCCTCCGTCCTCTGTTTTTCTGAAGGGCTTAAGAAGGTCCTTCAGATAATCGAGAAGATCCCGGGAATTCTCTTTTCCTGATTCCACGAGAGGAACGATACCCGGCGCCGCTACAGCGTGGATATCGGCATTTTCGGAAAAACGTCCTATGAGGTGATGGAGACGTTCTCCATGGATGGTGGCACTGGTGGCCAGAACAAGGACGTGTGGGTAAGCTGTCTCGGCCTTATCCACTGCCGGCTTCACTGCCGGTTCCATACCTACTATTATGGTTTCAGGGTACTTTTCTCTGAGGTAGGTGGCAGCAGCAGAGGTAGCGGTGTTGCAGGCTATGACTATAGCCTTTGCGCCATGCTCGAACAGAAAGTTAATGTTGCTGTCACACATCTCTTTTATCCGCTCTTCGCTTTTTTCCCCGTAGGGAGCATTTATGCTGTCTCCTAAAAATATATAATCTTCATTTGGCATATCGTGTTTGAGGACACGAAGTACCGAGATCCCACCGACACCTGAATCAAAAACTCCGATGGGAGATGACTTTGAAATCATTTGCATTTCTCCGAAATAATAAATATTGCCGATCAGGGCTTATATCAACAATAAAAAACAAACAACTGATCGCGCTATGATATTTACAGCATAGTTCTATTTAATGAGGAAATCAAGTCGGCGGGTGCCACCGGCTAAAGCAGCGGAGACCGATGGTTGCAGAATGAAGTCCCGCTGTCTATGGCAGAGCGGACCATCGACTATGTGCTGTTGATTTTTTTACTTATGCAAAATATACTTATACTAACTATGTTTCTACAGAATGGAGGCCCATTATGACTAGTGTAGACAAGGTCAGTGTAAGTGAACTTATAAAGAAGGAAAAGCTTGTTAACCTCACTCCTGATGTGAGTACCGA
Source organism: Oribacterium sp. C9 (assembly GCF_002007235.1). Classification (GTDB taxonomy): domain Bacteria; phylum Bacillota; class Clostridia; order Lachnospirales; family Lachnospiraceae; genus Oribacterium. The sequence continues at coordinate 47,876 of NZ_MUHW01000004.1, forward strand.
TGATAAATTTATAAATATTCCCAATGTAAACCGTCCGGCGCTTCAGCTCACAGGTTTCTTCGATCAGTTTGATTCTGAACGTGTACAGATCATCGGAAACGTTGAGAATGCTTATCTCATGTCATTTGAGGCTCCTCAGCGCCGTGCAAAGTATGATGCCATCACGAAATACAACATGCCATGCATCATTTATGCCAGAAATATCGAGCCCGACAGCTGCATGATAGACGCCTGCCGTGCTGCTCAGATACCGCTTCTTCAGTCACCGAGACCTACTACAGAGCTTGAAGCTGAGATCATCGGCTGGCTGAAGGTAAAGATGGCTCCTATGATCTCCGTTCATGGAGTTCTGGTAGACGTATACGGTGAAGGTGTTCTCATCATGGGAGATTCAGGTATCGGTAAGTCAGAGGCGGCGCTCGAGCTCATTAAGCGCGGACACAGACTGGTTTCCGATGACGTGGTTGAGATCAGAAAGGTAAGTGACGAGACTCTGGTAGGCTCAGCGCCTGATATAACCAAGCACTTTATCGAGCTTCGAGGCATTGGCATCATAGACGTTATGCAGATGTTCGGTGTAGAGTGCGTTATGGATACACAGAATATCAACATGGTCATCAAGCTTGCCGAGTGGTCAAAGGACAAGGACTACGACAGACTGGGTCTCAAGGATAATTATACGGAATTTCTCGGAAACAAAGTTATATGCTATGATATTCCGGTTCGTCCTGGACGTAATATCGCCATCATCGTTGAGTGTGCGGCTGTAAACAACCGTGCAAAGAAGATGGGTTACAATGCGGCTCAGGTACTCTATGACAGAGTTACAGCCAACATGAAGTCAGGCGAAGATTGATGATATATTCTCTTTATTTGGAGGTTTATGAAGGTTTTAAAAAATGAACCTATGGACAAGCATACAAGCTTCAGAGTAGGCGGTCCTGCAAAGGTTTACGTGGTTCCTGAGGATGAGTATGAGCTCATGAAACTTATAGAGTTCTTACACTCAGAGAAGCTTTTATACAATATAATAGGAAACGGTACAAATTTGCTGGTGAGTGACGAGGGTGTTGATTCCATAGTCATAGAGATAGGAAAATCTCTGGATGGTATTGAATTTGTCGCCGGTGGTGGAAAAGAAGAGTGTGCGGATGCTGACGGAATCTATCGTATCAGAGCCCTCGCCGGAACATCTCTAGGAAAGACAGCACAGTTTGCGGCAAATCACAGCCTTACAGGCATGGAAGCCCTCAGGGGCATACCTGGAACAGTGGGCGGTGCCGTGACCATGAATGCAGGAGCCTATGGTACAGAGATGTGTGATGTTCTTGAATCGGTTGAGGTCATCACTAAGGACGGAAAGTTAAAGGAACTTCCTGCCGGAGAGCTTAAGCTTTCGTACCGTTACAGCGTGGTTCCCGAGGAGGGGTATGTTGTGGCGGCGGCAACATTTGCACTGAAAAAGGGTGACAAAAAGGCTATAGAGGCTGAGATGGCTGACTACCAGCAGAGACGTAAGGACAAGCAGCCTATAGAGAAATTCTCTGCAGGCTCCACCTTCAAGAGACCTGAGGGGCACTTTGCCGGAAAGCTCATCGAGGACTGCGGACTTCGCGGCTTCAGACACGGCGGTGCACAGGTAAGCGAGAAGCACTGCGGCTTTGTCATTAACGACGGAGGTGCGAGGGCAGCAGACGTTTACTGGCTGATCGCGGAAATACGTAAAAGAGTTCTTATGGAGCAGGGTGTGGAGCTCACTCCGGAGGTCAAATTATGGGGAAGCTTCTGATAGTGACAGGCATGAGCGGCGCCGGAAAGACCATAGCGCTTAAATCTCTGGAGGATATGGGATACTATTGCGTTGACAATCTTCCGATTCCTCTGGCAGACAAGTTTGCAGAACTCATAACTGATGGAAACGAGCAGATAACCAAGGCGGCTCTCGGTATAGATGTGCGTTCCGGAAAGGACCTGCCTTTACTTAAGGAGATATTTGATGACTGGGATATAAAGGGCAACGTGGATTACGATGTCCTTTTTCTCAATGCTTCTGACGAGGCTCTCATCAAGAGATTCAAGGAAACGAGACGCGCCCATCCTTTGAGTAAGGATGGCAGGGTGGAGACGGGAATCGATGCCGAGAGACAGGAAATGGGCTGGCTCAAAGAGAAGGCTGATTTCATCATCGACACATCCCATCTGCTTACAAAGGAGCTCAGAAAGCAGATCGCGGATATCTTCGAGAAGAACCGCGCCTATGAAAATCTGCAGGTGACCATACTCAGTTTCGGATTCAAATACGGAATCCCGGATGACGCTGATCTTCTTTTTGATGTGAGATTCCTTCCGAATCCATACTATGTTCCTGAACTAAAGACTCATACGGGACTGGAACAGGATGTGAGGGATTTTGTCAGGAAGGATGGCACAGCTGATGAATTTCTGGTAAAGTTACATGACATGGTCAGCTTCCTCATTCCTCATTATATAGAAGAGGGAAAGAATCAGCTGGTGATAGGGATAGGCTGTACAGGCGGAAAGCATCGTTCCGTGACTATAGCAAGTCTTTTATATGATAAACTGAAGAAGACCGCGGATTATGGATTGAGACTGGACCACAGAGACATTAGCCAGCATTGAAGCTATAAAATTTTCTTATGGGTAAAGCTGTTACACTATAAGAAGCTTGTATAGGAGATGGATTTTTCATCGTAATCGCCTATATTTGTTGATAAAGAGAAAAATGTTCAACAAAATGTGACCGGCTTTAAAGAACTATTATAATACTTTTATATAATGCCCGGAGGTTTTATGGCGCAAGGGTCAAAATCTAAGGTGTCTTTTTCAAGCAGAGTAAAGGATGAGTTAAGGAAAAAAGACTTTACAGCTTATGAAAAAGTTATTAATATTGGAAACGTCGATTCACGTGATTTTGAGACTCGTTCTTATGTCAGAGAACGCTTTTTGAATTCCGGGTCGGTGACTGATCCGAAGAAGGATTATCATCTGGAGTTCGTATGCGATGGAGCGGAAGATGCCGATCGTGTTTCTGTTGAACTTCGTACATTCGGACTGGAGCCGAGGATCATGGATCGCAACGGTCATCTGGTTGTGTACTTAAAGGATGCTTCACAGATCTCCGATGTTCTGAATCTCATGGGTGCGGTTGACGGACTCATGGAATTTGAGAATACGCGTATCCTGAAGGAAGTGAGCGAGAAAGTAAATCGTCGTGTCAACTGTGAGACTGCCAACCTTCAAAGAACAGTTTCGGCAGGTATACGGCAGATTGAAGATATAGAATTGATAGAGAAGGAACTGGGACTTCGTAAGATAGACCCGGGACTGCGAGAGATAGCCGAGAAGCGCTTAGAGGATCCCAATGCTTCCCTTGCTGAACTTGCAGAACGTCTGAGTGAACCGATTGGAAAGAGCGGAGCCAATCACCGTATGAGGAAGCTGGCAAGTATTGCCGATGAGTTACGTAAAAAGACCGCAAGGGGAGTATAAAAAAGAAGTTGAGTTTTTTGTTGGTTAGCAATGTAAAACGTGATTTTCATTGCGGACATCTAGCTGATCTTCATGGAGGACAATGATGAAGGACACAAACGTGGTAGTAAATTTACCAAAGAAATCTGATGACCATCCGGTTGCTATGCTTGTACAGATCGCAAGTAGATATGAGTCACGTATTTACATGGCAGACGGCCCAAGAAAAGTTAACGCAAAGTCTATTATGGGTATGATGGCACTTGGCATCAACAACGGTCAGGAGCTTGTTGTATCTGCAGAAGGTTCAGATGAGGCTGATGCAGTAACTGCTATCTCAGAGTATCTTCGCGGCGAAGCAGTTTAATTGACATATAGATCATTACGGGATATTCAGGCAGTCGCTTATGCGGCTGTCTTTTTTTGATAAAAATCAGAACATATATTCTAAAATTGAACTTGATGTGCTATGATATGACATAAGTGTCGTGATAAATATTAAGGAGTTTCAGATGGGTTTTACACATTTACATGTACATACTTCATACAGTCTTTTGGATGGCGCCGGAAGGATACCGGAGATGGTGGCGAGGTGCAAGGAACTGGGGATGGACTCCATGGCGATCACGGATCACGGAGTTATGTATGGCGTTATTGATTTTTATAAAGAGGCCAGGAAGCAGGGAATAAAGCCTATACTTGGATGCGAGATATATCTGACTTCCGGTTCCAGATTCGACAGGGAGATCGTAAAGGGCGACGATAGATATTATCATCTGGTACTTTTGGCTGAGAACGATACAGGCTATGAAAACCTCATGAAGATAGTTTCTTTGGGATTCACAGACGGCTACTACTATAAGCCCCGTGTGGATTATGAGACTCTGGAGATGTACCATGAGGGAATCATAGCTCTTTCGGCTTGTCTTGCGGGAGAAGTATCGAAGAATCTGGCGAGAAGCATGTACGATGAGGCGAAGGCTGCAGCCCTTCACTATCAGAGCATCTTCGGAGAGGGTAATTTCTTTCTGGAGCTTCAGGATCATGGATATCCGGAGCAGAAGCGTGTCAATGCAGGTCTCCTGCAGCTTCATGAAGAAACAGGTATACCTCTTGTGGCTACAAACGATATTCACTACACCTTCAAGTCTGATGCTGAGGCTCACGACATACTTCTTTGTCTACAGACAGGAAAAAAGGTGGCGGACGAGAATCGTATGCGCTATCCGGGAGGACAGTTCTACATTAAGTCTGAGGAAGAGATGCGTGCGCTCTTTCCATATGCCCAGGAAGCGCTGGACAACACCCACAGGATCGCGGAGAGATGTAATGTCGAGATAGAGTTCGGACATTACCATCTTCCCAAGTATGAGGTTCCTGAGGGATATACATCACTCAGTTATCTCACAGAGCTTTGTGAGAACGGACTGAAAGAGCGTTACGGTGATGAAGCAGACAGGCACAGAGAACGTCTTCAGTATGAACTTGATACCATCACATCCATGGGTTTTGTGGATTATTTCCTTATAGTCTGGGATTATATACATTTTGCAAAGACACATGATATATCCGTTGGTCCGGGAAGAGGTTCAGCGGCAGGATCCATAGTCGCCTATGCCATAGGCATTACCGATATCGACCCTATGCGTTACAATCTTATCTTCGAGCGTTTCCTGAATCCGGAACGTGTAACCATGCCCGATGTGGACGTGGATTTCGAATACGAAAGACGTCAGGAGGTCATTGATTATGTCACTGAAAAATATGGTAAGGACAATGTAACACAGATCGTCACCTTCGGTACTCTTGCGGCAAAGGGCGTTATCAGAGACGTGGGGCGTGTTCTGGACATACCTTATGCGAAGTGCGATATTATAGCGAAGCTGGTTCCAAATGAGCTCAACATGACTCTGGACAGGGCTCTCGAGATCAGTCCGGATCTTAAAAAGATGTATGAGTCTGACGAAGAGACATATCGTATCATCACCATGAGTAAGAGACTTGAGGGACTTCCGAGACACAGCTCCATGCATGCTGCGGGAGTGGTTATCTCCGGTCAGCCTGTAGTGAACTATGTGCCTCTTTCCAGAGGTTCCGACGGTTCTGTCACCACCCAGTTCACTATGACCACTATTGAGGAGCTCGGTCTTCTCAAGATGGATTTCCTCGGCCTTCGTACCCTGACGGTCATAAAGGATGCTATAAGATTTGCAAATCAGTCCCGTGGCATAGAGCTCACTGTAGACAATATGGATTACAACGACCCTAAGGTCTATCACATGATCTCACAGGGAAAGTGCGAGGGAGTGTTCCAGCTGGAATCTGCGGGTATGAAAAACTTCATGAAGGAGTTAAGACCCGAGAACATCGAAGATATCATAGCCGGAGTGGCACTCTACAGACCGGGCCCTATGGATTTCATTCCGAAGTATATAAAGGGAAAACGCAATCCGGGACTCATCACCTATGACTGCCCGGAGATAAAACCTATCCTCGAAAACACCTACGGATGTATCGTTTATCAGGAGCAGGTTATGCAGATCGTTCGTGATCTCGCGGGCTATTCAATGGGACGTTCCGACCTCGTTCGCCGTGCCATGAGTAAGAAGAAGGCTTCTGTCATGGAAAAGGAGCGTCAGAATTTCGTTTACGGAAACAAGGAGGAAGGGATCCCTGGCTGTATCGCCAGGGGTATAGATGAAACTACAGCAAATCACATCTATGATGAGATGATCGATTTCGCCAAGTATGCCTTCAACAAGTCCCATGCTGCCTGCTATGCGGTGGTAGCATATCAGACCGCTTACCTTCGCTGCTATTATCCGGCAGAATTTTTTGCTGCTCTTATGACATCTTTTATGGATAATCAGGGAAAAACTGCCGAATATATAGATGTGGTGAAGTCATTCGGCATAAAGATACTGCCGCCTGATGTGAACACGGCAGAGATAGGCTTTTCAGTAAGCGATGGTGCCATCAGATATGGACTCAGTGCCGTAAAGGGAGTAGGACGTACCGCGGCACTCCAGATCATAAATGAACGTAAGCTTCATGGTCCGTTTAAGGATTTTGAAGACTTCGTCATGAGAGTGACGGAGAAAGGCATTAACAGAAGAGCCATAGAGTATTTTATCCAGGCCGGCGGCACCGACGGAATGAAGGGAAACCGCAGGGAAAAGATGGCTGTGACGCCGATGATCATCGACAGCAAGGCCAAGGAAAAGGTGAATTCCATGGCAGGCCAGATGACTCTCGCAGATCTTTTGGGAGAGGATAACAAGGAAGCGGCGGAGTTCCGCATCACCATGCCGAAACTCACTGAATATACCAAGGGAGAGATACTTCAGTTCGAGAAGGAGGCTCTGGGATTCTATCTCAGCGGTCATCCTCTGGACGAGTACATGGATGCTATAAAGGCCAATGTTTCAGCGTCGAGCTTTGACTTCCGAAGGGATCCAGAGTCCGGTAATGTGAATCTCAGGAACAAGCAGAGGGTCACTATCGGTGGAATCATCACTGAGGTGAAGACCAAGATAACATCGAAGCAGCAAAAGCAGATGGCTTTCATACAGCTTGAAGATATGGTGGGTACAGTGGAGGTTGTAGTATTCCCGAATGTTTTCGAGATAAAGCGTTCACTTCTTACCGAGGACAGAAAGGTGTTTATTTACGGGTATGTGGATGGCACCGGTGACGGAGACAGTAAGCTCATTGCCGACAATATCTACAGCTTTGAGGAGGCACCTAAGGAGCTGTGGCTTCAGTTTGAGTCCAAGGAAAGCTTCCTTGGTCTGCAGCAGAAGGTAGACAGGGTCATATATGAACACCAGGGTTCGGATTTTGTATCTATTTATCTCAGAAAGGAAAAGGCAGTGAAAAATCTGAACAGGAATCAGGCGGTTCATGTGAATGATGCACTACTGAAGGAGTTTGAACATATGGTTGGTGAAAAAAATGTCAAAGTTACATACAAAGTATTGAAAAAAATACAAAATTAAACTATTATATAAACTCAGTTTGAATTAATTTTCGATTTCAAATGTCGCCATAAGGCTATTATTAGGGAGAATCTAGACAAAAAGTGGAGGAATAACTATGGCTGCAAAATCTGTAAAAACAATAGGCGTTTTAACATCAGGTGGTGACGCGCCGGGAATGAACGCCTGCGTTCGTTCTGTTGTAAGAACCGCTATTCATGAGGGACTTAAGGTTAAAGGTATCATGAGAGGTTATGCAGGCCTTCTTCAGGAGGAAATCGTTGATATGGATACAACATCCGTATCCGATACCATCAGCCATGGAGGAACTATTTTATATACAGCAAGATGTATGGAATTTACAACACCTGAGGGTCAGCAGCGTGGAGCTGAGATCTGCAGAAAGCACGGAATCGACGGTATAGTCGTTGTCGGCGGTGACGGTTCTTTCCGCGGAGCAGGAAAGCTTTCAGCATTAGGCATTAACACCATCGGTGTTCCGGGTACTATCGACCTCGATATCGCCTGCACAGATTATACTATCGGTTTTGATACAGCCATCAACACAGCTATGGATGCTATCGATAAGCTGAGAGATACTTCCACATCTCACGAGCGTTGTTCAATCATCGAGGTAATGGGAAGGCGCGCAGGATATATCGCTCTCTGGTGCGGTGTTGCCAACGGTGCCGAGGAGATCCTCATTCCTGAGCGTTACGATGGCGACGAGCAGGCTATCATCAATCGTATCATCGAGGCACGTAAGAGAGGAAAGAAGCATTATATCATCATCAATGCTGAGGGTATCGGTCACAGTGCATCTATGGCAAAGCGTATCGAGGCTGCAACCGGTATCGAGACAAGAGCTACCATCCTCGGACATATCCAGCGTGGTGGTTCACCGACCTGTAAGGACCGTTACTATGCATCCATGATGGGTGCAAAGGCAGCAGAGCTCCTTTGTCAGGGTAAGTCAAACCGTGTAGTTGCTTATAAGAACGGTGAGTTCGTAGATTTCGACATTCAGGAAGCACTTCAGATGAAGAAGGATATCCCTGAGGAGCAGTACAGAATCGCAAGTCTTCTCGTAAGATAACGGACGATTCTGCTTACCATAGTTGATTCCGGCGGGATCAATAAATAATAGAAGATAATAGGGATGCGGTGTGGGTAGTTTCTTCACCGCATCTTTTTTATTATCATGACTTCGCCCGGACGATTATCTTTTTTATTTGCACACAATTGATAATTGTGTTATCATGCGCCTTACGGTGAATAGATAAATGGCGGAATGTGTGATATGAATGCGTTTAATTGTTATCATACGCGTTACGGAGAATAGTGACTGATGTGACCTGATTTCGATATTCAGTCTTATGTCCGAAAGCTTTTTCGCTTTAATATGTGTCACTTTAGAGCCGGTATGGGTTCAATATGATATGGAGGTAAAGCTATGTCAACAAATGCAAATTCAAGCCTCGAGGGAAACAACGTGGTCCTTTGCGCGGCTAATTCATATAATCAGAAGTTTTTCATGAATCCGGAGTACAACAATCTTCCGGAGGATGTGCTTAAGGAGCTTAAGATAATATCCGTAGAGTATACGGAAGAGATCGGCGGTATCTTCCTTATGGAGTTCAATGCCGACAACAAGCTGGTGCTCAAGTCGATGCACGAGGACGGAGATGTTATGTTCGATGAGGATAACTCAAGAAAGAAGATCAACAGCATCGCCGAGAAGTACGAAGCACTTTTTACAAAGCTTGAGACCTATTATTCTGCTATCCAGGCTCTTCATGGCAATGTCAGAAGAGGCGAGAGCGAGGTAGAGATCACAGACGAGGACAGAAATGCAGAGCCCGGTGCCAACAACCCGGAGGGAATCGCTGAAGTTAGAAGAGCGACAGCCGAGGAGGTAGAATCAATGTATGGATCCTCCGAGGTGGACAAGACGGTAGTAGCGGAGAATGAGCAGGGCTCCATCCGTATGACGGGCTCATGGGATATGCCGGTACACCCGGATGACCCGGACGCAGAGAATACAGCATATCATACGTTATTTGGGGATTAATCCGCTTTCTATGAAAGCGGATGCCGCCCAGCCGGCGAGGCTGGTTTTTCTTAGTACATTTGTGATTTAGAAAGAATATTAATGAAAATCGGAAACATTGAACTTAAAAACAATGTGGTGATGGCGCCTATGGCGGGGGTCACAGACCTCCCGTTCAGAACATTGGTACATGAAATGGGTGCGGGACTCACCACAACAGAGATGGTCAGTGCAAAGGCCATCTTATATAAGAATAAAAATACTGAGGAGCTCATGAAGAGGGATGGCGATGGAACTCCTGTTGCGGTTCAGCTCTTCGGCTCAGACCCTGAGATAATGTCGGATATAGCTCATCAGATCGAGGACAGGTTCGATATGATAGATGTGAACATGGGATGTCCTGTTGGTAAGATAGTCAACAACCATGAGGGATCGGATCTTATGAATCACCCGGATCTCGCTTATGAGATATTGAGCAGTATGGTGAAAAAGTGCCATGTCCCTATCACAGTGAAGTTCCGAAAGGGCTTCATGAAGGAGGATGATACAGCGGTAGAGTTCGCAAAAATGGCCGAAAGCGCCGGCGTATCCGCTGTGACGGTACATGGAAGGACCCGCTCCCAGATGTATGCCGGAAAAGCGGACTGGGACGTTATAAGACGGGTAAAGGAAGCTGTAAAGATACCGGTATTCGGTAATGGAGATATCTTTGAGCCTGAGGACGCGAAGAGAATGCTTGAAGAGACAGGCTGCGACGGTGTGGCTATCGCAAGAGGCGCTCAGGGTAATCCATGGCTCTTCAAGAGGACTATACATCTACTGGAAACAGGAGAGCTTCTTCCGAAGCCGGAGCTTAAAGAGATCATCGAAATGATCCACAGACATACTGAGCTGATGCGTTCCATAAAGGGCGAATTTACTACTATAAGAGAGATGCGGAAGCATATTTCATGGTATACGGAAGGACTTCCGAATTCATCCCGTCTGAGGGCTCAGGTGAATACCGCGGAGAGTATCGAAAAACTCTATGAGCTGGTTGACAAACTACTTATTAATGTATAAAATCAGCATTTGTAAAATCGTAAGGTAAAGGTGTAATATTGCGCCTAAAAGCCGGAAATTTAACATCAAAATTACCGGAGTCATGGCTTTTTACGCATGAAGAATGCGTTGAGAGCATAGACATTGGCAGAGGCATATGAGAGGGATACAAAAATTTCTGAATGTATCAAAGGTTTTTGCATTCTGATCATTTAAGATATGACCGGGATATGGGTAGACCGCCCGGGGAACATCAGTTTTTTATGTGAAAGGAGCTATGGTAAACATGGCAGAGGAGCAGACAGTAAAGAAAAACTTACTCACACGTGCAGGTCTCAAGAAGTATGAGGAAGAGCTTCATGATCTCAAGGTAAACCGCAGACAGGAGATCGCTGCAAAGATCAAGGAAGCAAGAGAGCAGGGCGATCTTTCAGAGAATGCCGAGTATGATGCAGCGAAGGATGAGCAGCGTGATATCGAGGCAAGAATCGTTGAGCTCGAGACACTTCTCAAGAATGTAGAAGTTGTAGACGATACCGTAGAGGGTGAGATCAATGTTGGATGCCGCGTTCTTCTTCTCGATGAGGAGTTTGACGAGGAAGTTACATACTATATCGTAGGTTCTTCAGAGGCAAACAGCCTTGCAGGAAAGATCTCAAACGAGTCTCCTGTAGGTCATGCTCTTCTTCATCATAAAGCAGGTGATGAGGTAGAGGTTGAGACTGATGCAGGTCTTCTCAAGTTCAAGGTACTTGAGGTAGCTCGTCACGAGGCTGAGTAATTCGGAAATACTTTAAATATCGGACGGCGGGGTGAATGTGGCCCGGCCGTCTTCATTAGCATAAAGCGGTGTATGCGGCTGAAACGAGCTGTACGCACCATGAGACACATGGTTCTTCATGTGTAGATTTCATATTCAAGAGGGAGAGAAACATGGCAGAGAATCAGGAGAACAACCAGCAGAATGCTGTTGTGGATACAAACCATATCGTACAGGCTCGTCGCGACAAGCTCGCTGAGCTTCAGGCAGCAGGACAGGATCCGTTTGAGATCACAAAGTTCGAGCAGACACATCATTCAGAGGAGATCAGAGAGAACTTCGAGACTCTTGAGAACCAGCATGTAGCCATTGCCGGACGTATCATGCTTAAGAGAGTCATGGGTAAGGCTTCATTCGTACATATCCAGGACAAGCAGGGCAGAATCCAGTCTTATGTATCACGTGACGGTATCGGAGAGGATGAGTACAAGGCATTCAAGAAGCTCGATATCGGTGATATCATCGGCGTTGAGGGCTATGTATTCAAGACAAAGACAGGTGAGATATCTGTTCATGCTGAGAAGCTCACACTTCTTTCCAAGTCTCTCTATCCGCTTCCTGAGAAGTTCCACGGAATCCAGGATACAGACACAAGATACAGACAGAGATATGTAGATCTCATCATGAACGAGGATTCCAAGAAGGTATTCATGAAGCGTTCACAGATCATCCGTGAGATTCGTAACTTCCTTGCAGGACGTGACTTCATGGAAGTTGAGACACCTATGCTTGTTTCCAATGCAGGCGGCGCTGCTGCTCGTCCATTCGAGACACATTACAATGCTCTCGATGAGGATGTTAAGCTTCGTATTTCTCTTGAGCTCTACCTGAAGAGACTTATCATCGGCGGCATGGAGAGAGTATTCGAGATCGGAAGAGTATTCCGTAACGAGGGTGTAGATACACGTCACAATCCTGAGTTCACACTTATGGAGCTCTATCAGGCATACACAGATTACAACGGTATGATGGAGCTTACAGAGTCCATGTTCCGTTATCTTGCCGAGAAGGTTTGCGGTACAACCAACATCACATATCAGGGCACAGAGATCGACCTCGGAAAGCCATTCCGTCGTCTCACTATGACAGATGCCATCAAGGAAGAGACAGGTATCGACTTCGATACAGTCAAGACCCTTGAGGAGGCTCGTGAGCTTGCCAAGAAGAACCACATCGAGTTCGAGGAGCATCACAAGATCGGTGATATCGAGAACCTCTTCTTCGAGACATTCTGCGAGGAGAAAATGATCCAGCCTACATTCATCATGGATCACCCTGTTGAGATCTCACCTCTTACAAAGAAGAAGCCATCAGATCCTGCAAAGGTTGAGCGTTTTGAGCTTTACATCTATGGACGTGAGATGTGTAATGCTTACTCAGAGCTTAACGATCCTATCGATCAGAGAGAGCGTTTCAAGGCACAGGATGCACTTGCTGATGCCGGCGACGAGGAAGCTAACCACACAGATGAGGATTTCCTGCATGCTATGGAAATCGGTATGCCGCCAACCGGAGGTATCGGTTACGGAATCGACAGACTTGTTATGCTGCTGACAGATAGTTCAGCGATTAGGGATGTACTGCTTTTCCCTACGCTCAAATCAACTGGCAAATAAACCTAGTATTTATGCGGGTTACGAGGCTTAAAAATAAGTCTGACCTCAAAATGACCACAAAAAAGTCCGATATAGTCAGAAATAATCAGAAATAATTTGTGTGGGAAAACGAAATTAGGCATTTTTTTGAAGCCACTTTCTAAAGAAATTTAGAAGGTGGCTTTTTTTCGTACAAAAATCCCTGTCACGAGTCAAAAACTAAGGAGGATTTTTCAATGAACGAACCTGAGAAGTATTTAACACCGGAGAAGATGAATGAGGTCAGACAGCGCAACAGGAGCCTGCGCAGACAGTTCCTGAAGTATAAGGATGCAGAAATTGTCTACAGCCTGACTCACAGGAAACTTTTGGAGATGGCTGATGAAGCCGGAGCCATCTATCGTATCGATGGAACCGTGCTGATCAATCGTGATATCTTCGATGACTACCTGGAACAGTTTCATCAGGCACCATGCACTTATTCGGCTTATACCAAGCGTAAAAAGCTGGAAGCCGGAAAGGAGGAGGCATGACGGGGAACATTTGGATGTGCTCCCATCTGTTGGATACCGATGATTTGGAATTTGGAAAGCACGAGTTCATCACCTACAAGATGGGACAGGAATACTACGGAATGGGTGAGCATAAATTCGCTAATCTGGCATGGAAATCCGGCGCCGTGTATAAATGCGGAAAGCTGGTGTTAATCCGCAGAGATATTTTGGAAGCTTACATGAGGGCCAATAATGTGAAGGAGGGTTTATATGAATCCGAAGAAGACGAAGATGCCACAGCTGAGTATTGATAAGTATAAGGACATGAAAGTCATCAATAAGAAGTTCTTATCTCAGAAGGAAGGCGCAGAACTGTACAGTATGGGTATAGAGACCTTCCGAACACTGGCAAATGAAGCAAATGCCGTATACAAGATAGGAAAGAAGGTCCTGATAAACGCAGAGGTTTTTGAGGAATATCTGGAATCCTTCCGAGTTTGGAGGTGATGGTATGACACCTCGCAGAACGGTATTTGTATGTATCAGGCCAAAGCGCTTTTTCAGATTAAACGAACTGGCAAATCTGTTGTCCATGGATAAAAAGATCCTGTATAAGAATGCAATACTTTGCGGAGCACTGTACCGAATAGGAAGCAGAAAGCTGATTAACTTGGAACTATTGCTTCTATTCTTTGAAAAGGCCGGGAATCTTGCAGAAGAAATCGACAGTAAGTATTGCCAGGTGAAGGATGCGGCTTCATTTTTTGGAGTGGATGAAAGCGCTGCTATGCAGATTGCATCGGACGCAGATGCGCTGTTTAAGCTCCGTGAGCTGTATCTGGTGGATGTGAAGAAGATGAAAGCGTATGTAGGAAAGTTCAATTACAAAGTAGATATCTTCGATGTAGATGCCATCGAAGAGCAGGCAAAGATCGAAAGGAGATTACAACGATATGTGTAAGGTAATAGCAATTGCAAATCAAAAGGGCGGTGTGGGTAAGACCACCACAGCAGTAAATCTTGGGATGGGACTTGCGGAGGCAGGAAAGCGAGTGCTTCTAATTGATGCGGATCCGCAGGGTTCTCTGTCCATTTGTCTCGGATTCCGTGAACCGGACAAGTTAACGGACACCTTATTTGATATCATTACGAAAGAAGCAAACAATGAGCCTATCAGCATGGGTTACGGAATCATTCATGTGAAGGACTATGTGGACCTGATAGCGGCCAATATCGAGCTCGCAACAGCGGAGATCTCATTATCCTCCACTTTATGCAGAGAATCGATTCTGAAGTCATATATCGAGGATCTGAGGCCTGTCTATGATTACATCATTATAGATTGCATGCCGTCCCTTGGAATGTTAACCGTAAATGCCCTGACATGTGCGGATACCGTGCTTATTCCGGTTCAGGCGGCTTACCTGCCTGTAAAGGGCCTTCAGCAGCTTATCAAGACCATCTACTCTGTAAAGCGTCAGCTGAACAAGGAGTTGGAGATTGAAGGTATCCTGCTTACTATGGTAGATAACAGGACCAATTACGCCAAAGATATCGTGCTTCAGGTAAATGATGCTTATGGAAAGACGATTCCTGTATTCCCGATTGAGATTCCTCTTTCCGTCAGGGCTGCAGAAACAAGTGCTGCAGCAAAAAGCATTTATGAATACGATCCGAAGGGAAAGGCAGCTTTTGCATATGTATCCCTGACAAAGGAGGTGCTTGCTCATGGCTGTTAAGAGACCGGAGATTCACTTTGAGAGTGTAGAAGAACTCCTTGGTGTACCGCAGATGCAGGATGGTACAGAGCTTGTGAAGGTGAGAGATATCTTTCCTTTTAAGGATCATCCCTTCAAGGTTGTTGATGATGAGAAGATGGATGAGCTTGTAGAAAGCATTCGAACCAATGGAGTACTGACACCTGTACTGATTAGACCGAGATCCGAAGGCGGATATGAGATGGTGTCCGGGCATCGTAGGTTGCATGCAGCTGAAAAGGCAGGATTAGAGAAGATTCCTTCTATCATCAAGGAAATGAGCGATGATGAAGCCGTAATCGCTATGGTGGACTCGAATGTTCAAAGGGAAGAGATTCTACCAAGTGAGCGGGCTTGGAGTCTCAAAATGAAAATGGATGCTACAAGAAGACAAGGAGCACGAACTGATGTGGATGACACTTGTCGCACTGAGTGCGACAAGTTAGGAACCAAAACAGCAACGATAGTAGGAGAATCTGTTGGATTGAAAGCACGACAGGTTCAGAAATATATTCGTTTGACGGAATTAGTTCCGCCACTCTTGGATCTCGTAGATGAAAAGAAGATCACAATCTCCATGGCTGTAGATATGTCCTACTTCAACGAAGAGGTTCAAGGCTGGCTCCTGGATTATTACAAGACCAATGGTAAGATTATCCCTATGACAGGGCGATGATAACGGAGATCTTTGATCTGATCGTGGATACGGTGTGCTCTAAGAAGGATACCATTCGCGTGGCCGGAGATAATAAGCCATCCTCAGTGGTGAAGAGCCAGCTGATGAAACTGGATCACAGTCATGTGGAGTTTGTCCTAAACGGTATAAAAGAGAACACTACACAGGTCCGCTGTATCAAGCAGTACCTGCTGGCATCGCTTTACAATGCTCCTCTTACCATCAGCAACTATTATCAATCCCTGGTGAACCATGATATGGCCACCGGGAAAATCTAATAAAGGAGAAGACTTAAAAATGGCAAATATAATTTCAATAGACTTAGATCCCTTAAAGGATGGGATTATCGGAACTGTAGATAAGGCGGAGAGCACAGCCGGCAGGTATGTGATTGTGGGAACCAATTTTGATCACAGAGTGATTTCTGAGAAAGTGTTTCAGGCATATATCGATGAGATGAATAAAAGGGAAATCCTTGGTTGCATCATCATCGAAAACTATATGCTTTTCTATGATTCAACCAAGCTCGTCAATGTGGATGGCGAGAATTATCTCATTGGAAGTTTCCTTTTAGTGAAGCTGGCCGAGACAGGAGATTCTGCTTATCTGTGGCTTTCAGAAGACGACATCGAGGAGGCGAAGGAAGATATTTCCGGATATTTTGCAGAACTGATCATCAACGGTGAGCGTTATGAAGCACTGTGCGTAGGTTAAGGAGGTGAGTGCATGAGCAGAACAGTACCCAGAGTATATGTAACCGCGGCATGGCCAAAGAACCGTGTAGATGCGGAGGAAACAGCCCGTAAATATTGCAGAGAGCTGGTAAACGCAGGATATCTTCCTGTCTGCCCGATTTTGTCCTATAGCGGTGTGTTTGATGAGGATGATCCGGATGCCTGTAAAAAGCGCAGGGAAATGGCAGAGGACGATCTTCGCAGATCCAGATTCATCGTGGTTTGCGGAAAGAAAATCAATGATGAAGTTAAGGAGGACATCTCCATTGCCAAGAAAGCCAGAGTCATCTACACCACGCTGGAAGGAGTGCTCGAATGCAATGGATAGAAAGGCAGGTGATGAACGTTGCAGGAGGAAGTGGAAAAGAAAACAGTCTCGCTAGCGATTCAGGCTATCAAGCTGACGTTTCATGAGATTGAAGCTGCCTGGCGAAAATTTCAAAATGAGCAAAGCATGAAGCGGGCTTACAGACAGAAAGACATGACCAAACATGGCAAACAGTCTGTGAAGGAACTGATTGGCCAGGGGCAGGGGGTGTCCACGATTGATGTGGCTGATGTGGGACTTAAAGACTTCAAGAAAATGGCTCAAAAGTATGGAGTGGATTTTGCGGTAGTCAAAGACAAAAACGTGGATCCGCCGAAATATACCATTTTCTTCAAGGCGAAAGATGCGGATGCCATCAATAAGCTGATGACAGATTATGCTACCAAACAGCTGAAGAAGGAGCAGAAGGCTGAGCGTCCAAGTATCCTGAAGAAACTTCAGAAGTTCAAAGAATTCGTGGCAAAGCTGCCTCGCAAAGAACATGAGAAGAGAAAGGAGCATGAGCGATGAATACAAAGCTTAAGAAAAAGATTATCCTGAATCTTCCGTACGTCCTGGTAGGTCTGTTTGCTACAAATCTTGGTGAGGCCTGGCGACTTGCAAGTGGAAGCAATGCCTCTCAAAAGGTGCAGAGTCTGGTGCTGGACGGAATATTCGGCCGGGCTTTTTCCAATCCGATGCCAAGCCTCATCCCATTAGATCTGCTTATCGGTATCGCCTGTGGAGCAGCTTTAAAACTTGCGGTGTATATCAAAGGCAAGAATGCCAAGAAATATCGCCACAATGTCGAATATGGCTCCGCCAGGTGGGGAACACACGCAGATATAGAACCGTACATGGATCCGGTATTTGCAAACAACGTGATTCTCTCCCAGACGGAGCGACTTACAATGAGCAGCCGACCAAAGAATCCGAAATACGCCAGAAACAAAAATATTCTGGTTGTTGGAGGCAGTGGTTCCGGTAAAACGAGGTTTGTACTGAAGCCAAATCTGCTTCAGATGCATTCTTCTTATGTAGTTACAGATCCCAAGGGAACGGTGGTCAATGAATGCGGTAACGCACTTGTGAAGAATGGATATAAGGTGAAAATCTTCAATACCATCAACTTCAAAAAGAGTATGAGATATAATCCATTCGCCTATATTCATGGCGAGACGGATATCTTAAAGCTGGTTACCACGCTGATTGCCAACACCAAAGGGGAAGGAAAAGGAGGCGATGAGTTCTGGGAAAAGGCAGAAAAACTGCTATACACAGCACTTATTTGGGCGTTGAAACGGATCAGGTCATGCAAATTGCATCTGATGCGGACGCGCTTTTGAAGTTGCGGGAGATATTGTTGATAGACATGAATGCTCTTAAGAAGTACATCGTGAAGTTCGGACATAAGGTGGAGCTCTTCGATGTAGATGAAATCGAGCTAATGGCCAAAATAGAAAGGAGACGTCAGTATTATGTGTAAAGTAATTGCAGTAGCAAATCAGAAAGGCGGCGTGGGAAAGACCACTACTGCCATGAATCTTGGAATGGGACTTGCAGAAGAAGGCAAGCGAGTATTGCTTGTGGATGCGGATCCGCAAGGTTCTCTAACCATTTCAATCGGATATCGTGAGCCGGACAAATTAACGGACACATTATTTGATATCATTATGATGGAAGCGAATAATGAGCAGATTTCCATGGGTTATGGCATTATCCATGTGAAGGACTATGTGGACCTGATAGCGGCCAATATCGAGCTTGCAACGGCAGAGATCTCATTATCCTCTACTCTGTGCAGAGAATCGATTTTAAAGTCATATATCGAGGATTTAAGGCCTATATATGATTACATCATTATAGACTGCATGCCATCCCTTGGAATGCTGACGGTAAACGCATTAACCTGTGCAGATACAGTGCTGATTCCGGTTCAGGCGGCTTACCTTCCGGTTAAGGGACTTCAACAACTGATCAAGACGATTTATTCGGTAAAGCGTCAGCTGAATAAGGAGCTTGAAATCGAAGGGATTCTGCTCACTATGGTAGATAACCGGACCAATTATGCCAAGGATATTGTGATGCAGGTAAATGATGTTTATGGAAAAAGCATTCCTGTATTTCCTATTGAGATTCCGTTATCTGTCAGAGCGGCTGAGACAAGTGCAGTAGCTAAGAGTATTTATGATTATGATCCGAAGGGTAAGGCGGCATTTGCCTATGTATCCCTGACAAGGGAGGTGCTTGCTCATGGCTGCTAACAGACCGAGGATTCATTTTGAGAGTGTTGAGGAACTGCTTGGAGTACCACAGATGCAAGATGGTACCGAACTTGTGAAGATTAAAGATATCTTTCCATTCAAGGATCATCCCTTTAAGGTGCTTGATGATGAGAAGATGGATGAATTGGTGGAGAGTATTCGAACCAATGGTGTTTTGACTCCGGTTCTTATCAGACCAAGATCGGAAGGTGGGTATGAGATGGTATCCGGTCATCGACGGTTACATGCAGCAGAGAAGGCTGGTCTTGAAAAGATTCCTTCCATCATCAAGGAAATGGGCGATGATGAAGCCGTAATTGCTATGGTCGATTCCAACGTCCAAAGGGAAGAGATTCTTCCGAGTGAGAGGGCGTGGAGCTTAAAAATGAAAATGGAAGCTGTCACAAAGCAGGGAAAGCGTACTGATTTGGTCGAGAGTTCAACTTCTCGCACTCAGTGCGAGAAGTTATCCGCTGATGAGGTAGGCGAAACGATGGGGCTAAAGGCTCGCCAAGTTCAGAAGTATATCCGTCTTACAGAACTTATTCCCGAGCTGCTGCAGATGGTTGATGATAAAAAGCTGACGATCTCTATGGCGGTTGATATGTCCTATTTCAACGAAGAAGTTCAGGGATGGATGTTAGATTACATCATAACCAATGGCAAGATTACGTTGAAACAGATGGCTGCATTGAAAGAACTTGAGAATGTAGCCAATATTACGAAATACACTTTTACTGCAACGTTAAATGGAGCCCTTCCGGAAGGTAAGGGGAATGGCCGAGTTAATTTATCAGAACGTAAATTGAATAAGTACTTTCCGCCTCGCATGACAGCAAGGGAACGTGAACGCATTATCATCGAGCTGCTAGAGAAGTGGAAGGCTGAGAAGGAACAATAATATTAATATGTGCCGGAGGAGGGGAAGGCCTCCGGGCAGATCGGAGGGGACAATGAAGATCTTATTAAAACCTTTTGCTTGGATTTTGGCACTTGTATTAACCATTATGGATCTAATCATTCGAGCAGTAGTATTTGTATTCTGCCTGCTATCTTTCTTTGTGTTTGCGATTCTTGGAATACTTATCATTATTGCAATTGTGCAAAAAATGTGGACTGCGTTGATTGGCCTGCTTATTGCAATCGTAGTTGGAACGGTGTTGTTCTTCGGATCGGCAGGACTAAGTGCGGGTCTATGTAATTTGAGAAGTCGGATACTGAGTTGGTAAAACTGCGGTGCGATGTGACTTTTTTATATCTATGGTGTCCGTTAAATGGTATAATATCACTTAGAGGTATTTAACAGAGGTGGGGCTTATGAAGCTTATTTATTGGATTTTAATGGTGATTCCGGGGGTGGCATTCTTCATGGAAGATTTCGGAGAAGCTACGATTCCGCTTCGGATATTTGGAGTATGTCTGATACTGATTGTTATCTATGACATATGGAAAAATAAAGACATATCTCAATACATTTGTAAGATCATATATTTTCCACTGTTTCTGATTATTTGGACAGCGAAGGTTAAAGCGCAGATTAAGAAGAATAAACGTGCCCAGCGCCTGAAGTACTTCAGACCGTGGTACATCATATAGGACATGGTGATTGATATGAGTAGCAAGTATGATGATTTAATCAGATTTATTCCGGCATTAAAGAATGATGATTTTGGGAAATGGATAGTCGATCATAAAAATGATGGTACGCCGGAACATCCTATACAGTTTCCGTTTGTAAGCTATTCTGCATGTGTGCGTGAATTGGAACATGCAATTTATGAATTCGATAAGAATAACCCGGATATGGATCTCCATAACTATGGTGAGATTCTTGAGAAGAATGGCATTGAGTGGGGGATGAATTCGATGGAGAATGCAGATGTGTCTAAACTCGATGCAACAGCCATTCTTGCATTGCTTTTAGGTGCAGTTAGGGCTGAACGATTTTGTGATGGAGCACTATTATCTTTCTTAAAATCCGGAGCAATATTACGTTGGCTTGAACGATTGCAGGAGATAGCAGGAAAGGTGAGCAAAGATGAAGGTAATTCTGAGTCGTAAGGGGTTTGATTCTGCCAATGGTGGGATTGTTAGCCCAATATTTGAAGATGGTACGATGGTTTCTTTTCCAATCCCAAGTGATGATAAAGATACCTATGAAGATTTACAGTACAATGGGATTTCATATTCAAAAATCTTGGCTGATTTAAAGTATAAAGGCGGAATTCATTGCCATGTCGATCCAGATTTAGATCAGAGTAGGCGTATTAATAAAATAAGTGGTTGGGAGCCTGCTTTTGGACAGATTGATGCATCGGCAAGTTATTTGAAAAATATTGGTGTTGAAGAGGGCGACTTGTTTCTTTTTTTTGGAAACTTCCATCGTGTTATGAAAGAGAACGGTCATTATAAATATGTTCGTAGAACAGGCGATTTTTACAATGATAAAGATCTTCAAGTCATTTGGGGATACCTTCAAGTTGGAGAGATACTGGATAATCCAGAAAAGATAAAGGAAATTACATGGCATCCACATGCATGTGATAAGCGCATAAATAATGGAACCAATATGATCTTTAAGGCGACAGAGACGCTATCATTTGATAGGAGTAAGCCAGGGGCTGGACTGTTATCTTTTGACAAGAAAAGAGTTCTAACACTTGAGAATGCTAATAAGGCAACGTGGAAAAAGAACAGGGTATATGATCTAGACAATGTGCTTAGTAGTAGACAGAATTCTGCCAAGGACCCGTCTATAGGTATATATTATGCTGGCATTTGGCAGGAACTTGGATTAGTGGAATCAGAAGAATGTAGTAAATGGGCTATTTCAGTCATCGAATGAGCTGTCATTTTTAACGTACAGCTTATGCGGTATCTTATAATCAAGCAAAGTATCCAAGAAATGTTTGAAGGAGGTACCGCATGAAACATATCGTAGTTGATTTGGAAATGAACAGCATCCGCAAGAAGGATGATGCACGTAGAATATGTAATTTAGAGACGATAGAGATTGGTGCAGTTATGCTTGATGACAACCTGCAGGAAATCTCTTCTTTTCGTACCTATGTAAAGCCGGAGCACTGTGATGGTATTGCAAGAAACATCAGCAGACTTACCGGTATTACAGATGACATGGTTTTAAATGCACCAAAGTTCAATGAATCGCTTCGTATGTTTACCAACTGGTGCCTTGGAACTGGTGATGAAGTAACAGTATATGCCTGGAGTGATTCTGATTATATGGCAGTTGTATATCGCTTCGTGATTGATTCTGATAATGATAGCAGGGCTACAATCCTTGCTACAAATCAGTTGGTCGAGCATTTTGGAATCACTCCTGAACAGCTACACGCTGATGCAATGGAAAATGCACCTCGTATAAAGCCTGCTGAAATCAAAGGTATGGGAGAGGTAATCGCAGAAATGATGGGAGTCGATAAGGCTGAGATGGATGCTTTGTATCATGTTAGTCCTGAAGACGAACAGATCTTTGTGGCATCCGTACCGGATAAGGTACATGGTGCAGGAGTACTTGCATATCAGGGGTTCATGGATCAGGCTGCTGAAAGAGTTGGCGGAGACTTCTTTGTTTTACCATCAAGTATACATGAAATTCTCATCGTTCCTGATAATGGAAAAATGGGGCTTTCTGATCTTGAGAACATGGTAAGAGATGTTAATGCTACTCAGGTTGATCCTGTGGACAAACTTACCGATAACGTATATCACTATGACTCACAGGCTAAGATCTTTGAACTTGGCGAGAAGTTTGTGGAGCGTCAGAACGAGCGTGACGAGCCTGACATGGAAAAGGATGAGAAAGGATCAGTTCTTGATGATCTCAAGGCTAAGAAAGATGAGATTGCCAAGGCGCCTAAGAAGGAATCTGTTGATAAATCCACAAAAGATAAAGGTGGAGAAGCAATCTAATAAATTTTCATAATCAATAAAAGTAGCTAATGGATTATAGAGCGTCAGGACGGAAAAAATATCCGTTTTGACGCTTTTCTTTTGCCAGAAACAGAAAGGAAATGCTTATGTCATACAAAATCAATGGAGGAATAAAGATCATTATGTCAACTGTATCAACACCTATGGGACAGCAGGAACCACCGGCACATCCCAGAAACTGTGATCACGAGTGTCCGTATGGTCACGGAAGAGCTTTTTGCTGGCCATGCATGAAAACGGTTATAGCAGATCATAAATCAGCTAAAAAGCTATCCTAGGGAGCCTGATCATATGAAGTTTGACTACTTTTATGAGGAGCAGTCGGAAAGTTACAGTTTTTACCGGACACCAAAGGTTTTCTTTACGGATCAAAGATACAGCACGCTTTCTGCATTGGCAAAAATACTCTATGGATTACTTTTGGACCGGGTATCACTGTCTTTCAGGAATAAATGGATAGATGGAAATGGTCGGATATACGTTTATATGACCATATCAAGCATAGAGAAGGCTCTCGGAAAGTGTCATCAGAAGTCCATTAAGATTCTCAACGAACTTGATGATTTTGGGCTTATTGAACGTGTAAAGCAGGGTCAGGGAAAACCAGCCAGGATATATGTGAAGAACTTTGTAGCAGTATGTGATTCATACCACCAGAAGTATGAGAGACATACTTCTGGAAGTTTGCCGGACATACCTCTGGAAGTATGTAAAACATACTCTAATAATACTGAGATAAATAATACTGATATTAATAAGACTAATCCAATCCTATCAGGAGAAGATGTGGATAAGGATGAGAGAACAGCATACAGGGAATATCTTTTGGATCAGATGGATATGGCATATTTACGCGAAAGCTATCCATTTGAACACGAAACCCTTGATGCAATTCTTAATCTGATGCTGGATGTTATCTGCTCTAAAAGAAAATCCATAGTTGTTGCAGGGGATACCAGACCTGTCAGTGTTGTTAAATCACAGTTTTTGAAACTGGATTCATCACATATCGAATATGTGATGGACTGCATGAAGCATAATCCCACAAAGATTAGAAATATAAAACAATACTTACTTGCGGCACTATATAATGCGCCGCTAACCATAAATAGTTTCTACCAGTCCATGGTGAACAATGACATGAGCTGTAATTAGGACTGTATAACCAATATCGGAGGAATATAACAATGAATAGAAGATTAACTATCAATCTGGATCCAATTAACGATGGTTTTGTCGGAGACATTGAAAAGGCTGAAAGCACAGCAGGCAGATATGTAGTCATTGGCACAAATTATGAGCATAAGACGATTTCTGAAAGACAGTTTGACGAAATGATCAGTGAGCTTTCTGAAAAAGACAACCTGGGACTGCTCATGGTCTACGATTACATGATCTACTATGACAGATCGAAGCTTTTGGATATAGATGGGAATGATTACCTTATAGGGAGCTTTTTCCTTGTGAAGATAGCAGAAGATGGTCCGGATGACTATGAATGGCTTGGAAGTGAAGATATTGAAGAAGCTAAGGAAGACATAGCAGAGCGATTTACCGAAGTTATCATAGATGGCGAGTTTTATGATGCGCTTCTCATAGCCTAAGGAGGAAAAATGAGCAGGACAATTCCAAGAGCATATGTTACAGCAGCATGGAGTAAGAATAGGGTTGATGCTGAAGATCAAGCTCGAAAGTATTGCAGTGAACTTGTTAATGTAGGTTATTTACCACTTTGTCCGGTGTTGGCTTTCAGCGGAGTCATCAGTGAAGATGATCCGGATGGTGAAAATAAGCGCAGGGAAATGTCAGAAGATCTTCTTAAACGTGCAAGATTTCTCGTAGTATGTGGCAAAAAAATAAATGATGATGTTAAGGCAGATATATCTGTTGCAAAGCATTCGAAGGTTATACCTACTACTCTGGAGGGAGTGCTTGAATGTGGCGAATAATGTTTCTCTGCTGATAGAAAGGAAGTGATGACTTGCAAGAAGAAGTAGAGAAGAAAACGGTCAATTTAGCTTGGCAGACAACTAAGTTTTCCGTCAAGGGAATGTTCAAGTTTTTACAGGGCTACATGGCTGAGAGAAAGAGACAACTCACTCAGGGAAAAGTAACTAAAGATACACATGTCAAAGGCAAGCAGACAGTAAAGCAGCTTGTAGGTCAGGGTCAAGGCGTTTCGACAATGGAAATAGCGGGCTCAGGTATCAGAGACTTCAAGCGTATTTCCAATAAATATGGTTTAGACTTTGCAGTTACAAAAGATAAATCAGTAGATCCGCCACTATATACCGTGTTCTTCAAGACAAAAGATGCCGATGCAATCACTTCAGTACTGAAGGAATACACGGCAATACAGACTAAACGAAAAAAATCTCTGGACAAAGACAGGCCAAGCATTTTACAGAAACTGAAGAAGTTTAAGGATATTGTTGCAAACACCATCCATAAACAGAAGGAACATAAAAAGGAGCTTGATCGATGAAAAAGAACATTAAAAAGCTCCTAATCCTGAACATACCTTATGTGGCGATAGGACTGCTTGCGACAAACATAGGTGAGGCATTTCGTTTAGCTTCAGGCACAAATGCTTCTGAAAAATTGCAGAGTTTAGTATTGGATGGATGCTTTGGGACAGCATTTTCGAACCCATTACCAAGCCTTAATCCTATGGATTTACTTGTAGGTATCGGGATAGGTGCCGGCCTTAGACTTGCCGTGTTTCTGAAGGGCAAGAATGCAAAGAACTATCGACACAACCAGGAATATGGCTCTGCCAGGTGGGGCAAAAGAGAAGACATAGAACCATTTATGGACCCGGTATTTGAGAATAATGTAATCCTATCACAGACAGAAAGGCTGACTATGAACAGTAGACCTAAAAATCCTAAGTATGCAAGAAACAAGAACTTGCTAATTGTTGGAGGTTCAGGTTCCGGCAAGACCAGATTCGCGCTGAAACCCAACCTCCTGCAAATGCATTCATCATATGTTGTTACAGATCCGAAGGGAACTGTTGTAAATGAGGTTGGTAATGCACTTCTGAAAAATGGGTACGTGATGAAGATTTTCAACACTATCAATTTCAAGAAGTCCATGCATTACAATCCCTTTGCCTACGTACATGATGAAAAGGACATCCTAAAGCTTGTGACAACGCTTATTGCTAACACAAAAGGAGAAGGAAAAAGCGGGGATGAGTTCTGGGAGAAAGCGGAGAAACTTTTGTACTCGGCGCTTATCGGTTATATCCATTATGAGGCTCCGGAAGAAGAACAGAACTTTTCAACTCTCCTTGAGATGATCAACGCTATGGAAGTCAGGGAAGACGATGAGGAATTCAAAAATCCGGTAGATCTGATGTTTGATGAGCTGGCTGAAAGGGATCCAGATCACTTTGCTGTAAGGCAATATTCCAAGTACAAATTAGCTGCCGGAAAGACAGCAAAATCAATTCTTGTGAGCTGTGGTGCCAGACTGGCTCCATTGGACATTAAGGAGCTTCGGGAGATCACAGCCTATGACGAGCTGGAACTTGATACCCTCGGTGACAGGAAGACAGCATTATTCCTGATCATGTCAGATACAGATGCAACCTTTAATTTCCTTATCTCCATGATATACACACAGCTCTTTAATCTGCTATGCGAAAAGGCTGATGATGTGTATGGCGGAAGATTACCTGTACATGTACGGTGTCTGATCGATGAGGCGGCAAACATTGGCCAGATTCCTAATCTTGAAAAGCTTATGGCAACCATACGAAGCCGTGAGATTTCAGCAGCACTCGTATTACAGGCTAAGTCGCAGCTTAAGTCAATCTACAAGGATAATGCTGACACAATCATAGGTAACTGTGACAGTCAGATTTTCCTTGGTGGCTCTGAACAGACAACTCTTAAGGATCTCAACACCATCTTGGGTAAAGAGACAATCGATATGTATAACACAGGTGAGACCAGAGGAACGTCCCAGAGCTATAATATGAATTATCAGAAGCTTGGTCACGATCTTATGAGTATCGATGAACTGGCAGTCATGGACGGAAGCAAATGTATAGTCCAGGTCCGCGGTGTAAGACCATTTTTATCAGACAAGTATGATCTGACTCAGCACCCAAAGTATCCGCTGACTGCGGATGCAGACAAAAGGAACTGGTTCGATATCGAAAAGTTCCTGAATCACAAGTTAATATTGAGACCTGATGACGAATATGAAGTCATCGAAATGAATGAAGATTAAGGCTCTTTCCATGTGGCGATGAAGGTCACATAGAACAGAGCTTTTTCTATGCCCTAAACCAGGCTTTCAAGCTGTGAGGGCATTTATTATGCGCGCATATCCGAAGGTCAGTCGACGGGCCTACGGAAAGACAACTGAATATGGAAAACGTGATCCGCCATGAAACGGAAAGCGTACAGAAGCTAAATAGGAGGATGGAACCGGTGATGGGTCCCCATAAAAATAAGGGGATTTGCTTTCCGGTTCTTTTGGCGATCACAAGAAAAGAACAAACGAAACATAATCAAACAAAAATCCGGTTCCAAAAATCGGTATGGCATTTTTTAACAGCGCAGTTCAGGTACTTCAGAGTCTTGTAGTAGCACTTGGTGCAGGTCTTGGAATTTGGGGAGCAATCAACCTCATGGAAGGGTACGGGAATGACAACCCCGGCGCGAAGTCACAGGGCATGAAGCAGCTTATGGCCGGTGGCGGAGTTGCCCTTATCGGCACAACTCTTGTACCTCTTCTTTCAGGACTTTTCTGATTAGTCTCGGGGCATAAAGTGGTTCATAGCAGGAGGAAGCGGCTCAACGCTTCCTTCCAGGTTATGAATTCTTAGATACAGTATCTCAGGGGATGTAGCCCAACATAGGATTTCAGCATAGAAACATGCTTCATCTCCTGAGTTTTATCAAAAATGGAGGTAACAAGTGGACAGCGTTATACAATCAATTGAAGAGTGGTTCAAGGGTCTGCTTGTTTCAGGCATAATGTGTAACCTGAATAATACATTCAATGCCTTGAATGATCAGGTAGGAGAAATTGCTTCAGAAGTGGGTTCAACACCGGCAAACTTCTGTCCGGAGATATTCGACATGATAAAGAATCTTTCAGAGAATGTCATCATGCCTATTGCCGGAATACTTCTTACATTTATAGCCTGTTATGAACTGATCCAGCTGGTCATCAGCCATAATAACCTGGCAAACTTTGAAACCTGGATCTTCTGGAAATGGATATTTAAAACCTTCGTTGCGGTGACTCTCATCACAAATACGATGAACATCACAATGGCTGTGTTTGATGTTGCACAGCACGTAGTATCAAGTGCCGGAGGAATCATCTCAGGAAATACAGCGATTGATGCAAGTACCCTGGCATCCATGGAATCAACACTTGAAACTCTGGGAGTTCCGGAGCTTTTATCGATCTTTCTGCAATCCTTTATCGTGCAGTTTCTGATATACGTACTTTCTGCACTTATCTTTGTCATCGTATATGCAAGAATGATCGAAATCTACCTGATGGTCAGCCTTGCACCTATCCCCTTTGCAACCTTTGGAAACAGAGAACAGAGCATGATAGGACAGAATTATCTTAGATCACTGTTTGCACTGGGGTTCCAGGGATTCTTAATCATGGTTTGCGTAGGAATATATGCAGTTCTGATTGAAACAGTAACATTCACAACAGATATTGTAGGCTCCCTGTGGGGAGTCATGGGCTACACGGTACTACTGGCATTTACACTGTTCAAGACCGGAGCTGTAGCAAAATCAATACTACATGCGCACTGATATTGCTAATGTCTCAGAAAGACAAAATAGAATACCACGAATACAAAGAATACAAAGAAAGGAACATAGGTTAAAACAAATATGGCAGCATCGTACATCTCGGTACCTCGTGATCTTACGAAGGTAAAAAGCAAGGTGGTGTTCAATCTTACAAAAAGACAGTTGATATGCTTTAGTGTGGCGTCACTCTTCGGGGTTCCGTCATTTTTTCTTATAAAGCAGATCTCATCTGTAAGTACAGCAACCATGGGAATGATGGTAATCATGATGCCGTTTTTCTTTCTGGCCATGTATGAAAAGAACGGACAACACCTTGAGGTCATGCTCGGACATCTTATAGAGGCGACATTTATAAGGCCAAAGCATCGGCCCTACAAGACAGACAATAACTATTCTGCTTATGAAAGATACAGAAAAGCACAAACTGAAATCGATGAAATAATCAGTCATTCCAGAATAAAGCGAAGAACTAAATAATAAACCAAGGAGGACAAGTAATCTTGATATCACTATTTAAGAAACAGGAGAAAAGAGATATTAGAATGCCTTCGAATCTCACAAGGTCAGAACAAAATGAAATCAGGGATATCATTAAGAAAGCCCAGAAGGATGATGGCATTCCAAGAACAGCCCAGCAGTCGATTCCCTTTGACAGAATGTTCCAGGACGGTATCTGTAGGATTGGGACAGACTACTACACAAAGACGATCCAGTTCCAGGATATCAACTATCAGCTGGCCCAGCAGGAGGATAAAACAGAGATATTTGAGGAGTGGTGTGCATTCCTTAACTTCTTCGACAGCTCTGTGCACTTTGAGCTTTCCTTCATGAACATGGCAACAGATATCGAAGACTTCCGGAGCAGCATTGCTATTCCACACGCAAAGGACGGATTTGACAGCGTAAGGGATGAATACAGTACGATGCTTTTTCATCAGATGGAAGCAGGCAACAATGGTCTTACCAAGACAAAGTATCTGACCTTCGGCATATATGCAGAATCCATGAAAGCGGCAAAACCTAGGATCATCCATATAGAGACGGACATACTCAATAACTTTAAACGCTTAGGTGTACAGGCAAAGGTCCTGAGCGGAAAAGAGCGGCTGTATCTCATGCATCAGCAGTTCCATATGGGAGATAAAGAAAGGTTCAACTTCGACTGGAAGTATCTCACAGGGTCTGGTCTTACAGTTAAGGATTTTATCGCACCAAGCAGCTTCAGTTTCCCTAACGGCAAGAAATTCCAGATGGGTAATATTTATGGCGCAATGAGCTTCTTATCCATCGATGCTTCCGACATAAGCGACAGGATGCTTGCAGATTTCCTCAACATGGAATCAAGTCAGATAGTTACCATGCACATCCAGTCCGTTGATCAGAATGAGGCTATCAAAACAGTAAAGCATACCATTACAGAACTTGACAGAAGTAAGATAGAGGAGCAGAAAAAGGCAGTCCGTGCCGGGTATGACATGGACATTATTCCATCAGACTTAGCTACTTTCGGCAAAGATGCAAAGAATCTTTTAAAGGAATTACAGAGCCAGAATGAAAGAATGTTTCTATTAACATTCATCATCATGAACACCGGTCGAACAGATCAGGAACTTGAGAACAATGTCTTTCAGGCGAAGTCCATCGCACAGAAGCATAACTGTAATCTCGTAAGACTTGATTTTCAGCAAGAGCAGGGACTTATGAGTAGTCTCCCCCTTGCACAGAACCTTATCGAGATCCAAAGGGGGATGACTACAAGTTCCACGGCAATCTTTGTTCCCTTCACAACCCAGGAACTGTTCCAGTCAGGCAGAGAAAGCCTTTATTACGGCTTAAACGCATTATCAAACAACCTAATCATGGTTGACAGAAAACTTCTTAAAAACCCTAACGGGCTTATCCTTGGAACTCCCGGGTCCGGTAAGTCATTCGCCGCAAAAAGAGAAATCGCCAATGCTTTCCTCGTTACGGATGATGATGTTATCATCTCTGACCCAGAGTCAGAGTATGCACCACTTGTGGAACGTTTCGGAGGGCAGGTAATCAAGATCAGCACAACTTCAACACAGTACATAAATCCTATGGACATCAACAATAACTATTCCGATGACGATGATCCGGTATCCCTTAAGGCAGAGTTTCTCTTATCACTTTGTGAGCTTATCGTGGGCGGTAAGGAAGGACTTCTACCAGTAGAGAAGACGGTTATCGACAGATGCATCAGAAAGGTCTACAGGGATTATTATCAGAGTCCGACACCTGAGAACATGCCGGTCCTTGAGGACCTTTACAATGAACTTTTGCAGCAGGATGAACCGGAAGCAAGACATGTTGCAACGGCTCTTGAGATCTATGTAAAGGGATCCCTTAACATCTTTAACCACAGGACCAATGTTGATATCACAAACAGGATCGTCTGTTACGAAATAAAGGAACTTGGTAAACAGCTTAAAAAGATTGGGATGCTCATAGTTCAGGATCAGGTCTGGGGCAGGGTTTCCGCAAACAGAGCTGAAGGAAGATCCACAAGATACTATCTTGATGAGATGCACTTGCTCCTAAAGGAAGAACAGACTGCGGCATATACCGTAGAAATCTGGAAGCGATTCAGAAAGTGGGGCGGTATCCCGACAGGTTTAACCCAGAACGTCAAAGATCTTCTTTCCTCTAAGGAAGTGGAAAATGTCTTTGAGAACTCTGATTTCGTGTACATGCTTAATCAGGCAGTAGGTGACAGACAGATTCTTGCAAAGCAGTTAAATATAAGCCCGCATCAGCTTTCCTATGTGACACATTCAGGAGCCGGTGAAGGGCTTATTTTTTATGGCAATGTCATCCTTCCTTTCGTAGACAGATTCCCAAAAGATATCGAGCTCTACAGGATAATGACAACCAAGTTATCCGAGATTACTCAGGATAAAAAAGAAGAAAAGGATCTCATCAGATCTACATCATTGCCTAAAAAGAACTTCGAAAAACATGAGATTTCAGAGCAGGTTGGATCTTCATCTGTATGTCAGAAGACTAATGCTTCAAAAACAGTACTAGTGAAATGAGGAAAACTAAATGAATGAGGTAAGATTCCCAAAAGATCCGGGAAGCGTCAAAACAAGAGCAGAGCCGGATAACAATTCGATTAATAAGTCTCATGCCGGGAAGCTTAAAAATGAAGCTTCAAGTGCAGAGGCTATGAGAAAGAAATTCCGTACAGGAAAGAAAGACATATCAGAAACAAAAGAGGAACTTAAGAAAAGGAAAAAACTTCAGAAACAGGGCAGGAAAAAGATCTATAAGGACGTAGCTGTAAGCCGAACAGTTCACAGCCAGGTTAGCAGTTCCAATGAAGATGACAATGCAGGAGTTGATGCTATTAATGCTGCTACAGAGCTTTTTGAAGACTCATGTTATGTCGCAAGACTTAAGGCGTTTGATGATAAATCGAAGGATGGTTATTCGGGTAAATTACATGGCAGGACAGGCAAAAAAGATGTAACCGATACATTAAAGGAAGCACAGAAAAACCTCATGAAAAAGGAAATCCAGCGACAAGCCATTAAAGCCCAGGCAGCTGAGAATGCCAATGCTTTCGGAAATGTCTCTAAGCGGTTCGTTGATAAAGCAGAAGACATTGCGGGAAAGATAGCCGAAGCTGTAAGAGAATTCTTAGAAGAGAATCCGGAAGTAGTCATTACAGCATTTCTCATACTCATAGTAGTGCTTGTTCTCACCGGGACCCTCAGTTCCTGCTCTCTAATGGCAGGCTGCGGTGATGATGTGGTTGTTGGCACCAGTTTCACATCCAGTGATGCTGATATCGCACATGTTGAATCCGGTTATGTATCACTTGAATCCGGCTTACGGTCAAAAATCGATAACATTGAATCAGAGTATCCCGGCTTTGATGAATACAACTACAGTCTTAGCGAGATATCCCATGATCCTTTTGAACTTGCTGCGCTCCTGACTGTGCTTTACGAGGATTATACCGAATCCGAAGCTAACGAAAAGCTTCAGACCATATTTGACCAGCAATATACATTGACCGTAGATGAGGTAGTTGAGATCAGGACAAGGACCTATACGGATGATGACGGTGATGAATATGAGGAGGATTACGAGTACTACATATTGAATGTAAAGCTCAAAAATGATGGCATACGGAAAGCAGTTGATGCCATGGGACTCACAGAAGACCAGTTAAGACGCTATCAGATCATCCTGGATCTAAAGGGCAATAAGCCGGATATATTTGGCGTAACACCGTATACCGCAGGTACAGTTCCTGAAGAATACAGTACCTACGCTCCTCCCGGTGAATATCTCACAGATACACAGTTTGCAAAAATGATAAATGAAGCGAAGAAATATCTTGGGTATCCATACGTTTGGGGAGGCAGTACACCGGAAACAAGTTTTGATTGTTCCGGATTTGTAAGTTGGGTGATAAATCATTGTGGTAATGGCTGGAGTTACGGAAGACTCACGGCAAATGAATGGAAGAATGCTACATCAAGGGTACGAGAGGATAATGTCAAGCCCGGTGATCTTGTGTTCTTCCAGGGGACCTACAATACCTCCGGCGCAAGTCATGTCGGGATTGTGGTCGATCCGGTGAATAAGATAATGATCCACTGTGGAAAGCCTGTCCAGTATACAAGTTACAACACTGATTATTGGAGAGCACATTTTTACTGTTACGGAAGAATCAGATAAAGAGAAGTTGTGTACTTAAGAGATTAAGAATGAGATAACCGATCAGATTGGCATCAGTATGTCAGATATTTCGGCTAAGATACAGCGATAATAGATGAGAGGTGTATCAGCCTCTTTCGAAAGGGAGTAAAGATGCTGACGCATCCGGAAAGGAAATAGTTATGTATGAAAAATTAGATAAACTCCGGGCTGATGTAAGGCGCTGGAGAAGAAAACTTGAAGATGATAAGGCAAAACTCAAGCTTGTCGAACAGAAGCTACAGGAAGCTGAGAACAGTCAGATTCTTGCTGATGTTGGTGCACTTAACCTGACACCTGAGCAGCTTGCCGAATTCCTAAAACTTGTTTCAAACGGACAGACAGTGAATACAGGTGCGATAAACACCTATATGGATTCCACTAAGGAAACATCGGCATCACCATATGGAAAAGACACAGAAACAATTGAGTATGAAACTGACTCAGAAACAAAAGAAATCGAACCAGATGGCGATGAAACTGAGTATGAAACTATGAATATGGAGGACCTAGAAGATGAAGAGAATAAGACACAATATTAAACTCAAGTTACTTGGAGCTGTGGCATTTGCTGCAGCTTTTTTAATGGGGATAACACCGGTTACAGCATTTGCAAACATACCTGACTGTACATGTGTGAGTAAATGTACGGAAGATTATAGAGATACTGACTGCCCGCTTTGTAAAACCGATATCTCCATGTGTGAGGGAAAGGAACCAGAGACAGAACCAGAGGTGCCTGAAACAGTAAAGATGGGCCCTCTTACACCTGATGGAAATATGAATCTGGTTGATGATTACGGAACCCTTGAAGCAGGCGGAAAACAGTTCATCACTGTTGTATCTAAGACAGGAAATTACTTCTATATCATCATTGATCGAGATGATGAAGGGGAAGAGACCGTACATTTCCTCAACCTGGTCGATGAAGCAGATCTCCTTAAACTTATGGATGAGGAAGAAGCTAAACAATATCTGGAAAACAGAGAGGAAAAAAATGCTGAAACAGTAACAGAACCGGAAACAGATCCGGAACCTGTAGTAGAAGATCCGGTTCCGGTTAAACCTGAAAAAAAGAATAATGTAACACTGATCATGGCATTGATCCTGCTTTCTGCCATTGGCTGTACGGCAGGATATGTGTACTTTTCGAAAGTCAGGAAAAGAAAAGTACAGATGAATAGTGTAGATCCTGATGCTGACTATAACGAAGACGAGTCAGAGTATCAGGCAAGCCTGCCTGATGATATGGATGAAGATCCGGATTTTGATTTCGAAGAAGACGAAGATGATGCTGAAGGAAATTATGAAGACACAGGAAATGATAATTACGAAAGAGCTGAAAAAGATGTAACAAATGAAAGTGAGGAAGAGTAATGGCACGGAAATCAAGGATAACAGAATATGCAAAGAATCTTACAAAGGAGCAGGCTTCAGGGCCTGCTCTTTCTATTAGAGAGAAACTCTCAGAGATGAAAGAGAGGACAAAAAAGTTGAGTAAAAAGACGGGGAAGGTCGGAAAGGATGGAAAGTAATATGGCATATGACAAAAGCAATTTTGACCCGAAAGCAGCTGCTGAAGCCAGAAAAAAGGAAATGGATGAGATCACCGGAAAGCTCGAAAAAGGTGTAAAAGATATATTTTCATCGGATAAATACAAGGATTACCTGGATTTCTGTGCAAAGCTGCCGAGATATTCAGTCAACAATCAGATCCTTATCATGATGCAAAAACCGGATGCGACCATGTGCCAGTCCTTTACAGGCTGGAAAGATATGAACCGGCATGTCATTAAGGGTGAGAAAGGAATCCGTATTCTTGCTCCTGCGCCTTACAAGATGGAACGTGAGCAGGACAAGCTGGATGCAAACGGTAAAACAATCCTTGATAAGGACGGCGAGCCTGTAAAAGAGAAGGTTGAAGTGACTGTAAATGCCTTTAAACCGGTAAGTACCTTTGATGTGAGCCAGACAGACGGAGATCCGATTCCATCTTATGGAGTATCAGAACTGCTGGGCAGTGTGGAAGGTTTCAAGGAACTGCTTGAAGCAATCAAAGAAGTAGTCCCTGTTCCAATAACATTTGAAAACATAGAATCCGGGGCAAAAGGTTATTACGACTTAGAAGATGACAGAATAGCTGTCCAGGAAGGCATGAGCGAAGTTCAGACTGTGAAGACAATACTTCATGAGGCTGCGCATCAGGCTCTTCACTCAAAGGAAGCCATGGATGCATCTTCTGAGAAGAAGACCCGAAACCAGAAGGAAACGGAAGCCGAGTCTGTAGCATATGTTATTTGTCAGCACTTTGGTATAGATACCTCTGATTATTCATTTTCTTATGTAGCAAGCTGGTCAGAGGGGAAAGAAGTACCGGAGCTTAAGGCATCACTTAATACGATACGTCAGACTGCTTCGGACCTGATAACAAAGATTGATGATAAAGTTCGTGGTCTTCAATCGGTAAAAGAAATAGATGAGTTTATGGCTGTTCATGGAGATGAGCTCCCTTTCGCTGATCCAGAGGTTGACCTGCCATCTGGCTATATAAAAATCACACCTCCGGTAGATTTCAGTGATTTTAGGAATGATAGAAAGATAACCCTTACCGCTGAAACAAAAGCAGAGTTCAAAGAAACCGGAGGGGAATCCAAAGATAAAAAGGCTATGAAGAAGATTTCTGTAAAGGACAAGCTTTTTGCAGGAAAAGAGAAAGCAGAAAAAACGAAGAAAGCAAAAACTGAGTCGAAGAAAGACCTTCAGGCTACTATGTAAAGGAGAGGAGAAAGCGATGACAAATCTAAATCTTGTGGTGGCTGAAAAGCCCTCGGTTGCTCAATCAATCGGAAAGGTACTTGGATGCACAGGCAGACAGGATGGTTATCTAGAGGGGAATGGATATCTGGTCAGCTGGTGTATCGGGCACCTTATAGAGCTTGCTGAGCCTGAGGATTATAACGGTAAATATGAAATATGGAAAAAGGAAGATCTTCCGATAATCCCCGATATATTCAAGTATCAGGTTGCTGTTTCTACCAAAAAGCAGTTCCAGATATTGAAGGATCTGATGAACAGAGATGATGTCACAGTGGTAACAAATGCCTGTGATGCAGGACGTGAAGGAGAACTCATATTCAGACTTGTCTATGATAAGGCAGGCTGCAAAAAGCCAATTAAGAGACTATGGATATCATCCATGGAAGATGAGGCGATAAGAAACGGTTTTGATAACCTGGCTGATGGTAAAGATTATGACAGACTCTATGAAGCTGCATTATGCAGAGAGCGTGCCGACTGGATTGTTGGCATTAATGCCACAAGATTTTTCACCTGCTCATATGGTCAGACATTAAACGTTGGACGTGTTATGACACCGACACTTGCGCTTACTGTAGAGCGTGAGGCACAGATCAGGGCATTTAAGCCGGAAGACTTTTATCAGGTACAGCTTGAAGGGAATGATCTTATCTTCACAGGAAATCGTATCCCGGATAGAGCTGAGGCCGAGGATATTGCAGAGAAATGTCGGACTGAGGGTAAGGCAGTAGTAACAAAAGCAGATTTGAATGAAAAGATGGAAAACGCTCCTGCTCTTTTTGACCTGACTTCTTTGCAGAGAGAAGCTAATAAAAGATATGGCTTCACAGCTCAGCAGACTCTTGATTATGCTCAGAGCCTTTATGAGAAAAAACTGCTCACATATCCAAGAACTGACAGCAGATACCTCACAGATGATATGGAAGAAACGGCAAAGGCTATTCTTGGAATCATAGATGAGAAACTATCCATTAAGGCGACAGTAGAACAGAATTATAAGAAGATCCTTAATAGCAAGAAAGTAACAGACCACCATGCAATCATCCCAACTGAAACTCTTAGGTCGGCAGATGTTGAAGCACTTCCTGAAGGGGAAAAGAAGGTTTTGCAGCTTGCAGCTGCAAGACTTGCCGAGAGTGTCTCAGCTCCCTGCAAATATAAAGAAACAGTTGCGGAAGTCAGTTGCCTTGGGAAGACTTATACACTTAAAGGGAAATATATTGCTGATCCCGGATGGAGAAACGTGGCTAATAACAAAGATAAGGATTCGGATGAGGATGGCACGATTATTACTCTGGATTTTAAGACGGGAGATACAGTTGCTATTGGTAAAACCTCTGTGAAAGCAGGGAAGACCACAGCTCCAAAATCCTATACAGAGGATACTTTATTATCTGCCATGGAAAAGGCAGGCTGTGACGAAATACCTGATGAAGCTGAGAGGAAAGGTCTTGGAACTCCGGCAACAAGAGCAGGCGTTATCGAAAAACTTGTCCGAATCGGATTTCTTGAAAGGCGTGGGGATAAGAAAACAAAGTATCTTGTTCCTACGCATAAGGGCGAAACATTGATCACAGTTATTCCTGAATCTATCCAGTCAGCTTCCATGACAGCCGACTGGGAGCAAAAACTTCTGGAAATTGAAAAGGGCAACTATGATGCAGATGCCTTTATGATAGAAATCTCACAGATGATAAGAAGCCTGATTGAAACTTACAGGATAGTCCCTGATGCAGAGGTACTTATGCATCCTGTGTATGAGCCTTTGGGTGAATGCCCTCATTGTGGAAGCAATGTGGTGGAGAAGTCCAAAGGCTTTTTCTGTGAGAATAAAGACTGCAAATTTGCCCTTTGGAAGGATAACCGGTTCTTCGATTCTCTCTCCAAAAAGCTTA
Organism: Oribacterium sp. C9; assembly: GCF_002007235.1. GTDB lineage: Bacteria > Bacillota > Clostridia > Lachnospirales > Lachnospiraceae > Oribacterium. The sequence goes on from NZ_MUHW01000004.1 coordinate 86,278, forward strand.
CGAAGCAGATCGCAGTGCAGCTTCTTACAGATGGAAAGGCAAAGTTGAAAAAATGCAGGTCGATAAAAACAGGCAAGACCTATGACACTACAGTAGTCCTGTCTACAACTGATAATGGTCAGCCACAGTTTACTTTGGATTTCACGAAGGGAGGGAAATAGCCTATGGAGAAAAAGAGAAAAAATAAAATCAGGAAATGGAATGAAGTCGGCGGTGCAGTAGAAGTCGAGGAAGAAGTTTTGTCGGAAAGCCCAACAGAAGATCCCGGTGCCGGTCCATCTGTCAGCTGGAACTTCATGCGCGGCATTGAGGACATGGTAGAGCAGAATGACAACAATTTGGATGGTGTCATCAACAATCTTCCTGAAGATAAGACACCTGCTCAGAAGACAAATGCTGATGTTATAGAAGAGGAACAGGAGAAAAAATCTGTTCTTAAGAAACTTCAGGAAGTTGCCTATGATGTAGAAAAGCCAAAGCCTGTAACTCCTTGCTGCATCTGTAATGCCATGGAGAGGTTCTGACATGCGTGAGTATACGGACAGAATCCGGGTATGGATAAAACCCGGAGATAAGGAAAAAATCAGAAAGCGTATGGAAGAAGCCGGTATCAGAAACATGTCTGCCTATATCAGAAAAATGGCGATTGACGGTTATGTTATAAAGCTGGATCTTAGCGATGTGAAGGAGGTGTCACGCCTCCTTCGCATCAATGCCAATAACATAAACCAATACGCGAAAAGAGCAAATGAGACCGGCAGCATATACCTGGAAGATATCAAAGATGTTCAGAGACAGCAGGAAGAACTCTGGATTCTTATGAAAGAAATATTACAGAGGCTATCCACAATTTGAAGAGTGCGTTGAGTATTAAGCTGCTATCAGATTATGTTACTTTAGCTGCGATATAATTCTGATAGCAGTTAAAAGAAGTTCGTTCTATAATCTGTTTATGTATTTGCGCATAGTTCATATTCGTTATCAAATATGATTTCAAGGTATTATCTTGAGTTTTATAAGTGATATAATGGGAAAATCAGGATGTATCGGAGGATAATAATTATGAAAAAAAGTGCGCAAGTAGCAAACTTTAATGTAGTGTTTGGGGAAAATGAACTACCGATGTTGGAATGTTTTGATACAATTGTATTCCCTGCTTTTACATCAGGCATAACAAAGAAATTAGGTGACAATGAATTTTCATTTAAAAATATTGAAATAACACAAAATGGCAATAGCTTTGTGTTGACAGGTAAGATTGTTAAAAAAACGGTATTAGAAATAAAATCCGATTTAAATGAAAAAGGTGAATTAGTTGAAAAAGATGAAAAGTATTCTGCGGCTCCATATTCAACGTTTGTAATTAATCTTCGCAATCACAGAATGATTTATATGCCAAATCAAAAGGGTAGTCCATCGATAGCTTGTTTTAGAAGTCTCATAAAACATGTTCTAGATGCGTATATAAGACAAAAAAACAGTGAATTAGAAGAAGATAAAAAGTTAAATTATGCTATAGCAAATGTAGTGGGAATTCCTAGTGCTAGAAGCATGGATGAGCTATTGGATAATGTAGAGAAGGTCAATAGCCTTACATTGAGGTTTTATCCATTAAATGGAGATATGGATTATTCTGAAGCATTTGGATTATTATCGAATGATATGAGGAAGGAATTGGGTTCTAAGACGGGAGCTATAACATATAATAGTCCTAAATCAATAGTTGGAATAAAAAGTATTCTTGCTAAAGCAGCGGGAACAATTGATCCAGTAATAAAAGTCATTACCAAGGGGAAAAGCAAGGTTACTTTAAAAGACAATGAACTTGCTGAAAAGTATGAAATTGATGTTGATGAGTTAAAAGATTTCAGCGAAGAGACAAAACAGTTAGTGGATAAAACTTCAGAAATAGAAACATTGAAGTTTACTAATGATAAGCATGATGATATTTATGAACGAAATAAGGGAAAGATTATACCATTCACTAATGGAAAGAGGTGATTCATATAAATATTGAGAAAGCTGCAGAAAATGCAGAAAATTTAAGAAAGAAACTGAATTCATCCCAAGTGTTGAAGGATTCTCTAAAAATTTTGAAACCGGAATCTAGAAATTTTTTCAGGAAGATTATCTTTCTTGTAATTGAGATATTCTTTGCTTGGAAAATGGTAACTCAGAAAGAAACTGTGGTGTTGACAAAAGATGTATTTGAGGTTTTTATTTCTATACTTGTTGCGTTAATAGCTATTGTGTTTACAGGCTATGCATTTTTTCAGGCGTTAATTAACGACAAATTGCTGATTACATTATTGAGCGTAGATGATGAAAAAGGTAATTTAAGCGGTACAAATAAGTATTTTGCTGAAGTAATGGTGTTTCAGATGACGTGTACTGTTATTGATCTTCTTATTGTCGTTTTTGCAATTATTGTACCAAATGATTGGTGTGCTTTTGAAAATGAGTTAATAAATGAAGTTATTTCAGGGATTCTTTTGCTAGCGGTATTGCATTGTAATATAGAAAGTATATGGGAAATGAAGAGTTTTATTTTCAATGTATTTCAGCTGTTTAACTTGCATGCATATGCTAGAATAAAAGAATTAAAAGATAATAGTGATAACGATTGAAAGGCACTCTGGTAATCCAGAGTGCTTTTTCTATGTTGCGAAAAGAAAGGAAAGGGAACAATGGCTGCAACTAGATTGATTGCCATGCATATGAATAAAGGAAAATCCATTCAGCGGTGCCTGAAGGACAGAACGGATTATGCTCAGAATCCTGAGAAGACAGAGGGTGGCATTCTGGTCAACAGCTATGAGTGTGATCCTAAGCTTGTTGAGGAACAGTTTGCTCTTGCTAAAAGAGAATATCAGCATAATACCGGCAGGGAAAATAATAATGATGTTATTGCCTATCAGATCAGACAAGCTTTCAAACCCGGAGAGATTACGCCAGAGGAAGCCAACAGGATAGGCTATGAAACGGCAATGCGTTGGACTAAAGGCAGGCATGCTTTTATAGTTGCGACTCATATCGATAAGGCTCATATCCATAATCACATTATATATAATTCAACGAATCTCAGATGTGACGGTAAGTTCAGAGATTTCATTTTGTCAGGTATAGCTCTTCGCAGAGTCAGCGACATGGTGTGCCTGGAGCATGGTCTTTCTATTATAATCCCCAGAAAACCAAGTGAGAGAAGTAAGCGGACGGTTTATCCCAAGAGGAAAAGTTATCGTGAAGAAATCCGTGAGTCCATTGATATCTGTATGGAGCAAAAACCCAAAGATATGGAAGAGCTTATAAAGCTTCTTCAGGAGATGGGCTACGAAATAAAGCTCGGTAAATATGTTTCTCTTAAGGGCAGAGATCAAAAGAAGTTCTTGCGAATGCGCTCTCTTGGAGCCGGCTACAGAGAAGAGGATCTGGAGAAAGTCTTTTCCGGGGAAAGTGCATTTATTCCTGATTCGAAGCTACAGCGTACTGACGAAAATGTTTATGTTAAAACTGAGCCAAAGGTGGATATGCTTCTTGATATTCAGGCTATGATTGCCAAGGGAAAAGGACCTGGATATGAACGCTGGGCCAAGGTTCATAACATCAAGCAGATGGCACAGACACTTCTGTTTCTGGAAGAACATGGTCTCAGAGATTATGATGAACTCTCAGAAAAAGCCAAGGCAGCCTCCGAGAGATTTGGAGAAATTACTGAGAAGCAGAAAGCTCTTGAGGCAAGGCTTGTTGAGATAGCTGCGCTGAAAAAGCACATCATTAATTATTCCAAGACTAAGGATGTTTATGCTGAATATCGAAAGAGCGGTTATAGCAAAAAGTTCTTTGAAGAGCACAGGGAGTCTATCACTCTTTGTAAAGCTGCTAAGGAAGCTTTCTCCAAGATAGAGGGTAAACTTCCTAAGCTCAAAGAACTGAATCGGGAATACAGCGAAGTCCTTCAGGAAAAGAAAAAGTCCTATGCCGAGTACCGACAGGCGAAGCAGGATATGAAAGATATACAGCTGGCAAAATACAATGTAGATTTGTTCCTCAAATTTGAGGAGCAGAAAGAGCAGACTGAAAAGCAAAAGACAACTGAACAGACTCGATAAGAATTAGGGAGATTTCATTGTGATGACACAGTGGAGTCTCCCTCTTTTTTGCGTTAAACAACGAGTCAAGTATCTTCGCCGGATTCATGTTTACATGAAATCCGGTGAAGATATTTGACGAGTGTACCGACATGAGCAAGTAGACCGATAGGTAGGATTGCGAATGCCGGTCAGATTGTGAGAGTGCGTAGCACGAAGCAATCTGAGTTTAATGTATTAGCATCAATTCATGATGCGTGGCTCCGAGTGAAACGAGGTTCAGGGGGATTGGGGGAATAACCACCAACAAGCAAAAACGCGCCGAGGGTCCTCGGTGCCCTGCTTGCGAAATTCAAATTTATAGTAAGCAATATATGAAATATATCGTTAAGATTATAAGCAATATATATCGAAATATTGACAATATATGAAATATATTGTTATATAGAATAGGAATTGGATAATATTAGTATAATTTGATCGGAGCATGAAATGGCAACAGAAGAGGAAAAATCAGAACGTTTTAAAAGAGTTGCAGAGAATAGAACAAATAAAATTATTGATCAATTAAGATTACTAGGTAATTGTGCAAATAAATCAAACTATGAATATAGGGAAGAGGATGTTAAAAAAATTTTTTCGGCAATTGAAGCAGAGTTAAAAGAATCAAAGTCTAAGTTTCAGGCCAAATCAAGAAACAAGAAATTTGAATTGTAGGAGCATATAATGAAAAAGTGGAGATTTATATCTAATCAGAATTCAACAATAGTAGGTATTAATGATGCAGGTATAGAAACATTTACGGCTAATATGAATAGATCTCTTGTTAGAGAAATAATCCAAAATTCTTTGGATGCGGTCATAGATGGATGTCTTGAGCCTGTAGAGGTTGAATTTAAATTGTTTGAAGTCCCAAGATGTGATATTCCTGATGTAGAAACGTTCCAGGTTGCTATTACTAAATGTAAAAACAGTAATGCAAGTGAACCAGATGCTTTTAAATTCTTTCAAAATGCGGAGAAATTATTATCACGCAATGTAATTAGCATTCTTAGAATAAGCGATCATAAGACACGAGGTCTTGAAGGCTCCGATACATGCGAAAAAGGAACAGATTGGAGCCGATTGGTCAAAGAAAATGGATCATCAAATAAAGGACAGGGTTCTGGTGGTAGTTTTGGAATTGGCAAAGCTGCAGCTTATGCATGCTCTGATTTAAGAACAGTATTCTATTCTTCAAAAGATATAAACGGTATCGAATCAAATTTTGGAGTAGCAAAGTTGGTATCTTTTGAAGATAAACATGATGGGGATTGGACGACAGGAGTTGGATATTATTCCGAAAATGATAGTTTTGTTGCAATACCAGAACTAGCTTCCTTTGACAAGTCATATACCAGAATTGATTCAGGGACCGATATTTATGTTATAGGAATGCATGAAATGGAAGATTTTGAATCAAAATTTGTAAATGCAGTACTTCTAGATTTCATGGTTTCAGTTGTCAATAATAAGTTAATTGTGAAAATACAAGATGAAGTCATAAGTGCAGAAACTTTACCTAAATATATGGCAAAATTGAATCCGCATGAGGATGATGAAATAAAAGATCTTTTGGACTATTATCATTTAGTTACATCAAGTGATCCTAAGATTTATAAAATACCTCTTGATTCTAAAGTATATGGAAGTGACTTTGGATTTAAAGATGGCGATTGTACATTGTATTTAAAAGAAGAAGAGGGATTCAATCGCAAAATAATGATAACACGCCGCGCAGGTATGAGAATACTTGAACAAAATCGTATAAGCGGAAGTATAGAATTTACAGGTGTTCTAATTATTGAAGGTGATATCATGAATGAAGCTTTTAAGAAGATGGAAGTGCCATCTCATGATGCCTGGGAGCCTGGGCGAGTACGAGGAGAGGAAAAAAAGTACAAAAGGATTCTTGATGGGTTAAAGCGTTATTTAAGAGATATGGTCAAAGAAAAATTTGGTAAGGTTGGAACAAATACTATGGATGCATTTGGTGCAAGTGAGTTTCTTCCCGATAAACCTTCTGATGACGAAGATAAGAAACTTGAGAAAGATGAATTAAGCACAAGAGTTAAAGAACTAATAGGAAAAACTGTGGAACCTTCAAAAACAAAATCAAAAGCAGTTGATATTATTGATTTTGATTCAAAACCAGAAGGAGGAAACAGTGGTAGTGGACCAGGCTTAGAACCAGGCCCTGATTCAAGGCCAGCTCCACAACATCCAGGGCCGGGTCCAGGCTCAGAGCCAGGTCCGAATGAAGGATTGAATCCAGGGCAAAATTCAGGTACAGGAACTGATGATTCTGATAAAGAGCAAGGATATAAAGAAATCAATGTAAAGAAAAGGTTGATTTGCATTGATTCTAATTATGGAAAATATAATCTTTCAATGATGATTCCATCAACTGCATCAAAAGGAAAACTTGAGTTCTCTATATCTGGAGAGCAAAGTGACTTTGAACTTCCTATTAGTAGTGCAAATATATTATCTATAGGAACAGCTAAGATTGAAAAGATTTCTGGTAATAAAATATTTTTATCAAATCTTGAAAAAGGAAAAATATTAAAAGTTGAAGTTCGTGTGGACTTTGAAGGATATTGTATGATGGAGGTGGATTATTATGCGAATAAAAAATAGATTATCTCCATATCCTATACTAGATAATTATAGTGATGATTATATTAATTCATCTTTTTCGGCAGAGTATGAGTTGACCACACAGTTTACAGAAGTATATGGAAAAATAAAATTCAATTTAAAAAATTATGAAATAGAAAAACTAATAGAAGACGGATATGCTGAGTATCTTGTTCATATAGAATGTCCATCTACATGCTATAGAGAAAAAATAAGCACTAATGATACAGAACTAGAATTCAAAATAAGCTCTCATGATTTGGCTAAATTAATTGAAATCAGAACATTCATAGTTTTGACAAAACCTATTGATGATTTTGAATCCAAGAGTTTTCACCCAGATTATGTTGGCCAAAAATTTGCTTTATCTGAGCACCAAATTATTGCAATTGGTACTGCGAAGAATTTTAATGTGAAGAAAGATGATAGAGACCTGGAATCACTTCCATCGGTAGTTCAAATAATGAAGATGAAAGACAAAAAGAAAGGTAGTTATAGTGTTGATACAGATGGTGATGATCACATTATAATTGGTCTTTCTGAAGATGTATATGAATTATATGGACAGCTAGGAAAATCAACGTTCAAGGCCACTTCATTTAGTTTGATATTGATGCCTGCACTTATAGTTGTGCTCCAAAGAATGCATATGAACAGAAATGATGATGACGCAAAGGGACGTCATTGGTTTCAAGTTATAGAGACAATGCTAAACAATAATGGATTTTGTTTGGATGATATTTCTATTGAAAATGATTCTTTATTAAATGTCGCACAATCGATTTTTGCTGATCCGGTTGCAAAGAGTTTCAAAGAGTTGGACGAATGCAGTGAAAGGATGTGATTAATTTGCGTTTGATGTATCTAGATTCTAAGGCAATAGATGATTTAAAAATTAATTTTTCCTTTTATAAAAATCATTTCACTGATGAATCAAATGATTGGTTTATAAGATATTTTAATCAAAACGGGTGGCTTCATGAATCAAAAATACAATGTAAAGATTTTGAATTGAATTATGATAATGATTATAATGTTTCAGATAGAAAAAATGTGGAAATAGTATATGAAGCTATGAAAGACTTAAGCCCTGCCAATGCCTTAGATGAAAGACTGTGGGCAGGAATACTATTTGCACAGCTTTGGGAATATGTAAAATTCAGACGAAAAGAAGAACTAATGTCCAATGACGCTAGAGATGTGTTGAATTCATTTATATTCCTACGCGGGACAAAGAGAAGTTGTTTTATCAATTGCTTGTCAAGACTTTGGTGGACTGGTCACTTACTTTATGATAAGCATAGCAATAATCATTATGCGGCAGTTGATTTGATTTCAGAAAGTGCTTTCGCATCTAATGTCATGTTATTATCATCAAATAATTTCATGGCTAATAATTCCTTGGCACTTGGAATTATGGATTGTATTGCTGAAAGAAAAAATAAGGGTGAGAAAATAGGTAGATATCATTTCGTGGAAGCCAATAAATATCTAAATTGTGTTGGTGGTGTGATATTGCTTGATACCATGACAAGGGAAGAAGTTAAAAATATGACTAATAGTAGATTGGATAAGTTATACGGGTTAATAAAGTGAAAATTTAGTGACTGAATTTTTTGCAATTCCTGTATTATTTATATTTGAAACTAAAAAATTCTTATTTGTTAGCTGTGCAAAATAGGTATAGCTAAATTTTGTTTTTGGATTGATTTATTAAGAGAAAACAGTTACCTGTTAGAGGTTTTACTTGTAAATGATTAGTTCACATAGGAAATTTAATAGTGTTTCTGATAAGACCCGAAAGACCATGAAGCGTATCAAACGTAAGGACACAAGTATTGAATTGGCCTTGAGGAGAGCTATTTGGAGCAAGGGCATCAGATATAGAAAGAATGTAAAAGAATTACCGGGGACACCTGATATTGTAATCACCAAATATAATATTGCAGTTTTTTGTGATAGTGAATTCTTTCATGGTAAAGATTGGGAGGTCCTGAAACCTAGGCTCTTGAAAGGGAACAATCCAAGCTATTGGGTCGAAAAGATTGAAGAGAATATGGAAAGGGATCATAATGTGGATGTTCAGTTACAAGGTATGGGATATTATGTGATACATTTTTGGGGAAAGGACATTCTGAAAAATATCGAGGAATGTGTAGAGGTTGTTATGGATGCAATAATGTTTCAGAAGATTTCGGAGATATAAAATGGAAGATTGTTTAAAATATGACAAATCAGATAGTGATAGTATTGCTGAATATGCAGGACAGTTGGTCGGAAAGACTTTTTTGGAGGTCATAAGTGAAAATCGTGGAACGGACCCTGAAGTATTAAAAGCTTATGGCAACAAAGCAAGAAAGGGCGGTCTAGGGAATCTTCTGGAAGAAGTATATTTCGGCTATAAGGCAAATTCTAATCAAGAAGCTGATTTTTCAGAAGCTGGGGTCGAACTAAAAGCCACACCATATGAATATACCAAGAAAGGTGAGATAAGGGCCGGTGAGCGTTTGGTGCTGACAATGATAAGCTATGATGGGCCGGTCGAGATGGAGTTCTATAAGTCCCATGCGTGGGAAAAAATGAGACGCATCTTACTTATCTACTACTATAGGAATAAACTTCTTAATAACAATCTTTTATATGAAATCGGATACACAAAGTTGTTCACTCCACCGGAAAAGGACCTGGAAATAATAAAGGCTGATTTTAATTTTATTATGAGTAAGATTGCTGCTGGATTGGCACATGAGCTTTCAGAGTCGGATACAATGTATCTGGGAGCATGTACCAAAGGAGCGACCGCGTCTAAGAGCACTGTCCCGCAGTATTACGGTGATCATGTGCTAGCAAGAAAAAGAGCGTTCTGCTTTAAGAATTCGTATATGACATATGTGCTCACCCATTATATCGTTTCAAAGGAAAAGGGTGATGAATCTATAATAACTGATACCAAAGTGATCAAAGAAAAAACTTTTGGTGATTATCTCATAGAACGATTGGGAGCATATGCCGGCAAAACTGATATTTATCTTTCTGATAAGTTCGAAGTCAATAGGGCCAATAAAGGTTATCGTGCGCTCCTTGCGTATGCGATGTTAGGAATAAAAGGCAACAAGGCAGAAGAGTTCGTCAAGGCGAACATTGAAGTAAGAACGATACGGTTCAATAAAAACGGTACAAATCCGGAACATTTTAGATTACATGATTTTAAATTCAAAGATCTTGCGGAATCTGAATGGGAAGATTCTGAGCTGTATGAGTATCTTGAAACGACCCAATTCCTGTTAGTTGTTTATCATGAGACCGAGCATGGAACAGTATACAAGGGAAGTCAGTTATGGCATATGTCCCAGGAAGATATAGAGATAGTACGTCAGGGATGGGAATCAGTGAAAAAGAAATTGCTGGAAGGTGTAACTTTGACTCTTGAAATTAGAGACAATGGTGATGAAGTCATACATAATGACCTACCTAAAATAAGTGATAATCCTGTATTCCATGTCAGACCACATCAGTCGCAGACACATTATAAATTCCATGATGGAAGCGAACATGGGAAGGGTACTATGGCAAATTGTAATCAGCTCCCCGATGGTCAGTGGATGCCGGGACATTCATATTGGTTAAATAAAGAATATATAAATAGACAGTTACGGCCGGATTTGAGATGATCATACGAATTGCCTTAATGATACTGTGAACATCAGTTCAGATATAGTTAAAATAATACTTGATCCATAACGGATATAGTGCTATAATCTTCAGCGAAGGAGAAGGAAGTCTTGCTAACTCCATTGTAAGACTCCTTCTATTTTTAACCTTAAAACCCTATCGTCATGGAACGGTAGAAGCCAATATGGAGGAGCTGAAAATGAAAAAAACTGTTTGTGAGCTGTTTGCCGGCGTGGGAGGTTTCAGATTAGGGCTGGAACGTCTTAATTCCGGATGGGAGACAGTTTGGTTCTCACAATGGGAACCGGGGAAAAAGGTACAGTGGGCACATGATTGTTACGTGGCCCATTTTGGAGACTCGAAGGACCTTAATGGAGAGACATCGACAACAGGAAATGATATCGGGACAGTAGATAAGAAGACAATACCTGATCACAATCTGCTCGTTGGTGGATTCCCTTGTCAGGATTATAGTGTCGCTCATACTCTTGCCTCATCAAGAGGAATCGAAGGAAAGAAAGGTGTCCTGTGGTGGCAGATAAGAGATACACTTATCGCTAAGGGAGCCTCCTTCTGTATTTTTGAGAATGTCGATAGATTACTTAAATCACCAGCAAAGCAAAGAGGGAGAGATTTCGGTATCATATTAGCTTGTTTGAATGAACTTGGATATGCTGTTGAATGGAGAGTCGTAAATGCAGCACTTTACGGAGCGGCACAGAGGAGAAGAAGGACATTTATCTTTGCTTATAAAGATACAACGAAGTATTCTGCTGAAATGAAGTATAAGACCCCTGAGCAGATAATCGAGACTGACGGTTTTATGGCAAAGGCTTTTCCAGTTAAAAGTTTAGGGGAAATCACAAGTACATCGGTAGATGAAGATATAGTTAAAGTATCGGATGAGTTCAAGTTCAGTTTTGAGAATGCCGGGTTCATGAGAAATGGAGAAGTGTTCACAACAAGAATTACTGAGGAAGAGGAAGATGCTGTTCTTCTTGGAAAAGTGCTTCAGAGTGATGTTGATGAACATTATTACCTATCAGGAGATGTCCTTTCAAAGTGGGAATATCTGAAAGGTGCAAAAAAGATTCCTAGAACTTCAGCTAATGGCCACGAGTATATTTTTTCAGAAGGACCTGTCGCTTTCCCAGATCCATGGGACAGACCTGGGCGTACAATGCTCACCAGTGAATCCACACTAAACCGTAGTTCTCATGTGGTTGAGGACCCCGGAACACATAGACTTAGGTTGATAACTCCGGTTGAAGCGGAGAGATTACAGGGATTCGATGATAACTGGACTGCACTTGGAGGTATGCCAGAGAGAATGAGATATTTCTGCATGGGAAATGCACTGGTTGTTCCGATGATTACGAAGATGGGCAATCAGCTAGATCAGATAATAGAAAATGAATAATTCATTAAAAGATGCTCACGATGTTGTGAACATCTTTTTTTTCTTTAAAAAAGACATAATTATGATTATGATAAGTATATACAATTATGACAAATAAAATAAATAGGTGTTGATTATGGCTGGTTATGTAATGACAATTGGCGGAGATGAATTTCTTTCTCGGTTTTATCGTACTAAAAAAAATGGAAAAGCTTATAAAGGAAATATAGCGTCATCAAATAAAGAGGGACAGCGCTTGGCTAAGGAGTATGCATTAAAACAGTGTATCGCCACTGGAACTTATAGTGCCAAGACATCTGAGAAAGGACCTGCATTTATCGGGACTTTAGCGGATTATCTTGGCATGAAACCAGGAGATGATATTTTCTTTTTTACAGAACGAAAGATTTATGGTATTGGGAAACTGGTGAATATAGGAGATGACTGTAGATATAGAGTTCATTCTAAAGATGATAATGAAGATTTGGTTGAAATGGTAAATCCTGAGAATCATCAATTCATTTGTACGTTTGAGCCAAGTCCCTATTTTTTCAAAGAGGGTGTTGACACTGATGAGATTTTGATGTTCTCACCTGAGAAAATAAAAGCGCTGAGATTCTTTTCTGCGATGTCATTCGTTAAATTGGATGACACCGAGAGTCAGGAAGTAAAAAATATGATTGCCAGGAAGAATGAGCAGTTTCTGAATGGACAGGAAGATAAAATCTTTTCATTTGATACATCAGTTCATGAAGCAATTTTAAAGAAAACTCTTGGAAACAACAAATATAGATTATCGGTTTTTGACTATATTAAGGATGCAGAAAGCAAAGTCTCTTCTGAATATTATATCGAAGGTGCAGTAATGGATCTTCTTCGAAAAATAGACTTTGAGTATATTGGAGGTCATTGGGATTGTATTTGCAGACAATATCCTGCATCTCCAGCTAAACCGAGTGAGTATAAGGAAACTATGGACTTATTTGGGTATCGCTATATTAAAGGGTTTTCTGGTGCAATATCAAAGTATCTGATTATTGAGCTTAAGACTGGTACTATAAAAAAAGAACATGTTGAGCAAACAATGAAATATGTTGATTGGGTCAGCAAAGTATATACATGTGGTGATTATTCTATGATAGAGGCTTATACCATTGGATTCGATAAGGTAGATAATATTGAAGATCAAGTAAAATCACTAATAGAAAGAAATTATATTCTTGAAGGTCATCCAGTAAAAAGCTGTCAGTGGAGTGATCTTAGGATTATTTCGTATCGTGAACTGCTTCAAAAATTACTGAAGATAGAAAGTGATGAGTTGATATAATTGCATGTATGAAGGAAGTAATAACATGGTTAATGAAAATACAGATGTAATGAATATATTTGACAAGAACATTATTCTTTATGGACCACCAGGAACAGGAAAAACATATAATTCTATTATTTATGCTGTGGCTATATGTGATTCGGAATCTATTGAATGGCTACAGAAAATGCCATATGAAGATATAATGGATAGGTATTATACCCTTCGAGATGATGGTAGAATTGAATTTACAACATTCCATCAGTCATATGGGTATGAGGAGTTTATAGAAGGAATAAAGCCTAAATTAAATTCTAGTACTAATAGCATAGGATATACAATTGAAGATGGGATATTCAAAAGATTCTGTGAGAAGGCTAAAAAGTTTTCGATTCAACAGGATGAATCCGCCATTATAGGAAAAGATCCACATATATGGTGTGTTACACTTGAAAGTACTGGGATGACAGAACTGAAGCGGAAATGTTTTGATAACGAAGAAATTCGACTTGGATTCACTAATGTTAGTGAAGAATGCAGTGAAGAAGATACAAAGGAATCAATAAGTAAGAAGAGCGTTAATGATTTTATATATTCAGTAAAAATCGGAGACATAGTTTTAATTAAAAAGACATTACAAAGTATCGATGCTATTGGTGTAATTACCGGAGAGTATGAATATGATCCCTCTGATACTAAATACCCTCGGAAAAGAAAGGTAATATGGCTTGCTCACGATACAGATATCAATATTGTAAATTATCTTCCGCCTGACAGAAAGCAGATGCCCATTAAAGCAATTTCAAATTTTGATTATTTTGGAGTGAATAATGTTTCAATAATACTAAATAAATATACAACGTCACCTAAACTTGAATTTAGAAGAGATAATAGACCTTATGTATTTATCATAGACGAGATCAATCGTGGAAATATTTCAAAGATATTTGGCGAACTCATCACACTGATTGAAGATACTAAGCGTGAGGGAACATTAGAAGAGATGGAAGCGATTCTACCGTATTCAGGAGAAAAATTCTCTGTACCTAACAATGTTTACATTATCGGTACCATGAATACGGCTGACAGATCAATAGCCCTTATGGATACAGCTCTTCGTAGACGTTTTTCCTTTGCAGAGATGATGCCGAACCCACAAGTATTGGAGAGCCTGGGAGTAGGAACTATTATAGTAGATGAAGAAGAGCTGAATGTCGCTAAGATGTTAGAGATAATAAATAAGCGCATAGAGTATTTATTTGATCGTGAACATACCATCGGGCATGCTTTCTTTACTAAGCTGGCTGATGATGCATCCATTGATACGCTCGCAGAAATATTCTCTAAAAAAGTTATTCCACTACTTCAGGAATACTTCTATGAAGACTATGAAAAGATTCAGCTTGTTCTTGGAGATAATAACAAGGAAAACGAATATAAGTTTATCTTGGATAATCCGGTGAAGGTAAGAGACATCTTTAATGGTAATCCGGACATTGATCTACCAGAAAAGAGCTACGAAATACAGCATGAAGCTTTCAAAAAGCTCCAGAGTTATAAATTGATAGGCAAGGATTTGTGATATGAAAAAATTACTGGAGGTAAGGGAATTCGAAAAGATTACCTGTAATCCTGATTATGATGATCAAAAAACAGAATATGCTTACCTTCCAGAACCTATATTCAGAGAACTGGAACAATTTATTCATGCGTTTACTGGCGATGAAGAACATGCTGATGCTTTGGAATTTCTCTCAGTTGGATATCGCCGGAATGTTGGAGACATTATCTCTGTAAATAACTACGTTGGCTTGATACAGATGCAAAACGGGTATCAAGTCCAGGTACTGCCAAAGATTGATTTTGGAAATAATCCGGATACTAAGAATGATGAGACTAAGCGGGTGTTTCTTAGAATGCTTCGCAGCATGAAAGACTTTCCTAGTAAGGTGTTTAATGATGCAAACCTGAAGATGAATCGTATGAATCTTTATGAGATATTCATCAATATGTATCTTCAGGAAGTCAGAACGCTAGTGAAACATGGTATTAAGTCGGCTTATATTGCTAATGAAGATAACTTGAACGTTTATAAGGGAAAGTTGGTAGTAAACGAACATATCAAACGAAATGCTGCTCATGAAGAGCACTTTTACGTACGTTATGATGAATATCAGGTTAATCGTCCAGAAAACCAACTTGTTAAAGCCACTATATTAAAACTTCAAGACCTAACAGGAAGCGCAGAGAATCAAAAGACAATCCGACAGCTACTTACAGCATTTGAGATGGTTACTCCATCAACAAACTACTTAAAGGATTTTTCAAAGGTAAAGATTGATCGTAATACAAAAGACTATGAGATGCTTATGAGCTGGTCAAAAGTATTCCTGCTTAACAAGAGTTTTACAACTTTTTCCGGAGGAACAAATGCAAGAGCTTTATTATTTCCAATGGAAAAGGTATTCGAATCTTACGTGACCCAGCAACTTAAACATGCTATAGCAGATCTTAATTGGGAGTTATCTGCCCAAGATAAGGGATTTTATCTCTTCGATTCACCGAGACAGTTTGCTTTGAGACCGGATATTGTAATCACTAGAGATGATGGTTCCAGAATCATACTTGATACTAAATGGAAAAAACTGATTGACAATCCTCGTAAAAACTATGGAATATCTCAATCGGATATGTATCAGATGTATGCGTATTCCAAGAAGTATGAAACACCTGAAATATGTCTTTTGTATCCAATGAATGAAGCTATGAAAAATCATTTAGATATAACTTTTGAAAGTGATGATGGAGTAAATGTAAAAATCTATTTTGTGGATATTTCTAAAGAGGATTGTATGGCTGATATCAAAGGTGAACTATTAAAAAATAATAATAGATGTCAACAAACATAGTCAAACAAGGAAATGCTTACAGTGAGGTAGGACCTATGACATTGGAAGAGAGTGTATCTCTCTTTGTATATAAAGAGGAAGGTCTGACAGATCTGATGAATTAAAAAAATGAAATTCGTGATATTAAAGGTATCATTATGGAAGATATAAGAGAGATACGAATTCATTTAGTAAAGCAGAGCTTATAGATCTTATTATTGAATACAGTGATAACGGACATTTCGATTTGGATTTGTTTCTGATGAGAGCTGATGCAGGGATATGCGCTGAAGAAATTGAAAATTCCTGGAATGGATTTTATTTAAAGGCTCAGGAGTATACAGGAAGTGATGATGACAAGGGGGCAGATTATCTCAGGGATGGTGCAGAACTGTGTTTTGAACAGGCAAAGAAGCTTTCCGATATAGAGGATGTAAAAGGACTCTGTAGTGAGCTGGTCGCTGACCTTACAACAGCTGCTGAAGAGGATGGCATTGGCATGAATACCGATTCCGAGTGGGTTTACTTGGAGATAAGGGATAAGATTCATGACTACATAGAGAAAGAGCATGAAAATGAGTAAACACAAAATGGTTAATGGTAAGCTTCTTCAGATGAATAAAACCTACAAGGACCTGAGGAACCGGCAGAAAGATAAGATTGCAAACTGGATGTTCGAAGCCTACAAGAAACAGGTTTCTAATGGTATATCCAATGATGAAGCTTTTGCTCTTGTCATGAATAAGATATATGAGGCGCAGATCTGGGTGCCGGAATATGAAGTGGAAAAGAAATATAATTCCATGAAGAATCGTTTTAAGAATAGGTTAGCGGCAGAAAGTGTTCCTCAGCGTATTTATCAGATGGAAGCAATTCTTGATGCGGCTGTGCAGAAGATGGATGCCCTTGAAAAAAAGATAGGGGAATATAAAGAGTACCAGGCCAAGATTGCGGAGCTTGAAGCATATTATACCAGCCAGCAGTGGAAGGAAGACTTTGCCATGGATGAAGAAGGCAAACTTCCAACGAGGCTTAAAAGGGGCGTATTGTCCGAGGATGGTATATACAATATGTTGGAGCGCAATAAGGAACTTATGAATCGAATCGGAAAGTAAGAAATCAATAGGAAAGTGAGGCCTTTATGGAACGTCTTGAAATCGGATCTATTGTAAAAGTAGTTAAAACCGGTCGTATTGGTGAAGTGATCAGCCTGGAAGGGAGTAATGTTATAGTTGCTTTCTAAGATAATTCATGCTTGTGCCCTGAAGACTTGACTTTCAAAGCTCGTGAATTGGAATCGGTTGAGCTTCCGCCTTTAAAAACCTCTCAGCTTGGGGCATTCGTACGTGGAGACATTAGCCTTAGTGAAATCACGAACGGGACCAATCTGTTGGGCGGTCATATTGATGAAGATTCAGAAGAATACCGGATAAGTTGCAAGGATATATATTCCGGAATAATGCATTATGATGGTAAGACGGTGGAGGACATTTATCGTTGGATTAATACCGTCATGAAGTTACAAAAGGTTGTGCATTTTCCTTCTGACATGGGCGGCAGAATTCAGGATGCGGTTACAGAGAATGACATTCTTTACTGTGTTTATAATGAAATGGACGATCTTCGCTGGGAAATGAGCGATTACGATCCATCGGAGGTGCGAGGAGAAATCTTTGAGATTTTAAAAGATATTCTGAAACCCTGGGTAGAGTCGGGAGGCAGAGAGTATTCGGATTATATCAAGCTTAAGGTTGCGTATGAGTATGATGAAAGTGATATCGATAAACAGTCCGAGGACACGCAGAAGCTGTTCAAGGAATGTCTTGATTATTGCTGCGATGTACTGAAAGATCCGCGAGCCATCCAGAGCAGAGGTTACTGCTATTACTGCGGGACCAATGTTTATCCGAACGACTGGGTCAAGGCGAGAGATTCATTCCTCGAATACTATCAGATGACGGGTGATGCTTCAGCTGCCAATACCCTGGGGTACATTTATTATTACGGCAGATGCAACGGAGGTGTTCCGGAGTATGAGCAGGCGTTCAGGTACTTCAGCATTGGCCATGCATTCTCAATTTATGAAAGCACCTATAAGCTTGGTGATATGTTTGCTCATGGCTATGGAGTTGTTAAGGATGAAGATACTGCGAATTGCCTTTACTGGAGCGTGTACAAAGAGAATCTCGAGAGATTTATGAAGGGCGATGACTGTAAGTTCGCGGATGCAGCCCTTCGTATGGGCAATGTTTACAGAGATGGTATCGGTGTTCAGAAAGATATAGAAACCGCGTATTTTTATTATCTTCAGGCGGATTATGCTATTCGTGAAAGAATTGAGTACGACTGTTACGGTGATACGGTTGTTTTTAATGGCATTCAGAAGGCTTTGGAGGAGGCCCGTAAGGAGTACACTGAGACGGGACGTACGGAGGAATTTAAATATCCGGGATGGGCTAAATGGACACTTATTGATCATAGAAGGTGTAGACTCACGATGAAAAAATTTGGTGATGGGGCTCTGGAGATTAATGCCATGCCGCTTAGGCGAAGGGATGAGGATGTAGCGCCTAAGATGCTTATAACGATTCCGAAGGCGGATTACTGTGAGCTGAAGGATGAGGTGCGGATCAATACGGCGAACAAAAGCAGGTATAAGATTTATAAGGATGGGGCTGAGATAAAAAACGAAGCATTTGTTAAGGATAGTGCCGATATTAAGAATAAAGCTGATGTAATGGATAATTCTGAAATCGAAAACGATACTGATATGAAGAATAATTCTCAGATCGTATTTGATAGTTTCGAGTATGACTGGAGCGAAGGAACGACAAGCTTTTATCTATATGATGAGTTGGTTGGGGAGATCTGTACAGAGTACTATACATTTACGGCTCCGGTAAAGAAGAAAGTGGAACCGTCTGGAGATATCTATCATTTCGTTTCTGTTCTCTTTGAAGAAAGTGGCAGATGCTATGACTACTTGTGTGATGACAAGTCGGTAAAGGTGGATGATACGGTGATTGTCATGGGATATGATGGTGAGAAAATTGTGAAGGTTGAAGTTGTGTATGATAAGTATGAGAGTGAGCTGGGGTTGCCGGTGGAGAGTTATAAGAAGGTGATTCGGAAAAGCTAATAAAATCATGACCCTGTGTGAATTTAGTAATGTGGGTATAGGAGCAGAGCTATGGATGATAATGATGATTTATTTGATCTGTGGATGTTAGGGAAAATGGTTCCTGCAGGCGGATGTCTTATGTGTCTCGTTGTTATGATTGGGATACCTGTAGTAGCACTGGCTTTATTGTTGTGATTTAGGTGGATACACTTCTGTATTTCATTGAAGACCTCTTTGGGTAGGAGGTAACCAAATTAAACGTAATCTCGTTATAGTGCGATAAACAGTCACTGCTCTTGGAAAAAATGATCTCCATTTTATTGACTTTTATCTGATGATATGAATTATATTATTTGTGCTGGATGCAAGCATAAAGCGTTCAAACATTGACACAAATTGGCAAAATGTTATAATTTTTAATAAATATACATGCTAATTTGAACCTTCCTGCAGGAAAGCGTGTATTATCAGACATCGATTATGCGTGAACAAAGGGAGTTGACATAATTGCTAAAGACACTTTGTGAAATGACTGCTGTATCTGGCTATGAGAAGCCGGTTATTGAATATCTTTATCATAAATTAGAAAAGATAACATATGGTAAAGCATACATTGACAATGTAGGGAATCTTATCTTTTTCGTAAAGGGACAGGATAGCAACAAAAAGGTGCTGATACAGGCTCATGTAGATGAGGTCGGGTTTCAAGTAGTATCTAAAATTGAAAAAGGACAATATTCATTAAAAAGTCTTGGAAATATAAAAACATGGAATGCGCATCAGCAGAGAGTCATATCCGATAGTGGCGTGAGCGGCGTTATTTATGCCAAAGACGGAGAGCAGATGAAGCCTTATAATTATGATAACTTGGTATTGGATATATGTGATAGTGAGTTATCAAAAGCTGTAGCAACGGGAGATATATTTACCTTTTGCTCATCTTTACAGGAAAGTAAAGAACGAATTATAGGTAAGGCACTAGATAATCGTGTATCATGCTATTGCTTGATGGAAGCTATCTCTAACTGCGGCATCTTGAAAAATGATACATATTTCTGTTTTTCTGTAATGGAAGAGACAAATATGAGGGGTGTGCGTGTACTTAAAAGTAACATTCAGCCAGACATATGCATTTCAGTGGACGCCTCTGGAATTGGAGAGAGAAATAGCCTTAAGCATGGTGATGGGGTTGGTATCAAGATATCGGACGGAATGGGAATCTCTACTGTACGTGCTGTTAAATTTGCTGAGAGTATTGCTATAGAGAATAATATAAAATATCAACTAGAAGTCAGTGATGGCGGAACAAGTGAATTGATTATTTCCAATGAGCTAGATAATGGATGCGAAGAGTTAGGTATATCTATTCCGTGTAGTTATATGCATAGTGCAAATTCTATTATGCATATGGGTGATGTAAATGAATGCTGTAAATTGTTGCCAGCACTGCTTTCAAGTATTTGAAAACTATGGTTATAAAAGCAGCTCATTTGTTGCTTTGTTATAGAAAAAATTTTTATATTGGAGGTGCACATCCATGAAGAAAATCAAGATTACCTGGAAGAACAAGAAAGTAAAAAAGGCTGCGAGAGTAAGCAGTATGTTTTGCTTCAAGCATTGTGAGAAGAACCAAAATTAAGATTGTTCTTACAGAAGGTCTTGTGGGAGAGCGTGGCATTGTGTCACGCTTTCTTTCATTATTAGAAAAAGAGAGGATTGATTTTAATGAACACTGATCAGGATGTTTGCGAATATGACGAGAATGATAGAGAAGCTGAAATAGATATAACAAAGGTATATCATTTCCCGAAAGAGATTGTAATAAAAAAGTATAATGGCGTTTACCTTGCTATATATACAGAGGGAATTTTATGGCTGGTGCTCGAGGATGAGGATCAGATGAAAGCGTTTCAATTGTTGAGAGAAGGGAATTCCATAGAGCAGACGCTCCAGAGGGTTGATGAAGAATCGGTTATAAGTGTAATAACACAGCTTGAAGCCAAAGATTTTGAGCATCCCATAATAAATGAAAATGTTGATAGAAACATTTACATTTACCTAACCAATAATTGTAATCAACGATGCAGGCATTGCTATATGTTTGCAGGGGAAATAGAGTTCAGGGAACTGTCTAATGATCAGTGGATAAGTGTTCTAGATGATTTTAAAAAGAATGGTGGCGAAGGAGTAACATTTACCGGTGGTGAAGTGACCGTCTACAAGGGCTATGAAAACATTATTAGGCATGCTCATGATATAGGACTCAAGGTGACTGTTCTTAGTAACGGTATTTTGTGGGATAAAGGAAAAATCCGTGACCTGGGAGATAGCATTGATGAAATCCAGATCAGTATAGACGGATATGATAGGGAGTCCTATTATCAAGTAAGGCAATATGATGGGTTTGATAAAGCAATACAATGCGTAAAGGATTTTTGTGAGGCTGGGACAAAGGTATCAATAGCTGTGACTCCATTATATGATAGATTATCAGAATTTACAGAAAAATTTGAACCACTGGCACGCGAACTGATGGATGATTATCCGAAAGTATTTATTAAGTTTAATTTGGAACTCATACCGGGAAGAGAAATAAAGATATCGAATGAAGAGAATAAAGACTATAAACGAACACTAAGGGCATTAGTAGAACGACTGTATCCTGATTTTTATACCGAGACGTTTGTTCTAAATTATGAGAATCATGTTCTTAGAAGAAACTGTGGATTCGGAGGAGTAAGTATTGCGGCAGACGGTCGTGTGTTCTGGTGTAATAGGGTTCACGAATTAGATAGTAAAATCAATATTCTTGATACGAACTTTTCTGAGTTGTTCGAAGAATCAGACAGGATTATGAAGGATACCTCGGTTGATAATACTACCTGTTGTAAAAAATGCGATGTTCGTTATATTTGTGGTGGCGGATGCCGTTTGAAGTATGAAGGAATACGACAGGTGGGGCAGCATGAAGGCGAGTGGAAATATGAATGCGAAGGCAAAGATATCATCTACGATAAGATGATAAAGAGCAATGAGTTTTTCTTTGAATAAATTGAAAATATATTATTGATAATGCTTAACCGGAGGGATACATTGTATGTCAGATCTGATATTGAATATTAATATATCTGAAAGTAGGAAAAAGGGCAGAATTGTCTTGGAGACATATGATGGTACCATTCCGCATCTTAAGAACAAACAGTATTCCGGACCATTACGTAATGCCAATATAAATGGCATTGAGAAGATTGATAATCTTTCTTCTGTAGAGCTAGAGCTTATAAGGAACTATTTGAGTTCCTCAAAAAATGTGCAAGTGAATAAATACCAGCATATACTATCGGACTCAGGATTAAGAGAACTGGCACAGTTTGCTAAATATGGTTGCTTATTCTATAAAGATAAGTCTACTTCCATGAATCAGGTAGAAACTGTTGAAATCAATGGTTCTGAGGAACAATCTTTCATTACAGTTGGAAATGCCGGGATTGCATACAATAAAACAGAACTATTTTTGCGTGTGGATGAAGCGGATGAGGATGTCGCAAGACAAATTAGCTCAAAGGCATATGTTAATATCAATACCAAGGATCATCCGCTGGAGCTTGTTTTTGAATATGATGATTTTTCTGTTAATTATGAGAGCGAGGAGCGGATAGTAGGCGCTGATTCAAATTATAGAGACTTTGGATATGAGGAGAGAGTAGTTTCGATTGTCAAGAGGAACAATTGGAACTATACGAAGAATATCGGATTTATTTATTGTGGAAAAGATTTTCCAAAAGACATAGCAAATATTATGTCTGATGGGATAAATGTATATATTGATAAGAAAACACAAATAGCAAGGGGAGATTTCTCTAATATACAGGTATCATATGGCATCGATTGGTTTGATGTAAATGGTACTGTTGAAATAGACGGACAAGAGGTAAATGTTGCTGACTTGTTTGATTTTAAGCAGCGAAAAGACAACTGGGTTGAATTTAATGGCAAGGTGTTTGCTTTGCCCGGCTCACTTGGTACAGCAATAAAAACTGCAGATAAAGTGGATGATGGCATAAGAATAGGGAAAAAAGGTATTATTAATGCCGTCGAGATAGCCTTTGATACAAACGGTGGCAACGTTATTGGAATTGATAATTTAATTAATTACTCTGATACAGCGATGAGTATAGATAAGAAATTGTTATCAATTTTAAGAGAGTATCAGGTTACAGGCGTGCGTTGGCTCCTGTCACTTCGTCAAAATGGTTTTGGTGGTTGCCTTGCCGATGATATGGGTTTGGGAAAAACACTTCAGGTTATATCTTACTTATCGGATGCAAGTATGAATAAGACAAAGAATTTGATTGTCGTTCCCAAGACGCTATTGATCAACTGGGAAAAGGAGTTTGCTAAATTTTCGCCAGATACAGAGGTTCTAGTATATCACGGATCCGGAAGAGACAGTGAAAGGATTGCAAAATATAAAGTTGTCATCACAACATATGGAACTGCACTGAATGACATTGATGAGATATTAAAGGTTGAATTTGACAATCTCATTATCGATGAGGCACAGTACATTAAAAATTCTAAGTCAAAGAACCATAGAGCCATAAAAAGGATTTGTGCAAAGACAAAATTCATTCTTACAGGTACACCAGTTGAGAATAATATCCAGGAGTATCTTGGACTCATGCAGCTCATTAATCCGGAAGTATTCTGTAAAAATATTTATAAGTTGAAAAACGTAGAAGATGCTCAGAGAGTTGAAATTGTAAGAAAAATCACATCCCCGTTTTTGCTGCGTAGAATGAAGAAAGATGTTCTTAAGGATTTGCCCCTTAAACAGGAGCAGGTTCTATATTGTACAATGGATTCAGAACAGAGGGATTTGTATACCAAGATGCTACAAAGCATCCGTTATGAAATTAACAAGAAGAATGATAGATTTGAAATAAAATCTAACAGCTTAATGCTAAATGGACTCTTGTATCTGGAACAAATATGCTGTCATCCACAGTTGCTTGACAAAACCCATAATCCTGATGGATGCAGAAAGTCCGCTAAATTTGATCAGCTACTTGATATTTTAGAGAATTTGTATGATTCGGGACATAAGGTTGTAATTTTTAGCAGATTTACGAAGATGTTGCAAATGATTGAAAAGCAGGTAGCAAAGAGGCATTACAATTATTTCTATTTAGACGGAAAAACAAATAACAGAATGGATCTAGTTGAAGAATTTGAAGAAAGTGAGACCGGAATTTTTCTCATTAGCTTAAAGGCAGGCGGTACAGGATTAAATCTTGTGTCAGCGGATACGGTTATTATTTATGATCCGTGGTGGAACCCGGCAAGTGAAAAGCAGGCTGAGGATAGAATATATAGAATAGGACAAAAGAAAAATGTAATGATTTACAGAATGATAGTTGAGGATTCTATCGAGGAGAAGGTACAGCGATTACAGAAGGAGAAAACAGATTTATACGAAGATTTGCTCAATGGCCATGAAACCCCGATGGGGTTGACTGCTGAGATTATGCAAAATCTGTTTATGGCTGATTAAAAGAAGCAAATAAAAGCTATGTGAAATGCTGGGAGAACACATAAAAGGTGTTCTTCCGGCAAATTTTTATTATCATTAGAATGATGTGAAGTTTAATTTGGGAAGATGGGAAAGATGACGAATACTGTTGGTTTGGTAAGAATAAAAGAGCATCCATCCTAGAGCTACATTAGAGCAATGTAGCCCCTTACAAATTACGATAATTGCTTATTAGCCCAAATTTTTAGAGCTTCTATGGCTAAAGACATATCGGATAAATGCTTTCTGAAAACTTCAAAATCATTACGTTCATCTTCTGAGATTTCGCCATCTGAGGTAATATCGATAATACGTTCTTTATCTTTGTTTAATGAATTTAGATTTGATAACAGTTTCATCGTGATTTGTGGAAGATCGTGAACTGTATCGACAGAAGGAACATTTGTTTTTCCTATTTCACATTCATGAACACAATAATAATTACAAAGTCTGGGCTCGTTGTACACTTTAGCCATTAATACAACATCTTCCGGGCGAGGCGATTGAATATTATTCTCTATTTTTTCTAAACGACTAGATGAAAGTGCACCATTTGTTGCATTATCAACATCAGCCCTAGACATTTCCAAAGATTCTCTAACATTTTGATATTCAGTTTTATTTTCTTTTGTAGATGCTTTACTCATCTTGAAATCCCCTCATAAGTGTAGTCATCAAAAAAATTATAACATAAAATGTTGGAATTTCGCGAAAATAGTGAATCCAGCAGCTTAATTTCACGATATTTTATGTATATCGTATCACCATAATTAAGTATGATAATGTCATAAAACAACACAGATTAAAAAGTAATGTAGGATGAAGGGGAGGATAAATGATGGATGTTAAAGATAGAATAAGAACCATCCTTTTACTGGAGGAAATGCAAAAAAATAAAGAAATGTCAAAGAGTTTAGGACTTGTTGATAAGTCAAAGTTTGGAGTTGAAGATTATCGGAATGATAATAAAAAAGATTCTATAGATATCAGTCATATTAATGTTTAGGAGGTTCAAAATTTCAATGAATAATGTAGCTAAGGCAATGATTATATTGTTTCTGTTTATTTACATATTGTCACCCATTGATTTAATACCGGGTTGTCCTATTGACGACTTGATAATTACATTAATTGGAGTTGCTGCAATGCAGAAGGGTAATACTATTAAAGCAATTAACTAAATCAAATATATCAAACTTTTGGTGATTACAAGCTATTCTTTAAATGATTGTCTTCTGGAAGAGTAGCGATTTTTGAAAATATAATACTCATTTAGACTATAACGGATAGGAGACAAGCTTTAATTATATTATCAGTCCGTCGAAAACTCCTTTCAATTTTCCTTCACTCAGCGGAAAGTCTAAATGAGTATCCGCTGAGGCTTTTACTGGTTAAGGTAACCGGAATAATTAAGAAACTAACCATAATAATCAAAATTATTCATCACATTACGGGTGAAGAATATTAAGAGAAAATATATTAGTCAATTCTAACCTAAAAAGGAGTTTAACAGATGAAAACAAATATTGTTATTGATGTTGAAATGTGTGGAGTCAAGCAGAGAAAGTCTTGTTATTCATGCAGGAATGAGATCATACAAATTGGAGCGGTAATGCTTGATGAGACATATGAAATCGTAGATATGTTTTCAACATATGTTAAGCCAAGATACGGGAGAATTGATAATTACATATTTAAGTTAACCGGGATATCAGATAAATCTATAAAGGATGCGCCGGATATTGAAGATGCATTAACCAATATGCTTGAATGGATAGGCGGCAATGATGCAGTATTTTATTCATGGAGTACCACGGATTTCTTTCAAATACGTAATGAAATCCGTTCAAAATGTCAGGAAAGTTCTAAGTGGGACTCACTTTTAGACATTGGGAACTGGGTAGACTATCAACAGAAGCTTGGAAAAAGGTTATGCGCAGAGCATCTGATTAAATTATCTGATGCGCTTCTTCTGGCTGAGGTTGATACTCAAGGCAACATGCATAATGGTCTGGATGATGCTTATAACACGGCTCTTATGATAGCTAAGCTGGAAGTGCAAAAAAATTATATGACACTTATTGAAAAGTATCGGGCTAGAGAAGCTGAACAGAAACCTTTATCGGTTTCTCTTGGAGATTTAATGAAAGGAATCATGTTGGCGACGGCATAGTATTAAACACTTGCTCTTGAAACAATTGCCAAGAATATTTTTTCTTTGTAAAAAAAGGATTTTTTTAAAAAGAAGAAGGGAGTCTTCGTTATCATGTTTATATCAATGCAAAAATACAAACCATTTATAATAGCTGCAGTACTTATGCTGGCTTTACTATTTACACTTGATCTTATATCAAAACATTATGAAACAAGAAAAATGCAGATTCAAAAACCACTGGTTTCAGAGC
Source organism: Oribacterium sp. C9 (assembly GCF_002007235.1). GTDB lineage: Bacteria > Bacillota > Clostridia > Lachnospirales > Lachnospiraceae > Oribacterium. Next base: position 113,411 of record NZ_MUHW01000004.1, read on the forward strand.
TTACTAATGATGATGTATACCAGGGCAGGCAGGATATTCAGGTTGAAGAGATTAGTCCTTATATAGGAAGAGAACCGAGAAAAGCTGTTTTTGATCCTTTTTTATACATTGATTTGGTGTTTCAGCAATGGAGTGATGAAAGTATAAGCCGGGATCTTGCAATAGAACGATTAATGCCGTTTACTAATGATTCTGATTTGGAAGTGGCTAAAAAAGCAAACATAATCAGGCGTAATATTATAGTTGAAGATAGAAGCTTACAGGAATTTGAATTTGCTGAGAAGTATCTTGAAAACAATAGCTACGTTGAAGCAATGATTATTCTCGCAAGAATAAGCCGGGATTTTTCATTGCATGAATTAGTGGACACTAAATATGAGACTGCTAAAAATGGTTTTTTAAAAAGCATTGATGCGCCTGAAACAGTAGAAGATTATAAGAATACAATCAAACTACTAGAAACTACAAATAAGAAATTGCACGATGTCGACATAGAGAAATATAAGAATACATTAAATAAAGAACTGACGGATTATTTACCTATATACAACGTGCTTACTAAAACGACTAATGCGTACGACCAGCACGATTATAGATTAGCTTTTGAGACTTTGACAGCAGGATCATCTATGTATCCGAGTAACAAGGAAATTAAGAATGCCTTGTCATCGATGCAATATGTTTACATCATGGATGTAACTTATAATATCATTGATCTTTTAGAAAACAAGGAGTATGCAACAGCAGAATCTAAACTTAATGATGCTATGGATATTTATAGCTGTAGTGAGTTTGATGATTTAATGCATGAAGTTAAAATGCATTCAGATTTTCTTTATGCTACAAAATATAATGCTGAGGAAGCATCAAAATATGTTCTTAAGAGTGGTAAGAAAATGGTTCTTGGTGATTTTGATGAGGAGAATCAACAGACCATTTTATCTCTCGGAGGCAATGTAGCTGCATCGATAGCTAATGTTGATTTACCATTGGATATCAGAGATTTAGCCTATGATATGTCACATTGGGGAGAAGGTGATTATTTCGCTGCACGTTTAGTTTTAGATGCTGTTGGTATCTTGCCGGTTATAGGCGCTATAAAATACCTGAAACATGCCGATGATATTCACGACGCTGCAAAATTTATTAATGATGTTGATATCGTATATGATGGTGTAAAGGCTATCAAAAAATCTTCTGATTTTCTGGATACTACTGATGATATAATAGATACCATAGATTTGATACATGATATCAATAAAAATGCAGAAATAGTTACTGATATTGCTAAGACTACTGACAAGATTGAAGATGCGTCTGATGCCGTGAAGGATATTTCTAATCTTCAAGATGTTAGTAATGATATTGCAAAGCAATATGATTTTATAACAACAAAAAATTTCTCACTGTTAGATAAAACTCATCCAAAAACTAATGTTCGTTTTGTCATGGATAAGATAGATTTAGCAGATGATACACATATAGAAGGAGTGTTTCCTGTATTTGATTCATTCCAGGATGTCAATCTTCCAAAGGAATATTGGAAAAAATCATTCGATGACCAAAAGGATTTTTTAGCTGATTATATGCAGAAAATGGCTAAAGATCCTGACGGAAAAAATGAATTATTAAAGCATTTTAGTGATGATGAAGTTCAGGATTTTATGGATGGAGTTATTCCAGAAGGATACATATGGCATCATAATCAGCAGGAAGGATTAATGCAGCTTGTAGATGCCACTGTACATAGTGGAACCGGACATACCGGCGGTATGTCAATATGGGGAGTGGGGTATAACTAATGAATTTAAACTGGATAAGTAAAAAAGAAAAAGTCACGGACGCTGAAATTGATACACTGGAAAAGGATTTAAATGTTTGTTTGCCTAAGGACTATAAAGAGTATATTAAAGATGTAAATGGTGCTGCGTTAAAAAAGGTATATTATAGTGATGGAAGACTAGGCAGAATTCCGTACTCTAGAAATATAAATCTTTTGAAATCAGCAAAATTTGGAATTTACAATATCTTTCATGATTTTGATAAGGGAACTGGCAGATATTTCCCCTTTGGAAGTGTTGGAAACGGCGATTACTTCTGCTTTGATTTAAAAACAAATTCTGTTGTTTTATATGAACATGAAACTGAAGCTTTCCATTCAATATGCGAGACATTTTCTCAATTTATAGGCTCATTGAAGGAAGAGGCATAGGACGATTATTATAAAAATAAAATCACAAGGTGTAGATTCGATTTTTATATTTGAGACCCTTTTCAGAATAAGTTTCACTGCCTATAATTAAGACAATAAAGAATTGAGGGGAGGCCAATAATCATGGCAGATGAAGTAAAGAAAGAAGTTAAGACACCTGAAACAGCAACGCTTGTAGAAACACCAGAGATGCCTGCAGAAAAGAAGTCCACAAGAGGTCGCAAGAAGGGAACCGCAACTAAAGCATCAACAGTCATGAAGTCTAGTTCAAAGGCTACTGAAAAGAAGCCTGTAAAGAAAGCAACTACGAAGACTTCTGCAAAGAAATCCGATAAGAAGAATACATCTGAGAAGTCTGCAAAGTCAACACCTGCAAAGAAAACTGCTACAGTTCCTGATTTGAACTTCAAGTCAATCACTATCGAGTTCAATGATAAGAAATTCTCTGAGAAGGATCTTTACGACAGAGTAAAGTCATATATCAGCACACATCCGTACATTGTTGCTCATGATATTGAGCTTTTTATCAAACCAAATGAGTCATGTGCTTACTTCACGATTGACGGATTCAGTAATCCTGATTTCAAAATTGAATTATAAATCGTTGATCTAACGAGCAGAAGAAATTTACATTTACCGGAGGATGGCATAGGTCTGTCCTTCGGCTTTTATAATTGATAGGGGAGCCTTAAATGTTTCGATTGACTATCCTTAATGCCGATGATGCTGACAAGAATGAATTATACGTATATCTTAGCAGCGCCATATCGCAGACTATCATAGATTGTCTTGACGAGTATCTTGATGATATCGGGAGGTACGATCTCTTTTTTCAATACTCTTTTGCCGGCGGATTCTTTTCCGGTTTAAGTCAGTATGTGAAGCCGAAAGCATTGTGCCGGAGCATACATAAAGCAGATGAGCAGGCAGGTTATGAATTCACTTTCGCTAAAATAAGGCGCATGCGAGAGAAGATGCAGGACCGGAAGGAATTCTATACTTTTGATGTTTTTGAAGAGAGAATTCTCTATTGTATGTGTTTGATAATGGCAGACAGAGCCAGAACTGCGGAAGGCAGGAAGAAGCGTGAACCGCTCAAGGAAAAAGTTGAGGCTGCCAAAGTTGCACTTAAAGAAAAGTATGGTCTTAAGGTTAAGGAGGCCAATGATTATTCCCGGAAGATGTATTATGCTTCTGCGATGCTTTTGAAGGACAGTGAAGATGACAATCTGATCTTCTGGGATGATGATTACAACTTTTTCTGGAAAGATGGATTTGTTAAGGGCATTGGCTATCTTAAATCTATGGTAGGACAAAATGCCGGGTATGGTTATCAGTATACCTGCGAGATTTTTACGGATATCGGTGTGAAGCCGCCGCTCTTTCTGCTTGGCACAAAAGATGCGAACAGGATAGCAAATGAAGAGCAGAACCGGAGGTTCATTGAGAAAATGAATAATGATTTTTCTGGAGGTATCGGTGGAGCTGATTCTATTGGTAGTGCAAATTAAAACCTGAATTAGTTCTGCTGATTTATTAGAGCAGAGGTTTGTCCTAAAACATAGTACAAACCTCTGCTACTATTATTATGAATAATTATGCTTCCTCAAATGAGACGTAATCTGACCTTTCACAGTCAGACAATGATTCTGTATCATGGGGATATTCATCATCTATAGAAGGTTCATTATCCTGTGATGATGACATATCATTCTGAGGAGGCTCATCATCTAAATAAAAGTTGGTCTCTTTTTCATAGAGCATTTTGATTTGAAGCTTGTTGGTATTGCCTTTCTTTTTACCGTTGTATTCTAGTACAAGAGCTTCAGCAAGTCCCAATGAACCAGGTCTTCGTTCCCTTGCTGTCCGTGCAAGCTGTTTTACGGAAATCATTCCTAGCTTTTCTTTGAACAATTCATCTTTAAGAAGGGGTCCGTAGGTAACGACAAGTTTTGCTACGGCCCTTAACATATTGGCAGAGAAAGAGTTCTTTTCACCTTCCCAGGTACCAATGCAAAGTTTAAGTACATGATCAAGAACATGATATCCGTACTTTGTGTATATATATTCAAGAGTTGATACAGCGCATATCACTCCTGGTATAGGGGTGCTACCTATGGACATTCCATAAGACTCTACTAATTGGTTAATTATCAATTGAACATCGCTTTCTGCTTCGAGATTTGCCACGAAAACTTCATAGGGATTTAAAGGTTTAACATATTTCATTTGGTTTGCGAAGATGTCTGCTTCATGCTGATAGCTTAAATCATCATAGATCATACACCATACAGGTGTATCTCTTGTTCCGGATACAAGAGCAATGATTTCAATTGTATGTTGACCATTAAAGACATAGTTTACACCATCTCGTCGGCTTACTTTCACTGGATTGATTTGATATAGATCAAAATTTTCAGCTGCTCTTGCTATATGGGCCCGTGAAAGATTTCTTTGATATTCTTGATTAGAAACAAGATTTTTTATTGGAATTTGTTCAAAATGTACGTTTGGGACAAACTTGCTGTAATCTTCCATGTCATTCCTCCGCTATTGTGTTTAGCATATCCTGCACAGTCCAGTTGAGATCAATTAGCGCTTCTTGAAGTTTTTTTCGTGCATTTGATGAAATGGCATTTAGATCAGATTCTTCCTTTACTCTTGTTATTGAACTTTTCCAAGACGGGATTGTTAACGTTAGGCCTGTGATTTCCGCATCAGGATCATATTTTGGCATATCTTTTACAGAAGTGATATGTGCTTTATCTGGCTTTTTCACGGATGTCATATTCTTGATTTCTTTTCTGACAGTTTGGTATTGTGCAAAGGGTTGGGAATTACGTTCTAACCTCTGACTTAACTTTTTTATCTCTTCATTATCCATTTTTGATAATTCAATAACAGCATTATGAGAAATCTTGTATTGTCCGGAAAGAATCTTAGGGAGAAGACCAGGCTCTTTTTTCCCAATCGCCTCCAGAGCTTTTGCATAGCTTGCGTATTTCTCTACGGTTCCGTGAGAGATATTATTTTCTCTTGCAATTTTTAATGCAGTCTTACGGTATCTTGTTGGGAAGTTTATTATGCCGTTATCATTAGGATCATCATGTAGTCTAGGTTCTATAGGTTTTTTATACTGATTGAATCCGAAGGGATTTTTCTTTGAATTTACTATTTTTTCAGACTCATACTGGATACCTATCAGATATTTCCTGGTTTCTTCTGTGAGATTTCTTCTTCCAAGCTGATTTGCACAGATCCAGGCGATGGCTTCTTCACGACATAAGAAATTTAGTTCTTCTACTTCAAAGGGGATTCCATGGCGTGTACATATCTCATATCTGTTGTGGCCATCAATGATTACGCCGTTCCATATTGAAATAGGAGTCCTGCAGCCGTCCGAAAGAAGATTTGCTTCTAACTGGAGGTATTCCTGTCTAAATAATGGACGTATTAGGTTTTTGAATTCATCATCTATTTTTAATTCGGCGCCCTGGTACATTTTGACTCCTTCTTTATTCTATTCTGGTCAGTCCTTTCAGTGAGAAAACAGCTAATTTTTCATCCGGAACTATTTCACCATTCATACGATAATTAAAGCTTCTGTCAAGATTCGGTGAGATTTCAATAAGCTTTTCAATAAAGGATTTGCTGCATATCTCCACACAATTATCCGAGTGAAGTGTGCGTTTGGAAACTTTATGAGTCTGATCACCTTTGAAAGAGTGGGAGATTGACTTTATAGCTACCACAAGACAATCAGGATTGATCAGTAGCTGGATATAAGGTGGGTCTCCCAGATTATGGAGAGTCGATTTGAATATTCGTAAACGTCTTTTCTTTATGTCTATAGTGATTGAAACTGGCTGCTTAGTATGTTCTCTCATAGCTATGCTCCGTTCATTATGAGGGTTTCATGGATGGCGTCTTTGGATTCAGATGTTGTTTCGTGATTCACGTTTGATTTTTGTTTCGGAATGGTGGAATTGTCCTTGATGGAATAAACTGCATATCCATCGAAAATATCAATCTCCATATATTGCTGATGTTCGTTGTAAGAGAGTCCAAATTGATTCTGCCATTCCGCTGGGAATATGGGAGTTTTGGATGTCTTTGCCTTTGATCCTTCTGTGACTGTCCTCTGGAAGACTTCCGTAGCCGTGAGATCGAATGCAATAAGAGTTTCACCGTTCGCATGTATCATTTTTCCAAGCAGTTTATATCGATAATCAGGATTCCATTGCATCAGGCTGACGAGCTTGGCAAAGAAAATCTTACAGGTTATCTGCCGAGGTTTTCTTTTACCTTTCGAAATACTGCACCAGATGAATGAATCCTTTGAGTCGGGAGGGCAGGGCTTAATAGCCATGACCTTTGTATTCTGATTGATAAGAACCTGAACAGAATTGGTATCAGGAAATCTTTGAAGACATGCACTGTTAACATAAAATTTGCAGTTACATAAGGTGACAGCGGGTTCATGGATATGAGCAAAGAATTCTCTGCGTACCACCTGAAATCCATTGAAATCAAAATTATTTCCCAGATCTATGATCTCTTCCTCGGGGACAGAGGATGAAGATTGTTTTATTATGGAATCGTTTTTTATAGGGCCTGTCACATCCTTTAAGAGCTGATTCAATACATCAGTTTTGCTGATCACTTGATTCATTAGTTTCCTCCGACATGTTAACTGAGCTGAGTTCCTGCCTTATATAACTTCTAAGAGTTTCATACGGTGTTACATTGATCTTTTTACCTGTTTCATATAATTGCCCTTCCATTCTTAATTTCCACTCCGACTCACTTTGACGTTCGAGAGCATGTAAGGATTTATTATGCAGGTAGAAAGGTTTACCAAAATTCTCTACCCAGCATTCAGGGATGGCACGGATGCGGTTCCCACATGGCGTAAATGGCTGGGAATGAATAGTCCCGTCCTCTTCACAGCTATTAGGATAATGAGAGGATTTTATGTATGCTTCTGATTCATTAGCATCAAATATGTATGCCAGTTCATTTTCTTTTTCATAAAGAGAACCTATGATTCTGTATTTATACTCAGTGTTCCAGCCCATGATCTTAAACAGGGTGTCACTGAATGCGGCAGTAGAGATGCTGCGTGGTACATACATGCCATCATCAAGCTTTGAAAATATAATCCGGTTTCTGTTTTCATTGGTAGTAGGACGAACTGCAAATTTCTTTCTAAGTGGATGGATAAGAAGTTCGACCGTATTATTGGTTCCAAATTTCCTCACACATACAGAATTGAAGCGGATTTCTTTATCCGCGATATGTATATATGGTTGCGTCTTTGAATCAAAAAATTCGGACCTTGCTATTTCAAAACCTCTCAGATCTAGATCCCCGGCTTCTACCTCTATCTGTATAGTATCTTGATTTGCTGTATCAGATTCTTCGCTTTTTTTATAAACACTGTGTGAAGCCTGAAAATAATCATTTTCCTTAAAGCCGGACCATCTAGGATTTATGGATACAAATCCTTTAAGTATCCCTTTATCTATTACACGTAATTCCGGCAATATAGATTTATTCCCGTACTTTGAGCTGTCAAGAAGACGCTGAACTGCAATGAAATCATCCCGTGATATGATTGCCTCATGGTGATTAAAGTAGTGGCTCTGTGGGCGGTTGCCACGATTCTTAAGTGTTCTATGGGTACGGAAATCTTCTGTATAAGTTTTCCTTGTAAGCACATCACCACAGTGTCTTTCGTTTCTTAGTATCTGTATGATACTGCTTGGAGTCCATTTGATGTTCCCAAGGTAGGATTTACGCTCTAAAGCTATCAGGGCATTTGCAATCTGTTGTGTGGAATATCCGTAAAGATACATAAAAAAAGTAAGCTTTACAGTTGGTGCCTCTTCCGGATTGATAACAAGATTGCCGTCTATGTCATGGGTGTACCCAAGCAGTTTCGGTGTTAAAGGTATACCATTATCGAGCCTCATCCTCAGAGATGTCTCCATGCTACGGCTTCTTATATGAGATTCTTCCTCTGCCATCGTAGCCTGGAATGTAAGTGCCATCTGTGATTCATCGTTCAACGAAAAGATACATTCGGATTCGAAAAATATACCTACAGGTGGAGTTAATCGTGCAAGATCCCGGGCAGTTCCAATAGTGATCATGACATTTCTGGCAAATCTGGAAACACTTTTGGTTATGATGAGGTCAAGTTTACCGGCTTTACTGTCAGCTATCATTTCATTAAAAGCGTCTCTATGCTTTAGGGAGGTTCCGCTAATACCTTCGTCAGCATAGATTTTTTCTAAAGTCCAGCGGGGATGACGATTTACAAAATCTTCATAGTACTTTTTCTGAAGTTCATATGAAGTTGTCTGTCTTATATCATCTGTGGATACTCGTACATATATACCAACACGCATGGGGGCGTCATTATCGTAATAATCGATTTGTTTCTTTGCAGGGATATATTCATAATGGTCAGGATCTACTTTTATCTGTATACGTTTCCGGACTTTTGCTTTTTCAGCTTGCTTTTCTAAACGTTTGGATTCATCAATCATGTCTATTCCTCGACAGGCGCACTGATTTTAGGTGTTTCGGAAGTATTTGGTAGGAGATAAGTATCGTGCAGATCTTCCTGATAATATGATGCGAGAGTGAAAATATCCTCGGAAATAAAATATATTCCTATGGGGGGATCCTGTGATGCCAGAAGTCTGGCACATATGGTTATCTCATCTATGCTTTTTGATACGTTTGATATTTTTTGGGTGATAATAAGGTCTATTTTCCTATTCATACAGTCGGTAAGAAGCCTGCACCATGCCGGAGAACTCTCCATATTAGGGACGGAGGAACCCTCATCAATATAGAAGTCCTCTAATGTCCAGTTCGGACATAAAGCTATCGAGTCTTCAAACTGCTTCTTATGGTAGGATAAATAGTTATCATATTTAGTCTGATTGAAATATCGAATATACACCCCTATCTTGAAAGGGGTTGTCACATTGGGGCGTTCATGTCTTATATTTTTAAGCCATTCCTTATGTTGCATTATCATTCGAGCAAGTTTTGGGTCATCACTGATAAGGAATGACGATGGAGAGGAGCTGATTGCTTCTAAACTTTTATATACGTCAAGAGTGTCCATAACTGCCTCCTGTGTTTAATGATGTCACGTATTAATTATATATAGTCATTTGGCTATAAAGAATAAACCTATGGTCATGTTCAGTGACCCTGAGAGAATTACATAAAAAAACAGACCAGCATAAACGCTGATCTGTCAGTATGTAAAATCTTTTTTGTGTTGTTCAAAGGTAGCTTTAAGTTGTTTTACGATTTTTAGGATGGATTCACGTTCTGAAGTAGTACATCCATCAAGTATTTCAGCTAATTCAGAAGGGAAACTTGCAGAGGAACTTGGAGTATTAAGTCTTAAGATATCATCTGTGGAAACTTCCAGGGCCTCAGCAACTTTGGCAAATGTCACAAGCCAGATCTTGGTTCGTGCATTTTCCAGACTGCTTATGACGGGTAGTGATAAGTGTGCTTTTTCAGCAAGCTCAGCCTGGCTCATTTTCTTCTGGATCCGAATCTCCTTTATTCTTTCTCCGATTGTCTTGTAAAATGCAAGGTATTGATCGTCCAAACTGCCCATCACCTCCTGTACTGACTCAAAGCCTAATGAGAGTGGCTATTATGTGCACACATTTTATCAATAAGTGACTATGTTTTATATGGTCATATGGCTATCACATAGCCGAGTGGCTATAATACTTTATTAAATAATATTGCAATATGGTATTAAGGAGGTAATGTGTATGGGACTTGATAGATGTGCGCTTGGAGAACGTATTCGTGTGTTCAGACAAAAGAAGGGCTTGACGCAGAATATACTGTCGGAAAAAGTCGAAATATCTCCATCGTATATGAGTTATATAGAAAATGGAGTGAAAAGCATGAGTCTAGAAACGTTCATAGACATAGCTAATACTCTTGATGCGACGGCTGATGATCTTCTTCAAGACAGCTTAAAGAATACGGTCATAATCATGAATCATAATTTTACCTCTGTAATTTTTGACTGTAGTGACGGGGAGTTACGAATACTGTTGGACATAATCACTTCTACCAAAGAATCCCTTAGGGCGAATAAGCATCTTCTGGTTAGGCGGATAAGATAATTGTAGTGTAGAATGCTATGGCTTTGAATACACTGAAAGTCAATTAAGCGACCGGAAGTTAATTATAAACCTGCAACACACGGAGGATACTTATAAAGTTAAAGATGATACAGGAAAAAAACTCCTCATTGCCGGCGAAACCGTAGATGAGGAGTTGGCATATTATCAGACGTAAGCTATCAAAGAACGGAGAATACTGTTGGTGTGCAATGCCATAGTATCATATATATTGACTTGAATACATGCAGACAATATAATTTTGGAGATAGTGATATGAATTTTTTGAAATTAGTTTCTTATAAATGATAATGGATAAAATTAAACTTTCTTTTGATGAACAGATTGAGGACTTAAAATCAAAAAATGTGAAATTTGAATTATTTGTTGAAGAGGATGCTAAGAAATTCCTGCAGTATAATAATTACTATTTCAAACTTAAGTCTTATGCCCGAAATTATATAAAATACAGTAAGAAAGAACTGAAAGATAAATATGTAAATCTGGATTTTGCTTACCTTGTAGAGTTGTCAACGCTAGATATGTATTTTCGTCGTCTTATAGTTGGCTTATGTTTAGATATTGAACATATTTTAAAAACTCGCTTTATGAGAGATGTTACGAATAACGATAATGAGGATGGTTATAATATTGTAAAACGTTTTATAAATAGTGACTATTCAATATTAACTAATCTTTTTTCTAATAAAGACAAGTCTGCAACATCTGAACTGATACAAAAATTCAAAGAGGATGAAAGCAAAATACCTGTATGGAGTTTAATTGAAACTCTATCGTTTGGACGCTTCATAGAATTATATAATCTTTATTATGGAATATATGGAGGACACTCTTATACATCGTATTTAGGAAGTATCAAATTTTTAAGAAATGCGGCAGCACATAATACTTGTCTCCTTAATTCCTTAAGAAAACCATATTCTATTAAGATTAATAAAAATATGGATATTATGGATGTACTTACTAAATCCAAAAAATTTCAAACCAGTTATCGTAGTAAGATGGAAAATCCGATAGTTCATGATTTTGTAGTATTACTATTTGTTTACTATGATATAACTAATACAGCTGCTAATAGAAGTATGCGTGACAAAGGAATGAATAGGGTCAAAACATTTTTTCAGGAAACAGTGTTAAGAAACAAGTCTTATTTTGTAAAAAATGACGTCCTGGTTGAAAACTATAGATTTGTATGTCAGATAGTTGAATATCTTGAAAACTGTAGGAATAGACCTGTTCTAAGGAAATAAGTGATGTTGACAGATATATGACAGATATAATGTTATATTAAATAGCATTTGACATAAATAATTTGACATTATATAATGTTTACAACGAACGAAAACCTTAGAGGTTTTCAGCGGAAGCGGTGCCTGCATCAATTCCGTACTTGAAGATTTGAGAACACTTAGGTGTTCTTTTTTCTTGCTCTTTTTTATGAATATGTGAATAATTATTGTTGGAATTAGCTTTTATTCTGTTAATACGGGAAAGACGTCCTGCACCAGAAGATTAAAATAGGCGGAGATCCTGTAAGCATAATCCAGGGATACATTCTGTTCGCCATTTTCTATCATGCTGATCGTACGCCTGCTGATTCCTAGGTCTTCCGCCAGTTTGTTCTGGCTGATTTTCCGCTCTTTGCGAAGATCGTGGATAATGTTTGAATAGATCAATTCTTTCAAAATATCAAATCTCCTCTCGTGAAATCTGGTAAAGCATTACTTACAAGTAATAATATACCATGGAACCTGTACAATAAATTGTATATCAATCGATGGCGAGTCTGCCAAAGATCTTGAAACAGCTGAATTCCCCTATGGATATGGGTTTATATTTGGCATTCAACGATATCAGAAAACTCCCGGTAGCTTTTTTTAAATACTTTTTAAAATATGTTTTACCATCGAGATAGAAGAGTCCGATATCGCCGGAATCAAGAGAGTCGGTCTGTTCTATCCATACCAGCTGTTCGTTTTTATACTTTGGCTCCATACTATCACCATCAAGGTATACTCCAAAGTCTGCCTTTCTCGGAACAGAGTCATATATTTCCACTTCATCAAAGTTTTCGTCATCAATAAAGTTTCCGGTTCCAGCGGATGCTGATAGCAGTGCGACCTTCATTATACGAGGCTTTAAGGCAATGATCTCTGTAGAATGCTTTTTATATTCACCGGTTTTCTTCAAGAGCTCTATATAATCAAGAGCTTTATGTATACCTTCTTCATTCAGATCCTTAAAAGGATCATTAGGGTTTTCGCCGATGAACTCTGTATAGATATCATTGATTTTTAGTATTTCACATAGAGCCAGCAGTGTGTCAGCAGACGGAATAATATTTCTTTTTTCCCATGCACTAACCGCTGCATTTTTTATATGTATATCATATTTTACTAGTTCATTGGATATATCAATCTGAGACATTTTCCTGCTCTTTCTGTAATATGATATAACTTCGCCTATATTCTTCATGAGCTACCTTTCTATTTACTACCCTGGGTGGTATCTGATTATGAATATACCATTCCAAACATTAAAACACAAATAAAATCTAATATGATTATAAAATGTGATGTATAGTAGCCTTGAATAACAACTTGATTAGAACTATAGTTGTTTGCGTAGGGAGGCAAAACACAGACAGCATGGCCTCATGCGATCGGAACTTGTCTGTGAAAATTGTGTGATTTGGAGGGAATGAACACATGGAGAAGGATGTTTATATGCGTAGGGGTACATGAGGCATGCTTCGTATAGGTATAAGAGTATAGAGGCAAAACATGAATTGCTCGGACCTCGGAGGATAATAGTCGGTTCATCAGAAAAAAGAAAAGATCAGCATTTTCAAAAGACTTGTAAAGGTGACTTTCCCTTTCCTTTTCAAGAGTTTACCCAATATATTGAATCGGAGGTGACAAGTCAGGATGGATAGGATTGAGTTTTATTGTAAGCAGTGCAAGAAATCTATGAAAATGTATTATATAGCTTCAGGAGTTAAAGATACTCCGGTCATGAACGGAGTCATCATCAGATGTCGTACACACAAATGTACAAGAACGCTTGAGTTTAAGAATTTTACCGAACATGGAATAATAAAGATGTCAGATAATACCGGCAGATGTTATCTGTAAATAAAAGATCAGGTTCATGTCTATACGTAAGAAAATGACTTTTGGATTATACCTGCAGAAGTAGAAGATTTATAGAACAAGCACGGTATACCGTGTATAAAATGACAATTAAATGAGGGCATCATGATATGGGGGCATGACCCACCGCGGACGCATGATAAGAAATCAGTTAAAGGCTGATCATCTTATTGTGCGTCCTTTATTTTGACCTTTTTCTGGTTTTAGCCCGGAAAGAGGGAAAGATGAATTCTAAATCTAATGAAAACACTATGGGAAGAATAATCAGAAATTGCAGAAAGGTACTTAAGATGACTCAGGAGCAGCTTGCGGAAGCAATGTGCATTCCTAAGTCAACGATCTCAGCTTATGAGAATGATAAGGTGGATATCAAGGCAAGTGTACTGAAGGAGCTTTCAGATCATCTGCATACAACTCCAAATTATCTGATGGGATTTGACAGAAATGATGATCCTTTTATTTCAGAGGCGGAGGTTATGCTTACGATGATCAAAGATAAAAAAATGCAGACCATGCTTCTTGCACAGCTTAAAGCCTGGGCAAATATGTGATTATAAGTATATGAGACGTTGCAGATAGCAGCGTCTTTTTCTTTTCTGCAAAAGTACAACGGCATTGTACTTTTGGAACCATAAGTACAAACTCCGGGTAACGATTTGGAAAGTATAACAACCTATAATAAGTCATGTCGAAGAGATACAAGAAGCTAACCGGTTACGCTTCAGAAATTCAAAATAGGAGGTACATATGGATTCTGAGGCAATTAGCATTGATGAGTATTTGGAATGTGATGTTGCTACGAAGTTTGAATTTCTCTATGAAAACTATTCGGTTTTGAAGGCCATCATCAAGGATTATAGGGAAGACATTATAACTGATGTCATTGAGATGAAATCTTTTAACAGAAGGGCTGCAAAGGGAGATCTGGGAGTGAGGATTCAGGTATCAATGGGAGTCAGCAATCCTACGATGAACAAAGCTATAAGCAATGTCACTATAAGCTGATGATAAAGTATAACATTGGCCTATCGATAGAGCATGTGTATGAAGTTAAGAGAATAGATGGTGATTTTTTTATTGAAGGATTTTAAGAGAGTTTGAAATTTTTTCTGTAAATATGGGTATTCTATGATAATTTAGATTTATGAGGGAGCAATCAGACTGGTTGCTTCCTTTTTCTGACTATATATTTATTAAAGATATAAGTCAATATCAGTTTGTGATTGTACCAAGGATTGTAGTATGATTATTTGCATATGCAAACGATAAATCGGTATTTGAGGAGAATTCAACATGAAGGTCTATGTTGTAGTCGGTGCGAAAAAAACGGTAAAACGGACAAGATTACCCAGCAATTCATCCAGGGAGCACAGTCAGCAGGTCATGAGGTTGAAACCGAATATCTCTTCATGAAGAAAAGCACACATGGTTGTATTGATTGTCAGTCATGCAAGCGGAACGGCGGCACCTGCATCTGGAAGGATGATATTACGCCAATGTTGGAAAAGGTTCTTGATTCGGACGTTTTGGTCTTTGCGTCTCCCGTGTATTTCTTCAGCATATCCTCTCAACTGAAGCAGTTTATGGACAGAACCTATGCGGTGATTGAGAAAATCAAGAACAAGAAGTTTTATTTCATCACTACGGCCGAAGGTCCTTCAGATACATTCGAGGAGGATTTTAAGAGAGTGAATGAGCCGATTCAGGGTTTTCTTGATTGTTTTGACGGAATGGAATTCATAAAAAACGCTTAGTTTTTTCGATACTGGCTCGATGGATGTTACAGAGTCGGATGCTTATAAAGAGGCAAAAGCCGTAGGAGCATCTGTCTGATTTGAAATAAACCATTTATCTACCACTTATGACATATTTTACTGTAAAAACAAACAAAACTATTACAATATTGTATAGGTGTATATTACTGTTTTGTAGATTTTATTTAAAATGAACAAAACCTTACAGAGCCAGTAATAGCAGGGGGTTATGAGTCAAAATAATTTTGTTTAAAAATTTTTGGTTTTAGGTCCTTGGCTTTATGACTTCGGCACCATATACAGAGGATCCGGAGACCAACAGACTTTTCTTCAGGAAATTAAATGCCCTGGCTCATGAGCTTTATGATGAAAAGCTGATCGCCACTGATGACCCTGATTTCAGCCTCCCGGTAGTTTCCATAGGGATGACGGGAGATTATGAAGTGGCAGTGGAAGAGGACGCAACGATGGTGAGGGTCGGTACCGCCATATTCGAAAATAGGAACTATAATTTATAGTAATCCCAAAATAGAACACATGGTACTTATAAATAATCCCAAGCTGATTTTTAAACATTGTTCAATATGTCTATAAACCTATGATATAATATCATCTGTTGTGTAATTATATTTTGCAATGATAATACTAAATAAAGTTTAATCGCTAGTTGTAAATCCAGAGGTATAAGCATGAAAATATCCGCTCTCGGTAGCTATAAGAAAATCAGAAATCAATCAGTGTCAAGTAAAATTGTAGATTCTTGCTTATTATGTGAAAACGAAAAAATTATAGCATCACATACAATACCTCAATTTGTACTCAAATGTATATCCAACCATGCGTACAAAAGTTCCTATCAATTTGAATTGTCTGGTTTTGAACCAAACTATATCAATATAGATAAAGCCGGTGTTTTTTATATGTTATGTAAAGAATGTGATAACAAAGCTTTTGAAACATATGAAAACCCAAAAAACTACTCAAATCCAACAAATTTAAACCAAATATTGAAAGAGATAGCATTCAAGAATGCTCTGAAGAAGCAATATGACATTTGGGTGGCACTAAACATGTTATCTGAATTTGATAAAAGTCAATCATCAATCAGAGACGCTATTGAACATTACACTGCACTATTTTATGCAAATGCTGATGAAATCCAAAGCATATATGATATGCTTGAAGATGATGAAAAAAATTTTCATCTCATATATAGAAAAAAACTAGATTATACTACACCTATAGCTGCTCAAGGAGAATTCCCTTACAAATACAACAAAGATTCTGGATTAAAAGTATCGCAAAACAAGATTTCCTGGATCAATATCGCTATATTACCGTTTGAGAAACAAACGGAAATTTTTATGTTTACTAATGATGTCTCATTATCAAAAGAAAAGAAAGCTTATTTTAGTACATTGACGGATACAGAAAAATTGAAACAAATCAATGAAATGGTATTTTATGAATTGGATGACTATTTTTTTGACGCAAACTATAATAAAGCGAATTTGCCACAAATACATCATCCTCAAAATCCCACTTTAAAATCATTGTTGTGTAAGACGCGTATTGATGTACCAAACTATTTAAGTGAGGAATATAAGAGCTTATAAAATAGTATTTTTAACTTATCTATTTTTCTAAACGAGAGTTTGAAATTATTTCTGTAAATATGGGTATTCTATGATAATTTAGATTTGTAAGGACGCAATCAGAGTGGTTGCTCCCTTTTTTAGACTATACATTTATGAAAGGTTTAAGTCAATATCCGTTTGTGCTTGTAACAATGTGTGTAGTATGATTATTTGCATATTAAATCGATAAATCGTTAAGGAAAGAATCGAAGATGGTGCAAACGAAAAAGCAGCATTACGCTTTCCAATAGCTGCCCTTTCGTTTGCATCAATTTCGATTTTTCCTGGTTGAACAAAGCGCGTCCGGATTGCCGGTATATATGGGTTTTCAATCAGACCGCTTCTGTCCAGAGTGTAGCATGGATCCTCTGATAAATGTACTGTTTTGTACTAGAAAACCACGATGATCGCATCAGAAATAAGCCTTTGAAAGGCTTCACAGGATCCGTATTCAGCTTCAAGGTATCAACAGAGCATATGCGGTTCTGATCGGAGCAAAGATGGATCAGCACCTACAGGAATGATTTTTCCGCCACAGTATGAGCACTTACAGACATCCTTGTTATAGAGAAGCCGGATGATCGCAGGGGCATCCAGATCCTTCAGCCGGGACAAATACTTTTGGCAGCCCAGAAGATTCCGGCACAGCGTGATCTTACGATTCTTGTTCCGTGAAGACAGAAGACCGTAGTGACGGATCCGTACGAACCTTTTTGGAGGGACATGCATCAGGAACCGGCGGATGAATTCTTCGCCGGTGATTGTGACCTCTTTCCATTGTCCCTGGTTTTTGTAATCTTTAGCAGTAAAGGTAACCGTGCTGTCCGTCATGTTTTTAATACGGTAGTTGATGATTGCGATCCGATGGGTATACTTCCCGAGATATTTGATAACGGATTCCGCGCCATCAAACGGTTTCTTGCAGTAAGGAATCCATTCTTTGCTGTAACAGGAGTCCAGCAGTTCTTTGAACGCATAGTGGTTTTTAAAGAACTCCGCGCTGCCGTGGAATTCAAGTTTTCCATCTTCCCAAAGGTGTTTCAGCTCCGCAAGATACTTGCCACGGAAAAGGCGCGAAATGACCCTGATAGGAAGAAAGAACTCTTCTCCGTTGTCTTTCCAATGGTTTTTGGAGTCAAGACCGCCGCCAAGCACAACGGCATGGATGTGGGGATGGAAGTTCATCTCACTCCCCCAGGGATGGAAGTTCATCTCACTCCCCCAGGTATGGAGAATACAGATGTACCCGATATCCGCACCAAGATACTTGCTGTCTGAGGCCAGTTCCTGGAGTGTGTCAGATGAAGCGTGATAAAGGGCATCATACAGAAGCTTCTGGTTGCTATAGATTACCGGGTTCAGTTCCTCCGGGACAGTGAAGACTACGTGGAAGTATGGCGCATCCAGTACATCTTCCCGGCGGGCGTCCACCCACTTTTCCTTTGGGAACTCCTGGTACATGGGACAGCACCGGTCACGGCAAGAATTATAGTGGATCGAAATACAGCCGCAGTCTTCACAGACACTGACATTGATACCGAATGCACCGGTTTTGCAGTTCCTGATGTGATAAGCTGCTTTTCGCTGAGCTGCAGAGAGTTCATGGGTTTTCGTGTACGCAGGATAAAAGCGGTTGAATATATCCTGAATTGTACAATCAGCGCTCATGATTCACCGCCCTTCGGACCATCAAAAGGACTGCGGATGCCGAGAAGCGTTTTATTGCTCACATGCAGATATACATCTGTAGAACGAGAGTCTACGTGTCCAAGAAGAGATTGGATATATTTGATGTCGACACCGTTCTCGAACAAATGACTTGCGAAACTATGACGGCAGGCATGAGAAGATACACGACGTGTGATACCTTCCTTTCTGGCACTTGCCTTAAAAAACTGATTGACGCTGGAAATATCAAGATATTCTCCGGTCCATGAACTGGGAAAGAGGATACCTGTCGGACGCCCGCACTTAAACCAGTATTCAGTAAGCAGGTCAAGATTCTTCTTAGCGAGTATAGTGTATCTGTCAACCCGGCCCTTGGCTTCCCGGACATGAATGGTCATGTTAGTGCGGGAGACATCGTCATAGTGGAGATGGATAACTTCTGACACGCGAAGACCGGAGGAATACATAGTAGCAATGATAGCCTTGTGTTTAAGGTTATCCGTTGCATCGATAATCGCGTTCATTTCCTGCGGCGTAAGGACTGTCGGAAGATTCCGTTCCCGCTTCATGGCGGGGACTTCCTCGTCATCCCAGGGAATCTTAAGGACTCTCTTATAGAGAAACTTGATGGATGAACGATAATGGTTATGAGTCTCAGGAGACCTTCCCTCCAGACGTTTCATGGTAAGGAAGGCATCTGCATCCTCAAGAGAGAGCTCAGAAACTGGCTTATTTGTGCAGCGTAGGAAATATCCAACATCGCTGCAATAGAGATGGATGGTACGTTCCCGCAGGTTACGTTTTTCAGCAGCCTGACGGATAGAAGCAAAAATATCTTCGTACATAAAAACCTCCATGATTAAGTAGTGTTTACAGTGACAACTACCCATCAGGAGGCGCGTTGGCATCATAATTCCGATTGCGGAAGACGCCGTTAAATGCTATTGTTTTCATAGGCAGTGGGGCTTTCAGTATTCAGTTGTTTTGTGTGGTAACTTAACAATACCGAATTACGAAAAGTACTTCCACTGTTTTTTAATTGTCAATAAAGTAAAACTGCGCCACAGCCCTGGCAGGCCATCGCGCAGCGATTTTGTTCAATCGGAATTTGGAGGAATAGCGGTTATGACCATATCTAAAATAATGGAGAAAATGATTTCTTTTTCCAACGGAAACATTCATGATATAGACCACCTGATTCGCGTATGGTCTTATGCAAAGACCATAGGTGAATTGGAAAATTTGGATCAGGAAAAACAATTCGTTCTGGAAGTTGCCGCTATCACGCATGACATAGCCTGTCCGCTTTGTCGTGAAAAATATGGCAATACCAACGGAAAGTATCAGGAAGAAGAAGGCGCTTTAATGGTGCGAGATTTTCTTGCTGACACAGGAATGTCGGAAGAACAAATCGACCGAGTCTCATTTCTTGTCGGGCATCATCATACCTTTAAATATATAGATAGTGCGGATTATCAAATACTTGTTGAGGCGGATTATATCGCGAATGCATCAGAGAATGGATATAGCAAGGAAAACATAGCAAACTTCATGGAAAGGATCATGCAGACAAAAAGCGGAACACATATATTGAGGCTTGTCTGTGGTATCTAAGCGACAACTTCAGATTTGCACAAATAACCTCTATCCCAAATAAATGAGATAGAGGTTTAAATTATTAATCTGAAAATCTGCCAGGATACATGATTGATATTTCTGCAGCTACAGGTAAAAAGAAGATTGATAAAGACTTAGAACGTTTGCATGATTTATTGGATTCAAAAACTGTATTGGCTTGTCACAATGTTCACAATCCAAGCATAGCGCTACCTCAAACGAGAGATGATGATACATTCAAACTATATTTAGCCGACACTGGACTGTTTACTACAATGATTTTTAGATCGGCAGGAAAGACTGACGAAAATATTTATACGAAATTATTAAGTGATTCGCTCCCCGCAGATTTGGGATATCTATACGAAAATGCAGTTGCTCAGGTAATAGCCGGAACAGATATAGACCTCTATTATCATACATGGGAGAAAGAAAACAGTTCTCATTACTATGAGGTTGATTTTTTACTTGCATCAAAAACAAAAATAGTTCCGATAGAAGTCAAGTCATCAGGAATTGGAAAGCATGAATCAATTACTGAATTTCAGAAAAAGTATTCCAAGTATGTTGCAAAGGAAATATTGTTGTCTCAAAAAGATATAGGAAACAGTGAAATGCTGAAATTATATTCTATTTACATGCTGTCATTTATAATTGAAGATCTATAAATGATTATGTTAGTACTTATCTGCCATAATCATAACATTTTAACAAAATATATATGTCAAATTCAGAAGACGTATAGACCTAGCGGCCTATATGTCTTTTCTTTTTGCCCCAAAGTACAATCCTATTGGACTTTTGACAGGATTAGTCCATTCTTTGGGTAACGATTTAAAAAGAGACTCAACCTATAATAAATCATGTCAACGAGATATAAGAAGCAATACCGGTTATGCTTCAGAAATTTTATAGGAGGTAAGTATGGAATTCGAGTCAATCAGCATTGACGAGTATTTAGATAGTGATGTAGAGCAGAGATTCGATTTTCTATATGAAAATTACGCAGTCTTAAAAGCCATTATCAGAGATTATAGGGAAGACATCATTACTGACGTAATTGAAATGAAGACTTACAACAGAAGATCGGAAAATGGAGAACTTGGAGTAAGAGTCCAGGTATCTATAGGTATCAGTAATCCAACGATGAATAAGGCAATCAATCATCTAACGATTGCAAAGGCTGTAGATGAAGGATATTTGGATGAAGACTTCTTCGAGGATACAGATAATCCTGATGTGCTTGTAAGAAGAGTAACCACATATCATAGGGTGAACATTGATTATCAAACGTTTTTAAGTAAGCTTGAAACCTTAAAACCAAAAGAACAGAAGGTTATGAAAGAATATCTTTCGGGTAAAAAACAGTAGGTGATTTTTCAGAAGAGATGGGAATTGATTATCAGTCGGTAGTTAGGAAAATAGGAAGAATTAAGCATAAATTGATAAAACGTGTAGAACCAAGACTAAGGAGGGGAGCATAAAGATGGCATATAGAAGATCAGATGTTGAAGAAACAGCATTATTCGCAAAGAAGTTTGTACGTTATGAAGAAGGGGCAAAAAAATATAGCATGGGTCTTTCAAAGTTCCAGGCTTTAGCCAGGGAAGCTAAGGCTACTTATAAGGTAGATAAGCTTGTGCTTGTTAATTGTGAGCTCTTTGAAAAGTATCTTGAGACCTTCAGAGAGTTCTGAAAGTTAGATTGGGTAAACAATAGAAAGCAGTACTGGGACTTGATTTGCTAGATTTTGCATTGAAAAAGGAAGATTTATTATATATTATAAGAAAGAACAGATGTCTTTTTTGCAAAACTATAGATTTCGGGTCCTGGAAACAGGAGGGAATTCGATGGCAAAGGCAAGGAAAGACTTAAGAGGTCGAGCCCTTAAAACGGGTGAGATTCAAAGAAAAGATGATCTTCGTTATATGTATTCTTATACCGATCCTTTGGGGAGAAGAAAGTTTATATATGCGAATGATCTGACAGAGCTTCGTGAGAAGGAGCGAAAGCTTCAGAGGGATCAGCTTGATGGTTTGGATATTTACGCACAGGGTAAGGCAACCATCAATGATACATTTGATCGTTACATATCAACTAAATACGAGCTTAGAGATTCCACTAAGGATGGATATCTTTACTTCTATGATCACTTTGTCCGTGACAACTTCGGGATGAAGAAATTGATAGAGGTCAAGTATTCTGATGTTCTTCAGTATTATCACTATCTGATGAATGAATTGAATGTCTCGATAAGCTCTGTGGAAACAATTCATGGACTGCTTCATCCGACATTTAATCTTGCAGTGAGAGATGACATTATTAGGAAGAATCCTACTGATGGAGTAATGGCAGAGATTTCCAAGAAGTGTAACAAGGAAGTCGGTGTCAGACATGCTCTTACCAGAGATCAGCAGAGAGTGTTTATGGATTACATGGCTAAGCATCCGGTGTACTATCACTGGTGGCCGCTATTTACGGTGCTTTTGGGGACAGGCTGTAGAATCGGTGAGTGTTTAGGTTTGAGATGGGATGATCTTGATTTCGAGAAGCGTATAATTAGCGTAAACCATAGCATTGTATATCGTTACAGCACTCAGAAGAAGGATACAATGATCAGTGTATCACTTCCGAAGACAAAAGCCGGTATCAGAACAATCCCGATGCTTGATATCGTAAAAGATGCATTTGACATCGAGAAGGAAGAACAGGCTGTGACAGGTGGAAACACTCAGGTTATTGATGGCATGAGAGGTTTCATCTTCTGTAACAGATTTAAGAAGGTTCACAATCCTCAGAGTGTAAATGATACAATCCGTAGGATTTGCAAGAACTACAATGCAGAGGAAGTTCTCAACGCCAAGAAAGAAGGAAGAGAGCCGATTATTTTACCGGATTTCTCGTGTCATCATCTTAGACACACCTTCTGCACAAGACTTTGCGAGACAGAAACTAATCTCAAGGTTATTCAGGATATCATGGGTCACAGAGATATAAAGACCACAATGAATATCTATGCTGAAGCAACTCAAGAGATGAAACAGAAGTCATTTGAGAACTTAGCGGCAAAATTGGATGATATCTTTTAAGAAAGATTAGGTAAGAACTTTGACAACTTATAATGCCAAAGAAATCTTTTTGACAACAATTTCTTTTTGATAATAAAGAATATCAATCTATATCAACAAGGTTATCATATGATGTTGTCCTTCCAATTTCATCATACGCAGATGGATGGAGCACATGCAGGAAGATTCCTGCAGAATCTGCAGAATGAGATTGATTCTTTTAAGTGAAGATGGTGATCACCTTTGTTATGACGTGATGAAAAAAGTAATTGACTCGTCCCTTAGGGGATAGTTTAACGTTTCAGATGTGGAAAGGAGAAATTCTAAAAATGCTGAAGATAAGTGAATTTTCAAAGCTATCACATCTGACAATCAAAGCCTTAAGGTACTACGAAAAAGAAGGCCTTCTGAAGCCTGTGCACATTGACGAATGGAATAATTACAGGTTTTATGATACCTTTCAGCTTGAAACCGCTGCAAGAATCAAATCATTCAGGCAGCTCGATCTGTCTGTAGAGGAAATAAAAGCAATCTTTTCAGGTGCAGATGTGAAAGAAATCCTGCAGGAAAAATTTAAGTCACTTATCGAAGAAAAGCATCAAATTGAATCCCGTCTTTCCATAATAAAATCAATTTTGGAGGACAAAGAGATGAACTATCAGGTTACAGAAAAAGTGATCCCGGAGACGATTGTTTATACATCCGAAACAGTTTTAAAGGTGTATTCGGACATGATGCAATGGATACCTGCAGTTGGAGAAGAATGCCTAAGTCTTAATCCGGGGATGGAGTGTGCAGATCCACCCTACGAGTTCTGCGAATATCTTGATGGAGAGTATAAGGAAACTGATATCCGCATCAGGCATAACGAAGCTGTAAAAGCGATCGGAAAAGAAAATGATCACATTAAGTTCAAAACACTGCCAGAGTCAAAGGTTCTGAGCATCTATCATAAGGGCTCTTATGCTAATATCGGTGAAGCTTATGCATTTCTTATGAAATATGCAGACCAGAACGGATATACAGTAGCAGGTCTTGCCAGAGAGTGTTATATTGACGGAATCTGGAATAAAGAATCTGAGGAAGAATGGCTGACTGAGATCCAGCTTCCGATTGAAGACGATACAAAATGAATAGAAGATATTACGGATCTGAAGCTGCAGAACAGTCTCAAATTGTCGGTTATTTGGAGATCGTTGTGCAATAGTAAAGAGAATAATTCAAATTTGACAAGATAATTTATATTGCACTTTATACTTAAAATAACTAACATTGTTAGTATAATATTAACTAACAATGTTAGTTATTTTTGATTGGGAGATGTTATGCCAAGAACAGGATTATCAAAAGAAGAAATAGTAGAAAAAGCTGCAGAACTGGCCAACGAAAAGGGGCTGTCTTACTTGTCGGTTACTACACTGTCAGAATATTTAGGAATCAGGAAGCCTTCATTGTACAACCACATGAAGACCATAGAAGATATGCACAGAAGTCTTATGATATATGGTTGGCAAACTGTATCGGAAGACGTTGTCAGAGGAATTGATTCTTCAGATGAAAAAGCAAATCTATTTGATTACGGAAAAAAATTCTATAAGTTTGCAATAGAGAATCCTGGCGTATTTGAAGCTATGCTCTGGTATAACAAATACTCAGATGATGCGCTGCTTTCTGCCACAGAAGGATTATATTCTTTTTTCTTCAAGCAGACAGATGGCTTAGGGATAGATCGTGAGATCGCTAATCACTTGCTTCGAACATACAGATCTTTCCTTGAAGGTTTTATTATGCTTCAGATTCATAATTCTTTTGGAAATCCAATATCATTGGAAGAGAGCTTTGAGATATCACTGAATGTGATGATATCCGGGATGGATGGGTATAGAAATAAGAGGGGTAATAAAAAATGATTGAGTTCAGAAATGCTGAGGTGGCTGATGCAGAGTTGGTGAGGGATATATATGACGCTGCTTTTTATGATGACTACGTAAAATATGGCGAATGTCCGGCGTATGGAAGGACAAAAGAAGAGATGGAGCAGTCAATAATTGATTATCCCAAATTCATAATTCTTAATGAAAGTAAACCGGTTGGTGTCATTTCATGCAGGGAGCTGGAAGCGGGTAATTATGAAGCCGGATGTTTATGTGTAATTCCTGAGTTTCAGGGAAGAGGAATAGGAACGACTGCAATGCGATTTGCAATAACACATTATTCTGATTGGAAGACATTTACACTAGTAACTCCTGTGGACAAAAGTCAAAATGTAAAATTCTATACAGAAAGATGCGGCTTTGATATCCAGTCTGAAGAAATGGATGGAAGTGTTAAAGTATACAGATTTATATTGAGGCGGATATGATGATAAAAGAAATATTTGGAAAAGTAAAAATATATAGGCTCCATTCGCGTGTTGATAACCGTGGATCTCTGGAATATGTTTTTGATGAAAACACTGCCTGTTTCAATGCTCGGGAGACAAGAATCTATAGCATGCCCAAAGAAGGAACTTTTTTTGGAATACACTACAGAGAAGAGAGTAGCCCAATGACGAAGTTTGTGACAGTCATAAAAGGCAGAGGTATGGATTACGTTATTGATTTGAGAAAAGACTCCTCAACCTATCTTCAATGGGAGTCATTTGAACTGTCAGAAGAAAATACATTGGCAGTACTGATTCCTGCAGGTTTTGGGCATGCTTTTATTTCATTGCAAAATGATACGATACAGCTTTATTCTGTGGACAGAAGTGGCAACGATGCTTATTCAAAACATATTAATTACATGGATTCCCAAATCGGTCTTAAACTGCCCGTACCCATTTCCGAAATCTCGGATTATGATTTAAGCGCTCCTTTTGTTTCAGAAAGGGGAGTTGTAGGAGAGTGATAGGGGAATATGAATAGACCAGTTACTATATGAATGAAAAAAGGATTGTAAAATGGATGCCTAAGGGAACAATAACAATTGTTTTAGGTATACATCCCAAAAATCAGGATTTGTCGAAAAATATTGGAGTGAAAAACAGACTTAAATCCGTGCAAGGAGGAGGTCTGTTTTTGTTTTGTGATACTTTTGTCCCAGAGTATTGCATTAAAAGGAGATTCTAAAATGAAAAAATCTTTATCTCTGGATAACAAATCGATAGACGGTCAGAATATATCCTATTGCATATTTGGCAAGGGAGATATTGATTTGGTTATTGAAATGGGACTTGGTGCAGTTGCCGGCGAGTGGTGGCACATTGCAGAGCAGCTGTCAAAACAGTTTACCGTTCTTTTGTATGAGCGTGGAAGAAATATTTACAAGGCGCGCTCGCCGAAAAATATAGCCTAAGAATTACATACTTTGTTAATGGAACTCCCTTGTAAAAGTAAGATTATTATTTTGGCACATTCACAGGGTGGTCTGTATGCGCAGCAATTTGCCAGATTGTACCCCAATATGATTCGTGGCATAGTGTTTGTAGATCCTTTGCAAATGATTTGTTATGTGTAAATATAAATGATTACGACAAAATCGGGATTTGGGAGGAGCATTGGGATGAAAGAAAACATCGTACAGAAGCTTACATCAAAAGATGATAAATATGCCTGTGCCTTTACTGATAGAATTGTTGCAGAAAGCCATGATACAGATGAATGGTATGAATACTTTGAGGATGTTGCTTCGTTGCTCGACCATCCAAAGTCATTGGTAAGAAATCGAGCTTTGTATATCCTTGCGGCAAACGCACAATGGGATGAAGAAAACCGGTTCGATCTCATCCTTCCGGATTATCTGAAACACATCACCGATGAAAAGCCCATCACCGCCAGACAATGTGTGAAGGCGCTTGCTCAAGTGGGACTGGCAAGGCCGCAGTATATCCCGCAAATTCTGTCTGCTCTGCGTAGCGCTGATTTGTCCAAATACAAAGACAGTATGCGTCCGCTGATTGAAAGGGACATGGAAGAAACGGAAAAGATACTGATGAATTCAGGCTTTACGGAGGTAATTTCATTGAACAACATCTTTTATTTTGCGAACGAAAACACGGAGACGAAGGCGACGTGAGAACAGAAAAATGTCAGGGACGGCTGACGGTATACTTTGAGGATCCGTTTTGGGTGGGAGTCTTTGAGAGAATTGAAAATGGGAAGCTATCGGCGGCAAAGGTGACATTCGGTGCTGAACCAAAGGATTATGAGGTGCGGGAGTTCATTAGCAGGCATTATTATCACCTGCAATATAGTCCGGCGATTAAAACCGATGTAAAGGATGTAAAGAAAAATCCGAAAAGGGCACAGCGCGACGCGAAAAAACAGATCTTAGAAAAAGGAATCGGTACGAAATCGCAACAAGCTCTTAAACTGCAACAGGAACAGAATAAACTGGTGAGAAAAGAGCGAAGCAAGAAGGAACGGGAAGCGGAAAGCAATAGGCTGTTTGAGATGAAACAGCTGAAGAAAAGGGAGAAGCATAAGGGGCATTAAGAAATATGTGTAGAATAGAAAAAGCAAATCTGGAAGATCTTGATGAGATTCTTCGGTTGCAGTATCTGGCATATCAGAGTGAAGCTGCTTTGTTTGGAAGTAACGATATTCCTCCGCTGAAACAAAAGTTAGATGAAGTAACAGAAGAATATGCGCAAGGGCGTATTCTCAAGATGATCGATGAGGATGGCACTATTATCGGCTCAGTTCGTGCGAAAGAAGCTGATGGAACCGTATATATCGGGAAACTGATGGTTCATCCGGATCACAGGCGTAAGGGTTATGGAAGAAGGCTCCTGACGGAGATTGAGCAAAGTTTTGCAGGTAAGCGATATGAGCTTTTTACAAGTACAAGAAGCAAGGATAACATCCGGTTGTATCAGGACAATGGATATAGAGAGTTTGATCAAAGGATCGTTAAAGATGACCTAATATTTGTTTATATGGAGAAAATGAAAAGTGAGGTGTCAATTAGGAAGCTTTCTGCTGAAGAAAGATCTACAGCTCTTGACCTTGCGTGGAGAGTGTTTTCAGAGTATGAGTCACCGGATTATGGGGAAGAGGGCATAGAGGAATTCCGGAAGTGTTTACATGACGAAGGATATCTTGCAGGAATTGAATACTACGGTGCTTTTGACGGGGAAAGACTGATAGGTCTAGTGGGAATCCGATCAGACAAAAAGCATATCTGTTTCTTTTTTGTGGACGGAAAATATCATCGCCAAGGGATCGGAACAAAGCTGTTCAAAGCAGTACGGCAGGAATATCCTAATCAGATAATCACTCTTAATTCCTCGCCCTATGGAGTGCCGTTTTATCATGCGCTGGGATTTACAGACACGGATAAAGAACAGACAGTGAACGGGATTTGGTTTACGCCGATGAAGTATGAAGATTTTGCAGAAGATGGAGATTGAAAGATGCTGCTGGTTTATGCGAATGATTTCGAGGCAGTGAAGAAAATATATATTGATGTGATAGAGAACACTCCGCTGATAGAGCAATATGCCAGGTGGGTATATGGAAAGCATTCTACAGATGAACAGCTTAGAGCATATATTCTGCATGATGAGATGTATTTCCTGATGGATGAAGATGATGCCGCCGGGGTTGTGGCAATTTCTATGAATCAGGGCGCGGAATACGAGAAGATAGTATGGAGGGATAAACTTCCGAACGATCAGGTAGCAACAGTTCATCTGCTTGCGGTTTCTCCTTCATATCAGGGAAGATCACTGGGGATCAAGATTCTTGAGGAAGCGATGAAGATTGCAGTCAGGAATGGGAAAAAGGCGCTTCGCCTTGATGCGCTGAAAACAAATCTTCCGGCGCAGAGGATGTATGAAAAAGCCGGGTTTTTATATAGGGGTGAGCAGAGACTGTATGCCGAAAACACCGGCGTTACAGATTTTTTGTACTATGAAAAAATACCGGAATTAGATTTGTTTAAGGAAGGATGATCGAAATGAAGGTTCATCAGATAAAGATTGATTTTAATGTAACTGAACAGATTAAAAGGTTTGTCTATGTTTATATTCTTGAAGCAGAGTCACTTTACCTTATTGATTCGGGTGTTTACGGCTCTGAGACTAAGATAATGGATTATCTGGATTCGATTGGAAGGAATACTTCTGAGATTAAGGGAGTATTTCTTACGCATGCGCATCCTGATCATATCGGATCAGCGGCGTGGTTCCGGGAACATTCAGGATGTAAGATTTATGCCAGCGAAGGTGAAAGGCTTTGGATTGAGGATATCGATCTGCAATTCAAGGAAAGACCCATTCCGAATTTCTATAATCTCGCAGGAAAATCATCAAAAGTTGATTTTGTGGTTTAGGAGGGCGATGAGATTCGGCTGGAAGGCATTGAAACCTATTATCCTGCCTGGGATCGGACTTATGACCGCGAGATGATGAAGAGCAGGCTTGCTGATGCAGTGGAGATCATAGATATGCTTAAAAACACAGTTTTGGAGTTGGACGATGGGACAGATTTGGAAACCTTGACATCCCAGGTATGTGACAGGCTGAATATGCAGATGCTGAAGACTAATCCGCTTTTTTGCAGGACCATAAATTGTTTACGATAGGGGAAGTATGGGATGAGCTGTTATTTTATTGTTGATGTATATATTGATGAAAACAAGGGGAGAGGCACCTATGAGGATTATATCGAGAAGGTAAAGCCGATTGTTGAAAGCTTTGGAGGAGAATATCTTGTACGGACAGAAAATATCCGGGCGCTCAGTCCTCTTAGAAATCCGGGAAGAGTAATTATAATTCGTTTTCCGTCCAGAGAAAAGTTGGATGCTTGTTTTGCTTCTGAAGAGTACAGGCATATCATGCATGAACGGGTGGATAATGTAGATGCCAGGGCATTGATCGTGGAGGGTGAGACATGAATAAGGAATGGTCGGAAAAAAAACAGGAAAATGCAGTCTCTGATCGGAAAGAAAGAGAGCTTTGATGAGGGCATTGCCCTTCTTCTTGAACTTAGGGAGGATCTTTTTGGTCAGATAACATCAATAGTGAATACATATCCGAAAGAAGCATTTTTCCAGCTGCCTTTTGCCAAAGCGAAGGGGTATCACAGCAAAACCCTCGGTTATTCTCTGTGGCATATATTCCGGATTGAAGATATTGTGGCGCATACACTGATCTGTCAGGACAGTCAGGTTCTTTATTCAGAGGATTGGAACCGCGAGATAAACAGTCCGATCATCACTACCGGTAATGAGTTAAAGGGGGAGGGGATCGCAGAGTTTTCCGCAGCACTTGATGTGAGAGCATTGTATGATTATTGCAGATCTGTGATGGATTCAACAAATGAGCTGCTGAAGAATCTGCAATACAAAGACCTGAGAAAAAAATTTACAGATGATGACAGGGAAAGACTTATCGAAAGCGGCTCGGTCAGTAAAGATGAAGATGCCCTCTGGCTGATCGATTATTGGTGCGGAAAAGATGTAAAAGGACTTATCCAAATGCCATTTTCCAGACACTGGATCATGCATATCGAAGCAATGTGCCGGATTAAGAACGAGCTTTGCCGGAAAGCAAGAAAAGGTGTAGATTTCATAGCGTTCTGCGGTCTTTCCTGTAATCATTGTTTCCTTAAAGAATGGTGCGGCGGCTGCAGGACATCCTAGGGTGAAGAAATAACCGCCATAGAATTCATTAATTATATATGCTAAAATTTATCATATATGGGGAAAAGCAGTATGTGAACTTTAATCTTTAGTTATACAAATCTGAATGCTTTTATAAATAATTTATGGCAATTAACAATAAAACCATCAAAAAGAAGATACAGCGTATATCTGTTGTGGATCAGGTGTGCGAAGAAATCAAACAAAATATAGTGGATGGTGTTTGGCCGGAAGAAACTAAATTACCATCTGAAGGCGAATTTGCTGAGATGTTCAATGTGAATCGTTTGAGTGTCCGCATGGCTCTGCAAAAACTCAATACACTTGGCATTATAGAGACAAGAAATGGAGAAGGCTCCTACGTTAAGAGATTTTCACTGGAACCTTTGATGAACGAAATAGGCAGTTTATATGCCGGACGAGATACAACGGATGACGTATTCAAAGATATCATGCGTTTTCGACAGCTTATTGAAGGTGATAGTCTGTATCTTGCAGCCACAAATGGCACAAATGAGGAGAAAGATGAATTAAAAAAACTTTTAGATGATTATTACTCGGCTGCCAGACAGTATTCGACAGATACTGATAATGAATATCTTTTAGATGCATTGGTGGATAGCGATCTTGATTTTCACCGTTATGTTGTAGAAATGAGCCATAATAAGGTGTATATAGATGTTTATGCTATGGTAAAAGCCGCAATTCGTACTCATATAAAGCAGTTACTGTCTACCAGAATTCGTTACAGAATGGATAATAACCTTCCTATAGTGACAGATAACGATACACATGGCCGTATATTTGGTGTTATCCAGAACAATGATACCTCAAAAGTTCAGAGCCTCATTTATGAACTTATGCATCCATTACTGAATATAGATTATCTTATGGAAAATGATTGATCAGGCTTTCTATGAGCTAAATTGAATAATGTGAATATTAAGAAACCGGTTGCAAAATGATGCGACTGGTTTTTTATTGGCATACTAATTTGCAATATGCACAATAAAAGTTGCTATAAATTGTATTAATGCAACAAAATGCACATACACTCATTGACTAAAGATAAAAAAAGGAATACTATTTACCTAGCGAACAGGTGAACAGATGGAAAGGTGAAACCTGAATCGAACGTGTTATAAAACAAAAGGAAGGGGATAAAATGAAAATCACAAAAGTTGAAGTGTTCAGACTTCCAACAGCAAATTCAAAACAGAACAGTCCTATCGGATGCAGGGTTCATACTGATACCGGACTATATGGTGATGGCGAAGCTGGAATGGCCTATGGAATAGGTGGAGATGCTGCTTATAGTATGGTAGTCGATCTTGCACAACTCATCATAGGTATGGATCCGCTTCAGACAGAACTGATTTGGGAGACGATGTATAAAAAGACATTCTGGGGACAGAATGGCGGTCCGGTCATTTTCTCGGGAATTGCAGCAATTGATGTAGCTATTTGGGATATTAAAGGTAAATATTTTGAGGTTCCTGTATATCAGTTACTGGGCGGCAAGGTACGTGACAAACTTCGTGCTTATGCATCGCAGCTTCAGTTCGGATGGGGAATGGTCGGAGAATCAGAAAATCTATGGGCAGTCAAGCCTGAAGATTATGCACATAATGTCAAGCTTGCAGTAGCAGAAGGTTATGATGCTATAAAGATAGATTTCTTTGATCGTGATGAAGAAGGAAAGCCTTTGAGTTTCCTTGATACTACAGGATTCCTGACTCCAAAGCAGCTGAAGATGGTAGAGGCACGTATGTCTGCTGCAAGAGAGGCTGCAGGTGATGAAGTAGATATCATCATGGAGAATCATTCTTACCCGGATGCTTTAGGTGCTGTACAGTTAGGAAAACTGGCTGAAAAATATCATATCATGGCATTTGAAGAGCCAAATACACCTTCAACCCAGACAGTTGAATATATTGCAAAGTACACCTCTGTTCCTATTGCAAACGGAGAAAGACTTTTCTCCAGATGGCAGTATGCGGATTACTTTAAGAAAAACCTTCTACAGCTTGCACAGCCTGATATCGGAAACTGTGGAGGAATATCTGAAGTCAAGAAAATCGCAGACATGGCCCATGCTTTTGATGTAGGTATACAGGTACATGCAGCCGGAAGTCCGTTGACAACCGATATAGCCATTCAGCTTGAATGCACACTTCCGAACTTCATCATTCATGAGCATCATGTATGCAACAGAAGTGATACAAGTGTCGGACTTACAAAATATAACCGCCAGCCGGTAAACGGATATCTTGAAATCCCTGATTTACCCGGTATCGGAAATGAATTCTTACAATCAGCTATAGACAATGCAGTTCTTTATAAAGTGGTGGAATGACAGGAAGGAGGCATCACCATGATCAATGTTGTCAGAGAAAAGGAGGCAAAGCCGGGTACACTCAGGAGACCTGAGCTTTATGCATTAGCAATTGGACAGGTTATAGGAGCCGGTGTCATCACTTTGATAGTTCCGGCAATTAAGATGACCGGATATTCAGCATGGCTCGCTTATTTTGTAGCCATAGTTATGGGATTCCTGATCATATTGCCAAATGTCTTTATTTCATCCACTGTGCGTATGGCGGGCGGAAACTATTCGATGCTTTGTGGAATGGCTGGACCCAGAGTGGCCGGTGTCTTCGCCTATATGTATTTGACTCAATGTCTTAGTCTTTCTTTATTTGGTGCATCAGCATCAGCTTATCTTGGAGATATCATCCCGGTTCTTGGATCCCCTACAGCAAGGATCATTACAGGAGCAGCTCTTTTGACATTTTTCTTTGTAGTAAATCTTGCAGGTATCGATATCATGGCTAAAGCTCAGAAGCTTATGACATGGTTACTGATCGCAGCATTGTTCATATTTGCTGTGGTAGGCATATTCAAGATGCGTCTTCCTATATTTGATTTCGCCAACAAGGATTTCCTTATAAACGGCTGGGGAATCACATTTAACAATGGCCAGATATCCGGAGGATTTACCGGTGCAGTCCTTCTCTTTGTTTATTCATGTCAGGGCTATTATATGACAACAGCTTACGGACGCGATTCTGCTGATGCGAGACATGATATACCTATCGTACTTCTTCTTGCAGCTCCGACTCTTGTTATTCTTTATGTAGGAGTTGCCATGGCAGGTGTAGGTGTAATGAGCGTGGAAGAATACGGTGCATCAACAACACTTGTATTTGCAGCTCAGAGAATATTCCCGCCGGTTCTTTTCTATGGATTCATCATTGCAGGTCCTATCATGGCTCTGTTATCAACTCTTAATTCCAGCTTTGCTTACAATGCTATCACTATAGGACAGTCCTGCGATGACGGCTGGCTTCCGGCAGTATTTGGAAAGAAGAATAAAAAGGACGCGCGTGTCTGGATCCTTACATTTATGTATATCATGGGAATGATTCCAATTGTTGCAGGTCTTTCAATAACTGTGATCACAAACATGGTACAGCTTTTTACATCATGTTTCGCAATACTGAACTTTATAGCATATATGAAGATGCCTAAGCTCTATCCGGAAGCATGGAAAAAGTCAAGATTCCATATTTCAAATGGCCTTTATTATGCGGTATGCATTATTTCTCTGATTCTTTCACTCGTGATCCTTTGGAAATCATTACTTTCAATGACACCAGTCGTAACCATGCTCAATGTTGTTATGGTTGTTCTGTTTGCGATCGTTGGTTACTTAGTAGGAAAGAGTGCTAATGTTACTATCCATACATCACTGTGGGCAGAAACAGGTGAGAACATGGCATAAATTATAATTTAGGAGGAAAAATACAATGAAGATTACAAGTGTAGATTGTTATTTGGGTGATTTTATCACGGTAAAAGTTAATACTGATGAGGGAATCAGTGGTTTTGGAGAAGCAGGTCTTGCATATGGTAATTGTATAGAAGCAGCATTCGGACAGTGTCAGG
The DNA here is from genome assembly GCF_002007235.1 of Oribacterium sp. C9. Taxonomy (GTDB): domain Bacteria; phylum Bacillota; class Clostridia; order Lachnospirales; family Lachnospiraceae; genus Oribacterium. The sequence goes on from NZ_MUHW01000004.1 coordinate 148,291, forward strand.
ACTTTGCTAAACTTGTTATTGGATATGATCCTTTTGATACAGAGAAAATCTGGGAACATCTCCACAGACATACATTCTGGGGAATGAACGGAGGAATAGTTGTTTCTTCTGCTATGGCTGCCATTGATACTGCTTGTTGGGATATCAAGGGTAAAAAGCTTGGTCTTCCGGTATATAAGCTGCTTGGTGGTAAGACCAACACAAAGCTCCGCACATATGCATCGCAGCTTCAGTTTGGTTGGAGAACTTTGATCGAGTCTGATGATAATCTTCATATCTTATCCAAGCCGGAAGATTACTATAATGTTGTAAAGGATGCCATGAAGGATGGCTATGATGCCGTTAAGATTGATCCTGTTTTCGCCGGAAGCGAGGATGTTCCTGATCTTGGCGCTATATTTGCAACTCAGGGTAATCAGATCAGAGGCTGTTACAGACAGCATGACTTGAAAAAATCTGTAGAAAGAATTGCTGCAGCCAGAGAAGCAGGCGGCGATGATATGGATATCATAGTTGAAATCCATTCATTACTTGATGCCAATACTGCATCCGAACTTGGTAAAGCACTTGAACCATATCATATCATGTATTATGAGGAGCCAACCAAGCCGGACAATCCATCACTTTTCAAGGTGATAAAGGAAAACTGCAGTCTTCCTTTGGCAACAGGTGAGAGATCATCAACCAGATGGCAGTTCAGACAGTTCTTTGAAGATCGTTCACTCAGCATTATCCAGCCTGATCTTGCGAATACAGGTGGAATCACTGAGACAAAGAAGATCTGTGACATGGCCCAGGTATATGATATAGGTGTACAGATCCATGTCTGTGGCGGACCTATCGCAACAGCAGCTGCATTACAGGTAGAAACAGTAATTCCGAACTTCGTCATTCATGAGGAGCACAATGCAAATCTCATGACAAAATTCAAGAAGGCAGGAAAGTATTTCTATGAGCCAAAGAATGGTTTCTATGAAGTTCCTGAGATTCCAGGTATCGGACAGGAAATGAGTGATGAGGCTATGGAGAATGCAAGAAAGCATGTAACTATAGAGTGAGTACAAGTTAATAACTGATCATACAATAGGCAGTCCTCTTCGGATGGTAAGACAGATGTTGATTATAAGCACTTCTGGATTATTTTTTGAAGAGGATTGTTTTGACTTATAGAAGATAAACTGCATATATATGATGACCAGGTTAAAGTAGGAGTTTCCAAGAACGGAAATAACTATAATCACAGAGAACTATGGAAGCATATTAGACCTAAGGGTTGTCGTGAAGAGTTCGATTATTATCAAAGAGGAAGACTTGAAATATCAAATAAAGGAAAACCACTCATATACATGAGCTGTCATATTGATGAGAAATACATCCCGGTCATCATGGAAGCTTTTGGAATTGAAGAGGTTCCAATCATACATATTGATGGAAGTAAGCATTATAGATGCCATATAGATTATGCAATTGGAAAGACAGCTAAAAGAAATCTATGAGGATAATGCAGACACCATTATCGGAAACCCTTAATTTGATACTTATGGAGGAAACAGTATGTTGATTGACATCACACTGAAGATATGGGAATGCTCCGGAAAGCCTGAAAATACGGCTGTCTTGGGTTTAAATCCAGGGTCAGCCGAATTTTTTGTCTTGATGAGCTAATGTACGTTAGCTATAATAAAGCTAATGTTTGTTAGCGGAATGGAGGAAACAATGTCTACCAAAGAGAAAATACTGGATGCGGCATTAACATTATTTTCAGAGAATGGATACGATGGAACAAGCGTGGAGCAGATTGCAAATATTGTCGGGATCAAAGCTCCATCGCTATATAAGCACTATAAGGGCAAAGAGGACATCCTGAATGCGTTGATTGATTCTGCGGAAGAGCGGTATGAGGTAATGTTTGGATCTGAGAAAAACATCGGGAAGGTGCCTGAGAGCCGGGAGGAGTTTATAAAGGTGACTATGGAAAGGATCTCATTCACAATGCGGGATCCCATAATCCGCAAGACGCGGATGCTTCTTGTGCAAGAGCAGTTCAGGAATGAAAGGATTTCCGAGGCTACAACCAGACACCAGCTGGATGGAATACAGAGGATGTTTGCAAAGATTATCAAGGGAATGATGGATGAGGGGATAGTCGTAAAGGATGATCCGAAGCTGCTTGCAGTAGAACTTACCGCACCGGCTGTTCTGCAGATTGCAAGGTCAGACAGACAGCCGCAGTGTGAGAAAGAATGCATGGAATACATCGAGAAGCATTTGCGGCATTTTTGTAAGGTATACATGAGATAGGAGCATAACAGAGATGCCTATACTGATGAGAGAACAGATTTCATTCGCAAGTGGACAGCAGAATCCAAAATGATATACGGCGGCAGATATTGATTAATTCCGGTTTTACGGAGGTGATTTCATTGAACGACATCTTTTATGAAATGATATTTAAGAGAAAGTCGTTTCATATTTTCAGAAATGTTGGAAACGAATCAATTGGTGAATACGAGCTCAACGATATACAAAATGCATATTCAGAGTTTACTCCCCTGAATCCCGAAATCAAAACCGCCATTCGCATTGTTCCTGAAAAGCAGACTAACTGTAAACGCGGCGGAGAATATTGCATTCTGCTTTACAGCGAAAAGAAAGACGGCTATCTGCAAAACATTGGTTATCTCGGTGAACAACTCGACCTTTATCTTGTATCCCGAAATATCGGAACGCTCTGGTTCGGAATAGGGAAAACAAAAGAAGAACCATTTGAGGATATGGAGTTCGTCATTATGTTTTCCATCCGGAAGATCAGTGATGACTCTAAGTACCGCAAGGATATGTTTAAGAGCAAAAGAAAGAAAGCTAAAGAAATATGGGAGGGCGAACAGATCTCGGGTGTGACCGATATTATCAGGTTTGCACCGAGCGCATGTAATTCTCAACCGTGGCTTGTAAAGAACGATGGCGAGCTATTGGTTTACAGATACAAGAAGCCCGGCAAAAGGGGAATAATGCCTGCGGATAAAGTTTTATTCTATAATCGCATTGATATAGGAATTTTCATTTGCTTTATGGATCTTTGCCTTGAGCATAACGGTATTGGATTTGAGAAAACACTTTATTCAGATGCTGATGATGGAGAATTGGTGCTGAATGCAAAATACAGACTTTATAGATAAGGGGACGATTTATGAAAGACAAGTATTATGAACAAGCCGTAACCTGTGTAAAAGACACTGTTCTTCCTGCACAGATCAAGTTGTATAAGTCCTGTGGTGGTGATTTTGATATTATCTATGGCGAAGCAATGAATGGAAACGGATATTTTGGAAAAGTCATCGAGGCCGGACATACCTATGAACTTGGATACGAGAAATGCACTTGTCCCAAAGTACAGTCTGGCCAAGTTACTGATCCTGATCAGTGTAATTGCAGCAGACAAAGTATTTTGTATGTTTTAAACTGCTTGGAACCCAATAGCACATTTGAGGTTGAGATCCTGGAAACGATATTACGTGGAGCAGAACATTGTAGGTTTCAAATTACGAAGAATTAAAGAACCAGATTTTGGTTTGTCTTCGATAACAAATTCAAATGTTATAGAGGATTGAGTTTTTCAGATGGAGAAACTGACAGAGAATATGATCCGCTTTGCTGAAAGCAAACTTGGCAGCACTGAGTATGCAGGCTGGTGTCTAACGTTTATCGAGGATGCACTTGAAATCAGCAATCATATCGAAATATTTGGTGGAGATTCTGCGAAGGAATCCTGCGAGATGTATAAGGACGCGCTGCGGAGCGGAGTTTCGGAGCGAGGTGCATTCGTATTCTATGATTGCCTGTGTCCAAGCATAAACGGTTCGGTCAACTGGGGACATTGCGGCGTCAGTCTCGGGGACGGTCGTGTGATCCATGCGTGGGACATAGTCCGAATCGATGAATATCTGTCACAGCTTGAAAATGACGAGTTTGAGGGATGATGGGAGAAAACAAATGAAAAAGGGATTATCACTGAAAAGCAAAGTGATAGAAGGTCAGAATATATCCTATCGCATATTTGGCGAGGGAGATATTGATCTGGTTATTGAAATGGGACTTTGTGCAGTTGCCGGTGAGTGGTGGCATATTGCAGAGCAACTATCAAAACAATTTACCGTTCTTTTGTATGAGCGCGGCAGAAATATTTCCAAGGCTCGCTCGCCTAAAAATATAGCCGAAGAATTACATGCTTTGTTAATGAAATTATCGTGTAAAGGTAAGATCACATTTTTGGCGCATTCACAGGGAGGTCTGTATGCGCAGCAATTTGCCAGAATCTATCCGGATATGGTTTATGGAATAGTGTTTGTTGATCCTTTATCTGCAAATGACAACACATATAAATCAGTATTTTTAACAGCGAAAGAACAGAAAAAGAGCGGCTTTAATAAATCGGAAAACTTTGTGAACATGAAAAAATTGGCTTCCTGCCATTTAGGACCTGTTATAAAACTGATCATGAGAAAAGCCCCCCCATTTTATTACTACGATCAATTTTCGCCGGAAGCAAAGAAATATATTTTAGATGAATTAACAAAGGCAGAGCTACACGATGTGGCTTTAGAGGAATATCGCCTGGCGCATGAGGAAAAAGAAATCTGTCAATTAAAAGAAAAAGGGGATTTTCCAAAGATCCCCATCGTACTCATAACCCATGAAAGTGAATTTGAAATAAAAGAAATCATGGAATTCGGACAAATCACAAAGGAATTTGCAGTTAAAGTTGAAGATTTGTGGCAGTCGTTGATGCAGGAATATCTAACCTTTTCCGATCAGTCAATTCTACTGCGAGCCAATAATAGCGGACATTATATTCACCTGACGAATTTTGAAGTGATTATGCAGGCATTGCAATGGATTTCATAGTATTTTGGGCATTTTGACAAAGGAATTGGGTATCCAAGCATAGAGGAAAGGATGTAGACTGATATGGAAATAAACCTTGATAAAAATTATCGGATAGTAAATAAGGAAACCTACTACAGGAAGGGTGTGTTCCGCCATTTTACGGAGGATTGCAAGTGTTCGACGTCTATGACAGCGAGGGTTGATGTGACAGAGCTTGTTAAGTACTCGAAGGACAGTGGTACAAAGTTCTATATCAATTTTCTGTACATTTTATCCAAGGTATTGAATTCACGGGATGATTACAGGATGGGGTATCTCTGGCAGACTGAAGAACTGATCTGCTACGATGTGATCCATCCCGCGCAGTACATTTTTCATGAGGATACGGAGACCTGCACGCCGGTATATACAAGCTATGATCCGGATTATGAGATTTTTTACAAGAATGCTTCTGAAGATATCGAGGCGGCGAAACAGACAAGGGAGTATGGTCTTGATATGGAAAAGCATCCGAACTGGTTTGATGCTTCCTACATTTCTTGGCTTTCATATGATTCCCTGAATATAGAATTGCCGGACGGGTTCCTCTACTTCCTGCCGATCATCAATTGGGGAAAATATCGTGAGGAGAACGGGAAACTTTTGATGCCGGTATCGGTTCGGATGAATCATGCGATAGCGGATGGATATCTGGTTGCAAATGTATTCCGTCTGTTAGAAAAAGAGATGGTTGCGTTTTGCAATGGTAAAGAGAAGGGTGAGCAGGCATGAGTAAGTATGAACCTCTTTGGAAATGGATTCGTGATAATGGAACGGAAAGCTTCAAGCTTACATATGCTGAGATTGAAGAAATTGCAGGGGTCCCGATCGACCATTCTTTTCTTAAGTATAAGAAGGAACTTCTGGAATATGGCTTCTGCGTCGGAAAGATTTTCATGAAGGAAGAGACGGTCATGTTCCAAAGAGTTAAGTGATGGCAAATATAATAACAGGATTCAGGGGACTGATCAGTATTGCGCTGCTATTTTGTCCGGTGTTTTCGCCGGTATTCTATATACTATATTTGACTGGCGGCTTATCAGATATGATAGACGGAACTATTGCCCGAAAAATGAATACTGTCACCGAGTTTGGAGCGAGATTTGACACTGCTGCGGATTTTGTATTCGTAGTAGTATGCCTGATAAAGCTGCTCCCGGTGATAAGTATGCCGGCATGGTTGTGTATATGGATCGTAATGATTGCGCTTATAAAGATAATAAACATCATTTCGGGACACATTGTACAAAGAAAGTTGGTGGTGGTTCATTCAGTGATGAATAAGGTGACAGGGGTATTGCTTTTTATACTGCCTTTGACATTTCCCATAGTCCCGCTAAAGTATTTGGCGATTCCGGTATGCGCGGTTGCGACTTTTGCGGCAGTTCAGGAAGGGCACTTTATCAGGACAAATACGGACAGGAAATGACAGGACGGTTTCTTTCTGAACATATATACTGATCTCATCAAGGGAGGAGGAGCAGGCGATGGAGTTAATTACCAGCATTCGGAAAGCGATCGATTATATGGAGAAGCATCTTACCGACAACATCAGTGCGCAGGATGTTGCCGATCAGGTGTATCTTTCACCATTCTTCTTTCAGAAAGGGTTTTCGCTGATAACAGGTTACGGTCTCGGAGAATATATCCGAAATCGGAGACTGCATAATGCGGCACTAGATCTGAAGGAGACAGAGGATAAGGTGATCGATATCGCACTCCGGTATTGTTATGAAACTCAGGAGAGTTTTAGCAAGGCTTTCTCGCGTTTCCACGGCGTGACACCCACGCAGGCCCGTGAAGGAGCAGATGTAAAGACTTTTCTTCCCTTGTCTATCAAAGTACAGGTTCAAGGAGGTATCCAAATGGAATACAAGGTAACAACAATGTTTCAGTTAAAGGTGATCGGATTTCAGAAAGAGTTTGATTACGAAACCGCTTATCAGGATATCCCGAAGTTCTGGGATGAGATCTGCGAGAAATATGCCGCAAATGTTTATGCCGGGAATGAGCCGGCGAACCCTCAAGAGAAGGCGATTATAGATCATTGTATCGGAGAATATGGAGTTTGTATCGATGATATCGGCGGAGGTAAGTTCCGATATCTGGTTGCTGGAAAGTACTCCGGCGGAGATGTTCCGGATGGCATGGTAGTCTATGAGTTCCCACGTGGTGATTGGGCGGTGTTTGACTGCATAGGTCCTATCCCTGAGTCACTGCAGAGCCTTAATACCCGCATATTTAAGGAGTGGCTGCCGGGAAATCCTGACTATGAGCTCTGTGGAAACGGTAATGTCGAATGGTATGACTGCGTCAATGGGGAAAAGACCGACAAGGATTATCACAGCGCGATCTGGATTCCTGTAAAAAAGAAGGCGTAAGATTCAAAACCTGTATCCCGGGAAACCGGGGTACAGGAAAAATATTTGGCTAACGCCAAATACGCTCCGCTTTGGATGCGCACTCGCGCGAATGGTAATTGTTGCATTCGCAACCGCGCTCGGCGCAAAAAAATCCGCAAGCGGATTTTTTATATATAGAACATGACATACTGTTGTCCTGTTTGGCTTGATAAGATATGCGAAAAGGGTGGTCAAATGAAGATAGACAGACTTATCGGAATATTATCTATACTTCTGCAGAAAGAGATGACAACGGCTCCGGAGCTGGCAGATCATTTTGAAGTGTCCAGGAGGACGATAAACAGGGATATCGAAGATCTTTGTAAAGCGGGTATACCGATTCAGACATCTCAGGGAGCCGGAGGAGGCATAAGCATTATGAACGGATACCGGATGGACAGGACGCTTCTGACATCCCGGGATATGCAAATGATCCTTGCGGGACTGCGAAGTTTGGACAGTGTAAGTGGGAGCAGATACTACGGACAGCTGATGGAGAAGATACAGGCAGGTTCTTCTGAATTTGTAAACGGCAGGGATTCCATACTGATCGATCTGTCTTCATGGTACCGGGATACGCTTCCCCCAAAGATAGGTCTCATCCAGGACGCCATTGAACTGCGCAGGAGAATCTGCTTCGATTACTATTCGCCGGGAGGCGATACGAAAAGGGAGATCGAGCCATATTATCTGATCTTCAAATGGTCCAGCTGGTATGTATATGGGTTCTGCCTGTTAAGGGAAGACTTCCGGCTGTTCAAGCTGAACAGGATGGACAGTATCGTTCATGGTGAGGTGTTTGACAGAAGATCCGAGATTCCTTTGCCGGAGCTGTCAAATGAAAAGGTCTTTCCTGCAAAAGGAAGAGTCAAAGCAGTTTTTGATCCGTCCATGAAGTGGCAATTGGTTGAAGAGTACGGCGTGGGTTCATTTGAAGAGCAGCCGGATGGATCGCTTCTCTTTGAACATGAGTATGCGGATGATGAAGGCCTGATATCATGGATGCTTTCATGCAGGGATAAGGTGACTGTGATCGAGCCGGAATCTGTCAGGGACAAGTTGTATCAGATTGCCTGTGATATGGCGGAAAAATATGCAACAGCAGTGAGCGAAGCGGAGCCATGCGGAGCTTTTGAAAGGAGGGAAAAGAACCATGGGAAACAAAGCGTTGATGATAATTGACATTCAAAATGACATTACTAAGAACTACAAAAAGATCATTGATCGTATCAATCAGGCTATCGACTGGGCTGTGACAGAGAATATGCAGATCATCTATATCAAGCATAATAATCTGTCGCCGGGAACCAGAACCTTTAAGCCGGACACAAAAGGTGCTGAGCTGGTTCCTGAAATGAAGGTGGTATCCGATAATATCTTTGTGAAGACGAAGGCAAATGCGCTTACGAGCGAGGAATTTACAGAGTTCATTGAAAAGAATGGAATTAACGAGTTCTTTATTGCCGGTGCGGATGCCACAGGCTGCGTAAAGTCCACATGCTTCAATATGACAAAGGCAGGATATAGTGTTCACGTGATATCCGATTGTGTTACAAGCTATGATCTGAAAAAGCTGGATGAAATGTACGCCTACTATGCGAAAAAGGGCTGTGAGGTCAAAGAACTTAAGGATTACATGGAGGGCGCTGATCGTCCGGTGGACGATCGTTTAGCGCGGACCGGAACGAAGTGGAGACAGAGCATGAGATTAGATGGTTTTGGGTTACTTGTAGAAGACATGGGGAAGATGATTCGCTTTTACAGGGATGTTCTCGGATTTGAGATCAAGGAAGAAGAGAATACTTCTAATGTTTATCTTATAAAGGATGGAACACTTTTTCTGCTTTACGGCAGGAAGGATTTTGAGAAGATGACAAGCCGGCGGTATGAGTATATAAAAGGGCTGAACGGTCATTTTGAAATGGCGCTGTATGTCGATACTTTTGAAGAGGTGGATGAGACGTACAAAAGGGCTGTGGAAAATGGCGCAATATCCGTGCTGGAACCAGAACTTGAACCTTGGGGACAGAGAACCTGCTATATTGCTGATCCGGAAGGCAACTTGATAGAGATCGGTTCCTGGAATAAACCTTACGAAGAGAAAGACCTGACGGAGGGGTGCTGATCGTCCGGTGGACGATCGTTTAGCACCGACCGAAACGAAGTGGAGAAAAAGGATATGGCGTTTGATTATAAGAAGGAATATAAAGAATTCTATATGCCGAAGGGCACGCCGTCTATCGTAGATGTTCCGAAAATGAATTATATCGCGGTTAGAGGCAGCGGGAATCCAAATGATGAAGATGGCGAATATAAACAGGCTATAGGTCTTTTGTATGGAATCGCATTTACGATCAAGATGAGTAAAAAAGGTGATCATCAGATTGACGGATATTTTGATTATGTAGTTCCGCCATTGGAAGGTTTTTGGTGGCAGAATGGAGTAATCGGTATCGACTATGCTCATAAAGAAGATTTCAAGTGGATATCCGTCATCCGCCTGCCAGACTTTGTAACGAAAGATGATTTTGAGTGGGCTGTCAGGGAAGCTACGGTTAAGAAGAAACAGGATTTCTCAAAGGTGGAGTTCTTTACTTATGATGAAGGGTTGTGTGTGCAGTGCATGCATATCGGATCGTATGATGATGAACCTGCTACAGTAGATGCAATGCACAGATTTATAGAAGAACAGGGTTATGTTCTGGATATCACTGACAAGAGACTGCACCATGAGATTTATCTATCTGATGCGAGAAAAGTCCAGCCGGAGAAACTGAAGACAGTGATCCGACATCCGATCAGGGCGCTGGATGTCCGGGGGACATCCGCTTAGCACGGACCGGAACGGAGAGAGTAGGAGGAGAGGGCTATGGATTATATCAGGGTTACTAAGCGCAGAATGCACCGACGCCGATCACAACTTATTCGCTATTCTGTGATGGGAAGTATATCACGAATGAACAGATGAATGACAAGAAGTTTTTGAAGCTTGTGAACGAATAACTCTACTTTCCATAGGTTGTTATGAGGCTTCCGGTGCAATATCATTTGTTTATGAACATGATATTGAAGGAGGATCTGAGATGAATCAATATATTACGGGCACGGCTATCAAGAAACTGCGGGAACAGAGAAAAATGACACAGCTTCAGTTGGCAGAGATTTTGGGAGTGAGTGAAAAGACCGTCTCAAAATGGGAATCGGGTCGCGGTTATCCAAGCCTCGATCCGCTTAAGGAGATATCGAAGTTCTTTTCTGTTTCAATCGATGATCTGATCTGCTCGGAAGAGATCATTTCTGCGGCGTAAGATGAGAAGAAAGACAGCATTGATAAGTACATAGCTCTGATCTGTAGTAGAAGCAGGGAGCTTCAAATAATATGAAGGAGGCTGACTACTATTGACAGAAAAACACCTAAGAAAGTCGATCGGAAGCGTTTTGTCAGATACAAGGAAGGTGCAGAGATGTACTCCATGTGTCAATCCAAGTTCGAGGATAGGCTGTATTGACAAAGCATGATATAAGCATTAGTCTATAGACAAAAGAATATACAGCTTTCACTCGTCACCGGATGAGTGATTTATAAAGCATCTGGAACTTAATCGTAGGTACGGTGTTCACACACCATAAGATTAGGTTCTGGATGCTTTTTTGTTTAGGAGGTGAATGAAAATATGTTGGTAAAAGCATTTAATTCATTACAGAAAGAAGGGAAGGATATACGGCAAAAAGTATTTATGGAAGAACAGGGGTTCAAAAATGAATTTGATGATATTGATAAAACCGCAGTCCATATGATTGCCTTCGAAAATGATAAAGCTGTTGCTACAAGCCGTTTATATTATTCCGAATCCAGGAACTGCTATGTATTGGGAAGAATTGCGGTTCTTAAAGAGTTCAGAGGAAAGGATTACGGACGGGCTGTTGTCTGCGGTGGTGAAGAATATGTTAAGAGTCACGGCTTTGGCACAGTAGAATTGTCTGCCCAAATAAAGGCTAAGGATTTCTATAAGAAACTTGGTTACAAAGAACTTAATGAAATAACAGATGATGAGGGATGTCCTCATGTATGGATGAGAAAGGAGCTGTAAAAATGAAAATGGTCTATATGTTCCCATTGTTGATGGTCATTCTTTGCAATACCGGTTATCACCTGATAATGAAGAGCCTTCCGAACAATACAAACCCATTCTTAGGACTTGCTGCAACTTACGGAGCTGCTTTCATCGGAAGTATTTTGATATTCCTTCTTACAAGACATACTATTTTTGCTCAGGATAATGGAAATGTATGTCCGATGAATTATTTGCTGGGGCTTGTCCTGATCGGAGTAGAAGGCGGTTACATACTCATGTATCAGGCCGGATGGCAGATAAGCAAGGCATCGGTCGTTTCAAGCATAGTCCTGACGGTCATCTTGTTTATATTGGGGTCAACTATATTTAAAGAGATGATCACCATGGACAAAGCTGTCGGTATGATATTCTGCATCATTGGGATAATGTTCATGAACCGATGATCAATTGTCTTCTCCGAAAATAATATGAGGAGATTATGAAGGAGCAGGTCGTATACCAGGACCTGCTATGTGAATATAACATGACTAAACCTTCTGAGTTTAGTATAAGCTGCTCTTCGGTAACACTTATTACATGGGGATTTTCTCTGAGTTTTTGGAATACTATAAGGAGCATATGTAGATTGTAAGGCGATTATTACCCGGGTATAATTGTGAGAGACATATTTACTAATAACCAAAAAGAAGTGGGTTGATATGAAGGATTACAGAGAGCTTGCATGGCAAATGGAACGGATAATCCATAAATATACACAGTATGAAAAGAAACCTCAGCAGTACTGCAAAGGGCTTACGCTGACTCAGCCTGAGATTCATACAGTGGCGATAATAGGTGATCAGGAAGGAATCAGTGTGACAGGTCTTGCAAAGGTGCGTGGGATTACCAAAGGTGCTGCATCCCAGATGGTCTACAAACTGGTTGATAAGGGACTTGTGGAGAAAAGAGTTTCTCCAAGCTCTGATTCAGAGCTTAATCTGTATCTCACAAAGCTTGGGAAGAAGGCCAGGGCAGAACACAGAAAAAAACATGAGACAATGGGAGAAAAGTTTTCTGAAATCATGGATGGAATCTCTGAAGAAATGCAGGATGATATGCTCAAAGTTTTAAAGAGTTTTGAAGAAGAACTTGATAAGCTTCAGTAATTAAACAGTGTAAAACAGACCCTGATAAGTGAATGAGGGTCTGTTTTTTATTTTGAGGTGTATAGTAACTATACAGTATAAAGACTAAACAGGGGGATATCATGAAGCTTAATATCGATTTTGTAAAAGGTAACACAAAAAAATCTCTGATTAAAATGTTCGTGCCACTTTTAATGGCAATGACACTAACCATGATCTACAGTATGGTTGACAGTCTGTGGGTAGGGAACCTTTTAGGTGAGCAAGGGCTATCGGCACTGACGGCAGGTACAGCGATAGTGTTGATAATGAGTTCGTTATCTATGGGAACGGGAAATGGCATATCGGTTATGATAGCTCAGATGGTTGGAGCGAAGGATAAAAAAGCCATTGGCGGGAGCTGCGCTACTGTCATATTGGTATCAGCCTTTATTTCGATTCTTGGATGCGTCCTTATGGAATTTCTGTTAACACCTGTCCTGAAACTAATGGGGGCGCCATCAGTGATCCTTGGTGAAGCATCCATGTATCTGAAGATTTATCTGATCGGGAATGTAGCTCTTTTTATTTATATGCAGTTTACATCAATATTCAGAGCCTTTGGCGATTCTGTTTTTCAAATGATAGGTATGATAATTCCGGCAGTAATTAACGCCATTGCAGATCCCTTCATGATCAGAGTCTATGGATTAAAAGGAGCGGCCATTGCAACAGTTATTTCAGAGGTTCTTTGTCTTGTCTTTGCTGTTTTATATCACATGAAGAAAAGATACTTTTCCTTTGATTTCAGAGGAATGGAAATTAAGCAGGTAGCCGCTATGATGAGATTTTGCATACCTACATCTGTCCAGGCTGTTATGCCGGCACTAAGCTCAGCTATAATGATCTCATTTATTTCACCTTTTGGGACAGTGGCAATGGCAGGGTTTGGCGTAGCAAGAAATCTTGAATATCTCATGTTTATGCCGACAACAGCTATGTGCATGGCGGTAACATCTATTGTTGGTCAGTGCAGCGGTGCCGGAAGATGTGACAGGGCGAAAGACTATCTGGAATCTGCTGTATTAGCAGGAACAGGGCTTATAGCTGTCATTAGCCTGATGGTAGTGATCTTTTCGGGTAATCTCACGGCAGTATTCGGTCAGGGTGCCGAGATAGCTGCTGTTGTAAAGCAGTATTTCAGAATACTTAGCATCGGTTTTGTACTTTACATGATCACCAGCTGCCTACAGGGGTTTCTCACCGGTATTGGAAAGCCAGAGAAATCCATGTTGATACTTATTGTCTATTATATTATTGTCCGTATTCCGGCTGCGATGATATTAAAAAACATTTTTGGACTTAGTGGTGTTTGGATGGCTTTTTTGGTAAGTCATATTGTCAGTGCCATCTTTGGACTGATTATATATCGGCTTAATACCACTAAAAAAACATCTGTTGACATGAAGTACTCTGAGGCATATTTGAAATAGTGCAACAAAGCAAGAAAGGTTCTGGCATGAAAAGGATTATAATTTATTTCTCATTAGAAGGTAACACAGAGTATATAGCAGATGAACTGGCAAAGGTACTTCCAGCAGATAAATTAAAGCTTGTTCCAAAGAAAGCGTATTCGACCAGTGGATTCTCAAAGTTTTTCTGGGGTGGGAAGAGTGCTGTTATGGCAGAAAAGCCCGAGCTTGAGGCATACGATCTGGACGTGTCAGCTTATGATGAGATTATTTTTGGATTTCCTGTTTGGGCAGGAACGTTCACGCCTCCGCTTCGGACGTTTATTTTGGAGAATAAAGAGAACTTGAAAAATAAGACTATAGCTGTATTTGCCTGTCAAAGCGGTTCCGGGGCAGAGAGAGCTTTTTCTAAGCTAAAGGACTGCATTGGAATCACAAGCTTTGTCGCGACTGCGATTTTCATTGATCCGAAAGATAAACCTTCAGAAGATAATACACATAGACTCAGCGAGTTTTGTCAGATGCTATAGCAGAATTTTAAGTAGTGTAAAACAGACCTATATCCGTGTAAAGGTAGGTCTGTTTTTGGTTTTAAGATAATATGAAATCAGGAGAAATAAAGAGGAGAATGATGATAAAAACAGAAAGAATAAAGATATATCCTGCTAGTAGAGAGCAGATGGAAAAAATAATCCAAGCGGAAAAGGATGATGAGCTTAAGAAGGCATATGGTGAAATGCTGGAGGGGGGCCTTACGCATCCGAATCAGTGGGACTGGTATGCCATGTGGATGATTGAAAAGACAGATGGAACACATATCGGAGATCTGTGTTTCAAGGGGCTTGAGGAGAAAAATCCTGAAATCGGATACGGAGTTTTAGACGAGTTTCAGGGACATGGCTATGCAACAGAGGCTGTGAGCCTGGCAAAAAAATGGGCATTTGATCATCCGGAAATAATAGCTGTAGAGGCAGAGACAGATCCTGACAATGCGGCGTCTCAAAAAGTGCTGATGAAATGCGGATTTGTAGCTAATGGAGAAATCGGAGAAGAGGGGCCCAGGTTTATTGTTTATAAGGAGCAGAATAAACTTGAGCGCAAGGTCAAAAACCGGGAACAGAAAAAGGCAGAGGAGTTAAGACTTTTTGAACTAAAACAGCAGAAAAAGAAAGAGAAGCACAAAGGACATTGATGGATAATGTAAGACCAGATTGGGAGGCTATGCATATGAATATTCTTGCAGGAGAAGAAAAAATGAGCGAAGTTCGCACAGCTATGGGGTATGAATCGATGGAAATAGGGGTTGAAGTATAAAAAACACTTTGTAGAATAATACGTATCGGGCGCCCGGTGAAAAAGAAAATGGAATTGTAGGTTTATATTACATTGATGCTTTTGATGGAACAAATGTGTTGGATCTAAAGCCATATGTTCCAAGTGTTGATAGAGTTAAAAATGCGAAGGTTCCTAATTGGTGTAGCCATTGGCCAAAGTCTTATGAAGAGAGCGGCGACTTTGATTGGGAATCAGAATTCAGTTTTTGATAAAGGGGACAGTATGGCACTAGCAGATTATATATACAATAAGCCGATTATTGAAACTGAGCGATAGTAGATCAAAGTCATTAAAGTATACTATGGAGTATCAAGGGGTGATATGAGCATTAGATTTGTAAAGAAAAGTGTACGATCGACGGACGCCAAAATTCTGATAGCCAGGCCTAATATGTCGCTTAAAATGGTAGTGGAGATGGTGGTAGAATAATTACGTGTGATGTAAAACGCGGGGGTAATTCATAATGCTTCGTATAGCAATATGTTATGATGATAGATCCGACAGAGAGCGGATTTGCGGGTTTGTATCTGAATATCTTAAGGGAAAAGAAATCCGAGCTGAAGTAAAGGTATTTGACCATCCGGATAAGCTGAACCAGGAGTGCGAGACCTTCAGGCCACAAATATATCTTCTTGACATAGTAATGCCTATGGTCACAGGTATTCAGGCGGCAAGGGAACTTAGGTGTCATGAGTCCATAAGCGTAAATCTCGGAGCCATTGATAAGCTTACGAAGTCTGACATAACTCTTCGAAGTAAAGAGACAGTACCGGTATCCAAAAGCAGATATGCTGAGGTAGCTGACAGGTATATGGATTACAGATTGGAGTAAAGATAAATGCATGATATTCTTTTGACATCAATCATTATCAGTATCTTTGCCATGCTCCTTGAAGGGTTCATTGTTTTTAAGAACCTCAAGAATAAACTTCATGGATATTTGTTCATTAACTGTATGGTGATGCTGGTAAATAATACAGGTTACCTATTAGAGCTTTTATCGAAGGCTGAGGATGAATATATTGCTGCGCTGAAATTTTCGTATGCCGGGAGAGTATGGATCATATTCTCTCTTTTTATGTTTACGGTAGAGTTCTGTCATCTAAGGGTTCCAAAGCTTTTGGTAAGGGCATTTGTGCTTTTTAACGTGCTGGTTTATGTGACAGTATTTACACTGGAAAATCACAATCTGTATTATTCAAAGACTTGGTTTGATAAGGATGGGCTTTTCCCGGTTCTTTTGCATAGAAGCGGAATCGTACATCAGGTGTTTATGCAGGTTCAGGCGGCTGTTATCATCGCCGTATTTTTTCTGCTGTTTAAGAGCCTGAAAAGCTACAGGGGCAAAATTGCAAAAAATCGAGCGATGATAATAATTGCCGGGTTCCTCATTGAGGCAGTTCTTTTCATCTGCCAGATCACGCATATATTCTTTGTCACATACTTTTTTGACATATCTGTATTTGGAAATGTGGCAGTCACGATTTCCATGTTCATTGCAATATTTAGATATAACCTTTTGGGAATTATCGACATGGCAAGGGAATATATTGTGGACAGGCTCTCTGAAGGTGTTGTAGCTGTGGACCCGGATGGAAGGCTTCAGTACTACAACGAGCATGTAAAAGAACTGTTCCCGGAGGTGACAAAGGATGCGGAAGGCGTTGTGGAGCGGCTTAGGGAGGCTATCGTAAAAGGAGATACCCTGGTAATAGGTGAAAGATTCTTTTCTCCGGAAGAAAAAGAGCTTTATGCAGATGGTGAACTTATTGGAAAGCTGTATGCTCTGGTGGACACGACTGCTCTTAAACAACGGGAATATAAGTTAAAAGCAGATGCTGCCATGCTGGAAATGGCGGCAGACAGTATGAAGGAACGTCTTGGTGCCACAGAAGAGATGCTCAGTCAGGACAGGGCAATGCGACATGACAGGAGACATTTTGAGGCTCTTATTTTATCTCTGATCCAGGATGGTAAAGTGGATGAGGCCAGAAAATGTCTTGAGGAAAGGCTGTCTCAGGAGCCAAGCACAAGACAGCGCTATTGCGAGAATCCAACAGTCAATGCAGCTATTATGCATTATGTAGCAGTTGCAGAGAAAAAAAGCATCAAGGTAAAGATATCAGCAAACATACCTTATAAGCCAGGTGTAGATGAGATGCAGCTTGCCATTGCTATAAGTAACCTTTTTGAGAATGCAATCCACGCCTGCGAAAAGGTGACCGAGAACGACCGCTTTATCGAGATTACAGCCAAGTTTAAACAACAGCTCCTATTTGAAATCGTCAATTCCTGTGATGGAAAAGCAGAGCTTAATGAAGATGGTTATCCTGTTACAAATGAAGTTGGGCATGGCATCGGAACCCGCAGCGTTCTGGATTTTGTACAGAAGACAAACAGTGAAATAAGATATATTGCTGAGGACAATAAGTTTAAAGTGAGAATGATCATATGAAACGAGTAGCAATGTTTTTATTATCTATAGTCATATGCGCAGCTTTTATCGCCGGGTGCAGTGCAGGCACTGGTAAAGGGGTAACTACGGTGACCTTCATGACCTGGAACCCTGCTGATGTCGGCCCTAACAGTCCTATCTTCAAAATTATTGAATCATTTGAAAAAGAAAACCCTGATATAAAGATCAAATATGTTTTTGAGGGTGCTGGGGATTACCAGAATCATCTCAGGGTAAAACTGATGGGAAACAGTGGCCCTGATGTTTTCGGTATCTCTACAGGTACAGATTTTGATACGACCAGAGCATTTGAGGAAGAACTTACATCGTATTGTGTTAAGGCCTGGGGGCAGGACTGGCAGAATAAGTTCTTTAGTTCATGCATAGAAGATATAAGTGATGAAAATGGTTGTATCTACGGACTGCCATTGGGACAGACCTATGCAGGGTATATGTGGGCAGACATAAATATGCTTAAGGAATACGGCTGCGAAGTACCGACAAGTTATGAAGAAATGTTAGAAACGTGCAATAAACTTCGCGAAAACGGAAGTTATCCGCTGGCAATCGGAGCTAAGGACGCATGGCTTAATCAGGATATGTGGATGTCTATAGCAGCCGACTGCGGCAGGGATGCACTATATGATGCCATAGAGGGCAAGGCATCCTTTGAAACAGAGCCTATTATAGAATCCTTCAGGATATGGCAGGAGAGCTTCAGTAACGGTGTGTTTCAGGACAAAGCCATAAAAATGACGCTGTATGACGACGTTAATGATATGTTTCAGCTCAAGGGCAGTATCCCAATGTTTGCAAATGGTTCCTGGGCTATGAACATGTATACGCGAACCGATGAGATGACCTACGCCAATTTTAATGGCGAAGGTGCGAATCATGAAGTTTTCCTTATAGACTGGAACAGCGATGGCGCAGTAGCACCGGTAACAGCTGCTACAGATGTGATCCTTTGTATGAATCCAGAGTCAAAGGATAAGGAAGCAGCATTTCGCTGGATGAATTATCTTGTTAATAAAGGTCAGGAGATTCTTGTAAACCAGTATCTTGAGTACATGCCCTCCAGGACTGACATGGAACTGAATGTACAGGGGCTTAATGAGGATGGGCAAAAGAACCTTGAGTACATCGTTGAAAACGGTAAAACAAATGTTGCGGGATCAAGGATAATACCTTATGAAGACCTTTATATAGCCGTTCGTGATGCCCTTGAAGATCTGGCAAAAGACGAGATTACCCCGGAAGCAGCCGCAGCCAGAGTTCAGAAAGTATCAAGAAATACGTTACGGTAAATGCGGGTAATACAAAAGACAGCGGATATGCTATTCTCGCGGAATTAGTGAATGCAGTGCAAAAAGTACCCAAATCAGTGTAATTATTGATATGTATTTGTTTTATTGATAAACTCTAAGAGTAATAAATCTTAAATGAAAGCGAGGTAATCATATTTATGTTTGAGATGAAAATAATCGGAACAGAGATTGTAACTGAATATAGTATGGGACCCTCGGCTTATGAATATTATATGGAAGAGTCATAATCAACTTTTACTTCTTTCATTATATGACAATTTGCATTTTTGCGTTTTAAGCCGTGGCATTCTGGTCACGGCTTTTTCTATGCATGTATCAAGCAATATTTTCATAAACAGGGTCTCCAAACAGATGCGGCAAATGACATTAACAATGGAAAAAATGGAGACAAGACAATGAATAATAATGAGAACAAAGGAAGAATTTCTGAGATACAAAAAAACACCTACACCATTAGCTTTCAGGGAAAAGAAGTCCACGCAAAACTAAAGGGGAGTTTTAGGGAGACCACGGCCAGTCAGCTCCCTGTTGTGGGTGACTATGTGATATTTAACTACAACCCGATTGGGGATTCTGTAATAGAGTCTGTGTGTGAAAGAAATAGCTTTTTACAGAGGCCTGATCAGGCAAAGAGCTGTACAATGCAGTATATGCTGGCCAATGCAGATTACACTTTTATCATTACGTCACTCAATGAGGACTATAGCTATAACAGGATAGCCAGATATGTCAGCGTTGTGCTGCAGGGTGGATCTGTGCCTGTAGTTCTTTTGACCAAATCAGATCTGTGCAGCAATGTGGGCAGATATGTAAGAGAGGTGGAGACCATATCCGACAAAGTGAGAGTTCATGCTGTCTGTGCCCTCTATGATATAGGACTTGAAGAGCTTTCAGAGTACATGAAGAGCGGAATTACCATCGCCCTTTTAGGATCCTCAGGGGCAGGAAAGTCAACCCTTCTAAATGCCATGGCAGGAAAAGAGATCATGAAGACCTCAAAGGTTCGCGAGTCGGATTCAACAGGCAGACATACCACTACTCACAGACAGCTCATAGAACTTGAAAACGGAGTTTCAATAATTGATACTCCGGGTATGAGAGAGATTGGTATAGCGAGAGCGGAAGCTGGGCTGGAAGATACATTTTCTGACATCGTAGAGTTGGAAGCCATGTGCAGGTTTAGTGATTGCCGTCATGATTCAGAACCCGGATGCGCGATCAAAGCGGCGATTGGAAGTGGAGCGCTGTCTGAGGAGAGGTATATGCTCTATAAGTCTCTTTCATCAGAAAACACTCGCAACTACGCAAAGAAGAAGGAGATTGCGAAGTGGGCGAAGACTGCGAAGAAGTTCAAAGAAGCCAATAATATATGGATGTAGGAGAAATATGCTAAGATGGAAGAAAAGGACTTGGTGGAGGCGTAGAGAATATGGATTACATCAGAGTAACTAAAGATAATCTGGAAAAGGAGCATATCTGCTGTGCCATATCCAATAATAAGGATGAGCAGGTATCATCAAAGAAAGCGTGGCTCGCGGACCGCTTTGATGAAGGACTTGTGTTCCTTAAAAGCGCAGAGCGGGGTAAATGTTTTATAGAGTATATTCCTGCGGAAAATGCATGGAATCCGATCGAAGCTCCTGGGTATATGTATATTGATTGCCTGTGGGTTTCCGGATCATTTAAAGGGCATGGCTATTCCAGTGACCTTCTCTCTGAATGTATTAAGGACAGTAAAGAAAAGGGAAAGAAAGGTCTATGTATTCTGGCATCATCAAAGAAAAAGCCTTTTCTGGCCGACTCAAAGTTTTTGAAATACAAAGGATTTACTGTGTGTGATGAAGCCGATAACGGTATTCAGCTATGGTATCTTCCTTTTGAAAAGAGTACAGATATTCCGTCATTCAAGGAATGTGCAAAGCATCCCCATATCGATGAAAAGGGATATGTACTTTTCTATACGAACCAGTGTCCTTTTAATGCAAAGTATGTGCCTGTTTTGGAAAAGACTGCCCTGGCTAACGAAATACCATTCAAGGTTATTAGACTATCGAACAGGGAAGAGGCCCAGAATGCTCCGACTCCAATCACCACATATGCTCTTTTCAGTGATGGAGAGTATGTCACGAATGAGCAGATGAACGATAAAAAGTTTCTGAAGTTTGCAGGAAGCTGTTGAGAAAATAAATAAGTGAATGTAGTGCAAAACAGGCTTAATGCGGTGTATACCGGGGCCTGTTTTTCTTTGCGTGATAGAGTAAGCATATCAAGAAATGCTTTAAATATCAGGAGGAAAGCGAGGTCTATGGAAGTAAAGTCAAATAGATATGATATACCCAAAAGAGATGGAAGCGTCTGGCCAGAGGATATCTGTCCTGCATATACATCGAGGGAGGATGCCATACCCTCAATACAAGGATGCTGGTACTGCAAATATGCAGATTTTCACCTTAAAGAAGAACGTGCTCTTGAGGTCGGGATATGTAACTGGCCTAAGATAATTATAGAGTAGCTATAGAAATTTACTTTATCAGTGATACCGCATCAAAGATACGGTTAGCTCTACTGAGATAAGTTACGATATTTTCTTTTGGCTCAGAAAAATCACCAGACCACCAGTGCTTGATAATACCGGCACAGCCTTCTATATTATAAGCTGTCATGTAGCGCATATCCGGGGTTATTTCCGTTATATTATCTTCAAATAGCCATAGCTGAAGGTAGTTTTCTTCAAGTAATTCTATCACTTGTTTTTGAAGGGGGATATCTGTAAAAATCAAAGAAAACATCCATTTGTTTTCTAATACGTAGTCAGTGAGTCTTACGTAATTATCTTCGTAATCGTGGCTTGGATCGGCAGATACGAATGCAGATATTTCTTCAAGTGCATGATTTTTTAAATCATCGTACAGTTCATAGATATCCTGGTAATGGGCATAGAAGGTTACTCTGTGAACATCTGCAGTTTCTGTTAATTCTTTTACTGTAATATGACTAATATCGCTCTTTGTGAGTAGCTTTATTAAAGCCTCATGAAGAGCTTTTTTTGTACGTTTTGCCCTCTTATCATTTTGGTTCATTTCATGCACCTCCTACAAATAGTTAAAGTTTTGTGAAATACAAAAATTAATACGGCATAAACTACATAATGATGGTCATATGTAATTTAGACTACATTTTAGGGTTAAATTGAATATAGTAAAGCTACACTGAGTAAATTATAATAAGCGAGCTTTCACAAGTCAAGTGACAGGTAATTTAAAGAAAGAACATTGTAGGAGGTTGTAACCAATGTTACAGGCAATAAGAAACTGTTTTGTTAAAGAGGAGGTAAACACCGGACTCTCTTCCTTACAGAACAGAAGAGGACGAAAAATGTCTGACCTATACAACGGATGCACTGAAAGTTGATACAGAAGTTACTGGATATCCAATTGTGGATTTATATGTTTCATCCACTGCGGATACAGGAGATTTCTATTTTTATCTTGAAGATGTAGACGAAAATGGTGAGGCTCTTTTGGTGACAGAGGGACAGTTAAATGCTTCCTTTGCAGATCTTTATGACAATGATGATATGATTCTTGGAGGAACTAAAGGAATAGACGTGTTGCCGGATCTTCCATGGCATGGCTATGAGACCAGCGAAAAGAATGATCAGGTTTTTGCAGATGGAAATATTGTTGAGTTAAAGTTAGATTTGATGCCGGCATCCATCAAAAATCACTTTACCAATAATACCAAGATAGGAGGTTTGTTATATGAATATCGAAATAAAAGAAATTGAAAAAAAAGATGAAAAAAAGGCAATGGAATTTGCTGTAAAAGGGATGAACTTTCATCGATATATACAGGGCGATTATGCCATGAAGTTATATGCCAGATATTTCTGGTATATGGAAATGGAAAGAGCAACTCAGTGTATAGCAGCATATGTTGATGGAAAGTTTACGGGGATACTGCTTGCAGAGATTAAAGGAGAGGAACATCCCTATGGAAAAATTCATCGTCGTTTGTATGTGAGGTTTATGCAATGGATACTTAGCACTTTTTTTCATGAAGGAGCAGGTGCATATGATGAGGCTAACAGGCAGGTGTTGAATGAATACAAAAAGACAGTGAGACCTGATGGGGAATTGATTTTTTTGGCTGCAGATCCTGACAGTAAAATAAAAGGCATTGGTACTAAGCTTTTGGAGGAACTTACAAAGCGGGAAAAAGGTAAAACCATATACCTTTATACAGGTGATGGATGTACTTGGCAGTTTTACGAGCATCGCGGTTTCGACCGTGCAGGTGAGAAAGATATCTGTATGGAGATAGAAGGTAGAAATGTCCCTATTAAGTGCATGCTTTATAGTAAGATATTATAAACCAGTTATTTCCATGGTTTATAAATACTTTGTAAATTATTGATAGGAGAGTGAAGATGTTGAGATTGAGACCATATATTTCAAAGGATTCAGAAACTGTTCTTTCATGGATCAAAGACGAAGAAACTTTTTACAAATGGACAGCAGGTATACTCGGTACTTATCCCATCACAGGCGAACAGTTTAATGCTGTCAGCGAATTTATGGCATTTACGGCTATTGAGGATGATGAGCCGGTGGGATTTTTCACCATGAGAAGACCGGGAAATTCCTTTGATGAATTAATGTTTGGATTTGTAATCGTAGATCCGAAGCACCGTGGACTTAGTTACGGAAAAAGAATGCTCCTTTTGGGATTAAAGTTTGCCAAAGAAATATACGGTGCAAGAAGAGTGACACTGGGAGTATTTGAAAACAACGAACCGGCATATTACTGCTACAGGGCGGCAGGATTCCGGGAAGGAAAATCAGACGAAGTGAAAGTCTATAAAATACTTGGCGAAATCTGGAGATGCCGGGAACTCGAGTATATCTGTTCAGATGATTTAAAAGACGAAACAAAAGAGGTCTACAGAGTTATGCTGAACAGTCTGGTGACCTTTTGAATATAGATAGCTCCATCTTTCATATTGATAAGTACCTCATTATCGGACTAACCGGTAATGAGGTATTTTTTTGGGTGAAGCCATGCCTTTGTTCAAAACATTTAGTCTGTTTATATTATCGTTATAATTTTTATACAGCTTTTAGTCGATTAGCTTAATTGAGGAGCAGATAAACAAGTCCCCGTATAATAAGAGACATGAAAGAGAGTGGATTATCTTCCAAAGAAGTAGAAGAACTAACCGCTCACGGTAAAATGAATCGGATAGAAAAGAAATCGGGGAATAGTATTCTCACTATAATTTTTAGAAATATTTTTACATAATTCAACGCAATCTTTGCAGGATTGTCTGTACTTCTGATAGCCGCCGGTTCATACAAAAGCCTTACATTTTTTCCTGTATTCTGATGGGATTTCACCATATGCTTTCAGGAAACAGCGGTTAAAATAGCTTATATCATTAAATCCGCAGGAATAGGCGATGTCTGCAATCGGAGTAGAAGGGCTGGTAATAAGCTCATCCCTTTGCGTTTTGGACGTGAAGGGATGTCAGAGTAAGATTGGTATAAAGCAGTTTGAATTAAGGCCAGACATTATAGTGATGAGGGAGATTTCATCGGCAGATACCGGTGGAGTCTCCCTCTTTTTTGCGTTTTGCCAAAATTCATCAGGCATCAACTATGGTGATGTACAGTTCCGAGTGAAATGAGGTTCCGGGGGATTGGGGGAATGCCCACCAACAAGCAAAAATCGCGTTGAGGGTCCTCGACGCCATGCTTGCGAAAAAAGGAAACACCCTAGAATATGTCCCTTAATATGTGCAGTATGTGATAGAATGAATATGTATGTCTCATCTATTTATGTTGAATCAGCTGCATAAAAGCACGGAGGTTTAAGCATGTCCAGAGGCACCAACCAAAAG
This sequence comes from Oribacterium sp. C9, assembly GCF_002007235.1. Lineage (GTDB taxonomy): Bacteria > Bacillota > Clostridia > Lachnospirales > Lachnospiraceae > Oribacterium. Next base: position 173,287 of record NZ_MUHW01000004.1, read on the forward strand.
TTCAAGTTCACATATCTCATGAAGGTAATGCTGGAAAAGACTGATGATGATCATGCACTTACCATGTCTCAGATCATGGAAGAACTTGAAAAGTACGATGTGACAGCGGAACGTAAAAGCATCTATCAGGACTTTGCGGATATGGAGAAGTTCGGGATAGACATCATCAAGGAGCAGGCAGGACGGGAAGCACACTCCAGCGTCAGGTCTTTATCGATAATCGTGTGAAGTCCATGAACGAAAGTGTTTTCTACAATGTTGATGAAGTCTATAACGCCATCAACGATAATAAGAAGATCCGCTTCAAGTATTATAAGTGGGACATCAATAAGAAACTGGTTCCCCGCCGTAACGGAGACTGGTTTATATTAAGCCCATGGGCGCTTACCTGGATGGATGAGAACTACTATATGGTTGCATTCGACGAGTGGGATGGCAAGATAAAGAGCTACCGTATAGATAAGATGATGCGAATATCAATCACAGATGAAGCCCGTGCCGGTAAGAAAGAATTCAAAGAATACGATATGGCGAAACTATCGAAATCAACATTCAGCATGTATGGCGGACCTAAGAAAAGAGTGACCATACAGCTTGATAACAGTATGTGTGGGGTCTTCCTGGATCGATTCGGAAAAGATGATATCTCATTCCGCCCTGTTGATGATATCCACAGCGAGATCTCGGTAGAAGTGAATGTGAGCCCACAGTTCTTTGCCTGGATCTTTGGCCTCGGAACCAAAGTTAAGATTGTGGGACCGGAGGATGTTGTTAAAGAGCTGAAGGATTACGGGAAAGCATTTCTTGAAAATTATAAGGAGCTAAATTGAGGAATGAAAAAACTGATATTAAAAATTGTTTTTGTCATAGTGACAATAGTTGCTTTATGTGGTCTGTACTTAATTATTAATGGCTCATTGGAGATGTTTCCCACGGAAGAACAGATTGAAAAAACACGTATTACAGGTTGGATAATGTTGTCAGCAGGAGTGTTTATTGACGGTATTATATGTAAAGGAGCATTCCTGTAATTCATAAATAAGCGCCAATTGAATAGAAAAGAACCTC
>NZ_MUHW01000050.1 GCF_002007235.1 Oribacterium sp. C9
CTGGCGGTAGGGAACTTTTTGATTTTTTACTGTCCGCTTGACGGGTAGCATACCAATTACTCTCTAACAACTACACTTTTATGGTACTAAAAAGAGCATTTATAACCATAAAGTTATAGATGCTCTTTTAGTTTGATTACATAGTTTGATTATATGTAATCAAACTATTTTCCGCTTAATATAAGGCTTTATTGATATTTATAATACTATTTACCTTATATTCTATAACTAGCACATTGCTTTTTTCCCCCTAGAAATAGTCAAATAGTTTATGCGATTATTTGAGTAGGATCATACTGAGCAACATAGTACATCATTCTGTCGCTCTTATCATTTTTATTTAATTCATCAATAACTTCCTTTGTGACGCATGGATGGAATCCACACTCATTATCAGCCAACAAAATCCCCCTTATGCTCGCTGTCAGAATGCTCTCTCAATATGTCCAATATAAGCATGTTCAGCATTTTCTTTGTTCCTGTTCCAAACATAATGTATCCTTTCAGATCTAAACAGCTTTTACAAGCTTACATAATTCTGCCGCAAGAATCTTATGCCCTTCCGGTGTCAGGTGAAGTGAATCGTTCTCTGAAGGATAAATGTACATTGCCGCATCAAAAAAGATGCAGCCCTCTCTGTCTGCTACATTCTTATAAAACTCAGGGAACTGTTTAGATCTTTCAATTGCATCATCAGAAAAAGCACCATAAAACGGAGAAGTCCTGATTCCTGCTCCTATTTCAGGCGGTGAGACAAGAATTATCTTTGGGACAAAACCCTGCTTTTCAGCCGTAAACTCTTTTATTACGCGTACCAGTACTCCGGCACCTTCAGCAATCTCTTCTGCTGAAAGATGGAAGGACGCCTTTAGATCATTGCTCCCCAACATGAGGATCACTATGTCGATTGGCTTATGTGAGCTAAGGCATGGTCTCAGATAGTCAAGCCCATTCTTCCATCCATCAACAGGATCATCATGTATGGTTGTCCTTCCATTACAGCCTTCCTCGATGACTGTATATTCATCGCCCAGAAGCAGCTGTAGTCTTCCCGTATATCTGATATCCATTGGATATCTCAATCCTGTTTCCGGAACATATCCATGTGTATTTGAATCACCATAACAAAGAACTGTTTTCATCATTGACCCTCTTTTTCTCTTCTTTCAACATGAGCAACTTCCAAGATCATTATTAATGCCATCTTATCGCAGTTGACTCCATATGATATTTATCGTTCATATATGATTGGTACACTTACATAATAAAAGAAGCAATGTGCCTTTTTTTGCACATTGCTTCTTTTAAAACTCTTTGACTATAAACAACTCAACTGATTTTTTCGGTTGCTCTTTTTATGTAGTCTGCGCAGATTTCAAGAAGATCATCCGGTAGAACTTCTATAACCTTCGCATTTCTACTATTAAGGTCAATGGCTCTTATCTGAAAGGGCAGCATCACTCCTTGGGTTATAGTTCTGCTATCCAATTCGATTTCTAACGGATATGTCTTGTTTTTAGTTGTGATTGGAACACAGAGATTGATATTTCCGGGCAATGGAATATCATTCATCACCACTGCCGGTCTGTAATTTTTCTGTTCATGCCCTTTTGTTGGATTGAAATCAACTTTTACTATATCTCCTCTGTGGAAAGTCAAAATACCTCACCTCCAACATCATTACCCCAATCTAGCTCGCCGGACGGTCCCAGGTCTTCTATTGATAATTCTTCCATAGGTTTTTTGTAAAATGCCTCAAACATTTCCTTAGTTGACATTTCTTTTTTTAATACCAGCGCATTGTCCTTTACTTCGTAGCTGATGTTATCTCCATTTTTTATGGATAATGCATTTATAACACTTGTAGGAATCCTTATACCCAAAGAATTGCCCCATTTAGAAACTGTTATTTGCATAAAGTCTCCTTCTAATATACGATGCTTCTCTTCTTGATATACATTGTATATCATTCCTATAGATATATCAATGGCTCTATCGGTTAAAAGTTTCTTAATATAAAGTAAAAAAACGAAACCAAGTCTAAAATACTTGATTTCGTTTATATAGTAAAACTGCCTGCTTTTACTTTATTTGTAATCAGCTAATCATTTTCCCATCCCTTACACACGTCGCACCAGCCTTCAGCTCCTGTAACTGTTTCAAGTTCCGAAGGAGTCAGTTTAACTGAAGTAAACTCATTGCCTCCGGCAGGATGAACGTATTCAAATCTTTTCATGGATACATCCAGCCAGATCGGAATGTTCCCGGACACAGCGAAAGGGCACACTCCGCCAGGTTGAAATCCTGTAATATTCTCCACCTGATCTCTCGGGATCATATGAGGCTTGGTATGGAATAATGATTTGAACTTTGAACTGTTTACCTTGCCATCACCGGCCATTACGACTATTACAGGCTTTTCATTAACGATGAAAGACAATGTCTTTGCTATCTCCGGTTCTGTACATCCTATCTGCTGTGCCGCATGTTCCACGGTATCTATTGTCTCAGTATGCTCAGTCAGTCTGTCACCAAGATTTTTTGAAACAAGAAACTTTTTCACCTTTTCGTTCACCATGCTCAATCACTCCATTCATTATATTCAACCATGAAAGGGACATATTTTGCCCCGCAATCGAGTAGGGGGAATATAATCCCCCTCTCACACCACCGTACGTGCCGTTCGGCA
>NZ_MUHW01000051.1 GCF_002007235.1 Oribacterium sp. C9
TATTGATTTATAAAATCATTACCATCTAATATATTAATAGGCGGTTAGTCCTCCTTTCCGGAGGGATTTGCAGACCCTCCGGAAAGGAGGGTGCCATGGTTACGTATTCTGATTTATTCCAATTTGGAATTTTGATTGTAGCTATCATCGGTCTTGTATATAAGATTGCAAAAAAATAACCGCCCCAAAGCCTGGAAAACTTGAGCGGTTATCTTTTAACTAAACATATTTCCGAGGGCTAACCGTCTATCGGCAAGCACCTTTTATGTCAATATAATAATCTAATATTTATTTTATTGCAATAGCCAGTATAGTCTTTTATGTTTATGCCTGGTTTGCTGTGATATGATTATGCAGGCTTTTTGGATCTTTTATATATCGCTGGGAGGTTTCCATGGTAGAAGGATTTATAAGAGTGGCATCGGCAACACCGAAGATAAAGGTGGCGGATGTTTCATATAATAGAGATGCTGTTTTAAGAGACATTGACGAGGCGGAGAAGCAGGGCGTGAAGCTCGTGGTTTTCCCGGAACTTGTTTTGACATCATACACCTGTGCGGATCTGTTTCATCAGACGGTACTTATCGATAAGACCATGAAGGCACTGGACGAGCTTGCGGAGGCCACAAGAGGAAGAGAGATAGTTGCAGTGGTGGGAACACCTTATCTCATGGATCACAAGCTCTATAACTGTGCGGCTGTCCTTCACGGCGGACATATCCTCGCTATCGTTCCGAAGAAGAACCTTCCGAACTACGGCGAGTTTTATGAGAGAAGATGGTTCACACCGGGAAGAGAGGAAGTACGATACATCACATGGACTTCCAGAGTGACTAAGGAGGTCTACAGCATTCCTTTCGGAATGAACATCCTTCTCGAAGCAGAGGATTTTCCTGAGTTCATTCTTGCTGCCGAGATATGTGAGGATGTATGGGTTCCGAACCCGCCCTCAACTCAGCATGCGCTTGCAGGTGCCACTATAATCGCCAACACTTCCGCATCGGATGAGACTGTCGGAAAGGATAGTTACCGCCGCGAGCTTATCCGTTCCGCAAGTGCCCGTCTCGTTTCAGCCTATGTTTATACCAATGCAGGCGACGGAGAGTCAAGCACCGACCTTGTGTTCGGCGGACAGGACATAATCGCTGAAAACGGCATCATCCTTAAGGAAGGAAACAGATTCGAGACGGGACTCTATATAGCAGATGTGGATCTTCAGAGGATAGTACAGGAGAGAGCCCGTATCACAACATATCCTGACATCGATGAATGTCTCAGAGACAGATATGATGTGGTGAGATTCAGATTTAACGATTCAGAAGAAGCTGCCATGCCGGATGTGATGGGAGGTTCCGAACCGGATGCGGAGAAGCGCGATGAAAAGGGAAATGATTCATTAAAGGAAAAACTTCTCCGTGATACAGCTGATCTCAGACGTTTTGTTGATCCGAAGCCTTTCGTTCCGGGCAATGTCTCTGAAAGAAATCAGCGATGCAACGAGATATTTACCATTCAGGCCATGGGGCTCAGGAAGAGGCTCGAACATATAGGCTGCAGGAGTGCGGTTATCGGTATTTCCGGCGGACTTGACTCGACTCTCGCCCTTCTCGTGACCGCAAGAGCCTTTGATATGCTCGGCATACCGAGAGAAAACATTATCTCAGTTACCATGCCGGCCTTCGGCACCACGGACCGCACCTATAACAATGCTGTGACCCTGACAAAACGGCTTCACGCAACACTTCGAGAGATAAACATTAAGGCTGCTGTCCTTCAGCATTTTGAGGATATAGGACATGATCCGGAGGATCACTCCGTAACCTATGAGAATTCCCAGGCCAGAGAGCGCACCCAGATCCTCATGGATATCGCAAATCAGACTGACGGGATCGTTATCGGAACCGGAGATCTCAGTGAGCTGGCTCTCGGATGGGCTACCTATAACGGAGATCACATGTCCATGTATGCCGTTAATGTGGGCGTTCCGAAGACGCTTGTGAGATATCTGGTGAAGTTCGTTGCGGAAACATCGGAGGATGAGTCACTAAGGCAGTGTCTCAATGATATTTTTGATACACCTGTAAGTCCTGAGCTTCTTCCGCCTACGGGTGACGGACAGATTTCACAGAAGACAGAGGATCTGGTGGGACCTTATGAGCTTCACGATTTCTTTCTGTATCAGATACTTCGCTTCGGATTCAGTCCGAGAAAGGTCTATGCCCTTGCTCTAAAGGCTTTTTCGGAAGAAGCCCAGAAGGAAGCCGGCATAATGGACGGAGACATATATGATCCTGAGACCATATTAAAGTGGCTCAGAAAGTTCTACTGGAGATTTTTCTCACAGCAGTTCAAGAGAAGCTGTCTGCCTGACGGACCTAAGGTTGGTTCCGTTGCGGTGTCACCCCGGGGAGATTTAAGGATGCCGAGTGATGCTGCGGTGAAGCTCTGGATAGAAGAACTAGAGGAGATATAAACGATGGGGCTGTCGCACTAAAATGGTGTGACACCCCTTTTTTGTGTTCGCCCACCCCGCTCTACCTTTTGGGAG
>NZ_MUHW01000052.1 GCF_002007235.1 Oribacterium sp. C9
TAGATAAAAGAAATAGAGATGAATTTAAAAGAAATTTTAGACTCTTAAACGGCTGCGTTCTGACTGTATGATAACAGAACATGCAGGAAATGCATATAGTCTGATTTTGGACTATAACCTTGGATGAGATGAAATTAAATTGTTTAATCAACAGAATTTTGGTGTCTTTCACCATAAATTTTAGTTTGAAATAATAAGCATAGGAGTAAAGAGGAGAATTATCATAAGGTAAGAGAAAAGTATAAGACAGACAGGATCAAATTCAGTCCGGAGTTCCTGAGGGAATCAAAGGCACTTTATGATAATCTCTACCCTAGCCGGATCATATGATTATTATTTGTTGAAGGATAGGCTGGATGCTGCATTAGCACCTAAAGAAAAGAAAATCCCATTAGAAGCGTCTCTCAGCATACGAGTTGATGAAGTTACAAAGGGTACCATGTATTATAAGACTAATATGACATTTGGAACCTTTGTATAAAATAGACTGAGTCTGTGTTGGATTCAAGAATCGGAAGTATTGTTAGCTAAGGGACATAATTCCTATGTTTGTAAATAACTATTATTAATAAGACTCAAAAAGGATTCTGCACATCGAAGAAGCATTTCAGGGCTCATAATGATGCCTTTCAAATTCGATGTTTTATAGAAATTGCTCCCCCCACGAAGGTGGAAGAGCAATTTAATGTTTTCGGCGCCAGTTTTTGGGAACCATTAAACCATCCATAAGCTCTGCAGCATATTGCTTACTGGCACAGTATACTGCTTCGACGCTTGGACGGACACTCGCCGTTGCCCATCATAAACATGCTTAATTATATGTTGCTGTAAAGTTTATGTCAATTATTGACCGTGGATAAAACTATGAAAAAAATATTAAACAGGACGAACATTGCAGTAGCAGGAACAGGATACGTAGGATTGAGTTTGGCGGTGTTGTTGAGTCAGCACAACCATGTGGTGGCGGTAGACATTGTACCAGAATTCGATGCGAAGCGGTTATTGGTCAGTCTAACACACGGGGCTTCCTGTGGTAGCCTTATACTACCACAAAAACTATTTGGATTCACTGACATCTATTCTGACACACAGGTTTACTTGTATTAAGAGACAAGGGAGCGCCTGCAGAAAAGGTCTCTTTTGAAGTTCGCACACCTGGCGGAAATGTATCGTATTCAGCCCCTGTTATTTGTGAAGCGGATTATAGCATCGATGATATGTTTGAAAATAAGCTTTTCTTTTTACTACCATTTTTCGCTTTTAATCTCGAAGATAAAATGGATGAGTATGAATCAGATGAGACGGAACTCAAGAAGTTTGTTGATACCTACTGTGATATCATTGAGCGGTTGCGTCAGGTGAAGGAGATCGTCTTGTCGCTCAGAACCAAGGGTGTTATAATCAAACAAATGGAGAATGTGACCAGAAGGCTGAATGATAAACGAAAAAAAGTCAGCAGAAAGGTAGGTGATATAATGGGCGGACGAGTATTAAAGATGGATTGGCTTGAAAGATATGATGCTGCAGTGGCTAATGGAAGAGCTGAAGGAAGAGCGGAAGGTGATCAATCTAGACTCATTAGTCAGATATGCCGTAAACTTCGAAAAGGTAAAACAGTTCCACAGATAGCAGATGAACTTGAAGAAGATGCAATCAGAGTCAAGGTAATTTGTGATGCCGCCGAAAGATTCGCACCGAACTATGACGAAGAACAGGTTATAAAGGCTATCCTTGATCCGATAGAATCTTAATAATGGCGTAAGCTTAATTGATCTGAGAGCAGAAAAGCTCCTGATGTAAGATGAATAATTGTCTTATATTGGGAGCTTTTTATAAACTGGTGGCTAAATAGCGCTTTCTGCAGGGAAAGATGTAGATATATTGTCTAGAGCATAGCCAGTTAAGTTGTTTGCAAATACATACCTTGCATTACGTGTGTCCTATTTCAATGAGCTGGATAAGGCCGGGTACTATAGTTATACCGGAAACTCCATGTGGAATGCTGAGAAGGAGAGACCAATCACAATCGGCGTTTATCGCCTGACAAATGCAATCTAAAAATATCATATTTGATATTTTAGATTGC
>NZ_MUHW01000053.1 GCF_002007235.1 Oribacterium sp. C9
GGGCTGTCGCTTTAGATGATTATCATCTAGGCGATAGCCCTCTTTTCATGCCACAATTTATGCCTGTTTTGACGTGTATTTTTGCTTATGCTCGATATAAAGCGTACTTTAACAAGCCGATTTTATCATCGGCTTGTTCTACGGCTTCTGGTTTTAGAAACTTTAAAATTAGGACACCTTTTTTAACTCAAAGAGGTGTGTTCCTGTTCGCTCAGACATGATTTTATGATGGAGCTTGCTGATGTCAAATGCCATTGCCAAAAGAGTACTCTGCGCAAGAACGTTTTCGTTGCCTCGGTATAGATACCGTCTGAAGTTCATGTCTTCTTTCACGTTTGCAAATGAACCTTCTGCCTGTATGCTGCGGTTCATTCTTAGCTGTGTGCCAAATTCGCTGGTTATTCTTTCAAGACATTCAGCCCGCTTTTCTTCCATCTTTCTTGATACAGAAAGACACTTGTTCCTGTCCTCAAAAGGGGTTTTGCAGTTATTACCTTTGATGCAGTCTTTTTTGAAAGGGCACCCACTGCAGCTTTCACACGCATACGTTGTTACCTCACGTTTGTAACCGGTCGCTGTCTTTTGAGTTCTTTTATTTACAGCTAGGAGTTTCTTTCCATTTTTACATGTATAACTGTCGGTCTCCGGATCATAGTCCATGTTTTCGCGCCTGCTTATGTCATTTCTGAACTTCCTGGTTTTTGATAATTCATAATTCTGCGGTTTTATGTACCCTGTCTGTCCGTTGGATTCTATAAAAATATAATTCTCTTCGCTTTCATAACCGGCATCTGCAACGATGTTCTTATACTTGAAAGGCAGGTGCTTCTCCATGTCTTTCAGGAAAGGTATCAGGGTAAGAGTATCAGTTGGATTAGGATAGATTCCGAGCCAGGTCACATACTCCGCATCAACTCCATGCTGAAGGTTATATCCGGGTTTAAGCTGGCCATTAAGCATTGCATCTTCTTTCATTCTCATAAAAGTAGCGTCGTTATCAGTCTTGGAATAACTGTTTCGACTACCGCATTTATAAAGCTTGTTAATGTATTCTTTCAGCTTTTCTATATATTCCTCAAGTGTTTCAATCGAGCGCTGAAGCACTGTTTTTCTCTTGCCTATACCATGAACAAACTCGATTTTTTCATCCTCTTTTATCTTGTAAAGTTTCTTTCTTAGGCGTTTCAAGGTATGAAGAGAAATCTTATCTTCGTATACAACTTTAATCCCATAGAGTTCTTCACACTCTGCACAGAACAAACAGATTTTCTCGGCAAGCCTATTCATGTTCTTTGACACAGACTTTTTCCAAACAAAAGTATATTTGTTAGCGAAGGACTCTATCTTTGTTCCATCAATAAATATGTTCTCACCGGAAATTTCGCCGAGATCAAGCAGGATAGTTCCAACCTGGGCCATTACAGGCTTGGCGCACCGAGAGAGATGTAGAGAAATGAACCTTGCTATTGTGGAATGATCAGGTGCGGGTGCACCATCGAGAAGAAACATGAAATTGATATCCCTTTTGCAGGAAGATTCAATGTCACGACTGGAATAGATTCTGTTCATTGCTGCATAGGTTGTGATCTTAAGCATCTGACGCGGTGTAGCCTGATTTTTTCTGATCCTGTCATAAGTAGCATACAGATCAGAAAGATTCATACCCTCCACAAATGCACTTAAAAGGCGCACCGGATCGTTTGATGGGATAGAAATTTCTATGTCTAGCGGAAGTTTGATTTGATGATATAAGGAAGAAGCGCTATAATCTCCTTGTAAAATTTTGGTTAGTAGCATAAACATATTTTACAGCAAAAGCCGGGCTTTTCGAAGCCTGGCTTTTGTGTTGCATAAATTATTTCGTAACATACTTTTTTGTGTGAGCTGGGGCGGGTCCGTAACCTGTCGACTCCCAAAAGGTAGAGCGGGGTGGGCGAACACAAAAAAGGGGTGTCACACCATTT
>NZ_MUHW01000054.1 GCF_002007235.1 Oribacterium sp. C9
ATCGAGTAGGGGGAATATAATCCCCCTCTCACACCACCGTACGTGCCGTTCGGCATACGGCGGTTCAACATAACTTCAAAGCGTGACGCTCATTATAGTAGTCGAGACAGCTGATAAGACCAGCTCTTGCAAGAACAACTTTGGAAATTGCTCTGACAACCACGGTTTTGGTGACGACCCATTGGTAGCGGTCACCACAGTACGAAGTAAGCCGTGCAAGGTCTTTATTCACGCCTAACTTTTGCAGTCCCCATTGGCGTTTCTTCGGTACCTTCCATTGCTTCCATATAATTACCCGAAGCCTTGTCCTTAAATGCGCGTCAACATCTGCCATTGCTGTTTTCATGGAGCCGAGGGCGTAATAGTTTATCCACCCTCTTGTTACCAGGTTGATTTTCGCAATCTTACCTGTGACAGTTCCAGGCATCTTCCTACAAGTTAGTTCTTTGAGCTTTCGTTTGAACTTAGCAACCGAGTCCTGATGCGGTCTGCATTTCCACTCCTTTGCATTATTGTCCTTGTAGAATCCATAGCCAAGATATTTCAGATTCCGTGGTCTTGTGATGTGGGTTTTGGTCATGTTAACCTTTAACCCAAGTTTCCTTTGTATCCAGTCCGTCACCGTCCGCATGACTCGCTTAGCACTTGCTTCACTTCTGACAGCGATAATGCAATCATCGGCATATCTTGTAAAGCGGAGTCCTCTCGTTTCAAGTTCCTTGTCCAGTTCATTCAGCATGATGTTCGACAGTAGCGGTGATAGATTTCCGCCCTGCGGGGTTCCGAGTTTTGTTTCCTCGTAACCCTGTGGCGTCATAACTCCTGCTTTGAGGTACTTGCGAATGAGTGATTCCGTATCTCCATCATTGATTATGTTATGGACAAGGCTCATGAGCTTGTCCTGCGGCACATTATCAAAGAATTTCTCCAAGTCGATATCCACTACCCACTCGTAACCCTCGTTCAGATAATTAAGCAGTTGTCTGATTGCCATTTCACAGCTCCTGTTTGGTCTGAAGCCATAACTCCAATCCGAAAACAAAGGCTCACACATAGGGCTTATCACCTGCACTATGCCTTGCTGAATTACCCTGTCCATTACGGTTGGAATACCAAGTTTTCTCACTCCTCCGTTAGGTTTGGGTATCTCTACCCTCCTGACCGGCTGGGGTTTGTACTCCCTCTGCCTGATTTGCTCTCTAATACTGTTCCAATTCTCCTTGATATAATCGCCGAGTTCGTCAACAGTCACGTCGTCTACACCACCCGCTCCTTTATTGACGCAGACTCTCTTGTATGCGACGTTCATGTTGTCGTTGGACAGTATCTTTTCCAACAGTTCCGACATAGCCTTGTGTATTCTCTCCTTTCCGTTCCCATGAATTCGCCCTAAGTCGTGCGGTCTCTGCTCATATACGTTTCGCCCTTTCCGCTGTCAGGTATTCCATGGAGCATACATTTGATTACACGGTTACATTGTTCAGCCCTTTAGCAACTCCATTTCAGAGCGTTGCCTACTACGGCTTCTGCTGACTTCTCACAGTACGTTGTTACTACGGCTAATGGTACCGCCTGTGAGACCTCGCGGGATAAGCCTGCCAGTCTTTCCTCGTCTACCTGCCTGATTTACGTCTACGGGCTACGGTTGCCTTTAGGACTTCGCTGTCTGTTGCCAGCTTATCCACCATAGGCGCCTTATTATCAGGTTTCTGTCCGTCAGGCTACGATTTCGCTATCCCTTCTTCTAGCCAACACCTCACGATGCAAACCTTGGGAGTTGCTTTGGGGTTCGTCGGCAACTACGCCCCACGTGGACTTTCACCACAGACTGGCGGCATGCCCGCCATACAACA
>NZ_MUHW01000055.1 GCF_002007235.1 Oribacterium sp. C9
AAAGGAGCATTCCTGTAATTCATAAATAAGCGCCAATTGAATAGAAAAGAACCTCAAGGTAAGATTGAGTTGCATCTTGGCGGATGTAAACAAAACAATCAAAGCCCGGAGGTTCCGAAATGAATTATACACAGAATGCAAAAATTGAACAAGTAACAGATGCGACTATGGTGGTCGGAGTAGACATTGGAAGCCAACTTCACTATGCAAGAGCTTTCGACAATCGTGGCCGCGAACTTACTAAAAAGGTTTTCTCTTTTCAGAATGACATTGAGGGATTCAATTCCTTCAATGCCTGGATGGAAAAGCTGATGTCAGGAAACGGTAAGACCGATGTTCTGATAGGCTGTGAGCCGACAGGTCACTACTGGTTTGCACTTGCAAGGTATGTAGAAGATCATCAGAAAAAACTAGTAATGGTCAATCCTTTCTCCGTCAAGAAAATCAAAGAACTGGATGATAACAGTCCGAAGAAAAACGATGCAAAAGATCCCAAGACGATAGCAAAGTTGGTCGTAGATGGAAGGTACTCGATTCCATATATGCCGGATGGAATCTATGCAGAGATAAGAGATTTGGTATACAGCCGCGACAGAATCATGAAACAGCATAACATCGCTGCAAACAGGATTCAGAGATGGCTTGCAATACACTTTCCTGAGTATTTGGGAATTTATAATAAGTTTGATGCAACAAGTGGACTAGCGGTGCTTGAAAAAGCGCCGATGCCGAAAGACGTGATGGCACTTGGTGTTGATGGAATCCGTAAAATTTGGCACGAAAAGAAACTGCGTGGCAGAGGTGTTACCGAAGGTAGGGCAAAGACCCTGGTCGAGGCTGCGCATAACAGTGTAGGAATTGATGGAGGCTATGGCACAAAGAGCGAATTATTCATGCTTCTTGAGGAACATCGACTCTGGACATCACAACTGATAGCTGTAAACAAAGTACTTGACGAGATGATCCGAAGAGTACAGCACGTGGAGAAGTTACTCGCCATTAAAGGAGTAGGGTTAGTCACAATAGCAGGATTCATTGCTGAGATCGGCGATATAAGACGCTTTAAGTCGCCGAAACAGATCCAGAAATATGCCGGACTCGAACTGGTTGAAAACAGTTCCGGAAAGCATAAGGGCAGATCCAGGATCAGCAAACGTGGACGACGAAAGCTCAGAAAGATTCTTTATCAGGTAATGATTCCGTTACTTGCAAGGAATGCTGAGTTCAGAGACATCTACGATTACTACGTTACACGAGTAAAGAATCCGCTAAAACGCAGACAGGCAATGATTGCCGTAAGCTGCAAACTGATCCGCGTATTCTACGCGGTATTGACCAAAGGGTTGGACTATGACCGCATGAAAATGAAGTCAGACATCCACCGGGACAGCGATCTGATCGCTGCCTAAGCAATAAGTACTGTAAACAGGATAGCGTCCGCCATTCATGGTGCTGTGAAACAGGAATGCAAAGTATAAAGAACAGAGTAGAGCCAGTAGCTGCGTTGACATTTTTTATAGGGCATGACCCTGACAAAGGAGCATGAGCAGCACCAGACTATGGATAAGCAGAACGAAGGAATTTAGGACCCAGCAATGGCAGGTGATCCTGGTAGACATGAGAGGTTTGTTACTGTAGGTAAGGATGGGGAAAAGAAAGGCCTTCATAGATTTTCAGAAGACGTTTTTATTTCTTGTACCCAGAATCATCAGAAATGGGCTCATAGAAGCCGCTTCATATCCAGAAAGCACTACTTTGATCGATATATGTAACCTATTGGCTGTTTGACAAAGTCTGTAAAATCAAAGGTTTTTGTTGAACTTACACAAAGAAGAATAGAGAG
>NZ_MUHW01000056.1 GCF_002007235.1 Oribacterium sp. C9
ACATATGTAAATAGCAAAGATAAAAAAACCGGGATCAGATTTATTCTGATTCCGGATTTTTTAATGGAATAAAATTGTGCATTCAACATGACGAATAGAAGTTGCCATCGAACTTTTGAATACTTTAGATTTTTTAAAATGCGGATATGTCTAGAGTGTGGAAATAAAGAAAATTAAAAGAATCGAATGAATTGAATATATTTTTGATTGTCTTCAGATGATAATCTGTCATCAAATTGTTTGAAGTTTTGTCTTTGATAGAATGAAGTTAAAGGAACCTTATCTTCGCAGTCAAGATAAACTATGCCGCCACCAATTTGATGTTGAATTCCGATAAGAACATCCGTGGCTAATTTCATGAGAGTATCTCCATCAATACGTTGCGTTTCGCTTAAAGAGTAGTTTTTTCCAAATTGTGCAAGTAAAAAGGAGGATGTCATATAGTTTCCCGTTGAAGCATCCATACGGGAATATCGGGCAAGTTTCTTTTTGGAAGTGGAAGATAGATTTATGAGTAAGTGTGAAGTATCCAAGTATATTTCCGGTATATTCATCGCTTACAAGATATGTGATAGATAGTTTTCCAATAGCAAATTGAATTGCTTTATTACGAATAAAATCTTCTATTTCTGGATTTTGTGGTGATGTAAAGGTGGCGAGCTTTGGCTCAATGACATTGTCGCCACCTAAATCGATTAAATCAAGTATATTAACAACGATAGGCGACATCAGTTTGGTGCCTCCGATTTCCATAAATTCAATAACTTAGATAATTTTTTTGAATCAGATTCTATTTTGGCTTTTGGAATACTTGGACCGATATAAGGGTCAGAAATAGATTCTTCAATGGCTGAAATAAAAGCATCTGCTTTTTCGGGATCATTTATAATTACATTATGAAAAATACTAGACGTTGCCATGCTTGTCACCTCCATATTAATACTATAACATCGGATAAATCCGCATAGTAAAGGTTATGAGTTAATTTAATCCATTTTTTATAATTACTTTTAGGGGATATACATTTACGATTATTGCACAAAAATCTGTTTACCAAAGAATGATACCAAAGAAATATCACTTTTCATATAGTCTAAAATTCGACCATATAGGTATAGCTGTATGTCAATTCTAAATTATTTATGTGAAGAGGGTAATATTTCACCGAAAAACTGCTGATAAAAAAGATAATTGAATATAGTGGATCGGTTATCCCCTCGAGAAGACAGAGAATATCTTTTCGGGGGGGTATTCTTATAGGTTATGTTTAGGAACCTGTAGGCATACCGGGGATTTGTACAATGAGAGTTAACGGTACAAATTCTATGCCGGAAAAATGTACTTTCGAGACGGAAAGAAAGGAGAATTCTCGTGAGAAGAAAGAGTTTTTTGTCGGTAAGAAAAGGTATGGCGGTCGCATTGACTGCAGCAGTTGTCATGAGCCAGAGTATGATGGTGTATGCGCAAACTGTAACAGCAACTGATGGCGATACAGTTAAAGTTGAAGATGGAGTTTCGGTATCAGATAACACTGGTGACACTACCGGTGTAAGAGCAAGCAGTGATATATCGGTAGAAAGTGACTCTCATGAAACATCAGTTACTGTAGATAATGGGATTTCGGTAACAGAAAACAAAAATGAAGGTTCTAACAATGAGGGAACAGGAATAAGTGCGACTTCATCAGGAAGCAGCGCAAAAACTGAAGTTACAGTTAATTCCGGTGCAGTAACAGTTACAGGAGCTGGA
>NZ_MUHW01000057.1 GCF_002007235.1 Oribacterium sp. C9
TGATATGCTCCCCCCAAGTAGGACACTGAAATATAAAACCTACTTGGGGGAATTTTTATGTCCAGAAAAAGTAAGATAGATCCTGTTCTGAAAGTAGAGCTAGTTGAGCGATATCTAAGGAATGAAATTGGAATTCGAGAAGCAGGAAGGTTGGCTGGATTGTCGGGGAACGGAACCGATTCTATCCGGAAATGGATTACTATCTATCAGAATGAAGGCCCCATCGGACTTTTGGAACAGAAAAGATACAAACATTATCCATTAGACTTAAAGCGTAAAGCAGTACATGCATATCTTCATGGAGAAGGATCTTTGTTGAAGATAATGGAGCGGTACAATATTCGTTCAACAAAGACACTCCAGGATTGGATAAAACAGTATAATACTCATGGAGAAATCAAATCTTGCACCAGCGGAGGCGGTAGCTACATGAGAAAAGTCAGACAAACCACACCTGAAGAGCGTTATGAAATCGTACAAGATTGTTTTGCCAATGATAAGAATTATGGTGCGATGGCACTGAAGTATAACTGTTCTTATCAGCAGGTACGTAACTGGGTGCTGCGGTATGAGCAGATGGGCGCAGCTGGCCTAGAAGACCGACGAGGTCGGCGAGCCGGCACACAACCTGCTAGAACTCCAGAAGAAGAACTGCGGGATAAGATTGCCGAATTGGAACGTAAGAACCGAAACCTTCAGATGGAGAATGATCTGTTAAAAAAAGTCAGAGAGTTAGAGATGAAAGACCGCTATCTCTGACTCGTTATCTGTATAAATATCAAGCGATCAAGGAATTATCTGAAGAGCAGCACTATCCTGTACAGCATCTTTGTGAATACCTGCACTTATCTCGAGGGGCCTATTACCGCTGGCTGAAAAAACCGGTAAGTTACAGTGAAAAGCGAAATCAGGAGATTGCGGAAACGGTCAAGGTTATCCATGAAGAGCATCCGGATATGGGATATCGCAGGATACGGGATGAATTGAACCGGCATTATGACATCGATGTCAATGATAAACGGATTTTGCGGATCTGCCGTAAAGAGCATATCCAGTCTACAATCAAGTGGAAGCCTAAGAGTTGTACCAGAAACAGCGATGATCCGGCACATATCGCAAAGAATTATCTGAACCGAGATTTTCATGCTGATGCTCCGAACGAGAAATGGCTTACTGATGTAACGGAGTTCAAGTATTATATCGGCCCTGAGGTTCGCAAGGTGTATCTGAGCGCCATTTTGGATCTTTACGACCGAAGAATTGTAGCTTTCGAAATCGGAGACCATAATGACAATCCATTGGTTATGAATACATTTGATGCAGCTGTAGCACTTGAGCCGAACGCTCACCCACTGTTTCATAGTGACAGGGGGTTCCAATATACAAGTAAACAGTTCTTTACAAGATTGAAGAAACATCACATGAAGCAGAGCATGTCTCGAGTTGCACACTGCATTGATAACGGGCCAATGGAGGGCTTCTGGGGCATCCTGAAGCGCGAGAAGTACTATGGAAGACGATTTACGTCTCGGAAAGACATGGTCTATGCTATCGAGAACTACATAAGCTACTATAACAATGAACGAATCCAACGGAATCTGCATTTGATGACGCCAATCGAGTACCATGAACAGTACTATTTGGCGGCATAAAAATACCGCCAGCTATATTCATAACTGGCGGTAGGGAACTTTTTGATTTTTTACTGTCCGCTTGACGGGTAGCATACCA
>NZ_MUHW01000058.1 GCF_002007235.1 Oribacterium sp. C9
TTCTTAGAATCTTCAGGGTCTGTGTATTAATCGATCTTTGATTTTCAAGGTTCTGAGCTGTTTCAGAGAAGCTTTTGTTCTGCTCTCTTGCGACAGCTCAGTTAATATAACAATTCCTGTTCCGATTGTCAAACCTTTTTTTGAATTTTTTTTATTTTTTTCACTCTTAATTAACAACTATTCTTCAGCCGTCTCTAAATCTGCTCTTTTACTTTCGTAATCCAGTTGTGTTCAGTGCAAAAACTACGTTATTTCATAAAAAAATCGGCAAGCCAATACCGGCTTACCGATTTAAAAACATAACTTTTATTTTTGACTTCCAAGAATGAAATCGAACTTTGTAACCACGCCATTTTCATCGGTTGTAGCATTAAGCAATCCTATATACGGAAGGAAAGAATACGCATCTCTTACAGGAATGCTTCCGAGATCATAATCAATATAGTGCAACCATGCACTGTTGCTTATCTTTATGGTCACATCTCTTCCCTCGCCTTCCGGTTTATCACTATTGTGGCTGTGATATACCTTGGCCGGGAATACAGAATATTCACCCATGTCCTGCCTGTTAGCCGTCTGAATCTCTACCAGCGTATCAGGATACTCTGCATACTCCGAAGCAAAGCTGAACTCAGCACTTTCATTCTGAGCCTCGCTCTCTTCAGGCGCTTCTGTCTCAGGCTCCGTTTCCGGTTCGATATTAATGACATAGGTTTCGGTAACAACATTGCCCTTATACCCATCTCCGGACATTCCATAGGCTTCTATCTTGTATGTACCATTCTCGTCCAATGTTATAGGCGTCTCATACTTTTCTTCGCCACTGGTTTGGCCATCTATATACATCGTGTAATACAGGTCATTGCCACCGTTAACGCTAAGCTCAACCGTCATAGGTTCGCCAAATACACCTCCGTCAGGAGTTATGGCTGCAACAGGGCACAATTTATCCAATGCGGCGGACAAATCAGCATTACCGGGATATGCTTCAAGCGCTTCATTAATGATGCTTATGGCTTTTGCATGCTCTGATCTATTGAGATATGTATTCGCAAGATGCATATATACTTCTGCACTCGGAGTTCCATATGAGAAAAGCTTCGTATAGTTCTCCTCTGCCACCGAATAATCCTTCGACCAAAATGCAGCTTCAGCTGTTTTCAGTATCCTCTCAGCCTGTTTTTCAGGAGTATTACTCCATACATAATATCCGGCTGTACCGACGCCTATAACTACCGCAAGTGACACAGCCAGTATCGAAAAACGAAGTCCTTTTCCCTGCTTTTTGCCGGTAGTGCCGCCATCAAATCTATCTTCAGACAGAATAGCCTCTACATACTCCGCCTCTTCCTCTTCTTTGGTTTTTCGAAGCGGAATAACTTTTCGGGTCTGCTTCTCCTGTTCTCCAGAATCATCTTCAGACTCCTCAAGTTCTTCTGTATCATCATCTTCGTCAACAGACTCATCCTCTGATGCTTCAGACTCAGGCATATCATCATCTGCTACGTCCTGCTTCTCTTCGGCGATTCTTTCTTCTTCCTCGATAACAGCAAGCATCTCGGCAAGCTCAGCTTCATCTGCATCAGCCGCCTCTTTAGATCCATTCTCCGCAGTTTCCTGCTCTTCTGCAGTTTCAGACTCCGCTACAGTTTCTTCGGATTCATCAGATTCATCTATCTCATCCTTAGATTCAACTTCTGAATCTGTGGTTTCGTCTTCCGCAGTC
>NZ_MUHW01000059.1 GCF_002007235.1 Oribacterium sp. C9
TGCCGAACGGCACGTACGGTGGTGTGAGAGGGGGATTATATTCCCCCTACTCGATTCGTGATAGGGCGGTGGTACGAACGATGTTAGATGACGGCAGATACTTGTACATTATTCATCTGCTGGGGCATGGTATTAACCATAGTTAGAAATCCTTTATTTTCAAGTATTTCAGCACGAGAGAATAAAAATTACATCTGTTTTACAACTTTTGGATAGCTGCGATACGATGAGTCCCCAAATTGGGGACTCTTATTTATAAGAGTCCTTGACTATATGTTTTTTTATTTTACCCTGTTGATTCCCTCTCTATAAGCTGCGCGGAAAGAGTAAGGTGGCGTGCGGGCGGTTTATCGTGATTTTCGGATTCGATGGTCCTGATGAGCATCAGTGCAGCCTCCTCGCCGATCTCTTCTCCCGGCAGTTCGAATGAAGTGAGAGAGGTCTCCAGCATTGAACCTATTTGTATGCCGGTCATGCTGAGGATCTTTATCTGATCAGGTACTGAAATATGACTTTCCTTTAATGCTCTTAGAGCGCCCATGGACTGGGAGTCGCTTGCTAGCATGATTCCGTCTATGCCGTCGTACTCGTCAAGCAGCTTTAGGGTACATTCATACCCGTAGGAAGGCCCCTGGAGCAGAGACTCTTTTGATATGACTATTTCTTCCAGATCTAGTTCCGCTATGGCACGCTTGTATCCGATATATCGGTTTTCGTAAGGTGTGAGGGATAGAGAGCTGTTTATCAGGGCTATCTTCCGGCAACCCTTACTGTAGAGGTTCCATACTGCTTTATATCCTATGTCAATGTAGTCAACGTCGACACAGCTGAGTAATGGATCAAACTTTCTGATTACCTGAACTACCGGGATCTCTGTGTTTATGTCTCTGATAAGCCTGGTGTTGTTTCCTGTGGCACCTATTATCATTCCATCAATAAAACTGTTTCTTAATTTTGCGAGACTTTTCTTCTCTGTGTCTCCGTCGTTTCCTGTGTTTACCATGATTATGGCGTAGCCCTTGTCTCTGGCGGCTTTTTCTATGCCGAGGGCAACCTGTGAGAATATGGAGTATGTGAGCTTGGGAGCTACGACAGCGATGGTGTTTAATTTACCCTGACGTAAGCCTCTTGCGAGGACGTTGGGCTTGTAGCTGAGTTCTTTAACAGCTGCGAGAATTCTGGCTTTTGTTTCCGGGTGAACATTTGAATTATTATTGAGAGCTCTCGAAACGGTGGAAACATCGACGTGTGCGAGAGCTGCAACATCTTTTAACGTGGCCATGTTAGCCTCCTTCTATATAGCTTCTTTTAGTATATCATCATTACAGTTCTATGCAAACGTTTGTTGCACGCGGATTCATAATTGCACAAAGGTGCTGAAAGCATGAGTATAAATATGCACAAGTAAAACGCTTTCAAAAGCAACATAAGTGACAAAAGGTACAACTAATTGCAAAAGGCATGCAACAAATTGCAGACAGTTGCGGAAATGTTGCACAAGCTTTTTGGACATGTTATAAATAACCCATAACAAATACAAACGATTGCGAAGGAAGAAAGGGCGCCTCTTCCGGAACTCAAAAAATTATATTTCTGTTTAAAAGGAGAAAAAACATCATGGCAAAGGTTAAAAATTTCAAGACAATATTCCCAGCAGTTTCAGTACCAC
>NZ_MUHW01000005.1 GCF_002007235.1 Oribacterium sp. C9
AAATTCCCCCAAGTAGGTTTTATATTTCAGTGTCCTACTTGGGGGGAGCATATCAAATTACCTCTGACATCTGCACTTATTTTTTTATGCCCTGAGGGAGGTGAGGCGGTTGTATCCTGTGAGCGATGCATTCCTGCAGGCGGTGCAGACTCAGATGTATGTGGAGGGCTTTAAGGTGAAGCTTGAAAAGGATACAAGCTATAAGGGACTGTGGACTGTGAGTTTTTCGCTGAAAGAATTTTAATGTAAAGTACGCTTGACATATTTGTAAATGGATGTATAATGAAAATGTAAAGCGAACTTTACATAGCAAATACAGAAGGAAGAATAATCATGCTAAACCGTGTTTCTGAATTGAGAAAAACAAACGGGCTGACGCAACAAGAACTGGCTGACAAGTTGGAAGTGTCAAGGCAAACGATAATTTCACTGGAAAAAGGAAAATATGATCCTTCAATCGGGTTGGCTCATAAGATTGCAAAGTTGTTTAAGCTCAGTATAGAAGATGTGTTTATTTTTGAGGAGGAGTAGTGCTATGAGTAATCAAAAGAAAAATGTATGGTATATTGCTTTGCTAATTATCGGTGCGGCATTGTATGCAGCAGGGTGTTTGGAGTATATTGACAGCTTTTGGAGTGGGATGGGCGGTGCACTTATCGGAGTATCTGCTGTACGGCTGATGCTTTTAGTGAGATATAAAAAGGATCCGGAGTATGCCAAACATGTAGATATCTCAAATGAGGATGAAAGGTTACGTTTTATTGCTGATAAGGCTCGATCGCGGGCATTTTTCTTTTCGATTTTGCTTCTTTGTGCCTTGGGTATAATACTCAGACCCCTTGGATGTGTGGGTGAATCACAGATGTGTTTTTACATGGTTTGTGGGATGGAGGTAATCTACCTTATTTGTCGTTTTATCACAAACAGAGAGTTTTAAGAGTAAGTGGGGCTTGATATTGGCGAAAGGGATCGGGAAACCGGTCTCTTTTATGACTATAATTCTTCAAGGAGTGCAAACAGATATGAAAATTCAGTTCATGGCCACAACAAACCTATGTCCTTGACATTAAAAATAGATGGAGTGCAAAATCAAAACAAATCTGTGCAGAACCGGCTGAAATCAGTGAAATTTCAGTCGGTTCTGTTTTTTGCTATATATTAAATGCAGATAGGCTGAAAAATGAATTAAAAACACTAAGATAATAAAGAGGGGAGAGCAAATTGATCTCTATTAGTTTTTTACTGACAGCACTTGTTATCGTACTTATTCCGGGAACTGGTGTGATTTATACAATCAACACGGGTCTTACACAAAAAAAGAGAATTATGCTGGCTGCGGCTTTTGGTTGCACGCTCGGAATAATTCCTCATATTGTCGCATGTATTTTGGGTTTGTCCGCAATCATGCACATGAGCGCGAAAATATTTTCGGTAATAAAATATGCCGGAGCCGTTTACCTCATGTATCTTGCATGGAAGACTTGGACATCCGCAGGACAGCTTGAATTTGATGAAAATAGATTTGCGACAACTTCATTAAAAACTGCTGCGCGGGGCGTTGTTTTGAATCTTCTGAATCCAAAACTGACTATATTTTTCTTTTCGTTTCTGCCACAGTTCATTCCTTCAGATACCGTTGACAAAATTGATTGCATGGTTGTGTTAAGTCTGGTTTTCATGCTTATGACTCTGATTGTTTTCATTATATACGGGCTGATCGCAGGTGCTTTGCGTGAGCTGGTTCAAAGGCGTAAACCTATTATGAAGAACATCGAACGGGGATTTGCATTGTCTTTCGCCGGATTGTCGATAAAACTTGCACTGGAGGAAAGATAAAAATGAAAGAAGGATTTACGCAATCTATCGGAATGTGTTTAGGACTCATTTACGGAATGAGCATAGGAATCGCTACACATAATATCGGATTTTGGCTGCCTATAGGTCTATGTTTTGGATTGTTGTTAGGCGCTGCAATGGAGAAAAGGAACACGAAAAATCAGACGAATCTCAAAAAAATCTTGTAAAAGCATCTGCCTCGGATTTTGAAAAATAAAGTCGGCATACATCGACATAATCAACCGCGTGCCGAGTATGAAGGAATACGCCCGCTGGGAATACGGAAAGCATCCAACCGACGAAATGATTCAAATGTACATCGACGGTGGAAACATGTACCTGTTTATGGAGGATGGGAATCTTGCGGGAGTGATCGCAATCACGTTCTCTCAGGGAGAAGATTATCATCCTGTAAAATGGCAGGTTGAGGCAAATGATAACGAGGTGATGGTACTTCACATTCTTGGAATCATGCCGGATTTTCAGGGAAAAGGAATCGGAAAGAAAATGATTCAGTCTGCGCTGGAACTTGGACGGACTAAAAAAAATGAAAGCCTGCCGCTTTGACGCACTTTCTTCAAATCTTCCTGCTCAGAAACTGTACGAAAGTCTTAGTTTTGTATTTTGCGGGAAGTAGCATTGGTTTGCCAACAACACCGGCTGGACTGATTTCTATCTTTATGAGAGGAAAATGTAAAATGCAGTTCGATATAACTGCGTTCTGCATAAACAGACAACTTCAAGTCTGCAGAGATGCCGTTGGTAAGAGAGGTATGCCATGATACTTGAAACGAAAAGATTGATCCTCCGACCGTGGGAAGAAAGCGATGCGGAGAATTTATTTAAATATGCAAGTCATCCTGATGTGGGACCAATCGCAGGATGGGCGGTTCATACAAGTGTAGAGAATAGCCGTGAAATAATCCGGAGGGTTCTTTCAGCGCCGGAGACCTATGCTGTAGTATTAAAAGAATCAGGCCAGCCTGTTGGCAGCATTGGACTTATGCTTGGGAAAGCCAGCAATATTGGCCTTCCTGATTCAGAAGGTGAAATCGGCTACTGGATCGGAGTTCCGTATTGGGGACGAGGGCTGATACCGGAAGCAGTCAGGGAATTGATGCGCTACGGTTTTGAAAACCTGAAACTTAATAAAATATGGTGTGGTTACTTTGATGGGAATGAAAAGTCAAAGCGTGTTCAGGAGAAGTGCGGTTTTCATTATCATCATACGGCCTATAATGTGCCCTGTGCCATAGAGGGCGTTCTCCGAACGGAACATATAACATGCCTTTCCAAAGAGGAATGGCAGTTTGTCAGATAACTTCTCATTTGTCGGGTTGACTGCTGGAACATAAAATCGCAATATAACTAAGTAAGTCGGGAGAGCCGCGAGAGTGTGGGCTGATGGAGGCAAAAAGCGGAGGAACTATTGTTTTTCCGGAGAACAGTAGAATTGAAAAAATGTTTCCTTTTATTATTTTGACCTATGGAATAACATGGGTGTTATGGTATTTTGAATTCCGCGGAATGAGTGGGTTTCGCATTGCAGGATCCTTTGTTCCGTCACTGATGGGTCTTTTTTTCCTGTATCAAGAGAGAGGATTGTTTCCGAAGCACAAAAAGATTCAACTGTCTCCCTTTTTTATTTGCTTCGGGCTGCTGTATTCCGTATTATCCTTACTTCTTCCGTATCTGATTGCGCGTGTCCTTGATTCGAATACGGAAGCATTTCATATTCGAAACGAAGTGGGAGGAATCACATTTCATAATCCGTTTATGGCGGCTTTGATTTTTATTTTGGTTCTGGTTGCCGGCGGTCCTTTGGGAGAAGAAATCGGGTGGAGAGGATATCTCTTTCGTAAATTGTGTCTTCGACTGAATCCGCTGCTTGCGGCCGTAATGGTCGGAATTGTCTGGGCAGGCTGGCACATTCCCATGTTTGTCTTTCATGCCGATGGATACGAGATGTCTTTTGCGTTATACTTATTGCAGACAATCTTTCTTAGTATCATAATCTCAACAGTATTCGTAAAGTGTGGATGCAGTATCTGGGCGGCTGTTTTGTTCCATACAATTGATAATTTTGTCCTGAGTATCGGGTATCAAGAAGCATTGGGAACCGTGTGCACATACAGCATCTGCTATTGGAGCCTGCAGGGAATCATTGTTCTGATTTTAGGTGTAGTGCTTGCCCGTACCCAAAGGATTAAGAAAAATGAGCCACTAACCCCGTCCCCAAAAGGAGGAACAGTATGAGTGAAGAATATGTATCTGTACTGGATCGTTTGCCTTGCAAATTCGGGCGAAATGATGAGGAGCTGAATATTGAAATTGCGGAAGAAATCTGTGCTGAAGAAAATGCAGAGAAAAAAAGTGTTGTGAGAGTGGTTTTGAAATATGAAGAAATACGCGCCCTGCAGTAATACAGATAAGGCTGTAGACAAAGAAAAAAGAAAAGATCTTATCATAGATTTAAGCATATGCGCGGTTGGTGTTGCTTTGTTGGTTTTTAGATTTTGCTTCTTAACATCTTCCGAGATTTTGTCCGGGGACTTTCAAAGTCCGCAAACCCGCTTAAAATGCGGGCTCACGGGCATCACTCGTCGTTCTGTCTCCTCGCCCTTACGGGCTTCGTCGGTCGGTTCGACGGGAAAAAAGTCCCCCGGACCTTTTTTTGTTTCCGTCTCACCCCTTTTCCTGCATGTAAAAAGCAGTTCTACTCGATATGAGTAGAACTGCTTTTGAAATTTTTCTTTTAGATTATTTCATTTTTCAGGCCAGGGCCATAGCGGCGGCTGCCTTTGCATGGATGATGGTGGTGTCGTAGGTTGGAAGGGTGCTGTCCTTGTCACTGATAAGCATTCCAATCTCTGTGCATCCAAGGATGATTCCCTCTGCTCCCTTTGCCTTCATATCATCGATGATCCTCTGGTACTCTTTTCTTGAAGAATCCAGAACCTTTCCAAGACAGAGCTCATTAAAGATAACATCATTTACAAGCTCAATGTCCTTATCATCCGGGATCACAACTTCAAGTCCTGCATCAGCTAGCCTGTCCTTGATAAAGCCCTGTGTCATGGTGAACTTCGTTCCAAGAAGTCCCACTTTCCATATGTTGTCGCGCTTTACAGCATCAGCTGTAGCATCAGAAATGTGAAGGATCGGGATACTTATCTGCTTCTGTATATGGTCCACAAGCTTGTGCATGGTGTTAGTAGCAATAACGATAAAGTCAGCACCTGCCTTCTCAAGTCTTGTGGCAGCATCAGCAAGGATCACTGCATTTCCCGCCCAGTAGCCGTTTGACATATTCTCCTCAAGCTCTGCAAAATCCACGTTGTACATAAGGATCTTGGCGCTGTGAAATCCTCCAAGTGCACCTGCTACTTCTTTATTTAAAATCTCATAATAGGTGACAGTGCTCTCCCAACTCATGCCACCGATAAGTCCTATAGTTTTCATACCTGCCTCCATTCATTATTACATCTATGTTGTCAAAGATATCCTATCACCAAAAAGAAACAGACTCCCATCTGACACTGATTTGAGTCTGTTTTACACTTATATATGTTCTTATGCCCTGCCAAGGATCCAGGAAAAAGCTTTGGCTGTCCGAAGGTCTGCATCTTTAAAATGATTACCCTGATTCCATTCAAGGGTCACATCCACCTGAAGGCTCTGTAAGTATTCATGGGCCCATCTTATGATGATTGGAAGACAAAGACTCCAGTATTTATAAAACGTTCATATAAAGTGTAGCCAAGAACCAATAGTGATATTTACATCTATACTTCTGGTGAATGAATTATTCAAAAGAAGATCACATACGATGTGATTGATCAGGCACTATTATCTAGCAAAATGCAGATAGGAAGAGATGGATTTTTATGAAAGAAGTAGAACAGCAAAGCTGACAGGAGTCATTGGAACACGGCTTTATCTTTACTTTTATGTAGTTGTAATGCTGAAATCTTTACTTTATCACGCAAAACAAATATAATAAGTAAAGATATTGACGGAGGTGAGTCTGTGATTTCATATGATATTCTTGAAAAAGCTCTTAAAGACAGGGGAATCGGAAAGACAGAGCTTTCTTTGCAGCTTGGACTCTCTACCCGAACCATAGCAAAGATAGGTAAAGGCGAAAAGCTTTCAAAACGGAGCTTACATAAGATAGCCGATTATCTTGGATTGGATCCGGAGATTTTGATGAAGGAAGTCTCTGATAATAAGATATTACAGGTTCTCAGAGAAGAAAAAGAGATGAAGCTTCCGGGAGGACTATATCATGAGCTGCAGGTCCGGATGACATATAATTCAAATCATATTGAGGGAAGCAAACTGTCCGAGGATCAGACAAGGATGATTTTTGAGACAAATACCCTTGATGTGTGTGATGGCATCCCTGTAGATGATGTGTTGGAAACGGTACACCATTTCAAGGCTATCGATTATGTGATTGATATTGCGGAAGATGAACTTACAGAGGATATCATCAAACATCTGCATTATATCCTGAAGCATGACACAAAGGATTCTACCCTCGGATGGTTTGCGGTTGGTGATTACAAAAAGCGTGCAAATATGGTGGGAGGCCGGGAGACATCCAAACCTTCTGAGGTCCATAAGCATATGAAGGCTTTGCTGGAAGAGTATAATGCTAAAGACAATATCACTATGGAGGATATCATAGCGCTGCATGCCGAATTTGAGTATATCCATCCTTTTCAGGATGGAAATGGCAGAGTCGGACGCCTTGTAGCATTAAAGGAATGCCTTAGGCATAATGTAATACCTTTTATCATCGAAGATGCAAAGAAAAATTATTATTACAGAGGTCTCTCTGAATGGAGAAACGAGAAAGGCTGGCTTACGGACATCTGTCTGGACGGACAGGATACATTCGTGAGACTCATGGATATGTTGGAGATACAGTACTCTTAATAAAGTACCTCTCATAAGGATAATGATGTATCAATGGAATGGTATTTATGAAGAAGGCATGCGAAGAAGCTAATGCATATTATAATAGGATGCTGTGGGAAGGGTTATTCGTTGACGAATCAGAGGAGTGATAGGGTATTTATAATCTGTGGTGATTGGAAGAAGAGAACTTCTGGAGGTCGTTAAGTAAAGACTAAATCGAGTTTTATTAAATTTTAAACAAAAGTGATTTTAATAAGAAAAATCTACTGTATACTTGTACATGGCTCATCCCATCACTGGCACACGAAATAGGGATGCGGCCGGATTTCTGAACACTTTTTCCTATGACATGTTTAGAAACCTGAAAACTATAGGAGGGATATTTTATGGCAATCACTTTTGATGAATCAAAAAAGCTTTTCAGACTGATGACAAAGAACACCGAATATCAGATGCAGGTGGATGACATCGGTCTTCTCATACATAACTACTACGGAAGGAACACATTTGGAGCTGATATGAGTTATCAGATAGTGCCTATAGATAGAGGCTTCTCCGGGAACCTTTACGAGAACAGGCTGGACAGGGGTCGTTCAATTGACGTACTTCCACAAGAGTTCTCAGGTTCCAATGTTGGCGACTACAGAGTAAGCTCTGTAAATCTCATTTCAGAAAACGGAAGCAGAAGCTGCGATTTCCGATACAAGTCTCATGAAATACTCGGAGTGAAACCTGAGATTCCCGGACTTCCTTCTGTAAGACAGTATGGTGAAGAGGCAGAAACTCTTGTCATCACACTTGAGGACAGCGTAATAGGCTTACAGCTTAAGCTTTACTATTCTGTATTCCCAGAGAAGGATGTCATAACGAGACATTCTGCTTTTGTTAATGTTTCTGATGTAAGCATTGACCTTAGAAAAGCATCTTCCGCAATGCTTGACGTGCCTTTCGGATGCTGGGATGAGATACATTTCGCAGGAAGACACTGCATGGAGCGTTCAATTACCCGCAACAGGCTCACTCAGAACATAGCTGTAATCAGTTCAAAGCGGGGCATGAGCAGCCACCATGAAAATCCATTTGTAATTCTTTGCGACAGGGATGCCAATGAAGACAGAGGCGAGTGCTACGGCATGATGCTCATGTACTCAGGAAACCACAAGTTCGAGATAGAAGAGGATCAGGCAGGAGCAGTGAGGATAGTTTCCGGAATTAATGATGAGAACTTCTCATGGAAGCTTCAAAAAGGAGATACATTCCATACACCGGAAGTTATCATGTCCTTCACCGATCGCGGTCTCACGGAACTTAGCCACAATTACCACCACATAATCCGTGAGAATGTCTGTGACAGGAAGTACCTCCATATGAGACGTCCTGTTCTCATAAACAACTGGGAGGCAACCTACTTCGATTTCACCAGCGAAAAGATACTTGATATAGCACGAAGCGCAAAAGAGCTCGGAATCGAAATGATGGTTCTCGACGACGGATGGTTCGGAAAGCGTGATGATGACAACTCCGGTCTAGGCGACTGGTTCGTCAATGAGAAAAAGCTTCAGGGCGGACTTAAGCGTATCTCCGACGAGCTTGATAAGATGGACATGAAGTTCGGACTCTGGTTCGAGCCTGAGATGATAAACGAGGACTCTGAGCTTTTCAGAAAGCATCCGGAATGGGCTCTTAGAGACCCTGAAAGACGTCCTACCATGTCACGTAACCAGATGGTTCTCGATATGAGTAACGGAGAGGTTGTTGACTATCTTTTTGATTGTATCAGCAAGGTTCTCGGAAGCGCACACATCTCATATATCAAGTGGGACTTCAACAGAAGCATCAGTAATGTATTTTCAAACCATCTTCCTGCAGACCGTCAGGGAGAAGTTGCTCACAGATTTATACTTGGAACCTATTCTCTTTTAGACAGGATCCTGAAGGCTTATCCTGATCTTATGATCGAGGGATGCGCCGGAGGAGGCGGACGTTACGATGCAGGCATGATGTACTATTGTCCGCAGATCTGGTGCTCCGATGACACCGATGCAATCGAAAGACTGGAGATCCAGGAGGGCAGCTCCTTCGGTTATCCTGTAAGTACAGTGGGAAGCCATGTTTCAGCTGTGCCAAACCATCAGACAGGCAGAACTACACCTCTTAATACAAGAGGAATAGTTGCCATGTCGGGTACCTTCGGTTACGAGCTTGATATAACTAAGGCATCAGTTGAAGACCGCGAGACCATAAAAGAGCAGATAAAGACCTTTGACAGATACTACAGTCTCATCGAGAGAGGTGACTACTACAGGCTCGGTCGCAGTGAAGAGCATGAGATTTACAAGGCATGGGAATTTGTTTCAGCTGACAGATCCGAGGCTCTTTTAAACATAGTTGTAAAGAAGCCTGAGGCCAATGCTCACATCAAAAATGTAAAGCTGAAGGGGCTCGATGAAGCTTCAGTCTATGAGCTTGAAGGCACAGAGCTTTCTTTCACCGGTGCAGCTCTCATGTACGGAGGCTATGCCATAAATCTTTCTCAGGGAGATTACCCTGCAGTACAGCTTCATTTCATGAAAAAGTGATAAGCAAAAATTCAGCCACCTCATAAGAGGTGGCTTGATTTTTATGGTATCGGGTAAAGTGAATCTATCATAGAAAATAGAAGCTTTTTCATCTTTGTTATTTTTTCGATTCTTTCATCCTCGGATAATGTAGGTGCTGCTGCAATTCCGACTAAACTGTTCAGTAGGCCATATCCTTTGAGAACCCTGTTCACTTCGGGGAGTTTATCGCTGTACTCATTTCCGAGATATGATTGTATGGTTATATTCCATAAAGGTTCCAGTATATCTTCACCGAGGCCCATTGTACGTTTAGTCCAACCGGTTTTTGAAGCTTCGTTATAGACCTTATACATTCCTATGAGATCGATCATGGGATGTCCTACTCCGGAATCATCCACATCTATAAGTATAAGCTCATCATCCATCAGCATGATATTGCCGGGATGAAGATCACGATGGATAAAGGTATTTCTTTCCGGGATGCTCGTGATAAGATTATATACATCTGATTCTTCTTCAGAAGTAAAATAACCCTTTTCTTTAATGTAATTGAGATTGCAGAAATACGGAAAACGTGCATCCGGCAGTTCACTTGATTCAATTTCAGTTGAATGAAGCTTTTTGGCAAGCTCAGCTATACGTTTTCCGTATTTTGTTATGTCTTCAGGATGAGCTGAAAGGTGACTCGCGAGAGTACCTTCGCACATCATTTCATAAACGAGGCCATAACTGTCACCTACTTTGACCATATCAAACGGTATAACCGAAGGGATTCCATGGGTAAACACTGTCTTTGCAATGATCCTGTTTTGTTCGATTTTTTCCGGGGAATTGAAATCACCTTTATAGACCTTGACTGTGGTTTCGGAGTCAAGACGGTAAAAATCACTGTGCGCGCCGCTGCTGATCTTTTCGCAGCCATCTACGGAGATACTGCGAAGAGCTTTTTTGACATTCATCATTTCATTAAAGCCGGATACTTCAAAAATATCATAGATATCCCTGTTTACGTCATATATGGTAAAAGCTTTTCCGAGTTTTTTTCTTACTTTTAAAAGAACACGTAAACCTGCACTGGAAATATATGAGAGTTTTTCAGCATCGAAGCTTATCTCCGAATCCGGTGCGGTGTCCTTGAGAATGGACATTATCTCATCCTCTATCGTTGATGCATTATCAGAATTTATATATCCTTCAAGATAGATTGTTGTCTTACCGTTCTCTTTGTTCGTACGCATGATAAACTCCTTACGATCAAGCCCCTCATACAGCGCTTTAGTATGAATGGATCATTTAAAGCCGAAATGATTTCATACATATTTTTTCGTCAAAAGATTATAGAGATATAAATACATAAAAACTGAATAATTTATTTTATAAATAATCAAAAATAATGACATGATTTTTTTATTTAGGATATAATTAAAGCAATAGTTTTCACGGTTTTTATAAGTTTCAGTTCGGATCAAATCAAATATAAAGAAGGGAGCTGTTTTACATGTACAACATACGTGAAGTTCAGAAAGACATATGGTGGGTCGGGGCATCCGACAGAAGACTTCAGCTTTTTGAAAATGCCTATGCAACACCTGATGGCATGTCCTACAACAATTACCTTATCCTCGATGACAAGACCTGTCTCATGGATGGAATCGATGATGCAGTTTCGAGACAGTTTTTTGATAATCTCACAAAAGCTCTTGATGGAAGAGAGCTTGATTATATGGTTGTCCAGCATATGGAACCGGATCATTGTGCCTGCATACCTGAACTTCTGCTTAGATATCCAAAACTAAAGATAGTCGGATCACAGAAAGCCATACAGATGATAGGACAGTTCTATCACATAGATGTGGATTCCGTAGTTGTGAAGGAAAAGGATACTCTGGAGCTTGGCCACCATACCCTGACTTTCTATACAGCACCTATGGTACACTGGCCTGAAGTTATAGTCAGCTTTGATGCTTCAACAGGAACTCTATTCTCGGCAGATGCCTTCGGAGCTTTCGGAGCCATGAGCGGAAACATTTTCGCAGACGAAGTTGACTGGGAACATGACTGGAAGGATGAGGCAAGACGATATTACGCAAATATAGTAGGTAAATACGGTGTACAGACCACAGCTCTTCTCAAGAAACTCGAGACTCTCGATTTGAAGATGATACTTCCTCTTCATGCACATCTCTGGAGAAATGATCTGAACACCATTATAGAGCTTTATAAGAGCTGGGCATCCTATACCCCGGAAAAGAAGTCAGTTGCTGTCTTTTACGGTTCTGTATATGGTCATACGGGAAATGCAGCCGACATCCTTTCCATGAAGCTTGCGGAACTCGGTGTCAGGGATGTGAAGGTCTATGATGTATCAAAGACTGAGGTCTCATACCTTGTTTCTACAGCATTTGAATATTCAACTCTTGTTTTTGCAAGTGCCACTTACAATGCAGAGATATTTGACAACATGCATACCTTCCTTACAGATCTCAAGAACCATAATCTCACAGGACGAACTGTCGGAATCATAGAGAACGGAAGCTGGGCTAAATTCGCCAACAAAAAAATGGAAGAGATACTGGTAAGTATGAAGAACATGACCATACTGGAGCCGAAGATCTCTGTAACATCATCGGTAGATGAAAGTGCTCTGGCAGAACTCGATGTAATGGCAAAGGCATTGGCAGAAACAGTAAAATGAAAAATCCGATATGAGTCATGATCGGATCAAAGGACAGATTCAAAGGAATCCACCAGGAGTCCTTAACAAGAAAATATAAAGGAGAGAAATTATGAACTCAAAAGTAGCAGATCTTTTAGCAGCTCAGGTAAACAAGGAATTTTATTCCGCATATCTTTATCTCGGAATCTCAAAATATTTCAGTCAGAATGATCTCCCGGGATTCGCCGCATGGTACAGGGCTCAGGCAGCAGAGGAGCAGGAGCATGCATTGAAGATTTATGACTATCTTCTGGACAATGATCAGGATGTTCCTTTAAATGTCATCGAAGAGGTTGCTCCAAAGTTCAAGACTGTGCTTGATGCTGTCAAAGAAGCTGACAAGCATGAGCATTATATAACCGATGAGATCAACAAGATCTATGACGCTGCGGTTTCTGCCAAGGACTATCGCACACAGCTTTTCCTTAACTGGTTCATAACTGAACAGGTGGAGGAGGAGAAGAACTCCAAGGATATGATAGTCAAGGTTCAGATGCTTGGTGATAAGCCGAAGAACCTGTATCTTCTTGATAAGGAGCTGGGGGCGAGAAAGGGATGAAACATGTAGGTATCCGGCCAAAACCGCGCTAAGGCTCTATCGATTCAAATAGCTCATGGATCCTGTCTTCAGAAAGTACAGCACCCTCTATGCTCACAACTTCTGAAGAAACAGCAGCGGCAAATTCCATGGTCGTATCTATAGACCAGTCCATGCTTAAACCTGCAAGAAGAGAGCCACAGTGGGAATCACCTGCACCTATAGTGTCTTTTACATTTACTTTTCGAGACGGCATCCTGTGAAGGGAGCCGTCTTTTTCTATCCATAAAGCTCCCTTTTCGCCCAATGTTATCACTATGAGATTCTGTGTTTTTTTCTGAAGCTTTGATGCCGCGTCTTCAAGAGAATTTTCACCGCTTAATGCAAGAGCCTCAGCTTCATTTAAATGAAGAATGGGTCTCATGGCAAATATTCGCTCATTTTTGTCGGGAGAAATATTGACACCCCTGGGCCCCGGAGCATAAACAAGAGTTCCTGCAGTTATGTCATCTTCATTTGAAGGAACATGATCTATATGCTTCTCAAGCCATTCTATTAGCTCATATCCGGTCTCTTCCTCTACCTCCAGACCACAGATATAAGTGTAGTCAAAGCTCTGTCCCTTCAGCCCGTCCATATATGACTCATGAAAGCTGTATTCCACTCCGTGAACAGATACAAAGGTCCTTTCACCATTTTTTTCCACGAAGCAGTAGCAACAGCCGTTCTCGGCACCATCAACAGTTACTATTCCCGTTATTCCCTGTTTTAAAAGATTCGACTTAACGAAACCGCTGTATACTCCCTCTGTACCAACAGGAGTCACCAGAGTCACATCTATACCGCAGCCCTTCGGGACCTGACTTACATTGTATGCGCAGCCTCCCATGGCGAAATGCTGCCATTCCGGGTGCATATCCTCGCCTGTTTCAGGAAGGTGATCGAGCTTGATGATGACATCCACGCATGTAGAACCTATGACAAGCAGCTTTTTACGACTCATGTAAATCTCCTCTATATGACATTAAGCCTGATGAATATAAGGCATCTATTATTTAAAAGGCATGGATGATTCGTTACTGTATCATCCATGAAAAGTGACATGCAAAATCATAGCCCAGAAACATATCGTAAAGCAACCATGAATTATCGTATCCAAAATATTTACAGAGACTGGAATTTCTTTCTTGCGAATTGCATAAATAAAAGCGATAATATAAACGTTGATTTTTTATCAAAGTCTAAAGATAAAATTATACATAATTGTATGGTTTAAGGAGGAATCTCTACATGATCAACTGGAATAATCTCGATACATTAAAGTCCTATGAAAATCTCAAGGCTGCAAAGCGTCTTAATCTTGTGGAAGCCATGTCCGGCGAAAACGGAGCAGAGCGTGTAGGCAAGTATTCTGTACCTATGGCAGCAGGTCTTACTTACAACTATGCTTCAAAGGAAGTTGATGATGATATCCTTTCAGCTCTTTCTGAGCTCGCAAAGGAAGCACAGCTCACAGAGAAGTATCAGGCTCTTTATGAAGGCGAAGTTATAAATACAGGTGAGAAGCGTATGGTTCTTCATCAGCTCACCAGAGGTCAGCTCGGAAAGGATGTGGTAGCTGACGGAGTTAACAAGCGTGAGTTCTATGAGAACGAGCAGAAGCGTATCGCCGAGTTCGCTGAAAAGGTTCATTCAGGTGAGATTGCCAATGCTTCCGGCGAAAAGTTCACAACAGTAGTTCAGATCGGTATCGGCGGTAGTGACTTAGGTCCTCGTGCTATGTATCTCGCACTTGAGAACTGGGCTAAGAAGCATGATACATTCAAGATGGAAGCAAAGTTCATCAGCAATGTTGATCCTGACGATGCCTCATCCGTGCTTAATTCTATAGATGTTGCACATTCACTTTTCATCCTTGTTTCAAAGTCAGGAACAACACTTGAGACACTTACAAACCAGTCCTTCGTCATGGACGCACTTAAGAAGGCCGGTCTCGATCCTGCAAAGCACATGATCGCAGTTACATCAGAGACATCTCCTCTTGCACATAGTGATGATTTCATCACAGCTTTCTACATGGATGATTATATCGGCGGACGTTACTCCAGCACCTCAGGTGTAGGCGGAGCAGTTCTTTCACTTGCTTTCGGACCTAAGGTATTTGCTGACTTCCTTGATGGAGCAGCAGAAGAGGACAGGCTTTCCACAAACAGTGATCTTTTAAAGAATCCTGCCATGCTTGATGCCCTTATCGGCGTATATGAGAGAAACGTGCTCGGATATCCAAGCACTGCTGTACTTCCTTACTCACAGGCTCTCAGCCGTTTCCCTGCACATCTTCAGCAGCTTGATATGGAGTCAAACGGAAAGCAGGTCAACCGTTTCGGTGAGACTGTAGACTATGTAACAGGACCTGTTATCTTCGGTGAGCCGGGAACAAACGGACAGCACAGCTTCTATCAGCTCCTTCACCAGGGAACTGACATCGTTCCTCTTCAGTTCATCGGCTTCAGAAACAGCCAGATCAGAAACGATGTAGACATTCAGGGCAGCACAAGCCAGCAGAAGCTCTGTGCCAATGTTGCAGCCCAGATCGTAGCCTTCGCCTGCGGAAAGACTGACGAAAACCTCAACAAGAACTTCAAGGGCGGTCGTCCTTCAAGCATCATTATCGGTGAGGAGCTTGATCCTAAGGCTCTCGGTGCACTTCTCGCTCACTTCGAGAACAAGGTAATGTTCCAGGGCTTTGTATGGAACATAAACAGCTTCGATCAGGAAGGTGTTCAGCTCGGAAAGACTCTTGCCAAGAAGGTTCTTGCACATGAGACTGACGGAGCACTTGCAGCATACAGCAAGCTTCTGAATATCTGATAAAAATATTTTTATCACCTATTTGAGTTGTTCCTCAAGTATAAGAATACATGGTGATAGAGAATACAACAAAAAGAAGCATGCACTTTGTGCATGCTTCTTTTTGATTATTTTAACTGATAAATGATGGAGGGGCGTCCTCCTGTTTCGTAATCAACTGTACTCTGGACTTTACCTTCCCCTATAAGATAGTTCATATATCTGCGTATGGTCACCTTTGAAAGCTTGAGCTGTCCTGACAGATTCTCACAGGTCACACGATCTTTTGGATGTTCTGTAAGCCATGTATAAACAGTTTCAAGAGTTTTTTTGTTGAGTCCCTTTTCCAGAGGCTCATTTTCCGAAGCCTCAATGTGTGATTCGAGAAGTTTATCAAGCTTAGTCTGAGTAAGTCGTTCAGCCTTATTTTCTTTCATGAAGCCGGCTCTTTTTTTGAACTTTTCTATAGCTGAAGAAAAACGTTCGAAGGAAAAAGGCTTTATGATGTAGTCAATGATTCCCGAGTTCAAAGAGCTTTCTATGACCATCAGGTCATTTGCGGCGGTGATCATGATAACGGAAACAGGATTATGGAGAGCCCGAAGCTTGTGAAGCATCTGCATCCCGTCCATTTTAGGCATATAGACATCAAGTATCGCAAGGTCCACACTATTGTTTTTCAGATATTCCATGGCCTCGAAACCGTCCTTGAACATGGCAGTGACTTCAAATTCACCGCATTTCATGAGGTATTCGCGATTGATCTCTGCGACAGGAGCATTGTCATCAACTATAATTGCTTTATACATAGATTTTCCTCTGTTTATTTGTCTCTCGTGCTGACATCGATTAGTCAGACGGAATAAATTTATACTTCCGGCTCATGTTTTTCTTTTCCTGCCGGAACAAATTCCTGAAATTCTTTTCTGAATCCGGTACGGACTTCATTGAAGAAAAGTTCAAATGTGCTACCTTCTCCCGGATCTGATTCAACATCTATATTTCCATGATGTCTCGTGACTATTTCCTTTGTGATATACAGACCGTTTCCTCTGCCTGTATCTGACTTTGTACTGTAGCCATAGGAAAATATCTTATCAAAATCGGCTTCTTTGATGCCGATACCGGTATCAGATACCGAAATCATGAGATATTCTTCGGTTTCAGTTATCTGCAGATCTATGGTCCTTGCATCATTTCCCTGCTTCATATTGATGGCTTCTATGGCATTTTCCAGCAGATTTCCTACGATAGTCACCAGCTCTCTGCTTGAAAGAAAAGCGCTGTGCCTCGGGATGACACTTTCAGAAGATATATTCATAGCTATATCTGTCTCCAGCATATTCTGCAGCTTTCCGAGTATGAGAGCAGCCAGATTGACATTTCTAATCTTATGAAGTATAGGATCTTCAACATTGTGCTGTATCTCCGAAACCTCATTTATGTAGGCTGCAGCCTTTTCCGGATTCCCCATCTGTATGAGACCGTATATGACCTGAAGCTTGTTCATAAAGTCATGGCGGTTGGCGCGTAATGCTGAGATCATATGCATGGAGCCTGTGAGCTGCTCAGCCTGTCGTTGCGCTTCTGTTTTATCGATCAGTATGAGAGTGAGGCCTGTCTGTTTTTTCCCTTCGTACAGAGGAATTATATGCATGAGGACATTGGGTCTTGAGGATGCAAGGTTTTTTGTATTTTTCTTTATGTCCAGTACGCTTTTTCCGTCCTCTGCTGTGAGGAATTCGGAGATGTTATGCTGCTCAAGTTCATCCTTTGTGGAGAAAAGAATACGCTCGGCAGCGGCATTTGCGAGCTTGATATCTCCATTTTTGTCTATGGAAAGAATTCCTTCCTCCAGAGTGTTCAGAAGACCGAGCTGAGTCTGATATAAGTATACCAGACGTTCCGGGCGGTTACCCAAAAGGACACTGCTTAGCATCTTGTAAATGACCTCCGGTATGAGAATGCTGGTCGCAAGAGCAGCGATGAAAAGCCATCGGTACTGCAGGAGCAGATTATACTTAAGTTCTCCTACCTGGGACATCTTTGTGGACACCATTACGAAACCTATGACATTTCCTGAATCATCAAATACAGGATGAAAGGCTCTTCTCTGGGCTCCTTCTGTTCCTGTGGCGAAGCTAAGATAGGAATTACCATTCAAGGCTTCCGTTTGGTCATCACCTACGAAGGACTGACCGATGAGGTTATGTCTTATGTGATATACACGTTTCGAATCCGTATCGGCAATGCTTATGATATTGATGGTATCGCTAGTACTGGCGATTGAATCCAGAAAATTCATAAGTGCATCGTCACATTTTTTATTTATGAGGGCTTCCTTGACACTTTCGGAGGATGCAAGGATGTCAGCATTGGAAACCAGTATCTCTTCAATGGTGTTTTCCAGTCGCCCTGCAGAAATACGCATAGTCGTATAAAGAAGAGCAGTGGTAAGTATAAGCGTACTTATAGCGGTTATGATGAAAGTGTTGATGAGGATATGGGAAAGACTGGTGACTTTTCGGAATGGTTTTTTCAAAAATAAACCTCCTGTATGATAAAAAAATAGCAATTTTTTTTAAGTTTCTAAAGCTTAAAACTTTTTCTAAGATTGTATATATTCAAATACAGAAATGCAACAGATAGTGAGATGCCATGGTCGTGTAAGGCATACTTTATTTTAATCCTGTCCGGATAATAAGTAACTGCTTCAGGGATCTTACTACGAAAAAATTTTTTTAATTTTAGGAGGGTTATATGGCACAGAGTACGGAAGGCTACAAAGGATTAAAGTTGTTTGAGCTGCCATGGACGATATTCGCGATTTTTTCGGCGATAGTCCTTGCAGCAACTTATCTGGGTGTTCTACCGCAGGGAATGGCGGGTTGCTTTGCATTCATGATCGTTATCGGAACTGTACTGAATGAAATCGGAAACAGGACACCTATAATCAAGGATTATCTCGGTGGCGGAGCTATCGTTGTTATCTTTGGTTCAGCTGCACTCAATTATTTCAATCTGATACCTAAGCTTTTAGATGCTGAAAATAAAGTCTATGCCATGGGGATCAAGCTTGATCTCATTGGAAATATCACCACTTTCTTTAAGCCTACAGGTGCGTTCCTTGATTTCTATATCGCAGCTCTTATCTGCGGTTCTATTCTCGGTATGAACAGAAAGCTTCTTGCGAAGGCAGCAGCGAGATATTTCCCTGCAATTTTCGGAGCCATCGCACTTTCATTTTTACTTGCCGGTGTTGCAGGCGCTATAATGGGCTTTGGCGTTATCAAGTCAGTTCTTCTTATAGCACTTCCTATCATGGGAGGCGGAATGGGAGCAGGTGCAGTTCCTCTTTCAAAGATCTTTGAATCATCAGGAACCATGACAGCTGATGAAGCTATTTCCACCATGACACCTGCGGTTGCCATCGGAAATGCGATCTCCATCGTTATGGCCGGCGTTTTTTCAAAGGTTCTCAGCGGAAACTTAAACGGTAAGGGCGCACTTATGAGAACAGGTACTGCCAATGCAGCAGAGTATGAGATCAGTCCTGAGATGCAGAAGAAAAGAGATCAGGTTAATGTCACTAATCTCGGTAAGGGACTTTTAGTATCCTGTTCTTTCTTCGCATGGGGCTATATCGTATCCAAGTTCTGGACCATGCTTGTTCCGTCAGTAAGTATCCACGCATATGCATGGATGATCATTTCCGTAGCAGTTTGCAAGGTTCTCGATATCATTCCTGAAGATATAGAGATAGACTGCTTCCAGTGGTTCCAGTTCATCATGAAGAATCTCACAACTACACTTCTCGTTGGTATCGGTATCTGCTATCTGGAGCTCGGAACAGTTATAGCAAGCTTCTCACTTACATATCTCGTTCTTTGCCTTCTTACATGTATAGGCGCATTTATCGGTGCTGCATTTGTTGGTAAGCTTGTTGGTTTCTATCCTTTAGAGGCAGGTATAACTGCAGGACTTTGCATGGCAAATATGGGTGGAACAGGTGACGTTGCTGTCCTTTCAGCAGCAGACAGAATGGAGCTTATGCCATTCTCACAGATCTCTTCAAGAATAGGTGGTTCCATTATCCTTATAATCGGATCACTTCTGTTATCTATACTCGGAGGAATGTTGTAAGCATTTATGAAATGCAGTAATTGTCAAAAAGAGGCAGACTTCAGGTACAGGGTGCTGGAAGTCCAGACCCTTCATGTAAGATCCCTGAAGGGCGATAATAAAGTACAGGCTCTCGGGAAATTTCAGGATTACGGGATATGCCGGAGCTGTGCAGAACGAAGGCTTAAAGACACACTGGAGTTTTCGGGAGAAAAGAAAAAGCATTGTTTTCTAAGCATTGTCATCATAATTATGGGCTGCCTCATTCTGCTTAATATGGGAAGTGAAGGTCTTATAGGTTTTACAGGACTGTTTTTCATACTTGGCGGAATTCTCATAGAATACGGAACTGTAAGTGAGTGGTTACGTACGAGAAAAGAACTGATGGCTCTTTCTTTTGAAAAAAGGCTGGAAAGGGCAGCATGGCTTGAACTTTTGGCAAGCGCTCCGAAAAAGTCTGTCGACTCGGATTTATCCTATATACCTGTTGACAGAGAAACTGTTAATATGAAAAAAGGGGATTTTATGGTAATGTATGATTTGATCCCTGAAATAGTTGAGAAAGCATGGTCTGTTATCAATGCAGACTATTTAAATCAAAGATAAAGGAGAAAAATATATGGATTACGCAAAAGTTTCATTGGAAAAACACTATGAGTGGAAGGGCAAGATAGAAGTGAATTCAAGAGCGGCTGTTGACTCATCAGAAGCATTATCCATCGCCTATACACCAGGTGTTGCTGCACCATGTCTTGAGATTCAGAAGGATGTGAACAAGTCTTATGAGCTTACAAGAAGATGGAACACCGTAGCTGTTGTTACAGATGGTACTGCAGTACTTGGTCTCGGTGACATCGGACCTGAAGCCGGTATGCCTGTTATGGAAGGAAAGTGTGTACTTTTCAAGGCATTCGGTGATGTAGATGCCATCCCTCTCTGTGTTCGTTCCAAGGATCCTGATGAGATCGTACATACCATACAGCTTTTACTTGGCTCTTTCGGAGGTATCAATCTTGAGGATATCGCAGCACCAAGATGCTTCGAGATAGAGAAGAAGCTTAAAGAAGTTTCTGATATTCCTATTTTCCATGATGATCAGCACGGAACAGCGGTTATTACTCTTGCAGGTCTCATGAACGCTCTCAAGGTAGTAGGCAAGAAGATCGAGGATATCAAGATCGTAACTTCCGGTGCCGGTGCTGCCGGAATCGCCATCATCAAGCTTCTCATGGCTATGGGACTTAAGAATGTCATCATGACTGACAGACAGGGTGCTATCTATGAGGGAAGAGATGGTCTCAATCCTATCAAGGAGGAAATGGCAAAGATCACAAACTTTAACCATGAGAAGGGAACTCTCGCAGAAGTGATCAAGGGAGCTGACTGTTTTATCGGTGTATCCGCTCCGGGAACACTCACAAAGGAAATGGTTCGTACCATGGCTAAGGATCCTATTATCTTTGCATGTGCAAATCCTACACCGGAGATTTTCCCTGATGAAGCAAAGGAAGCAGGTGCTGCAGTTGTTTCAACAGGACGTTCAGATTTCCCTAATCAGATCAACAACGTTCTTTGCTTCCCTGGCATCTTCCGTGGTGCTCTGGATGTCCGTGCATCTGACATCAACGATGAGATGAAGATCGCAGCAGCAAAGGCTATCGCAAGTCTCGTTTCAGATGAGGAGCTTAATGCTGACTACATCCTTCCTAAGGCATTTGACCCGAGAGTAAAGGATGCGGTTGCAAAGGCTACAGCGGAGGCTGCAAGAAAGTCAGGAGTTGCAAGAATTTAAAATCGTTAAGTTTGCGGCAGATTCGATCCGGATCTGCCGTTTTTTATTGCGCAATAAAGATAGGGGGTAATTTCGTGCAAAAAATTTCTTTTAAAAACCGACAAAATCTGCCTTTAACCCCCAAAATAAAAGTATTTTTCACAGGGTATTTTCAAAGGATTTGTGGTACTCTAATTATAGAAGAGTCTATCTTGTAGACTACCGTGTTTATTTTTAATTATTTGCAGTATATAAGGACATATACTGACATATCCAGGGAAAGGAGGCAGAAGATGATCAGTGCAATCAGCGGTATAAGTTCATATGATCTATACAGTTCAAGTATATCCAATATGTACCAGCTGATGCGGTATCAGTATGGTATAAACCAGACATCAGCTTACGGAAGTACACCTAAAGTATCTTCATTTTTAGGCACTTCAGCAGCTACAGCTTCGTCCTCCGGTGTTGACAGAACACAAGCCTTTCTCAGTGCATATCAAAGTGATGTCAAGAGTACTGAAAAAGCTGCCGACAAATTGAATTATTTCAAATCCGGCAATGTTTTTTCACAGTACACTTTAGGATCCTCTGATGAGGAAGTTGCGGAGATCACTACACATTCGCTCAGGAAGTCCTCAAACTTTACGATTGATGTTCAGAATCTCGCAACAGACAAATCTCCTGCACGTTATTCCATAACAGAGAATGGCAGAACCACTCAGTATACTTCAGAGTCTAACACCATAAAGCTCGGCAACGCCGATGCCACCATGACACTGAAGGGTACAGGAACCACTAACATTTACACCGGTGTTGATGAAGACAACATTGTATCAGCGATGAAAGACATGGTGAAAGCATACAACAACACCATGGAGACACTTTCGGTTGGAAAGGATCTCGGATCTGGTGTACAGAAGCAGCTATCACGTATGTCCGGTAATATCGCTAACGGAGCAGTACTCAGTATGGTCGGATTATCCTATGATAAAAACGGTGACCTGAAACTGGATGAGGCGAGACTCAGATCTGCTCTTGAAAAGGATTACGATACCACTCGTGAACTGATCGGTGGTCAGTATGGTATCGCTACAACCTTAGGTGAGAGAGCGAGAACAACCTTATCAGAGTCGGTTACATCCATAGTTGGAGTCAGCCCGGCGGCTTCTACAACTACGAGCAGTCTGTCAGGGTTGTCCGGATTACTGTCAGGTGATGATCTCGGAAAGAATTATTTCAATCTGATGTACGACTTTTCAAAGAATATGCCGTACAGTTATACAA
This sequence comes from Oribacterium sp. C9, assembly GCF_002007235.1. GTDB lineage: Bacteria > Bacillota > Clostridia > Lachnospirales > Lachnospiraceae > Oribacterium. The sequence continues at coordinate 22,608 of NZ_MUHW01000005.1, forward strand.
ATTTTTATTCTGTAGGTTCATTGTTGAATCTCCTTGGATGATTTCATCCGGGTTCACGACACAACTAGTGAAGGGGAAGGCTTATGGCCTTCCCCTTCGTATTTAATGATGCACGCCCGTCAATCTGAAATTCTACAGACATGCCTCTTAACCCTGTGTAATGATGTTTATGCTGTCATCTTCCACTCGATACCGCTGTTCAGGATCTTATCTACAGCCTTCTCATATTTCTCTCCAAGCTGAGGATTTGCTTCCTTCATTTCTGAGAGTATAGCTTCGATTATGTTCTTATAGTCTTTATAGCCTATGTAGTAAAGATGAACATCTGTAGGTGCTCCGTCACGACGGAATTCAATGAAACTCTTCCACTTGAGAGTAGTAGTCCAGTTTTCCTTGAGATTACCAAACTCTATGGAAAGGACCATAGTCTGTTCCTTATCGTCTGAAGAGATCTCTTCTGCCTCCAGGAACGGTTTTATATAAGTATCATATACGATCTTTCCGTTCAGGTTGGTCTTGGGAGGGTACTGTTTATACTTATCAACCTTTACGTTCTTTATGAAACAGTAGGTGGACCAGTTGCCGTCCTGCAGATATGTAACGGTTATGACTTTGTTGTTATGATTCGGCTGATAGATAACACAGATCCCTTCATCATAGTAAATGTAGGATGCACCGGCGGCATCATCGAATCTCATAACAGCAGGATCCTTCAGAAGCTCCTGCATCTTATCATCCAATTTAGCTTTAACAGTAGGGTACTCTTTCTCCTTTTCCCTGCAGGCTGAAAGACAGAGTACACAAGAAATCATACATAAAAGAAGAATAACTCCGGCTTTTATCCTCATATCTAATATCCCCTTTGTTTTTTATAAAGATGCACAGTGAGTAAACTCAAGGCATCATACCTTAATATAACTTCGTCAAAAATATAGCGAGAAATAAGGGGTTTTTTAATGAAAAAATATAATATTAGTCCGAGTAATCCTATAGAATAAAGAAAAAGATATCGATTATGTTACATCTGCGTAAATTTATAAATATTGAGAAATGATCACTTATTATGATATATTGTTGCCTATGAATTTTTACAATTACCTTCAGGAACATGATATCGATCTTACCAGACAGCAGCAGCTCGCGGTCACTACTACAGACGGCGCAGTGCTGCTTCTTGCTGTACCAGGATCAGGAAAAACTACAGTTCTGGTCACTAGACTTGGCTTTATGATCTATGAGAAGCATATAGCACCGGAACAGATACTCACACTGACTTATACAGTGGCGGCAACCAGAGATATGTCACTGCGATTCCGTAGTCTTTTCGGTGAAGAATATGCCGGAAGACTGGAATTCCGTACCATTAACGGTGTCTGCGCCCGCATAATCAACTATTTCGGAAAGAAGATCGGCAAGAATGCTTTCGATCTGGTGACAGATGACAGGATGACTTCAGAGCTTCTGGGACAGATTTACAGGACTGTACAGAATGATTTTGCCACTGAAAGTGATCTGAAGGCTGTCAGAACCCTGATAACCTACATCAAAAATATGATGCTAGATCCTGAAGAGATAAAAAAGCTGGATGATACAAGCGAGATGAAGATCTCTGACATATATCGTTTATATCAGGAGGAGATGCGAAACCAGGGGCTTATGGATTATGATGATCAGATGGTCTACGCACTGATGATCCTTAAACGAAGTACGGAGACCCTGAACTTTTTTCAGTCAAAGTATCCGTATATCTGTGTCGATGAGGCTCAGGACACTTCAAAGATTCAGCATGCCATAATCAGTCTGCTTTCCGAAAAAAGCGGTAATCTCTTCATGGTAGGAGATGAGGACCAGAGTATCTACGGATTCCGTGCAGCTTATCCCGATGCGCTCTTAAATTTCGAGAAGGATCATAAAGATGCAAAGGTCCTTCTCATGGAAGAGAACTTCAGATCACGTAAGTTCATAGTTGACAGCGCACAGCATTTCATATCTCAAAATGTTTTGAGACACGAAAAGACCATGTTCACCAAACGTTCAGGAAAAGGTGCGATTCATACCATCAGCCTTAAGAGCAGGACAGCCCAGTACAGTTATCTCGAAAAGGTGGCAAAGGACTGTCAGACGGAAACAGCTGTCCTCTACAGGGATAATGAAAGCATCCTGCCTCTGGTGGATCTTCTCGAAAGGAACAATATACCCTACAGAGTCAAAAATATGGATCTCAGCTTTTTTACTCACAGAACCATAAACGATATATCAAATGTCATCAGGTTCGCGGCTGATCCCGGAAACGATGAACTGTTCTTTCAGATCTACTATAAGCTTAAGACCTACCTTTCCAAGGCATTGGCAGCAGAAGCGTGTCAGCAGGCAAGAAAACACGGGCTTCCCATCATTGATGCGGCACTGTCTTTCTGTAAGCTTCCGAAGGGAACAGAGGCAAATCTTCTTGAGCTTAGAGCCAATCTCAAAAATCTTCTTGAGGATAAAGCAGATCAGGCCATAGGCCGTATAACCCGTCAGATGGGGTATAACGACTACCTGGAAAGAAACAAAATAAGTGAAAGTAAGATCTTCATATTAAGAAGTCTTTCTTATCAGGAGGACAGTCCTATGTCACTTCTGGAGAGACTTAAGGATCTTCAGTTCATACTGAAAGAGAAAAACAGTGACCCTGAATGTAAATTTATACTTTCTACCATCCACAGCAGTAAGGGGCTCGAGTACGATACGGTATATCTCATGGACGTTATGGACGGCATTTTTCCTCAGGAGGTGCCTGATATAGCATGGAAAAGCTGTTCCATAAGAAAGGCTGCAAGTGGTGATGACATGGAGAATCTCGAGATCTTTGAGGAGGAGCGCAGGCTCTTTTACGTTGCTGTCACGAGAGCAAAGAACAGCCTCAACATATTTGAATATAAAAACGAAGATACAACCTTTATCAATGAGCTTCTGGACAGAGGCTACAGCCATAACAGCTTGAAGGACGGAACTTCCACACGAAGCTTTTCCTTTGAAAGCGGAAGAGCCTTCGGAGGGGCTAACCGTTTTAGGAATGATCCGGATCTAAAGGTCTATGATACTACAGGTACTTCCTCACGAAGCACCAGATACTCCCTGTTCACTCCTCACGCATATAGTGAAAGAAATATCGAATCGGAAAAGATCTTTTCAGAAGCCGACTACAGAGATTTCATTGACTCTTTAGGTGAAGGAGTGAGGGTGAAACACATTAAGTCAGGAGAGGGAACGGTAGTCTCATTGGACAAAAGAAAAGTTGTCATAGCCTTCGATGACGGAAAAGAGACCACCTTCCAGCTGCATTTCTTATATTCACATGATCTTTTAAAGCTACTTTAATTAAATGTTATTTATAGGTATCATTAAATCTATTTCTTTTTCACTTGAAAACTTTACACTGTTACGCTTTGCATTCCTAAAGTAAATGTGTATAATCCAATAAGGTAATAAAGAAAAGGAATAGGTTTTATAAAATGCAGTTATTTCAGTTTGTCTACAACTTCCTCTGGGGGGACCTCATCACTATACCGCTTCCGGGAGGATCAGGCTTAGGTCTCTCATTATTGGTTCTTCTTTTGATCCCTGCGGGTCTTTTCTGTATGGTGATCACCAGATTCCTGCCTTTACGTCTGCTGCCGGAGATGATCAGAGTAGCATCCGAAAAAGACAGTACCGGTGACAAGAAGAGCAGTGTATCAGGTCTCGAAACTCTTATCGTTTCTACAGCCACCCGTGTCGGAATGGGAAACCTTGTGGGGGTTGTAGCAGCTGTTTCAGCCGGCGGAGCAGGCGCTGTTTTCTGGATGTGGATAACTGCTATTATAGGTTCAGCAACTGCCTTTGTAGAAGCGACTCTTTCTCAGATGTATAAGGAAAAGGATCCTCTTTACGGAGGCTTCAGAGGAGGTCCTGCATATTACATTCATCACCTCTTTGCAGGAAAAAAGAAGAAGAGTATCATGGCGGTACTTTTTGCTCTTTCAGGACTTCTTTGCTGGTGCGGAATCAGTCAGGTCATCGGAAATTCCGTTTCCTCAGCTCTTGAAAATGCTTTTAATGTGCCACCGCTGGCAACGGCTGTCATTCTCTGCATTCCGGGTGCATACATTGTTTTAAAGAAAAACGTTACCGTAAAGGTTCTGGATATCATCGTTCCTGTGATGGCAGGCTTCTATTTCTTCCTGACACTTTTTGTTGTTATCAACAATTTTTCCAGCCTTCCATCTGTTTTTTCGCAGATCTTCAGAGAGGCATTCGGTGCACGTCAGGCCATTGCCGGTGGTTTCGGTGCTGTTCTCATGAACGGAGTAAAAAGAGGACTTTTTTCAAATGAAGCAGGCTCAGGGTCAGCGCCATGTGCTTCAGCGAGTGCCGATGTTGATCATCCTGTAAAGTCAGGTCTTCTTCAGGCTTTGGGTGTTTTTATAGATACCATCATCATCTGCAGCTGTACAGCTTTTGTTATGCTTCTTGCACCGGAAGAGCTCACAAGCGGACTCGGTGGAATGGACCTTCTTCAGGCAGCCATGCGTTACCACTTCGGAGAAGCAGGCGTAATATTTATCGCTGTAACACTCTGGCTGTTCTGTTTCTCAACATTCCTCGGCATCCTCTTTTATGCCCGTTCAAATGTTGCATATATCTTCGGAGATAACTGGACATCACAGACTGTTTATAAGGCCATAGCACTTGTAAACCTCTTCATCGGCTGCCTTGCGGCTTACACCTTTGTATGGGATCTCGGAGATGTAGGCATTGGCCTCATGACCATCTTTAATCTCATAGCTTTAGTTCCTATGTCTAAGGATGCGGTAAGATCACTAAGAGATTATGAGCAGAGATTTTTGAAAAAGAATGAAGAGAAAAAAGTAACTGATCTGGCAAGCTGATTTAATGATCTGCAGGAAACTGCAGATCTTTTTTTGCTATAAGGCTGTCAATGTATCTTTATCTTAGGCACATTGATACGATGATAAAAAGAACAACAAATGATAATGACTTTTTAAACGTAAGATAGACTTATGTTGTTTCAGTCAGTAAAATGAAGGCTATGAATATTTTTGAAAGCATTAAAAAAGAATTTACTATACCAAACGCATATTCAAACTGGAAGGACTATAGGAAAGCACTCACAGACCTTATACTTCAGGATGAAGAAATATGTGATCCTTCAGCCGCTAAGAAGCGTTCCATCGCTGTTCTCGGAGCAGGCCCCTGTAATGACCTGGATCTTAAGCGTCTTACGACACACTTCGGAAGTATAGATCTCATAGACGTGGACGGAGAAAGTGTAATGGATGGGCTCATAAATCAGGGGCAGGAGCATTGTCCAAATATACATATAAAGGAAGGATCCCTTACAGGAGTCAGTCAGGAGCTTACAGAACGATTTTTCAACAGACTTTATATGTACCTTATGGAAAAGGGGAGAGCTCTGACTAAAGCTGATTTTATCGAGCGTTCTCTCATGGAATTCAGATCGATTGAGGAAGCACTGTTTCGGAATGAAGCAGATCTCAGTAACATACTTCCGGTAAAAAGCTATGATATGGTGGTGGCAGCCGGACTTCACAGCCAGCTCTGGAGTATTCTTTCCTACAGCTGGCACATACTTTCCGGTAATGTTTCTGAACAGATATTCGGTGGTGATGTCATAGATCCCGAGCCCCTCCATGATCACATCCGGGAGGTGGATGACAGACTCATACCGCTTATAAACGAAGCCATACTTAAATCCTCAAAGCATCGTGTTCTGTTTTCTTCCGAGTATGATCCAAACAGTCCATCTGAGGGTGCATGGCAATGCATAAAGGATATCAGACAGAGATTCACCGGAGGAGAGATAGAACTCAGGGAATCTACTCTTGAATGGCCCTTCTATCCTGAACAAAGGCGGAAATATACCATGTTGATTCAGGATATAAAAATGTGCTAAGATAGTCCCTAAAGTTTTAAAAACAGGAGTACTAATCGAAATGCAGAATTCAGATAATAAGAAACGTAATATCATTTTGATCGCAGCCATTCTGGTAGTTATCCTACTTAGCTTCGGTCTATCGGCATATATAAGGAGCAGTGCAAAACAGGGCAACGGAAGTGAAACAGCTGCATCGTCTTCTTCATCAGCTGAAGGTGAAAGCAAAGATGAGAAGACCAACGAGCTTCAGGTAGTTGTACAGTATGTTGATCGAGAGATCTTCAGAGCACCTCTCAGTAAGGATGCTCTCTATATGATTAAGGACGGCGTGGTCTCGGAAGTTCCTGAAGGCACAACACTTGAGTCCATGGGAGATGAGGCACTCGAAACAAAGCATCATATAAATCTCATGCAGGTAAAGGATAATTCAGTTGCGGTCGTACAGTCTAACTGCAGCAACCAGATCTGTGTTTCCATAGGAAAGATGACAGATACAGACTACGATTTTCCTATCACCTGCCTTCCACACGGACTTATCATAGTTATTCAGTAAAAGTTCATATTACATGGTCAGCAGTTTATTCTTTCAAAGAATAGACTGCTTTTTTTATGATGATTAAAGAAATTTGACTGTAAGGGCAGGATTTAACGAGTATTATATAAACATTATGTTCATTAAAATGATATAAATATGTCATTTAAGATTTTTAACTATATTGTAACCGCTTTCAAATTGTTTTTTATTGTCGAATATGCTTAAATAAAATCGTATTTTATGAGTGCTTTAATAGGAGGCAAAATGAAAAAATTTCTTAGGGGAGCAATGGCCGTAGGTCTTGCTGCATCAATGACAGCCTGCGCATCACAGCAGACTCCTGAATCAACAACAGCAGCTGCTACAGAGGCAGCTACAACAGCTGCTGAAGCAACAGAAGCTGCCGGAAACTTTGTTGCCGGTACATATTCAGGTTCAGATCAGGGCTTCGGTGGAAAGGTAACTGTTACTATCACAACAACAGATGCCGAGATCACAGACGTTCAGATCGAAGGAAAAGACGAAACACCTACAGTAGGTGGGGCAGCTCTTGAAGAGCTTGCATCTCAGATCAAGACAAAGCAGTCTGCTGAGATCGATGGTGTTTCAGGTGCTACATTAACATCAAACGGTGTTAAGGCAGCTGCAGCCGCAGCTATTGAGGCTGCAAAGAAGGGCGAGGCTACAGGCGCTAACGATGCTGAGCTCGCTTTCACAGCAGGTACTTACACAGGTAAGGGAACAGGCTACAACGGAGATATCGCTGTTGACGTTACATTTGATGAAGGTAAGGTAACAGCTATCGAGGTTAAGGAGTCTAAGGAGACTGAGCACGTTGGTGATGTTGCATACGACATCCTCATTCCACAGATCATCGAGGCAAACGGCACAGGCGTTGACGGTGTATCAGGTGCTACATTCTCATCAAGAGCTCTTAAGGAAGCTGTAAATGATGCAGCTGATCAGGCTTCAGTAACAAACAAGGATGCATTTACATCCAACACTGTTGAAGTTAAGGCTCAGGATGCTATCGACGAGACATACGATGTAGTTGTAGTAGGTGCAGGTGGAGCAGGTATCTCTGCAGCAGCTCAGGCAGCTCAGGACGGAAACACAGTTCTCGTTATCGAGAAGAACGCTGAGGTTGGTGGTAACACACTTGTATCCGGCGGACAGTATCAGTCAGTTATGCCTTACCTTGTATGGGATGCAAAGAATCCTGATGCTACAACAGGCAAGGGCTTCGACGGCAACGAGTATAACAAGGTTAAGTCAGTTCAGGGATGTATCGATGAGTTAAAGACCATCCTTAACTGGTCAGAGGATGAGTTCGATGCTGACTACTACAAGGATCATGAGTATGTAGCAGGTGATATCGAAGAGCTTTCAAAGCATGGTGTAGTTAAGGATTATCTTCCTACTCTCCAGGCTCTTAAGAAGGAGATCCAGGCTTACCTTGACTGGGCACAGCCTAAGCTCGACGCAGGAACACCTGAGTCAGACCTTACACTTTTCTCAACAATCAACCTTCACATCTTCCAGACATACTATGGCGGACTTCGTCAGAGCGCTGACAAGTCATCATGGATCTATGGTGATGTAGACCTCGTATCACAGTTCATCAACGATGGACAGGATATCAAGCCATGGCTCGAGTCAATGGGTTCAACATTTGTTGAGGATACACAGCCAACACTTATCGGTGCTCTCTGGTACAGAGAGAATCAGTTCATCGGTGCTAATGTAGATGCTGATGGCGATGGCAAGGAAGAAGAGTACGGCGGAAGATGGGGAACATACTTCATGGCTCCTATGACCGCATTCAAGAACGCTAATGAAGCAAACAAGATCATGACTCGTACAACAGCTGAAGAGCTCATCACTGAGAATGGTCGTGTAACAGGCGTTAAGGCTACTATGTTCGATGGAACACCTGTAACAGCACATGCTACAAAGGGTGTTATCCTTGCAACAGGTGGTTTCGCTGCAAATATCGGTAAGGTTGTAGAGACTAACGAGTACTGGTCAAGTGAGTTCCTTAACGATAAGCTTGAGACAACAAACCGTTCATCACTTCAGGGTGATGGTATCAAGATGGCTGAGGGTGCCGGTGCCGCTACAACAGGTGAGGGCTTCACACAGCTTATGCCTATTTCTTGGGTAGACAATGGTGACCTTGCATTCGGTGGTGGAGATTACGCTATCTACATCAATCCTACAACAGGCAACCGTTTCGTAGATGAGACTTCAGAGCGTGACGTTCTTTCACTTGGTGAGTTCAAGAACGGTATCGAGTGGAAGGGCCACAAGGGCGTATTCATTGAGATCGCTAATGCTGCAGTTCCTATCCCAGGACCATACCTCTACAAGGATGAGGACGTTGAAGGAAGACAGTATGTAAGAACTATCGGCGAGCTTGCTGATCTCTTCAAGGAGATCGGTCTTGAGACTGATGCTGATGCTGTAATCGAGACAATCAAGGATTACGATCAGGCAATCATGTCAGGCAAGCAGCCTAAGGATGTAACAAAGAAGCAGTTCTCAGCTCTCATCGGTGATGCAGAGAAGAACGACAACGGTTCATACAAGGCTGATACATACAACCTTGATGACGCTAAGCTTCGTGTACGTCTCATGGCTCCTTCAACACACCACACAATGGGTGGTATCTCTGTTGATGTAAACCGTCACGTACTTGATAAGGACGGAAAGGCTATCGATGGACTTTACGCAGCCGGTGAGGTTACCGGAGGTATCCATGGTGGTAACCGTCTCGGCGGTAACGCTATCACTGAGATCTTCGTATCAGGACGTACAGCAGCTAAGGCTGTAACAGCTGATAACAAGTAATCTGAATCTTATTAATTTTTTTAAAGCACAGGGATAAAATATTCAGGGGACATGTCGAAAGGCATGTCCCCTGATTTTTTGTATATTATTTCAGATAAGATGTGTATAATAGGATAACGCTTATATAAAGATGATTTTCAGATAAAATAGAGGTAAAACATGAGATGTCCTAAATGCAATTCAGACATTCCTGATGATTCAAGGAAGTGTCCCAAGTGCTTTACACCCATTATAAAGATAAAACCTATGAGAATCTGCACAAACTGCGGAAGTGAAGTTCCTGATGATGCAGATATCTGTCCGGGATGTGGAAGAGGTATAAAAAGAAAAGCCCACCAGACAGCTTCCGGTAATTCTGCATCCGGATACAGAGAAAAGGCTGAAAGCACTTCTACAGGAACAGATGGAAACAACTGCCATAGCAAGCTTATCAGCGAATTTAAAAGAGATAAGTATGCCTGGCTTCAGTCATTTCTTCCGGGAACGTTGGCCCTTATATACCATTTTATGGTACTTAGAAACAACATCACTTTTAATCTCATAAATACATTTATCATCTATGAGGCACTTTCTTTCTTCTTTGGGTACAAGGATATAAAGAATCTTATTACACGACCTGAAATGATGGATGGACTCGTCTACAGTGAAAAATTTGTATTCATGAGTTATTTTCTTCCCATGCTGAGTTTATGGGACAGAAGACAGCTTCCGGGAATGAACAGAAGGGCTCTATATCCTTTGATTCACACTGTTATTTTTACACTTCTGATCATAAGTGTGATGTTTACCATGGATATAAGAGCCATGGCCCTCGCCGGAGCAGTATAGAACAGAATATTTTTACAATTAAAAAAGTGAGGGAAATGCCCCTCACTGTACGTTTGAATATACTCTGACAACAGAAACCATGGTCCCGTTTTCGGTGTGCTTTACTGTTGTGGTAGTTATGGAACCGTCACCATTATAAACAGTAGTAGTTCCGTCACCATTCTTTGCGGCATCAGCTGCATTCTGTATATGCTGACCGGTATTTACGGCACCGTACTCGGTAGATGTATCTACGTTGGTATATCCCGTATATGATATCCCTTCGGATGTCACACCAGTGATTTCATTGACATTGCCGCCAATGATCGCAGATATGGATTCTGAAAGAGAGGAATGTACATCTGAGCCGTTTCTGTTTTTGATAAATATGCCTGAGCTTGTGGCACCGCCGGTAAGTTCATCAATAGTTGACGGCATTGTGACAGTTAAAGCGACATTTTCAGCAGAAGCAGGATAGATTTGGGCAAAGTTCTGAATCAGTCTGTCGATATAATCGTAGGTATAAGGGGCATAGGTCATAAGTGTATCGGGATCTGTACAGTAAAGACCGAAGGAGCCGGCGAAATATTCATTGGCATCAGTCTTTTCGTATTTGGTGACCGGAGCAGTGGCTTTTTCATACTGGAATATGCGTTTGAACTCATCTGTATCCGAAATATACTTCTTTCCATCCTGAGTTACATAGAAAATGATATCTCTGAATCTCATGGTCTTTACGGAAGTACCTTCGTCTGAATAACAGATGTCATCGAAAAAATGTCCCATTTCATGGGTTATAGCCTCTGCAGCACCATAATCCCTGTTTGTAAGTATGATCTTTGCATCATGTCCTTCCTGACCGGAATAGGCTCCCAGTAGATCGCCTATAGACGCGGTTGTCTCAAAGAAATAGATTTGATTTCCGAGATCCTCATAATACTGCCTAATGGACGCAGGAATCATATTATACTGGTAGGTAACAGCCTGAATCTGCTCATTGGTTGCGGTAAATCCCATATCAGCAAGAGGTATGGCTGCGTAAGCTGTCGAACCTAAGGCGAACGAAAATGCCGCAGTGGAAGCAACTGTTAAAAAACCTGTTTTGATACTGTTTATATTAATGTTAAACAATTCTGTCCTCCTAAAAAGTAAGTAGAAATCCGGATATATTTCCTGCTTTATATGTCAGATTCAAAAAACAGGAATATATTCAAAGATTATAACACTCATACTGCTTATCATCGAATGATACTTACTTTATAATTCAAATTTGTGTTCAATTTATGATGCTTTTTTTAAAATATTGATTATTTCAGTTTAAATAGAAAGAGAGTCCAATGTCTATATCAGAAATAAAACCCGATTATTATGATGATTTCCACTGTATAGGAGGTGAATGCTCCTTCACCTGCTGTCAGGAATGGAAGATCTCGGTAGACCGTGAAACAAAGAAAAGATGGCGTTCCATATCGGCTCCGAAAGATCTGAAAGAAAACCACCGGTTACCTGCAGGTCTCAGTGAACATAGTTCGCTGAATCAGTTTATAAAAAAGATCGATGATACGGATGTCATAGGTCTTTTGCCGAACATGAAATGTCCATTTCTCGAATGTGATCATCTTTGTCGCCTTGTGAAAGAGCATGGTGAAGAAATACTTTCCGTTACATGCCATGAATTTCCAAGAGAAACTCATATTTTCCCTGATCGTACAGAAAGGGCACTTGTATCATGCTGTCCGGAGATAGTAGACCGGTGGAACGAAAGAAATTCACTTTCCTTCACAGGCCTCGATCATAAAAACAGCGACATACTGCGGAGAGCTGACAAAAAAGACATCCTCAGGCTTACCAGAGATCTCATGATGTTTCACCTTTCAGATGAAGCCTCTGACAATCGTACAAATCTTCTGTCAGCCTTTTTCATACTTCTTGATATCTATCATAAAGATTCTCTGGATTCAATGGACGATTACATTGATCAGGGATCCATCCGTAAACTGAAGGCTACTATCGATAGTCTGGAAAGAGATCCGGAAGAATCACTGAACGAGAGAAATGAGCTTTTCCTCGACATGACAGAAAACTATGCAAGAGAGAACAGATATACTTCATTTCTAAAGCCTCTGAGAGATACCGCATCAACATATAGCGATGAGGAAATACAGGACTTCAATGCAGCCTTATCACGTTATGAAAAACTCCTCAGAAACTATCTTATCTCAGAAACCTTCTCAAATCTTTTGATCCCGGATATGGATCTAAGAGACATGGTTCTGCAGTTTGAATGGATGATGATGGAATATGCCGCCATCCTGCAGGGACTTTTCCTGAAATGGATATCTGCAGAAGAGCACACTCTTTCATATGAAAATGTCAGGGAAATGATAGTTCTCATTTCGAGACTCACAGGCTACGATGCAGCTGATATAGAAGAGTATCTGACAAACAGCTTCGAATCCGCCGTATGGGACTTTGGATATGCTGATTTCTTATTGGGCTGATGTATAAAAAACAGGATCTCTCAGGGACATGGATGAAATCTTATCATGCTCTTAGAGATCCTGTTTATTTAACTTTTGATCTAAAGCTATATCTACGATATCATTTGTCTAAATCGTAGATTAACCGAAAACCTCATAGTGGATCATCCGAAGGTATAGCTGTATGGATTGTAATCAGACACCCAGGCACCTGTTGAATTTACATAATAACCGTCCGGTGTGGTTGTGTTAGTGAGCATAGCTCCGTCTGCACCGCAGTAGTAATACTGATTGTTCCAGTAGATCCAGCCTGTCTTCATATATCCCTGAGAATTGAAATAATAGTACTTTCCGTTTATAAGCTGCCAACCGTTTGAAGTCCAGGATCCGTCAGCATTTCTGTACCACCAGCCGTACTGATCAAGTATCCACTGTCCGTCGGTTGTATTGACAGGAGAGTTTGCATAATATGTGGAGCCGTAAACCGTAGTTCCCGTCAGACCTGAAAGATAAGCTGAGGAAGCGGAGCTGGTAGGATTGTTAATATTTGCGTTGTAGGTTGCTTTAATGGAAGCGGCTGCAGACTCTGTGACATACAGATCTTCTGATTCTGCCCATGATCCTTTATGTGAACTTGAGTATACCGCACGAACCTTATAGCTATAGGTTCCTGCCTGTGTGAAATAGTTGGCAAAGCTGTAATAATTGTTAGTGGTAGTTACTGTGGTAAGAACAGTACTGCCGCGGTAAAGCTTTACCTCGAATTTTTTCACATTTTCAACGGTGCTCCAGTTGGCGATACCGTAAGCCGTCTGCCAGTAAGCATTGTCGATGTTCAGATCCAGTGAGCTGGACCAGTCCTTATAGACCTTATCAAGAGCATCGAGGGTATAAACTATGGTCAGATATCCATGACCGCTTCCGCCTGAAACAGAGGTTACGTTACCGGCATCACCTGTCACGTTGACATTGGCCTTTGTGATATTCCACTTATAATTATCATCATCTTCAAGGGCAAGCTTTATCTGAACCTTTGGTTTGTCATCGCCATCCCATCCGTCTGCAGGTACATTGGTGATGGTGGCACTGTGAACATCATACAGAGTGGAGGTTGTTGTGACCTCTACATCACTGGATGTGGAGCCAAGGGAAAGGTCAGTGGAAACATTGATCTTTACTGTAGAGACACTGGTTCTGGAATCTGCAGCGTAAGATGGAACAGCCATAGCAGCCATAAATGAAGAAGATACAAATATTATCGCAAATTTCTTTAAATTAAACATGTGTCCTCCTTTGAATCTCTGTAGTTATTATAACTATCGACGCTGAACTGAAACTGAAATAGACCTGAAATACAAATCGGTAATTTCTGTAAATTGAAGTATAATCTTTTTTGAAATCTTGTCGGTAATAAATGATGTAAGTACATCATAATCTATTTTATACGGACAGTTGATAAAATTAATTGAATTATACATTACAAAATAGGACAAAAAGAAAAAAATTATGAACATTACAAAACGACTTTACCGCTTTTTACTGATCTTTTTCTGCATAAGCATCATATCGGTATTTAGCGGTTGTACAGAATCCCTGTCTAAAGAGATTGATGTTACAGTTAGTGATCCTGAAACCGCAGGTCTCATGGAGATTACGGAAGATGGAACCTATACTTCAAAGGATGATGTAGCTCTATATATTTACACCTACGAGCATCTTCCGTCCAATTTTATAACCAAATATGAGGCCAGAAAACTGGGGTGGAATGGTGGAAGCCTTGACGATGTAGCCTATGGCAAATGTATCGGCGGAGACAGATTCAAGAACCGTGAGGGGCTGCTTCCTGACAGTAAAGACAGAAGCTATTATGAATGTGACATTGACACTCTTCATAAGAAAAAGAGGGGTGCAAAAAGAATCATTTATTCAGATGATGGATTGATCTACTACACAGAAGACCACTATGCAAGCTATGAACTTCTTTATGGAGATCCATGAAGCCTGTTGATTAAAATTTGTGGCAGGGATGCCGGAAATATCGGAGGAACGTATGAAATATTTTCTTGATCTATCAGATGTAACAGATCGTGACGAGTTGTATGACGCTATCGAAGATCAGCTGCCTGTACCTAATTACTTCGGAAGAAATCTCGATGCACTTTATGATGACCTGAGTGAGGTGATAGATGATTGTACTTTGATCGTAAAGAACTTCGAGGAATTTGCGGAGATAGACCCTCAGTATTTTAAGAAATTCAAACATACCCTGAAGGATCTCATGCTGGAGATACCTGATTTTTCTGTTAAGTTCTCATCTGATGATGAAGAATCAGAGGAAGATGATGAGGATTACGATAACGGAGATGAATCCGAGTATGATGCAAGCGGAGATGATTATTCAGATCCTGATGATAATTATGGTGACAGCGACGGCTATGACAAGATGGACGTAAACGAATAAAAAGAACCGCTGAAATTATTTTGCACAGATAAATTTAACATAAAAAGAAAGAACCTTGAGCCCATAAAGCTCGTGGTTCTTTCTTTTTATGGAACCTGTTTTTTTCACATTCTCTTTTTTATACTGCTTCCTGTACCAGATCCCTGAGTGACTTTGGTCTGACACTTTTTGAATTGGTCCTTTCGAGATTATAAGCCTTAAGAACCGTATCGAACTTATCGGACGGAACCGGTCTCGAAAAATAAAAACCCTGAAAGAAATCACAGCCGTTGATCTTTAAAAAAGCAGCCTGTTCCTGTGTTTCCACGCCCTCTGAGATGACCTGCATATCCAGACGCTTAGCCATCTCTATGACAGAATCAATAATTATCTCTGAACGGATAAGATCATCAGTATCCTGCAGAAATCCCATATCAAGCTTCAGAACATCCGCATGAAGATTTTTCAGGAGTGTGAGAGAAGAGTATCCGCTTCCAAAATCATCGATCTCGATAGAAAAACCTGCATCGTGAAGCTTTGCGATGAGATCGACATAAAGCTCAGGACTGTTCACAAAACTGCATTCCGTGATCTCGACATTCATCTTGCAGGGTGAGATATCATACTTCTGAACCAGTCCGATAAGGATCTTCGCTATATCGAGATAATAAAGATCCTTGGGGGAGATATTGACCGAAAGACTGAGATTCTTTTTTTCCGGGTCTTCTTTCCATTCACTGAGAAGGCTGGCGGCCTTATCCCACATATAGAGATCCAGCTTCCAGATAAGCTCTGAATCCTCAAGTATATGAATGAACTGAGATGGACTCAGTATGGTACCATCTTCAAGAAGCCATCTGGAAAGAGCCTCGGCACTGATGATCTCGCCTTTGGTGTTTGCCTGTGGCTGCAGATACAAAAGAAAACGGTTTTCCTTTAGAGCACTGTCGAACTCGCTTATGATCTTTTTACTGTAAAGACGTTCCTCCATGATGGATTCGTCATACCAGGCAACAGAGAATGGCTCATCGATCTTTATGGACTTAATGGCGAGCTTCGCCCTGTCACACATGGAAAGAACTTCCATTTCAGGATCTGTTATTTCATAAACTCCAAGCTGAAAATGCATACGGAATCCGGGATTATCTATAAACTCTGAGCAGACCTGTGCGATCCTTCTGAAAAGCTCCTCCTCAAACTTATCTTTCTCGATAAGAAAAACAAACTGATCAACGTGGAGCTGATCAAATACTTCAAAATACCGTCCATGCTCTACGATGAGTTTTTTCATACAGCGTAAAATCTCATTACCCTTCGGGAATCCAAAGATCTGATTCACAAGCTTGAAATCCCGTATATTGGATCGAACCAGAAGATAACGCTTGTCAGGATTAGAACACAGAACATGTCTGATCCTTTCCACGTACATAAAACTATTCAATTTACTCTTACACATATAAATATCCTTCCCCTAAAAACATCAGATCACACCCTCATATGATCATGATGCCATAACTTTAAACAGAATAATGTTTAAATCATCTCATCCGTGAGACAAAATAATCATGAATTTAAATACACCCTAATATATAGAATTCATAATACAAAAACGATATTTAATATACCAATTTATATTTTACGGGAACTGATGAACACAATCAACAAACTTACATATATTTAATAAATATATGTATATCAGACGATTGCGCTATAGAATTCATCTATAGTTTCTATTAGTGTAAACTGTAGCGGACAATCTTAATCGAAACCGTTTTCGCATGAAAAATCAGGTATCAGAAGCAAGTTTTATGGCTTGATTTATAGTGTTAAGCACACGCTTTTTATCACCTGACCATAACGGGGCAATAAGGATTTTTTTAGGTCCGTCTCCGGTTATCCTGTGTACGACGGTTTCTGAAGGAAGAAGCTTCAGGCATTTTACAAGGATGGAACAGTACTCTTCCAGAGTGAGAACATGGAATGGCTCTCTTTCGTATTCTTCCCCGAGCCTTGTTCCTTTAAGGATATGTAGAAGCTGAAGCTTTATTCCGTCTAGTACAGGTGTCAATGCAGAAAGATACTGTATGGTTTCGAGGATATCCTTTTCATCCTCCCATGGAAAACCTATGATTACGTGAACTATCACTGAAAGTCCGGAAGCCTTTAGCCGTTTATATGTGTCATCAAAAACAGACAGAGGATATCCTCTGTTGATACGTTTTGCGGTTTCATCATGGACAGACTGAAGTCCCAGCTCGATCCAGACTTTTTTATCATATCTGTCCTGTAGCTTCTTCAGTTCAGAGATCATCTCATCGCTTATACAATCAGGTCTCGTTCCTATGGAAAGAATAATCACCCTCGGATCTCTGAGAGCTTCATCGAACAGACTTATGAGCTTAGCTGTATCACCATAGGTATTGGTATAAGACTGAAAATAGGCTATGAATTTATGTTCAGTCACCTTCGGAAGCTTTGCTTCGACTCTTTTTATTCCGATTTCGATCTGCTCTTTTACAGGAAGAAGTGGTGCGGCAAAATCACCGGAGCCGCCCTCTGAGCAAAAGCTACATCCTCCTCTGGATATGGTTCCGTCTCTGTTTGGACATGAGCACCCTGACTGAAGTGAGATCTTGTAGACCTTCTGTCCGTAAATTCTTTTTAAATAATCTGATAGAGATAAATAATACATGTATCTCATTATAACATTTCATGTTTAAAATATAATTGCTAGAATATATAAAGACAAATGTGTCAGTTATCAATAAATGATCATTTTTTGTACTATCACGACAGATATGACACATAAATCGATATGACACATAAATCCACAATAGGAGTTTTGAGTATGAAAAAGAAATTCAGATTTAAACTATTGATGATTTTAGCTCTTTGTTTCGTGATCTCAGCCTTCACATTGAAGGGCTTTGCTGATTTCGGAAGCTATTCCGGTGACTCTGACTACGGCTCTGACAGCTGGAGCAGCAGTGATTCAGGGTGGAGCAGCAGTGACTACAGCTCCGGAGGCTACAGCTACTACGGAGGATCCGGCAGCAGTTCAAGTGACGGTTTCTTTTGGGATATGGTAGTACCTCTTATAGTGTTTATCATTATATTTATCTTCATCATACAGCGCAGCAAGAATATAAGCAGACTTACAGATTCTCGCCCGAGTCAGCCTGTCAACAACGTGGCACGGAGCAAGGGAAGACCTATTTCAGAATATACAAGCATCGATCCGGGATTCGATTCCGCAGAGCTTGCAGCAAAGCTCTCCAATGTTTATGTGAAGCTTCAGAATGCATGGCAGGACAAGGATCTGGAACCGATACGTCCTTATCTTACAGATGATTTCTATGCTCAGATGGATAGACAGCTCAGTGCCATGAAGAGCAGAAATCAGACTAACTATATCGAAAGGATCGCCGTACTCAGTTCAGAGCCTGTGACTTTCTATCAGGAGAATGGAATGGATCACATAGTTGCCATTCTCAAAACACGTATAGTGGACTATACTCTCGATGACAGAACAGGCGCTCTCGTATCCGGAAACAAGGTAAAGGAGAAGTTCATGACCTACGAATACGACCTCTGCAGAAAGAGCGGAATCACAACTCATACAGAGAAGGGCCTCAATACAGTCACATGTCCTCACTGCGGTGCGCCGCTTGACATCAACCAGACCGCTAAGTGTCCATACTGCGGATCAGTTATAACCGTGGTCAACGAAGACTGGGCTATCAAGAGCATAAAGGGAATTTCACAGCGCACAAGCTGAAACAGGACAATGTCTAAATCAAACAAACAGATATAAGCGTCATACATCTATCCCGAACCTGTGATAACACAGTTCGGGATATGCACTTATAAAATTCATATCAAATAAACGATAGTATTTTTTGCGAGGTTAAAGCTTCATGTCTTCACAACATAGCAATTTTATCAAAAAAACTTATCACAATACCTTAGTAACTCTTAAATGGATGATGTTCGGAGCAGTATCAGGTGTGCTCGTGGGAACTGTGTCCTCTTACTTTGCGAAGGCCATATCCCTTGCCACAGCCTTCCGGACATCACATCCGTACATACTTTTCCTTTTGCCTCTGGCAGGAGTTTTTATCGTGTTTTTCTATGCGGTTCTGGGAGCTAAAACTCCGAAAGGCACGAATCTGGTTTTGGAAGCCATACATAACGGGCAGAGAGTACCTCTCCGCATGACGCCCCTTATCATAGTGTCAACTGTAGTGACACACCTCTTCGGTGGTTCTGCGGGACGTGAAGGTGCGGCTCTTCAGGTTGGAGGATCTCTCGGTAATGCTTTGGGCAGACTTCTCAGATTTTCCGAGAAAGACAGACGCCGGACCATCATGTGCGGAATGAGCGCTTCTTTCTCGGCTCTTTTCGGAACTCCCCTTGCAGCAACGATCATGCCTATTGAGGTTAGTACCGTAGGAATCATGTATTACTCGGCACTGGCTCCATGTGCCATAGCGGCACTTACCGCCCGGAAAATTGCAGACATCATAAATCCCGGTTCAGAGACGACCATGGTACTTTCGGATGTCATAGAATTTTCATGGGAAACCGGAGCATATACCATACTTTTTGCAGTATTGTGTTCACTGGTAGCTATACTTTTTTGTACAACCCTGCATGAAACAAAGAAATTTGCGAAAAATGCGGTTAAGAATTCCTATCTTAGAGCGGTTCTGACAGGTGCCCTTGTTATAGTCATGACACTTATCGTCGGCTCACAAGTCTACAACGGTGCAGGTTCAGATATAATAGCAGCCTGCATAAACAATCCCGGATTCCAGATAGTGCCATATGCGTTCCTTTTAAAGATACTCTTCACAGCAGTGACATTATCCGGTGGCTTCCAGGGTGGTGAGATAGTACCGTCGCTATTCATTGGCGCAACCTTCGGACATGCCATAGCCGGAATATGCCATATCTCTCCTATGATGGGAGCTGCCCTTGGAGCTGTATTTGTTTTCTGTGGAGTCACCAACTGCCCTGTAGCATCTATCCTTATAGGATTTGAGCTCTTTGGCTTCGGGATGTCTTCATATGTACTTCTTGGTGTCGCGGTCACATATCTTTTCTCAGGTAACTACAGCCTTTACGGTTCACAGAAGATAAGATTCAATAAATATGAGCCTGAGCTTATAGACAGAAACTCACAGTGAGATGTTAAAAAAACACCTTTGTTTCGTAAAGGGATCATAAGCATCCATACTGTGAGTAGGATACTCAAAAACACTATGATATAAAATAAAAGCTCTGTAGTATAAACCGTCAGGTTATATACTACAGAGCTTTTTGTTATCCTTCCAATGCTTTTTCATCTATGGCAAGCTTGATGCAGCCCATGATTCCCTGATCGTCATTGAGAGAAGCAGGAACTATATAATGATCCATATCAGCGATCTGAGAAGTCTTTATGTAGCCGTTCAACATTTCGGCTGTTTTTTTTCTGATGAGAGGAAAGAGCTGTGTCTGATGCATAACTCCGCCGCCGAGAATGATCATCTGAGGACTCATGACGAGAATTATGTTAACAAGGGCCTGAGCTATATAATATGACTCCATCTCCCAGACATGATCATCGTCCTTCAGTTCTATACCAAGTTTTCCGAAACGCTCCTCGATAGCAGGACCTGCAGCCAGTCCCTCTAGACATGTACCATGGAAAGGACAGTGTCCCTTATATGTATCACCATCATAGGGCACCATCTTCATGTGCCCGAGCTCCGGATGAAGCATGCCGTGAACCAGCTTTCCGTTGGACATGATTCCTCCGCCTATACCAGTTCCTATGGTTATATAAACTGCATCAGTAAGTCCCTTTGCCTGTCCGTATGTGATCTCACCAAGAAGAGAACCGTTTACATCTGTATCAAATCCTACGGGAACGCCCAATGCTTCCTTCATGGCTCTTACGATGTTGTAATTTGCCCATTTAAGCTTCGGTGTTGTGGTGAAGCTTCCGTAGGTCTCTGAATCCCGATTCAGATCTATAGGTCCGAAAGCCGCGATACCGAGAGCTTCTATTTTTTTATCCTTGAACCAGTCTATGATACTTGGAATCGTTTCTTCAGGGGAGACGGTAGGAATAGAAGTCTGTTCCAATATCTTTCCATTTTCGTCGCCTACAGCACAGACCATCTTGGTCCCGCCGGCCTCCAATGCTCCATACAACATATAATTTACCTCTCAATCCGGGAACTTTTCCCTAATAAAATCAATTGTAAAAGAGTGAATTTGAAAAATCAATCTGATAGCAGGACTAAAATTTATTTTCAGAATCAGGACATTAATTCTGAAAGCTACGTAAACTGTTTTACTAACATTATTTATAAAAAATTACCGTTTTTTTCGTAAGAAACCTGACTTCATCAGATTGATGGGATGAAAAAAATTTTTTATAATCAAAGATGAAGCATTGTTGATTTTCAGGCCATGACGTCTGGACTAAACATTAACATAATCAGAAGTATAGATTTTAGAAAAGGAACGGCTTAAACATGTTCAAAGATATAAAAACGGATAAGATTTTCAAATCAAGACTTGAGAAATACTATGATGAACTTAAATGGCTCTACAGCGAGCTTTATAACAACGATACTCAGGCATTTGATTATTTTTTATGCATGCTTCATCAGTATTATAAGGATCGCGACCCGGATCTTAAGGAGTGGGACGAAGCGAGAGAGCTGGTACCGGACTGGTTTCACGGAAACGAGATGCTCGGTATGCAGATGTATATTAACTGCTTCAACCAAAATCTGAAGGGAGTAAAGAATAAGATCTCCTATCTGAAGGAAACAGGTTCAAACTATATACATCTTATGCCTCTTCTGGAGAGTCCAAAGGGGCGCTCGGACGGAGGTTATGCCGTATCGGATTTCAGGCGGGTGCAGCCGGAACTCGGTACCATGGAGGACCTGAAGGATCTTGCAGAAGAGTGCCACAGAAACGGAATGAGCGTTTGTATGGATTTTGTCATGAACCATACCTCCGAGGATCACGAATGGGCACGTCGTGCGAGAGCAGGAGAAAAGGAGTATCAGGACAGATATTTCTTCTTTGATGACTGGTACATTCCAAATGAATACGAAAAGACCGTTCCTCAGGTTTTTCCGACAACCGCTCCGGGTAATTTCAGCTGGTGCGAGGAAGCTCACAAGGTTGTAATGACCACATTTTATCCATACCAGTGGGATTTAAACTATGGAAATCCTACTGTTTTTAACGACATGACAGCCAATATGCTGAACCTCTGCAATCATGGCATAGATATAGTCAGGCTGGATGCGACTCCTTACATCTGGAAGTCACTGGGCACGAACTGCAGAAATCTCCCTCAGGTACATACACTGGTACGTATCATGCGTATAGCATCAGAGATAGTCTGTCCTGGTACACTTCTTCTCGGTGAAGTCGTTATGGAGCCAAGCAAGGTCGTTCCTTATTTCGGAACAGTAGATAAGCCTGAATGTCACATGCTTTACAATGTTACAACGATGGCAAGTACATGGCACACAGTTGCGACACAGGATGTACGTCTCATGAAGCATCAGCTCGGACAGATCTTCGCACTTCCTAAACAGTATGTTTTCCTTAATTATTTGAGATGTCACGATGATATAGGCTGGGGACTGGACTATGATTACCTGAAACAGTTCGGAGTCAAAGAAGTCGAACATAAGAAGTTCCTGAATGACTACTTCTGCGGAAACACTTTCGGCTCCGATTCGAGAGGAGAGCTGTATAATAACGATCCCCGTCTCGGAGACGCCAGACTCTGCGGTACCACAGCATCTTTATGCGGAGTGGAAGCGGCTGAATACGAGAACGATCCCCAGAAGCTCGATATGTCCATAAGACTGGATATAATGCTACATGCATTTCTGCTTAGCCAGAGCGGAATACCTATCATATATTCAGGAGATGAGATAGGTCAGCTCAATGACTACAGCTATCACAGTGATCCTGAAAAATGGGATGATTCCAGATATCTTCATAGAGGATCATTTAAGTGGGACGAGGCCGGAAAACGACGTTCCACAACAAGTCGTCAGGGAAGGATATATAAGGCTATACGTAAGCTCGAAAAGCTCCGTGCAACACATGATGTTTTTGATTCCGGGGCTGACTGCTGGATAGTGGAGACATATAACGATCATATACTGGGAATAGGACGTTACCATCGCGGAGAAAAGCTTATAGCACTTTTTAATTTTTCCGATCATGACGAAACAGCCTGGATAAATGAGGTGGAGGAATATAAAGACCTTCTGACAAACAAAAAACGTCCTGCAGTGGCGGTAGGTATTCCTGCAAGAGATTTCGCCTGGCTGATAACAAACTACAATAATTGAATTGTCTATTGCATACAATATTTAAAAACACTGCACTGTGCACATAAAATACCGCCTTGATTGAAATTTTTTTGAAAAATAATTTAATTTATTAGTGAATTTATTATCAAAGTCTGTTAGTATTAGTGATATGTCAATCGTATGACATATTTAGATTGACTGTTATGCCGGGTCAGTTCTAAAAAAACAACATAAAAAGGTCTCGGCATATAGAAAGCTGGTTTATATCATGAGTAAAAAACTGATTTTTGTAGATATCGACGGCACTCTGACACCTGCCGGAACAAATACTCCTCCGGACAGTGCTGTTGATGCCATAAAAAAAGCTCAAAAAAACGGTCACAAGGTCTTTCTCTGTACCGGCAGAAACTACGACATGCTTAAGCCTGTACTCAAGTACGGTTTTGACGGACTGGTAAGCTGCTCGGGAGGATATGTGACCTGTGGTGATGAGATACTTTACGACTGTCCTATGAGTAAGGAGCAGCTCGATACAGCTCTTGATTCACTTCATAGAAACGGAGTTTTCTGTACTATAGAAGGAAGGGATGGTTCATTCGGAGATTCCAATTTAAAGGATTTTCTGGACAGCACTGAAGGAGGAAATTCCGAGATAGAGCGGTGGAGAAAGGCACTGAGTGAAAACTTAGGCATTAAGCCCATGAATCAGTACGATGGTCAGCCTATCTATAAAATAGTCATCATGGCAAGGGAAGCTTTCCAGCTGGATGAATGCAGATCTCTTTTGGAAAAGGATTTCAATTTCGTTGTCCAGGATGTGCCTGCACATGGATGTGTCAACGGAGAGCTGATCAACAGAAAATTTGATAAGGGCAAGGGAGTAAAGCTTATAGCAGAGCATCTCGGAATAGACATAGAAGATACTATCGGCTTCGGAGACAGCATGAACGATCTGGAAATGATAGAAACTGTAGGTGTATCTGTCTGCATGGAAAACGGCTCCGATACTCTGAAAAAGCTTTCCGATATCGTTTGTCCTGCTGTAACAGATGATGGACTGGCAAAAGCATTTGCAGATCTTCAGCTTATCTGAGAAAAGCGCCTGAGGATACCGGATCCATCAGGATAAAGATCCGGATCAATGTATAAAATTTCAATGTACCTTTCTGCTGTGGGAGACGGCAGATCAGATAAATCACTTTTAGCGAGGTAAAAACAATGGCACTAGATTACAGAAAATGTGCGCAGGAAATCGTGGACCATATAGGCGGCCGCGATAATGTCGCCCAGGCAGCGCACTGTGCAACAAGACTCAGACTTGTCATAAAGGATAACAGTAAGGTTGACAAGGAATATCTCGACAATGTTGAAGGCGTTAAGGGAATGTTCGAGTCAAACGGTCAGCTTCAGCTGATCATCGGAACAGGAACCGTAAACAAGGTTTACGATGAATTTCTCAGTATCACCGGCATGACTGCAGCAACAAAGGACGATGTCAAGGCTGCTGCTGCAGCAAAGCAGCCTCTCTGGAAGCAGCTTCTCAAGCCTATCGGTGATGTTTTTGTACCTATCCTTCCTGCTATCGTTGCATCAGGTCTCATGATGGGTCTCGTAGAGGCTCTCGGTAAGATACCGGGACTTAATTTTGCAGGAACAGACTGGTATTCTTTCCTGGATATGGTTGCTAACACAGCATTTGCATATCTGCCTGTAATAGTTGCGATCTCAGCGGCAAGAGTATTCGGCGGAAACATTTTCCTCGGTGCGGTCATCGGTCTTTTGATGATACATTCAGCCCTTACAAACGGCTGGGCAGCAGCAGACGGATACGGTGTCTGGTATCTCTTTGGAAACTTAAAGATCACAGATAGTTATTCACTTCTTCAGATCAACCAGCTTGGCTATCAGGGACATGTAATTCCTGTCATCATAGCAGTGCTGCTTATGAGCAACATCGAAAAATGGTTCCATAAGCATGTACCTGAGATGCTTGATCTTTTCATTACTCCGCTTTGTACTGTTCTCATCACAGCACTTATCACCTTCACTATGATCGGTCCTGTTTTCTCAGGTCTCGAGACACTTGTTTTGAGCGGTGCGAGAGTACTTGTAAAGAACCCTATAGGTGCTATGGTCATGGGTGCCATTTATCCTGTTACAGTAGTTATGGGTCTTCACCATATGTATAATGTTATCGAAGCAGGTATGCTTTCAGATCCGGCACAGATGCTTAACACATGGATGCCTATCGCTTCAGCCGCAAACTTCGCACAGTTTGGAGCATGTCTTGCAGTAGGTCTCAAGGCAAAAAGCAACAAGACAAAGGTTATCGCTGTTCCTTCAGCTCTTTCCGCATCTCTTGGTATCACAGAGCCTGCTATCTTCGGTGTGAACCTTCGTTACTATAAGCCTTTCCTTGCCGGCATGGTAGGTGGAGCAGTAGGTTCTATCTTTGGTGCGGTAACAGGAATCGGTGCTACTGCATACGGCGTTACAGGTATCCCCGGATATCTCACCATAAACAACATTCCCGTTTATACCATCCTTCTTCTTGTATCAGGCGGTGTAGCTTTTGCAGGAACATGGCTGTTCTGGAATGAGGATGTGAAGGCACCAAAGAAGACTGAAGAGGTCAAGGGTGATGCTGCGGAAGAAGTTTCATTCGAGCAGAAGCCTGTTATCACTTGTGAAGTAGGCGAGGTACTTTCACCCGTAAAGGGAAATGTAATTCCTCAGGACAAGATCCCGGATGAGACATTTGCAACCGGAGTACTCGGAGCCGGTGTAGGAATCGAACCGGAGGACGAGACAGTCTATGCTCCTTTCGACGGAGAGATATCTTCAGTTGCTGAGTCAAAGCATGCTGTTGGAATTTCAGGTCCGAATGATATGGAGGTTCTTATCCATGTAGGTGTGGATACAGTTGCCATGAACGGAGAGGGCTTTGAGCCTCTGATAAAGGAAGGTGACAAGGTCACAGCAGGACAGCCTATTCTCAAATTCTCAAGAAGTGCTATAAAGGCTGCAAATCATCCTGACACCGTTGTGGTTCTTTTGACCAACAGTGACGATTACAAGGAAGTGAAATTAGGAGATTGATCAAAAAAGATATTTCCAAATCTTGTATTCATTCTTTTTTGAACTGTAAATAGCTGATTTTCCTTGATTGAGTTGGCATAACTATACTATAATAGGAAAACCATAACAAAGGAGATAACATTATGAAAGAAATTGAGTACACAATAAATGACCCTAACGGAATTCACGCACGTCCTGCAGGAGTTCTTGTAAAGGCTTTAAAGTCATTTAATTCAAAGGTTACTATCTTCAAGGGAGACAAGAACGTTGACATGAAGAAGCTTCTTGCCCTTATGGGTATGGGCATCAAGCAGGGTGACACCATCAAGGTTCAGATCGAGGGCGATGATGAAGAGGCATGCGCAGCTGAGCTTGAGAAGTCACTTAAGGAGAATTTCTGATTCTCTTTCAGAAAGATGATTGTGATGTGAAATCCGAAACATTTTTCACATCCTTATGAACATCGTAAAACCATAATTTTCAGGCACTTCTCGGATGACCGGATGGTATCTCCGGGAGGTGTCTTTTTTTCAAGGAGATAATATGCAAGTTGCAACAGGAAAGAGTGTTCTTAACGGAATCGCCATAGGTAAGATAAAAGTATATACACCACCTAAAGTTGTGATCAGTGAAAAGCTTATCGAAGATACAGATGCTGAGCTTGCCCGTTTTGAAGATGCAAGAGAGAAGGCCATAGAACAGCAGAATGCTCTCTATGAAAAAGCTGTGATCGATGCAGGTGAAGACAGTGCAGAGGTTTTCTCTGTTCATGCCATGATGCTCGAGGATGACGATCTCATCGACGCCACAAAGGAAATCATCCAGACTCAGAAGCACAATGCAGAGTACGCTGTAAAGACTGCATTTAACAACCAGGCAAGAGTCTTTGCAGAAATGGATGATCCGTATATGAAGGAGCGTTCAGCTGATATCTATGACATAGAGCAGGCTGTCCTCAATATCCTTTTCGGTATCGATCCGGAATCCATGCAGGGTACAGAACCTGCCATTCTTGTAGCTAACGATCTGACACCTTCAGAGACAGTACGTCTCGACAAGTCAAAGCTTCTCGGTATCATCACAAGAGCAGGATCTCTCAACAGCCATACAGCTATCCTTGCGAGATCCATGGGTATCCCGGCTCTCGTACAGTGCGGTGAGGTTGCCAGCAAATGGGACGGCAAGATCGCTATCCTCGACGGCTACAATGCCTGCGCTTATATCGAGCCAACAGAAGATCTCATGACCTCTCTTAAAAACAAGAGAGATGCGGATACCAAGCAGAAGGCACTTCTTCAGGAGCTCAAGGGGCAGACAAACACAACTATCGATGGAAAGACCATAAAGGTCTATGCAAATATCGGCGGACCTTCAGATATTGGACTCGTTCAGCAGAACGATGCAGGCGGTGTTGGTCTTTTCCGTTCAGAGTTTGTTTATCTCAACAGTAAGGACTATCCTACAGAGGAAGAGCAGTTCAATGCATACAGACTGGCAGTTGAGTCCCTCGCTCCAAAGCAGGTGATCATCAGAACCTGTGATATAGGTGCTGACAAGCAGGTAGATTACATGAATCTCACCAAGGAAGAGAATCCGGCAATGGGATGCAGAGCCATCAGACTTTGTCTCACCAGAAGAGAATTCTTCAAAACTCAGCTCAAGGCTCTTCTTAGAGCTTCCGCTTACGGTAACCTCGGAATCATGTTCCCTATGATCATCTCTTCCAGAGAGCTTCATGAGTGTAAGGAGCTTATTCAGGAGTGTACAGCAGAGCTTGAGGAGAAGGGATATATCGTCGGAAAGTACAGCATCGGTGTAATGATCGAGACTCCGGCAGCTGTTATGATCGCTGATGAGCTGGCAGAGGAGTGTGATTTCCTTTCCATAGGAACAAACGATCTCACTCAGTATACTCTCGCTATAGACAGACAGAATGCGGCGCTTGATCCTTTCCTTGATACTCATCATCCTGCAGTTCTCAAGGAGATCAAGATGACTATCGAAGCCGGTCACCGTCATGGTGCATGGGTAGGAATCTGCGGTGAGCTCGGATCAGATCTCACTCTTACAGAGACTTTCCTCCGCTACGGAGTAGATGAGCTTTCTGTAAATCCTGTATCTATACTTCCTCTCAGAAAGGTGATAAGAGGCATAGATCTCAGAAAGTAAAAAAATCCCGGGTCGATGTAATACCGACCCGGGATTTTTTTAAATTATATCACTCTGTTACTGTAACCTTAGTCATAGTTACTGAAACAACAGGTGCATCCTGCCAGCCTGTAGGAGTTGATGCGATGCGGTCTACCTCATCCATACCATCGATAACCTTACCGAAAGCAGCGTACTGACCATCAAGATAGTTTGCATCTGCATGCATGATGAAGAACTGAGAACCTGCTGAATCAGGATCCATAGCACGTGCCATGGAGATAACTCCACGTGTATGCTTGAGATCATTCTTTACACCGTTGGATGAGAACTCACCCTTGATGTTCCAACCCGGTCCGCCTGTTCCGTTTCCTTCAGGATCTCCGCCCTGGATCATAAAACCGGGGATGATACGATGGAAAGTAAGACCATCATAAAATCCGTCCTTTACAAGCTTTACAAAATTCTCAACTGTGATAGGAGCGATCTCAGGATAAAGCTCGATCTTTATATCCTTACCGTCATCCATTG
The DNA here is from genome assembly GCF_002007235.1 of Oribacterium sp. C9. GTDB lineage: Bacteria > Bacillota > Clostridia > Lachnospirales > Lachnospiraceae > Oribacterium. The sequence continues at coordinate 51,763 of NZ_MUHW01000005.1, forward strand.
TGATAGTAACTATTGGATTAGCCATATTTTTTCCTTTCATAATAAAACGTCGGTTCATGACACCTATGTCAAATAAATCCGATATATACATGACAGAATAAGTAAAAAGCGAACGCAATAACCTAGCTGTCTGTCTCTGCATTTTACCAATTATTGAATGTCAAAACAATAGGATAAATCCAATTAACAATATCCGTACTTGAATTAAGTATAATTAGTTCTAACTAACTTTTTAATTGACAGTTAGTATACTCTAACTTATAATAACTATGGTTAGCGGATACTAACCAACAAAATTATACAAATACATATACGTCAATCCTTCGCACAGCGAAAAACAAAGGGGATGAACGTGGCCGTCAGGCTAAACAAATGGAGGGAATAATGGATAAGGTTTACGTAGTTTACTGGACTCAGTCAGGAAATACACAGGAGATGGCAGAAGCTGTGGGTAAGGGAATCACTGAAGCCGGAAAGGAAGCTCAGGTAGTTTCAGTATCTGATGTTTCAGCCGAGGTCCTGAAGGAGGCAACATCCTTTGCTCTCGGATGTCCTGCAATGGGCGCAGAGGAGCTCGATGAAAGTGAAATGGAGCCTTTCGTAGCCGAGGTTGAAAAATTCGTAAGTGGAAAAACTGTAGGTCTCTTTGGTTCATACGGATGGGGCGATGGTGAATGGATGCGCAACTGGACAGACCGTATGCAGAAGGCAGGTGCCAATGTAGTAGGCGGCGAAGGAGTTATCGCAAACGAAGCACCTGATGATGCCGCGAAGGCTTCCTGTGAAGAGCTTGGAAAGAAGCTTGCAGCTGTCTAAGGACTATACATATCGAATAATAAATAATACAGTCAGGAAATAAACCATGGCAGACGAACTCAGTGAAAAGCTTTTGAGAAACTGTTCCCAGACTCTGGCAGGTCTGAAAACAGGCACCATCTTTAATATATCTGATATACCGGTTTCGGTTCTTGAATTTCAGATCGCCATACTAAGCGCAAAACTTAACCCTTTAGGCATATACATCGAAAGGATCAGAAGTAAAAAGAACAATTCTCTGATCTATGTGTATCGAAGATCTCAGCTCATCAATGATCTCTGTGATGAAGGAGCATGTGAGATACTCAGATCTTTCGGCTACCCTGAGTGTGGAGCGACCGAAGACATCATTCTGGACGGAAGAGTGAACTTTCTCATGAAAAGGCTATCCGACTATGAATGCTTTCCACATGAAATAGGTCTTTTTCTGGGGTTCCCTGTTGAAGATGTAGAAGAGTTCATCCGCCGTGATGGCCGGGACTGTCTGGCTTGTGGTTTCTGGAAGGTATACTGCAATAAGACCAAGGCACTTGATACCTTCCGACGATACAGGATATGCGCAAGAATCTATGAGAACGCTGCAGACAGAAATTGCCCTATAGAGTCAATGACTGTGGCAGCATAATTCATAATTTCATTAATTTTGCAACATATTTTGTATCATCATTTTACTACACTCTACTCTATGTAAAGGATCTGCTCTCCGGGAGAGCAGATCCTTTTTTATAAATAATAGTATATCTGTTCCATAAATACCCGAAATATGTGATCACTCAAATGAAACCTTTTCGCAATCGTCTCTTTTTTAAGCTTTTTTGTGTTGTAAATATTTGATTTATGGTATCATAGATTTCATGAGGGCCTTGCCCGGGATTATTATGAAAAAAGAGGTACCAAAGATTATGTCAGAAGTTAACGAAAAGATTCCATCAATGGATGACTTCAAGGATGAGCTTGAAGCTTCCTTCAAAGAACACGCAAAGACAAAGCGTGTAGACATGAGCAAATGGGAAAAGATTCTTGATGATTTCGAGAACAAGAACACAATTGAGGTTGAGATCTCAGAGGCTGTTAAGAGCGGTGTTACTGCAACACTTGAGGGTCTCAGAGCATTTATCCCAGCTTCAAAGCTTTCTCTCGGCTTTGTAAAGGATGAGGAATTAAAGGATTATGTAGGAAAGAAGCTTAATGTCCGCATCATTACAGCTGAGCCTGAGAACAACAAGCTGGTTCTTTCTGCAAGAGACGTGCTTCGTGAGGAGCAGGAGAAGGCAAAGGAAGAGAAGGCTCAGAAGGTTCAGGTAGGTCTCGTTACAGAAGGTAAGGTTGATTCCATCAAGGATTACGGTGCTTTCGTTGACATCGGAGATGGTGTGACAGGTCTTCTTCATGTATCACAGATCTCTAACAAGCGTATCAAGTCCCCTTCCGAGGTTCTCAAAGAGGGTGAGACTGTCCAGGTTCAGGTCATCGCCATCAAGGATGGTAAGATTTCTCTTTCCATGAAATCACTTGAAACAGAGCGCAAGGAGCGTAAGGAGAAGGAGGAGCGTGAGGACTTCCGCGCAAACTACAAGGAGTCAGGTGCAGCTACAACATCTCTCGGAGATCTCTTTAAGAAGAGCGGAATCAGCTTTAACTGATCGTTTCATTTAGCGGATAAAGACGTCTGGATTTCTTCAGACGTCTTTTTTAGTACAAAAAAAAGGAGTTTTTTCTATATGGATATTATAAATTTATATCTGCTTTTAAACTGACGATGATATTTATGACCAGGAAAACACTCGTAATATAAGGTAAGGGAAATGAAATTTTCACTTAGAAAAAAGACCATATTGATGATTGTGATCATCGCCTTTGTATTGAGCGGTGCCGCGCTTATATGCAGCATCGCGGTTATCAGAGCTATGGTCAATGATTATTACAGAAATCACTCCGAAGAGATTTCTGCCACCATGGCATCTGTGATAGATTCCAACGAAACAAAGGTTCTGGCTGATTCAGTAAGGAATACTTACCATGAGAATAAGGAACTTTTGAATCAGGACACAGATGCGTACTTAAGCTGCTTTTCATATATCAAGGAAAAACCTGAATTTGATTCAATAAGGAAACAGCTACGAATTATCCAGGATAAAAATGATGTCAACTGTATTTATCTGACCATACTGATACCTGAAGATAAAAAAATCGTTTATGTATGCGACGGTGCATACGAGGATGCCTGTGAACCGGGAATCGTGGATCCGCTTTTTGAAATGAATTATGCTCTGCTTATGGATCCATCCATAGGCTTTCCTGCATATGTTACAGATACACCGGAATATGGATGGCTGGTGACATCAGGTGCTCCCGTATTTTGCGGCAGAGACATTGCAGCCTATGCAATGGTGGACATATCCATGATCGATGTCATCCGTGTACAGACCAGATATGTGATTTTTTCATTTTCTGTTTTATTTATCGTAACTATTATCCTCTGTAATTTTGCTGTCTATTATGTATATCGCTTGCTGGTTCGTCCCATCAAGGCTCTGACTGATGCGGCAGTCAACTATTCCGTAGGAGACATCAAAACAGGCATGAACAAATTCTCCTCATTAAATATTAAAACAGGAGATGAAATAGAACAGCTTCAAAATGCCATGAAGCAGATGGAAAGGGATCTGAATGAATACTTCTCGAACATGATCGAGGCAAAGGAAGAGCTCCGATATACAAAGGAAGAAGTAGCGAATATGAATCGTCTGGCGAATGTTGATGCACTCACGGGCGTGAGAAATAAAAGAGCATATGACAAGGAAACTAAACGATTGGAAGAAAGCATCCAAAGGGATGAAGCTCATTTCGGTCTCCTTATGGTGGACATGAATTATCTCAAAAATATCAACGATAATTATGGACACGAAAAGGGAGACATAGCCATTCGCAAGCTTTGTTCCATCATATGCACAAGCTTCTCACATTCACCTGTTTTCAGAATAGGCGGGGATGAGTTTGTTGTTATTCTGGAAAAAGATCAGTACATAAAACGTGATGAACTGATAGCAGGATTCAGAGAAAAACTGGATAAGAACTATCTGGATGATTCAGCTGACCCGTGGGAGCGTATTTCTGCAGCCATAGGCTATGCTGTGTACACAAAGGATGTTGATATAACTGTTGAGGATGTATTCAAAAAAGCTGACTATGCCATGTATGAAAACAAAAAAGAAATGAAAGAGCATATTCCGAATTCATTGTAGCATCAGACTGAATTTCTTCATGATGTAGCATACGGCACACTGATGTGTGCATTGGCATAAGCATAGTAGAAGCGGTAATAACCTGTGGGAAGGCTTTACTCAGTATATACTTGCCGAATACTTACACATCGCATATAATGGCGTGAGCAATTTAAGCGACACAAAATCGTCGTTGCTATTTCAGCACGACGATTTTTTTATGATGCGACATAAATGTGAGAGGAAAACGGTCTGATACCGATTTTTACACTCACGTCATGATAAAAGATCCGAGGAATATATGGAAACAGGAAGAGAAATATCAATAGATGAATTTGAAAGCTGGAAGAGAGAGGACTATAACCTCATAGATGTCCGTGAGGAACAGGATTTTCTGACAGGAAAGATGCCTGATGCCATGCGCGTAGAGCTTTCGGACATTGCCGATAAGAAGCACACTATACCAAAGGATAAAAAAGTGATGCTCTACTGTAAATACGGAGAACTTTCACTTTTGGCGGCAGACCAGCTGTCCGAGCAGGGCTATGAAGCCTACAGTCTTCAGGGAGGCTACGGAAAATGGGTCCTCCGGCAGATACAGAAGGATCTGGATTCGGAGAAGCGAAGAGAAGACATCGAAAAGTCTTTGCGGAAAAAGTTCAAGAGAAACATTTACAGCATGTTCGTAAAGGCAATCTGCGATTACAATCTCGTTGAAGAGGGTGATAAGATCGCGGTCTGCATCTCAGGCGGCAAGGATTCCATGCTTATGGCGAAGCTTTTTCAGGAGTTGAAGCGTCACAACAAGCTTCCATTCGAGGTTGTGTACCTCTGCATGGATCCGGGCTACAATGAGGCAAACCGCAAGATAATCGAGAGAAATGCTGAGCTTTTAGGCATTCCTCTCACCATATTTGAGACCAATATCTTTGACTCTGTCTACAATATCCCGAAGTCACCGTGCTATGTCTGTGCCCGAATGAGAAGAGGTTATCTTTATAAAGAAGCTCAGAAGCTCGGCTGCAACAAGATCGCTCTCGGACATCATTTCGATGATGTCATCGAAACTATACTTATGGGAATGCTTTACGCCGGACAGTATGAGGCTATGATGCCGAAGCTTCATTCCACCAATTTCCCGGGAATGGAGCTCATCAGACCTCTTTACCTGATTCATGAGGCAGAGATCAAGCACTGGAGAGACTATAACAGCCTGAACTTCATCCAGTGTGCCTGCCACTTCACTGCAACATGTTCGACCTGTCACACCGACGGACAGACCAGCTCAAAGCGTCTGGAGACAAAGCATCTTATAGCGAAGCTTAAAGAGACAAATCCATATGTGGAAAGAAACATCTTCAGCGCGATGGAAAATATAAGCCTCAACAAGATACTCGGATTCAAGCGCCAGCATGTGAAGCATAGCTTCCTGGAGTGGTACGAGGATGAGAATGACCTGAAGATCGGTGTTCTAAATGAGGATGAGATCCGCCTGGAGGATGAAAAGCGTAAGGCACAGGAGCTTCAGAAGGAGAAGGCACGCATCGATTCCATGCCGAAATCCGAGCAGGCGAGAAAGAACGCGGAAGAGAACAGAAAAAATGCAAATTTCAGAAAGCTGAATCCGCCTAAAGAAAGTTAATGTACATGAATATAAGCTATGAGACAAAACATCCCCTTCTTGAAAGCTGCCGTCTCTGTCCGAGACAGTGCGGAGCAGAAAGAAACCGTGGAAAGCGTGGAGTCTGCGGAGTATCATCAGACATATATGTGGCAAGAGCAGCACTGCACTTCTGGGAGGAGCCCTGCATATCGGGAACCGAAGGCTCAGGTGCAGTCTTTTTCTCAGGCTGTACACTGAAATGCGTGTTCTGTCAGAACTATGAACTGAGCCACGGGGAGAACGGAAAGAAGGTCTCTATAGACAGGCTTTCTGAGATCTTCCTGGAGCTTGAGGAAAAGGGTGCCAACAACATAAATCTGGTAACACCGGATCACTACATACCACTGATACGTGAAGCCATGATAAAGGGACGTGACAAAGGGCTCAAAATCCCTTATGTAATCAACTGTTCCGGTTATGAGACCCGTGAACTAATAAAAGAGCTTGATGGACTTGCAGATATCTATCTGGATGATTTCAAGTACATGGACAATGAAAAAGCCGCAAAATATTCGGGAGCCGGTGACTATCCTGAACGCGCAAAGGAGAGTCTCGCCGAGATGGTGAGACAGTGCCCTGAGCCTTCCTTCGATGAAAAAGGCATCATGCAGAAGGGCGTCATAGTACGTCACCTTCTTATGCCCGGAATGGTCAAAAACGGAAAAGCGGTGGTGGACTACGTTTATGATACCTATGGTGATAATGTTTACCTTAGTATCATGCACCAGTTCACGCCATTTGAAAGACTGGAAAAATATCCCGAAATAAACAGAAGAGTAACTCACAGAGAATATGAAAGACTTCTTGATCACGCCATGGAAAAAGGTATCACCAATGCCTTCATCCAGGACGGAAGCGTGGCAAAGGAAAGCTTCATTCCGGAGTGGACCGGTGAAGGAGTCTGAACAAGTCTCTTACCATTATTTTTTAATGGTAAGGGACTTGTTTTTTTTTATGAAATCCTATATAAATGGTAGGGATTATATTGCATAGTGATTCACTAGGAATTATAATCATCATGTCTGGAGGACATTTTTCAAATAAACGTTTTAATTTTAATTTATATATTTTGGGAGAAACATTATGGCAGATTTACTTAAGGTCAAAGATCTGGCTGTAAATGTTGAGGATAAGGAGATCCTTCACAAAATCAGCCTTACTGTAAATAAAGGGGAGACCCACGTACTCATGGGACCAAACGGTGCCGGAAAGTCAACACTTGGAAACGCTCTCATGGGAAATCCCCAGTACGAGATAACAGGAGGAAACATACTTTTCAACGGCCAGGACATCACAAATGACTCAACCGACAAAAGAGCAAAGCTCGGTATGTTCCTTTCATTCCAGAATCCTCTGGAGGTTCCGGGCATCACTCTCGGAAACTTTATACGTTCAGCTCTTCAGCAGAGAACAGGTCAGCATATCCGTCTCTGGGACTTTAAAAAGGAAATGCGAAAGGCCATGGAGATCCTCAATATGGATCCTTCCTATGCAGACCGCGACCTGAATGTAGGTTTCTCAGGCGGAGAGAAGAAAAAAGCTGAGATCCTTCAGCTTCTCATGCTGAAGCCATCCCTTGCCATCCTCGACGAGACAGACTCAGGTCTCGATGTTGACGCTGTCCGCACTGTTTCAAAGGGTGTGGAGGAATATCAGAAGTCCATGGACGGAGCTCTAATTATCATCACTCACTCCACAAGGATACTTGAATCACTGAAGGTAGATCACACGCATGTACTTGTAAACGGAAATATAAAGGCAGAGGGTGATGCTTCTCTGGTTGATAAGATCAACAACGAAGGATTCGAAGAGTTCCTGAAATAAGAAAGAGGATACAACATGGCAAAAAAGGAAAGAGCAGAGGTCAATGACATTGACCGTTCAATGTATGATTTCCGCTACGAAGAGAAGGATCAGGACTTCTACAAAATACAGGAAGGTCTCACCAGAAAAATAGTAGAGGAAATATCAGATAAAAAAGGGGATCCTCAGTGGATGCGTGATTTCCGCTTAAGATCCCTTGAGATATATAACGAAAAGGAGATCCCTCAGTGGGGTCCGAGTATAGAAGGTCTCGATATGAGTAACATCGTGACCTATGTAAAACCGAAGACAAAAATGACAGCAGACTGGGAAGAAGTTCCCGAGGACATAAAGAATACCTTTGAGAAGCTCGGAATCCCTCAGGCAGAGCGTAAGTCTCTTGCGGGAGTAGGTGCGCAGTACGATTCAGAGCTTGTCTACCATAACCTTCAAAAGGAGGTTGCCGACAAGGGAGTAGTATATACAGATATCGAATCTGCACTTCACGGTCCCTATGCCGATATGATAAAGGATCATTTCATGCACCTGGTACCACCTACAGACCATAAGTTTGCAGCACTTCATGGTGCGGTATGGTCAGGCGGCTCCTTCGTTTATGTTCCAAAGGGAGTTTCTGTTGAGATCCCTCTCCAGTCATACTTCCGTTTAAATGCACCCGGGGCAGGTCAGTTCGAACATACACTCATCATAGTTGATGAAGGCGCCGACCTTCACTTCATCGAGGGATGCTCTGCACCGAAGTACAACATAGCAAACCTTCATGCAGGCTGCGTAGAGCTTTTTGTAGGAAAGAATGCAAGACTTCGTTACTCGACTATAGAGAACTGGTCAAAGAACATGTATAACCTGAACACAAAGCGTGCCATAGTGGAAGAGGGTGGAACCATGGAATGGGTATCAGGCTCATTCGGTTCTCACGTTTCATATCTTTACCCTATGACCATACTTCAGGGTGCACATTCACACATGGATTTTACGGGCGTAACATTTGCAGGAAAAGGACAGAATCTCGATACAGGTGCAAAGGTAGTTCACAATGCTCCCGACACCAGCTCTTACATCAGTACCCGTTCCATCAGTAAAGACGGTGGTGCAAGCACATATCGTTCATCAGTAGTCATTAACAACAAGGCAAAGAATGCAAAGAATTCTGTTTCCTGCCAGTCACTGATGCTTGATGACATCTCCAGATCCGATACCATACCGGCTATGGATGTCCGTACACAGCAGGCGGATGTGGGACATGAAGCAAAGATAGGAAGGATCTCCGATGATGCGGTTTTCTATCTCATGTCACGAGGAATCTCCGAGGAAGAGGCAAGAGCACTGATAGTATCAGGCTTTGCTGATTCAGTATCCAAAGAGCTGCCGTTGGAATATGCGGTTGAAATGAACAATCTGATCCGTCTTGAGATGGTCGGAGCGATAGGTTAAGGGAGACAGATATGGAAAACAACACATTATTGATAAACGCCATGCCTGCACCGACTTACAACTGGCTCAGGATGAATGATGCGACGGTGAAGGTTCCGTCAGATATAACTGAAGGGAATCCGATGGTAACCAGAAGCCATGAAGTATCCGTTGGTGCATGTTCTTATGAGGAAATAAAGGATATACCCGGCGGAATGGGCATTGACATGGATAACTATATTCAGAAGTCAGGTGCGGATGTACTTAAGATATCTCCGGGTAAGGGACAGAAAGTCACCTCTCCTGTAAAAATAGATTTTAATTTCGTTAAAGACGAGAATACTGTTAATGCAGTTTATATTGATGCCTCCGATGACAGCGACGTGACTGTCATCATGGATTACTCATGCGTTAAAGAATTAAGCGGATTCGCAGCTATACAGACCAAGGTCCGAATCGGAAAGAACGCAAGAGTGCTTCTCATACAGATACAGAGACTTGGCGACAAATTCAGGTTCTTCAATGATGTCGCATCAAGGACCGATGATGGCGGATCCTTCGAGGAGATACAGCTCGTACTCAGTGGTAAGGAGACTTATCAGGGATCCCGTACTGACCTTTACGGAAAGGGCAGCAGCCTGAAGACCGATATCGGATATCTTCTGAGAGGTGATGAACATCTGGATATGAACTACATCGCAAATCATATAGGCCGGAAGACCCTGTGCGATATAAAGGTTGACGGTGTTTTAAGAGACGAAGCCTTCAAGCTTTTCAGAGGCACCATCGATCTAAGAAGAGGCGCAAAGGGTGCTGTCGGAAATGAGCTTGAGGATGTACTTCTTATGGATGACAATGTCATCAACCAGACCATCCCGGTTATCCTCTGCGATGAGGACGACGTAGAAGGAAATCATGGTGCCACCATCGGACGTCTGGATGACGACCTTCTTTTCTACATGGAATCACGCGGCATGAATAAGGAAGAGGTCTATGAAATGATGGCTAAGGCGAGAATAGATTCAGTGGTCGCAAAGATACCTGATGAAGAAACAAAGAGTCTCATTTCGAAATATCTGGAGGAAAAATGAGATCATAGATCGTCTGAGATCATTTCAAATTGACGTATATTGACTAATCAATAAAGGAGTAAAGTTTTATGTCCGAAATAACAAAGGAGATCCGTCAGGCAGAGGACGAGAGGATCAGAAAAGACTTTCCTATCCTTGACGGAAGCTTTACATATCTCGATAACGGTGCCACCACCCAGAAACCAAAGTGTGTTCTGGAAGCGGTAGACAATTACTACAGAACCATGAACGCGAATCCAATGCGTGGTCTCTACAAGCTTAGTCTCGATGCCACTGAAGCCTATGAAGAGTCAAGAGAGACTGTACGCTCCTTCATTAATGCAGGCTCCACCGAAGAGGTGATCTTTACAAGAAACGCAACAGAAAGCCTCAATCTTGTGGCCTACACCTACGGAAGAGCCTTTATAAACGAAGGCGATGAAGTGGTCATCACCATCATGGAGCATCACAGCAACATGATACCATGGCAGCAGCTCTGTAAGGAAAAGGGAGCGAAGCTCACATATATTATTCCTGATGAGGACGGAACCATCTCTGAAGAAAAGTTCCGTTCATATATGAATTCCCATGTGAAGCTGGTCAGCATGACTCACATATCCAATGTCCTCGGTGTAAAGAATGATGTGAAGACATTTGCACGTATCGCTCATGAAAACGGGGCAGTATTTTCACTGGATGGTGCACAGTCCATCCCTCATACAAAGGTGGATGTACAGGATCTCGACGTGGATTTTCTATCCTTCTCTGGTCACAAAATCTATGCACCCATGGGAATAGGCGTACTTTACGGTAAAAAAGCACTGCTGGAAAAGATGCCGCCATTCCTTTTTGGCGGCGAAATGATAGAATATGTAACAACAGAGGGGGCCACATGGAATGAGCTTCCTCACAAGTTCGAAGCAGGAACTGTCAATGACGGCGGTGCGGTTGGACTGAGTGCAGCACTTAAGTATGTGAGTTCTATAGGTTTCGACCGTATAGAAGAGCGTGAGCTTCACCTCACTAAGCTCATGATGGAAGAAATGAAGAAGCTTCCCTATATACATATTCTCGGGAAGGAAACTGCGGAGGATCATCACGGCATCGTGACCTTCACCATCGACGGAGTACATCCGCACGATATCGCAGCCATCTTTGATGAGCATAATGTAGACATTCGCGCAGGACATCACTGCGCACAGCCACTTATGAAATTCTGCCATACACCGAGTACGGTAAGAGCCAGCATAGGTCTATACAACACAGAAGAGGATGTCTATAAGTTTCTGGATGCCTTAAAGAAAATAAGAGGTGAAATGGGATATCAGGATTGATATCCCATTTGGAGGTAATAATGGCAAACACTTTTTACAATGAAATATTAACAGACCACAACATTCATCCTACACACAAATACAAGATGGAGGATGCAACCTTCTCTCTTGAGGGGGTGAACCCAAGCTGCGGTGATGATGTGGTTCTCTATATAAAGGTCAATGACGAGAACACCATCGAAGAGGCTTCCTTCTTCGGTGACGGCTGTGCCATTTCACAGGCCAGTGCCGATATGATGTGCGACCTTATCATAGGAAAATCAAAGGAAGAGGCATTGCGTCTTTCAGATATCTTTTTAAGGATGATAAAGGACACCATCACTCCGGAGGAAAAGGAAGAACTTGAGGAGGCCGGGATCCTTGAGGATATCCATCATATGCCTGCAAGAGTAAAGTGCGCTGTCCTCGGCTGGCATACCATGGATCAGATCTTCAAGGATGCAGAAGAAGGAAAAGTAGATAAATACGACGGAAAGTTCGAACAGTGAATTATACCGTCTTTAAAGATCACTTATACAAAGACCTGTAAAATCAACTTACAGGTCTTTTTTTGCGATGGCATTTGTCATACAATTTTATCTTTTCACCAACAATCCACTTGTTTTTGCCGACAAAATCAGTTAAAATAAACATTAGTAAATCGGTTAACCAAGTAAACAAGGAGATATAAAAAATCATGAGAATTGCTTTAATCAATGAGAACTCTCAGGCAGCAAAGAACGCCATGATCTACGGTTCTCTCAAGAAGGTTGCAGATGAGAAGGGCTACACTGTAGATAACTATGGCATGTATGCTGCCGAGGACGAGGCACAGCTCACATATGTTCAGAACGGAATACTGGCAGCCGTTCTTTTGAACAGCGGCGCTGCAGATTTCGTAGTAACAGGATGCGGAACAGGAGAGGGAGCCATGCTTGCACTCAACTCATTCCCTGGCGTCATCTGCGGACATGTTGAGGATGCACTTGATGCTTTCACATTTGCACAGATCAACGATGGTAATGCTGTAGCACTTCCTTTCGCACTGAAGTTCGGCTGGGGCGGAGACCTCAATCTCGTATACATCTTCGAGAAGCTCTTTTCACAGCCATTCGGAGGCGGATACCCACCAGAGAGACGTGAGCCTGAGCAGAGAAACAAGAAGATCCTCGATGAGGTTCGTAAACACACTCTGAGACAGGATCTGGTAGAGGTTCTCAAGGAGCTCGATCCTGAGCTCGTAAAGGGTGCTTTCAAGGGTGAGCATTTCAAGGAGCTTTTCTTCGCAAACTGCAAGGATGAGAAGATCGGAGCTTATATCAAGTCTCTTTTAGACTAAATTTAATGATGTATCCTTCTTAATCTACTGGGAGCCGGCAGAAATGCCGGTTCTTCTTTTGTTTAAGGAGCAACTGACATGAATTTGTAAGCCTGATGGCATTGCATACAATTTGCGGGAACTGTATAATCAACGATAAGACTGTAATAACCATTTTAGGCAGGAAGTAATGACAAAATATACAAGATACAATATAGATAAAACCCTTGATGCTCTGGATGACACCAAAGGAAAAGTAGGAAGACGTATAACATACTTTTTCCAGATGGCCATGATCATAGGAGCTCTGTCCGGCGGCATACTTGCAGCTGCGCTTGGATTCGGTATGTTTCAGGGCATCATAGATTCCGCGCCGAACATCAAGTCCATTCATATAGGGCCTACAGCCTATGCTTCAAAGGTTCTGGATACGGAGGGCCATGTAACAGCCACTCTCGTACAGGCCGGTTCCAACAGAGAGAGGGTAAGCTATGAGCAGGTTCCTAAGGACCTCATCAACGCATTTGTAGCCATAGAGGATGAGCGATTCTGGGAACATAACGGAATAGACATTAAATCCATACTCCGTGCGGTGCGAGGCGTAGTTTCCAGCAACAGCTCTGACGGAGGCGGATCTACCATCACCCAGCAGCTTATAAAGAACAATGTCTTCGGCGGCGGTTTAAACGAAGGAACCTTCCAGAAGTATGTCCGTAAGTTTCAGGAGCAGTATCTCGCACTGCAGCTGGAAAGCCAGCCGGATATCCCCAAGGAAGAATTAAAACAGAATATCATAACTGCATACCTGAACACCATTAACCTCGGAGCCAACACTCTGGGCGTAAAGGTTGCGGCAAGAAGATACTTTAATAAAGAAGTAAATACACTTACTCTTTCAGAATGCGCTGTAATCGCAGCCATCACGAAGAATCCTTCTGCCCTTAACCCCATCACCCATCCTGAAAAGAATGCTGACAGACGTGCTCAGGTTCTTTCCAACATGCTTAAGCAGGGCTACATCTCAAAAGAGCAGTATGATATGGCTATGGCGGATGATGTTTACTCCAGAATCAAGAATGTAGACATTCAGAAATCAGCAGAGATCGATGAGCCGTATTCTTACTTCGTGGATGAGCTCACCGAACAGGTAGTGGAGGAGCTTCAGACCCGTTTTGAGTACACAAAGGAAAAAGCCACGGAAATGCTTTATTCCGGAGGACTAACCATCTATTCGACTCAGGATCCTGCACTGCAGACCATAGTTGATGAAGAGGTCAACAATCCTGAAAATTATGATACGGCGAAATACTCCATAACCTGGAGATTCACAGTACGTCATGAAGACGGTACAATTGTCAACTACTCGGAGAGAGATCTGAGCCGCTATATAAAGGAAGTAAGAGGTATCTCTTTTAACGGACTTTACAAGTCTGAGGAAGCTGCCCAGACCTATATAAACGAGTATAAGGCGGAGCTTCTTACAGATACCGATGTGATACTTGGAGAAAAGTTTTTCACTACACTTGAGCCACAGGTTTCCTTCGTGCTCATGGACCAGCATACAGGTCAGGTAAAGGCCATCAGCGGAGGAAGAGGAGAAAAGCTGTTCTCACGTTCACTTAACCGTGCCACAAACACACCGAGACAGCCGGGATCTACCTTCAAGGTCATCTCAAGCTTCGCACCTGCCATAGATCTTTACGGAGCCACACTTGCTTCAAGCTACTATGACGGAAGCTATACCTTGGGTGAGAAGACCTTCAAAAACTGGTACAGCAAGGGCTATCTCGGATATCAGACCATAAGAGACGGTATCATTTATTCACTTAATATCATCGCTGTAAGATGTCTCATGGAGCAGCTGGATCCTCACAAGGGACGCCTCTATGCAGAGAACCTCGGTATCACCACTCTCGTGGATGACGACGAGAACCCGGCGCTTGCCCTCGGAGGACTTACTAACGGTGTGACCAACCTTGAACTTACTCAGGCATTTGCAACTATCGCAAACAGCGGTTCCTTCAATAAGGCAAAGTTCTTCACGAAGATACTGGATCAGGACGGAAATGTGCTTATCGACACAACTCTTGACGAGCCGAGACAGGCCATGAAGGAAACAACAGCATTCCTTCTTACAGACGCCATGAGTCAGTCAATGCTTCCGAACAGAGCATATGCCGCCACGATAAACGTAAATTCAACATCAACCAGAGCTCATTTTGACGGTATGAGCCTTGCCGGAAAGTCAGGAACCACCACAAAGGATGTTGATATCTGGTTCGTTGGATTTTCTCCATACTATACTGCCGGAGTATGGGGCGGCTGCGATGAAAACCAGCCCCTCATCGACAATGCAAGCGGAGAGTACAACGGAGGATCAGGCTTCCATAAAGACATATGGCGAAAGATAATGCAGAGAGTTCATGAGGGACTCCCTGATATAGGCTTCGATGAACCAGCCGGCATAGTGACCGCTCAGGTATGCAGAAAGTCAGGTAAGCTTCCTTCTTCAGGATGCTATCATGATTACCGTGGAAGTTCTGTTATAACAGAATACTTTGCTGAAGGAACAGAACCTAAGGATACCTGTGAAGTTCACTACAGCTGGGGTGGAATCAAGATACCTGATGGAGAAGACCACGGAACGGATGACAGCAGATACAGTTATGCTGATTATCAGGCAACGCTTATTCCTCAGAACATCCAGCCGATTATCCAGGACAACCCTGTCCCGTCTCAGCCGGAGACCTATGAATTCGGTCCTAGTGGTGTAGAAGCTCCGGTAGTCATAATCGGGTAAAGGCTTTCGATACAGAAACTGCCTCACAGAATCAGAGGCAGAGACATTGGCATAAAATAAAAAACACTTAAGCACCCATCTCAGATCGAGATGGGTGTAATTGGATAAAGCATGAGATATATAAAAGATTACGCAACAGGCGAATATGAAGAAAAGAAATCCCGTTTTATAGGAGAGATCTTTCCTATAAAATCAGAGGAGGAGGCTCAGGAGCATATAGCAGCTATAAGAAAGAAATATTATGATGCCCGCCATCACTGTTACGCATATGTTCTGGGAGACAACTATGAAACCATCAAGCAGTCTGATGACGGTGAACCCTCCCAGACAGCAGGTATGCCCATACTAAATGTTCTTAAGGGTCAGGAGATACACGATGCACTTATAGTGGTCACACGTTACTTCGGAGGAACACTTCTCGGAACCGGTGGACTGGTGAGAAGCTACACAAACGCCAGCAAGGCTGCAATCGACAATGCAGTAGTAATGGAGGCTGTGGAAGGCTTCAGGGCAAGTGCCGAGATCCCTTATACACTGGTTGGAAAAATAAAATATTTTACTGAAACGGAAGGCATAACCGAAGCTGAGGCAGAGTACGGAAACAACGTAAATATGACCTGGTTAGTTCCTCAGGATAAGCTTTCATCATTTCAAAATCAAATACAGGAAATGTCCGGTGGCAGTATTTCTCTTGCAATCGAGAAACACCGGTGGTATAATGCGTAGGATTTTTTTGAGTGTATGTACTCAAGGCGCATATTAAGCCCAGTCGCTAAAACTTATGCGCTCTGAAACTCAACTTTTCAGTTCGCATATTTTATGCGACTGGGTTTTATTCAATATACGAGGTACAAAAATGAAGCAGAAGAGAGAAAATATTCGTAACGTCGCAATCATCGCTCACGTTGACCATGGTAAAACCACACTTGTCGATGAGCTTTTAAAGCAGTCAGGTGTATTCCGTGACAACCAGGACGTAGGCATCCGTGTAATGGATTCCAATCCTCTGGAGCGAGAGAGAGGTATCACCATCCTTTCAAAGAACACAGCTGTTACTTACAAGGACACAAAGATCAACATCATCGATACTCCGGGTCACGCAGACTTCGGCGGAGAGGTAGAGCGTATCCTGAAGATGGTTGACGGTGCCATCCTCCTTGTTGACGCTTTCGAAGGTCCTATGCCTCAGACAAGATTCGTACTTCAAAAGGCTCTCGATCTCAGACTTCCGGTTATGTGCGTAATCAACAAGATCGATAAGCCACAGGCTCGTCCTACAGAGGTTGAGGATGAGGTTCTCGAGCTTATGATGGATCTCAATGCTTCCGACGAGCAGCTTGACTGCCCATTCCTTTACGCATCATCAAAGGAAGGCTTCGCAAAGGCAAAGCTTTCGGATGAGGCAAAGGATATGGAGCCTCTTTTCCAGGCTATCATTGACTATATTCCGGCTCCTGAAGGAGATGTTGAAGCTGACACTCAGATGCTCATTTCAACAATCGACTACAACGAGTTCGTAGGACGTATCGGTATCGGTAAGATCGAGAACGGTTCTCTCAAGCTCAATCAGGAGGCATTCGTAGTAAACCACCACGATGCATCAAAGAAGAGTAAGGTAAGAATCACTAAGCTTTATACCTTCGACGGACTCAGAAGAGTAGACGTTCAGGAGGCACAGTGCGGTGAGATCGTTGCTATCTCAGGTATCGAGGATCTCCATGTCGGTGATACTGTTATCACAGGTGATGCAGAGGCTATTCCATTCCAGAAGATTACTGAGCCTACCATCTCTATGGACTTCATCGTAAACGATTCTCCTCTTGCAGGTCAGGAAGGTAAGTTCGTTACATCAAGACATATCCGTGACCGTCTTATGAGAGAACTTCAGACAGACGTTTCTCTCCGTGTAGAGGAGACTGATTCAGCAGATACACTCAAGGTTTCAGGACGTGGTGAGCTTCACCTTTCAGTTCTTATCGAGACTATGCGTCGTGAAGGATTCGAGTTCGCTGTATCAAAGGCCGAGGTTATCTTCAAGACAAACGAGCAGGGCAAGAAGATGGAGCCTATGGAGATCGCTTACATCGATGTTCCTGATGAGTGCACAGGTACAGTTATTCAGAAACTCACACAGCGTAAGGGTGTTCTCAACGGAATGAGCCCTCTGGCTACAGGATACACACGTCTCGAGTTCGATATTCCTTCAAGAGGTCTCATCGGATACAGAGGCGAGTTCATGACAGATACAAAGGGTAACGGTATCCTCAATACCGAGTTCGACGGCTACGGCGAGTTCAGAGGTGAGCTTTCATATCGTCACCAAGGTTCACTCATTGCCTTCGAGAACGGTGAGGCTGTTACATACGGTCTTTTCCAGGCACAGGCAAGAGGTACTCTTTTCATCGGACCTGGTGAGAAGGTTTACTCAGGTATGGTCATCGGTCAGTCACCTAAATCCGAGGACATCGAGCTTAACGTATGTAAGACAAAGCACCTTACAAACACACGTACTTCATCATCAGACGAAGCGCTTAAGCTCACACCTAAGAAGATAATGTCTCTCGAGCAGTGCATCGACTTCATCGATACTGACGAGCTTCTCGAGGTAACTCCTGAGAACCTTCGTATCCGTAAGAAGATCCTCGATCCGACTCTCAGAAAGAGAGCAGGCATCGCAAGAAAGAACGGATAATGTCTTTCTTCATGGCATAAGCTGTCCGGGCCGTTTTAATTTCGGATCAATACTAAAACCGATTAAAAATACCTCAGGTTATGTCATAATAAGTAAAATGTATAACAGGCGGCAGATTTTCTGTCGCCTGTTTTTAAATCATATTGTATAATAGGTGAAGTTTAATGCTAAAACCATAAATAACGGAGGTTGTTATGGCCATATTTAAAGGGGCAGGAGTAGCTCTCATTACTCCATTTAATGAGGATGGATCTGTAAATTACGAGAAACTTACAGAACTCATAGAGGAACAGATCGCAGGGGGCACAGACGCCATCATTGCTTGCGGTACAACAGGTGAAGCATCAACCATGTCAGAGAAAGAGCACATGGATGTTGTTCGTTTCATCATTGATAAGGTAGCTCACCGCATACCTGTCATCGCCGGAACAGGAAGTAATTGTACAGCAACTGCTGTTGAGCTTTCAAAGCAGGCTGAGGAAGCAGGAGCTGACGGAGTCCTTCTCGTTACTCCATACTACAACAAGGCTACTCAGGAAGGTCTGATCAAGCATTTCACAACTATCGCAGAGGCTATCAGCATTCCTTGTATTCTTTACAATATCCCGTCCAGAACAGGTGTTACCATACAGCCTGAGACCATGGCATATCTTTACAAGAACGTAAAGAACATTGCAGGTGTAAAGGACGCAACAGGAAATATCGAAATGAGCACCAAGCTCATGACTCTCGTTGATGAGGATTTCGCACTTTATTCAGGTGACGATGACGAGGTGGTTCCACTTCTTGCACTCGGCGGATCCGGAGTTATTTCAGTACTCTCAAACATCGCTCCAAAACAGACTCACGATATCTGTGAGAAATGGTTCAACGGAGATATCAAGGGTTCTCTTGATGCACAGCTCAAGGCATTTCCGCTTATCAAGGCTCTTTTCGCAGAAGTAAATCCTATTCCTGTAAAGGCAGCTCTTAACCTTCAGGGTAAGAATGTAGGATCTCTTCGACTTCCTCTCACAGAGGCTTCTGACAAGACAAAGGCACTTCTTAAGGATGAAATGACAAAGTTCGGAGTTCTTTGATTCAGATCAAACGTTAATTTCAGCAGTGGTCAACAGGATCACTGCTGTTTTTGTAAAGGAAAGGAATGAATATATGACAAAGGTATTATTATTCGGTGCCATGGGTGTTATGTGTAAGAACGTCGCAAATTGCGCAAAGTCTATGGATGACATTGAAATAGTGGCAGGAATAGACAGGGAAGATCACCTTGATGATCCTTCTATTGGATTCCCAGTATATGACAGTTTCGATAAGGTGACAGAAGAGTTTGATGTGATCATAGATTTCTCGGTTGCCCTTGCCATAGACAAGCTTTTGGATTATGTGGAGAAGACCGGCAAGGCATGTGTTCAGTGCACAACAGGTCTAAATGATGCTCAGCTTGAAAGAGTGAAGGAAATTTCAAAGAAGGCTCCAATTCTCAGAAGTGCAAATATGTCCATCGGTGTAAACCTTCTTTTAGAACTTGTAAAGACAGCCGCGCAGAAGCTTTACGAGAGAGGCTTCGATATAGATATCGTAGAGCAGCACCACAGAAGAAAGGCTGATGCTCCTTCAGGTACAGCTTTAGCACTGGCAGATGCCGTAAACGAAGCTCTCGACAACAAGCTTGATTATGTTTACGATCGTTCTGACCGTCGCCAGCCGCGACCTCATGAAGAAATCGGTATCAGTGCTGTTAGAGGCGGAACCATCGCAGGAGTTCATGACATAATCTTTGCCGGTGAAGACGAAGTCATCACATTTAATCATACAGCTTACTCCAGAAACATTTTCGCAAACGGAGCACTCAATGCCGCAAAGTTCCTTAACAGTAAGGAAGCAGGACTATATTCCATGCAGGATGTTCTTCGATAACAGAATCACAAAAGCAGTCACTCTGTGACTGCTTATTTTTGTATAAATCAGATATGAACCAGTATTCATTTTAAGTATCATTTGTAATGTTTATATAGTTTTAGTCGATAGTGGTGTTATAATTATTTATAAAGAATTTTTACGGACGAAAACTTGTTTATCTTATAGAAGAAACAGGACTTGTTATATCAGTTTATTACTTTCTATAGATTAGAGGCATAGACATGTTCTTTTCGAATATATTATTTGTAATATTCTTTTTGCCCACAGCACTTTTTTTATATCATATCTTACGTTCCCATAGTGCTGCACAAAAAGCGACTTTACTTATTCTTAATATCATATTTTACTCCATGGGAGGAAATACTCCGCATTTAATTCTCCTTTTGGGGCTTATCTTCTTTGACTATTTATCCGGTATCCTCTTGGGACTCATCATTAACAGGCCTAAAGTTCGTTATTCAAGGCTGTTCCTGTATTTCATAATCATATTTCACTTAGCAGTACTAGTTCCTTTTAAATATCTGGATTTTATTATCGAACTCTATAACAATATTTTCGATAATAAACTTATCATGCCATTCACCTTAACCGTTCCGTTAGGCATATCCTTTTATACTCTTAGAGCCATATCGTATCATGTGGATGTGTACAGAAAAGATACAGTTGCCTGTAAAAATCCCATTGATCTTGCGGTATACATAACATTCTTCCCGCAGCTTCTTACAGGTCCCCTTGTAAGCTACACCGAGTTCTGTGAAGAATTCAAATCAAGAAAGATAGACAGAGATATTTTTTATAAGAGTTTTGAAAGATTCGCCATAGGTCTCATCAAGGTTGTACTCATAGCACGTAATCTTTCTCATGTTTCCGACAATATCTTTATGGTTACAACCTACGGCAATACTTCAATACCTGTTCCTGTGCTTGTAAGCTGGCTGGGGGCTGCCACCTGTACTCTTCAGTTTTACTATGAATTCACAGGATTTTCCGATATGTCCATAGGATTATGCGGACTTTTAGGATTTGAATGTAAAGAAAACTACGATCATCCTTTGCTTGCGACATCCATTACATCATTCTGCGCAAAATTCAATATAAGTCTCAGACTATGGTTTGAAAAATATGCTTTTAAGAAATCCTCTGCGAAAGATATACCGAATGAGGACCAGCAGGTTTCAAAAATTGCACTGATCTGGCTCCTGACAGGTCTATGGTTCGGAAGCGGCTGGAACTATCTCTGGTGGGCAGTGATCATTATCACTGCTCTGGTTCTTGAGATGATTATGCAAATAAAAGATCAGTCGGATAAAATGCTGCAAAGGCACATTTACGTGCTTTCATTTTCTGTATTCTTTATGCTGCTGCTAAGATTTGACAGTGCAGACCAAATGCGGGTATTCCTGTCATATATGTTCGGGTTGGGAGGTAATTCTTTTTATTCCTCAAGGTTTGTCATGTTTATAAGTGAATATAAACTAACCATGGCCTCTTCTTTAGTATGTATTTTACTTTCATCAACCCCATTTAAAAGTTTTATGGAACATGCCGTCAGTGAGAAAGAACGAAACAGAATGATTAGTCTAAACTATCTTCTTATTATAGCACTGTATTTTTTCTCCCTTGTGGCACTGACAAGAGGCTATTACAAGCCAAGATTTTTTCTGAATCTTTGATATGAAAAATAACAAAAAATCGCCTTCCAGAATCCTTATCATAGTGACGTTGATGGCTTTTATTGCAGGAATATGTTTTACATTAAATAACATTCCTTTGCAAAATATAAACAGTACCACCTTCTATGAAGTCTTATATAAGGATGATATGTTGACCGGATTTCATTCTTTCCTTTATCGGCTGCTGGGAAAGAATGAAATAAACAATTTCAGTGTTGTAAGAGACAAAGACGGGTATTTGTATCATGCCAATTTTTGGAATAATACAGATATCAGTATGAAGGACGCAGCTCAAAAGATACGTGCCCTACAGGATATCTTCAGAAATGAAGAAACCGGAGAAGTCGGAACCAAAGTCGTAGTACTAATGTTTCCGTCCAAATATGATAAACAAAGAAGCAGGGGTTACGAAGGACTGCCTTATCCGGATATGAACGAATATGCAGATGATCTTTTGCAGTATCTGAGAAGATACAGTGTTGACTATATAGATTACAGAAAGTGGCTGAAAGACAGCGGAAGAAGTTCCGCAGATATGTTTTATCTTTCAGATTCTCACTGGAAAGTCAATACTGCCTTTTATGCCACAGTATATCTCGCCGAATATATAAAATATAGGTATGGACTGGACCTGGATCCGGATCATATATATCTTAATTCAGATAATTATTTACGAACCCTGTATGAAGAACTTTTTTACGGTGATTATGCACTGAAAACCGAGCGTTATCATACAAAGGCCGACAGTTACGAACTTATAATTCCGGGATTTGATACGGATTTTAGTACTGTTTCTGAAAGTCCCGGAGGAAGGATAGTCCGTGAGCAGGGGCTTTTTTCCGAGGTCCTGACTACAAGACGATACATAAATGAAAAAAATGAATACGAAAAGGAAGTATACAAAACATACCTTGGTTCCCTTCATGCCAGGTTTCATATAGAAAATCTGCTTAACCCCGAAGGACCGAAGTTCCTTTTTATGTGGAACGTATGGTCTCCCGAAGTAGCTGCATTCACATCAAGTATGGCGGGAACAGTTGATAGTCTGAACATTGAGTATATGGATGATGCGAGGATAAAAAAGGAACTTTCGGAAAATACTTACGATTATATATTCATAGGCTTACATCCGGATTCCCTTGACATCAAGCATTTTCCTTATGATTTTAAAACAAAGGAAAGGCAGGATAATAATGAGTGAACTTTCCGTCGCACGTACTGAACGAAAATTTGTTATAGGCAAGTATCAGGCTGAAAAAATATTCAACAGACTGCTTAAGGCTCTTCCCGGGGATCCTTTTTCGGGAAATGATCCTTATTATGTCAGATCCTTGTATTTCGATTCTTATTATAATGATGATTACTTCGATAAAATGGACGGCATTAAAAACAGAAAGAAAATACGAATAAGGATCTACAACGGAAGTGCAGATGTTATAAAACTTGAGCTTAAACAAAAATCCGGTGATGCCCAGAACAAAAAGTCATTCACCATAACAAAGCAGCAGGCTCTCAATATGACTTCCGGAAGATTCAGCTTTCTCCTTGATACAGGAAATCCTGACATGGAGCAAATTTACTACATCATGATGAAGGAAGTCTACAGACCAAAATGTCTCATAGAATATGAGAGAAGAGCCTTTGCAGTACCCACAAACGATATCCGTATAACCTTTGACACGGATATCCGTACATCGGAAGGGAACCTGGATCTGTTTACAGACAGAAACTATTTCCGGCCTGCAGATACAAGTGATCTGGTGGTACTGGAGGTGAAATATAATCATTTTCTTTTAAGTTATATCAAGGACCTTCTTGCCATGGATTACATTGACGAACGGTCTTACAGCAAGTATATAGCCGGAAGGATACAGCTCTTTTAGTCAGAGGAGGATAAACCATGAAACAAGACTTATACAAGTATCTTATTGCCAATGCAGGAAATATGACTGTAGAAGAGATAGCAACCTGTTTTCTGGCTTCTGTGGTCATAGGAGCTGTCATCTTCATATCCTACAGATTTTCACATTCCAACACAGTTTACAGTGCAAAGTTCAATGTCTCGCTAATGATGCTCACATCTGTCACCACACTCATCATGTCGGTAATAGGCAATAACGTTGCCCTGTCTCTTGGAATGGTAGGCGCCCTTTCCATCGTTCGTTTCAGAACAGCAATCAAGGATCCCAGGGACACTGTCTACATATTTTGGTGTGTGGCGGCAGGTGTATGCTGCGGAATACAGGATTTTACAGTTGTAGCCATAGGAAGTGCAACTATATTCCTGATAATGCTTCTTCTTGGAAACGTAAGAAATAATGAAAAATACCTTATCATAATCCGCGGAAATCAGGATTCGGAAGAAAAAGCCAATAACCTTATGGTTGATACATACAGAAACAAGATCTCGTTAAGAGTAGCCAATGTAACCCATAAAGACATGGAACTTATATATGAAATAAGTGAAAGTACCCTTAGAAAAGCCGGAAAGAAAAATCCCGGTTTCGATATCAGAGCAGGTCTTATGGAAATTGAAGGTGTTGATAGTGTGAATTTGGTGTGTCAGAATGACGAAATTACTAGGTGATAAAAAATTAAATACAAGTATGCCTGCCCTTTTATTTGTTGTGCTGATACTTGCTTTGTTTGTTCATTTTTTTTATTCCCTGAGAGCAGACGAAGAACTTAAAAAATACAATTTCCAGCACCTAAATGACAAGGATGCGGATCCCGAAATCGGTCCCACAGAAATTCCTGAGGGCGGTATCATTGATCCGGAAACATTCATAACCCACCTTCCTCTTGTAGTCATAGATACAAACGGTGTGGAAGTACCTAATATCTATAAAAGTATAGATGATAATCAGACAAGAGGTTACGCTGATCCGGAGGTTACAGATCCTTATATACCTGTTCATATGTATCTCGTGAATAATGAAAAGGGCGGAAACAGGATAACAGATACCCCCGGTTTCAAAAATACGGGCAAAATAAAAATGAGAGGTAATTCCTCCAGACATTTTGAGAAGAAACAGTATAAAATAAAGCTTCTTGACTCAAAAGGAAATGAACTGGAAGCTCCGCTTCTCGGAATGGAAGCCGACGAGGACTGGATACTCTGCAACAGCATACTGGACGCAAGTTATATACGAAGTTACCTTGCCATGAATCTGGGGGGAATAGTCATGCCATTTACTCCGGAGGTGAGGTTCTGTGAACTTGTGTACAGAAACGGAAAAAGTTATGAATATAAGGGGCTTTATCTCCTGATGGAATCCATAAAAAAAGGGAAGGGCAGGGTAAATATAGCAACTTATAAAGGAAATCCCGGCCGTCTCAGCTATATAGTGGACAGAGACCGCTATGATACCACCGCAAAGATGCTTTCAACCTATGCCTCAGACACACAACTATGTTACGGTTGGTTTGACCTTCGTTATCCCAAAAACGAACTGGCCGATGAAGCTACAGTACATGCCATAGAAAAAGAAATCTCGGAAATTGAAAAGGTGCTTTATTCCGACGATCCTGATATGTTCAAAAACTATGTAGGCATGATAAATGTTGACAGTTTCATTGATTACATGGTTGTAAATGAATTTCTGATGAACTATGACGCCGGAGAGCATTCCACCTATTATTACAAAGACAGGTCCCACAGATTTTCGGCAGGTCCCATATGGGACTATGACAACTGCCTTGATAACTATAAAAATGCTGTAGCCGGCATATCATGGATGGTTTTTCCAAGTCATCCATGGTACGAAAGACTTACCCGTGATCCGGATTTTAACCAAAAAGTGGCAAAAAGATATCACACACTCAGAAAAACTGTTTTCTCAGACAGATTTGTAAAAGAATTTGTAAAAGGCACCACAGAATATCTTGGCCATGCCATCGACCGGGAAAGCAGTCGCTGGGGCGAGGTATATAACGAAAACCATGTGTTAAAAAGCGGAGAAGGAGATGACGGATTCATCATTTACAGAGCAAGGGATCGTTACAACGAAGAGATAACCCGTCTTATAGATGTACAGCAGCTTCATGCAAAATGGCTGGATGCCCATATCGAAGACTTCCTCAGCGAATACGAAGAAAAAAACGAGAAAAAATCAGGAAATGCTCTCTATTCTGCTTTGGCGGTTATCATGATAGTGTCCTTCTTTACATCCATTATTTACGTCAACAGAATAAAAAACGGAACGATTAAATAAATATGAATATCAAAAAACGACTGTTAAATCTAACATCGGTAATAGGTGCCATACTGCTTATAGTCTATATACTGTGGCGTGCCTTCTTTACCATACCCATGCCCGGCACTTACGGATGGATCGCTTTCATTGCAGGTGTCGCTCTTTTGGTGTCGGAAGCTCTGTCCATATTTGAAGCAGTCATGAGCTACATCGATCTGAATCTGGAGTTTCAGCCTGAGATGCCGGTAATAGATGATGATATGTACCCGGAAGTTGATGTAATGATTGCCACTCACAATGAAGATGTGGATCTTCTGTTTACCACCGCAAATGCCTGTCGTATGCTGAAATATCCGGACAAAAGCAAGGTTCATGTATGGATATGTGATGACAATAACAGACCGGAGATGAAGGCTCTCGCAGATTCACTGAAAGTGGGCTATATGGGCTTAAGCGGTAATAAGCTTGCAAAAGCCGGTAATCTGAACAATGCTATTCAAAAAACTCATGCTCCGCTCATAGCCACTTTTGATGCGGACATGATTCCAAACAGTGAATTTCTTATGGAGACGGTTCCTTACTTCTTTCTTCCTGTAATGAAAAAAGATGAAAATGGCAAATGGATCCGGAAAAGCGAAGAAGAAATTGACAAGAAGGAAAAGATCGGTTTTATCCAGACACCACAGAGCTTTTACAATTCCGACCTTTTTCAATATAACCTGTACAGTTCAGGAAATATACCAAACGAGCAGGACTACTTTTTCAGACAGGTCAATATCGGAAAGAACAGAAACAATTCTCCCATTTATGCCGGTTCAAATACAGTCATTTCAAGGGAGGCTCTTGAGTCGGTGGGAGGCATTGCAACAGGAACCATAACTGAAGATTTTGAAACAGGTCTTTTAATTGAAGGAAACGGCTACAGATGTTATGCCCTGGACAAACTTCTGGCAAAGGGTCTTTCGCCCATTTCCATACCGGCACTTATGAAACAAAGAGAACGATGGGCCAGAGGATGTGTTTTTTCCTTAAGACGTGTCCGTATCATGTTGAACCCAAAATTCAACTTTTCCTTAAAACTCAGTTACATCGCCTGCGGTCTGTACTGGATGAGCTTTGCCAGAAGAATGGTTTATATCATCTCACCACTTCTGTTCAGTATATTCAGGATTCCTGTTGTTATTTGTACGCTCAAGGAGCTGCTATTTATATGGCTGCCTTCTTATGCCGTATATTCCTATACACTAAAAAAAATATCCGGAGAGATACGAAACACAAGATGGAGCAATACGGTAGATACAATTTTATTTCCATATCTCATCATTCCCATATTTAAAGAACTTATAGGAATACGAAAAAAAGAATTTTCCGTTACAAATAAATCCAGATCAAAGATAGAAAAATCCTGCACATACATGGCGGCACCGCATATAGTCCTTCTTGTATTCTCGGTAATAGGACTGTTTATGTCCTGCCTTGATCTGATTCAGTATCATTCCATGGGAACACTTATTGTGATCTACTGGATATTTCAAAATGCTTTCAATCTACTTATGGCTGTATTTTTCATGACAGGAAGAAATAATGTCCGCATGTCCGAACGACTCACAGTAAACCTTCCAGTGGATATCAAGTTTGATGGAAGAAGCTATAAAGGAACAGTGGTGGACATATCTGAAGGAGGACTAGCATTTATATTGAACGAAGCAGTTTATTTTCCTCATAATAAGGGAGACATGGCTACATTTGTGATAACAGACAGAAACTATAAAGCTGAAGTAAAGGGCAGAACCGTGGCTGTTAAGGAAGTCAATCGGGAAAAAAGCTGCTGGAAATACTGTGTGATCGTAGAGGAGATGGATTTTGAAAACAAGGAACAATACAACCAGATAGTATATGACAGAGAACATACATTGCCGAAAAAGCTTAGTGCCAGAAGCAATTATGTTGGAGATATAATGAGAAATCTGGATGAAAGAATCAACACTAAAAAGGTGATTCAGCCCAGAGCTACAGCAAGGATCAATGTTAATGAACTAACTACCAGCAGTAACGGACTTAACATCATTATCAAAGACTTTAATTTTGAGTATATGAGGCTTGAATTTCCTACTTTACTTACGGATAAGCAAAAAAAGGGAAAACGAGAAGATCTTCCTGAGTCTCTTACCATTTTTCCTAACGAAGCTTATGAAATGAAATTGGTTCAAAGCGGATTTAACCAGTATATTTACAGAATAGATAATTTCAAAGAGCTTGAAAGAACCAATAGTTGGCAGGTAAAAATAGATCAATGGGAGAATCAATGAGAAAAAAAATCAGCATACTACTGGCTTCATTCATCATTTTTATACTTCTTATCTGTTTCTCGGGATGTGGAGTCATTGGTCACAGGATGGATGAATATCTAATGCTCGAAAGAATGGGAAACGGCATAAATCTAGGTAATTCTTTAGAGTGTGTTGCACGGGAATATAAGCATAAATTAAGAACCGTTAATGATTATGAAACCTACTGGCATAATCCGGAAATTACCGACGAATGGTTCGTATCCGTAAAGGATTGCGGGTTCAGCACGGTACGGATTCCTGTAAGCTGGGGGGAACATCTTGATTCAGAGGGAGACATTGACCCTGAATGGATGAATCGTGTTAAAGAGGTAGTGGATATGGCTCTTTCTCATGATTTGTATGTCATAATCGATACACACCATGAGGACTGGCTGATCCCCACCTATGAAAGACAACAGGAAGTCGCACAGAAACTTAAAAAACTTTGGGAGCAGATAGCTCAGGAATTCAGGGATTACGATATACAACTATTGTTTGAAGGAATGAATGAACCAAGACTCAGAGGATCTTCTCTAGAGTGGACCGAAGGTACTGAAGAAAGCAGAAGTGTTATTAATTATCTTAATACTGTTTTCATTGAAACTGTTCGAGACTCCGGTGGGAAGAACAGCGAACGTTATCTCCTCATAACTGATTATGCCGGTTCTTCAGGCAGAGAGGCACTAAGCGGGCTGGAATATCCTGATTATGACAATATAATCGTTTCCATACACTGCTACCTTCCCCATAGGTTTACAAGTGATGATTCCGGAGAAGTAAAATGGGACAGAACTTCTCCTGAGGACACCGAAGTCATACAGCGATTTAAAAATGATCTCTTAGAGCTGTTCATGAAAGAAGGTATCCCTGTTCTCATTACAGAGTATGGCTGTTCGGAAAAGAAATCCGGTAATGGAAGATCAGAGTGGACAAAATATTTCACTGAAGAAATGAGTAAAATTCATATTCATTCCATTTGGTGGGACAATGGTGGAAAGTACAGGCTTATAGACAGACAAACTAATGAAATAACAGATAGGGAAGTGACGGATTTGATAAATGATTCGGTTAAAACTGTTTCGACAAATGAAGTATTTGTGAACCCGGATGGTAAAAGCATTCGACAGCAGAGAAAAAATGTTATATAGTTCTAGTTGCTGTGGTCTTTTTTTGCTTTAGTCTTAGGATTGGACCGGGCATTTGATCACAGATAAAAGAATAAGTTCATACAAGCTTTATTTAAAGGAGATCAAGATGGCAGAACATAATCGTTACACAAGCCCACTGACAGGACGTTATGCTTCAGAGGAGATGCAGTACATCTTTTCACAGGACAACAAGTTCCGTACATGGAGAAAGCTCTGGATAGCTCTTGCGGAAACAGAGCATGAGCTTGGACTCAACATCACCAAAGAGCAGATCGATGAGTTAAAGGCACATCAGGATGAAATCAACTATGAAGTAGCTGAGGCTCGTGAGAAAGAGGTTCGTCACGATGTTATGAGCCATGTCTATGCATATGGTGTACAGTGTCCTAACGCAAAGGGAATCATTCACCTTGGTGCAACTTCATGCTATGTTGGCGATAATACAGATATCATCATCATGCGTCAGGGTCTCGAGCTTGTGAGAAAGAAGCTCATCAACTGTATCAATGAGCTCAGCAAGTTTGCTCTCAAGCATAAGGATCTTCCAACACTTGCTTATACTCATTTCCAGCCGGCACAGCCAACAACAGTCGGCAAGCGTTCTACTCTCTGGATCAACGATCTCGTTATGGATCTCCAGGATCTCGATTATGTTCTCGATTCTCTTAAATTATTAGGTTCCAAGGGAACCACAGGAACCCAGGCTTCCTTCCTTGAGCTCTTTGACGGAGACCACGCAAAGTGCCGTGAGCTTGATCAGAAGATAGCAGAGAAGATGGGCTTCAAGTCCTGCTATCCTGTATCAGGACAGACCTACAGCCGTAAGGTGGATTTCCGCGTATTAAGCATTCTCGCAGGAATCGCACAGTCAGCCCACAAGTTCACAAACGACATCCGTATGCTGCAGCACATGAAGGAGATCGAAGAGCCTTTCGAGAAGCATCAGATCGGTTCCAGTGCCATGGCTTACAAGCGTAATCCTATGCGTTCAGAGCGTATCGCATCTCTTGCGGATTATGTTATGTCAGATCTTATGAATCCAATGCTTGTATCCAGCACACAGTGGTTCGAGAGAACCCTTGATGACTCCGCAAACAAGCGTCTTTCTGTACCTGAGGGATTCCTCGCCATCGACGGTATCCTTGATCTCTACCTTAACGTTGTTGATGGACTTGTTGTTTATCCAAAGGTAATCAGAAAGCACCTTATGGCAGAGCTTCCATTCATGGCTACCGAGAACATCATGATGGATGCTGTTAAGGCAGGCGGAGACCGTCAGGAGCTTCATGAGAAGATCCGTCAGCTCAGCATGGAGGCAGGAAAGACTGTAAAGGAAGAGGGTAAGGACAACAATCTCCTTGAGCTTATTGCTGCTGATCCAAGCTTCCATCTTTCACTCGAAGACCTCGAGGCAAGCATGCAGCCTGAGCGTTATGTTGGCCGCTCTCCAAAACAGACAGAGGACTACATCAACGAAGTGGTAAATCCTATTCTTGAAGAAAATAAGGCTCTTCTTGGTCTTACAGCCGAAATAAAGGTCTAATCAAATAAAGACTTTTCCTAAAGAACTATCGAACCATAATTCGATAGTTCTTTTTTATGATTGAGATATCAGATAGACACCATACTCTCAGGATATGGAAACCAGAGCCTTCGATAAATCGAGAAAAATGCTTTTCCTGATCAGATTGTTACGAAAAGCAATTCATTGCAAACAATTTATAGACTAAATTAATCTCATATCTTATTATACTTTTAGATAAATATTGATTCAGTCATCTAAGAAATAGGGGAGGAATAAACAGTCATGAACATACCGGTCAATACAGGAATATCATTAGTGACTGTTTTTCTTGAAGGAGTTATCAGCTTTTTCTCTCCCTGTGTTCTTCCTCTTATACCTGTATATATCGCCTACCTTTCAGGTGGTACATTAAAAAAAGAAGATGACGGAAGATTCACCTATGACAGGAAAAAGGTCATGATCAACACCTTTTTCTTTACAGTAGGCATAAGCTTTGCCTTTCTGATCCTCGGTTTCGGAATGAATGCTATCGGACGAATGTTTTCGGGTCATAGTCTGCTTTTCGCAAGGATCGGCGGTGTCATCATCATACTTCTCGGTCTTTATCAGCTTGGGTTCTTCGGAACGAACATGTTCATGAGCAGAGAGCTGAAACTTCCGTTCAACACTGACAGTCTGACAATGTCTCCTTTCACGGCATTTCTGTTTGGTTTTTTATTAAGCTTCGCATGGACTCCCTGCATAGGCCCGGTTTTATCATCTATCCTCATAATGACCGCATCTGCAGATACCATGCTTACAGGCATACTTCTTATTTTTGTATATACCTTAGGCTATGTTATCCCATTTCTTCTGGTTGGAATCTTCACAACCACACTTCTTGAATTTTTCAGCAGACACAGATCCATAGTCCGTCATTCTGTGAAGATAGGCGGGGCACTGCTTATCATGATCGGTTGTTTGATGATCACGGGACAAATGAACAGTTTATCCTCCTACATGTCTTCAATTTCCATGGATACTGTCAGTGTTGATTCAAAACAGGATACCGATGAAAATAACGTCAAAGACAGAATTTCCAAATCAGAAGAATCAGACAAGGAATCAGAAGCTTCTTCAAATACAAACGCATCGGAAGAAAGTAATGCATCGTCCGAAGGAACCGGGAAGGATTCTGTCAAAAAAAACGAAGGAGCCGGGAACGAATCAGTCGATCAGAGTATAGAAGAGTCCACAGAAGAAACAGAATCTTCTGATAATACTTCAAATGAAGACGTATATCCAGCATATGATTTCACGCTTGAAGACCAGTACGGTAACATTCACTCTCTTTCTGACTATAAAGGTAAGATCGTCTTCCTGAACTTCTGGGGCACATGGTGTCCACCGTGTAAATATGAACTGCCTTATATCCAGGAACTGTATGAAGAATACAGCGGAAAAGCTGATTCAGACATAGTTTTCCTGACTATAACATTTCCCAACCTGGGACAGGAAAAGAGTGTATCAGGAATACGGAAATTCATAGATAATCAGGGCTACACCTTCCCTGTACTTATGGACACCGGATATGACACAGAAATGGAGTACTATATTAATTCTTTCCCAACCACATTCCTGATCGATCCTGACGGCAACATCCTCGGCTATGTTCCGGGCGCTATGGATAAGGAAATGATGGAAGATGTTATCGACAGAGCGAGAATGGAATCAGGTTTGTCTTAAACAAATGATCTGTTGAACTTGAAAATAAGCCGCATAACCTTTATAATTCTCAATGTCTGTGTGAAATATAATGCGCAGAATCGAGGAGGTGCAGAAGTGACTTTAAAACGTATTCTTGCGATCATAGCATTAATCGTTATAGCCATACTGCTTGTCCTTCTACTGTTTTTTGCATTTACAGGTGCAAAAAAGGAGTACATTCTGGCCGTTATGTTTTGCCTGATCGTGGTACCATCGGTAATATATGTATTTATCTGGTTCACGAATCTCACAAAAAAATAATTTTTTGATGCTTCGGTCACGAATCTCTCACGGCAGCTTATAAGCTCATATGTGTCAAAAAGGTGAGGGGCATCAGTAGTATCCTATAGGATACTATCTCTTTAGGAGGATTTATATGGTTCGAGCAATCGTAGGCGCAAACTGGGGAGACGAAGGAAAGGGCAAGATAACTGATATGCTTGCCGAGTCTTCAGACATCGTAGTTCGTTTTCAGGGCGGAGCAAATGCAGGTCACACCATCATCAACAACTACGGACGTTTTTCACTTCACCTTCTTCCAAGTGGTGTATTTTACGATCACACAACTTCTGTACTTGGCAACGGTGTAGCACTGGATATCGAAAAGTTCTGTGCTGAGCTTAAGTCTTTAGTTGACGCAGGTGTTCCTAAGCCTAAGATACTTGTTTCCAATCGTGCACAGGTCATGATGCCGTATCATGTACTTTTCGATACTCTTGAGGAGGCGAGACTTGCAGGAAAGAGCTACGGTTCTACAAAGTCAGGTATCGCTCCATTCTTCTCAGATAAATTCGCAAAGATCGGTCTTCAGGTATGTGAGCTCTTTGACGAGGAAGTTCTGTGTGACAGACTTCATAAGGTAGTTGAGATCAAAAACGCTACACTTCGCGAGCTTTATCATGCAGCCGAGATCAATTATGATGAACTTCTTGCTGAGCTTCATAAGCAGAGAGACCTCATCGCACCATACGTAACAGATACTTCAAAGTTCCTTAGAGAAGCTCTCAAGGCTGGAAAGACAGTTCTTCTTGAGGGTCAGCTCGGAACCATGAAGGATCCTGACCATGGTATTTACCCTATGGTTACATCAAGCTCAACACTTGCAGCTTACGGTGCTGTGGGCGCTGGTATCCCTCCATATGAGATTAAGGATATCATCGCTGTAACAAAGGCATATTCTTCTGCTGTCGGTGCCGGAGACTTCGTTTCAGAGCTTTTCGGTGATGAGGCCGAGGAACTCAGAAGAAGAGGCGGAGATAAGGGTGAGTACGGTGCAACAACCGGTCGTCCGAGAAGAGTAGGCTGGTATGATGCTGTTGCTTCAAAGTACGGCTGTCAGCTTCAGGGTGCTACACAGGCTGTTCTTACAGTTCTCGATGTACTCGGTTATCTCAAGGAGCTTAAGGTTTGTACAGGCTATGAGATCGACGGTGAAGTAACAAAGGATTTCCCTGTAACACCACTTCTCAACAAGGCAAAGCCTGTTTATGAGACACTTCCGGGCTGGAACTGCGATATCCGCGGTATCAAGAACTATGATGAGCTTCCTAAGGAGTGCAAGGACTACATCGACTTCATCGAGAAGCAGATCGAGACTCCTATCACCATGGTTTCTAACGGACCGGAGAGACATGAGATCCTCAAGCGTACACCGAAGATCTGATATATCTATAAAATCTGATATCAGGATGATGTTTAAGCCGACACCTTTGTGTCAGGCATTCAGCTTCTGATTAAAAATCGGCGGGTCGGATCATTTCCGATCCGCCTTTCGATGTAAATCTCATAAAACTGTCATATCCATTGAGGACAGATAACTATAAAAACTTTGTTAAGAATTCTACTATAACTTTTGACATATAATTAACAAAACTGTATAATATGTTAGGTGATGAAAGAGGAAACATGATCTCATCAAATTCAGATAAAAAAAAGATTGATAATATAGAGGATTATTTTATGGCAAAAAAAGAGATTTCTCAGGCAGTCATTCAGAGACTTCCAAGATACTACCGTTATCTTGAGGACCTTATGGATCAGGGCATCGAACGTATTTCCTCAAGTGAGCTCAGTAAAAGAATGAAGCTTACCGCCTCTCAGATCAGACAGGATCTGAACAACTTCGGTGGTTTCGGACAGCAGGGCTATGGCTACAACATCAAAAATCTCCATGACGAGATCGCAAAGATTCTTAACATTGACAACGAACATGAAATGATCATCGTTGGTGCAGGTCATCTCGGACAGGCTCTTGCAAATTATACCAACTTCCGTAAGAGAGGATTTATCGTAAAGGCCATTTTCGATAAGGATCCAAGCATCATCGGAAAGAAAGTCGGTGAGATCGAGATCCAGCCTATGGAAAAGCTTGATGAGATCATCAAGGCATCAAACATAAAGATGGCTGCGGTATGTATCCCTAAGAACGCTGCCGTTAAGGTAGTAGAGCAGCTTATCAATGACGGAATCGTCGGCATATGGAATTTTGCTCATGTGGATCTCGAGGTTCCTGAGAACATCGTTATAGAGAACGTGCACCTTTCCGAGTCTCTTATGCGTCTTAGCTATCGTATGGGCGAGTCCCTCAATGCCGAATAAGAGGTCGTCATGATTATCGGTATAGGTACTGATCTTATAGAAATAAAGCGTATAGCTAACACCAGAAAGAATCGTACTGCAGAACGTATTTTTACCGAAGAAGAACTCCGGCAGGCATCAGATAAAGACTCGATGCTTGCCGGTGATTTTGCATGTAAGGAATGTGTGGTCAAATGCTTCGGAATCGGCTTCACTGAAGGCATACGCCCGGCTGATATCGAGATTCTCAGAAACGAAAAAGGTAAGCCTTACGTCGTTCTGCATGGTAAAGCTCTGGAAAAATACGAGGAATTAGGCGGCAAAAATATTCTTGTTTCCATAACCGATACCAAAGATCTGGTTTCAGCAATGGCAGTGATGGAAGGATAGAAAATCCTTTTGGTCAACTGCTTTGGACATAATGTCAGAGTATTTACTTTACACAGATAAGAAAATGATTTTTACCGCAGCAAATGCATGATTCAGTAAGGTTCCTGACTATGAAAGGATACATCCATGACTATCCAGACTGATGCTTCCCCTTATATTAATTCGATCCCTTCACGACTACCAGACAGCAACAAGGGCACCTACGGTAAGGTCCTTGTTCTTGCCGGCTGCAAAGGTATGAGCGGAGCGGCCTATCTTTCCGCCCTGGCTGCTTATCGCACAGGCGCGGGACTCGTAAAGTTTCTGACCCATGAGGAAAACAGGACTATACTTCAGACACTTCTGCCGGAGGCTGTTTACGAAGGCTACGATGAGAAGACTTCATTAAAAGATATCGCCCTGAAAAACATCTCCTGGGCGGATGTTGTAATAGCAGGTCCCGGGCTCGGTACTTCAAAGCTGAGCGAAGAAATTCTTGCAGAAACATTGACAGCCATAAAGGATTCATGGTTGGATGATGAAACCATCCGAAAGAAATCGCCGATTCTCATCCTCGATGCTGACGGACTGAATATCCTCAGTAGAATTCCTTCTATAAAAGAAGATCTTTCCGAAATATCAGAAAAGGTCCCGGTCATAGTAACCCCTCATCCGATGGAAATGAGCAGATTATCAGGAAAAACAGTTCAGGAAATACTTGATGCACCGGATATGGCAGCCTCGGAATTTTCCGGAAATCATCATCTGATAACGATAATGAAGGGAAGCGAGACCATAATCTCAGACAGAACAGGAGAGCAGCTCTTTAAAAATACACTAAAGAGCCCAGCCCTAAGTAAGGGTGGTTCAGGTGATGTTCTGAGCGGTGCCATCGCAGGCATATATACGTTGCTCCGTGCAGATACCAAAAAACAAGATAAACTACCGGGATCAAAAAATAACAACGATCTATCCTATGATGCTTCCGTACTTTCGGTCATCATCCATGCAAAAGCCGGTCAATATGCTGCAAAACAATACGGCATAAACGGAGTTCTGGCGAGAGACACAGCCAATTCACTCGGATTTGTAATTGATCAGATGCTATCTTGACAGTATCATCAACCGTCGATTAATTTTACAGGTGCAGCTTCATGAAACTCTTGATTCTGCGCCTCTTTTACGTTATAGTACTAGAGTTTGATTTATAAACAATGATTTTTATATATGATTTGAGGAGAATGATATGTCAGGACATTCAAAATTTTCTAACATTCGAGCTAAGAAAGAAAAGAATGATGCCGCTAAGGGTAAAATATTCACAATGATCGGCCATGAGATTGCGCTTGCTGTTAAGGCTGGCGGTCCTGACCCTTCCAACAACTCAAAGCTTGCTGCAGTTATCGCAAAGGCTAAGGCTAACAACATGCCTAACGATACTATCAACAACGGTATCAAGAAGGCTGCAGGTTCTATGGAGGCTGATAACTTCGAGGAGCTTCAGTATGAGGGCTACGGTCCTAACGGCGTTGCTCTCATCGTAAAGGTACTTACAGATAACAAGAACCGTGCTGCAGCAGACATCCGTTCAGCTTTCACAAAGGGTAAGGGATCACTCGCTACACAGGGTGCCGTTTCTTTCATGTTCGATGAGAAGGGACAGATCATCCTTGACCGTGAGGCTATGGACGACATGGATAAGGATTTCGATACACTTATGGATATGGCTATCGAGGCAGGTGCCGAGGATATCCAGGATGAGGAAGATTCTTACGTAATCTTCACAGCTCCAAGCGATTTCGAGACAGTTCGTGAGAACATCGAGAAGCAGGGCATCCCTATGGCTGAGGCTGATGTAGTTATGGTTCCTCAGAACTACGTATCTGTAACAGATCCTGAGGCTGTTAAGGGACTTCGCAGAACTCTCGATCTCCTTGATGCATCTGAGGATGTTCAGAATGTCTACACTAACTGGGCAGAAGAGAACGACGAAATATAATTCAAAAAGCGTATCCGTCAAAAACGGATACGCTTTTTTATGAAGAGATGCAGCACTAAGGCCGCATCTTTTTTTGATCAATCATTTACTTCTGTCATATTCTTAGGTTCAACAG
The DNA here is from genome assembly GCF_002007235.1 of Oribacterium sp. C9. Taxonomy (GTDB): domain Bacteria; phylum Bacillota; class Clostridia; order Lachnospirales; family Lachnospiraceae; genus Oribacterium. The sequence goes on from NZ_MUHW01000005.1 coordinate 89,494, forward strand.
TGACTGACCAGTTCTGGTGATATATAACAAAACCAGGTGCTGCATTAGGAACCTTCTTCAGATTCTTTCGGATAGTATAGTCAACATCCACCTTTTTATCATCCCTGTGAGAAGAATAGTAGGCTGCGAGTCCGGCAGCCTCGATGAACAGTCTGTCAGGGATCTCCTCCATGGACTGTCCTCCTGTCTTTACGATAACATGGGAACCGGCAACGTTCTTGGCGTGGAACCACATATCGCCTCCATCACCGATCTTGAAAGTCACATCCTCGTTCTGATAATTGTTCTTACCAACGAATATCTCGTAACCGTCCTCGGAAATAAAGTGATATGGCTTCGACTTTCTCTGAAGCTTAGCCTTATCCTTCCCCTGAGCTTTATGGATAAAACCGAAATCACCCATTTCCCTTCTTATATCCTGAAGATCCTCCTCGCTTTCGGCGATATCGAGGGCTGTCTGTATTGACTCAAGATGCGAAAGCTCCTGTCTGGTCTCCACAAGCTGAACAGTAACATTTTCCCTGGTACGCTTCAGCTTATCGTACTTTTCAAGATAATGCTTAGCGTTCTCTGAAGCAGTCAGATCCTTTTTGAGAGGAATCTCTATCTCTTCATTGGTATAGAAGTTCTCACATCGAAGCACCTCCTCGCCACCTGTGAGTGAATATCCGTAGGTATGAAGCAGCTCCCCGTAGACACGGAACTTATCCATATCCTCAGTATCCTTAAGTTGCTTTTCCTGAATGTTCAGCTTCTTCGAAGTACGCTCCATAAGAGTATTTATGACCTTACGAAGATCCGTAGATCTCTGTCGGATTCGTGAGCTCTTGTCCTTCTCACTGTAGAAACGTGAGATAACATCACTCATGGAATCAAAATGACGGACTTCATACTGACTGTCACTATCATAGATCGTAAGAGGAAATGCCGAGAAATCCGAAGGAACACCATCCTTATAAACGATGATAGGATCAGGAGCATGATCTCTCACAACAGAAGTTATCACATCATTAAAACCATGATAGAGCTTTATCAATGCTTCCACCGGCTGGCAGTTGGCTGAAAGATCGGGATCCACCGAGCTTCTATGACATATTTCCGAAGCTGTCAGAGGACTAAGTCCTGTGATATTGTGAAACAGAGCCTTGAATACAGGCTCCGGCTTATCACTCAGAAGGCTAACGAATGACTCTTCTGTAAGCTCCAGAGGATTCTTCTTTCCTCCAGCATCAGGAATGAAATAATCTCTGTTGGGAAGTACCTCACGTACAGAGGACTGGGAAAGAGAAATCCTCTTGACCGCGTCTATGATAGTAAAATCTTCTCTATATAATATGATATTTGAATATTTACCCATGAGCTCGATGGACAGGTATCTCTTTCCAAGATCGCCCATTTCATCCAGATGTTCTATTTCAAATATGATAACTCTTTCCAGTCCATCACCTTTCAAAGACTGATCCGGCTGCTTTACATCCAGGATGGCACCGTTTCCGATGTGCTTTCTGAGTGCCATACAGAATGTTGGAACAGAAATGGGAGAGAGCTTCTTTTCCTCAGAGAGTATACAAAGAGGAAGAGAAGGATTTACAGAAATCTTTAAACGATAATTATCCTTTTGATTACGTATAACAAAATCAATCTCGTCTTTTTCTGGCTGGGTGATCTTTGAGATCTTTCCGCCGATCAGCTTCTCTCGAAATTCTTTAACCGTTGCCGAAACAACCAGTCCATCATATGCCATGTTGATCACCTCTCATTTCTTATATATATGTACTATAGTAAGTGCTATTTCTCTTTAACTTTACTTATTTTTTAGGGTAGATTATAATTTATAACAAATGTTCGGAAAACACAAGCCGCAGACAGAGGTGAGAGTTTCCGACAAACAAACAATCATACAGTCATCCGGCGGATGACTCTCAAAAAAGAGGTATGCTATGGATTTAAAAAGCATGACCGGATTTGGCAGATGTGAAGTATCCAACGACATCTATCGTCTTTCCGTCGAAGTCAAGTCCGTAAATTCACGTTTTCTTGATCTGAACATCAAGATGCCCAAGAAGTTCAACGCACTTGAAGCCAATATTCGTAATACCATCAAGGAGTTCATTTCCAGAGGAAAGGTAGATCTCTTCATCACCTATGATGAATTCGGTGAAGGTTCCAAGTCTCTGAGACTTAATCTGGATCTCGCAAAAGAGTATCTGGATTCCATGAGAAAGATATGTAAAGAGCTCGATGTAGATGACAATGTTAAAGTTACAAACATTGCCAGCCTCCCGGATGTCCTCGTTCTTTCCGAAGAGTCCGAAGATGACAACGAGCTTTGGAACAGGCTTAATCCTGCACTCACACAGGCTCTTACCAATTTTGTTGCAACAAGAGTATCTGAGGGCATTAACTTAAAGAGTGATCTCCTTAATAAGCTTTCGGAAATGGAGAAGATCGTTCTTCGAATCGATGAGCGTTCCCCGGAGATAACTGCCGCTTACGAGCAGAAGCTTCGTTCAAAGGTTACAGAGCTTCTCGGAACAGCCGGTATCGACGAATCCCGTATCGTTCAGGAAGTCACCATGTATTCGGACAAGATCTGTACAGATGAAGAGAGAGTACGTCTCCACAGCCACATCAAGAACATGCGCGGAAAGCTGGAGGCAGGCGGTTCTGTAGGAAGAGAGCTTGATTTCCTTGCTCAGGAAATGAACAGAGAAGCTAACACGACTCTCAGCAAGGCTAACGATCTTATCGTTTCCGATGATGCCATCGGTCTCAAGACATTGATAGAAAAGATCAGAGAGCAGATACAGAATCTGGAGTAAAAGCACATTTCAGACCAGCTTTTGTACAGCACATGACTACAGAATTTAGATATTTAAGAGGATAAGCATGAACAAAGGATCTTTGGTAGTCGTATCGGGATTTTCCGGTGCAGGCAAGGGCACACTCATGAAGAGTCTGCTCAAAAAATATGACAATTACGCACTTTCCATCTCATGTACAACACGTAATCCGAGAGAAGGTGAACAGGACGGTCGAGAATATTTCTTTAAAACAAAAGAAGAATTTCTTGATATGATAGAAAGAGATGAACTCATCGAGTATGCTCAGTACGTAGAGCACTACTACGGTACACCGAAAGCATTTGTAGACTCAAAGCTCAAAGAGGGCAAGGATGTTCTTCTTGAGATCGAGATCCAGGGTGCTTTGAAGATCAAGCAGAAGTTCCCTGATTCGGTATTGGTATTCATCACCCCTCCATCGGGTACTGAGCTCAAAAACAGACTCATCGGAAGAGGAACCGAATCCATGGATGTGGTGGAAAAGAGGCTGAAACGTGCGATTCAGGAGTCTGAAGGTGTAGAGGCATATGACTACATTTTAATAAACGATGATATTGACACATGCACTGAAAAATTGCATAATCTCATTCGTGCTCAGCACGAGAAGGCTGACAACCATTTAGATATAATTGAAAATGTTAGAAGAGATCTTAGGAGGATAGAAGATGTCACAGCAATCATATAACGAACTGATCGATGCAGCAAACAACACCAACGCGATTCAGGACGACACAGATAAACTTGTAGAAAGCAGATACTCTGTAGTTATCGCCAGTGCAAAGCGTGCAAGACAGTTAATAGACGGAGCTTCTCCGGTTCTCCCGGTAGACCCAAGCAGAAAGCCTCTTTCCATCGCAGTAGAGGAGCTTGCAAAGAACGCCATCACTATCAAGCGTGGTTCAGAGATCGAGGATGAGTTCAGAACAAACGCTGTTGAGAAGCGCTTCGATTTCGCTACAGAAGAGTTTGATGAGGACGATGACGGAACTGCAGAGCTTATCGACAACAGCCCTTCAGCATCTTCAGAAGACGATTATAATTCTGACAGTGAAGCATAAATGAAGATACATATGATATCACTTGGCTGTGATAAGAACAGAGTAGACAGTGAAAAGATGCTCAGCAACCTTCTGGAGAAATATCCGGGTTCTGAGATAACCGATGATCCTGCAGAGGCAGACATCGCTGTCATCAATACCTGTTCTTTTATCGGTGATGCCAAGGAAGAAAGCATTAACACCATCATAGAGATGGGTGAATACAAGCAGTCGGCGAAGCTTAAGAAGATAATCGTTGCCGGCTGTCTGGTTGAACGCTACAAAGATCAGATAAGAAAAGAGCTTCCCGAAGTGGATGAGGTCATGGGAGTAAAGGACTACGTAGACAAGCTGGATATCCAGATGTCCCGTGTCGAAAATTCAGAGACCTATTCTTCCTATCTTAAGATAGCCGAAGGATGTGATAAGTACTGTACCTATTGCATCATCCCAAGTCTCAGAGGTCACTATCGTTCTGTACCTATGGAGCATCTCATAGAAGAAGCAACGATGCTCGCAAACAGAGGAACAAAGGAGCTTATCCTTGTTGCTCAGGAGACCACACTTTACGGTGTTGATCTTTATAAGAAGAAAGCACTTCCTGAGCTTCTCAACAGACTTTCCGAGATAGAGGGCATAGAGTGGATACGTATACTTTACTGCTATCCTGAAGAGATCACAGATGAGCTTATAGAGACCATACGTGATAACCAAAAGGTAGTACACTATCTTGATATCCCTATACAGCATGCTTCGGATGCTGTCCTCGGCAATATGCATAGAAAGACCAGACAGGCAGAGCTCAGGGAACGCATCGCAGCACTTCGTAAGGCTATTCCTGATATCGCTCTTCGTACCACACTAATCACCGGTTTCCCGGGAGAGACTGAAGAGGATTTTGAAATACTGAAGAATTTCGTTACTGAGATGCGTTTTGAACGTTTGGGCGTTTTCCCTTATTCTCAGGAGGAAGACACAGCTGCGGCTGAAATGCCGGATCAGATTCCGGAGAAGATAAAGCTTCAGCGTCAGGACGAGATCATGAGGCTTCAGCAGGGTATCGCTTTTGAAAAGGCAAAGGAGCAGATCGGAAGAGAGCTTAGAGTTATGGTCATAGGCTATGACCCGGAGAACAACATGTATCTCACCCGTTCCTATATGGATAATCCTGACATCGACAGTATGGTATTTGTAGACGCAGGAGAATATAACAACAAGATTTCCGGTGATATGATCGATTGTCGTATCATCGATGCAGATGGATATGACTTGATTGGAGAGCGCATCTAATGAATTTACCAAACAAACTGACGATACTTCGTATACTCCTGATTCCGCTGTTTGTTATACTGCTGTTGTTTAACGGCGGACAGGATCAGAATTTACGTATTGCTTCTTTGATCGTATTCTGTCTTGCTTCATTTACGGATTTTCTTGATGGACAGATTGCGAGAAAGCAGAATTTAGTTACAGATTTTGGGAAATTTATGGATCCTTTAGCTGATAAGCTTTTGGTATGTTCAGCTCTTATTTGTCTTATAGAGCTGAATCAGCTTCCTGCATGGTACGTTATCGTCATCATCGCAAGAGAGTTTATCATTTCTGGATTCCGACTTGTGGCAGCTGACAAGGGCATAGTTATCGCCGCTTCCTGGTGGGGTAAGTTCAAAACCACCTTCCAGATGTTAACTGTCATTTTACTTATCATAGATATTCCGGCTTTACGGATGATCACAAACATCATCGCAGTTATCGCGCTGGTACTGACCATAGTTTCACTTGTTGATTATATGATCAAGAACATCCGTGTGATCACAGAAGGCGGAATGTAAAGGGTTCTTATCCATGATCTTTTCAAAGAATCTCTTCTTTGGCAGACACGCCGAGGAACGAAAGAGTTATATACTTGATAATCTCCGCAAAAGACATTTTCAGCCCGGTGCGTATGTGATCGTCGCAGCGAAGGCTCCTAATCTTTATGAGATATATAATCAGGCTATGTTTTTGAATCCTAAGATGGATACTGAAGATGTCGAGATCCTGGGGATCGGTTATGGTTATAAGGATGCTGTCGAATGTGTCACAAAGATGCTGATGCAGCGAAAAGATGTGATCTCCTGATTACATCTTGATTTTCAAAAAACAAACGTCTATACATATGCTTTTTCAGACGTAATCAAACGAGGAGGCTTACATGATTGTCCTGACAATATTAAAGGTCATAGGCATTGTGCTCCTCGTTATTTTATTGCTCATTTTACTTCTGCTTGGCATAGTTCTTTTTGTACCTGTACGATACAGGTCTACAGGATATAAAAAAGAGGCGAATGATGACTATTATATCGACCTTAATGCAAGCTGGTTTCTGAAGGCCCTTCGCTTCAAGGCTGTCCTTGATCCGGACGGGCTCAGAATGAATCTAAGATTTCTTTGGCTGACACTGATGGATTCATCAGAAAGTGATGAAAACGAAGCAGAAGAGCCTGACACATCTGCAGTTGAAAATACAGATTCTTCCATAGAGAAGGATACTGATACAGATGACCTGAACAATATCGCTTCTACCGGAGATCTCATTTCAACCCATGAAGAAAATCGGATCGATCTGCAAGAAAATACTATAGAGAAAATAAATGATCATTCAGATTCAGAAGAGGTCAAATCAGAAACAACAGAAAAATCAGAGATCACAATTACAGAAATCTCTGATACAGCTCCTGAACCGAACCGGGAAAAAGATCTTTCTGAGGATAATATCTCAGATATCACAGATGATTCAACAGATACAGATCAAAATGACAAGGATTCACTTGTAGAATCCGACAGCTCATCTCCAAATGAAAGCTCAGGTTCATCCTTTTCTGAAAAAATGGAGAAGAAATTCAGAAACATTCTTGGTAAAATAGATGATGTGTCTACAAAGATAGCGGAAATAAAGACTGCTTTAAGCGATAAAGAAAATATCAAAGCACTAAAGCTTCTTATAAAAGACACAAAGTATCTTTTAAGACATTATCGGTTCAGAAGTTTAAACGGACATTTCACATACGGCTCAGAAGATCCTTCTTCAGTAGGCAGCGTCATGATGTACCTTAGCCTGCTTTATCCCGTATATGGAGAAAGCTTCATTATCGAACCTGTATTTGACAGGTCCGTCATAGCCGGTGATATGAAGTTCAAGGGCAGGATCAGAGTGATACACCTTCTGATAGTTCTTATAGAGCTTATGCTAAATAAAAAAATCAGACAGTTTGTCATAAATCGTTTGTAAGGAGGCACCCATGGCTGACAAAAATAATGTAACGGAAATTCTCGGAACACTTTTTCAGGGGATGGAGGGTTTCGTTAATTCAAAAACAGTGGTAGGAGAACCTGTAAAGGTCGGAAATGCTACGCTTATTCCACTTATAGAAGTAAGCTGCGGTATGGGTGCCGGAGGCTTTATGAAGCCTAAGGACAGTAACAGCGATGATGGCGGAGCAGGAGCACTCAGCTCGAAGATTACACCCACAGCTATTCTCATCATACAGAATGGTAACTATAAGCTCGTTAATGTCAAAAACCAGGATGCATTCACAAAGATCCTCGATATGATCCCTGATGCCATAGACAAGATAACAGGCGGAAGCAGAGTTTCAAAAGAGGCAGAAGCAGCAGCTATAGAAATGTCACAAAAATCGGATGATTGATAAGGATTCCCGTACTATTGGCTGTTTAATAAAAGGTTCTGTAAATAAACATCCATGTTCTATTCTTATCAGAGCAAAAAGTTATGTTTTTTTCTCAAAATAAAGCTTGCAAATTCCGATTAACTTTGCTAGTATAGTTGAGTCGCGAATTCAGAGCGTATCTGATTCGATATATTTTGAAAAGGGAGGTGCAACCATGGCAAAATGCGCAGTTTGTGAGAAGGCAGTTCACTTCGGAAATAAGGTAAGCCATTCACATAGAAGATCAAACAAGATCTGGAAGGCTAACATTAAGTCAGTTAGAGTTATGGTAAATGGCGGTACAAAGAAGATGTATGTATGTACTTCCTGCTTAAGATCTGGCAAGGTTCAGCGTGCAATCGGTACATCTAAGACTGTTGAGGCAAACGCTTAATTCTGGATCGTCTAATTGATGCATGATAGGGTATTACGATCACTCGTAATACCCTTTTTTCATGCAAAACCTTAAAGTAAAGTCAGAGTGCACACATCGGTATAATATGCTATAATCAAGCTTGCTTTCACAATGTAGATGCGATTTCACGCATTTCCGTTGTATATATTGATTTAACAGTATCTTTCCGGAGGTAATATATGAAAGGAACAATCGCATCCAAGCTGGGTGAAATTCAGATCAATCCTGATGTTATTGCTACCTATGCAGGAACTACCGCTATAGAGTGTTTTGGTATCGTTGGTATGGCTAAGGTCTCTTACCAGTCCGGCGGGCTCGTAAAGCTTCTTAAGCGTGAGAGCCTCACCAAGGGAATCATGGTAAACATCGAGAATAATGAGATTTCTCTTGATTTCCATGTTATCGTAGCTTACGGTGTTAGCATTCAGGCCGTAGCTGACAATCTTATCGAAAACGTCAGATATAAAGTTACAGAGTATACCGGCATGAAGGTTAAAGACGTTAATATCTTCGTCGAAGGTGTGAGAGTCATTGACTAATGACAGTAATAAAGGAGGAATTACCTGTGGGTAATCAAATTGATGCAATTGCGTTGAAAAACGCTTTTCTTGCAGGCGCTAACAGTCTTAACGCTAAGAAAGAGTACATCAACGAGCTCAATGTATTCCCTGTACCTGATGGTGATACAGGAACAAATATGACCATGACTATCATGTCAGCTGCAAGAGAAGTAGCTGCGATTTCCGAGCCTACCATTGACAATGTGGCAAAGGCTATGGCGAGCGGTTCACTCCGTGGAGCAAGAGGAAACTCCGGTGTTATCTTGAGCCAGCTCATTCGTGGTTTCACAAAGGAGATTCGCGAGAATGCCGATGCTGAGGTTATCGATGATGTGATCCTTGCAAGAGCTTTCAACCGCGCTATAGAGACAGCATACAAGGCTGTTATGAAACCAAAAGAGGGTACTATCCTTACAGTTGCCAAGGGAATGGCTGATCGAATCACAGAATTATCTGTACTCGATGAGGATACTTTCACTATGCTCGAGAAGGTCATCGCATACGGTGATGATGTTCTGGCACAGACTCCTGACATGCTTCCTGTACTTAAAGAAGCCGGTGTAGTAGATTCCGGCGGACAGGGTCTCATGACTGTCGTTAAGGGTGCTCTTGCTTCTCTCAAGGGAGAGTATGTGGATTTGGAGATCCCTGACGTTGAGATGTCAGCCGCAGCAGCTCCTGCAGCAGAAAGAAAGTCCCGCGGAGATATCTCTACCGCAGATATCAAGTTCGGCTACTGCACAGAGTTCATGGTAAACGGTGATCACGAGTTCAGTGACGAAGAGGTTGACGAATTAAGAAACTGGCTTAACGGTGTCGGTGATTCCATTGTATGTTTCTCTGACGAGAACATCATCAAGGTTCATGTTCACACCAACCATCCGGGTAATGCCTTTGAGAAGGGTCTCTCCATGGGATACCTTTCAAAGATGAAGGTAGATAACATGCGTCTCGAGCATAACGAAGTTCTCATCAAGGATGCATCAAAGATCGCCGAGAACGAGAAATCAGAAGCAAAAGAAGAGCCTAAGAAGGATCTCGGTCCTGCAAAGGATTTCGGCTTCATTTCAGTATCTGCAGGTGAAGGACTTACAGAAATCTTCAAGGGTGTCGGTGTAGACTATGTCATCGAAGGCGGACAGACTATGAACCCTTCAACCGAGGACATCTTAAATGCCTGTGCCGAGGTCAATGCAAAGACAATATTTGTTCTTCCAAACAACAAGAACATCATCCTTGCAGCAAATCAGGCTAAGGATATCATCGAAGACAAGACCATCATCGTAGTACCTACAAAGACTATCCCTCAGGGTATCTCAGCTATGATCAGCTTCAGCCCTGATATGACAGCAGAAGAGAACTTCGAGGCCATGAAGGACGCTTCTGAGTGTGTAAACTCTGCAGAAGTAACCTATGCTGTACGTAATACTACCATTGACGGACATCCAATCGAGGAAAATGACATCATGGCCATAGGCGATGACGGACTCCTTTCAGTTCAGAAGGATATCGCCGCAGCAGTTAATGAAGCTGTTGCAAAGATGATCAATGGTGAATCCGAGATAGTTACTATCTATTATGGTAAGGATGTAAAGGAAGAAGACGCTGATAAGCTCGCTTCAGAGATCAGAAAGAAGTATCCTACCGTTGAGACTGAGCTTCAGTACGGCGGACAGCCTATTTATTATTATTTCATATCTGTGGAATAAAACATTATGATCCGGCACTTCCGGATCTAACCCGGTTCTTCGGACAACTGTCTGTGTACACGGCATGCGAACGAAGTAACTCATCACGATAATCAAGCTCCTGAGAAAATCATCTCAGGAGCATTTTTAACATAAAATATATGACTCTGACAGATTTAAAGGGCATAGGTCCAAAAACAGAAAAACTATTCAATAAGCTGGGGATCTTTACCGTAAGAGATCTTCTGTATTATTTTCCTCATACTTACCTTTGCTACAAAAAGCCTTTATCTATAGGAAATCTCACCGAAGGCGAAACTGAAGCGGTGACCGGCATGCTGGAAAAGGATGCAGTAGTAGTTAATCTTCATGGCCTCAGGATGACCAGCGCATACATCCGTGACATTTCAGGAAAGATGCGTCTCACCTGGTTCAATGCTCCCTTCCTCAGAAACACGCTGAAGGCCGGATCAGCCTTCGTTTTCTTCGGAAAGGTAGGAGACTATAAAGGACAGAAGACACTTAACCAGCCTAAGATCTTTTCAGTTGATGAATACGCAAAGAAGATCGATACCCTTGAGCCAGTCTACGGTCAGTCTAAGGGACTGTCCAATGCTGTAATCCTGAAAGCCATCCGTCAGGCAATGGAAGTCTCAAAACCCGAGGCTGATTTCATCCCGGAAGTCATACGTTACAACAGAGAACTTCTCAGCATGAATGATGCAATAAGGCATGTACATTTTCCTGAAAACATGGAGGACTACAAAAAAGCCAGGGAACGTCTAGCATACAATGAGCTGTTTCTTTTCTCCATGGCACTGGTGAAAAAGAAGCAGAACACCGCCGAACAAAAATCCGACTTCATCATAAAAAGAGATGAGAGAATAGACTCATTCATAAAAGCTCTGCCCTTTACATTAACAGAAGGTCAGGCTTCCGCTGTAGAAGATATACGGAGTGATCTATCCGGAGGCTTCACCATGAACCGGCTCCTTCAGGGAGATGTAGGTTCAGGCAAGACTATTGTTTCATTTATCGCGGCACTGGAGACCGCCTTTAACGGTCATCAGGCAGCCATCATGGCACCGACAGAGATCCTCGCAGCCCAGCACTATGAGAAGCTCAAAAAGATAGTTTCGGACAATGCCTATGACCTTAAGATCGCACTTGTCACCGGTTCTCTAAAGGTTTCCGAAAAAAAGGCCATCTATAAAGAGATAGAGAATCACGAGGCGGATATAATCATCGGCACCCACGCTTTGTTTCAGGAAAATGTCATCTATGACGACCTGGCACTTGTGGTGACGGATGAGCAGCACCGTTTCGGTGTCAACCAGAGAAAAACTCTGGGAGAGAAGGGTAAACATCCTCATACACTCGTCATGTCCGCGACACCTATACCGAGAACTCTGGCGATGCTTTTATATGCGGATATGAAGGTCAGCCTCATCAAGGGACTGCCTTCAAACCGACTGCCTATCAAAAATGCAGTGGTGAACGAAAGCTATCGGAATAAAGCATATAAATTTATATATGATGAAATAAAAAAGGGCCGGCAAGCCTATATTATCTGTCCTATGGTCGAAGATAATGATATGCTTGATCTGGAGAATGTAACCGATTATACCGCAAAGATACGCAAGCTTTTTCCAGCCGGGGTTAAGATCGAAAAGCTTCATGGTAAAATGAAGCCAAAGGAAAAGGACGATATCATGGACAGGTTCCTTCATAAAGAGATCGATATACTGGTATCTACCACCGTAGTGGAAGTCGGCGTGGATGTTCCTAACTCCACTGTTATGATGGTAGAGAACGCCGAGCGTTTCGGTTTGGCACAGCTTCATCAGCTGCGAGGGCGAGTGGGAAGATCAGAGCACCAGAGTTTCTGCATCTTTGTTGACAGCTCTAATTCGGACAAATCAAAGGAGAGGCTTCAGATACTGGCAAACTCAAATGACGGATTTCATATCGCAGAGGAGGACCTAAGGCTCAGAGGTCCGGGGGACATTTTCGGTATACGTCAGTCCGGAGCACTGGACTTCAGCATCGCAGACATCTATCAGGATAAGGAGCTTTTAAAAAAAGCATCTGAGGATGCCATGTATGTACTCCGTTCAGATTCCGAACTAAAAGAAACAGACAATCAGGCTTTAAAGGACAGACTAAACAGATATCTGGAAGAAAGCTATGTGCTGTAAGGCAATTTGATTCTTATACTATATAACAAATATCAAAGGAGATTAAAATGAGAGTAATTGCAGGAAGTGCAAGAAGACTTTTACTTAAAACCATCGATTCAGTGGACACACGTCCTACAACAGACAGAATAAAAGAAACTCTTTTCAATATGCTTCAGTTTGAAGTTCCGGGCATCGATTTCCTCGATCTTTTTTCCGGTTCAGGTGCCATAGGTATAGAGGCTCTTTCAAGAGGTTCCAGAAGAGCAGTATTTGTAGAGAACAATCCAAAGGCTGCAGCCTGCATCAATGAGAACATCGAGCACTGCAAATTCGGTGAGCAGTCTCTGGTTTTGGCAACAGACTATATGTCTGCACTCAACAGACTGAACGGAAAGGGCTACAGATTCGGAATCGTATTTATGGATCCGCCATATAACCGCGGATTTGAACGTAAGGCTATGCAGCTTATCCATGATATGGATTATGTTGATGAGAACACTCTCTTCGTAATTGAGGCAGATATCAATGATGACATCGCTGACGAAATAGCATCTATGGGCTACACTCTTCAGCGCGAAAAAACATATAAAACAAATAAGCATGTTTTTTTCAAAAAAAATAAAGAATAAGCTTCAATATATTTACATAAGCTTAGTTAACGTGCTATAAATATAATCCGAGAAAGAAGAAATACAATGATAATAGGTATCTATCCGGGATCCTTTGATCCAGTCACATTTGGTCATCTCGACATAATCGAAAGAGCATCTAAGATGGTAGACAAACTGATTGTCGGAGTTTTGCAGAACAGTGCTAAGACCCCGTTGTTTTCTATGTCAGAACGTGTTAGAATGATTGAAGATTTGACCCAAAAATTCGGAAACGTTGAGGTCAGATCCTTCGGCGGTCTAACTGTCAACTTTGCCAGAGAATGCAACGCGACAGTTATTGTCAGAGGACTGCGTGCTGTTACTGATTTCGAGTACGAGCTGCAGCTTGCTCAGACAAACAAAGTCATTGCCCCCGATATCGATACTATCTTTCTTACGACAAATCTCAAGTATTCTTATCTTAGCTCCAGTACAGTTAAGGAAATCGCCAGCTATGATGGAGACATCCATGAATTCGTACCTGTTGAGGTCGAGAGAAAGATGAAAGAAAAATATAAAAAGTAATTTTAGTTAACATAAGGTGGATTAGATAAATGAGCAGAATTGAACAGTTAATCGGTGAGATCGAAGAATATATAGACAGTTGCAAATACCAGCCTCTTTCCAATTCAAAGATCCTTGTTAACAAGGAAGAGATGGAAGAGCTGTTGGTTGAGCTTCGTCTCAGAGTACCTGAGGAGATCAAAAAGTATCAGAAGATCATTTCTCAGCAGGAAGCCATTCTGGCTGACGCAAGAAATCAGGCTAACAGCATGATAGAGGATGCAAAGGCTCAGACTCAGGAGATGGTGTCTGAAAACGAGATCATGCAGCAGGCTTACAACGAGGCAAATTCTCTCGTTCAGCAGGCTCAGGCTCAGGCTGACAAGATCCTTGCTGATGCAACTGCCGAAGCAAACAGCGTAAAGGCAAGTGCCATTACATACACAGATTCAATTCTTGCTTCTATCGAGACTCTTGTTGGAAATTCTATTTCAGAGCAGCAGTCAAAGTATCAGTCATTGCTTGACAGCATGCAGAACACTTACAATATAGTTACCAACAACCGTAGAGAGCTTAACAACGCTATGAACGCTCCGGCTCCACAGGATCCCCAGTATATGGATCCTTACGCTGATTCACAGGATGAATATCAGCAGTGATGGCACTTCCCGGATTTAGTCCGGACATCATAGTCTATACGGTATCTTTCTTTAAACAGATCAGATTATTTAATTCACTTATTCAGAGTGCTACATGAAATCATGCAGCACTCTGTCTTAAGCTTTTTTATAAAGTGATATATCTTAAGCTTGACATGTTTTGTTCAGTTTGCTAATATTTCACTTGCATAAAAAAAAGCGATGCGTGGCTCAGCTTGGTAGAGCGCTGCGTTCGGGACGCAGAGGTCGCAAGTTCGAATCTTGTCGCATCGACTAACCCTTGGGACTGACTCAGCACGGAAACGTGTTGGGTCTTTTTCTTTTCTCGTTAAGCAGTTAATATATAGATTGTCCATGTATACTTCGCACGATCGAGGTATGCTAGACTGATACTATGACCAGTTATAAATTTTAACTAATTTGTGAAAAAGGTATATATGAGCTATCATGAATGGCATAAAAAGTGCGATGATCATTCTGGTCTATATTGCGAGATCACACTAAAAAATCTAATCAAAGGAGCTTTGAAGTAAAATGAGAAAAGAAACCAAATGTATAGAAGCAGGCTACACTCCCAAAAACGGCGAGCCTCGTATGATTCCTATCATTCAGAGCACAACATTCAAGTACGATACAAGTGCCGATATGGGAAAGCTTTTTGATCTTGAGGCTGAAGGATATTTCTATACAAGACTTCAAAATCCTACAAACGATTATGTAGCTGCAAAGATAGCAGCACTTGAGGGCGGTACCGCTGCCATGCTCACATCATCAGGTCAGGCAGCAACATTTCTTTCTGTTTTCAACCTTGCCAATGCCGGCGATCATGTTATCGCATCATCCAGCATCTACGGCGGAAGCTTCAATCTTTTCAATGTCACCATGAGAAAGATGGGCATCGACTTCACCTTTGTTGATCCTGACTGCAGTGACGAAGAGCTTGAGGCTGCATTCAAGCCCAACACAAAGGTGGTGTTCGGTGAGACCATCGCAAATCCGGCCCTTATCGTATTCGATATCGAGCGTTTTGCAGCAGCTGCACACAAGCATGGTGTTCCTCTCATCGTGGATAACACCTTTGCGACACCTATCAACTGCAGACCTTTCGAGTGGGGAGCAGATATCGTTACTCATTCCACAACAAAGTACATGGACGGCCACGACGCAACAGTAGGCGGAGTTATAGTCGATTCCGGAAAATTCGACTGGATGGCTCATGCCGACAAGTTCCCTGGTCTCTGCACACCTGATGAGTCTTATCATGGCATAACCTATGCAGAGAAGTTCGGAAAGGAAAAGGCATTTATCACCAAAGCCACAGCACAGCTTATGCGTGATTTCGGAGCGATCCCTTCACCTATGAACTGCTACATGCTGAATCTCGGTCTCGAGTCACTTGCAGTGAGGATGCAGAGACATTGCTCAAATGCACAGAAGGTGGCAGAATTCCTTCAGGAAAATTCCAATGTTTCCTACGTTACATACCCTGGTCTCCCTGGAGACAAATACTACGAGAGAGCACAGAAGTACATGCCGGAAGGAACTTGCGGTGTCATTTCCTTCGGCGTAAAGGGCGGACGTAAGACAGCAGAAGAGTTCATGAAGCATCTGAAGCTTGCCATCATCGCAACTCATGTTGCAGATGCACATACCTGCGTTCTTCACCCGGCATCATCCACACATCGTCAGATGACTGATGAAGAGCTTATGGCAGGCGGTGTAAAACCTGATATGGTACGTCTGTCAGTTGGTATCGAGAATGTTGATGATATCATAGAGGATCTCAAGCAGGCACTTGAAGCTTCACAGAACGCCTGATGTAAAATCAACTTAAGAGCAGGCAAGATATGTTAATTTGCACATATTTCACTTGCTCTTTTTGGTAGATTTGGAGAGAAAGTCTAACTTGACTATGTAACCCAAAAACCTTAAAATCTCATCGTCATAATATGCCCATTATATGGTTGGGCGTTTCCACAAGCTGCCATTAACAGCACCTTATGACCTTTATTTGTCATAAGATCCTGTTAACGGCAGCTTTTTAAATTTATTGAGGGGAAATGAATGAACACTAATTTTGATGTAATTATAATCGGCGCCGGTCCCGGTGGTATCTTTGCAGCCTACGAGCTCATGAAGCTGAAGCCGGAGCTTTCTGTAGCCGTATTTGAATCCGGAAATCCTCTGGAGAAAAGAAAATGTCCTATCGACGGTGACAAGATAAAGTCATGTATCAACTGTCCGACCTGCTCCATCATGAGCGGCTTCGGCGGTGCAGGTGCATTTTCAGACGGCAAGTACAATATCACCAATGCCTTCGGCGGAACTCTTTATGAGCATGTAGGAAGAGATGCCGCAACAGATCTCATGAAGTATGTTGATAACATCAACATGACTCACGGAGGAGAGGGTACAAAGCTTTACACAACATCCGGTTCAGAGTTTAAGAAGAAGTGCATCCAGAGCAGGCTCACACTTCTTGATGCATCTGTACGACACCTGGGAACCGACAAAAACTATGTCGTTCTCGAGAACATCTACAAAGAAATGAAGGACAAGGTTCAGTTCTTCTTCAGAACACCAGTTGAGAAGGTCAGAAAGCTTGATGACGGATATGAAGTGGACTACAAGGACGGAACAGCTTCCTGCAAGTACTGTGTCATCTCAGTAGGACGCAGCGGCAGCAAGTGGATGAAGACCGTATGTGATGATCTCCAGATCCCTACAAAGTCAAACAGAGTGGATCTCGGTGTCAGAGTAGAGCTTCCTGCAGTTGTATTTGAGGACATCACAAATGCTCTCTACGAAGGAAAGATCGTTTATCAGACTCAGAAATTCGAGGATAATGTCCGCACCTTCTGTATGAACCCTCACGGAGCTGTTGTTAATGAGAACACAAACGGCATCATCACAGTAAACGGTCACAGCTATGAGGATCCTTCACTTCAGACAGAGAATACAAACTTTGCACTCCTCGTAAGCAAGCATTTCTCAGAGCCGTTTAAGGACAGCAACGGTTACGGTGAAAGCATTGCCAGACTCTCAAACATGCTCGGAGGAGGAGTTATCGTTCAGCGTTTCGGAGATCTGGAAAGAGGACGCCGCAGTACTGTGAAGCGTATAGAAGAAGGCACAGTGAGACCGACTCTGAAGGCTACTCCTGGAGACCTCAGTCTCGTACTTCCGAAGCGTATTCTTGATGGCATCATCGAGATGATCTATGCTCTCGATAAGATCGCTCCGGGTACTGCCAATGATGACACACTGCTCTATGGTGTAGAGGTCAAGTTCTACAACATGGAGGTCGCTGTTGATGAAAAGCTCGAGACTATCTATCCTGATCTTTTCTGCATAGGTGACGGAAGCGGAGTTACCCACTCACTTTCACATGCCAGCGCCAGCGGAGTACATGTTGCAAGAGAGATAGCAAAGAGACTGGGATAATTTCAAAATATCGATACATTTTGTACCAAAAGAGGCATATCTTCGGATTATGCCTCTTTTTTCATTTTTGGTTATACATTCTATGAAGTTATATCATATTACGTTTTCATAATTTTTATTGCAATTTCATTTTTCGCTATTTATAATTTTTTAATGTGGGGGTCAAATAATATTTATCAATATTTCATAAGTTGATGTGCATTTTTTGACCGGTAAACACAGGAAAATAATTGCTGCACAACATGGAGCGATTGTCTAAATTATTATATTTTGGAGGAATAACAATGTCAGAACCCAGATTATTTTATGAAAAAGACTGTGATATATCTTTTCTTAACGGAAAGAAGATCTGCATTATCGGATATGGCTCTCAGGGACATGCACACGCACTCAACCTTAAAGAGTCAGGTTGTGATGTAGTTGTAGGACTTTACGAAGGTTCAAAGTCAAAGGCAAAGGCTGAGTCTCAGGGACTTACAGTTCTTCCTACAGCAGAAGCTGTAAAGCAGTCTGATATCATTATGATCCTCATCAATGATGAGCTTCAGGCAGGCATGTACAAGAAGGATGTTGAGCCTAACTTAAAGGCTGGCGATATGCTCATGTTCGCTCATGGTTTCAACATCAACTACAAGCTTATCGTTCCTCCTGCAGATGTGGATGTTGCCATGATCGCTCCTAAGGCTCCTGGTCATACAGTTCGTTCCGAGTACCAGGCAGGTAAGGGAACACCTTGCCTCGTTGCCATCCATCAGGATGCTACCGGACACGCTCTTGATTATGCACTTGCTTACGGTGCAGGAATCGGCGGTGCACGTGCAGGTCTCCTCGAGACAACCTTCAAGACAGAGACCGAGACAGACCTTTTCGGTGAGCAGGCTGTTCTTTGCGGCGGTGTTTGCGCACTTATGCAGGCCGGTTTCGAGACTCTCGTTGACGCCGGATATGATCCACGTAATGCTTACTTCGAGTGTGTTCATGAGATGAAGCTTATCGTTGATCTCATCTATCAGTCAGGCTTTGCCGGCATGAGATATTCTATCTCCAACACAGCCGAGTTTGGTGATTATGTAACAGGTCCAAAGATCGTTACAGAGGATACAAAGAAGGCTATGAAGAAGATCCTTGCAGATATCCAGGACGGTACATTTGCA
Source organism: Oribacterium sp. C9 (assembly GCF_002007235.1). Lineage (GTDB taxonomy): Bacteria > Bacillota > Clostridia > Lachnospirales > Lachnospiraceae > Oribacterium. Next base: position 108,338 of record NZ_MUHW01000005.1, read on the forward strand.
TCTCAGTTCCTTCAGGATATGAATAACGGTAAGGTTCACTTCCAGGCTATGAGAACAAAGGCTGCTGAGCATCCGGCAGAGAAGATCGGTGCTGAGATCAGAAAGCTCTACAGCTGGAACAACGAGTCAGACAAGCTCGTAAACAACTGATAAAAGATCATTCGGTCTTTACTAATCAAATAAAGTTTCATTCAGACCGGCTGTTATGTACTGCATAACGCCGGTCTGTTTAGTATTCGTGATAAGGCCGTAAATTCGCTGTGCCTGCACGAGCACACATTTGACGGCCAACGCGAAATCACGCAGTGGATGTCCCTACACGATCAAATATCATATAACGGAGTACCTATGAGAAACCTTTTATCAAATCTTATCGTTTACGGTAACCTGAAACACGACGAAACTCTGGAAGCCATAGCAAGCATTTCCGATGCAGCGGAAGCGGGAGAGGAATCGAAGGTCTTCAGCATGCTTTCAGGCTGCTTTGACCATGTTCACAAAATCATGGAAACAGCCACAAACTATGGCTTCACTGATGATCTCTGGGCTGGATACATTACCTTTCTTCTCATGACGGACGAGAACCCTCTCGCCATGGTATCTGAAAATGCCACTATACCGGAGGGATCTGCGTCTCATTTTGCAAAGCATGATTTCGAATATATAATCCGACTTTTGCATTATGATTTTTCCAGGCTTGAAAGTATGCTGTGCACCGACTGTTTCTCAACTCTTCAGAACTATAAAGCAGTGAAAAAGCATGAGCGTATGTACTACAGCTTCATCTCGAAAACAGTCAACGAGCTTAAGGACGAACTTATGGATGCGGATAATGCAGATGAGTTCTATGAGTCCATGGGGAAATATTATCATGATCACGGTGTGGGGATGTTCGGACTCAATAAGGCATTCCGCATAAGGAACGATACGGATGGTACTCCCGAGCTCATCCCCATAAACAACCTTGACGCTGTGAACTACGATGACCTCGTGGGGTATGAACTTCAGAAGAAACAGATCTTTGAAAATACCCGGAATTTCATCGAAGGTAAGCGTGCCAACAACGTGCTTCTCTATGGCGATGCCGGAACCGGAAAGTCCACCACCATCAAGGCGACCCTCAATGAATTTTATCCGGAAGGTCTCCGTCTCATCGAGATATACAAGCACCAGTTCAAGGATCTTTCCTATGTGATCTCCAAGGTGAAGAGCCGTAATTACAAGTTCATCATCTATATGGACGATCTGTCCTTTGAGGACTTCGAGATAGAGTACAAGTATCTGAAGGCAGTCATCGAGGGAGGTATGGAAACGAAGCCGGACAACATCCTCATCTACGCCACATCAAATCGCCGTCATCTCATCAAGGAGAGCACTGCGGATCGTGATGATATGGGAGTAGGCGGAGACGTACACCATTCAGATACTCTGGAGGAGAAGCTTTCTCTCGTTGACCGCTTCGGTCTCAACATACTTTACACGAAGCCAACGTATCAGGAGTTCCAGCAGATAGTCATAAGCCTTGCGAAGAAGCACGGTATAGATATGCCGGAAAAGGAGCTTCTTGCAAAGGCCAATGTCTGGTCCGTAAGAAAAGGTGGCCACACCGGACGTGTTGCCCAACAGTTCATCAATTCATTGAACAACTGACTTATTCATGATGATATACATCTTGAAATGCAGGTATATCATCATGATCTTCAGTAAATTTCAATGAAAGCTTATGACATACTGTGTGCCTAAAAAAAGCAAAGTGAAGCATATCTCGTATAACTTATTATTTATTGACATGGAGACTCCATAATCGCATAATTGATGTACAAGTTTTCGAACAAAGCGGGTGTACTATGTGATATACCACTCCGCTTCGATAACAATTCCGTAGAAAGGCGACGCAAAAAAGCATGAATAATTACAGTGTGATTCTATCTGTCATTATTATTCTCGTGAACATTATTGTGATTCGCAATAGTGCCTTTTTTGTGTAAAGCTTTTCAAGAGAGATAAAGACAGATATGTTTTTAAAACCTTGCAGCTTTACCACTGCAAGGTTTTTTTTCGTGATAAGGCGGTCGTGCGGACGCTGTGCTTGCACAAGCGGACATAAGACCGCCAACGTGAAATCGACCATCGAAGATGGGAGATTTACAGATAAGGCGGTATTCTTTTCATACTTCTATTGTGATATAGTTATACTGTTAATTTATAACAAATGTTTTTATCATTTCACCACGTTTTAGCAACAACTTCACATACATAAATCCATTATCAACATGTCTCTTTCTATGAAATAGACATGAAGCATCAGATCCTTTCGGATCATAAATCCTTTGGACTGACGCCATAGGAAAGGAGTTTAAAGATATGAGATTAAAAGGAGCGGAAATCCTTATTGAAGAACTTATCAAGCAGGGCGTTGATACAGTTTTCGGATATCCCGGAGGCCAAGTACTGGACATCTATGACGAGCTTTACAAGGCTTCCGAAAAGATTAATCACGTCATTACTGCTCATGAGCAGGGAGCATGTCACGCTGCGGACGGTTATGCAAGAGCCACCGGCAAAACAGGCGTTGTCATCGCAACCTCTGGTCCGGGCGCCACAAATCTCGTAACAGGAATCGCCAACGCATATCTTGATTCCGTTCCTCTCGTTGCCATCACCGGCAATGTCTCCATAAACGCTTTAGGCCGTGACAGTTTCCAGGAGGTAGATATCGTAGGTATCACCCAGCCTGTTGTTAAGCACAATTTCATGGTACGTCACGTTCAGGAGCTGGAGCAGACCATCAAGGAAGCATTTCTCATAGCAAACTCAGGACGTAAGGGTCCGGTTCTTATAGACATCCCAAAGAGCGTTCAGACAGACCTCTGTGAATACGGTATAGCAGTAGTTCCCCGCATGCCTGATAAGCCGAAAGTCCCATACATGAAGGAAAAGGTTCTGGAGGCCATCAGAAACTGCCAGAGACCTTTCATCTACTGCGGAGGCGGTGTTATCTCAGCCAATGCGGAAAATGAGGTTCTGGAGCTTTCACACCGTCTGGATGCACCTGTTGGACTCAGTATGATGGGAAGAACAGCATTGCCTGATTCCTACGAATACAACCTCGGAATGTGCGGAATGCATGGACAGTACGCAGCCACAAAGGCTCAGGCCGAATGTGATCTCATGCTTGCTGTAGGTGTACGTTTCTCAGACAGAGCTACAGGTGATATCGATGAATACACCAGAAAGTGCACCGTCATCCATATCGATATCGACAAGGCGGAATTTGGGAAAAATGTAAATTCAGACTTCTGCCTGCAGGGTGATGTAAAGGCCATACTTCAGGATCTTCTTTCTGAACTTAAGGGTGTCCGTCATCAGGAGTGGAGAAACGAGGTAGAGGAATTCAAGAAGGTCGTTATACCTGACCGTCCCGGTGAGTTCTGTCCGAAGAATATCATCAGTGCAGTGAGAAAGCACGTAAATGACACAACTGTTGTTGCTACAGATGTAGGTCAGCACCAGATGTGGACGGTTCAGTTCTATGACTTCGAAGCCCCGAGAACACTACTTACTTCAGGAGGTCTCGGTACCATGGGATACGGTCTCGGAGCAGCCATAGGAGGCTGCATCGGTTCAGGAAGAAAGAGAACCGTTCTTTTCACATCAGATGGCTCCTTCGGAATGAATTTAAACGAGCTCTGTACAGTAGTGAGTCAGGACCTTCCTATCACTGTTGTCATCCTCAACAACAACGTTCTCGGTATGGTGAGACAATGGCAGGGAATCTTCTATAACGAAAGATATTCTCAGACAACCTTAAACAGAAAAACAAACTATGCGGCACTTGCAGACGCCTTCGGAGCCAAGGGCTTCACTGCATCAAGTCTCGAAGAACTGGAAAAGATACTTACAGAGACAGATACAGGAGATACAGGTTCTTACGTAATTGATTGTCACATAGATCCGGATGAAAAGGTTCTTCCGATGATCCCGCCAGGAAAGTCAATAAAGAACATCATACTGAAGGACTGAGTAAATGGAAAATTCACAGTCGGCCTGAATGATTCAGATTCATAAAGGCTGATTTCAAAATAAATAGGAGGTACTACTTATGGAAGAGAGATTTATCATCGATCTTTGGGTCAATAACCGTTTCGGCGTACTCAACAGGATCACAGGTCTTTATTCAAAACGAGGCTACAATATCGAGACTATTCATGCCGGTCCTACAGACATCCCCGGTGTAACAAAGATCGAGATCGTTTCCACTGGAGACGACTACATGAGAACGCAGGTCATATCCCAGCTTGAAAAGCTCTACGATATCCGGAAGGTCGACCTCAGAACAGAAATGATGGAAGACTGACATCGTCAGCCTTTGACAAAACAAAAAAGCTGGATAGCAGCTATTGGGGAGGAATTATGAACGAATTAACATTGGACAGAGTTTATCAGGCAGCGCATGTACTTAAGCCTGTGATCAATAAAACAGAGCTTGTTCATGCCACAAGGATAGACGCAGGCTGTGACCTTTATCTCAAGGCAGAGAACCTTCAGAATACAGGTTCTTTCAAGATAAGAGGAGCTTACTACAAGATCTCAACTCTCACAGACGAAGAGAAGGCAAAGGGCGTAGTTGCATGCTCAGCAGGAAATCATGCTCAGGGTGTTGCTCTTGCAGCAAAACAGGCCGGAATCAAGTCAACCATCTTCCTGCCTGCAATAGCACCTATTTCAAAGGTGGAGGCTACAAAGAGCTACGGTGCAGAGATTCGCCTGATAGACGGTGTTTATGATGATGCATATGCCGCTTCTGTTGAATATCAGAAGGAGTCAGGTGCAGTGTTCATCCATCCTTTTAATGACGTTGATGTCATCGCAGGTCAGGGAACCATAGGTATGGAGATCTGCGATCAGCTTGCAGATGCAGATGCTGTTGTTGTTCCTGTAGGAGGCGGCGGACTGATCTCAGGAGTCAGCTTTGTGGTGAAGAAGTTAAATCCAAACTGCAAGGTATATGGTGTTCAGGCAGCAGGTGCTCCAAGCATGGCAGAAGCCCTGAAGAACAAAAAGGTGGAGGCTCTCAATGAGGTTCACACCTTCGCAGACGGTATCTCCGTAAAGTGTCCCGGAGATGTGACCTTCGATATGGTCAGCAAGTATGTCGATGAAGTCGTAACAGTTACAGATGACGAGACAGCAGCAGCCATCCTCACACTTATGGAGAAGCAAAAGGTTGTTTCTGAGGGTGCCGGTGCGGTTTCTGTAGCAGCAGTTCTCTTCAACAAGATCCCTGTTAAGGGCAAGAAGGTAGTCTGCGTAGTTTCAGGCGGAAATATCGACGTAAATATCCTTTCACGTGTCATCAACAGAGGTCTCATCAAGACAGGCAGAAAGGCAACTCTTACTATCGAACTTCTGGATAAGCCGGGTCAGCTTGAGGAGGTTTCACATATCGTTGCTTCCATGGGCGCAAATGTCACAAAGGTAGATCACAATACCATCTCCATGGACACAGATATCAATGGCTGTTATCTGACTCTTCAGATGGAAACCAGAAACTTTGAACATATCGAAGCTATCAGAGCAAAATTTGTGGAAGAGGGCTTCAAGCTTGTCTGAGATTTAGTTTCCGGCTTTCACTCACATAGATCCCTTATATGGGAAATGTCATCACATCAGATCAGTAAAAAGGAGATATGGATATATGACAGGTGCAGACGCTTTAGCTAAATGTCTCCAGAATGAACATGTTGAATATGTTTTCGGATATCCGGGAGTTGCTATCGCTCCCTTTTTCAACAGCATTCTGGACACAGACATTAAAACCGTACTGGTACGTCAGGAGCAGAATGCAGCCCATTCCGCAAACGGATATGCGAGAGCCACCGGAAAGGTGGGAGTAGCAGCAGTAACATCAGGTCCAGGTGCCACCAACATCATCACAGGTATAGCAACTGCCTTTGCAGACAGCATACCCATAGTTGTCATCACAGGACAGGTAAAGAGCAGTCTGGTGGGTTCCGATGTGTTCCAGGAAGCTGATATCTGCGGAGCATGTGAGTCCTTCGTTAAGTATTCATATATACTACGTGACGCGAGAGACATTCCCCGCATCATGAAGGAAGCATTCTACATAGCCAACTCCGGAAGAAGAGGTCCTGTACTTATCGATATTCCTATAGATGTGCAGCAGGAGGAGATAAAGGACTTCAAGTATCCTGAAGAGGCGAAGCTCCGTACATATAAGCCTACTGTGCAGGGAAACACTGTGCAGATAAAGAAGGTATTTGCGAGACTTAAGGAAGCGAAGAGACCTATCATATGCGTAGGCGGCGGTGTTCACCTCGCAAGAGCTGTTGAAGCAGTAAGAACCTTCGCGGACAACAACAGGATCCCCGTAGTATGTACCATGATGGGTATAGGCGTCATGAAGTCTAACGATCCCATGTTCTTCGGTATGGTTGGCAACAACGGTAATTCCTACGGAAACCGTGCCATGAATGAAGCTGACATGATCATCATGGTCGGTGCAAGAGTTGCGGACAGATCCATCAGCCAGCCTGACCTCATCACTGAGAACAAAACTCTCGTTCACATCGATGTAGACCCTGCCGAGATAGGTAAGAACGCAGGACCTGAGATCCCTCTCGTAGGAGATATAGCAAGTGTTTTTGAGGTCTTCAATCAGCAAAAGTGCGATTCTGAGTACACAGAATGGGTAGACAGACTGAAGGCATACAAAAAGGAAACTGAGGATAAAAAGCTGCAGAAGCTCCTTGAGCGTGTGAGAAAATCTTCAACTGTCACACCTGAGGAATTTATCATCGAGCTTTGTCAGAATATGAAGGATGATGCCATCTACGTCGCTGATGTAGGTCAGAACCAGATGTGGAGCTGCGGAAATTACATCATGAGAAACGGCCGTTTCTTCACATCAGGCGGTATGGGAACCATGGGATATTCCATCCCGGCGGCTCTCGGTGCGAAGCTTGCAGATCCCAGGAAACAGGTAGTTGCTGTAATAGGTGACGGAGCCTTCCAGATGTGCTTCATGGAGCTCGCCACCATGCGTCAGTACGGTGTACCTGTAAAGATAGCAGTCATCAAGAACGGCTGGCTCGGTCTCGTAAGGCAGTATCAGCATTTCACATATAAAGACAGATTCTCAGTTACAGATCTTTCCGGAAGTCCTGAGCTCGACAAGATAGCAGAAGCTTACGGTATGAAATACATCAAACTTTCAAACAACAGCGAGATGGCTGAAAAGCTGGATGATTTCCTCGAAAAGGATGAATCCATACTTATGGAAGTTACAGTTGACCCATCAGAGATAGCTTAAGGAGGACCATATGAAACGAATATATTCTTGCCTTGTTGAGAACCGGTCAGGTGTCCTTGCCAAGGTAGCCGGTCTTTTCTGGAGACGCTGCTTCAATATCGATTCTCTGACTGTCGGGGAAACTGAGGATAAAACTGTTTCCAATATGGTCATCGTTTCAAGCGGTGACGAACGTACTCTCGAACAGATCGAGAAACAGCTCAATAAAAAGCTGGATATCATAAAGGTAAAGACCTTTGATGAAAGCGAAGGTATCACTCAGGAGCTTGTACTGGTAAAGATCAGATACAATCGTGATAACAGAAAAGACATCATGGAGAACTGCCAGATCATGGGCGCACGTATCGTGGATCTTTCAAAATCAATGATGACCATAAAGATGTGTGACACTCCGGAGCGTGTTCAGATGTTTCTGGATACTCTTAAGTCCATCAGGATAGTTGAACTGGCACGAACCGGAACCCTTGCCATAACGAAGATCAAAGAGCAGGGTGACGAGAAATAATGTAAAATATCTGACAATATTATTTATGGATACCATTAGTAATAGCTTAATGCTATTTATCCTGAATGTTGTAAAATTAAAAAAAAATCAAAAAGGAGAAAAACAATGGAAATTGTATCAACAAATAACGCACCTGCAGCTATCGGTCCTTACTCACAGGCTATCAAGGTAGGCAACCTCGTTTTCTGTTCAGGTCAGATTCCTGTTGATCCTGCAACAGGCGCAGTTGCCGCTACAGTAGCAGAGCAGGCTGAGCAGAGCTGCAAGAATGTAAAGGCACTCGTAGAGGCAGCCGGAAGCTCAATGGAGAAGGTAGTGAAGACAACATGCTTCCTTAGCGATATCAACGATTTCGCTGCATTCAACGAAGTATACGCCAAGTACTTCGTATCAAATCCTGCAAGATCATGCGTTGCAGTAAAGGACATCCCCAAGGGTGTGAAGTGTGAGATCGAAGCAATCGCAGAGCTTTGATAAACATATAAATTCAACAGACTCTTCAAAAGATGGTAAATACCTCTTTTGAAGAGTTTTTTATTAGCTGTACAAATGTTCTTGAATTATTGCGAAGGGCACCCTAAAATGATATGCTATATCTATTAATCATCTGTATACTCGAAACTATACGGAACAGAACTAAGATGACCGGATGATACATAGCAATCGATGCGGAATATGGAGGAAACATGAGCTGTATTCGTGAACAACTTGAAGAACTTGAAGAGAAGACATTATCGCCTTATGCAGCATTATCCAAAAACTCAGAAGGTCGTGACCGTTTTGAAGAACCGGATGATATCAGACCATGCTATGAGAGAGATCGTGACCGTATCATCCACTGCAAGGCATTCCGGAGACTGAAGCATAAAACCCAGGTCTTTATAGCACCTGAAGGAGATCATTATCGCACCCGACTTACCCATACTCTGGAGGTAAGCCAGATAGCGAGAACATTTGGAAAGGCACTTCGGCTTAACGAAGATCTGATCGAGGCCATAGCTCTCGGTCATGATCTGGGACATACTCCCTTCGGACACAGCGGTGAGCGGGTTCTGGATGCCCTCTGTCAGGAAGGTTTTTCCCATGTCGAACAGAGTGTAAGAGTGGTAGAAGTCCTGGAAAAGGGAGGACGGGGACTTAACCTCACAAAGGAAGTCAGAGACGGTATACTTAATCACCGGACCTCCGGACACCCGAATACACTGGAGGGTCAGGCAGTTCGCTTCGCGGATAAGATAGCCTATATAAATCATGATACAGACGATTCCATACGCGCCGGTCTCATAAAGGAAAGTGACATACCGAAAGAGATCACGGACGTGCTCGGTCATTCTGTAAAGGAACGACTCAACACTCTGATTCATGATGTGATATACAACTCTGAAAATAAAAAGGAGCTCAGTATGTCACGTGAAGTCGAGTCTGCCATGCAGACCCTAAGACAGTGGATGTTCGATCACATCTACATAGGCGGTGCAGCAAAAGCTGAAGAAGTGAAGGTAAATCGTATGATCCGCCTTTTGTTTAACTACTACATGGAGCATCCCGAATCCATGACCTCAGAGTATACCACCATGCTGGATAACATGCTTTCTTCCATCAGATCAGATGATCCTATGAAAGAAAAGAAGATCATACTTGCTCATGAAAGAAGTGTATGTGATTACATCGCCGGCATGACGGATGATTACTGCATATATAAATTCAAAGAGTATTTCGTACCTATCGGATGGCAGAAATACTGATATATCCACCTTTGTGCGAGCACAAATGGAAGATAGGCTTATGACATTTATGTCATATCATATTTGTAACTAAACTGGAGTGTACCACATTGTTTTATCCTGATGAGATAGTTCAAGAATTAAGATCCCGTGCAGACATAGTTGATGTCATCGGACAATATGTAAATCTGAAAAAGAAGGGTGCCAACTATTTCGGTCTGTGTCCCTTCCATGGTGAAAAGACCGCATCCTTTTCCGTAAATCCCCGTATGCAGATCTTTCATTGCTTTGGCTGCGGTAAGGGTGGAGATGTCATCAAGTTCACTATGGAATATGAGAATCTGACCTTTCCTGAAGCAGTTAAAAAAATTGCCGATGATGTGGGCTACAAACTTCCGGAAATAGAACAGAGTGCTGAGCAGAAAAAGGATACGGATCTACGCATCAAGCTTTTGGATATCAACAAAAAAGCTGCTGTTTATTTTTTCAATGCTCTGAGAAGTCCCGGCGGTCAGAACGGTATGAACTACTTCAAAAAGCGTGAGCTCAGTGACGAAACTCTTCGCCTGTGGGGTCTCGGATATGCAGACCAGACGAGAGACGGACTCTATAAGTATCTGAAAAACGCAGGCTTCGATGACAACATACTTCATGATTCCGGTCTCATAACCTTTTCCGAAAAGGGTGTTTATGACAAGTTCTTCAATCGTGTCATGTTCCCGATCATGGATGCCAACAACAGAGTTATCGGATTCGGAGGACGCGTCCTCGGAGATGGTGAACCGAAGTATCTGAACAGTCCTGAGACAAAGCTCTTTGATAAGTCAAGAAATCTTTTCGGTCTCTGCTACGCCAAAAAATCCCGCAAAAAGTTCTTTATCCTTTGCGAGGGTTATATGGATGTCATTCAGCTACATCAGGCAGGCTTCACCAACGCTGTTGCTTCTCTTGGTACTGCCCTTACAGAGCAGCAGTGCCGTGTACTGAAGCGTTATGTCTCAGACATTCTTCTGACATATGACTCTGACGGTGCCGGCATTAACGCTGCAAAAAGAGCCATGCCCATGTTGAGAGCAGTAGGCATCAACACAAAGGTCATAAATATGCGCCCATACAAGGATCCTGACGAGTTCATCAAGGCTATGGGAGTGGATAAATTCCAGGAGCGTATTGATAATGCCAAAAACAGCTTTCTATGGCTCATAGATGTACTTAAGCAGGACTATGATCTTTCTGACCCTGCAGGTATGACCCAGTATACAAACGAGGTTGCGACTAAGCTCAGTGAGATAAAGGAGCCTATAGAGCGTGAGAACTATATAAAGGCTGTTGCAAGAGAGCAGATGATAGATTACGACAGTCTACGTAAGCTGGTTAATCATATTGGAGATCTTGCTGAGAGAAAAAATTCACCTCTCAACGAGAAGATATATAACCATACCAGCTTCACGCCGAAGGACAAGTCAAAGAAAAAGGAAACCGCCCTTCAGAAGTCCGAGAAACAGCTCATAACATGGCTGCAGGAAAAGCCTGAGCTGATTCCAAAGGTAAGAGAGTACATCTTCCCTGAAGATCTCAGTGATCCTTCCATGCAGAAGGTCATATCCATGGTCTATAGTGAGACTCCGGCAAACGAGATCCTGGACAGCTTCAGAGAATCCGATGAAGAGTACGAAAAGGTTGCTTCCATGTTTAACGGTAATCTGCTTTCCGATGACACCGATGAATACGAATTCAAACGAGGTCTGGAGGATGTTATACGAAACATCAAACTCACCTCACTAAATACAAAAATAGAAAACGAGATAGATCCGCACAGGCTGACAGAGCTTTTCAAGCAGCAGTCGGATCTCCAGAATTTAAAACTTTAAAGGAATCTCTTATTACGCTGACTCATATGCTTATATAAAGTCAGCGTATGCTCTCATAGCAATGAGAAATCTGAAACGAGATCAGTGATTCAGGATAACATATATGAATTTACCTTACAGATTAAAAAGAATAGTGGAGATAGTACCTCCGTCAGACACCATCGCAGATATAGGCTGTGACCACGCCTATGTGTCTATGGAGCTGGTTCGTTCCGAGAAGGTCAAAAAAGCCCTTGCCTGTGACATTAACAAAGGACCTCTGCAGAGCGCGGCACAGAACATAGCAGGAGAGGGACTGTCACAAAAGATAGAAACGAGACTGAGCGACGGTCTCAAAGAAGTTAAGCCTCATGAGGCAGACACGGTGATCATAGCCGGTATGGGAGGGCTCCTGATGGAGCGTATACTCACAGGACGCCTCAGAGATTTCGACCGTTTTGTTCTTTCTCCTCAGTCGGATATAGAGCACTTCAGACATTTTCTCATAGATAACGGAATGAACATCGTATCCGAGGAGATGCTGATCGATGAAAAGAAGTATTATACCATCATGACAGCGGTCCCGGCTGATACAGTCAAGACTCAGAAATCTGATTCAGATTCTGATGAGAAGAACACGGCTTCTTCTCATGACAACAATTCAGCTTCAATGGAAACCTCAGTTCACTACAAGAATGAAGAGGATTTCATCTACGGAGGACTTCTTTTACACCATAAAAATGATACCTTATACAGCTTTTTACAGAAGGAAAAGCTGAGATATGAAGGCATACTTGAAAAGACTCAGAATGAAGCTGTCAGGAAGTCATATGAGCTTTGTTTAAAGGCATTGGAGGCATACAGATGATCACAGTCAGAGATATAGTAGAAAAGCTTGATAAGCTCGCACCGAGAGCTTCCGCCTGTGACTGGGATAACCCGGGACTTCTGGTGGGAAGAAGTGACAAGGAAGTGAATAAAGTCTATGTGGCACTTGATGCGACTGCAGAAGCTGTTTGTGATGCCATAGAATCAGGATGTGATATGTTAGTCACCCATCATCCGGTGATTTTCAGAGGTATAAAGGCAATAAACGATGAATCATCGCTTGGACTTAAGCTCCTTGATCTCATACAGAATGATGTCTCTGTCTACTCCATGCACACAAATTACGACAGCTGTCCCGGAGGCATGGCAGACATAGTCTGCGAGACACTGGGTCTAAAGAAGCTCGCTACCATGGAACCAACAGGCTATACTCCAAGGGAAAATGAAAACGGAAGCTCCTTTGGCTCAATGCTTCCGACCCCTGAGCCTGACACTGATAATGACGGAAATATCGCCGATATAAATCAATATGGTATCGGTTTTGTAGCTAAGCTTCCTCACACTATGACCTGCGATGAACTGGCCGCGCTTGTGAAGGATAAATTCAAGCTTCCTTTCGTTGGCTTCTATGATGCAGGTGTTCCTATCAGGACCATCGCCTGCTGTCCGGGTTCAGGAAGAGGCGAACTTAAGGAAGTCATGAAGCTTCATGTAGATGCATTTATAAGCGGAGATATGGGGCACCACGAGGGGCTTGATCTCACAGAAGAGGGCATCAGCCTCATAGACGCCGGACACTATGGTCTCGAGCACATATTTGTGGAACACATGGGCAACTTCCTTTCAGAGAACTTCCCGGAGGCGGAGATCATAAAGGATAAGAGCAGATTCCCGGTAAAATACGTATAATGAAGTTTGATTGCTACAGCTATATATAAAATCGATATTTGTCTACAAACACAAGTTACTTATATCACTGTTTGTGCCGCGTTTTTTGCGGCGGAATGGAGATCATCATGACAATCACAGCAAAGGGACAAACACAGGAATTTCCAGATGGCACAACTTTTCTCGAGGTTGCAAAACATTTTCAGCCTCAGTACGAGCATGAAATACTGCTTGCCAGTTACAACGACATGCTTTTCGAGCTTTATCATACAGTTCCCGGAGACGGCGAGATTCATTTCATTACAGGCACTGAAAAGATAGGTCAGTCAACCTATGAGCGTTCTGCCATCTTCATGATGCTCAAAGCCTTTTACAATGTCTGCGAGGATGTGAAGGGCTTCGGAGTCGTGGTTGATTATACACTGGGAGGCGGTTACTACTGCTATCTAAAGGGTGGAGTAAAGGCGACCCCTGAGCTTCTTCAGAAGGTAAAGGCTCAGATGGATGAATATCACAAAAAGAGTATTCCGATTCTCAAAAAGTCCATCAGTACCAGAGAAGCAATCAGGATCTTCCGTGAAAACGGTATGGCAAGCAAGGAACGTCTATTCCATTTCCGTATGACAGGAAGTGTCAATGTCTACTACATGGGGAATTTCGTTGATTACTTCTACGGCTACATGGTTCTGAACACAAGCTATATAAAGTACTACGATCTGATCCCTTACGGAGACGGATTTGTACTTATGCTTCCTACCAGAAGCAATCCTGAAAAGGTTGCCCCATTCGTACCTCTCAACAAGCTGTATGAGGTTGAACACGCATCCTCCAAATGGGCAGCGAAGATCGGCTGCTCCAGTATCGGTGCCCTCAATGAGATGGTCATGAACGGCTATTCTGATGACCTGATACTTATGCAGGAGGCTCTTTTCGAGAAGACCATCGGAAATATCGCCATGGACATCGCACAGAAGAATAAAAAGATCGTCATGATAGCGGGACCGTCCAGCTCCGGCAAGACCACCTTCTCCAGAAGACTCAGTATCCAGCTGAAGGCACTGGGCTTTAATCCACACCCCATCTCTGTTGACAACTATTTCAGAGACAGAGATCTGGCACCTCTTGATGAAAACGGCAACAAGGATTTCGAATCCATAAAGTGCGTTGACGTTGAACAGTTCAACAGCGATATGCTGAAGCTCCTTCAGGGTGAGACCATTCAGCTTCCACGTTACAACTTCTTCACGGGTACAAGAGAATACAAGGGTGATTTTTGCAAGCTCGGAGCCAATGATGTTCTGGTGATCGAAGGTATACATTGTCTCAATAATGAGATGTCTTCTTCACTTTCCGATGACGACAAGTACAGGATCTATATCTCATCACTGACTCAGATCAATGTTGACGCCCACAACCGTATCGCCACCACCGACGGACGACTTCTCCGCCGTATAGTCCGCGATAACCGAACCAGAGGCTACAGTGCAAAGAGCACTATAGCCATGTGGGAAAATGTCAGAAGAGGAGAAGACAAGAACATCTTCCCGTATCAGGAGAGCGCGGATGTCATGGTCAACTCCAGCATGATCTACGAGCTTCCGGTTCTGAAGATCTTTGCAGCTCCGCTCCTTTTCCAGATAAAGCGCGGAGATCCTGAACACGCAGAAGCAAAGAGACTCCTCAAGTTCCTGGATTACATCCTTCCTATAAGCCCTGAGCTCATCCCTCAGAACTCTATCGTACGAGAGTTCATCGGCGGAAGCTGCCTGGATGTAGGATAATAATGAAAGCGGTGCATTTGCACCGCTTTTTCTCGTTATGTTTTAACTATTATTCTCTTTAACTCCATCATGAAAATGCTTATACTACGGTTTTTCTATCTTAATTTCTCAGTAAAGCACCAAAAACTAAGCATTTTTTCTTAAATTTCGATGTTTTTCGCAAATATTTCAGTATTTTAACAATATTTTTTGAAATTTTACTTACATTTATTATTTTAACTTAGTATAATCCTTAATTTGCATGAACTTTTTATTAGTTATTCATAATAATTCATTAAATTGAATCACTTACATATGACAGGGCATTTTACTGAACATATGACAAAAAATATCACTAAAAACCAAAGGACGAGGATTATACATGATAAAGGGTAGTAGTTTATCAAAACGATTATTTTCACTGCTGTTAAGCATACTGATGGTGGTTGAAACAGGTACAGCTCCGGGAATGACCGGATATGCCGCAGAGAGCAGTGCAGAAACCAGAGACTCAGGCTACGATATCAAAGCTGTGGCTAAACTTCCTGAAAAGATAACAGTAAAATACGGAACCAAATTAACAGAGATCAATTTCCCTGAAACCATAAATCTGCTTGTCAGAACAGATCATTCGGAATTTAATGATGAAGAATCAGAAGATACAGCAGATGATACAGACACTGCAAGCTCAAGCTCAATCCAGAGAAATACTGAAGAGAAGGCTACAACAAGTGAAGTAAACATCGGTTCAGATCCTCAGGATGACTCAGCTCAAAGCTCAGCGACTGCAGGATCTCAGGATGACTCAGCTCAGAGCTCAGCGACTACAGGATCTCTGGATGACTCAGCTCAGAGCTCAGCGACTACAGGATCTCAGGATGAGACTGTAGCTTCAACCTCAGAGCTTGAATCAAATGCTTCTTCACAGACTGAAGCATCAAATACTAAGGCTACGGAAAGCGAAACTTCAAAGACTTCTTCTGATAATTCAAAAAGCAACAAGGACGCCGAGTTTTTAACAGAAGACCAAAAGCGTGAAGTAGAAGATCTTCTCAGCAGCAGGAAGCCAAAAATTCATGAAATAGCAAAAAAGACCGGTCTTGATCTCACAGGTTATGATATAAAAAACGCGTCTATATCATGGGAACTTGATACCACCTTTATAGATACATCCTTAGGCAAAAGCGACGACTATTATTCGGAGGTACCGGGAAAATACACCTTCACAGCTCACCTCAAAAGTGACTACGATTACAATTTAGAGCGACAGTTAACTGTAGAAGTGCTCCCTGAAAATGCAAGCAACAGTATCTTATACCCTGTTCATGTGGAAACCAGATATCTCACTGCAGGAGACAAGCTTAACTTTACAATCACTGACCTCGATCTCGGAGATGCCAATGTCTACATCACCGACAAGGACAGATCAAATCGTGAAAAAGCAGAAGTTACCGATGGAAGCTTTTTCATTCCGGTCGTAAGCGAAAAGACCGATTACTATATCTTAATCGAAGCTCCGGATGACGACATCAAGCTTCAGATGGTTACACAGGGAACTTCTTATCAGAATACCTCAGGCTCGATGGAGCCATTGAAGCTTCAGAGTGAGAATGAACTTGTAGCTCAGAACGAAAACCTCTTCATGGTACAGGGAAAGAACCCTATCATCCCGCTTACTGTTCACTGGGAAGATGCCGGAAAGGATCTTACGGCAAAAAACAGTCTGGTGGGACAGGATATACAGAGCCTTCTTTATCTTGAGTACTTCATAGAAGGTGTAAGTACTGAATGGAAGCGCCTGGATCTTGATGAGATGAAAACTGTACTTGGACATGCAGCGGAGACAGACCATGTACCTTCTCCGGCAGACCCCGTGTCGGAAACATTGACAAAATCCATCAACAACACTGTAGTCACCTATAGTTTTACCGACTCTCTTTATGACAGCGTCATAGAACGTGACACCACAAGTGGAGAACTCATATCTCATCCTGTGAAATACCGTATCGCCGCTGAAAATGCTGTGGGCGCTCATTATTTCAGTACCTATGAGGATGGAAGCGGAAACGAAGATAAGGATGGCACTATCCTTCGCTGCTATGAGATGCAGACATACACTGCCACCGTCAAATGGAACGATTATGCAAAGAAGACAAATGAAAGACCATCCAAAGAAGACTGGATAAAGCATATCCATCTTTACAAAGTCAAAAAGGGTGACACCAAAAACGCTGAGGAAATAAATATCGTCACCGATGCAGAAAACGCAGAAGGTGTAATGAGCATCACTGAAACAACAGGAGATGAGTGGGTCATCAACATACGTGGCTATGGCTATGACAAGAACAATCATCCTATTCACTATTACATCACTCAGGACGATATAAATCTTGGGGATGACACAGGTTCAGAAGGGAACAAAATAACAAAACGTCATTATGAAGCCTCTTATAAAAATGTGGACAATGCCTCAGACCAGAAAAACAGTCTCTATACCGGAGGTACACTTGTAAATATACTTACAGGTGAAACAGACTTTACTGTATATAACGACTGGCTGGATGATGCCGCCGATACTACGATCGGAGCACGCCCTACCATTTCCATCAAGCTTTACAGATATGCAAAGAACGGCAAAATAAATGACAAAACAAGATGGTCAAATCTGTCACCTATACAGGGTTCAGATTATGAAGCCTTCAAAGAAAATATAGGAGCCGGAGAAAATACAAACAAGCATTACGGTCTTACCTTACCGAAGGAAGGTTCTCTCAGTGCATACAACACAGACGGTGCCGAACTCGTCTACGTCGGAAAGGTAAAGAAAGCCGGAGGCTCAGCGACTTATAAGACCAGCCTTAAAACGAAAGCTGAAAAGAGCTGTGAGCTTTATCAGAACAATTTTGCACTTAACGGTGAGACCATCCAGAATCTCATAGAGGGTTCTGTCAAGGTTACAGCTACCAAAACATGGAAGGCTGCTGCCAGACAGGATGTAAAATCAGAAGTCACCCTGTCACTTTTCAAAACAACAAAGGATCCTAAAACCGATAAAGAGGCTGCTGAAAATGCTGCTGTCAAGCTTACCGACACTATGAAGCTTGACGGTTTCATCTCTGAAGTTCAGAGCAGAAGTACAACTTCCGAGCTCCCTAAGTATGACGAAAATGGTGATAAGCTTTACTACATTGCAAGAGAAAAAAGCGTAGCTACAGCTGTCAACAGTGAAGCAGCCAATCCGGAATTCAGAGAAGCTGTTTTATATAAGAAGTATGGCAATGATTATATCCTGACCTATGATGGCTACCGTTATATTCAGACTTACGCACCTGATAAAGCAGCAGATGAAAATGCATCATCCGAAGCATCCGATGATCAGTATATAAACATTACCAATACTCTCGTAGGTGATGCGGAAGTCCTGATCACAAAGACATTTTCATCAGGTCTTACCGAGGATGATCAGAAAAACGGTCTTGAAGTCACCTTTGATGTTTATCAGAACAAGACTAAGATAGGTTCTGTAAAACGAATCTATAAAGATGGACAGATACTTAAATCCGACGGAACCGTTCTGGAAAGTAATGTAGACTTCACAAAGGAATTTTCAAATCAGATCCATATCAGATCCTATGAAGATCTGGATGAGAAGAAGGATGCAGAAAAAGCCGGTCTTCTTCCAAGATATGATGATGAAGGTGTTGAATACAGATACACTGCTTATGAACATGGTGATATAAAAACTCATGGTTACTCTTCAACAGTTCATAACTCTATAGAAGAGCCTGAAAAAGACATTACCATATCAGGCAAGACCCACAAGGAAAAGTACCTTCTTTCCAATGTTAAAATAGTCAACAGCATCGGTGAAGATAACCATATTTCTGTTTATAAGCAGTGGCTGGATGATGGTGACTCTGTCGGAAGAGAACCTGTGACATTTGTACTTGAAGTTAATATAAATGGTACATGGGAGCAGATCTCCGAAGCAACCATTGATCCCGCTTCAGAGAACTATGTTTACGTAAGGATTCCTGATGGATATAAGAATGAATATACAGCATGGAGAAACCATGAAAATGGTTCTGAACATACCTTCAGAGTAAGAGAGACTTATGTAGGCTCCGAAAAGAAAGGAAAGAATGCAGTTCATTCCTACAACGAAGCAGCCTCATCCATAGAAGCAGCTTTTGCTTCACAGCCGGATGTTTATACTGCCTATACGAAATATAAGGATGACGTTGCATCAAAGAGATCAGCCTCATCCGAAGCCGAGCAGTATGGCTTCGTAAAGGGAAACAACTATATTTACGATGTTCATGTAAAGGAAAACGACGGATCCGTAAGACTCGATACACCTCAGTCTTTTGATTTCATCATAACCAATTTAAGAATCGGTTATGTGTCCTTTGATGTCAATGCTGAGAACTGGACGGATGGTGTGCTTAAAGAAAAGGCGCGTCCTGACAGCATCTCACTGGAGGTTACGAAGGGTTCTGAAACCATCACTGTGCCTCTTAGGGAGACCGGCGATGCAAAGACCAACTGGAAGGCCGGTTACGGTCCTTACAGAAAGTATGACGAAAATGGTAAACTGATTGATTACAAGTTGGGCATCAAGTCTGTAAGCTTCAGCTATAACAGTAACAGAACAGAGGCTGAAAAGCATTTCGCAGGAGCCTATGTAAGAACAGATGAAAACAGCATTTCACGCGGACCTTTCCATACAGGAGATGTTTATTCATTTAAGTTAAATCACGAACTTAAACAGAACATCGTTCCTACTGTCAACAAGTACTGGGAAGATGATGATACAAAGACAAACAAACGTCCTGATATCGTCATGCATCTTTACCGTACATATGAGGACGAGGGTGGAAATTACCATGTAGAACAGCTTGATAATACAGGCTATATCCCCCACGAATGGGAAACAAATAAGGATGAGTATCACAACTGGTGGCAGCTCACCTATTCAGCTCAGCCTCGTTTCAGCAAGGGGGATTACTACGAATATACCTACTACATCACAGAAACCATCCCTTCCGGCGAAACCAACGATTACGTCGAGATAGGAGCCTTTCCTAAATCTCCGGAATTAAACGGTAAAACAGCCGAGTACAGCTATGATGAAAATACACCGGAAAAGCTTTTACTTGAAAATAAGACAACAAGCATTTCTGCCGCTAAGGTAAGCATTGACAAAAAAGATGCCCAGACTATAGTCAACAGACAGAGGAGCAGTCGTACCGTAAGCGGAGAAAAGATATATTCAAATCTTCCTGCCGGTTACAGCTCATCTAATCTCACAAAGATAAAGTTTGAGCTCTGGAGAAAAATAGGAAATGAAGTTACTGAGCCAGTTTATGAATACGTACACGATGTTGATACTTTGGGCCGTGATATTCTGAAGCTTAAGGAAGGCGGCAAAAAACTTACGACAATATATGATCCTGCAACTGCAAAGGGCTCTACCAAGTTCCAGTTCAGGAATGAAGACGGAACAATTGCAGAGGTACCTAAGTACGATGAAAAGGGTCGTCTCTACACTTACACCATCAGGGAGGTGAGTGACGGAGCTGATTCTGAAGAATCAAAGCTTATTGGTCATGTTTTCAATCTTAAAACAGAAGACACCCTGACAAACGGTCTGGTTGCCACCAACGGATACAATGTGAATGACGGATATGAGATCACTTTCTATAAGAAGTGGGACGGCTTAGAGCTTTACAGTAAATCACATGATACTGCAACAGTGCCATCCATAAAAGTCCGCTTGTACCGTTATCTTCAGTCCAAAGATGGAATCATCGCCGGAAGTGAGGAGCTGGTAACAACGACAGATGTCATTCTTAAGTATGACTCTGAGCATCCCGAGTACAGTTCATATACCTGGCAGGTTCCATACTATGCACCTAACCTTAAACCATATTTTTACGTAGTATCCGAGAATCCAGGAGAAGAGGTCAAGAGTTACGGTGAGGTATATACCGCTGAGATAAAGGATAGATCCGGTGAGGTAAATCTCGATAGATCAGGTAAGAATCTTTATGGTATCTCAACTGAGATCGCAAATATCTTTTCTTCAAAAACAGGCGGCATGGTGAATCACAATAATAACTGGACAGGCTATGACACTCCTGTAAACGGAGAATACAGTATCGACGATAAGAAGGGTAAGGGTACTGCAGGATTTATAAATGTCTATACCGGTGATTCAAAGGCAAAGGAATCAACTTCATCTTCAAAGGGAAGTATGAGTGGCAATACACCTCCGTTCAGCTCTCAGATTCCCGGTAAAACCGAAGTGAAGCCTGAAACTGCAGTTCCTTCTACATCGGGCACAAAACCTCAAACTGATACAAAGACCGGTACAACTACCACCACAGTCTCTTCATCAGGTTCAGGCTCTGGAAGTTCTGTAAGCAGAAAGAGTACTCCGTCCTATTCCCGGGATAATAGTGACAATGATTCCGACGATAGACCTGTGACAGTAACAAATGCTGATCCTGCCGAAAAGGGTCTTAAGTATTCTGAAGACGCGAAGGAGACAAGCATTATTCAGTTCTACACAGATACAGATTCTGCTTCAGAAAGCACTTTTGATGAATCAGGCTCTGTTCTGGTCGCAAAGAGGCCTTTCGATGATGACAGTACCAGTGCTATAAGCAGAGGAAGATCCGGAGCTCCAAAGACCGGTGATGAGTCTGCGATGTTCCTGTACGGAATTCTAAGCCTTGTGTCAATGCTTATTTCAGTAAGCTGGTTTGTTATTAATAGAAAAAAAAGAACTAAGTGATGACCTTCATCTTATTGCTGTGGATTTGATTTCACGGCAGTGAGTTTTACATCAGCTTTTAAAGTTTATATTCTTCAAATAAGATATTTTCTACTTGTAAAATGTCTTATTTGATAGTAAACTTTAGGCTCGAGTATCGGATGTGGTCGCTGCCAGTATAAGGGAAACCGGCTGGGAGAGGAAAGTCCGGGCTTCACAGAGCAGGATGCCTGCTAACGGCAGGTTGCGGTGACGCACAGGAAAGTGTAACAGAGAACAGACCGCCGGCTTTTGCCGGTAAGGGTGAAACGGCAGTGTAAGAGACTACCGCGCATCTGGTGACAGAGGCGGCATTATAAACCCCATTCGAAGAAAGACCAAATAGGAAACATATGGCTGCTCGTCAGTTTCCGGGTAGGTTGATTGAGACGTATGGCAACATACGCCCTAGATAGATGACCACTTGATACATAACCCGGCTTATTACGATACTCGATCATTTGATCATCATACTGTCGCATCGGAGTTCGCTCCAGTGCGGCAGTTTTTTTGTTTCCAGAAAGTACAAACTGAGTGAATGCAAAAATGCAGCGGGATAGCACCGGCCCACTCGGTTGAAAGTACATACTGCTTGTCGTGTTCGTCCCGTCTGCACTTCGTGCATCCGGATACGTACACGTCTTCGCAGTTTGTGCTTTCAACTCGCAAGCCTTGGTGCCTATCCCGCCGCATTTTCTACCTTCTATTTTTTATCAGCACTGCTTAAGATCAAATCCAAAATACTTTACAGCGTTGTTGTAAGAGATACCCTTGATGATCTCCTCAAGTGCCTTCTTGTCATATGGATACTCACCGTTCTCTACCCAGTTTCCTACGAGCTCGCAGAGAATACGACGGAAGTAGTCGTGACGTGTGTAGGAAAGGAATGAACGTGAGTCTGTGAGCATTCCGTTGAAGTTTCCGAGGGTTGAGAGATTAGCGTAATTTACAAGCTGATCTGTCATACCCTGCTTGTGATCATTGAACCACCATGCAGCACCCTGAGTGATACGGTTCTGTACCGGAGACTTGCAGAAGCATCCTGTGATGGTATTGATAGTAGTGTTATCACATGGGTTCAGTGAGTAAAGGATGGTCTTTGGAATCTCATCAGTTGCTGAGAGAGCATTAAAAAATGCTGCAAGCTGGTCAGCAGGAGCATAGTTATCAACTGCATCGAAGCCTGTATCTGCACCGAGCTTGCTGTACATGTCAGCATTGTTATCACGGATACAGCCGAAATGGATCTGGAATACGAGATCTCTCTTGTTATACTCCTTGGCAAGGAACTGCATCTCGGCTGTTCTATACTTGGCACACTCGAGATCTGTGAGCTTCTCACCCTTGAGCCCCTTCTTCAGGATCTCATCAACCTCTGCATCAGTAGCAGGAGCGTACATTACATAACGTAATGCATGGTCAGTTACGAGGCATCCCATGGACTGGAAGAAATCAAGTCTGTTCTTGAGAGCTTCCTTGAGTGATGCGAAGTCCTTTACCTCGACACCTGATCTCTCAGAAAGCTTAGCCATATATGAAGGGAACTCAGGCTTCTCGATGTTTGTTACCTTGTCAGGTCTCCATGCAGGAAGTACCTGAACATCAAATGTAGGATCATCCTTTATCTTTTTGTGCCACTCGAGAGTATCGATAGGGTCATCTGTTGTGCAAATGAGAGTAACATTGGAAGCCTTGATGATATTTCTTACAGACATGGACTTCTGACGAAGCTTCTCGTTGCAGAGATTCCATACCTCCTCCGCTGTATCTCCTGTGAGATAGCCCTCATATCCGAAATACTTACGGAGCTCAAGATGAGACCAGTGGTAAAGTGGGTTTCCGATAAGCTTAGGCATAGTCTCTGCCCACTTCTGGAACTTTTCGCGATCAGACTTGTTACCTGTGATGTACTCCTCCGGAACACCGTTTGTTCTCATCTGTCTCCACTTATAGTGGTCACCGCCCAGCCAAACCTGAAAGATATTATCGAACTGACGATCCTCTGCGATCTCCTGAGGATTGATATGACAGTGATAATCGAGAATAGGAGTATTCTCAGCATAGTCATGATAAAGCTGCTTTGCTACATCTGTAGAAAGCAAAAAGTCCTTGTCCATAAATGGTTTCATTTGAATTTACCTCCATAAAGCATCATATATAATTGAAATCGGTCACCCGATATCAAAATCTGGTCGTAGCTCTCTTTACGAGCTTTGTCTTAACCACCGTCCTGGCAGGAAGTGAAACGGGCAAAGCATTGCCATTCTCATCAAGAGGCGGATTTAAAAGCTTCATAAGTGAATCGCAGGTCTTCTGGCAGACCTCCTCGAGCTTTGCGTCAACACTGGTAAGCTCCGGGGTAGAAGCCTCTGCAAGCTTTGAGTTGTTGTAGCTTACTATCTGGATATCCTCAGGGATCCTGAGACCGTGGCTGACAGCAAACTTCACCGCTCCGATACCTGAGGTGTCGGAGGATGCGATGATTGAGTCAAATGCTTCCTTCTCGTACTCAGCGGCGAGAAGCTCAGCTATATCTCCGTAGGACTTCTTTCCCTTGACTATACGGATGTTCTCCTCAGAGATGCCGCATTTTTTTGCACCGGCTTTAATTCCTTCGATTTTCTGTTCTCCGGAAAAACTGTCACTGGAATAGACGTATATGATTTTCTTCGCACCTGACTCATGAAGCTGTGTAAATGCTTCCTTCATGCCGCCCATATCATCACTTCTCACTGAGTAGATGCCCATAGCTTCTATACAGCCGTTCACCATCATTACAGGATGTTCCTTCGCCCCGTCGATGATGTACTGGTTATCCTCAGGATTCTTCTCCACATACTTTGATCCCGCAAGGATGAAGGCATCAACCTGTCTTGATTTCAAGAGCTCGAAGCTTGCCTTCTTAGTCTCCAGATCATAACCTGTGCAGCACAGGATGGAGTTGTAGCCGTTCTTTCGAAGATCCGTCTCGAGATAGTAGATTGCATTGGCAAGGTAGATATCCGATGAATCGGAACACATGATTCCGATGGTTTTCATGGAACCTCGGCCTAAGCCCCTGGCATAAGCATTGGGCGTATATCCGTACTCGTCGATAATGTCCATGACCTTTTTTCTTGTTTTTTCCGAGACATTGTCGGCTCCATTGATAACTCGTGATACTGAAGCAATGGATACACCCGCTGCTTTTGAAATGTCATAAATGTTCATTATTTTTCCTTTATCAAAATAAAATGGTATACTTGACCGTATCGCTCGGGTTCGGGCTTGATACCCTCACCCGATCCCTTCGGGATTGAATGATTTTCTTGACCGTACCCACCTGCGTTCCGCTGGTCGGGTTCGGGCTTGATACCCTCACCCGATCCCTTCGGGACCCGAGCACAGCTCGGGCCGTATCGCTCCGGAATCCGCTTTATGCGGATTCCTCCGCTGTAACCGCTTACATTTATTGTTGATTATAGCCGACTAATGTTATAAAATCAATGCAATATCGAAATTTTGAGTAAAGTGTTTTCATTACACAAAGGAGCTTATATCATGAATTTTCCAAATCGTTCTTTTGATCTCGTAACCATGGGACAGCTTATGCTGAGATTATCTCCTCCGGGAAACGATCGTATAGCAACCAGCGATATTTTCGAAAAAAATGTCGGAGGAGCAGAGCTCAATGTTTCTGTCGGAGCGTCTCTTCTGGGGCTGCATACAGGTATCATCTCGAAGCTCCCATCCCATGACCTTGGACGTTTCATGAAGGGTACCATCCGAAGTTATGGCGTATCCGACGACTTTTTTATTTACGATAATTCTCCGGACGCGAGAGTGGCGGTATATTTCTACGAATACGGTGCTTATCCACGTAAGCCCCAGGTCATCTATGACAGAAGAAACTCAAGTTTTTTCTCCATCGATCCCGAAGAGATAAATCCTGAGGTCTACAAGAACACCAAGTGCTTCCACACATCAGGAATCACCCTTGCTCTTTCACCTAATATCAGAAAGACAACTATAGAAGCCATAAAAAAATTCAAAGAGAATGGAACTCTCATTTCCTTTGATGTAAACTTCAGAGGTAATCTCTGGACAGGAGACGAGGCCAGAGAGACCATCCTCGAGATCCTTCCTTATGTAGACATTTTCTTCTGCTCAGAGTCAACAGCACAGCTCACTTTCCTTAAGGAAGGTTCATGCCGTGATATGATAAAGAGCTTTACAAAGGACTATCCTATAAAGACTGTTTTCGCGACACAGCGTACAGTTCACAGTCCTAAGTGCCACGATTTCGGTTCCATAGCATATGACGCGGAGCTTGATGAGTTCTTTGAAGAGCCGCCATACAAGAACATCGATGTAGTTGACCGCATCGGTTCCGGTGACTCATACATTTCCGGTGCCCTCTATGGACTCATAAGTTCAGGCGGAGATGTGAGAGAGGCTGTGAAGTATGGTAATGCCACATCCGCCATGAAAAACACCATACAGGGCGATCTCCCTCAGTCAAACCTTGCAGAAATCGATGCTGTCATCGAAGACCATTATTCAACAGGTTTCCACAGCGAGATGAACAGATAAGATCGAAGTTTGTGGGTTACAAGGAAAGGATGTAGAGAGCAATGTTCATGCAAGACATCTCTACGAAAGACTTGGCTTCATACAACTTGTTACGATACCCGGTGGATTCAGGATGAATGATGGACATTAAGATGATTAATGGACGTAAGAATAACGAGGAAGATTAGTACACAAAAAAAAGGAACCTCGAATCCATGAAGCACTCGCCATGTCATCTACCGTTCCTTTTATCACGAATCGTCTCAGATATGTGAAGCACTCGCCACATCTCTTTAACTTGTTTTAAATTGTACTTGAATTTGTACAATTTGTCAATACAGAAATCACAAAATATTTAAGAGAATATATAATTATTGGTTTTTGAGCTGTAGCAGAAAGTAAATAAAGATAATGAAGACCACCCAAGCCATAGTGCCTGAGCGGTCTTTATATTCATACAAAATCAACCTTCGTTACAGATTTTCCAAAGATCGTCCCATTTTCCAGAACGAACGCCAAGGAATGTTCCCTCTCGATTAAAGAGGCAATAAGATCCGTCTTCATAGTTAGATATGAATTAGAAGAAACTTTTCGAGATATTATCGTAGAACTATATCCTAAAGATGACCGACATTCTTGATGAAATTAAAAGGGATAATGTACACAGGTTTTGGTCACAAGTATACAATATACAACAGTTAGTTAAACCATGGTTTTCATACAAACATACGTTTATGTATTGCGCTGCATGCTGGGGTGCGTCTGTTGACACGCGTAACGTTGCGAGTTACAATAATTGTATGATTAAGTCATTTGCACACAAAGGATTAAAAGATTTCTTTGAAACGGGTTCTAAAAAAGGAATACAAGCAGAACATGCGCCAAAGCTAGGAAGAATTCTTGATAGGCTTGACGCAAGTACTTCTGCGCAAGATATGAACTTGCCAGGATATAGATTGCATCCCTTAAAAGGCGATAAACAAGATATGTGGTCTGTAACGGTTAATGGTAATTGGCGAATTACTTTCTATTTCGAAGGCAACGATGCTTATCTTGTCGATTATCAGGATTACCACTAAAGGAGGTAAAATATGAACAGAAGACCTACTCACCCTGGAACAGTACTTTTAGAAGACGTGATAAAACCATTACATCTTACAATAACAGATGCCGCACAGATGCTGGGAGTAACCAGAAAGACATTATCAGAGCTAGTCAATGAACGTATTTCATTAAGCCCTGAAATGGCGATTAGAATAGGGAAAGCGACTAATACATCTGCAGAAAGCTGGCTTAACATGCAGCAAAAGCTTACTTTGTGGGAAGCTGAACAGCATTCGCCCGAGAACGTTATTCCTTTTCCTTGCCGTAATATAGAAGAAAATACGTTGCTGCAAATGTGAACCGATTCAATTAACATTATGTGTATGGCATTCTGAAGCTTGAAGGTTTTTCAACCGAGAACGATTATATAAAATTGAAAAATGAAAACAAAAGAAGAATTACTACTCTGTACGGTAGCAACGGCAGTATCTCTTATCGGAGGAATGACATGAATTACAAATTACGAAAAATAACCGCAGAAGACGATGCGGCTGTAGCCGGACTTGTTCGCGATAATTTAAAACAGTTCGGATTAGATATTCCCGGAACTGTATATTTCGATGAGGTACTTGATCATCTAAGCGATTTTTATAACAGTGATATGTGCCAGTATTACGTGGTTGAATCAGAAGGAATTGTTATCGGCGGAATAGGATTTGCACCTTTTGAACATATGAAAAATACTGCCGAGCTTCAGAAACTTTATCTTACAGACAGCGCAAAAGGAAGCGGTATAGGGTATAAGCTTATTGCCTTCATCGAAGAAAAGATGCGAGAGGCCGGGTTCAGAAAATCTTATCTTGAAACTCACGAAAATCTTCAGGCGGCTATTCATATATACCAGAAAAGCGGATATCACGAGATTGAACGTCCTAAAGAAGTGGTCCACAGCACTATGAACAGATTTTTCGAAAAGGAACTTGAAAGTTTATCATAAATGATTCAAAGTTATTGACACTCACGGTTCAACGTGCTAAAGTACCGGTAAATAAATAAAATCAAACCGATGACAGAGAGAAGTACTTTATCTGTAACATTATAGAGAGCCGCTGATGGTGGAATAGCGGTATGGAAGGATAGACGAATGGACTCTGGAGGGTGCTCAGAAAGATTTATATATCAAGTATGCGGCAACGGGTTCTTCACCGTTATCAGGAAGCACATATGCTGGTATGTGAAAAGTGACCTTTATTTAAAGGTAATATGAGTGGTACCACGGATTTAAACATTCGCCTCATACGGAGAGTAATCTCTGTATGAGGTTTTTTTAGTGTATAAGTCCAGTGTCAGGCGGCAAATCCGCAGGACTTATACATATACTAACTTCTAACAGTATCACATGGCTCCAGTAAAACGAATCATCACAAATTGACGTAACAAAATTGGAGGAAAACAAAATGAAGAAACAGTTAATCGCAGTATCAATGGCAACTCTTATGGCAGCATCTCTTGCAGCATGCGGATCATCCACACCTGAGTCATCCACACCTGAGGCTACATCAAAGGCGGCTGCTGAGACCACAAAGGCAGCTGCTGAAACAACAGCAACCGAGAACAAAGAGTATAAGGTTGGTATCGTTCTTTTCATGGATCATCCATCACTCAATCAGATAAAGGACAATGTTGCTTCTGAGCTCGACAGACTTTCAGACAGCATGGGAGTTACATTCAATTATGCAGATTACACCTTCAACGGTCAGGGCGATGCCAGTGTACTGAATCAGATTTCCAGTGAGCTCATTTCAGACGAAGTCGACGTGATCATCCCTATCGCAACACCTGCAGCACAGGTAGTTCAGGCAGCAGTGGAAGATAAAGGAATCCCTGTAGTATTTTCAGCAGTATCAGATCCAGTATCAGCCAACCTCGTTTCTTCCATGGAAGAGCCGGGCGCAAACATTACCGGAACATCTGACGCACTTAACACAAACGCCATCATGGATCTCATGCTTGCAGTAAATCCTGACACTGACTATGTAGGTCTCCTTTACTCAAACTCAGAGGATTCTTCAAAGCAGCCTATAGCAGACGCAAAGAAGTACCTCGACGAGAAGGGTATCAAGTATATCGAGAAGACAGGAACAAAGACTGACGAAGTTCAGGCTGCCGCAGACGCACTTGTGGCTGAAGGCGTTGACGCTGTATTCACACCGACAGATAACACCATCCAGCAGGCAGAGCTCGGAATCTATGAGAAGTTCCTGGATGCAAAGATCCCTCACTACGCAGGTGCCGACAGCTTCGCACTTAACGGTGCATTCATGGGTTACGGCGTTGATTATGCAAATCTCGGAACAGCAACTGCTGACATGGTAGCTGAGATCCTTGTTGACGGAAGACCAACAGCTACATTCCCTGTTCAGACTTTCGACAACGGTATAGCAACAGTTAACACAGAGACCTGTGAAGCCCTGGGACTCAAGATCGATGATGTAAAGAATTCAATCGGTTCTCTCTGCACTCAGATAGTTGAGACAAAGACAGAGCAGGAGTTCTCAAAGTAATACATATGGGCTTAACCTTCGACAGTCCACTTAGTTAACTGTCGAAGAGTACTTTAAAATCATCAGATTCTGAAATAGAATAATATAGACTTGAATCGTTTTATCTGATCATGTCTTTTCAAATGACAAAATAGCTTCCCGGATAACACATCGGGAAGCCTTTTGTTGGTATCAGTAAGTTTTAGGAGGAAACACCATTGACTGGCTTTTTAACAGCAGGCATAATCCGCACCGCACTTGAGGTCGGACTCATCTATTCACTTGTAGCTCTTTCTCTTTTTATCAGCTACTCTATCCTGAACATCTGTGATCTTTCCACAGACGGCTGCTACACACTGGGATGTGCAGTGGGCGCCATCGTGACCATAGCAGGGCATCCTTTCCTTGCCATCCCTGCCGCTATGCTGGCAGGCATCTGTTCCGGTTACGTGACAGCACTTCTTCAGACAAAATTCGGAGTGCAAAGCATTCTCGCAGGAATCATAGTGAACACAGGACTATATACTGTGAATCTCGCAGTCAT
Source organism: Oribacterium sp. C9 (assembly GCF_002007235.1). Classification (GTDB taxonomy): domain Bacteria; phylum Bacillota; class Clostridia; order Lachnospirales; family Lachnospiraceae; genus Oribacterium. Next base: position 138,725 of record NZ_MUHW01000005.1, read on the forward strand.
GGGTTTCAGTTCCAATGTCTCCATATTCGGCACAGATACCATCTTTTCTATTTTCAAGGATCTGAATTCATCAGGCTTCTGGAAGGACTGGTGCAACCTCATACTTCTTGCTGTGATAGTAGCTTCAGTATGCCTCCTCATCAAATGGTTCCTGGGAACAACTCTCGGTCTTTCCATCCGTGCTACAGGAGACAGTCCTGCCATGGTACGCGCTTCATCCATTAACCCGATCTTCACCATCACAGTAGGTCTTTGCTTTTCCAATGCTCTCACCGGTCTCGCAGGCTGCCTCATCGGTCAGTACAACAAGACCTGTGATATAAACCTAGGAACCGGTATGGTCACCATCGCTCTTGCTTCACTTGTCATCGGTGAGACACTCCTCGGAAAGGGCAGAATGATCTTTAGAATCATAGGAATGGTAGTGGGTTCATGTCTCTACCGTTTCATCATTTCCATCGCCCTCCGTCTCAATGTTCCGACAGAGGCATTTAAACTGGTTTCTGCAGTTATCGTCGCAATCGCCATCGCGGCACCGAGAGCAAAGCAGATCATTGCCTTCAAGCATAAGCAAATAACAGCCATGCAGGAAAGAAAAAGCATGAGAGGAGATAAGGCCAATGCTTAAGATAGAACACGTTTTCAAAACCTTCAATACAGGAACAGTCAACGAGAAAAAGGCTCTTACAGATCTTAATCTCGAGCTTCAGGACGGAGATTTCGCCACCATCATCGGTTCCAACGGCGCCGGAAAGTCCACCATGTTCAATGCTATAGCCGGTTCCTTCTACACTGACTCCGGTTTTATAGAGCTGGACGGAGAGGATATCACATTCACTCCGGAGCATACCCGCAGCCGCTACATCGGACGTCTCTTTCAGGACCCTCTCATGGGAACTGCGCCTCACATGACCATAGAGGAGAACCTGTCTGTTGCATATCTCCGTGCCAGCGAGCACAAGAGAGGACTGTTCAGCCATGTTTCTAAAAGTGAAAGAGATAAATTCAGAGAACATCTTTCTCTTCTTGATATGGGCCTTGAAGACAGAATGAATCACCCTGTAGGACTTCTTTCAGGAGGACAGCGTCAGGCACTTACACTTCTCATGGCTACGATGGTAACTCCGAAGCTCCTGCTTCTCGATGAGCATACCGCAGCTCTTGATCCGTCTACAGCCGCAAAGGTACTGGATCTCACAAAGAAGATAATTGAAGAGAACCACATAAGCTGCCTCATGGTAACACACAACATGAATCAGGCTCTGGAGCTGGGAAACCGCACTCTCATGATGAACAACGGAAATATCGTTTTCGATGTAAAGGGCGAGGAACGCTCCCACATGACTATCAAGGATCTTCTGGATAAATTCGAGGAGAATGCAGGAAAGGCACTTAACAACGACAGAATCCTGCTTTCTACAAAAGAAGGTGTTTAAAACCCGGATTTGCCGCCGGCACCACAGCAGCATGATTCGTTCATGTGTAGTCATTGACATACACATCATATGTTTGTCAGTTATTAAAACAATAAATAATATGCCTTGCTGCAGGAGCCCCGTTTTGTTGTAATGGGGCTCCTGTTTTTGTATAATTAACATATAAGTATCGCATAGTGCGGATTAGTGATTATCGTAGTATTGCGCAGCAATGCGTATGACTTATACCTTATACTAATGCGCAAAATCGGGAGGCGGATATGATTAAAAAGCATTTTGTCATCACCATTGACAGACAGTATGGCTCCGGAGGACGTGTGGTAGGCAAACGTCTTGCAGAGGATTTAGGCATTCACTTTTATGACAACGACATCCTGAAGCTTACTTCAGAGCGTGCAGCCATAGGCGAGCAGTATTTCCGTTTAGCTGATGAAAAAGCGGGCAACAACATTCTTTATAAGATCATCAACAATCTGAAACCGGATATCAGCAGCCCTAAGCTCGATGAGAACATCGTTTCTCCTGACAATCTTTTCAGATTCCAGGCAGAGGTCATCCGTGAGATCGCAAAGAATGAGTCCTGCATCATAGCAGGCCGCTGCGGAAATTATGTTCTTTCCCAGGCGAAGATCGAGGATCACGTTGACTTCTTTGTTTACGCTGATACTGAGACCAAGATAAAGCGTGCCATGGATTATGACCGGATTTCCAGAGATGAGGCCATCAAGCGCATTCAGAAGATCAATAAGGAGCGCAAAGAGTACCACAAGTACTATACTGGTGAGGACTGGATGTCACCTGACCGTTACGATCTCATGATCAACGCAAGCCGTATCAGCTACGACGAGATGGAGATTCTCATGAAAGACTATATTCGTATGAAGGGATTCATTGACTGATGGATAAAACTTTAAAAGGTGTACTGCGTCCTTTGAAGGGTACCGTAAAGGTTCCCGGGGACAAGAGCATTTCCCACCGTTCCGTTATGCTGGGAGCACTCAGCGAGGGAACGACTCATGTGACCGGCTTCCTGAACGGAGCCGATTGTCTCTCCACTATTTCATGCTTCAGAAAGATGGGGATAGACATCGAACTGAGTGAGGATGAGACAGAGGTCACTATACACGGAAAGGGCATCAGAGGACTTCAGAAGCCTTCAGAGATCCTCGACTGTGGTAATTCAGGAACCACCACGAGACTTCTCTCCGGTATACTCTCAGCTCAGGATTTTGATTCAGAACTGACTGGAGATGAGAGCATTCAGAAACGTCCCATGAAGCGCATCATGAAACCTTTATCAGAGATGGGCGCGGAGATAAGCTCTATCAGAGGCAATGACTGTGCACCTTTATTGATCCACGGACAAAAGCTTCACGGGATCCGTTACGTATCACCTGTTGCCAGCGCTCAGGTCAAGTCAGCCATACTTTTCGCAGGACTCTACGCGGAGGGTGACACCACTGTGGTGGAGCCTGCATTGTCACGAGATCACAGTGAACGTATGCTGAAGGCTCTCGGTGCTGATATCTCCACCCGCATTCTTCCTGACGGAAGAGCGGAGATCACTGTTTCCCACTGTGATAAGCTTTCAGCTCCGAAGGAGACTCTGGAGGTTCCGGGAGACATCTCATCTGCGGCATACTTCATTTCCGCAGCACTTCTGGTTCCGGGATCTGATATAGTAGTGCAAAATGTAGGCATTAACGAAACACGTGCAGGAATTCTCACAGCATACAGAAGCATGGGAGCGGATATAACTCTCGAAAACAGAAGGATGTCAGGCTCTGAGGATGTGGCGGATATCCGGGTGAGATTCACCGAAGGTCTTCACGGAACCGAGATCGGCGGAGCACTTATTCCTCAGCTTATAGACGAGCTTCCTGTTATCGCTGCTGTTGCAGCGGGCGCAGAGGGCGATACAGTAATAAAGGATGCGGCTGAACTGAAGGTCAAGGAATCAAACCGAATAGCCGTTATGGTTGATGGACTTAAGACTCTCGGCATCGAGGCTTTGGAGACAGAGGACGGCATGGTCATAAAAGGACAGGGCAGAGGGCTCAAGGTTCAGTCAGGTGAGATCGATACCCATAAGGATCACCGTATAGCCATGACCTTCGCGGTCCTGGCTCTCGCAGGCTCGGAGAGTACCGAAGTGAAGCTTCTCGACGCTGACTGCATCAGTATTTCCTATCCGGGATTCTATGAGGACCTTGCAAGTCTGTAAAGCGGGTTATAAATAACCCGCTTTTAAATAACCAAAAGTAATATTAAAAAGTTGTTGACATATAAGCATGTCTCTGATAAATTATGTGAGTCGCCACAAGCGACACACAAATGGCGGATTGGTCAAGCGGTTAAGACGCAGCCCTCTCACGGCTGAATCCCGGGTTCGATTCCCGGATCCGTCACTTGAAAACTTCATATTGTTTTATGGCGGATTGGTCAAGCGGTTAAGACGCAGCCCTCTCACGGCTGAATCCCGGGTTCGATTCCCGGATCCGTCACTTGAAAACTTCATATTGTTTTATGGCGGATTGGTCAAGCGGTTAAGACGCAGCCCTCTCACGGCTGAATCCCGGGTTCGATTCCCGGATCCGTCACTAAGCTTCAGGTCGTTTGACCTGAAGCTATTTTTGTATATAGTGGAATTTCCTTAGAAAGGTAAATTTAATGAAAATAAAACGCTCCGGCGATGCCGGCAGATTAGAAATCAAGTATCATACAAATGAAGACGGAAGCCAGCTTCAGTATCTTCAGTTTCCGGCTATAGAAAAAGCAGGAATAGCGACTCATGCCTTCTCTACCCGTATCGGAGGTGTCAGCAAGGGAATATGGTCAAGCATGAACCTTAGCTTCACAAGAGGGGATGACCCAAAGGATGCATATGAGAACTTCCATAGATATGCGGTTCTATTCGGTGTATCTGATGACCGTCTGGTGCTTTCACATCAGACTCATACTGTAAATGTCAGAGTCGTAACAGAAGAGGATGCCGGAAAGGGTCTCACAAAGGAAAGAGACTATACTGACGTTGACGGTCTGATAACCAATGTTCCGGGCCTGGTCCTTACTGTATTTGCGGCAGACTGCATTCCTTTGCTTTTTGTCGACCCAGTCCACAAGGCTATCGGAGCGAGCCACTCTGGGTGGCGTGGAACAGTTAGCCGCATGGGTAAGGTCACCATAGAAAAGATGGCTGAAAGCTACGGAACTGATCCTAAGAATCTAATATGTGCTATAGGTCCAAGCATCTGCAGAAATTGTTATGAGGTTTCAGAGGATGTCGCCGAGGAGTTTAAAAAGGTCTTTCCGGGGCATGAATCAGAGATCTTAACTGATGACGGATTAAATGAACAGGGCGAGCACAAGTTCCATCTGGATCTTTGGAATGCAAACAGAATCGTTTTGGAAGAAGCAGGAGTGGCGGCGAAAAACATTAGCATGACAGACATATGTACAAACTGTAATCCGGACCTGCTTTTCAGCCACCGCTTCACCAATGGTCAAAGAGGAAACAACGGCGCATTTATCATGCTTAAATGAAAAGATTTACATTATGCATGAATGTGTTGTTGGTGCTGCTCATAATAAATGAAGTACACATTCTTTTCCGTACTAACATCCTGAAACAGGCATGTGCCGAAACTAAATCTATGTTACAATCTGATTTGGTGAACTGATCACGTCAACCCAGTTCACATAACAAAATCTTCACTACGGAAGATTTCCGAGCTGTTTATAAGGAGTTTTAAACCTATGAATTTACCAATCGCAATTTGCATTTTAATATTTTTAGCCGCAGGTACTGTTTTCATCTTCAAGAACGGAGTACGCATGGACAAGCTGACTCCGGAAGAGCAGGAGACTATCATCCGCTCAAGATGCTCATCCTGTCGTATGTCTCATTACTGTAATGACTCAAAGTTAAAGGGTGCAAAGGGATGCTCTCAGGAAGAAACTGTTCAGAAATGCGATGCAACAGACAAAGAAGCTGAAACTTCAAACTGATATTCTTTCATGCACTGATAAATAAATATGAGAATTATAAATGAAACAGAAAACTATATAGTGATCTGCAAGGCGCCAGGAGAGGATTCTGAAAAGGATGTTCCCGGGCTCCTCGCCTCTCAGTCTGAAAAAGATGCCAAAGACTATTTCTGTGTACACAGACTGGATAAAACAGCCTCAGGACTGCTGGTATACGGACAGAACAAATCAGCTGCGGCAGATCTCACAAAGCAGATACAGGATGAGACCGTGGAGAAAACTTATCTTGCAGTTGTTGCCGGAAAACCAGAGACAATGGAAGGAAGCTTTCACGATCTTCTTTATAAGGATAAAATGAAGCAGAAATCTTTTCCTGTTAAGCGTATGCGAAAGGGTGTAAAAGAAGCTGACCTTTCCTACAAAGTTCTGGAGACCATCGAATACGAGGATTCTTTGATTTCTCTGGTTGAAGTAAAACTCCACACCGGACGTTTCCACCAGATACGCTGCCAGTTCGCTTCGAGAAAGATGCCGCTTTTAGGAGACGGAAAATACGGTTCCAGAATCAAGACAAAAAGCCTCTGTCTTTTCTGCAACAGTCTGGGCTTTTATGATTCTGCGGCAAAGTCCAAAGTGTCTTTTGAAGCTTTACCGGAGGACGAGGCACCATGGAATCTATTTGATGCTTTTAAATAAGGTTTTAGATTAATGCTTTTGATCGATACTTTTGTTCTATACATTGATTTGGCATCATTTTTATGGACCATATTTACTATGAAAATGGCCTATTACAAAAAATTTTGACGGAGGATATCCGATGGAAATCCGATTACAGGCTTCAAAAACATTAAAATTCAGCACTCAGGAGGAAGCCGATCATCAGCTTCAGATGATTTCTGATACAGAAGAAGATCATTCAGTTGCTCTTCTTGCTGATCCTCTTCGCGGACAGATCACTCTCAATCCTGATCTCAAAAGCGGCAAGATCTCATATCTTAGCTGCTGCGGTGACAGTGATGAATCCGGCTCAGTTCTGGATTTTTCATGGATACAGGATCTTCGCCGACAGTGCATCAAACTGGATATCCCATTTTACTTCACCGGTACAGGCGCAAACTTCAGGATGAGAGGCCGTGACTTCCACATAGATAAAAAGTTTCAGGAGTCACAGGCGAGAAAATCCGAAATGAATTACTTTCCCCTGTCGAGAGCCATGAATCCTCCGGTACAAGGTACAGATACAGCTTCAGATGATCTCCGTCAGATGGGATTTCATTTTTCAGGTACCGTTGATTACGATTCTGCAAACAGATCTGTCCGGAATTCAAAGTCCACGCAATCCTCTTACAGAGGAACTGCTTCTGATGACTTACGAGCATTGGGCTTTCGTTCACTGAATGCATCGGATTCTTTCAATCCTTTCCTTGAAGATGCAGATTCCGAAGATAATTCCGGATCCATCACACAGAATCCTTTTCTTATTGGTGCCGTTGAGGAAAACGCAGGCTCATCCATTTGTTTGGAATCAACAGAGGAGCATTCCTCTGTTGACGATTTATCCGGTACAGAATTAAGGATCCCTCACATAAACTATGATATCGAGATAGAAGATGAGGATGAAAAAGAGTTTCAGTCTGATGACTCAGATGAAGAAACTCTGTCTATACCGGGCATCAACTATGAAGTAACTGTAGAAAAGGATTCTTCAGAATATACAGAAAAAGGACTCTTGGGAATTGAAAAGAGGGATCTTTCTGAATGCGGAGAGATCGATGATGATGCAGAAACATTGTCCCAAAACTTTAAAGTGCAGGGTATGGACGAGCTGTTCTCACATCTTGCAAGAAGCAAATTCCGTTCCGGTTTCCATCTTCACAAACTTGAAAGAGACTATTTCATATCCCACGGTGAAGAAACCATCAGAAAGCATGCTTCCGATTTTATAGCCCAGAGACTCGCCCCGGCAGAGCCTGCCAATGACGGAAAGCAGACACCTATGAAGGGACATCCGGTTTTCATAGCTCAACATGCAACAGCCTGCTGTTGTAGAGGATGTCTGAAGAAATGGCACCATATACCGGAACACCGGGAACTGTCACAGAGTGAGCAGAATTACGTTGTGGACGTCATCATGAAATGGATAGAGAAGGATATGAAGTAAGTGTCATTAAGTCTACCCTCCACCTTTGTGCAGGCACAAGTGGAGGAAGACTTTTGACACTTATATTTTATTTATTAGTGCTTGCTATGCGCTTTTTATATTGATATTATTAAAACTTGAAAAAATTTAAATAATCACAGGAGGCATACTATGGGACTTATTATTCCAAAGGACTATGATCCAAGACTTTCTGTCCGTGAAACACAGGAAGCCATCAAGTATATTCGCGATACATTCCAGAAGGAATTCGGCCGAGAGATGAATTTAAGCCGTATTTCCGCACCACTTTTCGTACCAAAGAGCAGTGGTCTCAATGATAATCTCAATGGATATGAGCGTCCGGTAAGTTTTGATGTACCATGGTGGCCAGATGAGACAGTCGAGGTAGTTCATTCACTCGCAAAGTGGAAGCGTATGGCTCTTAAGCGTTACGGTTTCAAGCCGGGCGAGGGGCTTTACACAAACATGAACGCTATCCGTCGTGACGAGGAGCTGGACAATCTTCACAGCTGCTACGTTGATCAGTGGGACTGGGAAATGGTCATCAACAAAGAGGACCGAAATACCAACACCCTTGAGGGAACAGTTCGCATGATCTTCCGTATCATCAAGCATATGGAGCACGAGGTATGGTATAAGTATCCTCAGGCTGTAAACAAGCTTCCTGATGATATATACTTTATCGATTCAGAAGAACTTCTCAAGATGTATCCGGACAAGACTCCTAAAGAGCGTGAGAACGCCATCACCAAGGAGCATGGATGCGTATTCATCAGCAGAATCGGTGACAAGCTTTCAAATGGTGAGCCACATGACGGAAGAGCACCGGACTACGATGACTGGCAGCTGAACGGTGATATCCTTTTCTGGTATCCAACTCTTAACTGTGCCCTCGAGGTAAGCTCCATGGGTATCCGTGTAGATGAGGATTCTCTTGCAGAGCAGCTCAAGAAGTCAGGCTGCGAGGAGAGAGCAGAGCTTCCATATCACAAGATGCTTCTCAACAAGGAGCTTCCATACACCATCGGTGGCGGTATCGGACAGTCACGTCTCTGTATGCTTCTTCTTGACCGTGCACATATCGGTGAGGTTCAGGCAAGTATCTGGCCTCAGGATATGATCGACGAGTGCAAAGAGCACGATATCATCTTACTGTAATTCGAATTACAGGATATTGATTTACCGAATATAATTAACTCATTACAGGATATCGAATTTCTCAGCAAATTCATCTTATTACAGCATATTGAATTTCAGAATAAATTCACTTTACTTGTATCAGAAAAACTGTACATAAAAGCCTCCGGGGTATCTTCACAGATATTCCGGAGGTTTTTGAATTTTTACAAAGTTTTTTCACATATAAAATCATTTGATGTGAGTTGTCAAAAGGCATTATACAATGTCATACCTATTCTGTTATTTCTGCTGCAGTATCTTATAAATGAACTCTGTTTTGCTCTGGATCATCTCTACGGTCTCAAAGAGATTCATGATATACAAAGCTTTGATGATTACTTTTTCGAAATGAGTCTCAGGAAAAAGCTTTTGGGGACAGACTCTGTGAAAACGGACGAAGCATTGGCACAAGTGATCAATTTGGGATTTGATGATCTCCACAGCAGTTTTACGCTTCCATCCTATTCTACAGAATTATATTCCTTTGGTGAAGTTTATCCTGCCAGCGGCCCATGGAAAGCAAGGTTTGACGACACCATCTTTACCTTCGGCAGTGAACGTGAAAAGGCATTTCCCGATGGCATTCCACCCTATGAAGAAGTAGGAAATACAGCCTACATAACATTCGACGATTTTACTTTCCCTGATGAAAACATCGATTATCTGTCAGAGCAAAAGGAACAGGAGCTTTATGATACCATAAGACTTATACAGTATTCATGTGACCGTATACTCCGTGAGGACAGCCCCGTGGAAAATGTGGTTATGTATTTATCAAACAACTTAGGTGGTTATTCAGATGCAGCAGCTTATGTCATAGCATCCTACCTCGGAATAGGTGAAGCCAATACGAGGGATATGCTGACCGGAGCCACCACAACCTATCAATATTCCATCAACACAAACGGAGACGGAATATTGATAGTAACGACACCCTTGCAGATAAAGGATTAAACCTCTACTGCCTTACATCACCTGTCAGCTTTTCCTGCGGCAACCTTGTGCCCAATGTCTTCAAAACTTCACCTTTTGTGACTGTTTTAGGTCAAACCTCCGGAGGGGGCTCCTGCAGTATCATGCCTCTTTCAACTGCAAGAGGAAGTGTTTTCCAGATCTCAAGCAACTATCGCCTGAGCACATTTAAGAACGGTTCATTTTACGATATAGACCGGGGAGCAGATCCGGATATCTACATCGCAAAGATCGCAGATTTCTACGACAGAAAAAAATTGACGGAAATAATAAACGATATTTATTGATCATATTTTGATGTAGAGTATCGAAAGCAGATGCTTTTAATAAACAGAGTCCCTGCCGGAGACACGGCAGGGACTTTGTTTATTAAAAGTAAATGATTTTTACTCATCCACGCAATAGCTTTCTATGATGTTAAGATATTTCTGCAAGAATTTCACTGGCGGATTTTACGATGTTAGAATCATACCCTTTATCAAGAAGTGTCTGAACAAGAGATCCGGATTTTAACAGCCTGATTACAGTAGCCAGTTCAGCAGCAGCTTCTGCTTTTCCTTCGTTTTTTGCACTTGCTTTTGCCGCATCAAGTTCAGGTTTCATGAGTTTTATAAGAGCTTCATTCATTTCCGGTACCCCCTTTAATTTATTGAAAATTTCTTCATTTTCTATCATTGCAAGATTCAGAATTGAATCGGCATTTTCCTTGTCATCCTTTTCTATCAGGGCTTTAGCAGATGTAACTAAACATTTAGCTGCATTTTCATCCATCTTGCGGGTCAGCGCCTTTAACCACCGGTGTTCCGTGGCATTAAGTCTTGATGATATGATTATCTGAGTTGGAAAAAGTATTTTATCTCCGGAAATATAAAATATACCCGGAGATTTCTCAAACACATCAGAACCATTAATCTTTAACCAATTAATCAGTGTTCTGGTCATTCCTTCCCTGACAAGAGAAATGGTCATTTCAGTTGACTTTATAACATCTTCTTTCTCAGCATTAGCTTTATACAAGCAAGCATAGGCCATTGTTTTGAAGTACTCATCTATACCAAGCTCATCTTCAGGTGACTTGTATTCAAAAATATTGTGCTGCAGGAAGAGCCTGCCGATCTCATTTTCAATCTTAGCTTCTTTTTTCTTTTTTATGACCAACAGATCCATCTGTATGGGCTTTGTGTTAAGGGTGCGTTCAGAATCAAAGCTTAAATCATTTTTATTGGCTTTAAGCTCAAGCTTCATAGCAGCACAGAATGGCGGGTGCCATTGGGTCTTTTCGTATTCACTCATAATGGTTTTCTTTCTTTTCATGGTAATTATAAGTGATTTCATACGATCACTTTCATATTACCATCAATTACTATAGGAGACAATAAGTGGGGGTATCTCTATGTGAATGTTTCGAGATTGAAAGAAGTCTTAAAATAGATGATATTGAAAGAATATTTAATATGATAAGAATTATTAACTATTGACTTCAAAATGAATAATAACAGAAAAAAGAAAAATTCATATAGTCTGAATTCAGACTATATGGGATTTTGTATAAAATAAAAAATAAGCACCCAAGTCAGAATTCAACTTGAACGCTTATTTTATTTCCTGTTCCAGATCATCAAACTCTTCAGAATCGAAAAAATCTCTTATGCTAATGTCTAACCCGTCACAAAACTTTTTGATAGTTACAATAGAAACATCTCTTCTTGAATCATCAAACATACTGTAAGCCGTAGACGGTGTTACACCGGAACGATTTGCCAGTTCATTGATTTTGATTCCTCGTGTTTGGCATAAACGAGTAAATCTTGTAACAACAGCATCCTTAACACTCATCCTGCCGCACACTCCTTTCATAAAAATTTTATGAAAATTGGCGCAGTCGCGTATACGCGCTTGCGTATATTTTTGGATTTTCTTAAAATATTGTCATAGTGAACTTCGTGTGTTTTGATTCCATATTTAATACTAAATATATACAGTTTTATAATCTTATGAAAACAGTCGAGATATATATCTACACGGTATATTTATATACCGAAAAGGTTTTTTAGAAATTATTTATATAAATTATTTTTACTTGGACATATTGTGACCACCCTGATAAGTATACTACTTACAGAATCACTTAAATGTTTTGATAAGAGATAATCAATATGTATGAAAATGATAAGAATAAAAGCACACGAATATTATCCATCTATTCGGACCTCTTGAACGACAAGGTACTAAAGAAAAAAGAGCTTGCAGAGAAATTTGATGTAAATGAAAAAACGATACAACGTGATCTGGATGATATACGACAGTTTCTTGATAACCGGTTTGTGAGTGACGATGACCATAATGACCTTATCTACGATTACACCATCCGGGGCTATCACTTCGAACATATCAACAGAATGAAATTTTCCAATGATGAAGTTCTTGCTATATGCAAGATTCTTCTCGACAGCCGGGCATTTCGCAAGGAAGATATGAAAACCATCCTTGATAAACTGCTAAAAGGATTGAAAATGGAGAATCTTCAGGTGCATGGAGATTTACTGCCTATATCATATCTGAATCTCCGAGAATGGTTCAGAATGTTGCTAATGCCTACAGAAGCCTTGCCGCAGGCGCAGAGTCATTCATGTCAAAAACCACAGTTAATATTTGGCGTGCTGATTCGATATATAAACAAAATGAAGACATTAAAAAAATCTTGGCATCTATCAAAGGATTAAGGCACCCTGTTTTTCTTCTTAAAGAAGAATTGTACAATAAAGATGAAAATTATCTGATATATCCATCTCCGGTCACGGCAGCAACCTCTATTTTCGGAAACGAAGTGGCCTGTGCACTTAACCTTCCGGAAAAATCAATCGGTGGTGTTCCTGTAATGCATGTAGCAGCATTTGGAAGAGAAGAACACACTTTGAGAGAACATGACTCCGATTACTTCGATATAGAACTGGGATGCCCATACCATATGCATTCTAAAGAAGCCAATAGGCGAATTTGTATCTCTTCAGAGGAATTAACAAAACATATGTTTGTATTCCACTTGTTTCTGTGGGACCCATAATGATTGGTATGCCTAGAGATGATGTTCATGGACTATTTAAAGAAAAGTGGACAGAGTTTAAGAAAACAAAATATAGTAAAAATACCACAGATAATTATGGAAAGTTCCATGTATATTATACTCCAGATAATTTAGTTGAGGCAGTAGAGATTTTCGAGGGTATAGAGCTTTCTTTGTATAACAATATCATATTTCCAATAAAAGTATGTGAAATCGAAAATAGAATTTCTGGAATTGAAAAAAATGGATTAAGTTATATTCATAAAGCTAAATCTATTGGCATCGAAGCTAATAAGGAAGTGGCAGAAAATATTCTTGTTGGGGCAGAAGATTACTTTAGCTGAAAGAGTTTTCAATGCTAACCATATGCGATATTATGATGTGTCTTTTACATAATTACACACATTGCTTGTAGCGTGTAGCCCTGAATTTTCTAGTTTAAAAAGCGTTCAATCAGAAATATGGTTTGAACGCTTATCATATTACGATATCTCCGCCAACAGCTTACTTGCTGATTTTGCGATATTCAAATCATACCTTTTATCAAGAAAAGTTTTTGACGAGAGCTACTGATTTATTTTTTTTGAAGACAGAACTATAAACTTGAGACACCTCATGGACTTTGGAAAAGGTGATTTTGATATTGAGATATCAAATACCGGAATGATAGTCCACTCAATGAAAGAACTAATTGGAAATGCAGTGAAATTCGTATAGGGGAGCTTAAGCCGTGAAGGTCTCCCAAATCTACCATATAGTGTAGATGAGATATACGGGATACATAAGTCCGGAAAATACGCTGATATAAAGCAGTGTTATCAGGAATTCTATCACATTTACGGTATCAATAGCGAAATAGAGACAAAAACATAATTAGTATTATATTGGTTTTATTTGTAAGGGCCTCCTTTAAATGATATGTTATAGACATACTTTGAAGGAGGCTTTTGTCATGATAAATAAAAATGCACCATTGTTACCTGATGAAATACTGAACAGGGTAAAGAAATTAAGTGTTGCCCTGATTCTGGACGGGGTCAAGAAAGCAAAGATTTCCATACCCATGGACGGATGTATGTGTGCTGAGATGAAGCCTGTCGGAACAACCAAACTTATGGCAGGTACGGCTCTTACTGTGGAAACCGAAGAGGGAGATAATCTTCCCATCAATATCGCCGCCTATACAAGATCTCTTGAAGGCTATGTTATGGTTGTAGACGGTAAAGCATATAAAGACAGGCCCTATATCGGAGATCTTTTTGAAAGAGCCTGCAAGGCCATGGGACTTTCCGGTATAGTTGTAAATGGTTATTCAAGGGACTCCGAGGAAACAAAAAAGCTTGATTTTCCTGTATATTCACTGGGGATACTTCCCCGAGGTCCGGTGAGAAAAGGCGAAGGAAACATTAACACTGACATCCACTGCGCAGGTGTTGATGTCAAGCCCGGAGATCTGGTGGTGGGAGATGCGGACGGAGTTTGTGTTATACCACGAGAGCATATAGAAGTGGTGCTTGAAAAGGCAGAAGAAAAGCTTGAATACGAAGAAAAGAGAGTAGCACTGATAGAAAGCTATGCCGAAGCACTGAAAAACGGAGAGGCACTGCCTGAGCTTGCCCCAAAGGAAGTAATTGAGATAAGAGAAAGACTGGAGCAGTTCGGGAAATAACTGAAATTTTCTCTTATTCCACATATTTTTCTGATTAATGCTTACATTGCTTTTAAACAGAAAAACCACTAGAATTAGCTCAACATAAAATCAGAATCATGGGAGGACTATATGAGAAAGATACTTGTTGTGGTGGACATGCAAAAGGACTTTGTTGACGGATCCCTCGGCACAAAGGAGGCTGTGGCTATCGTTCCGGCTGTAGTTGAAAAGATCAAATCCTATAACATTAAGGATGTTTTTGTTACCCGCGACACCCATCAGCCTGACTACATGGATACTCAGGAAGGTAAAAATCTTCCGGTTGTGCACTGTGTGGAAGGAACGGATGGATGGCAGCTTGATAAAAGCGTGGCACAGGCAGTTGAAGGGGCAACCTTTATCGACAAGCCAACCTTCGGTTCCACGATTCTCGCAGATACTCTCAAGGCAATCAGTGAAAAAGAAAGCATCGAGATAGAGCTCATCGGTCTCTGTACGGATATTTGTGTAGTTTCCAATGCTTTGCTCCTTAAAGCCTCTATGCCTGAAGTTTCAATCTCCGTAGATCCCAGATGCTGCGCCGGTGTGACTCCCGAAAAACATGAAGCTGCACTGGAAACCATGCGTTCCTGCCAGATTTATGTGAAATCATGATGAAATCGGACCGCTTCGCACAAAGCGCTCACGCGTTCCTCCTACAATACAGGCACAATACCCTGATTATTGCCTTCCCCATAAGTTTTTCTGATGAAATTTAGAAAACTACGGACAGTTTGTGTCGGGTGTTTTCTGTAAAAAATCCCATAAGGCAGTGTATAGTTCCAGGTGCATGGAATGATCCTCATGCCGGCAATTATGTCATTCCAACACATAGGGACAAGCATCAGCTGATCCCTAAAGCCGCTTCCCCACAGAATCGTATGATTCGGATAATCCTTTATATCAAGCTTAATGTCATATTCTTTCATAAGTGTAAACATTTCCTGCAGCACAGGAGAACTATCATCCCTAAAGCAAGTGACAGTTTCACCGCGGAGATCTGCCCATGAGAGCAGGTCTCTTTTTGAAAGAGGATGTCTTTCTGAGGCAGCAATCCCGAATTGCACATCGCATATCTTTATAAAATTCCATTCCTTCATCCATGGTACATCACTGTTAATACTTTCGATAAGATCCGTCTTGGTATGGATGTGGTGTTCCGGATCAATAGGCACCATATTAATCTTAACATCGTCGTTTTCAGAAGAGTACAACATCCAAAGCTCATAAAGAAGACGACATTTTTCTATAAGAGATGTACCGATGGAAATGGTTTTTTCCCGTTCAGCTATGGCTCTTGTTTCTTCAACTATCGCATCAGCACTGTGTACCCAGGTCTTTGCTTCATTTTTCAGATATTCTCCGGCAGGAGTTAGTTCAATACCGCTTCTGTTTCTCACGATAAGCTGTACCGAAAGCCTTTTTTCCAAAGTATTGATCTGTTGGAGAACTGCACTTGGGGAAATATATAATTCCGCAGCAGCTTTGTTAAAACTGCCTTTTTCACACACTGTCAGAAATGTGATGATCTGTGTACTGTACATATTCGCCTCACTTTAGATATTAAGTAAAATTGAATACACATTAACACATCTGAAATATACAGACAATGATAAATATGTGACAATGCACATACATTCATGTTTTCAGTGGAAAGAAAATCACATACTACGTGATGAACCTATTGAATCGCTGATTAAATCAGTGTTTCCTTAGATTTTATGATTCTACTTAGATATAGCTATCAGGAGGCGAAAATGGCTAAACTTATATCCAGAAGAGATTTTCTAAAGGGCTCAGCAGCAGGTGCTGTAACACTAACCGCGGGAACACTCGTTGGAGCCCTCACAGGTTGTGGGTCCGACGCTGTACCGGTCGGGACAACGGAGGCTGCAAAGACTACAGAAGCAAACAGATCCTTATACATACCGGGAACTTATACTGCCAGCGAAAAAGGTCTGGAAAGTGATGTTACCGTAACCATGACCTTTGATGAAAACAATATAACAGATGTAGTTATCGATGCTTCAGGAGAAACTGATGGTATCGGTACAACAACACCGGAGCCTCTTAAAAAGGCTATACTTGAGGCGCAAAGTGCGGAGGTTGACGGAGTTTCCGGTGCCACAGTAACATCAAACGCTGTAAAGAAGGCAGCAGCAAAATGCATATCTCAAGCCAAGGGAGAGATATTATCCTCTGAAGAAGGAATTACAGCAGCTGCGACCGAGGAGGATTGGCTCGGCGCTGAACCGGAGATAAAGGACAGTGATATTTATAAAGAGGTTGAAGCTGATGTCATCATAGTTGGTCTTGGGGTTGCGGGAGTTTCTGCAGCAAGATCCGCTTCGGAAGCAGGCTCAACTGTAATCGGAATAGACGGTTCCGCAGCTCCAAACTGCCGTTCCGGAGAGTATGCTGTCATCAACAGTCCGAAGCTCAATGCCCGCTGGCCAGAGAGAGCATTATCACGAGAGGAAGTTGACGAGATCATCGATTCACATGTCAATGAGTCATCCTACCGTGTAAAGAGAAGTATCGCCAAGAAATGGGCCGACAACATCGGTGAAGCCTTTGACTGGTGGACAGATGCAGATGATCACCTGTTTATCGCCGATGAAACAAGACAGCCTATCGATGATGAAAATGCAGACGATTTTCTGGTACCGATCTTCCGACCACTTCCTTCATATAAGGACGCTAGTGGTCAGGAGCATGTTTACAACTGGAAGGAGGAGCGCTTCCCGTGTTATCCGACTTCAGTGGAGTTCCTTCCTAACCAGTCAGCAACATTTACAGCGAACTGGAACAAGGCTCTCGATACAGGACATGTTGAGGCTTATTTCGGACATTTCGGAAAGAAGCTCATCTTGGAAGATGGTAAATGTGTAGGTGTTTATGCCCTAAACGATGATCCAGACTCAGCTGATAAGGGTAAGTACTTAAAGCTCCTGGCAAAAAAGGGAGTCATCCTTGCCACAGGAGACTATGGTTCCAATGATGCTGCTATGAATCATTTTGCTCCGGACGTAATGAAAACACATGCAAACAACAGACTCTTTACATCTTTTGATGTCAACGGTGTTCCGACAAATCAGGGAGACGGCCTCAGAATGGGCGCCTGGGCAGGTGCAAAGATAATGGGTTACAATGCTCCTATGATTCACCATATGGGCGGAGGCGCTGATCTCTCCGGTGTTGGTGTAATGGGTAATGCCGGTTTCCTGAATCTGGATGTCGATGGTAACCGTTTTATGTGCGAGGACATTCCGGGGCAGCAGCTTGAAAATCAGATCGAACAGACCAGACTTATGCAGAGCTGGCAGTTCTTTGATGCCAATTGGCCTGAGCAGGTGACTCACATGCCGGCAGCTCACGGCGGTGCATGTTATTACGAAGATTATGCATCTATCGATGAAGCCCCTAAGAATAACCAGACCTATCGTAATTGGAAGAGTCCTTACCAGCTTGAGGAAGCAGTTCTTGAGGGACGGTGCCTCAAGGCAGATACATTGGAAGAGCTTGCAGCTTTAGTTTATCCTGATGATGAAAAAGCTCAGAAGCAGGCACTTGAGTCAATCAAGAGATACAATAAACTTGCAAATGCCGGTTACGACGAGGACTTCCACAAGACTCCAAGCCGTCTTCTGCCTATAGATAAAGCTCCTTTCTATGCCGACCAGTTCACAACAGCCATCATGCTTGTATGTATCGGAGGCCTTGAATCGGACGAGGATTGCCATACATTTACAGAGGTCACAGATGAACAGGGCCGAAAGGTTTGTGGGGACATTATTAAAGGCCTCTATGTTGCAGGAAATATGCAGGGCGGAAGATTCGGAATGGAATATCCGATTGGACTTAAGGGCGTGAGCCACTCCATGGCGATGTATTATGGGAAAGTTGCAGGAGAAAATGCTGCAAATGAGGTTTAATGTGAGCATATAAAAAAAAAACATCCGAATTTCAATATCCTTCCAGAAATTCGGATGCTTACATACAGTATCTCTATTATAAGATTTCTGCCAGCAGTTCATTTGCAGACTTAACGATATCGGGATTATATCCTTTATCAAGAAGTATCTGAACCGGTGAACCGGATTTTAAAAGCTTTATTACTGTGGCTAATTCAGTTAAAGTGTACCCCTTGTCAAGGACAAAGTAAGAAGAAGGGATTTGAGAAAAATCAGTCTAGCAGATGTCTATATTTTATTAAATTACCTTCTTCTCAATATCTTTTTGAAGGTATAACATCCTTTAAAGGATATACTCCTGATGTTATGTATTCATAGTATTCATTAGGAGATAGCTTTGCTAATCTCCACTGATATCTATCGTTGTTATAATAATCCATCCAATCATCTATTATTGCTTTAACTTCCTCAAAAGTAGTGCAGTTCTTAAGCTTGGATTTTATGTGGTCTTTCATCCTTCCGAAAAAGCTTTCCTGTGGAGCATTGTCCCAACAATTGCCTCTTCTTGACATAGACTGGCGTAACCCTTTGTCTTTTACAAGTTGAATGAAGCTGCAGCTTGTGTAGTGACAGCCTTGGTCACTATGGATTATGGTTTCAGTTGTTAGCGCAACACCATGCTTTTCTATCATTGTATTTACTGTTTCCAGGACAAAATCTACTTCTAATGAT
>NZ_MUHW01000060.1 GCF_002007235.1 Oribacterium sp. C9
GGCAGAGAACAGGGTATAGGTATTGGTTTAGAGGCCGGAAAAAGAGCATTGGTTGAAGAGATGCTTCGTTCCGGTATGGCACCGCAGGATATATCAAGTTCTTGTAAGCTTTCGCTGGATTATGTCTTGGGAATTAAAAGTGAGCTGTCTGCAAAAGAATGAAAAAAGTTAGTGCCTTTTGAAACTGCGATTTCATTATGTCTTTGATGTCAAATTGTCTGATATTATTGGTGGCTTTACTGCTATAATAATATTGGACAATTTTTTTGACTTAAAGCAGGGGTGATGTTATGACGTTAAAAAAAATAGTCAAGGTTTTTGTGCTGATGGAGACATTGGCAATGATCGCAGCTTTTGCGGCTTTTGCAGAGGGATGGGATGATTCGAGCGGAAGCTGGCAGTGGATAAAGGATGATGGTACGGCTGCAGTGGAGACTTGGAAGTCGGCTAATGGATATTGGTTTTACATCGATTCCAGTGGCTTGATAGCGAGAAATAAGCTGATCATCGAAGAGACAAACAAAGGGACAAATTATTATTATGTCGATTCTAATGGAATGCTTTTGAGAGATGCCTGGAAGGCTGTTGCTTTAGATGTGGGAGACAGAAAGAATTACAGGGCACAGTATTGGTGGTACTATTTCGGAAATGACGGAAAGGCGTATAAATCAAAAGGCGGACCTCTGACCATAGATCAGATAAAAACTATCGAAGGGAAGAGATATGCGTTCGATGCAGATGGGCGTATGCTTTATGGCTGGATAAACAGCAATAATGTGAAGATTCAGGATTATGATGAGAGCGCATGGAGAAACTCTGATTACTATTTCGGCGATTGGGATGATGGTCATGCTGTGCAGGGCTGGAAGCAGATGAGAGTGTATGTTCCGAAGGAAGGGACGTATAAGGACTATTGGTTCTATTTTGATGCTTTTGGGAAAAAGGCGAAGTCTGAGAAGAAACGTATAGATGGTGTGACATATGTTTTCGACAGCGATGGACATATGTCTGCGACAAAGTGATGATATCAGAGGTGGTTAGCACTTTGTATATAATATGTGTATCTAATCCCGAAGAGTTTTATAACAGTCATTCTTAGGACACAAACCATTCGGAGATGTCAGGGAAAATGACCTAGCGATTCCCGTGTGGGATATTCAGGCTTGAGAAGAATATGTAAATGCAGAGACCGGTTCAGTAGAACTGGTCTTTTTTGTAAAAATCACTTGATAAATACTTATGTGCGATGGCAGGTGTTAAATGCTTATGATGCAGTGATTTATGCAATACAAATGCAATCGTTTGTTTGCAAGAGAGCCGAGATAGGATTAAGATGCAACAGAGAATGCCTGAAATATGCACAATATTTGCGCTTATAAATAGCGCAAAAGTCACAAAAGGTACAATAAATTGCAAAGAGTCTGCAATAAATTGCAGACAGTTGCAGAAATATTGCGCAAACCAACTGCGGGTGATATAAATATGACATAACAAATGCAAACGATTGCAGAGGAAGAAAGGGCGCCTTCTTCCAAGCGATAAGATTAAATTATTTGATTTATAAGGAGATTAAATATCATGGCAAAGGTTAAAAATTTCAAGACAATATTCCCAGCAGTTTCAGTACCAC
>NZ_MUHW01000061.1 GCF_002007235.1 Oribacterium sp. C9
TTTCGCTCCCCGTCGCGCCCTCGCCTTATGAGACGGTTTTTCCTGTCTCACAGCTTCTGCGTTTGGACCGGTCTCTTCATTCCCGGCTCTGCCATTTCCCATGTGTCCCCACATTTCTGATACTATAAGGTGCTGGAATCTTGACCAGCTGTCCATCGACTACGCCTCTCGGCCTCGCCTTAGGTCCCGACTTACCCAGGGCAGATCAGCTTTACCCTGGAATCCTTAGATATTCGGCCTGGAGGATTCCCACCTCCATCTCGCTACTCATTCCGGCATTCTCTCTTCATGTATGTCCACGGTTCCTTCCGGTACCGCTTCATCCTTACATCAATGCTCCTCTACCAATTTTTCAATTCCTAAGCTTCGGTGTCGTGTTTCAGCCCCGTGAATTTTCGGCGCAGGACCTCTCGACTAGTGAGCTATTACGCACTCTTTGAATGTGTGGCTGCTTCTAAGCCAACATCCTAGTTGTCTATGAAATCCCACATCCTTTACCACTTAACACGCACTTTGGGACCTTAGCTGTAGGTCTGGGCTGTTTCCCTTTTGACTATGCAATTTATATCGCGCAGTCTGACTCCCATGTATATCTCAAGGCCATTCGCAGTTTGATATGTCTTGGTAGACTTTGACGCCCCCTCAACAATTCAGTGCTCTACCTGCCCGAGACTCTCCATGAGGCTAGCCCTAAAGCTATTTCGAGGAGAACCAGCTATCTCCGGGTTCGATTGGAATTTCTCCGCTATCCACACCTCATCGCCACCCTTTTCAACGGATGTGCGTTCGGACCTCCACCAAATTTTACTTTAGCTTCATCCTGGACATGGATAGGTCACCCGGTTTCGGGTCTATACTTACTGACTTTACGCCCTCTTAAGACTCGCTCTCGCTTCGGCTCCGGACCTTAAGTCCTTAACCTTGCCAGTATATATAACTCGCCGGACCGTTCTACAAAAAGTACGCGGTCCACCTTTCGGTGTTCCACAGCTTGTAAACACAGGGTTTCAGGTTCTCTTTCACTCCCCTCCCGGGGTCCTTTTCACCTTTCCTTCACAGTACTTATCGCTATCGGTCACTAAGGAGTATTTAGCCTTGGGGGGTGGTCCCCCCTTATTCCTGCCAGGTTCCACGTGTCTGACAGTACTCCGGATACTGCTCATTTCCTTTCCCTTCGTGTACGGGACTTTCACCCTCTCTGGTCACTGTTCCCACAGTGTTCTACTCGTTCAAGGAAACTAAATGCAGTCCTTACCCCGCGGTGCTCGCACCACGGTTTGGGCTCTTCCGATTTCGCTCGCCGCTACTTTCGGAATCGAGTTTTCTTTCTCTTCCTCCGGCTACTTAGATGTTTCAGTTCACCGGGTTCCCTCCTGCATGCTATGTATTCACATACAGGTACTGGAGGTCTCCTCCAGTGGGTCTCCCCATTCAGAGATCGATGGATCATTTCGTATTTGCCGATCCCCATCGCTTATCGCAGCTTATCACGTCTTTCTTCGGCTCTTAGTGCCTAGGCATCCACCCTATGCTCTTATCGTTTGACCAATTCATATATCTTTCGATATATCATCGACTCTAGCGTGAATCGATGTTGGCTGTGT
>NZ_MUHW01000062.1 GCF_002007235.1 Oribacterium sp. C9
GGGTGCTTGCCAATACGGTAGACTTGCTAATATTTTTCAAGTGTTTTTTTATTATATTTTTAGCGTACTTAAACAAGGCCGTCAACTTTGGCGGCTTTTTTCATTACCGCTTAAAGCTTCTAATCTATTGATTTAAGATAGTTGTTCAC
The DNA here is from genome assembly GCF_002007235.1 of Oribacterium sp. C9. Classification (GTDB taxonomy): domain Bacteria; phylum Bacillota; class Clostridia; order Lachnospirales; family Lachnospiraceae; genus Oribacterium. The sequence continues at coordinate 150 of NZ_MUHW01000062.1, forward strand.
TATAGCATAATAGCATCGAAGAAATTTATTTGCGGATGCCATAATATACACCTTAAAATGTTTTCCTTCTGCTTTTTTTCGAATCATATATTGATATATTGGTTCATTTTGAGGTGAATTCTTCAAATATATCCCCATGATTAAAAACAGTGTATGTCGCAAAGAAGAAGATCCTCTTTTAGTCATACTCCTGCTTTTAACATTTACATCTCCCGACTGATATGGAGGTGCATCTATACCTGCATATGCAATTAATGCTTTCTTCGAATGAAAACGTCGTACGTTCCCTATCTCAGCAATTAACTGAGGACCTAACACCGTCCCTACACCATACATGGACATGACAACAGGATACTCAGGCAAAGATGCGGCAATATTGTGCATTTCAGTTCTGATGGTAAACAGTGTATTATTCATTAGTTGTAATTCAGTTACACATGTTTGAATCAGTTTTTTAGAATGCTCATTATTTGGAAGTGTGCTGACGCATTGCTTTGCATGATTATATATCTCATCTGCTTTGCTTTCAGAATATCTGTATCTATATTTTTTGCACCAGGAATTATATCTTTTATGGAAAACTGATCTAGTATAGGATATAACTTTACTACTATGATAAAACTCATGTACAAAGTCCACCCATTTCTCATGACCATCTTCACGTGGGGTACTTTTAAATAGCTTATTTACTCCCGGATAAGTAATATCTAATAGAGAAATAAGATTATTGCTTATCATTGTGTGAAGTTTCGAGTACTGTTCATACTGATGGTAATAATTCTTCAAGAGCATCCTTGCATCATCTTCAATATGATATCTCGGTAATTCAAGCCATGAATCAATAGCATAATTAGCAAGTTTTACAGCATCCTTTTTATCTGTCTTAACACGTCTTAAACTATTATTTTTATAGTCATGAATTAAAATAGCATTAATAACAGATACATAAATTCCAGATTCAGATAATATATTTGCAATTGGAGTATAATAATTTCCTGTATACTCAATCACAACTCGAGTCTCGCCTTTTAGGGCTAATAACTTCTTTGCTAGATCTTTTAATGCAGCTTCGTTATGCTGGACTTCAAATGGCGAATACACAATTTCTCCAAATGGCTTCATAACCGCAACCATACTTTTGCCTTTTGAAACATCGATGCCTACAGCGTTCATATATTCCTCCCAATAATATATTCAACTGGTAACCTCATCTTTTCTCATTGCCAATTCAATCTATTTTTTGAAACGAACATATAAGCTCAACTTGCTAAAATCGAATACTACAATAAGAGGATGGTACACACTCTACCGTACGGATATATATAACCCAAGGCGGTTGACGTATACCAGTTGTACCTCTTATTATAGTTAAGACAAAGAGATGGCAATAATCCTATTGATTTATAAAATCATTACCATCTAATATATTAATAGGCGGTTAGTCCTCCT
>NZ_MUHW01000063.1 GCF_002007235.1 Oribacterium sp. C9
AACTAAACTTCCGAAAAAGAATCAATGGTTACCCACTATTTTTGACGAATAACCATTAAAATATATATATCCAACTCTATTTTGTGCGTCTAAAAGTCCATTATCAGCAGCTTCCATAGCTAACGAAAAAGATTGTTTAATATCTTCTGTTTCTTTAGAAGTTCTATGTAAATGATTCGCATACAGATCTTTTGCAAAAACATTATTTGAATCAATCAACTTTTTTAGTTTTGACTCATACATTTTATAAACAGGATTAGATGGACTATCTTGATTGTTATCGATATACCATCTGAATATAGAAAGCACATCCATATTCTGTATAGCCATGTTCCAATAAGTATTCTTTGTTTCATTATTACATTTCACGGTATTATATCCATTCATATAATATAAACCTACAATATATTCAGCTCTTCCATCACCTTCATCTGCTAATTTTTTAAAAACTTTAAATGCATCTTTATTTTTATGCCTTAAAAACAATGAAATTGCATGTTGTAACGGATCATCTATATCACCTATAAAATGCTCATTCTCTTTTTCTTTTCCAGGAATATGAATGTCTTCAATTGCTTTCAGATTAAATAACATATCTACAATAAAATCATATGAATTCACCTGAACCTGAGGATTGATTTTTATATTATGTATCATAAAGTTTGAGAGTAACTCATCAATAATTTCTTCTTCTGATGATTCAACTCCTTTACAATTAAAACTATGCTTTAATGATGATACAATGTACTTCTCAGAATTATTTAATTTTTCAATCTTGTTAATAAGACCTAAGGATATAAATACATCAGGTCTTCTTACTTCTTTAATATGGTTGCTACCTAATAACTTAGTTTTAAATTCGTCTGTATATATTAGTTCTTTTACAGTGTGCAGATAATCAATAGACTGTGTAGGTTGAAGCCCAATCTGCGACATGGCTGCTTTGAGCAAAAGAAGTTCTTTAGTATTCCAGTTTCCTTTTGTAATATCATAAAAATCTCTTGCTATGCAGGCGATTTTTCCGGCATCACTCAAAAATGAATATGGAGTCCCATTCAATGTCAAAAACTCTACCGAATTTTGCCATGTCAGTAGATTGACATTCTGTTCTAATTTGTCTAATCGGAGTTCGATCTGTATAAGTTCTCCTCGATTGTACTCGAAAAACTTATTTAATCCAGCATAGATATTTCTAAACTCTTCATCTGTCTTATAGATCGATGCATTAAGTTTATTATTCACAGCAGTTATCAGATCAAAGCTCATAAGATTCTGTTCTGCAAGTTTCTGAAGTGTCTGCTGGCTAGCATATTGAGCTATAGATTTACTACTGTTTATCTTATTCTGTAACTTCTGATTACTTCCGGTAACATTGCCGAGAAGTCTTTTAATAAATCCTTTATTAGATAATTCAGATTGTGCTATATCTGCTTCAGCTAAAGACTCAATACTTTCAAAAACAAGTTTATTTATTTCCTGTCTGTTCTGTTTATGTTTATTTATGATTTTATCTATAGCTATATTTGGTTATTCGTCAAAAATAGTGGGTAACCATTGATTCTTTTTCGGAAGTTTAGT
>NZ_MUHW01000064.1 GCF_002007235.1 Oribacterium sp. C9
GGCCTTTCGTCATTTATAGTGGGTAACCCCACCATTGCTAATTGATTAAATTTAAAAGTTTCTGCTATCCTTGATATATCAACCAGCCACACAAGGAGGATGTATCATGGATAATAAGGATCTGTTCACTGCGGCACTTCAACTTGAATATCCCTGGAAGGTATCAAATGTTGAGTTTCTTCCAGATGAAGATGATCCAAAAGAAATGACTCTTCATATCACCATTGCTTTTGAGCGTGGAGCTAAGTTCGTTTTCTACTATGAGGACGGATCTGCATGGACAGATTCATCCGGCAAACCTATAGAAATGACCGCTCATGATACTGCCGACAGAACATGGCGGCATCTGAACTTCTTCCAGTATAAAACGTATATCCATGCGAAGATGCCTAAAGTCAGCGATGGTGAAGGTCAATGCCCTACAGTTAGAGCTCCGTGGGCACGAAAGAACTCTGGGTTCACATTGCTCTTTGAAGCATGGGTAATGGAACTTGCAAAACATCTTCCGGTATCTGTCGTGGCCAAGCTTGTCGGAGTCCGTGATAATCGTTTGTGGCGCTTTATAAAGCGTTACGTTGATGCTGCCAGAGAACTCGAAGACTATTCCGAGGTCGATAGCATCGGCATGGACGAAACCAGTAAAAAAGGCCATAACTATGTCACGGTAATGGTTGATCTCGCAGGTCGAAAAGTAATCTTTACGACTGAAGGTAAGGACCATACCACGGTCGACAAGTTTGTCGAAGATTTCAAGCAACATAATGGTGATCCGGCTAAAGTAAAGCTCGTTACCTGTGATATGTCTTTAGGCTTCCGGAAAGGCGTCAGAGATAACTTTCCTAACAGCAATACCATCATCGATAAGTTCCATGTCATAAAGCATGCCAATGATGCTGTAGATACAATCCGCAAGCAGGAATGCAAGACCAATGAACTCCTAAAGGGAACCAAGTACCTTTGGCTTAAAAACGATGTCAACCTTACGGATGAACAGGCTGCATGGAAATGCGAACTTATGAAGTCATCCAAACACTTAAAAACCGGAAGAGCTTACTCGATGCGAGTAACACTGCAGGATATTTACGAGCATTGCTTGTCACGTAAAGAAGCAGAGCCAAAGCTTAAAAAGCTATGTTCATGGTTGATACGTTCTCGTTTGAAACCAATGAAGGAACTGTGCGGCTTAATCCGTGATCATTGGGATGAAATACTGAATTACTTCGAGTACCGCATTACAAATGCAATTCTTGAAGGAATGAACAGTATCATCCAAAACATCAAACGCCGGGCACGCGGCTTCAGGAATAACGAGTACTTTGAGACTATGATATACCTGAATTGTAGCAAGCTCGATATTGATGCAGTTATAGCAAATGCGTAACAGAGTTAAACATTGATTCCTTAGGTACCCTTTAGTTGTGTGGCATATGTATGTCAAGGGTTTCCACGAAGTGGAGCAAAGCTCCCTTGACATGCATATGTCACGCAACTAAACTTCCGAAAAAGAATCAATGGTTACCCACTATTTTTGACGAATAACC
>NZ_MUHW01000065.1 GCF_002007235.1 Oribacterium sp. C9
ATCATTAGAAGTAGATTTTGTCCTGGAAACAGTAAATACAATGATAGAAAAGCATGGTGTTGCGCTAACAACTGAAACCATAATCCATAGTGACCAAGGCTGTCACTACACAAGCTGCAGCTTCATTCAACTTGTAAAAGACAAAGGGTTACGCCAGTCTATGTCAAGAAGAGGCAATTGTTGGGACAATGCTCCACAGGAAAGCTTTTTCGGAAGGATGAAAGACCACATAAAATCCAAGCTTAAGAACTGCACTACTTTTGAGGAAGTTAAAGCAATAATAGATGATTGGATGGATTATTATAACAACGATAGATATCAGTGGAGATTAGCAAAGCTATCTCCTAATGAATACTATGAATACATAACATCAGGAGTATATCCTTTAAAGGATGTTATACCTTCAAAAAGATATTGAGAAGAAGGTAATTTAATAAAATATAGACATCTGCTAGACTGATTTTTCTCAAATCCCTTCTTCTTACTTTGTCCTTGACAAGGGGTACACTTTAAGAGCATTGGTGGAAGAGATGCTCCGGTCCGGCATGACACCGCAGGATATATCGAATCGCTGCAAGCTCTCGCTGGATTATGTTTTGGGAATTCAAGGAGATATATCTGTAAGAGAGTAGATTTACGGGATTTTTAACTTTGGCAGTGTAAGACGTAGTACTGAGGTTTGAAGTACAAAATAATCTATATTTGGGAATCCTAAGTTCTTGATGGAGTTCCCGAGCGGATTGAGGGGCAGACTTGAGTGTCTGCCTCTTTAATAATTTCAAAAGGACCGTGTCCTTGACTTGATGTCGAGGAGATGGTCTTTTTGTTTTGCCAAACAATTGTTTTCGTAAACATTGACATGAGACGTATCAGCACTTATAATAGATACAGAACATATGTTTCTACATACTTTTTTAATTAATTGCAATTGGCGTGGTTGGTATATAATTAAGGCGAGAAGTTCATGTCTTACTCGCTTTTTGTAGGAGCGGATATGGAACGTTTATCACAACTTGGGAAAGCAATTGTTGCGACTGATCAGGATAAGATACGGCTCGATCAGACCGTGAAGAACATACTGGCGTATAAGCCTTTACTGGCGAGGATTTTTAAAGAGGTGGTGTCTGAGTGCCGCGAAATGAGTTATGATGAAATCGAAGCCTGCATCGAGGGAGAAGTCCTGATAGGAAAGGTTTATGTCGATAGCGGGCTTACAAACGTGGGCGAACGCATTACCGGGCTAAGTACTGAGGCTTATCTGAATGAAGAAGGGCTTGATAGATTTGATATCAGGACGTATCTTAGACTGCCCGGGCATCGGGATGAGGAATATATAAAGCTCATCATAAACTTAGAAGCTCAGAATGATGACAAACCGGGATATGATATTCCTCTCAGGGCGCTGTTTTATTGCTGCCGTATGATATCCGCGCAGCAGGGTGTTGAGTTTACAACGGCCAGTGATGATCCGGTGAAGTACGGGAATAT
>NZ_MUHW01000067.1 GCF_002007235.1 Oribacterium sp. C9
CTTCAGGGTGCTCGTCAGACAGGTAAAACATATGCTATAGAACGATTTGCCGAATCGCGATATGATGAAATGATCGAAATAAATTTCAAACAGACACCTTCTGCATCAGATATCTTTTCCGGTGACCTTACTGTAGATAATATGGTCATGGCATTACGATTCCGATTTCCAGATAAGAAAATAGAGCCATCAAAGACTTTAATTTTTCTTGATGAGATACAGGAATGTGAAGAAGCTATTACTTCTTTGAAATTCTGGGCTGTTGATAACAGATATGACGTAATAGCGTCCGGTTCTCTGTTAGGAATCGATTACAAAAGAGCATCTTCCTATCCGGTAGGGTATGTTGATTATCTTAATATGTATGGTCTGGATTTCGAAGAGTTCCTATGGGGTATTGGTATATCTGAAGATATGATATCGACATTACATGGATATATTGATAGCAGAACAAAAATTCCTGATTCAATTCATAAAAAAATGATGGAATATTATAGATTCTACATAGCAACAGGAGGAATGCCGGAGGTAGTTCAGAAATATTTTGATACTAAAGATTTCAGAGAGGTCGATCGCGTTCAAAGGAACCTTCTCCAAGGCTATCAGTATGATATCGCTCATTATGCGGTTGCAGAAGAAAAAGTAAAAGCAGAGAAATGTTATTTAACGTTATCGAAACAGCTGTTGGATAAGGAAAATCACAAATTCCAATACAAAGAAATAGAAAAGGGTGCCAGAGCACAAAAATATTATTCGAGTATCGAATGGCTGCTCAGGGCTGATATGATTCACTTATGCAGGATAGTAACTGACGTTAGATATGATCTTGATGATTATGCACGGGATGATTTCTTCAGAGCCTATACAACCGATTTGTCTCTGCTTGTTGCAATGAAAGATTTCTCATTGAAGCAGCATATAGTTGAAAATACGCTTGATGGTAATTCGAAAGGTGGGATATACGAATGTGCCATAGCCGATGCGATGCACAAGAAAGGTTATCCTCTGTATTTTTACAAAAATGAGAATACTAAAAAAGAACTTGATTTTATCATTCAGGTCGATGGGAAGGTAGTTCCTATCGAGGTGAAGAGCGGAAAAGAAAAAGCAACATCATTAATAGCGACAATGAAAAAAAATCAAAACATATCCTACGCATACAAATTTATCGATGGAAACATTGGCGTAAGCGAAGATGGAATCATCACGCTGCCTCTTTACATGGCAACATTTATTTAATGCCAGTTTAAATTAATACTGTAAAATTAAAACACTTAAGAAAGCTTGGAAATCC
>NZ_MUHW01000068.1 GCF_002007235.1 Oribacterium sp. C9
CTATAACCTTGGATGAGATGAAATTAAATTGTTTAATCAACAGAATTTTGGTGTCTTTCACCATAAATTTTAGTTTGAAATAATAAGCATAGGAGTAAAGAGGAGAATTATCATAAGGTAAGAGAAAAGTATAAGACAGACAGGATCATATTCAGTCCGGAGTTTCTGAGGGAATCAAAAGCACTTTATGATAATCTCTATCCCAGCCGGATTATGGTTGGATGCGATGACGGCACGAGAGAAAAAGCGGAAACATTTGCAAAGCTGCTTCAAGAGGGAGCGGAGAAACCGGATATCGATACTCTGTTTATGGTGGATATTGTCTTCCTAAGGATACGAAACAGCTTCTTGCGAACTATCAGGATGTGCCTGAAAATCTTATTCAGACGATAGTGGAAAGCAATCGGACGAGAAAGGATTTCATCGCAGACCGTGTGCTGGACAAGGCCGGATACTACAGTTATACTGGAAACTCCATGTGGAATGTTGAGAAGGAGAGACCGATCACAATCGGTGTTTATCGCCTGACAAATGCAATCTAAAAATATCATATTTGATATTTTAGATTGCATTTGTTGCATGTGGATGTTTAAATAGTTTGTTCCTGAGGCAGCTTGAAACCGGCGAGTTTCATTTCCTTGAGGAATTCTTCCTCAGTGAGATTTGTTTTTTGAGCGGCTTTTTTGACACTCATGTCACCGTCTTGAACCATTTCGAAGTAGGATAATCGTTTTCCTTCTGCGAGCCCTTCGGAACGGCCTTTTGTAAGACCTTCTGCAAGACCTTCAGAGTGTCCTTCAGATCTGCCTCGTTGCTCGGCTATATCTTCATAATATTTCATAACTGTACACATGGAATTAAGGCCTCCTTCTGTTGTTTTCAGATACTTGACTTCTTTACTGAGTCTTGGGAACTTTGGGTTGTTAAATTCTTTCTTAGTAAAGCACGACATGAGACTTGAGATGTCGGTTCCGTCATCTACGGCTGTGTTGACATAGACATATCCGGTTCCGTCCTCAACGATTTGTCCTGTTTCGGCGATCACTTTGTTGACATGGTATATGGTATGACCAGCTCCGATGA
>NZ_MUHW01000069.1 GCF_002007235.1 Oribacterium sp. C9
GCTTCGATTTCATCATAACTCATTTCGCGGCACTCAGACACCACCTCTTTAAAAATCCTCGCCAGTAAAGGCTTATACGCCAGTATGTTCTTCACGGTCTGATCGAGCCGTATCTTATCCTGATCAGTCGCAACAATTGCTTTCCCAAGTTGTGATAAACGTTCCATATCCGCTCCTACAAAAAGCGAGTAAGACATGAACTTCTCGCCTTAATTATATACCAACCACACCAATTGCAATTAATTAAAAAAGTATGTAGAAACATATGTTCTGCCATTATTATAGGTGCCGGTATAGATTATGTCAATGTTTATAAAAACAATTGTTTGGTAAAATAAAAAGACCGTCTCCCTGATATCAAATCAAGGAAACGATCCCTTTACATTATAAAAGAGGCAAGCCCCATCAAGGGCTTCAGATACACAACTATAGATTATTTTGTATTTAAAATCAAAGAACTACATATTCCACTTTTTTCATATTCCAAACCGCAGAACTGTACCTTCCACTGCCACAGGTAGAGATCACGTAAATCTACTCTTTTACAAGTACGCCTTTCTGAATCTCCAAGACATAATCCAGTGAAAGCTTACAAGAACTTGATATATCCTGCGGTGTCATGCCGGACCGGAGCATCTCTTCCACCAATGCTCTTTTTCCGGCTTCTAAACCAATGCCTATTCCCTGCTCTCTGCCGATGCCTATGCCCTTTTCAACACCCTTATTCTCCATCGCCGTTGCATACGTACACATATCCGTCACCTCACCTTCCACTTCTTTCGTCATCCTCAAGCCATACTCTGACTTTAATTTTTTAACCTTTTCTACTCCATCGATTCTTTCATCAAACAAATCCGTCAGCATCCTGACCAATTCATTATCTGCATTTTCCGAATCGTGTTTACCGCTGATATAAACAATTATGGCATTTAATATATCATATCTCGGCTTGTCTGTATTACTTCCATACAAGAAATGCCTGTTTATATCATATATCTCGATCGAATTTGCCCGGGTCTGCGCCGCTTCCGTACAAAGCCA
>NZ_MUHW01000006.1 GCF_002007235.1 Oribacterium sp. C9
GCCGGTATAGCTCAGTTGGTAGAGCAACTGATTTGTAATCAGTAGGTCTTCGGTTCGAGTCCGAATCCCGGCTTCAAAAAAAAGCTTCGAGAGAAATCTCGAAGCTTTTTTCATTTTCCCAAAATCTTCTTTACAAACGCCTCATCCGGACGCTCAGGATCCAGCGAATAAATATCTATCCTGCTCGGATCACTTGAACGATCCTCAAAAGCAGGGAAGAGGAAGCCAAGCTCAGGCTTTCCGGCATTATAGTCCTTATCTACCCTCGCAACGGCACAGATTATGAACTGAAAAACCTCCTCAGATTCACCCTGTTCCTCCTTATCCGAGCCCTTCACAGGCACATCATAAAGCCCATGGTAAATGAATATCCCATACTCCTGCGGAATGCGAATTCCCTCAGCAAGCTGCTCACACAAAGTCTGAACCAGAAGATCATCCTTAAGCCCATACTGCGATAAAGCCATCAACAGTCTGTGAATGCTGTCATAAGCCAGATCCCCTTTTGGAAACTCAAAGCTCCTGAGCTGCTTATTAGTCTTAGAAAAAGGAATCGTCTTAGCCAGCTCCAGATTGACCTGCCTGTCGTGAGTTCCCATGTTTCGGAAGTTAACATTAAAACTGTTATCTATATAACCCTCCGGATCCATATAAGCTCCAGCCGCACGGTAAAAGCAGTTTCTGCTTAAAGTCATCCTTCTGGTAAGCTCCAGCATATCTTCTCTATTAATCATTTAAATCACCCCTTCCTGATAGCCTGCGACGGCATATCAGCTTTACATTGTCAGATTTTTCCTGTTCCTTTATACCGTAAATTTGTTATACTATAGTGCAAGATTCAATTGCTGCAAATCATATTTCCGTCTCTGATGAATCTTCATATAAATATGAGCCCACTTTCGTTAATGGCTCTTTACAAATAAAAAGGAAAAAATCTATGTTAAAAATCTCAACACCATTTACAAGAGATCAGAAGGCCAATGCCTACATCTCTGAATTTATAAATAACCGTATCATGTCACTCCTCATCAACGACATGGAAGATGCTGCCGGTAAGGACTATCTTAAGGTCACTACCGATGACAACGAATTTCAGGAAAATATCAGATTCTATTTCCCGGATCATTATTCAAAGCCTGACGCTGCGGCAGCATTTATATCTCTTCTTAAAGGAATAAAGTCAAAGGATGAATTCATTCCAAACATCTATGAAGAATATGCATTACACGCAGTGATCCACAGCTACATCCATCAGTGTGAGGACAAGGGAACAAGCCCTGCCAGAAACATGCCTTCAGAAGCCCGCAGCTACGTTTATTCCATTCTCAGAAACGAATATCTGGAGGACGGTGAACGTGACGAGCAGGATCCTGAGTTCCTGATGACAACATTTGAAGACATGTACGATTACGACGAATTCGTAACCTACAATATGGATTACGGCATGCTCGACCACATGACAGCAGAAGAGATCACTGCCGCGAGAGAGAAGCGTTAAGCATTCTCATGAATATATTTTAAAATCTCCGAAAAGTCAGTTATGTACCTGTAGCTTTCCTCTGATTCCGGTATGAAGAGAGCAGGAGCGGTCATGACACGATACTTCACAACGAGTTCTATGCCTGACTTTTCATCCGCCGGACACTCAACATATGAGATTCCCGCATCCATGAGCTCCTTCTTCACCTGCTTACATTTAGAGCAATGAAATGTGGTAAGTAATTTTAATTCCTGATTCATAAACACCTCAGCTACTTCCGGCTTTGCCGGATTCATTTCCTTATTACGCCGGTAATTGTAGCATGTGAAGTTTTCGGCATCAATCGGGTCTTCATGACACTTATATCATGACGTGAGTGTCAAAAGTCGATATCGGACCGCTTCGCGCTATGCGCTCTCGCGTTCCTCCCACATTCCGCACTCTCAGGCCGATAAATCGTCCTTACGTGCTCCATGTGGGGCGTGTCATGAAGTCTATCCTCCACTTTTGTGCAAGCACAAGTGGAGGATAGACTTATGACACTTATATCAAACATATAACAAAAATACGGTATCAATGCATTAAAAGAGGCAATTTATGTTCGATCCAAATTACAGACTTGGACTCGACCTTGAGCTTTTGAAGCGAAAGGATCTTGTCCGTTTTTTCGACATCGATGGAGTGCTCGCAGTTTACGGTTACGGCTCGGACGGCATCAATGTCTGCGGTGACGATGAATTCGATGCCTTCGTGGAAGAGCACGATATATACGAGACGGCTGTCGGTCCCGAATTCATCAAACAGTATATAGAAACCTACACCGACTGTTCCAGAAATTTTATACTCAGTTTGTCCAGCACCAAAACTCAGGATGCCCAGAAGGTCAGGTTCATAAACCGTGTTTATCCAGGGCTGTTCAAACCTGAAAACATACTCTTCACAAGAGACTCTGACAAGTCAGTCATGGTGAAAGAAACTCTTGAAAGGGAATTTGATGGCCTGAATACCCCTCATCTCTTTATCGATGATGATACCCGGGTCCTTTACAGGCTTCAGCTCGGCGGCGTTACCGCCGTTCACATTTCGAGCCTTCTTCAGCTCGCAGCACTAAAATAACATATCCAGACTTTTGATCTGCTGATAAAGCTGTACCATCCAGTTTCCAGGACACAATTTCTTGACAATTACGACACAAAATCTCCATCAATTAAACAAAATTGAGTCACACTTTTTCACTAGTATTCAAAGCGTAAACAAAAATACAACAATCCAGTGAAAATCAACTTGATGGAGGTTATTATGTATAGAAATTTAGGAAAACGTGTTGCAACTATCGTTTTAAGTGCCCTTGTATTCGGATCTGTTTCCGGTATCGCCATGGTTGGAGTTGGAAGAGCCGCTCAGTTCGCAACTACTCAGAACGTGGCGGCAGCTCAAACTGCTACTGGAACTGATGCCAATGTCTCTCCCGACAGCAGCCTGCAGAACAATTCAACTACCGATGCCACTACCATGCTGGCAAATGGCAGCAACAATACAACAGCATTAAACACCGCTTCATCAGCAGGAAGCGCCAAGACAGTTTCTGAGATAGCACAAGACGCCATGCCTCAGGTCGTATCCATCACAAACACCATAAGATATAAGCAGTACGGCTATACCATGTTCGGTCTCGGCGGTGAAACCGAAGCTGAGGCTGCAGCAAGCGGCTCAGGTGTCATCGTCGGAAAGACAGACAGCGAGCTTCTCATTGCAACCAACCATCATGTTATAGAGGATTCAACAACTCTTAGCGTACAGTTCGTGGACGGTACATCCGCAGACGCACAGATCAAGGGCGAGGATTCAGATGCAGATCTTGCGGTGATCGCAGTTAAGCTCAGCGACATCCCCTCAGAGACATTGTCAAAAATCGAGATAGCAGAGTTCGGTGACTCAGATGCGCTTCAGGTAGGAGATCAGGTCGTTGCCATAGGTAATGCTCTCGGCTATGGTCAGTCAGTTACCACCGGAATCATCTCCGCAAAGGACAGAGACGTACAGACAAGCAGCGGTACAGAATCCGGACTTCTCCAGACAGATGCAGCCATCAACCCGGGAAATTCCGGCGGAGCACTCCTTAACATGAAGGGACAGCTGATCGGTATCAATGTTGCCAAGTATTCAAGTACCGATGTAGAGGGTATGGGCTATTCCATCCCGAGCAACAAGGCAAAGTCCATCATCAGCACACTTTCAAGCAAGGAAACAAGAAGCAAGGTTTCCGATGAGAACCGCGGTTACCTCGGAATTCAGGCAAAGACCATCGATGCCGCGACAGCAGAAGCCTACGGTATGGTTCAGGGCGTTTATGTTTACAAGATCGTCGATGGTACAGCCGCAGCGGCTTCAGATCTTCAGGAAAAGGATATCATCGTGAAGTTCGATGATCAGAGCGTAACCAGCTTCGATGATCTCCAGAATCTTCTGGGAAGATACGCTGCAGGTGAGACCATCAATCTGACTGTAAAGCGTCCTAACGGCAGCACCTACGATGAAAAGGTGATCTCCATCACATTGACAACAAATCCCGACAAGACTTCAGAAAGCTCTTCTGATGATGCCTCTGGCTCACAGAACTCAGGAAACTCCGATTCTGCAAAGGAAAGTGAAGAGATGTTCCGTGAATTCATTCAGGGTCTCCCTCAGTTCTATATGAACTGATATATAAGTGAGCGCAAAGCGGTCCGATATCGACTTTTGACACTCAAATCATTATAAGTGCCACTCTCCCCATTATTCAAAATGAGATGCAATGTTAAAAAATACTTTAGCATTGCATCTCTCTTTCTATGCTAAAATGACTTAAACCTGAATCTATAGACCGATTCGATAAAGACTTTTAACACTTACATAAAGACCTATCCGGTGAAAGGAACCCTTTTTAATGCAAAACTACGGCGGAAGCTACAACCGTTATGGAAATTACAGTGGAAACCATCATAATAAAAACCGTGGCGGTGGAGGATGTCTCAGCGTCATCATAATTGCCGTTCTCGTGGCGCTTGCACTTTCTATAGTGAGAGTCCCCTCCGAACTGATTCCGAACCTACGAATCGAAAACATCGCCGGTTTTGATTTCGGAAGCCTCTATGACCGATTCATCAATTCCATTTCAGATACTTTTTTCGATGAATATAAAACTCATACTTCTTTTTCTGAAGAAACCAGCAGAACGGAAGAGCATAAAGCTCAAAACGGAAGAACAAAGGAGAAGAAATCAGCTGATGACTCACTAAACGAAACTACTCCGGCTGAAAGCAATGTATCTCCATGGTCAAATGGCAGTTCCATCAGTGATTCCAGTCAGGCCGGTTACTACTGCTATAATCTTCTGGATGAGGATTCGAAGCTTGTATACAGAGAAATTCTCGAAGCCATCACCTGCCGGGAGGAGCGTCATGTGTCAACATTGGACACCGCAAAACTAAATACTATCTATAATTACGTGGTTGCCGATCACCCGGAGATCTTTTATTCCTGCGGCATACACTACACTCAGGAACTGATAAACGGCATAGTAACATCCATTAGAGTAAAAGGGCAGTACTCTATGACAAAAGAGAATGCCGACTCTTATGAAGCCGCCATGGTACCTGTGGTTCAGTCAATCCTCGTTAGTGTACCGGGCTATGTGGACGGCATGGAGACCTCCGACTATACAAAGATAAAGTACATATATGACTATATAATCGAAAATACTGAATATGTTGCCGGCGCCGATGAAAATCAGAATATCATCTCGGTTTTACTGAATCATCGCTCAGTATGTAACGGCTATGCGAAGACCTTCCAGTATCTTTCCCAGCAGCTGGGCATACCTTCGGTTCTTGTGACAGGCTATGCCGAAGGCGGGCTCCACGCGTGGAATGCAGTTCTTATGGACGGAGCATGGTATCAATTCGATGTTACCTTCGGTGACTCACAGCTTTCATCCGTAAACGCATCTATCATAAACTATGCGTATTTCGGTCTGACAGATGATCAGATGAATGCAAATCACACCGCCCTCGGAACCATACCTGTTCCTTCATGCACTTCGACTTCCGGGAATTATTTCGTAAAAAACGGTATATATTTTGACAATGCTGACACAGGAGCCGTAGGTGAGCTTGTTCGTTCGATACAGTCCTCCGGAGGAAACATCGTCCAGTTCCGTACAGATTCGGCAGAGACCATGGCTGCTCTTATAAACTCACTTTTCAATCAGCAGAAGATATATAATTATCTGGATAATGTAAGGAGCTTCAGCTACTCTTTGATCGATTCACAAAATACGATGGTTATAATTTTTTAGATCATGATCTGATGTCAATTATTAAACTCACATCACACTATTAAGGAGTATAAATATGAGACGAACCAAACTTTTCACATCTTTCATCGCAGCTTTAACAGCAGCAACAGCCCTTACCTTTTCTTCATTTGCAGGCTCATGGGCGTGGATAGACACAAACGGCGACGGACTCGCTGCATGCTATTATTTCAATGATGACAACAGCCTTCAGCACGGAGGCGTTACGCCGGACGGCTACACCGTGAACGAGAACGGTGCATGGATCGTGAACGGAGTCCTTCAGGAGCGTTCTGTTCTCACAGACAAGGCTCACGAGAACATCGCATTTTCAGGCACTACGGATGCTGCCAATGTCAACAACGGTAGATATCACTTCACCACCGCAAATTCAATGGGCATGAAGCTTCCATTCAGCGGAGTTGACATCCTGTCGCTGCAGGTAAACATTGACAGTGAACAGAATCTGAATCTTTCCATAGCCTATGAGGATGGTCAGATAGGTACCATAACTCTTCCTGTAAATCAGGACGGAAGCTACACCATGACAACCACAGGCGGCAATGTGATCATCAGCTTCGGCAACAACGAGATGAACTGGAGCGGAGAGTACTATGGAATCCCGACTGTACTTACTGCGGTGAAGGATTGAGCATAGCGTCACGATTCATAACAAAATTACGGTATTATTAAAAAACGATAGCAGGCGATGGAAAATATGCTGATTTTTCATCGCCTTTTATTTTAGGGGTCGAAATTTACCGTAATGATGTTATAATCACACACATGAATACAGAACAGAAAATAATCAATTACAAATGGATACCCTTTACCACCTATGCCATCGTAGGCGTTAATGTCATAGTTTTTCTTTTGGAGGAGATGTTTGGCGGAAGTGAAAACCTGCAGACATCAATAAATTTTGGTGCCCTTTATACTCCCTACGTGATATTTTACGGCCAGGTCTATCGAATATTCACATCCATGTTCCTCCATTTCGGAGTGGAGCATATCGGTGCGAATATGATCTCCCTGTGCGCCATAGGTCCCTACGTGGAGCATTACTTCGGACATTTCCTTTTCCTGGTGCTTTACATCTTTTCGGGACTTATCGGCAATATGGCATCCATGTTCTTTGAGTGGAACAGTGGTATTTTCAATGTCTCCGCCGGTGCAAGCGGTGCCATCTTCGGACTTTTGTCAGTTTTCATTCTTTTTGCCATGAATCCAAAGCTGCGAAGAGTATTTCCGATCCATAGAGTTATCCTTTCGATCTTTTTATCTCTTGTTGCAGGACTCAATGATCCTTCCATAGACTTTGCAGCACATTTCGGAGGCCTTTTGGGTGGTCTGATTCTTGCCTTTATCATGCAGGAAATCCTAAGATTCGGCATACGCCGTGAGAAAGTGAGTAGCTAATATTTAACAGTTAAATTACTTAATTTATGAGATTTTTAGTCACATTTTATGACCTTAATAATTTCCCCACGGCGTCTTAAGAATTTCATAATATCAGATTTCGTTTTTCTTCAATCACTATTTTCGGGAGTTGTGTATATTATAGACAGATGAGAAATACATATTAAATAAATGCACACTCCTTAATAAATATTTACTCACTTTAAATTAAATCCTTTTTGAACCCCGGCCGCACACCGGGGTTTTTTAGTGTATAAGTCCAGTGTCAGGCGGCTATGCATACGGCAAGCTTGCTTGCAAGGATGCATAGACATCTGACACGACAACAGAAATCGAGAATAAGCGCGATAGCGCGAATTCGAGATTCCTGTTAGGATTGCGAAAGTTGCACAGCAACGAAGCAATCCGCAGGACTTATACGCATTTATTTATATCATAAAATAATTTTATCTATTTTTACTCTTGCTTTATTCCTTTATTCAAACTAATATAGAAAGGCTGTCTTATTTTAGGATGGCAATTCATAGAATATAGGTTTTTTTATGTCAGAAGATAATAGAATAGTTTTGGAAGATCGTGAAACTACAGATGTTGAAACACTTGATTATTCAAGCGTGTCTTCTAATAATGATACAAACTATACAGAGCTTGATGGCGGTTCTGATGCCATCATAAAAAATACAGCTGCCGACATTAACATCGGTATAAGCTCCGGAAGCGATGACTTCGCTGATGAGGAAATCTCGGAAGAGGATCTTTCCGAAGAAGATAAGGAAGCCAGATCTCTCGATATGGAGGCTCTTTCCAATCTTGAGAACATATCTGCAGACGATCCTGTACGAATCTATCTCAAGGAGATCGGAAGCTATCCTCTGCTCACACCTGAAAGAGAGCATGATCTCGCTGTAAGATGCAAGAACGGCGACTTAAGTGCGAAGCAGGAGCTGGTAGAATGTAACCTTCGTCTCGTTGTTTCCATCGCAAAGCGTTACACAGGCAGAGGCATGAATTTCCTCGATCTTATTCAGGAGGGAAACATCGGCCTCATGCGTGGAGTTGAAAAGTTTGAACCGGACAGAGGCTTCAAGCTTTCTACCTATGCGACATGGTGGATCCGTCAGTCCATAGCAAGAGCCCTTGCGGACCAGTCCAGAACCATCCGTGTTCCTGTACATATGGTTGAGCTCATCAATAAAATAAAGAAGACCTCACGTCAGCTGGCATTGGAACTTGGTCACGAGCCTACAACCCAGGATCTGAGCATCGCACTTGATATCCCTGAGGAAAGAATTCAGGAGGTCATCAATTACGACGCAGGCCCTGCTTCACTGGACAGCAAGGTAGGTGAGGATGAAGATTCGGATCTCGGATCCTTCATCGCGGATGATAAGATCACATCACCCGAGCAGAATATCAACAATGTAATGATGAAGCAGCAGCTCGACAAGATCCTCGTTAATCTCAGCGACAGAGAGCGAGAGGTCCTTGAGATGCGTTACGGTCTTGTGGATGGTCACGAAAGGACCCTTGAGGAGATCGGAACCATTTATCACGTAACCAGAGAGCGTATCCGTCAGATCGAGAACAAGGCATTACATAAACTCCAGAATCCAAAGTACAAGCGTGAGCTGGACGGATTCCTTGAGTCATAAGTATTTTTAAATTCGGCTTTCTGTTATAAAATAGCAGAAAGCTTTTTCTGTATTTTTTTAAGAGGTAATAAATGAACGAAAAGCAAACACGTAAATTCGGAAATTCCGGAAAATCTTCAAAAAGCGGCAACAGACCAGGCTCCTTCGGAAAGAAGCCTTCTTCAAAGGGCGCAAAGGGAAAGCCCGGTACAGCAGGGAAGCCTTTCTACCAGACAAAAATCAAGGGTAAATCCGGCGCTCAGGTCGGAGATTATGTCATGATCTCTGACGGAAAGAAGAAGATCACAACACGTATCAATCTGCCAAACCATCCGTTTGCCAAGAAGGAAGTAGGTGAAATGGTAGTTATAAAGGGCGTGGAATGGTATCTCATCAGAATCTTCATTCAGGGAACAGCAGCCTATAACAAGATTTTTGATGCCGACACCCAGCGCGAACACTTTGGATACTAAACGGAGGGCCAATGTCTACATCTTTATTTGAACTTATCAGCGATAACATCCAGACAAATGATATGCTTCCGGAAGGGTTCCGCCTCTCGGGAGATACATTGACACAATCTCAGGAAAAAGTGCGTCTCGTAGACGGAGCTCTGGACGGCATGTATCTCTTTCATAATCTGCCGGGAAACAGCGAGATCGAAGGGCTGATCGAGATCATCAATGAAGCTTCACAGCATGATTTCGACGCTGCAGACTATGATCTCCACGATTTCTTTTCCGATAAAGACTGCCGTATGCTGCCTTTGGTCGAGAAAATAGAGCAGTGGGTCAATGACAACACCGATACTATAGATGCTGAAGCGCTTTTTGAGTTTGCTGCAAACATCATAGTAAAAACGGGCAACCCGGAATGTCTCAAGTTCGCACTAGTTTTACTCGAAATGATGGACACCGACGACAATGATGCAGTAAAGGATGTTGTGCGCACCCTTGCCCGCTCGGATGAGCTCACACTTTTCTCTATCTTCGTAGCCGAGACCTGGAAGGACTCAACTGAAGCCATCCTTGATTTTGCAAAGCACACAAGAGGATGGGGACGAATCCACGCAGTTGAGCACATAGATGCCACATCAGGAAAAGTCAAGGACTGGCTCTTCCATGAGGGAGTAAAGAATACCATCGGCGCTGCTTATTCAGCCCGTACAGTGGCTGAGAAGATCTGCCTGGGAAAAGTATTTGCAAATCCTGCATTTAACTCTGACGACTATCTGCTGGCCCGTCCTATCATGGAAGGCCTTCTCAATGAAGGATCACTTCAGGGCATAAGCTCCATGAAGGACAGAAGCGAGATCATCGGAGGATATCTGAAGCAGTCAGAAAACAGAGCCCATACACCGGAAACTGTGGCAACTCTTCTCGATATCAGAGATTATCTCAGCAATAACATATTTGCCGAATCCGGAAAGCTCAGTGACAGTCTCGAAAAGCTGCTGAATTCTGATTCCATCAAGGCTTCTGTACAGCAGTTCATAGCAGAGAAGAAGGGCTTCCGCCTTGCCTGCCGTATGGGCATAGACTGCCGTGATGAGATCATAAGCGCCATGTCTGAGGATTTTGCCGCACATGCGTCTCTGGTAGACATTCTTCCAAAGGATACAGACACCCTCGGAAAGCTTTTTGCGATCTACAGAGAAAAGCTTCCTCTTCAGATGATGGCATCCGGTCCTAAGGATAACCTCGGCATAGGAGAGGAGTATCGTCCTTATCATCAGCTCAGCTTCCTGGTGCAGAACCTTGCGGACACAGCCGGAGAGGGCGAAGACTTCATCATCTATTCTCTGAACTGTCCTGTTAATGCCAACCGCCAGATGGCTCTCAGCACACTTGAGGAATGGCTGAAGGACGATTATG
This sequence comes from Oribacterium sp. C9, assembly GCF_002007235.1. Lineage (GTDB taxonomy): Bacteria > Bacillota > Clostridia > Lachnospirales > Lachnospiraceae > Oribacterium. Next base: position 10,738 of record NZ_MUHW01000006.1, read on the forward strand.
TTCCGTCCACCGCTGTTAAAAACGCGGTATGGAAGCTGAAGGAGCAGGAGCCCGCTGAAGATATACGGAATCTTCTGGAGAAGATAAAGATATAATGAGAAAAATGAAAGTACGGATCTCAGCGCAACACTTTCATGATATATAACACAATTACGGTTTCATATTCCGACTTTATAACATTATTACGGTCTGAACTTATATCATCATGACGGTATCACCTTTCGGGGTGGTACCGTTTTTTTGTTATATGTCATTTACCGTAATTTTGTTATGTGTTGGATTTTCTATCCCGAAACAGACATCACCGGACTGTTTTTCACCGTATATATGTTATAAGTTCCTTCAGAAGAGGGTGTCGAAAGCATCAATGATTCAAAAATATGATATAAAAAACAGAAGAAGAGACAGCATCACGATAGATATAACAAAATTACGGCTTACATTTTTCTTACAATTGAAATTGTGGCCCGAGCTTTAACACATTAATCCGATAAATACCGTATTTTAGTTATATTACAAGCAATCATGTAGGATAAAACCTGTTCTGGGTAACTAAAATACACTCGTAATTGTGTCACTTTTTCGGAATGAAATATTATCTCTTTCTTTCCACGCATCCCGGTGTGTCTACCGTAAATATGTTATGTGTCTAAAATAAGCACTTATTTATAACAAAATTACGGCTTAATTATTCTTTACGAAACCACCGTCATTGTGTTATCTTATCAATCCTGTGACCGTAATTTTGTTATAAGACGATTTCAACAAAAATGAGAAGCATAATTAGTGCGATTTGACGAGGCAGGCATAAAAATCGACTCAACTTTCAGCGTAAGCGGGTCAAATAACGGAAAATCATATTACGATTATGACTTTTTCAAGGGTACGGGATCATAGCAGATGATTTTACAGGATCGTGATCCACGGGTGAGAGCGCTGATTTTTTAGACCGTAAATCTGTTATGTTAGACCGTCATTGTGTTAGACCTCGCCGTAAATTTGTTATGGGTCACCGTAATTATGTTATTTATGTGGACAAAAAACGACGTAATTCTGCGGTTTTTTGTATTAAATAATATAAATATATATAATATTAAATAAATCAAATAAAAAACCAACTCTCAAAAAATAGAAACGTGCACGCGAAAAAAACACAGGTAACAAAAGCAAAAAATATAAGTGTTGTATGTCAGGTCATAGACATTGGCATGAAAGGATAATGCAACTTTCGCGATGCTGCGGTGAAAAATCAGATCAGAATAGAGATATAACAAAATTACGGTCATTGATTTTTAGAGTTTTGAGTTTTACTATATTGACATGTAAACGTGAAACGGAGTTTTGCAGATGGCAACTTATAAGACGCAAAAACAGAAGATGGACGATCAGCGTACATATCTGGTTGTTAAGGATAACGCACTTATTCAGAAGGCGAAGTACAACCTTACCGCTAACGAACAGAAACTCGTAAATTATGTTATCACCATGATCAAGCCGGGTGAGGAAGAGTTCAAGAAGTACGAGATCAGAGCATTGGATTTTGCCAGACTTTGCGGTATCGATCCGAAAAATGTGTATCGTGATTTCAGAAATATGATCGATTCCATAGACGAGAAGGCATTCTGGGTAAATATTGACAACAGAGTCATAAAATTAAGATGGTTCAACGAGCCTGAATACAATGAGCGTAAGGGAACCATCAGTCTGATCCTCGACAGCCGTATCAAGACCTATCTTCTCGGAATTCAGAACAATTTTACGGAATACGAGCTTTACAATATCCTTTCCATGACCAGCAAGTACTCACCGCGTCTTTACGAGCTTGCGAAGTCATATGCCTATAAGGGACATGTTGACATATCGATCGATGCATTGAGAGAGAATCTGATGGCGGATGTATACAGTGCTTTTGGAAATTTCAAGCAGAGGGTCCTTTCTCCGGCTATCAAGGAGATCAATGAATACACTGATATTACGGTATCCTATGACTGTATCACCGATAAGGGTGAGCTGGTTAAGGGAAAGCTTCAGGGAAAACGTATCACTCATATAAGATTATATATAGAGAATAAGGATACTCTGGATCGTTTTGCTACATATAACAAGACTGTAAGCAAGATAGAAAAGCGTAATCTGCAGTTTAAGGGGCAGCTGACACTCAATTTTGATGAGTCAGGATCTCTGGTAGAAATCGCCTGAAGATACAGAAGGCGTAGGAATATTTGATATCGGTTTGTGTCATGGAAGAGACATATTCGAATGAAAACAGCTTATAAGGATATTATTTTACTACAAATTTAAGTGGATGCAATAAAATGCGTCCATTTTTTTATACTTTTTTTCAAAAAAGACTAGACATGCAATAAAAAAACGCTATAATAGAATAGCTTGATTCTAAAAATAGCGGTAGTCTGTAAATCGATAGATGAAGCGCTTAGATCATGTGCTACTATGTTGTTTCAGCGATTCTAATATAAAGAGGTAGGGTAATGGCAGTAGAAATCAAACCGGTTCTCGAAGTTGAGGAAATCTCAGATGATAAGAAGTTTGGACGTTTTGTATGCGCACCACTTGCAAAGGGTGAGGGTACAGTTATCGGAAATTCTTTAAGACGTATTCTTCTTTCATCAATGCCTGGCGCTGCAGTTAGCGAGGTAAAAATTGATGGAGTTTATCATGAGTTTTCATCCATCCCTGGTGTTAAGGAAGATGTCAGCGATATCATCCTTAACTTAAAGAAGCTTGCAATTAAAAATACATCATCAAGCGACGATCCTGTTATGGCGTACATTGACTATGCCGGAGAGGGTATCGTTCGTGGTTCTGATATCAAGGTTACTTCAGAAGTAGAGATCGTAAACAAGGATCAGGTCATTGCTACACTTTCAGGTAAGGAAGCAAGACTTTATATGGAGATAAAGATGACAAAGGGTCGTGGTTATGACGGTGCCAACACTCGTGACCGCAGCGATCTTCCTATCGGTGTCATCGCAGTTGATTCTATCTATTGCCCTGTAGTCAGAGTAAATATGGTCATCGATCCGATCGAGGGAACCAACGAAGAGAAGCTTACTCTCGATGTTACCACAAACGGAACTATGGCTCCTGACGATGCAGTTTCTCTTTCTGCCCGTATTCTTGACTCACATCTTAAGCTTTTTGCTGACATGGATGTCAATGTTGAGAGCGAGGTTAAGGTTGAGGACGCAGGAAATAGCGATTCTAACGATCTTATGAACATGAACATCGATGAGCTCGAGCTCAGTGTTCGTTCTTATAATTGTCTTAAGAGAGCAGGCATCAACACTGTTGGTGATCTCTGCAGTAAGAATCTTGAGGATCTTTCAAAGGTTCGTAATATGGGTCGTAAGTCAATCGACGAGATCCTTGGTAAGCTTGAGTCCATGGGACTTGTACTCAGCAGCAGAGATGCAGAGTAATTGAATTTCGGTAAACATAACAAAAAGACGGTTTCCTATGACTGGAAGCCGTTTTTTTTATGCGCGATACGGCCTTCAGACGAATACTTGTATTCATTTGAAGGCCAACGCGTCATCGTGTGGGGGGATGAAATCCGCACTACGCGATTTTTATAAAGCCGTTACTGGACATCTGTGGATGGCTCATGATTGAAAGTACTATTGAAATATGCGAAAATTAGGTCACTATTACGTTATTATGATGTAAATTTAATCATAGGGATTTTATTTATGAATGAATCTGACAGAAATTACAGCTATACAATCGAAGAGAACCGGATGAGCCGGATGATGAAAGACATGCGGGCGGAAATCGCGAGACAGCGGCCGGTGGTCCCTTTCACCGAATCGGATATAGATATGGTTCGCAGGCAGGCACAAAAGATAGGAAATGTGAAGATGCTGGCGGATCCTGAGGGCTGGTATGTTGCCATGGTTTTGTCCGGATATTTAACGAAGGATAAGGACCAGAGACTTTATCTTTCTGACATTTTACATGCGCATTTAAGCGGTATTTCATCGAGTCTCGTGTATACAGATCCATATTATCGAAATATAATGATTCCCGATGATCTGACCTTGGGAAATCATCATTTTGCCACACTTTCATACGATCAGGGAGAAATAATAGAGTTAAATCCTGATATGGTTGAGGGAATGTATGTACCTCATTACGGATATCTGAGGGAAGCTCTGGAAGTCCCCTGTATCACTGAGGATAAGCCTGAGGAAGCTGTCTGGATGAGTCTGTCTCCCGGTGAGATCATTACCATGAAAGAGGATATCGACAATGCTAAAGGCAGGCTTCTGACACTTGGTCTCGGGCTTTCGTACTACGCATATATGACGGCCAGAAAAGCTTCGGTTTCTTCTGTTACGGTCATAGAGAGAGAGGCAGAGACCATAGAGCTGTTTGAGAATTATATACGTCTACAGCTCGGGAAAGATGAAGCCGGGAGAGACATTGCCGAAAAGATAAGGATCATACAGGCAGATGCCTTTGATTTCATGGAGACCGTAAAAGATGGGGAATATGATTACATTTTCGCGGATCTTTGGGAAGGTCCATATGACGGCAAGCCCATGTATCACAGAATAAAGGGAATGACTGAGGGATTCAGAAAGACGGAAGTACACTACTGGATACTGCCGCAGATGTTATCGATATGAAGAGAGTAAAGGAGATCGGATTTTGGCTATACTTACAACCTTATGCTATATAGAAAATGATGAGCAGTATCTGATGCTTCATCGAACCAAAAAGAAGAATGACCTGAATGAAGGTAAGTGGATCGGTGTAGGAGGAAAATTCGAAAAGGATGAGAGTCCCGAGGAATGTCTCCTTCGGGAGGTCAGAGAAGAGACTGGCTATACATTGACATCCTGGAGATATCGAGGGATAGTGACGTTTATTTCAGGAAGAGCAGAGACGGAGTACATGCATCTTTTCACGGCGGACGGATTCACCGGGAATCAGGTAGTATGTAACGAAGGAGAGCTAAAGTGGGTAGATAAAAAAGAGGTTCCTGAGCTCAATGTCTGGCCCGGTGACCGCATATTCCTCAGGCTTCTTCTGGAGAGGGACAGCTTCTTTTCTCTGAAGCTTGTATATGATGCGGAGGACAGACTTCTGGAGGCGAAGCTGGATGGAGAGGAATATGACATGCCAATATGACATATGGCGGATTCTGCAGGGATACGGAGTATAGCGTCAGACCTTCGTGGCTTGTTCCTAGTTTCCGAAGGAGACTTGCCATATAACACCATTTCCGGCGAAGAACATTAAATTATCGGTGTTTCCGGAGAGTATGTAAGGCTCTCTTTAGTGTTTTGGGAGTGTGGAACGATTCCGAAGGCGATGTTGACATTCACATTAGAAACTTTTTGATATTAATCCTGGAAAATACAGGTGGAGGCAAGAAATGGGAAAATTTTATTTTGTACGTCACGGACAGACGGTTTGGAATGTTGAGAACAAGATATGCGGAGCAACTGACAGCCCGCTTACTGAAAAGGGACATGAGCAGGCGAGAGAGACTGCTATGGAACTAAAGAGAAGGATCGATGCGGGAGAGATACATATCGACGAAATAATTTCATCACCTCTTTCCAGAGCATATGATACAGCGGAGGAGATCTCTAAAATTACGGGAGTTCCTATGAGGGCGGAGCAGAGACTCATTGAGCAGAATTTCGGAAAATGGGAGTCAACACCAAGAGACGGAGCGGATTTCAAGCTGGCTAAGCAGAACTTCATCGATGATTATGAGGGCGGTGAGTCCATGTTCAGAGTAGCCCAGAGAATCTACAATCTCCTCGATGATATAAAGAAGGAGCCGGATAAGGTATACCTTCTGGTGGCACATAACGGTATCGCGAGATTTATAATGTCTTATTTTGAAAATATGACCAATGAGGAGTTCGCTGCTTTCGGCGTAAAGAACGCAGAGCTTCGGGAGTTTGATTTCTGAGAAATCAAACCGTAAATATGTTATAAGTCATAGTGAAGGTATAGCTGATGGACAGATTTGTGCGGAAAAATCAGAAAGAACTTAGATGCGGTCTTACCACCGGAACCTGCGCGGCAGCCTGCGGGAAGGCAGCCATGCTGAATCTTCTGACGGGTCAGGTTCCGGAGATGGTGAACATAACTCTTCCGGGAGGGGATACAGTTTCCCTCAAGGTTCAAAAAGAGAATTCTGATCAGTTTTTGTCAGTGTCTTTGGAATCAGAAGTCTCTCGGATTTCTGTAAAAACCGATAATAATCAACCGAGCAATGAACCGAGTGAAGATTCTGAAAAAGTTGTTAAGGATTTTCATAGTTCCGGGCTCGATCAGAATGGCTATATCAGGAGAGTCGGCGGGAGACATTGTTCAGAATTCTTCACTGTTAAGGACTCAGGAGATGATCCTGATGTTACAAATGGAACTGAAATTCATGTCATGATAGAGGAAATTGCGCCGGAAGAAGTACCTCAGCATGCTTTTATCTGCGAGGGTGATTCCGGGCTTTTTCTTACAGGTGGTAAAGGTGTAGGTGTAGTCACGAAGCCGGGGCTGCATCAGAATATCGGTGAGAGCGCCATCAATCCTGTTCCGAGGGAAATGATATTCGGGGCTGTAAAGGATGTTATTGAAGCTACAGGAAATGAGGAACACAGAGAGACATTTCTCATTACGGTCATAGTACCGGATGGAGAAGAACTGGCGAAGAAGACATTCAACCCCATGCTTGGTATCGAGAGAGGCATTTCCATTCTGGGCACCACAGGGATAGTTGAGCCAATGTCTGAGGCCTCAATAGTGGCCACCATCGAGACTGAAATAAGGCAGAAGCTTGCTCTTTCCGAAGCATCGGAATCAGGTTTAATTGCGGTTCCCGGAAACTACGGAAAGCGCTATGCGGAAGAGCTCGGGTTCGATCCCGGGAGATGTGTTACGGTGTCGAATTATATCGGAGAAGCCATAGATCTTGCCATATCTTACGGCTGCGGAAGTTTTCTTCTCATCGGAAATGTGGGAAAGCTCGTGAAGCTTGCTGCCGGGATAATGAATACCCACAGTAAGGTTGCTGATGGCAGGTGGGAGATATTTGCGGCACACCTGGCACTATGCGGCGGTACTATAGAGCAGGTGAGGGCCATGAGAGAAGCTCCAACCACAGAGGAAATGCTCACGAGACTCGAGGAAATGGGCCTTAGGGAAAAAGTCATGGCATCAATCATGAAGGAAGTAGCGTTCCAGATGGAGCATCGCATCAAAGGAAAGATGGAGTTCGGAGTCATTGTCTATTCCGAGAGATTCGGGCTGGTCGGACAATGCGGAGAGGCAGAAAGACTTATGAAGAGCTTAGTTGTATAAAGCTGTTTAGTTGAAAAATGCCACTAGTCGAGAAGGACATGTATAAAGACGGTTTTCTAAGGTGAAATACCAGGCATCATGTTTGGCTTGTATGATAAAACTAAAATAATCGATATTTAATGATCAGGATAAAATAATGGTACATTTTGTGGGAGCGGGTCCGGGAGATCCGGAGCTTATTACAGTTAAGGGACTGAGACTACTAAGAGAGGCGGACATCGTCATTTATGCCGGCTCTCTGGTTAATGCTGAGCTTCTTTCTAATTGCAGGGAAACAGCAGAGATCTTTGATTCGAAGGAAATGAATCTCGATGATGTCACAAAGGTCTATGAGAGAGCTGAGAGAGAAAAAAAGACGGTGGTGAGGCTCCACACAGGGGATCCAAGCTTATATGGCGCCATACGTGAGCAGATGGACTGGCTTAAGCAAAATGATATAGAGTACGACGTCTGCCCGGGAGTAAGCTCATTTTCAGGAGCTGCAGCAGCACTTAAAAAGGAGTATACCCTTCCGGGAGTGACTCAGACGGTCATCATCACAAGAGCGGAGGGACGGACGCCGGTGCCTGAGAAGGAAAAGTTGAGAAAGCTTGCTGAACATCAGGCTACGATGGTGCTGTTTTTGTCTGCCACATTATCTGAAAAGGTAAGAGATGAACTGATTGCAGGAGGGTACGGTGAAGATACTCCTGCAGCGGTGGTGTTCAGAGCCACCTGGCCTGATGAGGAAGTGGTGAGGACAACATTGGCAGAGCTGCCTGAGGTATTTAACCGTGACAGTGCAAGGCGCGAAGACGGAAATATGAAGCAGGCTCTGATAATAGTCGGTGGGGCTATTGACGATAAAACAGTATACGAATACTCGAAGCTCTATGACCGTAATTTTGTTACAGCTTACAGGGGAGAGAAGTCCGGAAAGTAATATGTGATAAAATACCTGGTTTTATCTTATTGTATTGAACAGGTATTCATGGCAGTATTCCGGCACGATAGAAGACTGGATGGGAAATAATAAAAGGAGGCGCTTTGTGAGGGTAGAAATCATCGCTTTTACAGAAAAGGGATATCGTCTGGGGGAAAGCATAAAGGAAAGATGCCTTGGGGCGGAGAGACTGCCAAGGGATATTTTCGGGCTGCCCGGGGACAGGACATGGAATATCGGTCTCCATGCAAAAACGAAGGCCCTTCCGGAGATTTCAGATCCAAGGGAATTAAGCGAACTGATGGCACTTTGGTTTGGACGGAGTGGAAATGAAGTTGCTATAGTTTCAGATAGTGCATCGTCAAAGGATGTTTCCGGGATGACAGATGATTCAGGAAAAGAAGGTGAAAAAGCTTCTGCCATCATTTTTATCGGATCTACGGGAATTGCCGTGAGAGCCATTGCGCCCTTCATCAAACATAAATCGGAGGATCCTGCGGTTCTGGTCATTGATGAGGCAGGACATTTCGTTATTTCTCTTCTTTCCGGGCATCTTGGCGGAGCCAATGAACTTACAGAGTTTATTTCGAAACTCATTTCCGCCGAGCCTGTTATCACCACAGCTTCTGATATAGAGGGAGCATTTTCGGTAGATGTCTTCGCAAAGGAAAACGGCTTTATCCTTTCTGATTTCGGAAAGGCAAAGGAGGTTGCGGCGAAGGTTTTGAGAGGCGAGAAATTACGGATATACAGTGACATTAGCATGGAAAATCTTCTGAAGAGACCGGGTATCGGGGAAGCTGAGATGGTATCATCGAAAGAAATCGATAAGGCTGATATAGTCATAAGTTACCGGACTAAACTTCTTGATTATGAGGAGCCGGTTATCAGACCATTTAATGCCATCGGACTGAGGCTCACGGCGAAGCGGGTATATGTCGGGATAGGAGCGCGTAAAGGCGTCTCTGAGGAAGATGTAGTGAAAGCCTATGATAACTGCCTAAAGTCTTCCGGGATCGAGCCTTCGGCGGTGGCGGCACTTGTAAGCATTGACATAAAAAAGAATGAGCAGGGGATACTGACCTTCAGTTATAAGAGAGAGATACCTTTCATCACATATTCTGCGGAGGAGCTCCGCTCGGTTGACGGTGACTTTGCGGCAAGCGCCTTCGTTCAGAGCGTTACAGGTGTTTCCAATGTCTGCGAAAGGGCAGCAGCCTATGCTGCGTCAAGAAACGGCCGCGAAAAGGTGCTGGTGAACAAACAGATCTACGGGAACGTGACGCTGGCGGTGGCGGTGGCAATGTGAGTCAGAGAATGAGGTCGAAGCCGGCCTCGTTCTTTTTTTTTCGATAGGCCCGCCAACCTGAAATCATCTAAGATGGGAGATAAATGATAATTCGGTCGTTTTAATTAATATAAATTTTGACTTTTGACGAAATATGAAATAGATACGGATGATTGTACGGTTAAGATACCTGAAATAGAGTTATTCATATGGAAATCTGTGTCAGGTATAAAAGGAAGACGGTTGTTATAGAGCCAATTAGATCTGCATTTGTGTGGCAGAGATTACAAATAATAGGCTTAATTTATGAGGAGGATATTATGCAAATGACTTGTCCAAAATGCGGAGCTGCTGTCACCGGGAATATGAAGTTTTGTCGTAAATGTGGAGCTTCGCTTCAAAACATGATGCAGGGTCAGCCGAATGCACAGAATCAGCCAAATATGTATGGCCAGCCGAATGTTCAGGGGCAGCCGAATTCATACGGTCAACCGAACATGCAGGGCGGGAATAATATGTACGGCCAGCCGAATATGTATGGTCAGCCTGAGATGCAGTACGGCACGGTTCAGCCTAAGAAAAAGTCTGGCTTGGCATTAGGAATCGGAGTCGGTGCTTTTGTGCTTGCTGTTTTGGGAGCCGGGGCATTTTTTGCCATCAATATTCTGCCCGGATTGCTTAAAGATCCGAAGACTCTGTTTGCGGAAAATGTTGTAACGGTTACCAGAAATTTCAGTGATGAGTTCACGGACTTCGGTACAAAGCCTGTTGAGGCAATGGTTCATCTGGGAATGGATGACTCGAAGGATTCACATACAACAACAAAAATCACCACTATAGAATCGGATGCTTCAGGAAAAGATCAGGAGTATGCTTTGGAGCAAACATACAGTTATGATTCCGGAAGCGGAGATTCCGCGTATACTTTATCGGTAAGCATGGGAGATGCATCTCTTGGAACCGGAGGAGTGTACTTCAATGGTAATGAATTTATTTATTCTCCGGCAAATACATCTTCGCCGATGGTCAGATACGAGCTGGACGAAAGCAGTGCAAAGGCATTGGGAGCTTATCAGGCCATAGACAGATATACGCTGATGCTGACAGGGATGTCTTCTGAAGATGAAGTCGACTGGGATAAACAGCTGGAAGATTTTCTTGAAGGATCACTTGAAGGAATAGATAAAAAAGAATTTGAAAAATCCAGTGAAGAATACACCATTTTCGGAAAGACACAAAAATGTGATACAGTCAGCGTTACTGTGACCGGACAGGAAGCGAAAGACCTTATGGAGGGAATGACAAAACTTATTACTGTCGGTATGTCAAACGGCGGTGATTTTGATACGGAGGAAATATTTGGAGATAAGGAGGCAGATGACAGCATCAGTCTTACAGCAACAACCTATTCTTACAAGAACAGTCCTGTAGGAGTTGTTATAAGTGTATCCAAAGATGAAGAGACATATAGCATTAATTTAAGTGGTTATAGTACCGGTAAGGAAAAGCAGACCATTATCGATATTCCGTCTGAAAAAGGAAAAGGCTTTTATTATGAGGACGGAGTTTATTCCATTGATTCCGGATATGAGGTTTTAAACAAAATTAATTTTGGTGAATTCTCAATTGTTGTAGATGAAACCGGAAAAATAAATGGTGAAGACCGGGATCTCAGCGGAAGCTTTACCATAAAAACCGGTGATAAGGCCGGAAAAATCCATCTTAAGGAGAATAGTTTCACAGGTTCCATCAGTCAGGAAATCACCGACGGAAAAGGTCAGTTTGTAACTGAAATTGAAACCAAGGAAGGACATGCGACGATAACCACCAGCTACGAGAGGGGAAAACTTCAGGAAGATAAGATCACTGCCCCTGTGTTCCTTTCGGAATCAGGAATTGATTGCGGAAGAGATCTCGATGATCTGAAAGAAAGCATTCATTCAAAGTTACTGGGAGATAAAAAGGGTAAAGGTGATTCAAATTTTGCAAGAATGGGAAACAGGAATTCTCTTGTGCGTCTGGGATATATCATTTCACTGATGGGTAGAAACAGATGACACTCAACTAACAGCTAACATACACACTTATCCGGGTGTGTTGCTATATAAAGATAGCAGGTATCATATATGATTGAAGCAAAATGTCTCGTAAAAAGATATGGCAGTTATACAGCAGTGGATGATGCATCTTTATCTCTTGAAAAGGGAGAGGTTGTGGCCTTGCTTGGCTCCAATGGAAGTGGCAAGAGCACACTTCTCTCTATGCTTGCCATGGTTCTCAAACCGGATTCAGGGGAAGTGACTGTTGATGGACTGAAAGGTAAACAGGCAAAGGAAAAGGTAGCTTATGTTCCTCAGGAAATCGTTCTTTTTGAAGAGTTGACCGTCATGGAAAATCTGTATGCATGGTCATCTCTTAAAGGAAAAGAAAATACAGAACGTGCCGATTATCTGGTTAACGAACTTGAAATGACGGATTTCAAAAGAAAACGTGTAGATAGACTTTCCGGCGGACAGAGAAGAAGAGTCAATCTGGCAGTTGCACTGATGGGAAAATATGATTATCTGTTACTGGATGAGCCTCTGGCAGGGATAGATGCTCATGGAGGAGAATGCATAGAGCATCTTTTGAAAAAAGAAAAAGAGAAGGGATGCTCAATGATCTTAACAGAGCATAATCCCACGATTCTTTTGCCCCTTACAGATCGTTCATTGAGAATTGAAAGGGGACACTTAACTGTATAGATCCGTAGTTATTTTAGGAAACACTGATTATATCAGTATTTCCCTAAGGACTTGCCGATGGTGGTGCAAAATATGGTATGGGGGTTATCAAATGAATCCTTTCATGTTCATACTGTATGATATCAAAAGACTGTTCGGTCGTGGAAAAACGGCTTTTATTGCCATGCTTTCGCCTATCCCGGTCATATTGATGTTTGCAATGTTTCTGGCGCCCATACTTACCCAGGGGAATGGAGTCTTTTTTTCCGGCGCTATCCTGAATGAAGATGACAGCGAAAGCGTTGATCAGTTGATGAATATCATCATCAATTATGAGGTAAAAAAGGGTAACGTAACTGTGTATCCCGTGAAAGAGAAGGAAACGGGAGAACGCATGGTGGACGAGGGAAAAGTAGCTGTCTTTATGCACATTCCGCCCGATACCTACACAGATTCCATGAACGGAAAAAGAGCTGTAATGGAATTCTATTATGCGCCTTCCCGTGCATTTGATGCTCTCACTTTTTATACAGGAATTAAAAGCAGCATATCGGTTTTCGGTCAGGGAATCAGGCTTGTGAATATCGCTGTAGGCATCGCAGAGAAACTGGGATTAAGGGAGGAAGAGATATTCAGGATCTGGGATGAGGGAGTGCTTGATTTACAGAATGTTTTTATTCACAGAGGCAGAGTTATAGGTAAAAACGGTATTTTTCTGTTTGGAGCAGATTATCATTTCAGATTTGCCATTGCCCTTCTTTTTGCCACATGCGCATACATGTCTTCATTTCCCATCATGTATCTTACCAGTCTCGATTTATCGGAAATCTTCAGCAAAAGAAGTATTCCCACAAAGAGGCTTGCAGTATACTTTATTGCCAGAATTATCTCAGGAGCAATTCTGATTTTGTCTTCATTTTTGATCATGTTTCCGGTTGCCCGTTTATTGAGGCAGATACAGCTTGATTTTGCCTTGTCTGTAATTCCGGGAATTATATTAACATCCTTCGTGTTTTCATCTTTGGCAGTGCTTTTAGGTTCAATGTTTAAGCGCGGACAGTCTGCGCTTTGGGCCGGACTTTACTTCGGAACCGCATCTGTAGCATCAGTGGCATTTTTATCGGACAAAACAGATATACCCGAAGCACTAGCTTGTCTCATGAGGATTTCTCCGTTAAGAGCCAGTGTGAGTATTTTTTCCAATGGTATGTTTAATCTTATGATTGAACGTTATGCATTTGATATGTTTGTTTTGTTTTCGACCTTTGTGATCTTTTCTGCCGCAGGTTTTGCTTTGTATAGGAAAAGGAGTGCCCTATGAATTATTTGGCATTATTTAAGGGCAGAGCAAGGGCACTGCTTATGGATTTTTCATCTTTGGCTATAATCATTATAGCTGTGGCGGTTTCCATATACATTTCGAAATACAGCGGAAATGAAAATACCAGGGGTATCATCATAGAAATCGTTAACGAAGATAAAGGAATGCTTGGAAGTCGTCTGATAGATATTCTCTCTGCTGAAGAGACATTTAAGTATCATGTAACAAGCTATGATGAAGCGATAAGAGAAGTTGCCGGTAATAAAGCTCAGGGTATAATTGAAATTGTTCCCGACTTTTCGGAAAAAATTGGGCGTGGTGAATATGAATCCCTGGTTCACATTACGGTTATGGCGGATTCTTATGATATGACTACCTTTACGGAAATGGTTATAAATGATGTCATAAAAGTCTGGTCGGAAAAGCTGGTTGAAAAGAGGATAGGAGAAATAGAAGGCGTTAAGCAGGATGACCTTACACTATTTAGAGAAGAGATCAGGGATGTATGGAAAAGAGAGTCTCTCTTGGATATAGAGAGCGTTATGGGTAAGGAAGAGAAAACAGAAGAGGAAGAAAACTATTTCGGAATCCGGTGGTATGCTGTTTTTGCCATGTTTTATCTATGCATCAGCGGTACATGGATGTGTAATTATTCAAGTACCGGGCTTTTGAGAAGAGTCTCGGGAAGAGGAGGAAATATTGCCTTCCTGTTTATTTTTCAGTCCCTTCCCGGAATCATCATAGCATTTCTGGGATTTATTCCGGTTCTTGTGACAAGCGGTCACCCTGATCCGGTCCGGGTATTTGTTTCATTTTTGATTTATATATGCTCGTCCGCAGCTTTTGCTCTTATAATATGCTGTATGTCAGGCAAATTTTCAAATCTTGTTTTGATATCCCCTATCTGCACCATGGTTGTTTCGCTTTTCTCCGGACTTCTCTGCGAACTTCCGGATTGGGCAAAGCTCTGGGACAGTGCATCTGTGATCATTCCGGGACACTGGCTGTATGATGCCATACTGGAAAAGAGATTTTTCTTAGGGTCCATGCTGGTGTTCGTTGTCTGGTTTATGATGGGAATAGGTATTTCATGGATCTTCAGTAAAAAGAAAAAACAGTAGTTGCAAGATTCGCATTTAGTCGGTATTTGTCCGAATTATGAATGCATAAAAGGAAGACATAATTGGAAAAGGCAGAGAACAAGAAAAGATCGGTTTTTATATTAAGCTTAGTAAGTATTCTTATATTGATTGTTACAAGTAAGATATGTGAAAAAGTTTTGCCCGGATATACGATACCGGGAAGTGAGAATTTACTTATCAAGATATTTATGCCCATCATATCAGTGATAGCGGTGATTCTGGTTTTATGTGGGAAACTGTCTTTTTCTTTTTCCTGTTTCAGGATTTCAAAAGACTGTAACTTCAAACGGGAAATGATGGAAGCTGCGGTGGTAATAGTTATATATGCTGCGGTTTTATTTGGTTACAGACTCTATAAGAATTTAACAGATCCTTCTTACCTGACGCGGCCTCTGTTTGCTCTTTATCTAAACATTAATTTTCGGTGGTTTTATCCTTTAAGCGCTTTGTGGCAGGAGCTTTTGATAAAGCCGCTGTGGCAGGATAATGTAAAGCAGGCTATGGGCGGGAAAAAGTGGAGCACGTTAATCTATATAGGATTATTGTTTTCTATATATCATATGCATTTTCCCTTGTACTATATGACGGCTGCCGGGGTTCTGTGTTTTCTTACAGGAATTCTTTATGAAAGAGATAAAAATATCTGGGGGATATGGGTTCTTCATTTCTGTCTGGGCTTTTTGCCCAGAGCCGTGGGTCTGGCCTGATGATATCCATTGGCGGGGAATCTGTAACATGATTGTTCATGATGGCGATAAGAGCATCAGATTAGGGGAAGATGAATGAAGAGTGCATTGGGGCAAAGGCTGATATATAGAAAAGGGAAATTAATATTTCTGCTTTTTGTAGAGGCTCTTTTACTGTTTTTTATTCTGTATTACCTGATGGTAAATAAAGACACGGGTAATGCAATAATAGTAACTATCACCATGTTTCTGGCATTGATTCCTATAGGGATGGAACTGGTGTTTAAACTGATCATTCCATGGCCTGTATACTGTTTCGCTGTGATCTACACACTGGGAGATGCCATGGGGTATTGTTTCGGTTTATATATGTATTTTTCCTGGTGGGATGATGCGATGCACTGTGTAGAAGGATTCCTGTTTACTATGTTTGGATACTATTATCTGTCAATCGGGGATGAGGGCAGTAAAAAAGCACGTATTCGAAATCTTCTTTTCGGAATATCTCTTTCCATTTTTATCGCCGTTATCTGGGAGATAATAGAGTATGCAGCGGATACAATATGGCTTCTCGATATGCAGAAAGATGTATTTATATCCAGGATTGATTCTTATCTTCTCGCAGGAAATACAGGAACGATTGGATCTATAGAAAATATCGGTGAAGTTACGGTGGGAGGCCGGATTCTCCCGGGATATATAGACATAGGACTTATCGATACAATGGATGATCTTATTAAGGCTCTGGCAGGATCCTTTGTATTTTCGGTATATGCACTTATGGACCGGGATAAGCATCCGATCCTGAAGTTTGAAAATAGCAGGTGATTTGATTTTAGGTTGATGAGTTTTTTGGTACAGAGTATTTGAATGATTACTATTCATCAAAAAAGCACGATTCCTGAATGTGGAATCGTGCTTTTAGTGCTTACCGGATATTTTTGTTAGTTTAGCTTCTTCTGTACCTTATCCAGTTCCTTTTTCACATCTTTACCATTGAGAGAATTCTGTTCTGCGGCGATGATGTCCTTTTTAGCCTGTGCCCACTCAGCTTTTTCTGTAGGATAGAACTTACAGTTATCAAGGATATCATGCCATGCTTCAAAGGAAGTGTCGTACTTTGCCATATTCGTTACTCCGGATTTCACAACCGGAAGAAAACCTTCCATTTCAACCCAGGCTGTATAGTTCTCGGGCGCAAAAAAGAATGTCATAAACTGGCCAATGGCTTCATTTCTTGCACTCTGATCGGAGGCTCCGGCATCTTTAAAAGCCATAATTCTGTCCATAACACCGATGGATGATGAGGTCTTACCTTTAGCAGCCGGGATAGCAACAGGAACCATGTTAATGTTTCCGCCCTTTTTTGCTACATATGCTGGAAGCTGATTGGGGCCGATGACCATAGCAAGCTTACCTTCCGCAAACATATCCTGAAGATCATAGCGGGTCTGTGTGGCAGGCTTAGGATTGGTGTAGCCATTTTCCACTAAGCCCAGAGCGAACTCAAGGGCTTCAACATTTTCGGAGGAATTAACCGCCCACTTTCCGTTATCATCAACGAAGCCGCCGCCATTACCCCAGGTATAGTAGGAAAATGCAGCCTGACCTTCATCGCTTGTCATGTCGATGCCCCAGGGATAAATCTTTCCGTTGTAATATTTCTTTATTTCCTTGCAGGCAGCTTCAAGTTCATTCCAGGTGGTCGGATAGTCTATACCCACTTCCTTAAAGATATCAGTATTACAGTAAAGCGCACGGGAGGAAGCAAGATCCGGAAGCGCCCATACTGTACCGTCTATATCAGACTGCTCAAGGAAAGGACTGAAGAAATCATTATAGAGTTTCGTCGGACAATAATCTTTAACCGGAAGGAGAAGTCCATCCTCGGCATATTCACTAAAGGTGTCAATGTTCAGGATATCCGGCGCATTGCCGTTCTTGATTCGTTTGTCTACTTCGTCGTAAACATCATTCCAGGAAACAACACTCAGGTTCAATTTGATGTTTGGGTTTTCTTCTTCAAATTTCTTCACAAAATTTGACCCCTTCATACCGGATCCAAGGAACCAGTCTTTAGTATTTTCTCCGTATTCACATAGGATCACATCCAGCTCTGTAACTGTATCAGTATTCTTCCCGGTATCTTTCGGTAACATTGTATCCATAAACGACTTTTTCATAAAAAGTGGCTCAAAAGATATGAAGCTTTTTTCTGAACTGTAACCTAAGCCGGTAAACATGGTGGATATCATGGATGCAGCAATAATTCCCGCCACAAGTTTTTTCATAATCGTATTCTCCTTTATCTGACATATAAACAATGCACGAAGCTCGTGTCCTATATATCGGCAGAAAAAACCACTTTTAAAACCGTTTAGCGCTTTTAAATCGGAGAAATCTTAGAATTCTTATAGCAACCTTTAAGAATGCCGATAAAAGAAGCAGACAAGTGGTTTTGTGACATTTTTCAATGAGCAGCAAGGTTTTTTTGGTTAGGTGCATGTAATACATGGATACCGGCTGAATCTTAGAGCATCCTTGAATGATGATTTTATAAAGAGGAGAGAACTGATGGCAGGATTTTGCAGAAAATGTGGGAGCCCGCTGGGCAAAGATGCAATGTTTTGCACGAATTGCGGAACTCGGATTGTGTCAATTCAGAAAAAGCAGCCTGTTCAGAAGCAGGAGCAGCAGCCGAAAATGCAATGCAGAAATTGCGGAAATCCTATAAAGGATGGCGCCATGTTTTGCCAGAAGTGCGGCATAAGGGTAATAGAGCAGCAAGCCTTTGAAGCCCGGAAGGAACAAAGGAACTATGAACAAACATCTGCAATTAATAATGGACAGTCACAACAGAGTATTATTCAGAATAAAGCGGTTCAATATGCTAAACAGCAGTTTGTCCAGCCAATGATTCAGCCTGTGTTTTCGGATGCGGCAGACAGTGCAGGAGAGACAACAAAGCAGCTGCCTCAGATTCAGAGTGCCCTCGGCTTTTCAGATGAAGCAAAAGCTGTCCTTGATCCCTTCCCTCAGTTTTTCACAGGGGTTTCCGGTTTTTTCAAGGGGATCATCAGCATATTCAGAGCTCCAAAAGCTCTCACTTTTTCAGCAGTCCTTTCATTTGTCTGGATGATTCTTATAGCTATGAAGCAGTTTGGAATAGGCGGAGTATTTACAGATGCATTATCCTGGATCACTTTCGCGCAGGGAGGTCTGGGTGATGGTATCGGTGGCATCTTGGGCGGGCTCTTTGGAAAAGTGGTCGTAGCTTCAGGATTCTTTGCACTTATGGACGGAGGTAAAGATATAGGTGAAGGCATGAAGAAGTGGTTTTACTGCTTCAATGGCTACCCGAACATCGGAGCTATCCTTACGGGAGCAGGTCTAAGCCTCATTCTCTACAATTTCTTTGTTGCTAATGCCAGCTTCGGAGATACTATGGTCGCAATAACCGGAGTTATCCTTGCGTTTAAGGCTCTTGGTTCACAAAACGGCTTTATCTTTGGGATGGCACGGTCACTTATGGCCAAAAAGCTCGGTAATAGTCGAATTCCCAATGATTCAAAGGTTAATGCCTTTATCTCAGGAATCGGCCTGGGTTCGGCACTTGCCATACCCCTTTCTGTACTGCCTTTCGGATACATTCCATACATTATCGGAAGCCTGATTTTTATGATCGGTATCATCCTTAATTTCACAATGAGGGGGAAGGAGGAACAGACTGTATGAGATTCAGCATTAAGAAAAAGCTTATTTCGAGAGTGGTGTGCTCAATTGCTGCATGTGTCATGCTTGTTTCAGCACTTTCCTTCAATGTATTTGCTTATGCGGATGGATTGTTCAACTATGACAAATATGCAGATGATACAGATAGGTACAAAATAAAAGAGTCACTTGAGAACAGATATATCAGCTATGACTGGAATAATGACAATATAACAGAAGATACAAAGGAGGCAATCCTTAAATATCAGGTTCAGGATATTTCCACAGGAAAATCTTTTGATCCCATGGTACTGAAACAGAAAGTCAGGATTCGTTTCAGGCTCCCCGATGAATACACAAGTTTTTATACTAAAAATCGTCAGTTCAGGATATACAGCTATGAAAAAGGGAGCGAAGCAGATCCACCAAAAGTTAAAGATGAGACGGAAGATGAAAGCTTTAATTATGGTTTCGCTTATTCGTTTTACTATCGTGATCTAAGACTTGATTATGGTACAAAAGCCACAGTAATTGGTACGGAAATCTGTCAGCCCAGTTTCATAACCATTTATTCTGAAAAGGATGACAAAACCCCCTCATTTGAGGAAGCAGTGGAGGAAAAACTGCTTGAACTGGAACAGGAAAAAGCAAAGAAAGAAGAAAGTGATAAGAAAGCTTCATATTACAATTATGTTAATAAAGTAACCCGGGATAATTATGGCGACAGGGTTGTTCTGACTTTATTCAGACGTGTAGAGACACCGGAATATGGTACTAAAACTCCGATGGGAAGGTATAATGCACCTCATGAATTTATAGAGCACTGGCACTATTGGGAGGAATGGGAAATATATGAGATAAAACGCATCAAAGAGATTCCAAACTTATATCTTGTTAATTTGGTTAGACAAAGAATTCAGGAAAACTATGAGATTGGAGAAAATAATCCCGTCAAAGAGGCTGTTGAACTTCATAATCTTGTTAATGAGAGATATGAACATACAAACAATGTGATAATACCGGTTCTCACCAATGTACAGTATGAAATATTACCGGAAGAAATAGAAAGTTTTGAGAAAGAAGAAGGTGTACACATAGTTGTTGATACTGATGCTTCTGACGGTACAGGCGGCAATGAAACCGTAGAATCTGGAAATGATAATGCTAATGTAGAAAAAAGCAAAAAGAGCACTAAGAAAGAAAACAAGAAAGGTAACAGGAAAGAAAAAGTCGGAGAAGGCTTCAATGAGACATCGACCAATATTCCTGCAGCTGTATTTGTGGCTGTAGCCGGAGGCGCAGCTGCAGCGGGAGCCACCGGTGCTTCATCAGGAAAAAAGAAGGGCAGGCGGAAATCTACGTTTAAACTGGCCATTAATAAAAACTTTGGCAATACCATAGGCAGACAGAGAGCACCGGTTTATGTTTATGCCCGTATCATTGAAGTTACACCTGAAGGACATGAGATAACCAGAGCAGATCTTTCTGCAAACATCCAGATATATTCAGGAAGCCAAGGTATAAATGTTGAAGATGCCGGAATGACCGAGGGCTATCGGGCGGCAAGAGTATTTGCACCAAACTCTCAGGAGACAGAATGTATAATCTCATTCAGGTTCAATTATGAAGGAAACAGCTTTACTGAAAATGTACGGTTTCATTTGGCTGGTGATCCTTATATTGAATTTCCCGATAAGGACAGGCTGGCCACTACACATGTTGTTAATGGACTTTTTGGAGATGGAGAGACTTATGAAGTTCCTTTCATAATTAAAGACTTTTTTGAACAACTGGATACATCTGAAATTAAAATCTATGCCAGTGAAAACGATCTGGTTCTTTCTTGCATCAAAGATGCAGAAAAAGGCGGGCAGTTCTTTAAGGCTGTAGTATTAAATCGCAGCGAAAAACATGACACCAAAAGAAGATGTTCGATTATGATCGAGGCTAAAAAAGGCACAGAAAGTGCTACAGGATCATTCTACTTTGAATTGTATCCTGAAGGACTTTCAATAGATGGAAAAAAAGCTGATGGCAGGCTTCAGATAAAATCATATCGTGATGCAAAACAATTTGATGAATCAGTTTTGATTGAACAGACAAACTTTTATCCGATTCTTGCAGTAGCCGAAAAGGGTGCAGTCAGGAGAACTGTCAATGTTGTGGATTTTAGGAAATATCCGCTTGAAATAGGACCAATCCAGGCTGATGCAACATATATGGAAAAATTTATTGAGAAGTATAACTACCATATTGATGACAGGGCACTTTATACAAACACCCAAAGCGTACTATCGTTTTATCCCGAATCAAACATACCGGAAGGCAAACAGCCATATTATGTAAAAATCAGTTTTAGGTGCAGCTATGAGGGAACAGACTATATCCTTGATCAGTCAATCAGGCTTTTGGGCGAACCTCTTAAGCCTATGTCCAAAAAAGAAACTGAAATAATGTATCTTGAGTCATTCATCATAAAATACATGGTGGATGAAGAACGTGATGTAATGCTGGAGCGGGTAAGGGCGAAATATGAAGTATTTTCTGACAGCGAAATCAAAGCGATGCGTCAGGATCTGTGGGTAAAGATGCGTGACCGCATGATGGCTGACGGAGCGAAGCAGAAACTATGGGGTGATATCCTTGACTGGACATACTGTGGGCTTGACTGGTGTAAATGGATAGGTGATATTTGCTTTTCTATACTCGTCAGCACATATGCCGGACCTCTTGCGGATGCCATAATATCTCCTGCAAAAGATATAGTTACAGCATCTTTGGGCGAAACAGCAGATCACTTTATAAGCGGAAGACCCTTTGATTATAAAAATTTACAGGTTTTCTCCAACGTGGAGACCGTGGCTGAAAACATAATCACCAAGGACATGAAGCTGACAAATTTGTCGGGTATAAAGCAGGCAGGATGGCTTTTGGCATCATTTTATGTTTTGAATGTGTTCAAAAATTATGTAACCAGAATCGAACAGGATGGAGTGTGTGACCTATATGGTGCAATTATCGATGGTTTTTCAAATATGACCTCCCTGTTTGCAAAGGCACTTGCCGGGGATATGTTCAAAAAGTTCCTGCAGAGTCAGTCTTTCAAGAGCGCTTTGGGCACAAAGCTTGGAAAATGGATTCAGGAGCAGATAAAGTTTAAATATACTGCTTTAATTGACACTGCGAGAGCAAAGAACGGTTCATATAAATTTGATGGTCTTGAAATCAAAGATTTTCAGGGTGATATTGACTGGATGACTGACTGGAATTTCTACAAATTCACCAAATCAGATCTTTTTGGAAAATGCATGGAAGAAATAGCAGGTGGAGACAGTATTGCAAAAGGAGTATTAACCGTACAGTATGAGGGACCTACTCCTGAGGATCTGGCGAAAAGCGGAGTCCATTATTATCAACTATATAATAAAGAGTTTGAAGTTGAACAGGATGTATGGCTGAAAATTGATTTCCTGCCGCTGTTTAACAATGCAAGAGACACAATGAGTAAACTATATGATACCATTTTTGACTTTTTCTTCGTTATGATAACATTCGACTCTAAACCGAGAGTACTGCCAAAGGATCCACCACTTCAGGATTCTGTCTAACGAAGTAAAGCAAGAGAGTTCCTATAATTTAGAAGCGGAGGATAATGTTGTGGATAAGAAACAAAATCATTTGTTTTCAAAAAAGATGGGTAATATAGTCAGCATAGGGCTGGTGGTGTCAGCATTCATAGTTCTTACGGCTTTTACACCTGTGGAATCAAAGAATGCAGTACTGGCATCAAAGAAGACTTCCAAAGCAAAAAAAGACGATTCGTCTGTATGGGATGTTTTTTTAGGAAAATCGGATGAATCTTCAGAAAAGAACTATGCAGAAGAGAATTCGTTAGAATTTGAGAATCAAAAAAAGACATTTGTTCAACAAGGATATCTAGCTTCTACGGATGATGCTGGTAATATCATTAAAATCAAAGAAGTTAAACCTCTCGATGCAAAGATTACTGTAAAACTTGACGAGATAACTGCCACGAAGCCTGATAAGAAAGGGTATATAGAAGTCACGGTTCCTTATACAATCAGAGTTTATAAGTCTCTTGCTGTATCAAGTGACACGTATTTGGATTTTCGGACAAGATGTTGGTATACCTATCCTGATTTTATGGATTCATATACCGGCAATATGATCTGTAGTTATCATTGGTGGGATTATAAACCCGATGAAGATTACGATCCAGGTATTACAACTGTAGAATGGGGAGACAAGTCTTATATAGTTTATGACATGAAGGGTGACACTAAAGATAATCTTTATGGCACAGAATATAAAGAGACAGGTTGGGAGTCTGATGGATTACATTATGAAAACGAGGATATTCTCTATTTTAAACATATTTTTCGAGTTCCAAAGGATTATGATGGTTTAACAATGGTTATCATGAAAGAATGTACGAAAGAATATGCGGTTGCATCCATTGAAGACACTGAAGATATTATCTATGAAACAAATGGTTACAATGTCTTTGATAAGAAACTATACCATGGTCTTAATCTAACCAAGGATGATTTTTATTTTATAAAAATCAGTGATTATATGGAGGTTGATGAATGATGAGATATTCACAGGTTAAAGCTGCAATTCTTTCAATACTGGTACTGACTGGAGTTACAGGTTTTGGTGTGTCAAAGATGCCTCTTGAATTAGGCAGTAACATTACCTCTCAAAGCGTACAATCTGTCATAACCGAGGGAGTCATGGA
This sequence comes from Oribacterium sp. C9, assembly GCF_002007235.1. GTDB lineage: Bacteria > Bacillota > Clostridia > Lachnospirales > Lachnospiraceae > Oribacterium. Next base: position 34,634 of record NZ_MUHW01000006.1, read on the forward strand.
TAATCCGGTATGCCTTGCGAAGCAGAATTCAAATGTAAAGCAGAGCAAAAATAAGAATACAGGTTATTGGTATGAGTATACGGAATTAGAACTTGAAGCTCCTGGAAGATATAAGTTGAATCCAATAATACAAGACAGCGAAGGAAATATCCTGCGTTCTGTAAAATCATATGCTGATGTGTCTTTTACAACTACCACAAAGGATTGTAAAGACGGGTATATGAAGACGATCATAGAGGCTAAAAATAATTACAAGTATTCATCTTTAGGAGATGATGAATTTGTAATGCTGAAATGGGCCCTGATCGATATGTATTCAGGCAGGTTTTTCGAGGATTTTGCCCCTGATGAAGATTATGTGCTGAAGACATATGTTGGGACTAAATCAAAATCAGATATCCATAAGTTTACTGTAAAAGATGGAAAGGATGAATATGAAATATCCTGGTACAATGAAGCTGAAGGGGAAGATGACGGAAGGACTGAAACATTCTATATCACATATCCCGAAGAGTATAACGGAGTCGGGATATTTATTTCCGGAGCATATGGATCGGCGGAAGATATGTCAAGTATAAGTGAAAGAGCCGAAGAACTTGGTGGATGGTATGAGATGCGTGCGGAAGACTATTTCAACTTTGTTACTACACCGCATATCATCGATTGCCGTAATGATTCTTAAGAATAAGCATAAGGGATATAAAACTGCAGAGGAAAGCTTTATTTCGGATTTTAGGGCTGTAAATCATCATAGGGTGGTTTGCAGTCCCTTTCTTTATACGCTAAAATCATAGGATAAAGGTATCAATACGCGGAGGATGAAATGGGAACAGTATATGCGGTAGGATTCGGACCCGGGGATGAAAAATACGAGACTCTGGAAGCAAGAGAAGTACTTTCAGGAGCTGATGTGATAGTCGGCTATAAAACCTATGTCGATATACTTAAGACTCAGTATCCTGACAAGGAGTTTTTCGTCTCAGGAATGCGTGAGGAAGAGAAAAGATGCGAGTATGCCATGGACCTTGCAGTTTCCGGTAAAAATGTTGCCGTTATCTCATCGGGTGACGCTGCGGTATACGGAATGGCGGGACTTCTTTATGAGCTTTCAGAAAAGGAACGTTACTGCGGAGTTCAGGTCATTACGGTTCCAGGACTGTCTGCGGTGCTTAGCGGAGGTGCGGTTCTGGGAGCTCCGGTAGGACACGATTTCTGTGTCATCAGCCTTTCTGATCTCCTGACTCCCTGGGATGTCATAGAGAAACGCTTGAGGGCCGCCGCCGAGGGAGATTTCGTTATCGTGATTTACAATCCCGTGAGCCATAAGAGACATGAGCAGTTCAAGAGAGCCTGTGAGATTCTCGGTTCCATACTTCCGAAGGAGACGGTTACAGCTTACGTTAGAAATATCGGAAGGGACGGCTGTAGCAGCAGGATCTTCCTTCTGCATCAGTTGGAAGAGCTGGGAAATGCAGGTGAGGTATCGGAAATAGATATGCTCACTACCATTTTTATAGGAAATTCAACCACAAAGGTGATCGAGACCCCGGACGGTCCGAGGATGGTTACACCCAGGGGGTACAGACTTTAATGCATATATTTTTGTTTGGAGGCACCACAGAGGGGCGGAAGATCGCGAATTGTATCGCGGAGATAAATGAAGAAAAGAATATAGCAGGTCTGTTGGATTATCTGGAAGCAGATGTCTTCGTGGCTACGGATTACGGCGCAAGTCTTCTTAAAAAGGAGAAGCATATCAATGTTCATATCGGAAGGCTGGACAGAGATCAGATGGCGAAGCTCTTCGGGAAGGCTGTTCTTGATGCAGAGAACCAGGGGGGAGATGCCGGTGATATACTGGTCATAGATGCTACACATCCTTATGCTAATGTTGTCACCGAGAATATCGCGATGGCCTGTGAAGCTGTCGGTGTCGGATGTATAAGAGTGCACCGACCATACGGAAGGCTTTCCAGTATTGAGATGATGGAGAGAGGCAGCAGCGATTTTGTTTATTTTGATTCTGTGAAGGAAGCTGCCGGCTGGCTGAAAACCGTGTACAGCAGTGAAATAAAAAAGAATATCCTGATCACTACCGGTTCAAAAGAGATTCAGGAATACACTGTGATACCGGATTTTTCCGAATACTGCTATGTGAGAGCACTGCCCACAGAGGAGGTTCTGAAGAAATGTTCCGAGCTTGGATTTAGGAGAGACAGACTGATACTTATGCAGGGACCCTTCGGTGTGGACATGAATCTTGCGCAGTTACGATATGCGGATGCAGGCTTTCTGGTAACGAAGGACTCAGGTGAGATCGGAGGATTTCCTGAAAAATGTGATGCCGCTATAGAACTTGGAGTGAGAGTTCTGGTCATAGGTCGTCCGACTCACGCCATGGTTCCAAATGAAGACTGGTATCAGGTCATAGGACTTCAGGAAGTGATTGATTTTCTGGAGATGCTGTAAATGATAGTAAAAGAGATTAAGAAAATGGTAGAAGTAAATACTGTTTTTATTAAAATATCTTTTGATATTCCATGATTAAATAAAATATATTTTTGTTTGTGACGATACAAGTGTAAGGAGGCAGAATGAGAATAGTAAATCTTATTGGAGTAGGACCTGGAAGTCCTGAAATGATGACAACTCAGGCAATAGAGGCTATAAGAAATTCGGATGTGCTTATGGGTGCCAGCCGTGCTTTAAAAACTGCCGGTGATGCTGCGTCCGGAACAACGATCGAGACCTATGAGGCAGTGAAGACTGAGGAAATGCTTGATTATATCCTGAACCATCCTGAAAAGAGGGTTATCTCTGCGGTCTTTACAGGAGATACCAGTGTATACAGTGGTGCCATTCCGCTTAGAAAAGCCCTGTTAAAGGCTTCAGGCTCTGATGGAAATGATGACTCCGAGGATGAGGACAGATCTGAAAGCATCGATATAAGGAACTATGCCGGAGTTTCCAGCATTCAGTATTTCCTCAGCAAGCGGTCCATAAGTATGGCGGATGTCAAGCTGGTAAGTCTTCACGGACGACACAAGGACATGATTCCTCTTATCCGCGAGAACAAATTTGTATGTGCTCTTTTGGGCAGTGAGGACACGGTTTCCAATATTTCAGAGGAGCTCATTCAGTTCGGATTAAGCTCTGTGAAGATCATAGTAGGTGAGAGACTGAGCTATCCTGACGAGTCCTTTACTGTAGGAAAGACCAGAGAGATGAGAGGCAAGATGTTCGACCGTCTCGCCATCGCCCTTTTTGAAAATGACGATGCCATAACCCCGATCCGTTCATATGGTATCGGTGATGAGCATTTTGAAAGAACAGGCGGAGTTCCCATTACAAAGAGAGATGTGAGAGCCCTCAGTCTTTGCCGTCTGGCTATTCGTGATAACAGCATCATTTACGATATCGGATCAGGAAGCGGCAGTATGGCAGTGGAGGCAGGTCTCGCCAGTCCTGAAGGCAAGGTCATAGCAGTTGAGATAAATCAGGATGCCATCGACACCATCGAAAGAAATCGATATCAGTTCAAGGTTGACAATATCCGAATTGTCCGGGGCAAGGCACCGGAATGTTTTTCTGAGATGGAGATGCAGAAGCCCGGAGAGAGGAAGAATGTCGCAAATGATGGTCCGCTGCCTATTCCTGACTGCGTATTCATCGGAGGCAGCAAGGGCAATCTCCAGAAGATAGTTGACTGGGCTGTCAATTCTAACCCTGATGTAGTCATTGTCATAAACACGGTGACTCTTGAGTCAGTGGCTGAGGTTCTGGAGATCGAGAAGAGACTTACGGACTATAACTTTGAAATGGTTGAGATTCAGGCAACAGGTCTCGAAAGACGAGGCAGCTACCACATGCACCATGCTGAGAATCCTATAACAATCACCAGAATTTCAAGAAGATAAAAAGAGAGCAAGCCATAAAGGCTTGCTCTCAGTTATACTCAAAGATACCCTGTATGGCATCTGATATGTTCATGATTTGGTGACAGGTTCTCCCCAATCAAAGTCTGAGATGGAAATATGGCCATCATATTCGGCCAGTCGTTCTTCGAAGGATTTGTGTGCAAAGGATTTTTTCAGGACTATGGTGTCATTTTCCGCAGCTATATCCAGAGTGTCAGATATAGTTAATCCCAGTTTATCCAGGATACTTTTGGGGATTCTTATACCTTGACTGTTTCCCCAGGATCTTATTGTGACCTGTGCCATGGATGTTTCCTCCTTTGTATAACATGTATATACTTGTTATACCATTGCTTGAAATTAACCGCAATATAAAGAATCCGATTAGAACGGAAATAGAATCAAAATAAATAATGTGAACATACTTAGCTCATTCCACCATCTAAAGGATAGTGGTGTTCCGCCTACTAAACCGAAAGGATTTTATTAATGAAACATAGCATAGTTATAGCAGCAGACAAAAGCGGATCAGGAAAGACCACACTGACATGTGGTCTTATTCATGTGCTCAAAAAAAGGGGACTGAAGGTACAGAGCTTTAAGTGTGGTCCCGACTATATCGATCCTATGTTCCATAGAAAGGTTCTGGGGGTGAGCTCTGCAAATCTCGACAGTTTTTTTGTTGAGCCGGAGCTTTTGAGACAATTATATGAGGAGAGAGCCGGGAGTGCTGATATTTCAGTCATTGAAGGTGTTATGGGGTACTATGACGGGCTCGGGGGAGTGTCAACCAAAGGCTCAACATGGGAGGTTGCCGGAATCATCGGAAGCCCGACAGTTCTCGTCATGGACTGTAAGGGGGGAAGTGTTTCGATTGCCGCTCTTATGAGAGGAATGCTGGATTTTTCGAAGCATCGAGGGGGGTCAGGGATTCGGGGAGTCATCCTGAACAGAGTTTCCCCTATGTTCTATGAAAGACTTAAGGGGCTTATCGAGGATGCATGCCCTGAGGTAAAGGTCCTTGGGTATCTTCCTGAGATCAAAGAATACAATGTTCCCTCCAGACATCTGGGGCTCATTTCTCCGGAGGAAATGGACGGGTTCTATTCATGGATTGAGGCTTTAGGGGAGACGATAGAGAAGAACATAGATATAGACGGGATAATTGAGTTGGCTTCATCAGATAATTGGATGGATTCGGAGAAAAATTCAATCGATTCAACCGGAATGCCGGAATCGGATAAATCATCCGACCATAAAGATAATTTGATTTCAGATTCAATTAGTTCCCTGGTCTTGGAGAATGCTGATTTAAAGAATGAAGCAGTACAAAATTGTTGCGGTGAAAATATTCCTTTGAGGGATTTTTCAAAATTCAAGTTATCAAATACTGTCAGACTTGGAATTGCTGAAGACGAAGCCTTCAGTTTCTACTATCAGGAAAATAAAGATATTCTTGAGAAAATGGGAGGGGAACTTGTCAGCTTCAGCCCCCTTCATGACGAGAGGCTTCCTGAAGATCTGGACGGGCTCATCATCGGAGGCGGTTATCCTGAGTTATATGCAGAGGCACTTTCTGCCAATGTTTACATGCGGAATTCTATCGCTCAGGCTGTAAATAAAGGTTTATCGCTGATTGCTGAGTGCGGCGGATATATGTATCTGAATAAGTCGATATGTACTGATGACACAAATGGATACAGCAGAGAAGGAAACGTCAGTATGAATCCGGATGAGGAATGCTGTGAAATGTGCGGTGTTTTTTCCGGGGAACTCAGAAAGCAGGACAGGCTGGTGCGTTTCGGATATATAGAGGCTGAGACAAAGACAGCCGGACTTTTCGGGCCTGCAGGAACGGTCCTGAGAGGTCACGAGTTCCATAGATTCGATTGTGCTGACAACGGAGCGGGCTTCAGCATTAGAAAACCTTCGGCAGGAACGGGAAAGGCGAAGACTGCAGGGAAGATATATGACGGGATATTCTACGACAGAAGCAAGTCTGCAGGATGGCCCCATTTTTATTATTACAGTAATCCTGAGGCGATATTTAATTTTATGAAAAACTGTGAGAGATTTAAGATAGAAAGGGCGGCGCAGCAGAAATGGGACAGCATAGGAAAGCCCATTGACAGTCTCGGTGTTCTCGAAAAGCATGTGATAAAGCTTTGCGGGATTCAGAGGACCCTGGAACCTTCTGTAGAAAAGAGGGCGCTGGTGGTGCTCTGCGCTGATCACGGCTGTGTGAAGGAGGGAGTTACCCAGACTGACAGTTCGGTCACTAGAAAGGTCGCAGACAGCTTTGTAAAAGGCGCGACCACCACAAGCATCTTTGCGAAAGGCAATGATGTAGATGTCTATACCGTTGATGTGGGGATGATCGGACCGAGATACAGTGATTCGGAAAATTTTCACTTCTGCAACGCTAAACTTAGCAGAAGTGCTGACGGAAAAACAGCAGATTCTGATGTGAAAAATTCTCCTGACCAGAAAAATTCACTCAACTTTCAGAAACTTCGTCAGGATGTGGTCAATGACAGAAGGCTCATGGATGGCAGCGGAAATATCGCTGTGGAAGCAGCCATGGACGAAGAGACCGGAAGGAAGGCACTTCAGCTCGGGCGGGATATAGTCAGTGAACTGAAGGAGGAAGGTTACGATATCATCGCTACAGGTGAAATGGGTATCGGGAACACTACACCTACCGCAGCACTTTTGGCTTATTTTATGGGGGCAAGTGCTGAGGAGGCAGTAGGATACGGAGCCGGGCTTAGCGAGGAAGGTCTCAGGAGAAAGCAGGATGTAGTGAGACGGGCTCTTGAAAGGCTTGAAAAGTTATCATTAAGTGAGGAAGCGAAAGAATACAGGGTTTTCAGCAGAGATACTGCGGAGAAAGCATTGTTCCAGATCGGTGGACCGGAGATCGCGGTCATGGCAGGAATGTTCCTCGGAGCAGTGGAGCATGAAGTACCGATAATTATCGATGGGATAATTTCAACCGCAGCAGCCTTAAGTGCATTTATGATGGATGAGAGAGTCAGTGATTATGCATTTGCATCCCACATTTCCAAGGAAAAGCTGGCAGGACAGGCTCTTGAAAGGATGGATCTCAGAGCCATCATCGATGCGGAGATGTCTCTGGGAGAAGGTTCCGGGGCTGTGCTTCTGATACCGCTACTTTCAGCAGCGGTTGATGCATTTAACAAGATGGGGACCTTTAAAGATATAGATGTAAAGGCATATCACAGGTTCAAGTAGGATTTTACATTTCTCAGGAAATACGATATCCGTACATGTGGTTTTTTGCTCATGCAGATGGAGTAGGAAAAAGGCATCCTGCTCGATTCCTAGTTGTCTGTCACCTTATTTTTATACAGTCATTGATGAGTCCGGTGGTAAATTAATCACAGGTTTTGGAGTATAAATCGATATGTATTATCTAATTACCGGTGGGGCCGGTTCAGGAAAATCTGAATATGCGGAAGCTCTTGCGGTGGCCCTGGCAGGGAATGAAGATGCTGAGACTCAAAAGCTTTTGACAGAGGTAGAAAACTCCGGAGTTATAGAGCCAACAGTGGAAGATAATCCCGGTAGGGAGAGACCGTTTAAGGGTGAGAAGAAACGTGGAGAACTGTACTACATTGCCACCATGTTTCCTTATGAAGATTTGGAAACGAAAAAACGCATCGAACGGCATCGATTATTGCGGGCAGGAAAGGGATTTGTTACCATAGAAAGACCTTTGGATATAGGCCGTGTTACGGGAGAAATCATAGAAAAAGCAGGTGGTGACTGTTTCCATGAAGAAAACCGCCTGTCTGATGCTGTGGTGCTTCTTGAGGATCTTACCAATCTTTATGCCAACGAGTGTTATGAGACTGACGGACATATCCATGAGATAGCAGCTCCTTTGAGAGAGCTTTCCGCCAATGTCAAAGACCTTATTGTAGTGGCCAATGAGCTTTACAGTGATGGGCGTGAGTATCCGGAGGAGACAGAGAAGTTCCTTAGAAATCTGGGAGAACTGAACCGTGAGATGGCCGGTGACGCGGATAGGGTCATTGAGGTCGTTGCCGGACTTCCGGTAAATATAAAGTGATTTTTGCGGAGGAAAAATGATAGATTCCCTGATCATAGCTTTTTCAACATATTCAAAAATACCGATGCCGAAGGCCGACTGGAATGAAAAGAGCATGAAATATGCCATGTGTTTCTTTCCGGTGGTGGGGCTTGTGATAGCAGGTCTGGAATTTCTGGTCTGGCATTTTATCGGGAGATTTCAGACATATAACATATTTACGGCATTTTTAATGCTTATGATACCCATCGCAGTGACTGGAGGCATACATCTTGATGGACTTTTCGATACGGAAGATGCCCTTCACAGTTATGGTGATAAAGAGAAAAAGCTTGCTATTTTAAAGGATCCTCATGTGGGAGCGTTTGCTGTGATTTATGGTGTGATGTATATGTTGGGAGCATTTGCATTATGCACAGCAGTGAATGGGAAATGTGTTCTTTCGATGTGCTTCGGATTTCTTATATCCAGAGAGCTGAGCGGACTAAGTGTTGTGTGCTTTAAAAAGGCGAAGAAAGACGGGATGGTCAGCACCATTGCGGAGAATTCAGACAGAATCGTTAAGCTGGTGCTGGTAGTTTATCTGATTTTTACAGTTGCCGATCTGTTTATGTTTTTTTCTATACTTGGAAGGTCTTTGCTTTATCCTGCGGCAACAACTTTTGCGGCGGTAGTTTCATTTCTCTGGTACAGATACAGAATAGTTCCTGAATTTGGAGGAACCACAGGAGATCTTTGCGGTTATTTTCTTTGTAACTGTGAGTTTTTGATGCTGTTGTTCAATGTTTTAGTATCGTGGCTGTTTTAGCATAGGATTTAAGAGGTAGCCATATAAAAACACAATATCTTTAATGTGCAATATAACAAAGAATGGTAATATCCGGGTCAACTACCATCGTATGTTAATTCAAGGACTTGCATGAGTCAGGGAGGAAAAATGATACTGGTTTTAGGTGGTATGTGTCAGGGAAAACACAGCTTTTGCAAAAAAGAATTTCCTACAGCAGTATTAATCGATGATTTTGAATATAAAATCCGGGAGCAGCTGAAGCAGGGAAAGGATCCTGTTAAAGAAGCCGAGAGATGGCTTGAAGATAATACAGGTTCATTTACTGACATCACCGGAGTATCAAGTGACAAAGCAGATCGTATAAAGGATATGGGGTCTGATTCAGTGGCGGAAAAGCCGGAACTTGTGATAATAATGAGAGAGGTGGGCTCAGGAGTTGTTCCCATGGACAGAGAGGAACGGGAGTGGCGCGAGGCTGTAGGACGTGTGAGCTGTCTTTTTGCTGAAAGAGCTGCCAGAGTCTACAGACTGCTGGCAGGGATACCACAAAGGCTGAAGTAGCCTGATTCTTTGGTGGTGTAACAGGATAGTATGATTTCTGCATAAAAGCCAAATGATTGAGTGGGTTGTCATCATTATAAGGACATATTGATATATTTTAATTTGATGAAAAAATGATACATCGGTGGGATTGATGAAATTATTGCTTATACGACATGGAATGACAAAAGGAAATTTGGAGCATCGTTATGTTGGTTCGACTGATGAGGGGCTGCTTCCGGAGGAAAAAGACAGGCTCAGGGAAATGAGACTTCCGGGTGGGTTAAAGATTGAAAAAGTATTCATTAGCCCTATGCTGAGATGCAGAGATACTTTGGAATGTCTGTTTCCGGAGGTTGTTTCAGACAATGAAGAGATTGTAGTTCGGGATTTTCGGGAGATGGAGTTCGGTGATTTCGAGTACATGAATTATAAAGAAATAAATGAGGATTCGGATCCTGAACATAAAGCGGCATACCAGAGATATATAGATTCTATGGGAGAATCACCCTTCCCTGGAGGTGAAAGCAAAAGTGAATTCACGGAACGGGTGGTTTCCGCTTTTGAGAAGGAAGTGATTGCTGTAATAAGGAATTCATCAAAGTCTGCCTTTGCGCTGGTGGTTCATGGCGGAACCATCATGGCGCTCATGGATAAATATTCAGAGCCTCATAAGGATTACTTTGACTGGGGCCTGAAGCCGGGACAGGGCTATGAGGCTGAGATAAGCTTGGATTCTGAAGGAGAGATCAGGTTCAAAAAAGTAAAAATGTGGAGTTGATACCAGCCGTACCAGATAAAATAATTTGATTTCATAATAGGACTAAGAAGAAGGACATCATATGTACGAGAGAATAATGATACTCATAATGGCACTTATACTGGATCTTGTTTTCGGGGATCCGCACAACTGGTTCCATCCGGTGATGGCTATGGGTCGTGCCATCGAGTGGCTGGAAAAAGCATTGAGAAAAATATTCAAAATTTCCGATGAACCTGAAGAGGACAAGACAAAAAAACGTATCGCCGGGGGCATACTGGTGCTTATCATGCTGGTTGTTTTCACGGTGATACCTCTTGTGATACTGAATATAAGTAAAATGTTCGGTGAGACCATATCTTGGGCCATCAGTGCTTTTCTTGCCTACCAGATGATTGCGATGAAGCAGCTTAAAAAGGAATCCATGAAGGTATATGATGCACTGAAAAAGCGGGACATCAAGGGAGCAAGGGAAGCCGTTTCCATGATAGTCGGAAGAGATACCAAGAGGCTGAATGAGTCAGGAATAGTGAAGGCAACAGTTGAGACGGTTGCGGAAAATGCTTCCGACGGTGTTGTGGCACCCCTCCTTTTCATGATGGTTTTCGGAGTCGCAGGTGGCTGGTTTTACAAGGCAGTCAATACCATGGACTCAATGATAGGATATAAAAACGATAAATATCGATATTTTGGAACCTGCGCGGCGAGACTTGATGACGTACTTAATTTTATTCCGGCAAGAGTAACGGCGCTTTTCATGGTGATTGCAGCTTTATTCCTTAATCTTAACTGGAAGAACGCATTTAAGATCTGGATGAGAGATGCAAAGAAGTCCACAAGTCCAAACTCCGGACAGACTGAGGCAGTAATGGCGGGTGCCCTGGGAGTCACACTTTTAGGAGATGCATGGTATTTCGGAAAGCTTGTAAAGAAGCCGGAGATAGGTGATAAGCTTCGCGAGGTGGTGCCTGAAGACATTGAGACCGCCAACAGAGTGATGTATCTTTCGGTTTTCATGATATACATAGTGGGTATAATTGTTATGAGAGCTGTGATGTACAGGTTTGGATGGGTGTGAGATCATAGAATACAGGAGATAAACATTGGAATATCATCACGGTGGAGACATTTACGAAAAAAATATAAGACTGGATTTCTCGATAAACATTAATCCACTGGGGATGCCGTATGGGGCGAGAGACGCGGCTATAAAAGGTGTTGAATTAAGTACTTTTTATCCCGACTGGAATCAGAGAGAACTGAGAAAAGCTGTATCGGAGCATATCGGTATTAAAGGAGAGAATCTGCTTTTCGGTAACGGTGCGGCGGATCTCATATATCGGCTAATGCAGGTGATAAGACCTGAAAAGGTTATGGTTCCGGCACCTTCTTTTTCAGAGTACGGAAAAGCGGCGATAATGAGTGGTTCAGAGGTTCAGGAGTTCTTTCTTTACGAGAGGGACTCCTTCAGTTTTAATGATGAAACACTGGAGAAGTTCATTGATCAGATAGAAAATATGGCAGCAGGGTCTGCCGTTTTTTTATGTAATCCCAATAATCCCGACGGGGGAATGATTCCAAAGGCAATGCTTCTTCGTATTTATGAGGTTTGCGAGAAGAACTCAATCTGGCTGATAGTGGATGAATGTTTCCTGCCGTTCAGTTCCCGTGAAGAAGAGTATTCCATGGTTCCGGAGATCAGAAAAAGATTGAAGAAAAAGGATTTAACGGAACGTAATAGGAATACTACAAAATCGTTCTCCAATACGGCTGAATGTAGTATGGGGTCTGAATTAAGATCCCAAAGCAGAATAGTTTATAATGAAAAAAGTAGAGCTAAATATAGCGGATTTGATGCAGAGAATGACATTTGGAGGAATCTCATCGTCCTCCAGGCATTTACGAAGATATATGGTATGCCGGGTCTGAGGCTTGGATATCTCGTTACTGAGAATCTGGATCTGATCAGAAGCTTAAAAGAAACCATGACACCATGGGAGATAAATATACCGGCACAGATGGCGGGAGTGGCAGCAATTTCTGATGGTGATTATCTCGTGGAAACGAGACAAATAATAAAAGTAGAACGTAAATATCTGATTGATGAAATCCTAAGAAACGGACTTGCTGAAAAGGTATACAATATTGAATCAGAGGCGAATTTCATTCTTTTCAGAGTGTCTAAGGATGTTCTTGATCTTAAAGAAAAACTGATAGAAAAAGGAATACTTATAAGAAGCTGCAGGGATTTTTCAGGACTTGATGGAAGATTCTTCAGAATCTGTGTCCGCAGGCATGAGGAAAATGTTCAGCTGTTAGAAAACTGGAAAGCACTATTGTACTATAATAAATAGGAATTTCAAATAAAAGGAGAACCTCATGGAGAAGAAAAGAGCAAAAGCCATCATGATACAGGGGACCATGTCCAATGCAGGAAAGAGTCTCATTGCAGCAGGACTTTGCCGTATTTTCCATCAGGACGGATACAGAGTGGCTCCGTTTAAATCACAGAATATGGCGCTGAACAGCTTCATAACAGAAGAAGGGCTTGAAATGGGTCGCGCTCAGGTGGTTCAGGCGGAGGCTGCAGGCATTAAGCCATCGGTCCTCATGAATCCGATACTTTTGAAGCCCACCACGGACGTCGGTTCTCAGGTGATCATCAACGGGAAAGTCAGCAGCAACATGACTGCGAGGGAGTATTACAAACATAAGAAACAGCTGATCCCTGTGGTTCGTGAGGCATATGAGAAGCTTTCAGCGGACTACGATATCATCGTGATCGAGGGAGCGGGGAGTCCCGCGGAGGTAAATCTAAGGGACGATGACATTGTCAACATGGGTATGGCAGAGCTTACGGATGCACCGGTGCTGCTGGTTGGTGATATAGACAGGGGCGGAGTTTTTGCACAGCTCTATGGAACCATTGAGCTGCTGGAGGATCATGAAAAGGCACGGATAAAGGGGCTCATCATAAACAAGTTCAGAGGTGACAAGACCATACTTGATCCGGGGCTGGATATCCTTAGGGACAGAACAGGGAAGGAAATTCTCGGAGTTGTGCCATATATGGATGTGGTGATAGACGATGAGGATTCTCTTTCGGAGCAGCTGAATGTGAGAAGATATAAAGGAAGTGAATCCTTCGTGCCGCTTCTCGATATTGCGGTTATCCGTCTTCCGAGGATCAGCAATTTTACAGATTTTACGGCACTTTCTACAGAGTCCGGAGTGTCACTTCGATATGTTACGAAGGTGAGGGAGCTGGGAGAGCCCGACCTTATCATCCTTCCGGGAACAAAAAGCACCATCAAAGATATGGAGTGGCTCAGGGCTACAGGGCTTGAAGCGAAAATAAGGCAGAAGCATCATGCCGGAACTATGATAATGGGAATCTGCGGAGGTTATCAGATGCTGGGTGAAAGCATCGTGGACGAGTTCGGAGCAGAGACAGCTTCCGGGACAACTACCCGGGGTCTTGGCTTTTTACCTCTGGTGACAGAATTTTCGGAGGAGAAAACGAGAACCAGAGTGACTACGGAGCTTTCAGGACTCTCAGGTGAATTTTCGAAGCTTAACGGGCAGACTGTCACAGGCTACGAGATACACATGGGAAGGACTCATGCCGTATGTTCGGAGGATTCGGCTAATGTTTCTGCCGGAAATGTCTTCGGAACTTACATTCACGGCTTCTTCGACAGTGATGAACTGAGGGAAGCATTTCTCCGGATTTTATTCGAGAAGAAGGGGATAAACCGCGATAATATAACAGAAATACGGTATGAGGATTTCAAAGAGGAGCAGTATGATAAGCTGGCTTCAGTGCTGAGAGAGTCTTTGGATATGAATAAAGTGTATCGGATTATGGGGCTGGAAAAATAAGAGTCTGCATGTGGCATCAGATAATATGAAAATATCGGAAACCAAAAAGGGAAAGGCTTTAATTTCAAACTTATCTGTTGGGGAATATACAAAATCAAGTGAACTCGATTCGTACACGTCCATGGGGGTAAAAATGATTCATATATATCAGGGAAACGGAAAAGGGAAGACCACGGCTGCTGTAGGTGCTGCCGTAAGGGCCGCCGGGCATAATGTGCCGGTGGTCTTTTGTCAGTTCCTGAAGGACGGCATGTCCGGTGAAATCAGTATTCTGGAAAAGATTCCCGGAGTGCTGGTGCTTTTTCCCGAGCATTTTTTTGGATGGACAGGAAAGATGTCTCAAGAGGAGCTGAAAATCACCAGAAAAGATTGTGATGCCATGTTCGTAAAGGCAATTAAAACCATGAAGATAAGTCTGAAAAATCAGGTGAAAAAGCAGATAGCTTCCGAGGAAAGACAGAGGAAGGCCGGAGTCATCATGCAATCGGAGCCCTTTAAACCGGATATAGAGGCCATGTTTATATTTGATGAGATACTGGATGCGGTGAACAAAGAGCTTTTGGATCATGACCTTCTGACCCATTTTCTACTGCGGATTCCGGAAAACGTGGAGGTCATACTGACAGGCAGGAATCCCGACATTACCATCCTGTCCATGGCGGATTATGTCACCAATATGGTTAAGGATAAACACCCCTATGATGACGGTATCAAGGCGAGAGTCGGGGTAGAACTATGAGAATCCGATAATAGTGCCACCTTTCCTAATAAATCCATAATGATTATCCTAAAATTGTATCTTATAGCGTTATTTCTGATTCTTGATATATTCTTCCAGTTCTTTAGTGAAATCTTCTTCAGATTCACCGGCTCTTCTGGCAGCATCTGCTACATCAATTACTTTATCAACAACCAAAGAAAACAGTAAGGATTTTGTTCCTTCAAGTCTGCCTTCCTCACGGCCCTTTCTCAGCCATCTGTCTTCCTGAAGTTCAATTACATGACTCATAAGTCCTGCCATCCTTTCCTTTAAATCTTTATTCAGCCTGCTTGCTATATGATTAAGTATCAAATTCGATAACTCTGCGAGTCTTCTTGTATTATCTTCTGAAATAAATCCGTCCTCACAGGCCTTGATTAACCGATTAACGAATTCACGTAGTTCTGAATATATCTTAACATATCTGGAAGTATCTCAATCACAGAACGTGTTAAGAATTATGAATCTGAATCTTTTGAATGATTCCGAAGTGAATTATATCAAAATTCATTCGGGTTTCATATGGTCTAAATTCCGACTATATACAATGCGGGACTATCTATGATGCACAGGTGACCGTAGCTCAGTGTTAGATTGATTTAAAAAGTCAAACCACACAGTCTTAGATCGTAGAATACTCGAGACAGAACGAAATAATTTTATTCTAAGCATGAGCTAGCTGAGGAAACTCAGCAAGTATGATATGAAACCGGTATTGTATTTATAAAAGAACAATCTTGCCCAAAGATGGTTATCATCCAATATGTCAACACATTTTTGCCCCTATAACAAAAAAACAAATGTAATTACGTGCATTAGCAGGATTCCAATTTGAGTAGGACGGCATAACTCTTTCCGTTGAATACTTAAAAAATGGTGAATTATTCACTGAAGAAATGACTAAACTTTTCAGAACAGCTGGTTGTGGAGATAATATTGCAAAAAAGTTATCTGAGGGACTTATTCTTGAAAAATAGTTTTGATAGTAAATGAAAAGAAAAAATGTGGTATCATTGGATATAGATTTTACATATATCAAGGGATTGTGCTGAGTAGTATGAAACGAGTATTTAATTGAGTCTGGGGAACTCAATTAAGAAGGGATGAAGTTATGGCAGAATAGATAGCTTCATCAGTGAGGAGGAGAATATGCTCAAAAGAAAGTGTCTGGTTCTGGGGATGTCGTTAATGTTGGCTTCAGCTCTGTATGGGTGTGAACAGGTTGATGTGCCGACCATTTCGTCTGTACAGTCTGCTCAGTCTGTTTCAAGTGATGCTGCGGCAGTGATCGGTGATATACCGACTGTGCAGAGCTTTTCGGAGGAAGCTGTCAGCAGTGATGACATTAGCAGGATTGTTACTGCGGGAATAAATGCTCCAAGCGCTATGAATAAGCAGCCATGGCATTTTACAGTTGTTACGAATAAAGAGGTTCTTCAACAGATTGCATCGGACATGAGTGCAGGAAGACCTGCCGGTGCTCCTGCGGGAAAACCGGATGACGGGGATAAAAAAGATAAAGCTCCGGCACCGGCTCCAACAGGTACAGGACCAAAGGCGGGCATAGCGGATGCGCCGGTGGCTATCGTGATTTCCTGCAAGGAAGGTTCGGAATTTGATGCAGGACTTGCCTGCGAATCCATGTCTGATATGGCAAATGTCATGGGATATGGAACGAAGATAGTTTCTTCACCTACCATCGTCCTGAACGGTGAGAAGAAGGATGAGTATAAGTCTATTCTTAACATTCCCGATGACCAGTCAGCGGTTGCAGTTCTTATGGTGGGTCATCCGGCGGATTCAATAGATACTTCTTCCGGAGCGACAGAAAGAAATACATATGATGATGTGGTGAGCTTAGTAGATTGATATCGCCTTTTGATATATACGTCATATTATTTAAACAGTGACCTGACACAGCCTTTTTGGATATGCATATTCAAAGAGACTGTGTTATTTAATGATTTGACATGGATATTCAGTATATCGAACGCGTATATAAACTATAGTGTTTCTACAAAGATGTTATAAAGATACCGGAGACTATCATGGAATTCAAAATCGGAACAATAGCAAAAATGACGGGGCTGTCTCCAAGCGGTATACGTTTTTTGGAGGAGCAGGGTGTGCTTTCGCCCTCGGGAGGCAGAAAAGGCAGATACAGGTCGTACAGCATGTCAGACGTATCGACTATTTTAGATTACAGGAATTACAGGAAAAGCGGGCTGACGCAGGAGGAGATACTGAGTCTTCTGCATAGTGAGGATGAAGTTGGGATACTGGACCAGCGTTGTGATGAGCTGGAAGGAGAGATACATGAAAGCATGAGACTTCTTCATTTCCTTAGGCACAGAAGTCATGATGCACTTGATATCAGGAGGGCGGAGAGTTTCTGTGAACTGACCGTGAGGCCGGCTATCATCTGGATGCCTCTGGAAGTCAGAGACGGGAAGCCCTCCAGCTGGCCGGAAAATTCAGTATTTGAGATTCCCTATGCTGATTCAGTACTCAGATTCTCAGCACAGGAGTATATGGAAAATGCGGAGGGACCGGTCCCGGAGCTTGGTGTGGGAATGTTTGAATCGGATATTTTGAATATGAGCTTTTTTGAAGGAAGTAGTGTAAGAAAATATGCCGAGGGTCCGGCTATTCACTGCATCGTTGAGATAAATGAAGATTTCACCATCACTAAGGAGAGTCTCAGCAGAAGCCGAAGACTCCTGCATGAACTGATGGATAAGGAGGGACTTGTGATTTCGGAGGACGAGCCGGTCATTTCAAAAAGGATACTGACCTCAAGAAAGAACGGAAAGAATAGCAGATACGATCATTTGTGGGTCAATGTTAAAAAAGTATCAGATCATGATTGACTCTTCAGTAACTGTAGACTTTAGAATAAAGGTAAACATTAATTGTCAAAAGCCATATAACACGATATCGACATGAGTTGAAACAAAGTGATGGTAAAGAAATATAAAAATAATCAGCATTGATTAAGACCATCCGCGGTAATTCGAAAAATGCAGACAGTAAAACATGCTGCAATAAATGGAGAATAAGCCTGAAGGTAACCGTGAGATATGTGGCAGCTGAAAAGGAGTATGTATCATGAAAGAGATCAGTCGTCGTTCATTTCTAAAGGGAGGTCTCGCTGCGGTGGCAGCTATGGGAGTGACAGTTGCCTGCGGACCTCAGGTACCTCCGGCGGAGAGCCATCCGGAAGGAGAGAAGGAAAAGGAAACAAAAGGTGCTTCGGCAGAAACATTGGCACCTGATAAAGCAGCGGAGGGAAAGCCTGTAGAGTTTGAAACACTTCTTTATGATGAGGCTGAGGCTTCAAAGGAAGAGGAGACAGATGTAGTTGTAGTCGGTATCGGTGTTGCGGGAACCACTGCGGCAGCAGGCGCAGCAGATAAGGGCTGTAAGGTCATAGCCCTTGACCGTGCTTCCGGCTTTGCGGGCACCAACAATGTCAATACCACAGGCGCATGGCACATTGAGTCCAGCGAGCAGCTTAAGTACGACGGATACCTCACGAAGCAGGAGGCCTTTGAGCATATCATGGCTGGCACCAACTATCAGTGCAATGCCCGTCTCGTGAGAAATATGCTGGAGGTCAGCGGACGCGCCATCGATATAGTCATTAACAGCGGAATGCCTATGATATATCCGTTTGCCATGGGGGCTACAGACTGGCTGAGCCGCGGCGGACATGTATATATGGTTGAAGGTCTTGAGCGTGTTCCATACCTTGAGAAGATCTTTGAGGTGAGACCGGACGTTGAGCTTCGCTGGAATACTCAGGTCACCAACCTTCTGAGGGAGGACGATGCCATCGTAGGTGTGCTCACCGAAGACAAGGATGGAAATACCGTGAAGATCCGTGCAAAGAGCGTTATCGTATGTACCGGCGGTTTCCTTCAGAACAAGGAGATGGTTGCCAGATATTATGGCGGTGCCGAGCTGGTTCCTCAGGACAGCATTTACAATGACGGCGAAGGCATTCAGCTGCTTCAGAATGCGGGCGCCCAAATGGGCAAGAATTTCTCCATTTCCATGAATGAGATGGGTGCGGCGAACTTCAAGGCGACTCCGACCTTCTCATGGGCACCGGGCCGCGGAACGAATGCCACCTTCTATTTCCCGAATTTCGGACTGATGCTTGTGAACAGGGCAGGTGACCGTTTCATGGATGAGCGTCGTATGTGTGAGGCCACCATGTACAGCGGCGAGCAGGCCCTTCGCGAGAGCACCTATTACACCATCGTCGATCAGGCATTTATGGACAGGATAAGCACTACACCGGTCATCGATTTCCTCGGTGAAGGAGCAAAGGCCAACATGGGAATGGCTCTCCTTGCGGGCTTTGAGGGTGTTGTTCTTGACAATATCTATGACGATTTTGAAGAGGCTGTATCCCAGAACTGGGCTTACAAGGCAGATACCATTGAGGAGCTGGCTGAGCATTTCAACATGCCGAACCTCGTTAAGACTGTGGAGACTTACAATGCAGCCTGCGATAGCGGTGTGGATGACCAGATGTACACTCCGAAGGAGTACCTCATTCCGGTGAAGACAGGTCCTTTCTACATGATAGAGTACAATGTCGGTGCATGGCTGACTCTCGGCGGAATCAAGACTGATGGAAACCTTGCGGCTCTGACTTCCGACGGAAAGACTATTCCGAACCTTTATGTGTGCGGAGCTGATGCAGACCTTTGGAGCACACCTTACTATCAGGGCGGTTCAGGCCTCGGATTCTGCTATGCTTCAGGTCTTCTTGCAGGTGAGAGCGCAGCAGCAAATGCCGGTAAATAAATATAGGATTTAACAAGTTTAAACATATACAGCATGATCGATAAATCTTTTTGATTTTTGGGAATAGTAAACTAACACATCCTTTTTGGATATTCGTTCAAAGAGGATGTGTTAGTTAAGATGTGGTCATAACATCGGTGACAAAAGGGAATCTGATGAGGAGGTTAATAAAAAGATGGTACTGTACTTGAGTTAACAGCGCCACCTTTCCTAATAAATCCATAATGATTATCCTAAAATTGTATTTTATAGCTTTATTTCTGATTCTTGATATATTCTTCCAGTTCTTTAGTGAAATCTTCTTCAGATTCACCGGCTCTTCTGGCAGCATCTGCTACATCAATTACTTTATCAACAACCAAAGAAAACAGTAAGGATTTTGTTCCTTCAAGTCTGCCTTCCTCACGGCCCTTTCTCAGCCATCTGTCTTCCTGAAGTTCAATTACATGACTCATAAGTCCTGCCATCCTTTCCTTTAAATCTTTATTCAGCCTGCTTGCTATATGATTAAGTATCAAATTCGATAACTCTGCGAGTCTTCTTGTATTATCCTCTGAGATAAATCCGTCATCACAGGCTTTGACTAACCGATTAACGAATTCACGTAGTTCTGAATATATCTTAGCATATTCAGGGTCTTCCGAATCTGATATTTTTCTTAAACGGTTTTCGAATCTGATGAGATAGTAGGGTATCAGGAAAAACAATCCTCCATCATATATATCATCAGCTGAGTATGCCTGCACATTCAGAACCGGAACAGGCATGACTATTTCCTGATCTGAAAACCGGTATCTTATCTTCATTTCGGAAGATTTTTCTGAATCGATAGTACCTCTAAGCTTTATGAGTCCAGAATTTGGAAGGTTTATTCGTATAGAATCACCATCTTTCTTAGCACCATCAAGAGCTATCCGGACATTATATTCTGCCAGCCTGAACAGGATGCTTCCGTCTTCTGTGGATTGACATTCCACATGGTAGTATCCGCCTGCAATCTTATAACAGCTGTCTGAAAAACGCTTTGAAATCTTTTTTTGTTCATCATCCATGAGAAAACGTTCATTGGCAAGTCTTTCGATTTCTTCCATATCTACCAGAGTTGCTTTGACATGAAACATCCTCTCTATGACAGGTACAAGTAGTTGTCCCATCTTTTCTATTTGAAGCTTGAATACATCATCGAATGGCGTGTTAGACAAGTCTTCTAAATTACTCTCATCGTAGGGCATGGTTAAGTTATTGGCCTCCTTATCTTCATAGTTTAAATAATCGATTTTTGGGGAACAGAAGTGAATGAATTTTATAGAATATCTATAGGGAGGAGAAGAAATCAGTAATTGCGGGCATGATAAAGTATCATTCAGACTGTTTAACAGTCCCAATTCTAAAAGTATCGTTTTATCTTATCCGGAAATTTCTCAATCACAGAACGTGTTAAGAATTATGAATCTGAATCTTTTGAATGATTATGAAATTAATTATATCAAAATTCAATCAGATTGCATATGGTCTAAATTCCGACTATATGCAATGAGGGATAATTTATGATGCACAGGTGATCGTAGATCAGTGTTATCTGAGAGACTTATTCTTGAAAAATAGTTTCTATAGTAAATGAAAAGAAAAAATATGCTAAGATTGAATTTATGAAGGTATATATCAGGGGAGAGCAGCGTGGAGAATATAAGGTTTGAACATATAGAGCCAAAGGATATAGAGAGAAGAAGCATGGAGATCATCAGGGAGGAGCTGGCTCGAAGAGGAGTTAAGCTTCCGGCTGTAGAAGCCCCGGTGATAGAGCGATGCATACATACATCGGCAGATTTCGATTATTATGAGAATCTTGTTTTTACAAGACATGCTGTGGAAAGAATGAGAGCTGCCCTTTCAGCAGGAGCCACAGTGGTGACGGATACTGAGATGGCGAAATCGGGAATAAGCAAGGTTACGATGGCGAAATATGATTGTAAGCTAAGATGCTTCATGTCGGATCCTGAAGTGGCGGAAGAAGCCAGAAAGAGAGGAGTCACCCGGGCTACTGTAAGCATGGAACAGGCTGCGAGACTTGCAAAGCACCTTCCGAAGATCAAATTTGACTCTTATCAGGATTCAGAAGCCGGAAAGGTGGTGCCTGCTTCCTCCAGCATTATCTTCGCCATCGGAAATGCCCCCACAGCTCTCATTGAGCTGGAGAGACTTATCCGCGAGGAGAATCTGAGACCTGCGGGAATCATTGCGGTTCCCGTTGGATTTGTAAATGTGGTAGAGGCGAAGGAACTCATATGGGAGCTCAGGAATGAAAAGGAATACGGAGATATTCCGCTGATAGTCGCGAGGGGGCGAAAGGGCGGTTCCAATATCGCAGCAGCCATAGTAAATGCGCTGCTTTACGGAATAGAATAATGATGTAATTGTTGTATAATGAATTAAAAAATATCATTGATCACTGGGGATTATGAATTATGGAAAGAGCGGAGCTGCTGTCAAACATATGGGAAGAACAGAATAATGCTTATGATTATATGTATGAATATGACTCTATGACTCATTATTACGGTGATGTCGTGCTGTATCAGGCAGAGGCGTATATAGTAAGTTCTATCGGAGCAAGCCCCGGAATTACTCTTACAGAAATTGCAGAGAAGCTTGATAAGACCACAAGCGCCTGCAGTCAGATAGTAAAAAAACTTGTAAAAAAGAGACTCGTTGAACAGGTCAGGAATAAAAACAATAAAAGAGTCTATAATCTGAGACTTACACCTGCCGGAGAAGAGTTATACAAAAATCATAAAAGGGTCAATGATGACTGTCAGATGATAACATTCAAAAAACTCGATGAATTTACGGATGAGGAATTAATGATATCCATAAAGGTTCAGAGGGCACTAAATGAGGTATATAAGGAAGACGTTAAGAGAAGTAAAGAGCAGAATGGAAAATCTTCATTGTAGAGCTTCCGGTTTACGCAGGGATAACCAAATGGAATGTTTATACATGTTAAGTGTTGTTGACTTTTATTGCCCGATGTAACTATAATCCCTTTCAAGAGGCAAAGTTGTCCGGTTTCCGGATGACTTTGCCTCTTTTTCGTACAGCAGAGAGTGATGCCATTGAGGATTGTTTTTCTGAAACAGGTACCATGGCAGTTTCAGTTATCTATCAAAGAATGACCTTTCTGCTCATTGTGTAAAGCGCCTATATTTCTGGCTAAAAGTTGGCTAAATTGCCAAAAATTGTTAAGCTGCTTAACTATTATCGACACATGGCATTCCCGGGATTATAATCATGTTAAATAGTTAAGCACCTTAACAATGAGCGTGAACATTCAGGTGCTTCAAATTTGACCGGTTAAAAAGTAAAGAAAACAGAATAAAGAGAGGTGGAGGTTATGAGTGAAAGCAGTAGTAACAAATTGGGTCTGTTCAATATCTTCAGTCTTGGTGTGGGCGGAGCTATAGGTTCAGGTATCTTTGTAATGATGGGATTCGGAATTGCTCATACAGGGCGTTCCATAGTACTGGCTGTATCCATAGGCTGTATATATATGCTTCTTGCGTATTTATTTCAGCCTTTGATGGCGTCTATGTTCGTACTGCCCGGCGGTGACTACGATATGAAATGTATGCTTTTAGGACCAACGATGTCGGGATTTGCTGCAATATATACTGTAGTTCAGAGTCTCGGAATGGGTTCATATGGTCTTGCATTTGCAAATTATTTTGTTTCAGTATTTAAAGGGCTGGCGCCATATCAGCTATGGATAGCGGTAATGCTTATAGTTCTGTTTTTTGCCCTTTCTACAAGAGGAACGAAAGCCCTTGCAACCATTACGACCATAATAACTATCATATTGCTGGCATCTATCTGCCTGTTCGTAGTTGTGGGAATTCCAAATGTTAAGCCCGGTTTTTGGTCTAACTCCGATGGACTTTTCTTTTCAAACGGTTTCACAGGATTTATCAGTGCCATTGCCATGATGTCATTTGCCTGCCAGGGAACTACCATGGCTCCGATATCTGTAATGCCCGTAACTAAAAATGCAAGACATACCATTCCCTTCGGAATCATTCTCATCACTATTACAGTAGGTATCGTTTATGCTCTTATGGGAATCGTTGCAGCAGGAGTATTACCGGTTGAAAAGGTTATGGGACAGAACCTGTCACTTGTTGCGGCAGAGATATTTAACCCGACATTATTTGCCATATTTATTTTAGGAGCTGCGTGTTGTGCCATCCTTTCGTCACTGGCTTCCGGAATGACTATGCTCAGATATCCTCTGGTTGCCGTTGCTGAAGATGGATGGCTTCCTGCAGTATTTAAGAAAACTGATAAAAACGGATATCCATATGTGGTCATGCTGTTATTCCTGGTATTTTCTATCGCTCCGCTTTTTATGGGGCTTTCGATTGATTCCATGATCTCACTGACCATGATTCCGGCCATGCTTCAGAATGCATACATGAACATTTGCCTCATCAAGCTTGTCAAAAAATATCCCAGACAGTGGAACAATGCTGCATGGCATATGCCGATGCCGGTATTCAGAGTTGTATGTGGACTGAGTTCAGTGTGTGCACTTGCGGTTGCCTATTATCTTTTCAAGAGTCTTGATACAAAGTCTATGATCATTTGTGTGGTTTTGCTGGCGGTTATGATAGGATTAGCAAAGATAAGACTTATGACAGGGGCTGTAAGTGCTGAGAAACTTATGGAAAAGCGCGAACAGATAGCCCGGGCTGCGATCGAAGCAACTGAAGCTTCTGAGACGGTCAGGACCGAGGGACAGCTTAGCAGCAGTTTAGTGTAAAAAAGCCGTTTTTAAACTATCCATTCCGTAAGGTGAGAACAGACGGAATGGATAGTATTATGAAGAAGCGGTTAATATAACTTAATCATGCTGTCAAAAATGGCAGCGGAATGGAGATTTATATGAAATACGATTTTGTTTCCATAATGGACAGAAAAGGAAAAGATGCCATTGCGGTTGACGGTCTGGGAACTATTCCCGGATTTGCTCCGGAATTGCCAAAGGATGGATTTGATATCATACCTATGTGGGTGGCTGATATGAATTTTCCTACAGTTCCTACCATTTCTGAGGCTATCATCGAAAGAGCCAAGCATCCGGCGTTTGGTTATTTTGCTCCCACAGACGAGTATTTTGATTCCATCATCAAGTGGCATGAAATAAGAAACGATGTAAAAGGTCTCACAAGGGAAGCAATCGGCTATGAAAACGGAGTACTTGGCGGAGTTGTAAGTGCCATGAATGTTTTCTGTTCCAAGGGAGACAATGTCTTAGTCAACAGTCCGACTTATATCGGATTCACCATGTGCCTTGAGAACAACGGCTATAATATCGTTCACAGTCCTCTGGAGATCGATGATGAGGGTATATGGAGAATGAACTTTTCCGATATGGAGAAAAAGATAGTTGATAATAAAATCCATACCGCAATATTCTGTTCACCTCATAACCCATGCGGACGTGTATGGGAGAAGTGGGAGATTGAAAAGGCTATGGAGTTATTCAGGAAGCATGATGTCTTTGTCATATCCGATGAGATATGGTCAGACATCATCCTGAACGGTCATAAACATATCCCGACTCAGTCTGTTTCTGAGGATGCAAAGATGCGTACAGTAGCACTCTATGCTCCGTCTAAGACCTTTAACCTTGCAGGTCTTGTGGGAAGCTACCACATCATCTACAACAAGTGGATAAGAGAGAGGGTTGAAAAAGAGTCATCACTGGCACATTACAATGATATGAATGTTTTATCCATGCATGCCCTTATAGGTGCTTACAAGCCTGAAGGATATGAGTGGGCCGATGAGTTAAAGGCTGTACTAAGTGAAAATGTGAACTATGCCAGTGACTATATATCTGAGCACTTTGAAGGACTCAGGGTGTGCAAGCCTCAGGGAACCTATATGCTTTTTGTGGACTGCAGCAAGTGGTGCGAGGCCCATGGAAAAACCATCGAAGACATCGAGCATGCGGCATGGGATGTGGGAGTTGCGATTCAGGATGGAAGGATGTTCCACGGAAACTGTCACCTTAGAATGAATCTGGCCCTTCCTTTGTCCAGAGTAAAGGAAGCCTTTGAACGATTGGATAAGTATGTTTTTAATGCTTAGATAATAGCTTTTAAGCTGTGTTCTATGTGTGGATGAAAAAAGCAGAAAATATTTTATGTGTGGGAGTGAACATATCATGGCTAAATTGAATGTGGGAGATACTAT
Organism: Oribacterium sp. C9; assembly: GCF_002007235.1. Classification (GTDB taxonomy): domain Bacteria; phylum Bacillota; class Clostridia; order Lachnospirales; family Lachnospiraceae; genus Oribacterium. The sequence goes on from NZ_MUHW01000006.1 coordinate 60,428, forward strand.
GCCGGATTTTCAATTCCAGACTCCTTTTTCAACAGACAGACAGTGGTATTCGGAGCTGGAAAAAAATGATGGAAAAACGGCTATTATATTTTTGAGATACTATGGATGCACGCTGTGCCAGCTTGATATCAGGACTTATGCCAAAGAATTTTCTGATATCACAGAAGGTGGCGGCAGATTCTATGTTGTATTGCAATCCGATCCTCAAAAGATCGCAAAAGATATGGAGGAAAAACAGCTTCCCTTCGAAATCATATGTGACCCGGAAATGAAGCTGTACAGGGAGTTCGAGATTCCCTGTGCTGAATCCATGAAAGCGATGGCAGATGCCAAAACCATGTTAAAGGTCGGGAAAGCTACCATGGCGGGTTTGAAACACGGAGATTACGAAGGAGAAGAACTGCAGCTTCCTGCAACATTTGTTATGGATTCAGAAGGAAAGATAAGCTATTCACATTATGGGAAATCCGCGGGTGATGTACCTGCGCCGAAGGAATTGAAAGAGCTTATAGCTTCATGATGGAAACTAAGTGAAAGTCAGTTCAGAAATCAGATATCCTATACAATGATTGTATAAAAGACCTTCTGGATATATATTCTGAAATAAGATGTGAAAACAGCATTGTACCTGTTAATATTACAGGGATAATGCTGTTTTTGTTTGCCGTATAGGCAAGTGTTTATTCGCCAAAAGATTGATACTTACAGGCAAAAATATTAGTACAACCAACATAATAAAAATTTTATAATTCGCCGGATATAATCGACAATCAAACAGCCGAAAATAAATGTACAGGTATGTTCATTTTTGAAGGCTTGGGAGCAAGACCTATGAATAGGCCTTGCTCTTTTTTTCTACTCGATTCTTTTCACAGTACAACCGGCGGAGGTTTTGATGATATCTGAAAGAGTTAAAGAGTCATTGCGAAACAGATCCAATATAATGGCGATCATGCTGTGCATTTTGGGAGTCATGCTTAACCTGTCGCTGAACTATCTGGTAACTGTCTTTAAGCTGCCGTTGTATCTCGATACTGTGGGGACTGTGGCGATTGCAGGAATGGGTGGGTATCTTCCCGGGGTCCTGGTTGGATTCTGTACCAATATCATTAAGACAGAAAATCTCGGTATAAGCATTGAAAGCACCACAACCATAAAAGAAGAAACCGAGAAGGTATATGCAGCCCTTACCGGAGACAGGATCGCTCTTACAGATATAAGACTCGAATGATTTTTATAATAAATTAATAATTCTAAAAATTTGCCGATATAACTACTTAAGGGATAGGTATGGGTGTCAACCATAAATATATAGTAGCAGAAGGGCAATTTATGATAGTAAAAAAACAATTTAGCGCAGATATAAAAAGTATCGATGAGCTGACACTGTTTATAAACGATAAGCTTGACGAGTGCGGAACAGAGAGAAGAAACAGAGGTAAGGCCGTTCTTGCGGTGGAAGAGGCTGCAGACAGTCTCATCAGCCACAGGAAGAAGGATGGAGATGCCGGGGAGATAACCGTAGTATTTAAAGCGGAATTCGGTAATGTCAACATAGAGCTTATAGCGGCCGGTGAGGAATATTCTCTTGTAGACAATATGGCATCGACATCCCTTTTGGAGGATGTGGATAATGAAGACGACATTCAGGTGGCTTTAAGAAATATCATCCTTAAATCCATGACGGATGATATAAGGTACACACATATGAATGGCGTCAATTATATAAAGATGACTGTGGTACGGTCACCGAGGACATTTCTGTACAGGACTCTTGGAGCCATGGTCCTTGCCATAGTTTTCGGAATATTGTTTTCGTCCTTAGTTCCGGATGAGATCAACAAAACATTGAACAGCATGCTTCTTATCCCCATCAAGACCATGTACATGAATTCGCTGAAGATGATCGTTGCTCCGGTGGTCTTCTTTTCTATCATTACCTGTATCGTACAGTTCTCGGATCTTTCCGCTCTGGGACGAATAGGGGGAAAGATCATAGTGATGTATCTTTTCACAACATTTGTGGCAGTGGCAGTGGGTATCGGTATTTTCTTTCTTATACAACCCGGTAACTCAGATCTGGCCGAGTCTCTGGTTGCAGATGCTTCCTCAATAACATCAAAAACCATGGATGTTTCCATAAAGGATACTATAATTGGAATCGTGCCGTCCGATATCATTAATCCTTTTCTGAAATCGGATATGCTTCAGCTTATATTCATGGCTGTGATGTGTGGTATCGCAACAGGCTATCTCGGCAAGTATTCAGATATACTGAGGGTGTTTTTCAGCGCCTGCAATGACCTGTTCCTGAAGGTCACAAAAATGATCGTCAAGCTTATGCCTGTAGCTGTCTTTTGTTCCATCATGTCTATGATTTTGACTATGGGTGTGGGAACCATGGTGTCGGTTCTTGGAATGATGGGGACATTTATAATGGGACTCATTATCATGATGGCATTTTACTGCATCCTCATGGTGGTGATGGGGAGGATCAACCCCGTGTACTTTTTAAAGAAATATGCGCCCTCTATGCTTCAGGTTTTCTCCATGGCCTCATCCAATGCCGCCATCCCTATAAACATGGAAGCATGTGAGAAAAAGTTAGGAATCAGCAAGAGGATTTTTTCATTATCCATTCCTCTTGGTGCAACTCTCAATATGGATGGAACATGTGTCCATCTGGCTGTATTTGCATTGGCTCTTGCCAGGATCTATGGCGTTACTGTTACAGAGGGAGCCATGCTTTCCATGATCATATCCATCGTGGTTCTTTCCATGGGAGCACCGGGCATCCCGGGTTCAGGACTTATCTGTCTTTCGGTTCTTTTGTCACAGATGAACGTACCGGTTGAAGCTATAGGTCTTGTGATGGGTATAGATTCCCTTTGCGGAATGTTCAGAGCCATGAGCAACTGTCTCGGAGATGTGGCGGTATCCACGATCGTAGCCAAAAGCGAGGGAGAGCTGGATATGGAGATATATAAGAGCAGAGACTAGAGGTGATCTGTAATGAGTGACAATAATCCTAAGGGCCGTGACATATATATTATTCCACAGAAAAGTGCCTATTCAGGGACAGTGAATATATTCATGAGCGCGTTTTTTTTACTGATTGCTCTTTTGATATTCCTTCCCATACTGCTGGTCATCATCATTTCTTTTTCTTCTGAAGAGAGTGTGACGGAGCTTGGATACAGCTTTTTTCCAAAAAGCTTCTCGTTCTCCGCTTACCGCTATCTATTTAACTCCGGAGAATATCTCCTCAGATCTTTTTTTAATTCTGTTCTTATAACCCTGTCAGGTACCCTGGCAGGGCTTCTCGTCATGTGCCCGATTGCCTATGCGGTATCCAGGAAGGAGTTCGGATTCAGGAGACGTATACTTCTGTTTCTTATGATACCTATGATGTTTTCCGGAGGGCTGGTTTCTTCTTATATGGTAAACACCCAGATATTCCATCTGAAAAATTCATATCTTGCGCTGATACTGCCGGGACTCTGCTCCACATGGTACATCATGATCCTGAGAAATTATTTTCATATTTCTATCCCGGATTCACTGATAGAAGCTGCGGAGCTGGACGGCTGTGACCCGTTTCAGACCTTCAGACTTATCGTGCTTCCCATTTCAAAGCCTGTAATAGTGACTGTATCTGTATTTCAGGTCTTTTCCTACTGGAGCAGCTGGTATCCGTCGCTTCTTTATCTGGACAGCAACCACACGGAGCTTTATCCGCTGCAGTATGTGCTGGTGAATATGGACAGAAGCATTGAACGACTCTCCAGAGACGCTCAGTATATTTCAGGTGCCGGTGTCTACACCCCTCCGGCTGTGACGGTGCGTATGGTCATGGTGGTCATAGTTATACTGCCTGTAATGATCCTGCTTCCGTTTTTTCATAAATTCCTGAAGAACGGAATGACGATTGGGGCCATCAAGGGATAAGGAAATTCCTGATCAGATGGAGACATGGGGATCAGTGCAGCTATGAGATTAGGGCGGCCATAATCCGGATATGAGGGAGGACCTTCCATGGAGGGCTCATGATACAAAAGGCCGGATTTCTTTTTTAGTTATGAAGCCGGCTGTGATTGAGGAGAGGGATTGAATGTTTTCAGGAGATAGAGGACATTTATGTATGAATGAAGGACTGTTTCAGAAGATTGCGGGAGGGTTTTTCGTTGTCATTATTCCGGTGGTTTGTTTGCTGCTTTCGGGATGCGTACAGAAGGAGAACCACGATGGAGTCATTAAACTGAGAGTTGTGACCTATCAGGGAGGAGATATTCCTCTCGATATCAAAGAGGTGGTGGAAGCTGCCAATGCTGTATCCCGGGAAAAGATCGGAGTGATTTTGGATCTCGAATTCCAGCCAAATGACAAGATAAATCTCATGATGGCAGCAGGAGAGTATTATGACATGGTGTTCACCTCGTCATGGGTCAACAACTTCGATAAAAATGCTTCCGCGGGACTGTATTATGATATCACGGAGCTCGTAAAGAAGGAGACTCCGAAGCTTTATGAGTACGTTGATCCCTATTGGGAATGTGCCGAGCTTAACGGCAGGATCTATGGCGTACCGCTGCTTAAGGATATGGGAGCGGAGGAGATGTTCCGTCTCAATGCTGACTACTTTGAAGGAAAGAAGGGTATGGTGATTCCTGAGAGAATGAAACTCGAAGACATTGAACCCTTCCTTGCAGCATATAAAAAGGATCATCCCGATAAGTTTCCTCTTGATATGACTAAATCGGGACCTGCGGGTTATCTCAATTTTCTTGAGCGCATAGTGAACCCTATCATAGTCCTACCCTTCGGAGAGGGACAGGAAGGTGATGATGTGGTTCCGTTTTATGAGTGTGAGGAGCTGGTGAACAGATTCAGGCTTTTCCATAAATGGTATAAGGCCGGATACATACACCCGGATGCAGCCACTATCGATTCCACGGCCAATGACAAGACTATTCCGGTGCGCTTCGGAGTTGCATGGAAGGGCTATCAGGGTTATTCAAATCCTTTGGAGTGGGGGTTCAATGTGAAGACCTCCATCTATGACGGTCCCTTCCTGTCACGTTCCAGCGGACAGGGAGCTCTGTTCGGGATATGCGCAGCCTGTGATGAGGAGCATGCGGCAGCATGTCTTAAGTATATCGAGCTTATCAGTACGGACAGGAGATTCAGGGATATCCTTGCCTATGGTATAGAGGGTAAGCATTTTGAGTATCTCGATAACGGAACTGTTCTCAGGACTCAGACCGGGCGTGACAGATATAATCTGATGCTTTTTCAGACAGGTCCATCCGCTTCTGCATCTGTTGAATCTGTCAGCAGAACATTTCTGGCGGATCCTGATCAGTGGAAGGATGTATTTGAGGAATACGAAACCGATGGCATACACAGCGCCATAAACGGTTTCGCCTATGATCAGACAGGAAAAGAGGACATCATAGCAGCGCTGCTCGCCATTTACAGTGATTATGGAGCAGAGCTAAGGACCGGAACCAGTGATCCTGATGTAGTGATCCCTGAGATAAAGAGACGAATGGAGGCAGCAGGGATGAAGGAGCTTCTACAGGATATAAGGTCTCAGCTTTCAGAGTGGAACAGAAGTAAGGTGAAGACTAAAGAGAAGGGAACAAGTGATGACGGAAACTGAGAAAAAATCATCTATAAGTGGTGCAGAAATCACAACCGTTACAAGCGAGACAGTGCAGGTAAAGTCTGAGACCGGATTTTCCACATATACCGGGAAAAGAAACAGGGTGTTTATGCTGATGTCTCTCCCTGCCATGCTGTGGTATATCGGTTTTTGTTATCTGCCCATGTTCGGTATATTCTTTGCATTTAAGCGGTTTACACCGAAACCGGGAGAGTTCCTTCTCAAGAATCTCTTCATAAACAGTCCATGGGTTGGGCTTGAGAATTTTAACTTTTTGCTCCGGTCATCGGATATGCCGGGGATCATATGGAACACACTGATCTATAACTTTTTCTTTATAATTCTGGGGATAGGAATACCGGTTTTTCTTGCGATCTTTCTTACAGAGATACACAGTGTGAAGTTTAAAGGCTTCATACAGACGGTTATGATCCTTCCGTATTTCCTTTCATGGGTCATTGTGGGATACCTGGTGTATGCGTTTCTCGCGACCAATGAAGGGCAGGTCAACCATTTCCTCAGGATGTTCGGAATGGAGGGGATACAGTGGTATCAGTCTCCGGGATACTGGAGAGTGATACTTATCATAACCGAGTTATGGAAGTCGGCGGGTTATGCCATGATCATATATCTTTGTGCCATAACTGCCATTGACCGTTCTTTGTATGAAGGAGCAGTGCTGGATGGAGCGACATTCCTGCAGAGGGTGTGGTATATAACGTTGCCGCATCTTCGCCCGACCATCTGTACCATATTCATACTACGCATCGGAACCATACTTAATTCGGATTTCGGACTGTTCTATCAGGTTCCGCTGGATTCAGGGTCTCTGCAGAGCGTGACGCAGACTCTTGACGTGTATGTATATAAGGCGCTGATGCAGCAGGCGAATTTCAGTTTCTCAGCCGCCGCGTCATTTCTCCAGAGCATAGTGGGCTTTGTACTTTTGATGGTGACGAACCGGATCATAAAAGCCATAGACAGCGACAGCAGTCTGTTTTGACGCGGGTGGTAGGCTTTTGTCCCTTGACTCACATGATCGAATCCAGAAGATCAAGGAACAGTGAGAGAGGACGGTCAGGGGCAGAATGCTTTTTCCAGTAAACTCTTGCTTCCATGCCGGAAGAGTGGGTGAGTTCAGGACAGTCCAGAGGGACGAGCTTCAGGTTCTCACGACAGGCTGATGCAGGGAGGAAGCCGCCGCCGAGTCCCTCCTCAATGAAACGGGACACCATAAATATCTGGGAGCTCCTGAGAACCACCTTCAGATCATAGCCACGTTCGCTGAAGATATTTTCGATGGTTCCGGAAAGGGGAAAAGCCTGATCGAACAGAATGAGAGGTTCCTTCGAGATCTCTTCAAGTGTTATAGTCTCCTTGCCTGCAAGGGGACTTTTTTCACTTACACAGTACTCAAGGATAGAGGGCTTTATCTTTTTTGTTTCAAATCTTTTCTTCCAGAGGCTTTCCTGAGAATAATTCTCTACAGTCAGTACTGCATCAAGCTCATCCTCATCCAGTTTCTGAAGAAGGTTCCATCCGGCGCCCTCTGAGATCTCGAGATGTATGGAGGGATAGCTTTCAGTGAACTTTCTGTAAATGAGAGGCAGGGATTCGCTGCCGATGATGGTGGAGTAGCCGAGGCGCAGATAGTCAGTGCTTAAAATACCTGATTCGATCATGGAGCTCATCTTGTTGTAATGCTCCATGATCTTTTTTATTTCGTCCCTTAGTTTCCTTCCGGCTTCTGTCAATGTAATATGGGTTCCCTTTCTCATGAAAAGGTGAGTAGATGTTTCCTGCTCCAGCTCCTTGATGGCAACGGACAGAGTTGGCTGGGAAACGAAAAGCTCTTTTGCGGATTTACTCAGATTTTCCGTTCTGCAAACTGAAAGGAAATACTTCATCTGTTTTATGGTGATCATGATCTCGCCTCTTTTTGATTTTCTTTTTTAATAGGTGCTAATATTATCAGAATATAGACAATCACTATAATAAATGTAAATTGTACTCAATACTATTAATAAAACTAATAGTATATAAAAAACCTGTATTTTTCAAATGAAAAAATAGGAATTATAGTATGACACCGTAAAGAACGCCAAACAGAGTTTTATATATAATCAAGGAGAAAATATATGTCTATAGGATGTCAGATAATAACAGATTTCAAGAGACCTGACAGGTCACTTGTTGAGCTTTTTGAGGGACTTCAGGTTGCAGATCTGGACGACAACATGTCCAGAACTCAGGCGGTTTTTCATAAGATCTCATCATTCACAGGAAAGACTGTTGTAGGTACAGCATTTACAATTAAGCTTCCTCACGGAGACAACCTTATGTTCAGAGCAGCCCTTAAGTATGTTAAGCCGGGGGATGTTATCGTTATTGATGCAGGTGGATTTGAGGACAGAGCCGTTATCGGTGAGGTCACAACAAAGTATGCCATGAAGGCAGGTGCTGCAGGAATCATCTGTGACGGTGCTCTTCGTGACAGTATGGTGCTTTCAGAGCTTGATTTCCCTGTCTTCGCAAAGGGTGTAAGTCCTAACGGTCCTTTCTTCAACGGTCCGGGAGAGGTCAATGTCCCTATAGTTTGCGGTGGACAGCTGGTTAATCCTGGAGATATCGTAGTAGGAGATCAGGATGGAATCGTCTTCATCAAGCCGGAGCTGGCCGAGGAAGTATATAGAAACACTATAAAGACAAAGCAGAAGGAAGAGCTTCTTCTCAAGGAACTTGAGGAGACAGGTTCCATGACACAGACTTTTGTCTGGGAGAGACTTGAGCAGATCGGCTGTACTATCGTCTGATGATTGAAGACAGTCCGTGATATCCAAAGTTAAAACGTGAGCGTCCAGAGCACATAGAGTATCGAAATGTGCTCTGGTTCGCCCACGTTATTTTTTTTGAAAAAATTGCCGACTTTATATACATAAGTATGCGAAAAAATCATATTGGGTTTTCATGAGATTTTTTGGGAAAAATGCCCATAGAGAGCAGAAAGGGAGGGCTCATAATGATAAGAAGGAACTTATGTAAGATAAAAAGGCTGACGGTGACCGTACTGACTGTTTCTTTAAGTACCGGTGTCTCTGTGCCGGCATTGGCGGCTAATGTCATAGCGGTGACAGGATATCAGCATGGTGAATCCATAGAGGCTGAATCTGTAAGTTCTACTGACGGTTCACCGGCGGTCATGGTATCGATGAGTGCCGGTGATGAGGTTACAGTGGATATCAAGGGTGATGTTGAAACCAGTGGTGACAGTAGTTCGTGGCAAAATATATCAGGTGTGATTGCAGCATCTTCCGGTAAAGATGCGGACAATGTTTCAAAGGCTGATGTCAACATTGGCGGGGAAGTATCTGTGACAGTGAGTTCAAATAAACTGACTATCGGCATAAATGCGTCAGCTGAAGACGAGGCAGTTACTGAAGTCAGTGCTAAAAATGTAGATGTTGAAGCTGTCGATAATGATTATGGAGTTATAGCCGGAAGCTATAATAAAGGAAAAACAACCGTAGAAATAGAGGGTGATATAAGAACTGTTTCGTCTTCAGATGCAGCATTCGGTATATTTCCGTCAAGTGATACCGGTGGAACGACAACCGTGACGGTCGGTAATGATGTTGGTGTTAAAGCTTATGGAAATGCTGAGGGAGTCTTTGCGAAGGTTCAAAGCGGAACAACAAAGGTTGATGTATCAGGCAGTGTGATGGCCGAGACAGATACGGATCTGGCAATAGGAGTGTTTTTATATACCGTAGATGGAAATGCCTCTGCAACTGTTATGGGAGATGTCGTTTCATCAGGTCCTGATGCAGATGGGGTGGATCTGTGGTCTAATAATGGAGATATATATGCATATATTGGAGGTGATGTCGTACAGAAAGGACAGGAGGGCCAGGCTGTACAGATAAACAAAATGGCTGATGACACCCATATTGAGCTCGTAGTGAATGGCACGGTTTCAGGCAGCGAGCATAATCTGGTATTTGAAAAGACTGGTTCAACAGAGAACATAGACATAACGGTATGGAGGGTCGATACATCCGGCGGTAAAGCTGTTGCGGAGAACATGATGCAAGATGCAGATACAGGAGAAATTGAGTATAGCAGTGCAGAAGGGGCTGAGAAGCAGATAAACTATATCATAAAGACTTCTCCAAGCATCTCTGTCAGCGGAAACGGCAGATATATAAGCGGCAGCTATACTGATAATCAGGATAAAACAGTTTATCTCAAGGTGGATATCCCCGCAGGACACATGGCTGAATTCTATGATATCAACGGAAACAGCAATTACAGGATCGTGTCTGACGGTAACGGAAACGCTTATCTGGTTGTTCCCAGAGGAGGCGGAGTTGAGGTCGGTGTCAGACTGACAAAACTTTCAACTGATACGAATTCAGATGACGGATCGGACACAGGTAATAATAAAAAAACTGCAAACACCTCGGATCATATGACAGCGCTTTCGAAAGAGGTCATGGGATTACAGATAATTACGGTAAATTCTGCAGGAACATCCCAGGTACAGAAAGTTTCTGATGTACTAAAGCCTGTAGACACGTTAACAGCCATCAATAATTTTTCATCGGATGTAAGCACCATGGGGACAGATAACGTAAAGGGAGCAGGTGTGGTAAGCTTCAACGGTCTGTTTGCAGACTCAGTCTCCGATACAGTAGATGTTCCGGTGAGTGCAGGTGTGACCATCGGAGAGACATATAAGGTATTGTTCAGTGATGGTACAAGTGTACTTGTTTTATGCACTGCGGAAGGTATATTGAACATTCCTTTTGCAAAAAATGCAGACGGACTTACGTATATCATATATGGACAGGAGCTGTCCCCGCAGGTCAGCTGAGTTTTGTCAATTAAAATACAGCATATCTCTGTTCACACTATGTTATGTGACTGGAAAGCGAAAGTATGTTAGTATAGGCAGATAGAATGATGGTCTGATCTGGTACTTTTGATTCAATTGTCAGGCACTAATGTCAGCAGGAAAGGGGAAATCGATTTTTATCGATTTATAGGCGGGCGCATATATGGCGGACAGGATATTTGACTTTAACAGTAGTACGATGGTGAATCCGAAAGCAGAGGAAGATAAGGCCGGAACATCGGCACCTCATGCATTCAGGGTGATGGTCAGTGACAGCAAAGTGCTTTGCCCTGAGACTCCCATCATGGTTCTTATGGAGGGGGAAGAAAAGCTTCCACGGCATGCGGTTGGAGTTTTTATAAATCCACTGAGAGGGAATTCCTTCGCTTATACGGGAGGCACGGTGGAGGCTAATGTCAGCGGCCAGGACAAGGATGGCAGAGACCTGAATCATCGGATCCTCACCATAGACAAGAGATTTGTGGAGCTTGAGAAGTGGCTCGGAGAGAACCATGTATCCGTGAAACTCACCGGAGAGAGCCGGGAGGAAGGATACTGTGTTTATAAGATACGCGCAGTGAATCCGAACGGCTCCGGTATCCAGACTGAACGTGACAGATTCCTTCAGATGGTGATAGCGAGACTTTCAGAGAGTGAGGCACCTGAGGATACGGATATGGAGGATGAGCCCGAAGATTCGGGGCAGCAGGATCTCCGTGACCTGAACTCCATGCTCAATTTCCTTGCCTGCGCGAGACACACACTTCCGAAGAACATGCAGGCATGGGCGGATAGAAGCATTAACCTCATCAAGTCCCAAACCATAACTCCTGAAGAGCGTCGTCACGCGGAAAGAGCTCTCCAGATGGTGCTGAACATACATTGGAAAGGGGAGTATTTCGCTTCCATAGATCCTGTCAGGGCAAGGCAGATCCTGGATGAAGAGCTGTTCGGTCTCGAGCGTGTAAAGCAGCGCATCATGGAGACCATCATCCAGATAAACAGAACCCACACACTTCCTGCCTACGGGCTTCTCCTTGCGGGACCTGCGGGCATCGGGAAGTCCCAGCTTGCCTACGCTGTAGCGAGGATCCTGAGACTTCCATGGACCAGCCTCGACATGAGTGCCATCCACGACTCGGAGGCGTTGACCGGTAGTCCCCGTGTTTATGCCAATGCCAAGGCCGGGCGCATAATGGAGGCATTTACACAAAGCGGCTCCAGTAATATAGTTTTCATAATAAATGAGCTGGATAAAGCCGATAAGAACAGTGTGAACGGAAATCCTGCGGATGCACTTCTGACACTGCTTGATAATATCGGATATACTGACAACTACATCGAATGCCGTATCCCGACCAACGGGGTATATCCTGTGGCTACTGCCAATGATAAGTCCAGAATTTCAGATCCTCTTATGAGCAGATTTGCGGTTATAGATATACCGGATTACACGCCGGAGGAGAAACGGATCATATTCAGGAAGTTCTCACTTCCGAAGGTACTGAAGCGAATGGGCATGAGACCGGAGGAGTGCGTAGTCGAGGACAGGGCCATAGATGTGATACTGGAAAAGTATCGTGACCAGACCGGATGCAGAGATCTGGAGCAGGCGGCGGAACATCTTGCGGCCAATGCGCTTTACCAGATCGAGACCACCGGAGTGAAGGATGTGACATTTGACGCCCATACGGTGAGAAGGCTTCTGTTTTGATAAATATACCGGTGGAGACATTTGCATACATAGTACTTCCCTTGCCGCTTCAGGTAGGGTATCATATCTACCAGTCGGAGGCTGAAAGTGCCTTAGATAGAGTAAAAAGGAGGAGAGGCCTGACGGGGGATCCGCCGGGCCTTGATTGTTTGGAATGGAAAATAAGAAATTCAGAACGGCGCTGTTTATTCACATCATGCTGGTGGTGATGGAGCTGATAGGCTTTAATTACACTTTCGGAGTTCATGACGGATTCAAAATGTTCATTTATTATACCGACAGCTCCAATTTTTTATGCCTTATAGTGAGCGCGATCTTTACAGTGTTCATGCTTCCGGCGCTGTCCAAAGGCAGAACCAGCGGCTTCGTTTCCACATATATGATGCAGCATTATAAGGGCTCATCTGAAATGCCGCGTTGGATCAGCATGATCAGATACATCTCTACATGTTGCTTAATGCTTACATTTCTGGTGGTGCTTTTTGTTCTCGGACCAAAGAAGGGTTTTGAGGATCAGCTGCTTAAGGGAGTACATCCCATCGACCATGTGCTGGCTCCGGTCTTATCGCTGCTTAGCTTTCTGTTTTTAGAGACAGCTGAGCCGCTGCCGAAAAAGGCTCCTGTTTATGCCGTCATACCGACACTGATCTATGCCGTGATACTTATAGCTATGAATGCAGCTGGACTTGCTGACGGACCTTATTTCTTCCTTCGCGTGCATGAGCAGTCACCGGTTAAGTCAGTGTTATGGACCATGGCTATTCTAGGAGTAAATTATCTCGTTTCATGGCTCGTTATGAAGGCATACAACAGCATGAAAAAGTAACTTTTTCATAGGAGGAAGTTTTTAAATGATCATATATCTGACATCTACCCCGGGCGGGTTCGATCGAAAGACTGGCTTGCCAGAAAAACTTGATAATAGCAATAATTTCGTGGACAGACTGAAGGAGGACTGGAAGGATCACAGCAAATGTCTTCTTATCTCTTCGGATCCTAAAGCGGCAGAGATGAACAGCGCCATAGCACAGACTTACCTTGATGCCTTTAACCAGTCAGGACTCAGCATGGACATGATAGATGTTCTGGACGAAAGGGATGAAAAGACTGTAGAGATCATCGGATGCTACGATGTGGTTATCCTTGCGGGAGGACATGTACCCACAGAGAATGCCTGGTTCCGGAAGATAAATCTGAAGGAGAGGATCAGAAGCTTCAGAGGTATAATCATTGGCATAAGCGCCGGTACCATGAACTGCGCCGATGTGGTTTATGCCCAGCCGGAGCTTACAGGTGAATCAAAGGATGCGAACTATGAACGCTTCATAGAGGGACTTGGGCTCACTGAGACCAATGTCATTCCCCACTACAATCAGACCATAGATTCAGTTCTTGACGGCAAGAAGCTGTTTGAGGAGATCACTTATCCTGACAGTATGAACAGGGCATTTTACTGCCTGACTGACGGTGCCTACATCAGAAAGGATACAGGGGCAAACAAGGAGATGCTTTACGGTGAGTCTTATCTCATTGCAGACGGAGAGATAGGGCTTATCTGTAAGAACGGCGGAGAGTTTGAGATACCTGTGAGAGCAGATGTGAGGAAGCCGGCATTTTTGGTGGCAACAGCGCTGACTGTTGGCAGTCTCATAGGAGCAGCTATAACGAGATACGTTTTGAAGAAGCTGGATGAGAAGTGATCTTGTGAGGGTCGGCAGGTCAGGGTTTATTTTTTAAATATAAAATTATCAGGGAGTATGATTACATAAATTTTGGGAGATGTTTTACAATGGGAGGTAATTATGGATGTTGAGACAGTAATGGCGGCACTTAGAAAGAAGGCTCTGGCAGACAAAGCATTCAGACAGAGGCTTTTAGACACGCAGAAGGAGAAAAATCCTTTATCGATTTTTTGCGATATAGCATGTAGTGAGGGCTATGAGCTGTATGAGATGGATATCCTCACATACGGCGAAGAATTCTACGCAGCTATCAAGAGGTCCACAAACGGCGGCGGAGAGAATTCTCCAAAGCTTGAGGGGCAGGATGACTATTATGATATGTTCATGGCAGAGCTTGCAGGTATGTGAACATAGATATAGAATATACGCACAAAATTATGAGGGCTATATAAGATCGGAGGTTGATTATGGGTGTGAAGATGGAATTTCCCGATGAGTATATGCAGATACTTAAATCATATACAGAACAGAATGATGTAACGATAGAGACTGCGATAGCAGATACGCTTGAATTTTTGGAGCTGAAGAACGAGTCCTTCAGCCACTATCGTGTGGCTATAGAGAATCCTGAGAATTATCTGAATGATCCTGATGAGCTCAATGCAAAGGCTTTGAGACAGATATACATGGATCTTTTCGGAGAGGATACAGTGGGCGGTATGGTGCGCTGCTATTACAATCCGGACAGACTCAATGTACTTCTCATGGATATTCAGTATGATGATTCGGTGACATTGTGGAACGTGATAGAGACATTCCATAACAAGATTCCGGGTATGGAGCTTAGTCAGGATATTCTCTCTCTGTTCTATGTGCATGATCGTTTTGATGGAAGCCATGACAAAATAGTAGAGATGATGGAATGGATGCTGTCAGATCATGAGGATGACGGTTTCGAAACAGCCGGATACTATGAGACCATTTTTGATGAACCGGACGATGAAGAGTTCTTTGATGACGAGGATTTCGGTGATGATGAGTTTGAAGACGAAGAATTCGACGATGACTTTGATGATCAGAAATTCGAAGAATAATGTGGAATGAAATAAAGAAAATAATAATTTTCATACTGGCATCTCTTGGTTTTATGTTCATCATCCTGCTTCTATGGCCGGATGATGAGGAGCAGATTTCAGAACAGACTGCGGTAGAGCAGAATGTAGATGAACGGGATACTGATGACCGGAGTGATAATCATCAGAGTGGAGATCATCAGAGTGTAACTGATGGCTTTCAGACTGAGACGGATACGGAGAATATCAAAGAGCAGATCAGTAACTCGGGTGCCCCGGATATAAATGTGGATACCGTTTCTGTTGATACAGGTGCCAGATCTGCTACCATCATGGTCTATGTCAACGGCTCGGATCTTGAGTCGGAGGCAGGAGAGGCGACGGAAGACATTTCCGAGATGATAGCTTCAGGAATAGGTGATAATGTCAATGTCATCGTGCAGACTATGGGGACGAGACACTGGCAGAATTACGGTATATCTTCAAAAAGTGCCCAGACATACAGGATAGAAGATGGTGAGTTCAAGCTTATTAGAGACGGGCTTGGACAGCTTGACTGTACAGATAAGAGAACTTTGTCTGAATTTATCGATTTCTGTAAAACCGGGTATCCGGCGGACAGGTACATGTTCCTGTTCTGGGATCATGGGGGCGGGCCTGTATACGGCTTCGGGTATGATGAGTGGCAGTCTGAGACTGATAGCCTCACGATCGCCGAGATGGCAGAAGCCTTTTCGGAGAATGATGATGTTCATTTCGATATCATTGGCATGGACTGTTGTATCATGGCCAGCATGGAGACCTGCTATGCTCTGGCACCATACTGTAAGTATGCCCTTTTGTCGGAGGACTTTGAGTCGGGACTCGGCTGGAACTACACCGGATGGATGGAAGAGCTCGAGAGAAATCCCGGGATGGCTACCCCGTTGCTCGGGAAGCGGATAGTAGATGCTGTTATTGCCGATAATGAAAGCAGTTTTGGCGGCGGTTCTGCCTGTATGGGGCTTTTCAATGTGGCGGCCTCCAGGGATCTTTATGAGGCGTGGAAGGCTTTTGCGTATAAAAACGAGGCGGCACTTCTGAAGAAGAATTACAGTAAGGCTCACAAGGCAAAGGGAAGAGGCTTTTTTGATAACTGGGGATATGATTACAGCAGTGTAACTCTGTCGGATTACTATATCAGTGATATCCTTGCGCTGGTGGAAAGCATTGACAAAAACAGTGATGAGGCGAAGAAGCTTATCTCAGCTTTGAAGGCGGAGGTGGCGTACTTTGGGCATACATCGGATAAAAACGAACTGACCGGACTTGCGGTATCGCTTCCGTATGGAGATTACGAATTTTATAAGCAGCTGAAAGAGGTTTACAGTGATATCGGTCTGGATGCGGAGTATATAAACTGGCTCGAAGGTTTCGTGAGCAGCTCCGGCTATAATGATTACTATGATTATTATGGCTTTGAGAACAACTGGGGCGGCTGGGGAGACTACGAGAGTGAGTATGGCTGCAATATCAGTAACGGCGGTTCCTGTCAGTATGGTTATGACTATAGCTCATGTTATGATGGCTCCTGCGATGAGGATGGCTGGATCTATGATTATGACGAGGAGATCTGGTACAGCTATGAGGATGGAGAGCTTTACCTCTATGATGAGGATACGGATACCATGTTCTATTACGATGAGGACTGCGACTGTCTGTATTGTTATGATGAAGCAAGTGACAGTTGGGAATACTGTGAGTGAAGGTATCAGTTGAACTGATTTATATAATGTCAGATGGCGGAGCGTGAGGTGCTCCGCCATTTTTGTTATATATTTGTGTTGACAGTGGGAATAAAGTGATAAATCAATCAAAACAATGTAAAATCAGCAATTTAAAGTGTCTGAGAAAAAATCAGGCCTTAAGAGTGTATAGTTGTATTTGAAGATATAAAAATTATTGAAAAGGAGTAGGAGCAAAATGAAGACAGCTATTATTTATGCATCATCACATCATGGTAATACCAAAAAGCTGGTAGATGCCATAGCAAAAGAGAATCAGGTCGATGCCATAGACATCATCAGTGAGAAGGATGCGGATATTTCGGATTATGATTTTATCGGAATCGCATCCGGTATAGTGTTCAGCAAGTATTATCCGCAGATTCTGGAATATCTGGAAAAGAAGCTTCCGGCGGGCAAGAAGGTCTTCTTTATCCATACAGCCGGAGATCCGAGAGAGAATCAGAATGGATCTGCAAAGAAGATAACTGATGAGAGGGAATGCGAGTATCTGGGGACCTATTTCTGTAAGGGATTTGATACCTTCGGACCTTTTAAGATCATAGGAGGTATCAACAAAAAGCACCCGGATCAGTCTGATATAGACGGAGCAGTGAAGTTTTTTGATGGAATAAAGCGTAAATATATATTCCAGGTATATCCGGTGTCGTATGAATGTAATTAAGTCCGTCTGCAGTCTATGATATGGTAAGAAAAAACAGCTCAACTTCACAGATTTAAGATATACTTACTAGTGGCTTTTTTAAAAAGCGGTATGAAGTGAAGAGTGAGGAAGAGTAAATGAAGAAAAGAATGATTTCGATTTTTATGTCTGCTGTTTTACTTACAGGAGCAATTAGCGGCTGCGGTTATGATGCAGTTCCGGGTATCGGGAACACTGTGCAGGAGACAATAGCTGAAAGTCAGTCAGAGGGGAATGCAGTCAGTGGTGCTTTTACAGAGGAAGCAAAGGTCAGTTTTCTGGGACCTGCCGGGACTTATACAGAGGAGGCGACTCAGTTTTTCTTCAAAGAAAGAGGCACATTTATTCCGAAAGAAACCGTGGCAGACGCTATTTCAGATGTTGTGGCAGGAGAGGCGGACTATGCCGTGATCCCTCAGGAGAATACGCTTGGTGGAGCCGTTACAGGATATGTTGACGCTCTTATCGCTGAAAAGAGTGTTTATGTAGTCGGAGAAGTGATACTTCCTATAAGTCAGACACTGATGGGAGTTGAAGGTGCTGCTATCGAAGACATTAAAACTGTGTGCTCGCATGCACAGGGAATAAAACAGACAGAGAAGTGGCGTGCAGAACATATGCCGGATGCGGATGTCACAGAGATGGCAAGTACCGCGGCAGCGGCAAGTTATGTTGCGGAGCAGGGAGATAAGACTATCGCTGCCATCGCTGCTCCCGGAGCAGCAGAGCTTTACGGTCTGACTGTAATTGCTGAAAATGTTCAGATCACCGATGCGAATAAAACAAGATTCTATGTTCTTTCGAAGAATCCCATGGAGGGTGATGGAAATGAGCGTGCGCTGTTTGTGGCTGATTGTGAAGCAAACAGGATCGATGACATTATTCTAGCCATACATGATGCAGGACTCGAAATGGTAACTATCCATGACAGACCTGAGGGCAGCAAGCTGGGAAGATACAACTACATCATTGAAACCGAAAAGCCCGGAGGAGTTACAAAAGAAGAGATCGAAGAGGTCTCCGGGCTGGAAGGTATCCGTTTTCTCGGCAGCTTCAACGCTGTTGAGAAGAAGTAAAACAGCGGGCAGTGGCGTCAGTTATCCACTTATCTAAAAATTCCATCTGTTCTTTTGTGTGAAACCAGTGCTCACCTCCCTGCATGACAGTGAGGGAAGCATTGGTTTTTTTTATGAAGTGCTCGATGGATTCAGCGGTAGACAGTTCGTCCTCTGAGCCCCGGAGGATATCAGTGGGAACAGTCCATTTTATGGGGTGCTCCCTCACGTAGCAAAGATACTCCCATGACAGTTCTTCACCGAAGTCGGTTTTAATGGTCTTTTCACGTTTCAGGTCTTCTTCGGTTACATTTGCCCATGTCATCATATTCAGGATGAGCTTTTCAAGGTCAACCATAGGAGAGATGAAGTAGGCGTGGCTCAGCTTTTCACAGATGTCAGCATTCATTGAATAGAAAGCACCTATGCTGTTTGCGATCAAGAAGACATGGTCATAGCGGGCCGCAAGTTCTGAGACAGCGTTCTCAATTTCCAGATTGGTCTCCCAGGGAAGATCGGTGTGATAATCAAGTCCCGTAACCTCCGCATCCGGGAAGAGAGCTTTATAGTGTTCGGCTTCTGCCGCGTTGCCGCCTTTTCCATGAACATAGAGAACGGCGATTTTTTTATTCTGCATATTCATTTTTGCCTCCATGATAACGATCCTTTCGGATCAGAATATTTCGGATGTGTTCTGTGACCGATTGAAATGTCTCCGGTTCCATCCGTATGATCTGGCTCCACATTCGGATACCCTGATAGGAGAAGAGGATCACATTCACGATCTCACCGACATTCACTTCTGAGAATTCACCGCGTTCGATTCCATAGCGGATCAAGGCAGTCCATTTTTCTTCCCAGATTTTGTTAAAACGTTCCATCACATCGGAGCCCGTCACTTCCGCGTATTCATACATCGCGATACTCAGAGAGTCTTCGGGATGTTTCATCTCATCATCCATAAGCAGAAGGGCACTCTCTAAAATTTCAGTGGCAGAAAGTCCCTTCGAAATCTCGCCATGAAAATCCATAGCGTCTTTTGCGGTGATCTTTTCAAGAAGAGCCTCAAACAGTACCTCGGTACCTGAAAAATGACTGTACAGTCCGCCGCGGCTCAGATCTGTCACTTCGCATACATCCTTCATGGTCACCTGCTTGAATCCTCTTTTTGCAAACAGAGGATAGACCCGATCCAATATCATTTCCTTTGTTCTCTCAGCTTTTCCTGCCATCTTTTTATCCCACTCCTTTTTCGACACCTGTGTCGATTTAGATTATAGACACGCGTGTCGATTTTTGCAAGAGATAAAAAAGAAAAGGCGGTTGCGATTGTGTGAGCATTGTCCGAGTGATAGTATAAACGTATATATGAAGTGAATTCTGCTCTTTGGAAATAAAGGGCAGTACCGGAATCCATCAGGAAGGACGAGATAGCATGGCGATCAATATAAGGACATCGTATGATAGTTTCAGAGAGTTAAGGGAAAACAATTCATATTATGTTGACAAGACAGATATCATTGAAGAGTATCTGATCCATAAATTTGATAAGGCGGTTCTTTTTGCCAGACCTCGTCGATTTGGTAAGACATTGACCATGACGATGCTGAGGGACTTTCTGGACATACGGCAGGATAGCAGGGATATATTTGCCGGACTGAATGTCATGAACTGCCGTGATGTGGTTGAAGGATACATGAATAAGTATCCGGTAATCTTCATTTCGTTGAAGGAGATATATGGAGAAGAGTCGGACAGCATTTTTTCTAATCTGAAACTTGCGGTTTCGGAATTATGCAAGCAGTATCCTGAATTGATCAGGAATGAACTTCTTGAGGAAGAAGACAGGAAAATCCTCAGTAAATTAAGAGATCAGGAGGCAAATGAAGCAAACACGATAGCATCCCTCGGTTTCTTGGCCAGACTTTTAAAGAATTACTATAAAAAGCAGGCATTTGTCATAATTGATGAATACGATGTTCCGATGGCAAAGGCTATTGGGACTCCTGAATATGACAGAGTACGGGACATGATTGAACACATGCTCAGTTTCGTATGTAAGACAAATGATAATGTTAAGGCCGTAATCCTTTCAGGGTGCCTCTATACTGTGAAAAACAGTACATATACCGGTGTCAATAATATCATACCCTACACTGTGCTTTCACCGAACTATGCTTCTGCCATAGGTTTTACTGATGATAATGTAAAAACATTACTTAAAGACGCCGGATTGTCTGACCGTTACGAGACTGTATCAGAATGGTATGACGGATATATTTTTGGAAGAGATAAAATGTACTGCCCATGGGATGTGCTGTCATATGTCAGATCTGTACTGGATGGCTCATATAGTGAGGCTATGGGGCCTGAAAGCTATTGGGTAAATACATCGGAGACGTCATTGAATATCATAAGAGGTTTCCTTGGAAAAACCGCTGATATCGATGAGAGCTTTGAAAGACTTTTGGCAGGGGATACGATTGACTGTACTGTAAATGTTAATCTGCCTTATCACAGAATACATGAGAGCGGTGAAAACCTCTGGTCGGTACTTGTTGAAACAGGATATCTTTCGAAAGCTGTTACCGAAAATATGCCATTGATGCCCCTTCGGATACCTAATAAAGAAATACAGGTGGTATTCAGAGAGGAGATATGGAATTATTTCAAAGACAAGGTAGACAATGTTTTTGTAAAAGATTTCGTAAGTGCATTGTGGACCGGAGAAATACAGAGAGCAGAAGCGGCACTTAATCAGATACTGGAGGCAACATTATCTTTTTATCATGAATACCGTGAGTACAGTTATCATCTAATTCTGGATGGATTTTTCACAGGTTTGGGATATATAGTGCATTCTGAAAGAGAGACCGGATACGGAAGAAGTGATCTGATAATTCAGGATCCGGCAAAAAGCAGATGTATCATTATCGAGTTAAAGCATGTTAAGGATGAAAATGAACTGGAAAAAGCTTTAAAGGAGGCAGCAGGACAGATTGTAGAGAAAAAATATGAGAGCGGGCCCAGATATGAGGGATATACAACACGTTTGAAGTATAGTATGGCCTTTTGTGATAAGAAATGTCTTATTTCAGAGGTATCCGGGTTTGCCGGGAAGAGTTTATGAGTGCGGAAAAGCATAATAGTGTGTAAACAGACAGGAGGGGCATCGCCCCTCCTGTAGTTGTACATAACTGATGAATGTAGTTTTTTTTATATGTAATAATGATATTGTCATGGGAACTCAGGAAAAATACAGAGTTTATCCTGCGGATTTTATAATGCTCTCAAATGAGGATGTATCGTCCAGAGCCCTATTGGAAGTTTGTACCATCATGATATAGTTGTTGTTTCCTGTGAGTCTGTTGTAGAAGATAATAATAAATCCATCTATTTCATGCCCTTCAAAAACGTTAAATCCTTTATTGAGAAATCCGTTGATTTTAAATCTGAATCCATGTTGACCGGCAATTTTCAGTTTGGAACAATCTGAAATGGTTATATTTTTATAGAATCCTGATGCAAAGGTTTCTGCCAAATTCTTGGCGAAAGTATCATCCATCTCTTTACTACCGATAGTCTTATAGAATGTTATGGAAGCTATATAGTCACTTTGAGTATCCTGATCTATGAAAGAGGAGGTGTCATTCATACTGTCAAATTCATCTTTTACATCCATAAATGTTTTTGGGAGAATATAGGTAATATTATCTAAAGTATAATTTATGGTTCCATCCATATTCATGGTTGCCATGGGATCATTAGTTTTGGGTATCTTTGTGAGATATTGTTCCGGCTCGACGTTCAGCCGTGTGAACAGCTCAGTATTCCAATTGGTGCTATCCGATTTAAATATTAGTTCCTTTTCATCAACTTTTGAGAATATTGTGCAGTGCAGTCTTGAAAGCTCTATATAGATATTATCATCTTTAATATACCAAGGGCATGCCAATTCAGTGTATTGGATAGTGATGCAATAATAGTATGCAAGGCCGTCCGAGTTTAGTACAAGGATTTCATGGTCATCGCCCGCATAAACACCGCAAATGTCAATATTATCTTCATTTGAGGTGATTGTCGTTTCTTCCACGGAAGTGGATACTGTAGTTGTTTCCCGTGTGGCTGAGTATGTGTCTGTCGGAGTATTATCAATGCTGGTTTCAACAAAAGCCTCCGGTATAAGAGATTCTGATTTTGTTTTAAAAAATGAAAATGCCACAAAAACCATTATCATAATAAATACAGCACATATGATCAGAATCGGAGGCTTTTTAGTATGATTATCAATTGCTTTGTTTGCAAAATATTGACCGATTTCAAAACCGCATTCAGGACACTTTTCTAAATCTGCGGAACATCTTGTTCCACAAATTGGGCAGTTAACTAATCGCATAAGATTTACTCTTTTTTTATACTATTCCCACTGCTACGGTGGGAGCATTAATAATTCCTGTTGTTATAATTAGTTATAGATAGAATACATTGAAGCTTTTGCAAAGCTTTCTTTAGTTGAGAGGCTGATTGGTACCTATCTTTTGGATTCATTTCAAGACATTTATTAATAACAGTTGAAAGTTTTGCTGACTTTTTTTTCGAGTGAACATTATCATTTCCTGTTAGTGTCTTAATTAGATTTCCTACAGCATATATGTCTGTCTGACATGAGGAATTACCGAAACCGAATTGTTCCGGGGCTGCATAGCCTTCGGTGCCAATGAGTCTGGTATCGCGTTCTTTTTCGGTGATACACTGACGGGCGGCATTTAAGTCTATCAGGATGATTCGTTCGTCTTCCGTAAGAATTATATTTGAAGGCTTAATATCTCGATGAATCAGAATAGGTTTTTGTGAATGTAATTCAATAAGAATGTCACATAGTTTTATTGCGTAGGATATGGCATCGATTTCTGAAACTGAACCGCACAGATCAATCACTTCCTGTAGAGTATCACCGGAAATGTATTCTTCTATAATGGTGAGAACTCCGTCATGTTGATACATGGCATAAAGGCGAGGAATATTTTTGATGTGATGTCTGAAAAGCTGCTCATAAACATTGAGATTGTATACGGAAAGCGTTTTTTTAAGATAAACTTTCTTTGTATCAATGTGCTGGACATAATATATCTGATGCTCCTCACTGAGGGTGGCAACCTCTTTATAAAAGGAAATTGGCAATGAACTGTCAAACATAATATAACCTCACCTATTTATTATCTAAGTATAACACAGTAAAGGGGAGTGCAATGTATAAAAAGACCACAAAAGAATTGGAAGAGATACTTGAACATACTCATCCAAAGGACATTTTGGATTATGTAAAGAATAATGAAGAGGATCTTCTTGATGGTGACAGGAACTTTATGAAATATATGAACGAAAAGCTCAGGGAGAAGGGGCTTCAGAAACAGGAAGTGCTTCTTAGGGCGGATATTTCGCAGGGATATGGATATAAGCTGTTATCAGAGGAAAAGGTAACTAAGCAGAGAGATATTATCCTGAGAATCTGTTATGCTGCAAATTTTTCACTTAAGGAAACGCAGCAGGCACTTAAGATTTATCACATGGATACGTTGTTTGCCAGAGATCCGAGAGATGCATTACTCATGACATTTTTTAATGAACATCCCGGGAGCATCATTGATATTAATGAGATGCTTCTTGCCAACAAAATGGTGCCGCTAAGATCCAGTGGAGTACATGAATAAAAGTATTTTGTAGGATAGTTGGTTGATCTTTGACACTTCTGAAATTGTTCTAAGGAAAAAATAAATTATCATTCTTTAAAAAGAAAGGAGTTGCTATGAAAAAGATAGTTTTTATTTTGATACTCGGTAGTCTTTCTTTACTTATGGCTTGTGGTAATAAATCTAGTGAAACAAGCTTTGATGCGAATGGAAACGATAAACAATCAGCTACGGGTAATTCAGGGAAAACTCAAAATGGTGATTTTGTTCCGCTGGAACCTTTTAAAAAGGATGCGACAATTGAAGAAACTGTCTTGTTTGATAAAAATGATTTAAAAATTACTGCTATATCACTCACGTATGGAAATTACTCTGCAGATTTGGGGCTGAAATTTGAGAATAATAGTGATAAAAATATGAGTTTTATAGCTCAATCTTTAGGATATTCTCGAAATGCCATAAATGATTCTATGATAAAGGATGGTTACGTTAATGTTGATGTAGCCGCCGGTGAGTCTGCAACTGACACAATGAGATTCAATTATAATGAAATGATGCTTTCGGGGATTTCCGAAATAGGAATTATACAAACTGGGTTCAGTATTAGTGATGATGATTATAACGACATTTATACCGGGACTTTAGAGTTAAAGACCACAGCAGCAGATACAGTTGAATCCAGTACTAACAATTTTCGTAAAAACATGCAGAGTAAGGCACTTCAATACACTTATAATATGACACTGGACTACTTCTCCGATGAAGAATTATACTCATCAGCCGGTATTTCAATTATAACTGAGGTTTTAATTACAAACAAAGACGGTAAGCAAACATTGATGATTGAAGAAAAGAATGATACGGAAATGGATGCCAGGATTTCTATAAAAGATATAAAAATTAATGATCAATTGGCTTACGAGGGAACGTGGAGCTCTGAAATTGTCACTGCCGGGAAACGAACCATTGAGGATATAGGTATAAATAGTGTTCTTAAGGAAGAGAAAAAATCAGAATTAGGAATAGAAGATGTCGAAAGTATCGGATTCACTATTGAAGCAAAGAACTCAGATAATATGGTGATGTCCGAGCCGGCAGAAGTAATCGTAAAAATAAGGTGAGACAATAAAAAATTGAAGGAATACTAAGGGGCTGTCACATGATGGCCCTTTTGTTGAAAAAGAAAATAAATGGGCTTTAAAAACATTGCTCTGTAATAATTATTCATAATGATGTAGCTTCAAACCATAATAGCAAGAGTCTTTACTGTTATAGTTAACCTAGGATTTGACGATAAAAACATTGGGGTAATGAGAATTTATAATGATTATATTTCCAAAGATATTTGATGATTTTAATGGATTAGAAATTAGATAAGTACTGTAGAAAGGTTATAGTTGTAAGACAATTGCATCAAAAGTAGTAGAGAAAAGCGTACCGGATAAAGGATTGCGTGGTGGAGGTGTTTTTGTATGAATAGAATTAAGCGATTAATTATAAGTATTGTCTTGACCACATCGTTTGTCGTGATGAGTTTAGGAAGTACTATAGCTATGGCAGAAGAAGCTGCAAATTTAACAACACAGCAGAGTAATGCAATTGAGATGCTCAACTATATTACTGTGCTCACTCAGGACATCAATACTTCGAAAAACAGCCGTATCTACATGGAAAATGCGTATTCTACACTTATAAATAATACATATCCAAATGCGGTTGACAGCAGAACATTAAGTCATTTGACAGGACTGCTTGATACGATGGAAAGCTATCGAATGATTGATGTTAAGCGTGAACGTCTGCAATATGTTTATGAACAAAGTCAGGCACAAGCTATGAAAGCAGCTATACCTAATCCAACAGGACTATTAAGCACTGTTCATTCTTTTCATCCGGCTAAATTGATAGGATCTGTTGTATATATGGCAATGGATTCGGCGATGAATTATATTGCATATAAGTCAGAAACTGAACAAAAGTTTTTAAAGGATGGATGGGCTCTTGATGATGAGGAAGCAAAGGTACTTCATGAGAGCAGAAAAGGAACTTTTAGCTACATGGTAAAGATGGTTAATGAATATAATCTTCCGGGCGATTTGACATTGACAGAAGATAGTGTAAAGGACCTTGTAAATTGGAAGAACAATTCTAATATTGTTGGCAGAATTCAGTTTTTGGAATCAAATAAAAAAACATATCAAGCATATGGCGGATACTGGCTTATCAGAGCAGAGAGCTACTATAAGAATGATGATTATAAGAAGTGTCTTAGCGATGTTGAAACATATGAAAAAATGGGTACTCGTATATTTAGACGAGATTATGAATATGCAAAGATACTACCTTTAGCAATAGCATCAGCAAAAGAAACAATGAAAAAGGATGAGTATGCCAAGTATGCAAGTGAAAAAGCACAGGTGATCGTGAATAATACTGATCATGATGATTGGGCTTTAAGGTATTTTGCTGCCCAGACTTTTGTGGATATATATGCCGAAACAAAAGATAAGATATATTTACAAGATGCATATAATATTGTTGTAGATAATGTCAACTATCTTTTGTCAGAGCAGAAAACTCAAAATGAAGAGTATCTAAAAGAGGTATCTGATAAAGCCATACCAAAATCCGCAACAAAAGAAGAGAAAAACCAGATAGAAGAATATAACAAAATGCGTAAGGAAGCCAGAAAGGTGGAGTTAGCACCGATTTATGAACCACTTAGATTGAATTTAGATTTATTATTCGCCATAGCTGACGAGCTTAAGATATCAGCTTCCGATAAGAAAAAAATTGATAAAATGTTGCATCCAAACGCTGAAGCAGTATTTCTTGTTGAATCGGTTGAAAATAATTACTGGTTTGATAAGAATGGATCATCAACGGCAGATAAAGATATGAATGTATCAATATCAAAGGGGAGTATGGTGCTTCCTGCATCTATATTGACATCAGATTCAAATATAAAAGTATCGGTTAAAGATGGAAATATGACTAATGTTTTTACAGACTGGGTACTTAAAGAGGTTGAAAGAGATACAGAGAATGTTATTTCAACCCATAAAGCTGAATATACCAGCAAAACCTCTAAGGATTATGGTTGGAAAGCTGATGAAACAATCTCAATAGATGTATCATATAAGGGATCATCAAAAGGATCACATCATTTTGAATTTAAAACAAAAGGAAATAAAAATGAATGGTTCGAGTATTTAAAAGTATGGGAGAGTGATGTGCTGTTTGAAAGGGTGAAATAATATGCAAAAAAGACTATTGTCAGTTTTGTTAGTATGTGTAATTATTTTCCTTTTTTCAGTACCGGTTATGGCACACGAAAAATCTGAACATGATGAAGATATTGAATATGTGCTGTTTCGTAATAAAGATTATAAGAAAACCCATCCAAATAGTAGTAACAGTAAAAAAATTCAAGCCATAGAAGATGCTACATATCTTTGTGTCGATCAGTTTAATGGAAAAGGAATTAAAGAATTAGAAAATCTACATAATGAAAAAATTCCTGATATACCTAAGTCAATTGATGAGTTTGATTTCAAAGATAATTATACACATAGGAAGCATACTCATAGAGGATGGAACGTTAATTATGACCGTAGTGCTCATTGGGATATTAGGCAAAGGATCCTCAGGAATACAGTTGATAAGGTGCTTTTTTCAGAAGTGAAATCTGTTTTTTCCTTTTTGCCGTGGGATTCCGATGGGAAAAAGTATAAAGAGCAATGTGAGAGTTTCTGTCAACTGCTGTATTATATTCACATAATAGGTGATCATATCGCGGCTGATAAATATAATGCGCTTTATTATACATATCATTTAACACAATTGCATGATAGGGATAATCCAGGAATTATTCCGGATTTAATATCATGCTTTGAGAAGTTGTTTAAATCTCAAAAAAACACTTACATGTATAATCAGCTTAAGCAAGAACTTGAGATGTTAATGGATAAAAGTGATAAGATACAAAGTTCTACAGGTGGAGTTAATACAGAAGAGAAGTTTGCTGAATATCATAAATGTGCAATAGATTTGCTTGAAGTATTAAGTACATATGTTCCGGAATTGTTAAGGAAAGAGGATTTCTTTTCTAAGAGTTTTTCATAAAAAAATAGGAGGGGCATCGCCCCTCCTGATTATTTTTACAGTAATCCCTTTTCACATAGTTCATCCGCATATCTTACGGTGGTCATGGCGTCTCTGCCGTAGCAGTCGGCGCCGATTTTATCTGCGTAGTCCTGAGTCATGACGGCACCGCCCACAGCGATCCTGCAGTCAGGCTTTTTCTCACGGAGCTGGCGGATGGTCTCCTCCATGTTGACTACGGTGGTGGTCATGAGGGCGGAGAGTCCCACCAGTTTTACATCCTGAGAAATGGCGGTTTCCACTACAGCCTCGGGAGGAACGTCCTTTCCGAGATCTATAACATCGTAGCCATAGTTTTCGAGAAGGACCTTTACGATGTTCTTTCCGATATCATGGATGTCACCCTTTACTGTGGCAAGAATCACCTTTCCCTTAACTTCCTGCTGTACCCCTGCCATGGATTCTTTTACAACAGAAAAGGCGGTCTTTGCGGCATCAGCCGCCATGAGGAGCTGAGGAAGGAAGATGGTTCCTTTTTCAAAGCCCTGACCGACTGTATCAAGGGCCGGAATCAGATCCTGATTTATGATGTCGAGAGCATCTCTTGAGCGCAATGCCTCTTTAGTGGCTTCTGCGGCGGGACCTGCCATGCCTCGCTCGATTGCTTCCATGAGTCGCGTCTTTCCGGCTTTACCTTCGGAACTGCCGCCTGATGAGGAATTTCCGTTTGAAGACTGTGCCGAAGCGGAAGCATTGGCCTGAGATTTAGAACCGTTTCCTAGGGGACTGCCGGAAAACTTTAAGTCTCCGGCTGAAATTCCGAGGGCATCAAGTACCCGGGCGCGGCAGTTGTCTACCGCCTCAGATACGCGCTTCTCGGGAGTTTTATAGTTCTGATAAGCTCCGATGAAATCCATGAAGTTCTCGTCCTGAGCGGTGAGAGCGCAGAAGCTCCGGTATGCCTGCATCATAGCCTGATTATTCGGGTTAATGATGGCGCAGGACAGTCCGTTCTGAAGGGCCATGGCGAAGAAGTAGGAGTTCACGAGTTCTCTTGCGGGGAGACCGAAGCTGATATTGGAAACTCCGAGGATAGAAGTTCCGTGAAGCTCATCCCGGATGCGGCGAATGGTCTCGAGAGTCACGAGGGCGCTGCGGGGGTCACTTGAAATGGTCATGCAGAGTCCGTCAATGACTACATCTTCCTTCCTGATTCCATAGGAAGCCGCTGTGTCGTAGATCTTCTTCGCGATGCGGATTCGTCCGTCGGCAGTGTCAGGGATTCCGTCTTCATCGAGAGCGAGGCCCACGATCACTCCGCCATACTTTTTAACGAGAGGGAAGATCTGATGCATCACTTCCTCTTTACCGTTCACTGAGTTGATAAGGGCCTTTCCGTTATAATGTCTCAGCGCCCGCTCCATGGCTGCGGGGTCTGAGGTATCTATCTGAAGCGGAAGAGCCAGCACGCTCTGAAGTCTGGTGATGACCTCGTCAATAAGCTCTGTTTCATCGATCTCGGGAGAGCCGACATTGACATCCAGAACATGAGCCCCGGCATCCTCCTGCTGTAAGCCCTGATCCACGATGTAATCGATGTCATGTTCGATGAGAGCCTGCTTGAAGCGCTTTTTTCCGGTGGGGTTGATTCGCTCACCGATGATGACCGGCTTCGCGACGCCGCCTATTTCCACCACCTGAGAGAAGGAAGATATCACTGTGTGATTTTCCGGCACAGGAGCGCGGAAGGGAAGAGAGGTAACAGCTTCGATCTCTTTTTTGATGTACTCCGGTGTGGTTCCGCAGCAGCCGCCGAGACCGGTGGCACCGATTTCCGCGATGGTGCGCATGAAGCCTGCAAATGCTTCCGCATCCACGTCGTAAACCGTATTTCCGTCCACTGACTTCGGGAGCCCTGCATTCGGATTAACAAGGACAGGTACGTGAGCTGCCTTTACGAGGCGTTCTACTATAGGAATCATCTGTTCAGGTCCGAGGGAGCAGTTGGTTCCCAGAGCATCAACACCGAGGCCTTCCAGCATGGCTACGGTAGATTCGGGAGTGCCGCCTGTGAGCATTTTCCCTGAGGCGTCAAAAACGCAGGTGATGAGGACCGGGAGGTCACAGTTTTCCTTTGCTGCGAGAACTGCAGCCTTTGCCTCATAGGAGTCATTCATGGTCTCGATGAGCACGAGGTCAGCACCTTCTCTGGCACCGATTCGAACAACCTCGGCGAAGATATCCACGGCATCGTCGAAAGAGAGGTCACCCATAGGTTTAAGGAGCTTTCCGGTGGGGCCGATATCGAGAGCGATGTAGGAATCATCCTCACGACCTGAACGGCGTCGGGCTTCCTTTGCAAGACCTACGGCAGCTGAAACTATCTCATCCAGATTGTCAGGATATTTAAGTCTGTTGGCGCCGAAGGTGTTGGTGTTGAAGATGTGGGAGCCTGCATTGAGATATCCAAGATGAAGGTCGATGATATCTTCCTGATGGGTCAGGTTCCATGTCTCGGGAAGTTCCCCGGGCTGGAGGCCCTTTGACTGCAGAATGGAGCCGGTACCACCGTCAAAAAAGATCCATTCTTTTCCTAAACGTTCGAGTATGTTTTTGCGCATTGAAAAGTCTCCTTAAGAGTGATTGTAGTTCGATTATACAGAATGATTCTGTGCAGGAAATACGAATATGAGTAAATGTTGTAATATACAGATACTGTAGTGGAATTGCATAGAGTAGTCAGCAGTGTCTGTACATGCAATCGGATGCCATGCTGCAATGAGTGCAGGAGGTTTCCGGAAGAGAATTGCGGCATATCTTTTCCGATCCCGTGGATTCTTTGGCAGATAGTCCGGTGGCTTCCAGAGGATTCACGACATCCGCAAGGTAAGCTTCATCATTTTCAGAAGAGCCAGCCGGTATAGTCATAGGTGAATCCAGAGATGATCTTTCATCCGGCTCAAACTTAACGCATCCGATAAATGCCGTGATGGATTTGCTCGGAACCATGAGAAGAGTGTCCGTAAGACTGATGCCGCACCACTTCTGCATGTCGAGTATTCTTGCGAAGTCTGTCTGAAGTGCAAGAGGCAGATCGCCGTAGCCGGGAGAGTATCTGGGACGGAGTCTGTAGCTCCTTTCTTCCTCCTGAGCCCGAAGCTTCTGCATTTCCGAATCCGCAAAGGCTTCAACCATCTCGGCACCTGCCGCCTGATATATGGCAGCATCCATGATGCTGGTTACTTCGCTTCGCTTAATCAGCTGGTCAATGCCTAATCCTACAGTTGCGGCGAACATATAGGCTTCATCGCAGCCCTGAAGATTTTTGTACAGGTTCTTTGACCTTATGGTGAGACCTGCTATATGAGTGATATCAGGGGCAGTCTGAGATATTGAAAATTTTCGATAAAAGCATCTGGGGGCGGCAGCAGCCTGCATCTTTTCTACGCAGAGCCTTATTCTTTCGTCTATCTCAGGGGTGGGAGTGATGTTCCGGTAGCCGAGAAAACGGTAAATTTCTTTGGTTCGTAATTCAATCATAGTTACATTTGTGTTTTGAAAGTGGGTGCGACTATATGTTAATTATATTCAGGAAAATAACGTGAATAGTGCGATTCAAAGCCTGCTTTCATAGAAATATCAAAAGTGCCGCGACCATTTGGCAACGGCACTGGAAAATCTAATTTGTTATTTAAACCTTCAGGATCTCCGAAAGATTCTTCTGGATCGCTTCAGCTACATCAGGCTTATTCATGGAATAAACGTGGATGTGCTTTACGTCGTTAGCTATGAGGTCAATGATCTGCTCTGTGGCGTAAATGATTCCTGCCTGCTTCATGGCCTCAGGATGGTCACCGAACTTATCAACTATTTCCTTGAAGCGGGTTGGAACAGTAGTTCCGGAAAGTGCAACGGAACGGCCCAGCTGCTTTGCATTGGTGATAGGCATTATACCTGCAAGTACAGGTACACGGATGTCGTTCTCGCGAAGTCTGTAAAGGAAGTTGAAGAACTCGGCATTGTCAAAGAACATCTGAGTGGTGAGGAAATCAACACCCGCATCGACTTTGAGTTTCAGGTTCTTGATGTCTTCGTCCTTGTGAGCACACTCAACATGACCTTCAGGATAGCAGGCGCCGCCTATGCAGAAGTTTCCGTGAGCCTTTATGTCTGCGATAAGCTCGGAAGCATAGTGATAATCATCATGAGGAGTTCCATCCTTTGGAATATCGCCTCTGAGAGCCATGATGTTCTCAAATCCGTTCTCCTTGAACTTCTGAAGCATATTGTGAACATGCTCCCTGGTGGAAGAAACGCAGGTGAGATGTGGGAGAACCTCGACTCCGTGTTTGTCACGGATATTCTTTGCGATGTTCAATGTAAACTCCGAGGTTCCGCCACCTGCACCATAGGTCACGGACATGAAGCTCGGGTGAAGAGCAGCCACATCTTCAGTTGCCTGCTGTACTGATTCAAAATTCTCGATCTTTTTCGGTGGGAAAACCTCAAAGGATAATGTTACCTTGCCGCTGTTAAGTATATCGATGATTCTCATAGTTCCCTCGCTGATTTCTATATATTGATTTAAGTGAAAATGACTCGGTGTCGACTTTGACACTCACACTTATAGCATTAACGACAGTGAATTTCACATGTGCAAAAAAGCGTCTTCCGACTAACTAATACTATTTAATCACATCGTCAAAATAATTCAAAATATATTAAATTTAGTAGAGGTTATAGATACAATTTATTGCACTTCGGGGTTGGGGTGAAAATATGTGAGAATAATGTCAGATTTGAATGTTTTCTTCCTTATGTGAAAAAAATAAAAAACCAGTGTAAAGCAGACAAATTACGTATTCTGATTTGTCTGCTTTTGTTTTG
Source organism: Oribacterium sp. C9 (assembly GCF_002007235.1). Taxonomy (GTDB): domain Bacteria; phylum Bacillota; class Clostridia; order Lachnospirales; family Lachnospiraceae; genus Oribacterium. The sequence goes on from NZ_MUHW01000006.1 coordinate 93,658, forward strand.
GTGATATTCTTATATGGAGAGTTAAGAGGTGAGAGACTTTGTTCATCATGAGGATTCAGAGGATGTCCGGGATTCAGAGAGCATACCTGATCATTACAGAATTAAGATTATACTTGCCGGAAAGAGGACTAAATGAATAACAGACTGTGTAATTCCAATTATCTGAAGCTGGTTGCGATCATTGCCATGACTATCGATCACGGGACAGATCTTCTTTACCCCGGTTTTCCGGCAGAGCCCATTCCATTGGCGCTTCATTTTATAGGCAGGCTTACGGCACCCATCATGTGGTTCTTTGTCTGTGAGGGTTATCATTACACGAGAGACGTAAAGAAGTATATGCTGAGGCTCGGGGTATTTGCCGTTATTTCGCATTTTGCCTATTGCTTCGGCTTCGGAATAAGTCTGAATCCTTTTGAAGGAAGTATCTTTAACAGAACCAGTGTGATGTATCCTCTTTTTATAGCGGTTCTGGTTCAGTACCTTGAGGACAATGCTTCTGCATGGAAATCATGGCTGAAGAGTTTCATTCAGTTTGTTCTGGTCTGGAGTGCTTTCCCTGCAGACTGGAGCTGCATAGCAGTTCTGGCGATTTTGGGGATGTATAAAAGAAGAGGGAACCTTGAGCTTCAGATGCTTGAAATGATAAAGTGGGTCCTTCTTTACGGAATCGTATCATACTTCTTTGTAAGTAAAGTTTATGCGCTGGAACTTGTGGGAGTCCTCATGGTATATCCTGTTTTGAAGTTTTACAATGGAGAAAGAGGAAAGGCACGATGGATGAAGTGGTTCTTCTATATTTATTATCCGCTGCACTTCGTCATCATCGGAATAATAAGATGTCTTGTCTATGGAGATGTGATGATCTCCGTATGAATGGTTATTTGCTGGAATTAAATCATTTGCAGAGGGAAAGTAAGTGAACGATAAAAAGTTTTTATTTGAAAAAGACAGTATACCGCATGCTTTAGGGGTTATGGCATTTCCTGCCATAGCAAGCCAGTTGATAACACTGATATACAATCTGGCTGATACATGGTTTGTCGGGAGAACAAATAATCCCTATATGGTGGCATCCTGTTCACTAGTGCTTCCTGTATATATGCTGACTATCGTTATATCGAATATATTCGGAGCCGGCGGTGGAACATTGATCGCACGTCTCATAGGAAAAGGTGAAGACGATGAAGCTTCAAGAGTTTCTGCGGCCTGTATATGGATGGCATTGGGCTTAGGTCTTGCGTTCTCTCTGATGTGCTTTTTTGTGATGACTCCGTTCCTTATTTTTCTTGGGGCAAGTGACAATGTGCTTGAATATTCCAGACAATACATGTTCTTTGTGGTGGTTCTTGGCGGGGTACCGGTGATATTCAGTAATACTGTGTCATCTATGCTGAGAAGTATCGGACTTTCTTCAAAAGCTTCATTCGGGCTCAGTATGGGTGGAGTTCTGAACATTGTACTGGATCCAATATTTATGTTTGTGATACTGCCTGACGGCAAACAGGTCATGGGAGCGGCACTTGCTACCATGATCAGTAATCTTGTTGTGGCAGTTTACTTCATCATAACTTATCAAAAGTCAGAGAAAGATACTGTGTTGAGATTAAGGATGAAGGGAGAGTACCCTTCGAAAGAATCTTTTTCGGCTATTTTTGGTGTCGGGATTCCGGCTGCAGTCGGCGTCCTTCTTTTTGACCTTTGCAATATCGTTATTAACAGACTGTCAGCCTCTTATGGAGACATTGAGCTGGCGGCTATCGGGATAGTTCTGAAAGCGGAGAGGCTTCCGCTGAATATAGGAATAGGTATCTGTCTCGGTATGATTCCGCTTCTTGCCTATAATTATTCATCCGGTAACAGGAAACGTATGGATGAGTTTTTCAGATTCGGACGTGCTGTAGGACTGGGAATCGGAATCACCTGTGTGATCCTTTATTATATTTTCGCGCCGGCCATCATGCAGGCGTTTATCGGAGATGCGGAAACTGTCCGATACGGAACCATGTTTCTCAGGGCGAGATGTTTTGCTACACCCCTTATGTTCCTCTGTTTTTCCATGGTTCATTTTACACAGGCCATCGGGAGGGGTAATGCTTCCTTCTGGCTGGCAGTGATACGCCAGATCGTTTTCAATATTCCGATACTTTTTTTGTTTAACAGACTGTTTGGCGTTATGGGTATCGTATGGACACAGATAGTGGCAGATATTTTTACGGTTATAGTTTCGTACATAATATATGCAGGGATAAGAAAGAGTGAAGGCTGGCCTGCTGGTTTATAAATAAATATGACGTCATTTTGGCGCCAATGGAATAAGAAACTGACTCTACTTTGAGTAGGTGGTCTTTGGCTCATACAAGTACTAAGATTTCAGCATAGGGGAAACCCCAAGGAGGAATAAATGAGAGTACTTGTATTGAACGGAAGTCCCAAAAAGAAAAGTGACACATTTCGTTTGACGGAAAGCTTTTTAAAGGGACTCAACAAAAAAGAGAAACATGATGTAGACATTATCAATGTCATCGAAAAGACGGTTGCACCCTGCAGAGGCTGCTTCAAATGCTGGGAGAAAATGGATGGCCACTGCGTAATGGAGGACGATCAGAATAGGATTCTGGATCTCTATACGAAGGCGGATCTTATTATCTGGAGCTTCCCGCTGTACTGTTATTCCATGCCGTCCCATCTAAAGGCGGTTCTCGACAGGACCGTTCCGCTGGTGAAGATGAGGATGGTGGAGGAGCAGGACGGAAGAATTCATCATGAAGCAGGGGCGGATTTTTCGAAACTTCATACACTTGTGATCTGCGGCTGCGGTTTTCCTGACTGGGACGGGAATTTTGATGGGCTCAGGATGATGTGCAAACAGTGCTTCTGCGGATCGGACATGGTATGTGTTCCGGAGGCACCTTTGCTCAATGTTCCTGCCGCGGCTGTTGTGGCAGATCCGTTGCTTCAGAAATTCGAAAGGGCCGGTGAGGAGTATGCGGAGACATTTCACCTTTCACCGGAGACTGTGACAGGTCTTGAGACACCTATGATACCGAAGGCTGAGTATCTTCGTAATGTGAACGGAGGCTGAGGAATATGAACCAGTACGTTACAGGTGCAGTTATCAAAGAACTGAGAGAAAAAAATAAAATGACTCAGAGCCAGCTTGCGGAGAAGCTGGGAGTCAGTGACAAAGCTATTTCTAAGTGGGAGACAGCAAAGGGGTATCCTGACATCACCCTTTTGGAGCCCATAGCGGATGCATTCCGGATCTCCGTAACGGAGCTGATTTCCGGAAACACCGTACACAATGAAAATGTATCGGCGAATATGCTCCGATCGAAATTCTATATCTGTCCGGTCTGCGGCAATGTGATCCACAGCATGGGGGAGGCAGTGATTAATTGTCATGGGATTCAGCTTCTGCCGGCTGAAGCAGAGCTGACAGATGAACAACATATGGTTTTTGTTGAGCGTGTGGAGGACGAGTATTTCGTCAGGATCGATCACGAAATGAACAAGAACCACTACATTTCATTTATTGCAGCAGTATCACCGGATCGCTGTCAGATTGTGAAGCTTTATCCGGAAGGAGAAGCCCAGGCGAGATTTTCCATCAATGGCGTGCAGAAAATCTTTTTCTACTGTAACCGAGATGGTCTTTTCAGTCATGAGATCATAAAAGGTATTGATGATAAAAAGAGCGGCTACGACGATACACAGGAACGGAGAGAGCTGGAGAAAGCAGCTGCCAGGCTGTTTGGATAGTGCTTAGAATTCGGATCAGGAAAAAATGTGTCCGTGACAATAGGCTTAAGTTGAAGTTTTATGGTTTCCGGCCATTTATAATCGGTTTTCTATAATGATTTACGACTTGAAAAAGCAAAAAAGAAAACGAAGGAGATTAAATGAATGGAGAGCCAAAAGCTGTATGCGTATATTCGTGTATCATCAAGAGATCAAAATGAAGACAGGCAGATGATTGTCATGAGGAATCTTGGTATACCGGAGAGAAACATTTTTGTAGACAAACAGTCGGGAAAGGATTTCGATAGACCGCAGTATAAAAAACTTCTTCGAAAGTTGGATGAGAACTCAGTCATGTATGTGAAATCTATTGATCGACTAGGAAGATCTTACAGAGATCTCAATGAACAATGGAGGATCATCACGAAGGAAAAGCATGCAGATATCGTAGTTGTAGATATGCCACTGCTTGATACAAGAAGAGAAAAGAATCTTATGGGAACATTGATAGGGGATATAGTATTGGCGCTTCTCAGTTATGTAGCGGAGAATGAACGACTTTGTATAAAGCAGAGACAAGCAGAAGGAATCATAGCGGCAAAGGCCAGAGGTGTTAAGTTTGGAAGACCGGTTCATAAGTTGCCGAACAATTTTTATGAAGTATGTTGTAAATGGCAAAATAAACAGATTACTATCAGGCAGGCTGCAGTAGATTGTGGAATGGCTGAATCAACTTTTTTCAAAAAGGCTCGCCAATATATGAATAAGGCATAAATTGGAAAATAGTTAGTTGTCGAGGCAGATTAATTTAATGATGGCGATTCGAAGAGTATTACTCAGATATAAGACTGAACGAGGTTGTGAAAGAGGTTGTGAAAAAAGATAATTTCAAAAAGTGTACTTTAGTAAATAAATTGTGTTCTTAGACACAACGACGATGATTATATCATATACGTACTATTTTTTTTGTACATCGAGCACTTTTTGCAGGAAATTCATAATAGTTGAGATGTGTATTCCTGTTTATTTCAAAAAGTACACTTTTTGAAATAAGGAAGCCTTAATTATGCAGTTTAATAGTTATGAGTTTGTACTCTGTTTTTTGCCTATCACAGTCATATTGTATTTTCTCGGGAATCATATTAGACCATTTGCAGGGAAAATGGTGTTGATATTGGCAAGCTTGGTGTTTTATGCCTATGAAAGGCTTAATATGCTCTTTTATCTTGGTGCAAGTATCCTGACAAATTATCTTTTTGCTATATTGATAAGAAAATTCAAGCTGAAAAGCAGACTTATCATGATGATCCCAATAATTATTAATGTGGTTGCCTTATTATATTTTAAGTATTCTGATTTCGTTGTCAGTAATTTAAATTCTTTTACCGGAAAAAATATAGATTTATGGAGAATTGTGCTTCCTTTAGGAATATCATTTTATACATTCCAGCAAATAGCTTATATTGTGGCGATTGAGCGATGGGAACTGAAGAATAACAGCCTTACTGATTATCTCGTATATATTTTATATTTTCCCAAGCTTATCATGGGACCTATCGTTGATCCTGTGGATTTCATAGGGCAGATAAATCAAAAGGAAAAGAAACGTATAGATATACATAATCTCGCAGTTGGGATAAAGTTATTCAGTTTAGGATTGATAAAGAAGGTCTTGCTGGCGGATACATTTGCAAAGGCTGTGGCTTGGGTATATGGAAACTTTGATTTTGCCACATCCATGGATTGCATTCTTCTTGTTTTATTCTATACATTTGAAATTTATTTTGATTTTAGTGGGTACAGTGATATGGCAGTTGGAATATCATCCATGATGAACATTGAACTTCCCATGAACTTTGATTCACCGTATAAGGCTATATCTATAAAAGATTTCTGGAAAAGATGGCATGTTTCTCTCACAAAATTCCTGACAAAATACATTTACATACCACTGGGTGGATCCAGAAAAGGTATCGTATTTACATATATTAACATAATGATAGTTTTTATGGTTAGCGGAATATGGCATGGAGCCAACTGGACGTTTATTTTATGGGGATTTCTCCATGGACTTATCAGCTGTTTTGACAGGGCGCTTCAGAAGACAGAAGAAAAAATATTTATGCCGGTAAGGTGGCTGTGTACCTTTGGCTGTGTCAATGTTTTGTGGCTGTTATTCAGTGCAGAATCCATAGGTCAGTGGAAAGCTGTGATTAAAAGAATATTGTCAATGCAGAGTACTGAGATCAGCAGTGGGCTTATTGGAAACTTCAATCTTGCTGAGAGTCAGTTTATATGTGATATGTTGTTTATTCCCGATCGTATTCAATATGGAGTCAGAGGATTTAATATGCTTGTCTTTATCTTAGCGGCTTGTATTATCTGTTTCATTCCGGAAAACAATTTTAGAAAAATAGATAAATTGAGTTTTGCTTCGCTGATACTTTCGGTGCTTTCTTTTGTTTGGGGAGTTTTACGCCTTGGCTCGGAATCCGTATTTGTATATTTCGGTTTTTAATTGGATTTTTAGAAGGATAAACAAAGAATGAAAAATATAGTCATAAAAATATGGCATGGGTTAATTAACATGAAAGAGAAAATCTGGATTACTATATGGTTTACTTTGAGCTTTTCTATAGTAATGTTCATCTCTGCGGAAGTATATAAAGTAGATCCTTTTTTTCACTATCACAAACCGAATATAAGCAGATACTATTATGAAATCAGCAATGAGCGAAGCCAGAATGATGGAATACTGAAACATTTCGATTTTGATGCCATGATAGTTGGAACATCCATGACCGAGAACTTCAGAACGACAGAAATGAATGACATATTCGGGTGCAATGCAGTAAAAACCCCATTTTCTGGCGGATCCTATAAGGAGATAAATGATCATATTGAAACAGCGCTAAAGCATAACAATAATCTGAAAATAGTGGTTCGGGCTTTAGATATGGATAGATTCTTCGATAAATGGGACAATATGCGTGATGATCTCGGGACATATCCGACGTATCTGTATGATGATAATCCATTTAATGACGTAAGATATTATTTGAACAGAGACATTGTATTCTCATGGGTCTATAAGATGATTTCTGATAAGAAGAAAGAAAGCTTTGAACCGGGTATATCGTCTTTTGATGGATATGCAAGATGGCAGGGCGGGTATACATTTGGGATAGATACGGTATGTCCGGATGGAATATATATCAGTAATTCGGAAATGGAAGAATCACTCACTGAAGAAGAAAAAGGAGACATTAAAGAGAATATAAAACGTAATGTCACAGAACTTGCGGATCGATATCCGAACGTGGATTTTTATTATTTCTATTCGCCTTACAGTATAGCATGGTGGAGAGAGATTCTTGATAAGGGTGAATTTGAAAAAAGACTGGAAGCTGAAAAGTTTATAACAGAGCTTATACTTCCACATAAGAATATTCATTTATATTCATTTAATAACAGGACTGATATTATAACAGATCTGAATCATTATAAAGATAATGCGCATTATGCATGTTGGATAAATTCGCTTATGCTTAAATGGATGCATGATGGAGAAGGACTTCTTTCTGAGGATAATTATGAGGATTACCTGAAACAAGAGAGGAAATTCTATTCAACATTTGACTATGAAGGTTTAAACGGGCAGGAGGATTATGAGGCGGATTTCTATGCAGCAGCACTTCTAAATCATGAACTGACCGGTGCGGAACCAGTGAATGTGATGCTTGACAGAAAAACTGATGTTAGATTAAGGGATGCAGAAAAGATAATCTATGAAGGTGAAAATGCTATAAAGTGCGATTCTATGTATGAAAATGAACCATCTGATGATCAGAATGCGTTTATTAAATTCAGTGAGTATAAGGGAATTAAGTTTTCTTTCGATATGGATAAAGGCTATAAAGGACACGGTTATCTGAGCTTTTGTGGACAGAAGCTGTCCGAGTCGGAGAATGGAGAAATGAGGGTATTTGTTGTAGACAGTTCTGGAAATATAGTCGCTGAAAAGAATGTTGAATATCAGGATATGGACGAAGAGAGACATCAATATGTTTTAGATCTTTCAACTATATCTGGTCAGGTAACAGTGGTATTAGGTGCTGGCGAAGCACCAGTACCTCCCGAAGAAGATGGTAAAGCAAAAAGGAAAAAGAAGTTGAGTGTTAAGAACGAAGCAAAAGAAACCGGTTTTTTATTCAGCGATATCTGCTTTTATTGATCAATGTCCGAGTCGCATATGAATAAAAAAGAATTGGGAAAACATTACCTTATTTTATATAATGTATAAGTAACCGAAATGGCTTGATAGTTTATATTCTAAGGGAGGATATTATGTCAAACAAAATAACAAGAAGAGATTTCCTTAAGGGAATGAGCGCTACAGCTGTTATAGCAGGACTCGGTTCTCTTGCGGGATGTTCTGCAACAGAGGTACCGGAGGCAACAATAGCTGCATCATCCACAGAGGCGGCAACAAGTGCGGCTTCTTCCGGAGCGGCTCTATACAAGCCGGGAACTTATACCGCAACAGCTAAAGGTATGGGTAATGTTACCATGAAAGCCACCTTCTCAGAGGATGCCATCACAGATATCGTGCTGGATGTTTCCGAGGAAACCGAAGGAATCGGTAAGGCCGCTGGTGACGAACTGATCAAGCAGTTTATGGATGCTCAGAACGCTAACATCGATGGTGTTTCCGGAGCTACTATCACTACAAATGCAGCAAAAGAATGTCTCAATGACTGTATCAGACAGGCAGGCGGAACTGTAGTTGAGGTTTCTGAAGAGGAAGAAGAGCTTGATCTCACACCGTCCCGCACAGTTTCATCTGATGCTGTAGTTATCGGCTGCGGTGCAGCCGGAATTCAGGCGGCACTTGTTCTTCAGGCAGCCGGAAAGAAGACCATTCTCCTTGAAAAGGGAGGTTCCTGCGGAATTTCCAATGGTTCTGTAGCCGGTGGACCTGCACTCGCAGAGACAAGAGTTCAGGAAGCTGAGAATGCAACCGTTACTGCCGAGACTCTTTACAAGTGCGAATATGGCTTCAGCCGCGGAACAGTAAATGGTTCACTTTTACGTAAGTGCGTCGATGTCGGTGAGAGAGTTGTTTCCAACTTTATGGATAACGGCGTAAACATGGGTCTCAGAAGAGATGCCTACGGAATGGGATTCCGTGCCCGTCACAACTTTGCCAACCTTGAGGGCAAGCAGGTCAAGGGTGTGGATCGCTTCCAGCCGCTGATCGATAAGTTTGAAGCTGACGGAGGACAGTTCTTCGTTAACAGCGAGGCTCTCAAGCTTGTCAAGACTGGTGATGCTGTAACAGGCGTTATCGTACGTCACACAGCAACAAAGGAAATCGTAGAGTATGATGCCAAGGCTGTACTCGTTGCAACAGGCGGATATGCAGGAAATGATAAAAAGCTTCGTGAGATTTACGGAGATATCACAGTATGGCCTCTCTGCAATACACTTTCAACCGGTCAGGGTTATGACATGGTTATCGAAGCCGGCGGTATAGCAGATCGTAACTGGGCACTTTGCTGTAATGAATTCGGCGGCGCAAATCATAAGATTCCTGTTCAGGGACCTGCGATGCGAAACGCAAACATCGCTCTTGAGTTTGCTATATATGGTGGACTTATCGTTAACCAGAACGGTGATCGTTTCATGAATGAGCAGTATCTTTCAGATCGTCCATTGGCGCTTGGCGGTGAGATGGCGTTAAGAGAAGGAAAGTACTATGCAGTAGTAGATCAGGAGATGTTTGACACCTGCCGTGACAAGGGTATCCTTGAGTATTATGGAAGCCCTGAAGACTGGTATGTTGGATATACCGGTATGAAGGACAAGGTAATGGCAGATCTTGATGAAGGAACAGAGACCGCTATCGAGCAGGAGTGGGCAGCCAAGGGAACATTAAAAGAATGTGCTAAGTTCTTCAGCATGAACAACCTCGAGAAAACAGTTGAAGAGTACAATGCGCTCTGTGATGCAAAGGAAGATACACAGTTCTTCAAGGCTCCGTATCTTCTTCATAAGTTAAGCGGAGACACTTACTATGTTTTCGAGTATGAGATGTCAATCTGGTCTACCTTCGGCGGAGTAAAGACTGATGATTATGCAAGAGCTCTTACAGCTGATCAGACTCCTATTCCGGGACTTTATGTTGCCGGTGTAGATAACGGAAGTCTTTACTGCAGCCCTTATTATGAGAATGAAGGCGCAGCTCTCGGAACAGCTTATACAAGCGGTATCGTTGCAGCAGACTGCATGCTTGAATACCTTAATGCTTAAAAAGTAAAATCTGAAATAAAATTCAGCCATCGCAGGAAGATGAATCATCAGCCTGCGGTGGCTTTTTGAGTGCAAATATCAGTATAGAAGTCTCTTTTTATTTACTCATTTTGGATTAAAAATCAGACTATGCTGTTCATAACATGCTTCCTGATGTCCGCCACCTGATACAGTGAACCAAAGCAGATCACAGGAGTATTTGTTTCTTTTGCGTGTGCCAATGCCTTGTCCACGGCTTCTGTCACTGAACCAGCGGTGTCCACAGGACCGGAGAAGTAGGCTGCGATTTCTTTTTTCAGGACTTCCGGATCAAGACCACGGGCGCTGTAGGGGAGTTCTGTCACGAAGCTTTCCGCAAAGGGAGTGATGAGGCGGAGCATCTCGTGGTAGTCCTTATCCTTCATGACACCCATGACAAAACAGATCTTTTCATCCGGCAGAAATGTTCTGATGGAGTTGATAAGCGCCATGACACCGTCAGGATTATGGGCGCCGTCAACTATGAGAGCAGGATCTGTGGAGAGAAGCTCAAAGCGTCCAGGCCATTTGGCATTAAGAAGACCGGTGCGGACATCTTCATCAGAAATCATATAACCGCGGGCACGAAGACAGGAGATGATCTCTAAAACAGCAGCGGCATTTTCTGTCTGATATGCCCCAAGCAGCGGCAGTTTAATGTCTCTGAAATCCTTGTAATCAAAAACCTGACCGGACAGATCTCTTGAATAAACAGAAAGTGATGATGGGTCAGTGATGCAGAAATGTGAAGCTGTATATTCTGAATTAACGCTTCTGAATTTCTCAGTGATAACCTCAAGAACAGAAGGCTTCTGATGGAGTACAACTACATCAGAGCCTTTTTTTATTATCCCTGCCTTTTCTCTCGCGATAAGTTCTTCTGTATCTCCGAGAACCTCAGTATGATCGAGGCCGATGCTCATGATTGCGGCTGCAACTGGCGCGTCGATAACATTGGTGGCATCCAGCCTTCCGCCCATGCCAACCTCAAGCACTACGAAATCACAGTTCTGCTCTGCGAAATAGCAGAGGGAAAGAGCGGTTATCAGCTCAAAATCCGTAGGCTCTTCTTTCAATGTTGAAACTGCGGCGTTTATTTTTGCGGCGATTCTTCGGAGATCTTCGTCAGAGATATAAACACCATCTATAGATATGCGTTCGTTAAAAGCATCAAGATGGGGTGAAACATAAAGACCGGTTCTGTAGTCTGCGGCGGTAAGAACAGAAGCTGTCATAGAGCAGGCAGAGCCCTTTCCGTTTGTACCTGCTATATGTATAAATTTGAGATTCTTCTGAGGATCTCCGAGCACTTTCATCAGATCCTTCATCCGGTCGAGACCGATCTTTGCGTGTTTCCAGTCTGCGCCGTGAAAAAGTGCTATTGCTTCGTTCCAGTCCATTTTGATGCCTTTCGTGATAGAAATTAATTTGGTATTACCGTGAAAAAACTGACTTCCGGAGCCTTTGCCACGCGGAAGTCAGTTTTTTGATTTGTCATAAGCCTGTCAATCATACGAGATGCTCGCCACAAGAGAATTGTGAACCTGCCATACAACATTTGACAGGTAACGCAGGATCGTACAGGCTGATTTTTCTGACCTGACTATGATGATCCGGTCAAACGTTTATACTGCCAACAGACTTCTGATGTCGGCTCTCTTCAATATGCCCTGAAGTACGGAAATGATGATGATCTGTATCGGTGCTGTGACAGCTGCCTGCAGGGCTCTGGTGGAGAGAAGACCTGTAAAGCTTGAACCGTAAAGAACCGAGATCCAGAGAGTGTTCAACAGGAGACTGAAGATACACTGATTGATGAGAACCGCGATTACGATTCGGATAATCTGTGTCATGGTATTTCCGGTAAGAGTGGTTCCTTCAGTCTGATTCTGAGTGCTTCCGAAAGAAAATAAAGGAGCATTGTAATATTTCCTGTAGAGGGCAAAGCCGAAGACCAGTCCCATGAGGACCTGTGTCAATGTAAAGCCCGGGAAATATGAGCCCGTCGGAAATGCTATGGAACCGATGAAATCACCGAGCCCTCCGACTATTGCGGCTGCCACCGGGCCATAGAAGATGGCTGCGATGACCAGGGCGGTGAAACCGAGACCTATGCGGACGTTCCACGCATTAAATGAACAAAATCTTGTCAGTACGACCTGAAGAGCGACAAGAACTGAAAGGGTTACGATCATTCTCGTTGAGAACTTTGACATAATAAAACCTCCTTTGCAGTCCCTGACTACAAAGAAGGTTTAGCTCGTCCTTCACTGCAGCGGGATGCGACGACCGAACCGCACCTGAAAAAGGTTTCGTCCCTCCGACAAACTCCCCGTTCGGAAGGCACTATACGCTCGAGCGTCTACTCTGCTTAAAAATAAATTGTATTGTACAAGAAAAATCAGATAGGCAGTTCCATAAACCCGGAACAAATCGGATATCATAGGAGCGGTCACATCGATCCTTCTCAAGTAGAATGTATATCAAAACCTTCAGTCCGTAAAGTGGATATTTTGATAGCTTTCTGATAAGATATCACCTGATTATTAAACAAAAGTAACAAGTGAGTGATTTTAACAGGATAAAATTTTTTCGGGTTAAGATCCATTGGATACAGAGTGATTTTTGATAGATATAAAACAGAGAATATCAGACAGATATTCTTGGTGAAAATTGAGGCAGGACATATATGAGCGAAAAATTGAAAAATGAATTCAGAAATGAGAAAGAAAAACTCAGCAGGATGAGCTTCGGGCAGAAAGCTCAGTACATATTTGATTACTATAAATTCTATATTATCGCATTTGTGGTGGCAGTCTCACTTATCTATTATGTTGTGACCACATTCCTAAACAACAAACCTCTGGCGTTTTACTGCATGATGCTCAATGCTTCCGGCCCGGAGGTATCCATGAGTGAGGAAGAGCTTGAATCCCGGTTCGCGGCATTTGCGGAAGTGAACGATGGAAGCGAAAAGGTAGTCATCGACACCACGGCTTCCTTCAATCCCAATGTCAACAGCCAGTACTCCATGGCTCAGAATGCGAAGATCACTGCTCTTTTTGCATCTCATGATCTGGATGCCATGGTCATAGATCCGGGTGTTTTCACATATTATGGGCTGAATGGAGCATTCACTGACCTAAGAGAAGTTCTGAACGACGATGAGTTTGAGAAATACAGATCCGGGAACCGCATTTACTACATCGACGGAGCGATTCAGGAGAAGCTGAAAAATCTTGACGCGGATCAGACAGAAAGTGTTATGGCGGCAGAAAGCGGAGCTGAAGTTTCGGAGCCGAAAACCGGAGCCGATGCCGGAGCCATAAAAAACGGAGATAAGAGTCGTGAGACAGGAGATCCGGAAGCTGTAAATGATGTCGCCGGGGAAAATAGAAGCGACATAACAGCTGAGAGCAGCGATTCTTCAGAGGAGACTCTCGGTGAGATGGCGCAGTTCGCTGCAGAGCTCATGGGTGAACCGGATGTTGTTTCAAGAGAAGCTTTTACAGTTCCTGATCCTGAAAAGATGGAAGACCCGATTCCTGTAGGAATCATCGTCACAGATGCACCAAAGATAGCAGATGGCGGATTTTTCAGCAGGACAGTTCCGGTTTTCGGAGTTCCGGTCGTTTCGGAGAGGAAGGAGCTTTCGGTTAAATTCCTTCATTTTCTGGAAGAGAGATGATGCTGAGATCAAATTACTGATATGTATGAGAAAATATTATACAGCGGTCCGGGCACTGAGGATGCATATTGGGGAATTACATCCTCAGTAGCCCAGTGTCCCGTTTTCGTTATAGTAGACCACCATCAGGTCAACCACATGTCCGTAGCTTAGGACTCCGGTTGACTGTCCGTTGTACTTGAGATATGCGTCGTTCAGCTTTTCCTGAGTTTCCGCAATTTTTGTTTCATACCGGTCCCAGAATTCATTGTTGTACTGCATATCCTGACGGGTGTAGCTGTTTATCCGGCTGTAGAGTTCTACGAATTTTTCAGGATCTGCCTTTGCGAGAGCATTGCCCGCATAGACCCATGCGGAAACGTAACCTGAATAATTGAAATAAGCATCCTCTGAACCGATGGTCGCAAGTATGGCAATGAAATTCGCCTCTTCTTCCTGCATATAGCCGCGAAGATGTGACAGCTCATGGCATACGGTGAAGGGAATATCGTAATATGGTATGTCGCGATTGTAGTTTGCTTCAATTGTAAAAGGTGAGTACACACCTGTTACCTGCTGTATGCTAAGTATCCATGAATTTATAAGAGGCTTGGGGAAAGGGTAATGCCCCGAAAGTCTGGGGAATTTTGCACCGATCTTTTCCATTGCAGCCTGACCTGCCTTTCCGGTATTCCAAAGATAGGGCAGGGAAGGCTTTTTCGAGAACCGGTTTTCACCGAGAACAGCTCCATTGTACAGTCTGACAGGTAAAACAGTCGTATCAGAAGAGGTGTGTTCCGGAGAAACTTCGCCGGAGACATTGGACACGGAAAGTGCAGCTGAGTCATTACCGGAATATAGTGCGGATTCTGATCTGTTTATATTGTCTACCAGATATTCGCAAAGCTTCGTAAGAGTTTCCTCGTTGAGATCAGGTGAAACTGAACTTAATCCGGCTTCGGCAGAGAAGCTGGCTCTTCGGTAATTGATGCCACAGTTAAATACATAAAGCGTGAAAAGCAGTGACAGGATCAGAAACAGATGACCGATAAATACAGTCAGACGTCTTATTCCTGAAACGATCTGAAAAACAAGATCCACCGGGATAAAAACGAGCAATGCATACAGAAGTATCTCCACCAGCGAAAAGGGCAGAAGTCCTGTGATTCTGCTTATCAGAAGACTTCCGAAGCGGTAGATGGTGTGGGAATAGACATTGGCAAAAAAAGGAGTTCCTGCGGCGAGACAGCTTGCCGTGAGAGCCATGAGATCAAAAATAAGTGCGATGAAATATAGTTTATATTTTCTTATAAAAACCTTCAAATTCATGTCAATAACCAAATTTAAAAATAGGATATACTAAAGCCGTATTAATTCACCGACATTTTACTACATCGGGACAGACCGGTCAAAACACGTGGAAAGTGAATTGTAATTAAATTGTTCATTCACATGTCGGGAGTCATTGGATATAATGGCTCAGGTGTCAGGAGCCACACAGATGACTTTTCCTATTTTAGATTGGCTCGATACAGAGACACGCACGTCACATATTTAAGAGGTAGATATGAAACATAAAAGACTTTTTGCCATCGCTGCGGCAGCAGTGATCAGTACAAATATATGCATGAGCGCTCTGGCTGAGGAGAATTCAGTCAGCGTCATCGTAGCTTCCGAGCCTGCCAATGCTTCTGCAGGGGCAGATTCGCAGTCAGTTTCATCAGAGCAGATCGAGACTGCGGCTATAGTTGATTCAACCGAAACACAGGCGGCTTCCGAAACGACGACATCTCAGGTTTCGGTAAATACAGCTTCAACAGGAAGTGCGGTTAATGCCGCTTCAGAGTTTGGACCTTCAGTGGGAGGGGCTGTTAATGTTATGAATACAACTTCTGAATTCGGACCTATGGCAGGTGGTGCCGTGGTAACATCGGCGTCATCAGGCGCAGCAGCTGATTCATCTGACAGCGGATATGGAGAGACATTGCCGCTTCCTGCAGGCTACCATTTCAACAATGTGGCTACATATACTTATGAGAACATGGTGTCTGACTTAAGTGTACTCAAGGCAAACTATCCCGGTATGATGCTGGACAGCATCGCCACTACAGCGGATAACCGTGCCCTCTATCATGTTGTGGTTGGAAATCCTATGGCTAAGCACAAGGTTCTGGTTCATGCGGGAATACATGCCAGAGAGTACATCACCTGTCAGGTGGTGATGAGAGAGATAGCATCACTTCTGGAGATGCAGAAGCAGGGAACTGTCTATAGCGGATGCAATGTTGCGGATCTTCTTCAGAACACCTGTATCCATTTCGTTCCTATGGTGGATCCTGACGGTATCACTCTGGTACAGGGCGGTGTGGAAGCACTTCAGACCGACGGCGCGAAGATGTCCGTAATGAGCATTGCCCAGATGGACGGCGCTCAGGACATGGGAAATTATGTGCGCACATGGAAGAACAACATTAACGGTGTAAACCTGAACCGAAACTTTGATGCCAACTGGGAAGAGACCGCTTCAAAGGTCGATCATCCGTCTTCCATGAACTACAAGGGTTCTGCCGCGGAGTCAGAGGTGGAGTCAAAGGCATTGGCAGACCTCACCAGAGCTATCATGCCGAACAGAACCATAAGCTACCACACGCAGGGAAGAGTTATCTACTGGTATTTCGGAGACAGCGGTAACTACAAGAACGAGGGCTTCAATCTGGCTACCATCGTTCATAACAATACAAATTACAGCATTTCCAATTCCTGGGCTCCTAAGGATGCTGCGGGCTTCAAGGACTGGGCTGTTCAGAAGCTGGATATCCCTTCAGTTACCATCGAGTGCGGTCTCGGAACCTCACCTGTGGAAGAGGAGCAGATAAACAGGATCTGGGCTGAGAACGACGGTATCCTTCCGGATATAATGATCGATCTTTTGAATAAGTGATCTTGAGAGAAGGTCCGTGGACGATTTTTCGTCCCGGGCTTTCTTTTTTTGGTGTTTAGTATATAATCAAAGTAATTAGATTTGTGTTTTTCGGCTGTTTTTTGAACACATGTAGGTTGAGATATGAACAGTTTAGAGTTTGAAGAGTATATAGTTAACAACGTTGAAAAGGCCATCACAAATTCCTGGATCAAGATATTTTACCAGCCGATAATGCGCGTGAAAAGTGATAAACTTTCCGGTCTGGAAGCCCTCGCAAGGTGGGAGGATCCGGTGTATGGTCTGCTTATTCCTGATGATTTTCTGCCTGTTCTGGAGAAGCATGGGGTGGTGCACCATCTTGACAGCTTTGCAGTCATGGAAGTCTGCAAGCTCCTTCGTGAAAGACTCAATAATGATAAGGCTGTGGTGCCTATCTCCATAAATCTGTCTGAAAAGGATTTTGAATTATGCGACATTTTCGAGGTCGTTGATTCTATCGTAACCAAATATGAGATAACAAAGGAATTTATCAATGTAGAAGTAACAGAGTCTGCGTTTGCCAGAGACTCTGAGAAGCTGCGAGAGGGTATAGAGAAGTTCCGTGATGCAGGTTATCAGCTGTGGGTGGATGACTTCGGAAGCCGCTCTTCTTTGAATGTCCTGACGGACTATGATTTTTACGGTATCAAGATAGATGTGGATTTCATCCGTGAGTTCACGAAAAAGGCTGTGAGCATCATAAAGTCGGTCGCTTCCATGGCGAAGGGCATAGGCATCCAGACTCTGGCAGAAGGAGTCGAGACGGAAAAGGAGCTGGATTTCCTGAAGGCTATAGGATTCGAAAAGATTCAGGGCGATATCTTCGGTAAGCCGCTGCCGCTTTCACAGTGTATGGAAGAGCTGGAAAACAAGGGAGTAGTTATAGAGACTCCTAATGAAAGCGGCGTTTCAGGAGATTCATATTCCGGAGAAGTGGCTTATACGATTGAGCGTGATGAAGCAGCTGCTGAAAAGATAAGAAATCTCAATATGAAATGGAAGCAGCTCTACGACATTTATAACGGAGTTTATCTTCTGAATCTGGATGAGGATTCTTTTGAGGTTCTTTACGGAGTCGCTGAGAACGGGGAGGCCATAAAGGGAAGTATCAAAGGCATCACCAGTGATCATGCCGACAGGTTCGTTTTTGCCGAAGACAGTAAGCATTATCTCAAGTTCTTCGAGGCTGAGACCCTGGAACAGAAGATCAACGGGTCTGAGCGAGGTTTTATCAATGCTTACATCAGAACGAAGACCCCTCATGGCGACTACACCTGGAAGATATACCTGGCGCTGATGACGGCTCCGCAGCAGGCGCTTGTTTTCGTGCGTAATGCAGACTCAATCAAGGCCAATGCATGGTCCGAGTATTATCGTAATTATACCGATGCAGTAAGAGGAGATCTCGGTATGGAGCTTACCAAGGATCTTCTGTGGGATAACCTGAACAGGAACTCGAATCTGGGGATCTTCTGGAAGGATAAGCAGCGCCGCTTCGTTGGTGCGAACCAGAAGTTTATGGACTACTATGGATTCAAGACCCCTGCAGATTTCATCGGTAAGACTGATGAGGATATGGGCTGGCATATAGTGTCAGAGCCGTACAGGAAGGATGAGTACAGAGTCCTGAGAGAAGGTGCTGTTACGAGAAGAGTGCAGGGACACTGTATCGCCCATGGAAGTATCAGAGATATACTTGCCTCCAAGATGCCTGTTTATGACAACGGACGAATCATAGGACTGGTAGGATATTTTGAGGATATAACCGAGACAGAGCAGGACAGAGCGAGAAAGGTGGATCTTCAGGAAACCGATAATCTTACCGGTCTACTCAATATTCGCGGTATGATGACTGCCACTGCAACATACAAGGATGAATATGAGAGAAGGGGTACGGATTTCGTAGAGGTATTTTTCTCTCTGGATAATTTTGAGGAACTCAAGAACCTGCACGGTCACGCCTTCGGAGATGAGATTTTGTATGCCTGCGGCAAGAAGCTGGCGAACGGTTTCGGCACCACAGCTACACTTGTGCGTTATTCTGGAGATGATTTCATGGCATTCACGCAGTTCATGAATCCTAGGGAAGTGGATGCCTTTGCAGCAAAGGTAAGGAGACTCGTATCCGAGATCCACAACGTAAACGGATATAACTGTACGCTTTATCCGTCACTGGGAGTGGTAAAGTATTCAGAGATAAAGGATATAAACAAGATGCACGATATCGGACATATGCGTATGCAGGAAGAAAGAGAAATGCATAAACGAAATATGAGTTGATATATCTTGCGCTTATATCAGAAAAGTTGTAAAATCTAGGAAATTTACGATGAAATATTAAAGTATAACGCCAGATCGACTGAGCGGTTTGTTTCAGCGATCTGGCTTTAGTTTTGAGGAGGACTTATATGTCTGAGGAAATTAGAAACGAAAATGGAGAACTTGAGGCAAAGCCACAGGAATCCAAGCATTTTATCGAGCGAGAGATAGACAAGGATCTTGCAGAGGGCGTTTACGATCACGTGCAGACAAGATTCCCTCCGGAGCCTAACGGATATCTTCATATCGGTCATGCCAAGTCCATCATCCTGAATTCAGGACTTGCAAAGGAGTACGGCGGAAAGTTCAACCTTCGTTTTGACGATACAAATCCGATGAAGGAAAAGACAGAGTTCGTAGATGCCATAAAGAGAGATGTAGAGTGGCTCGGCGCAGAGTTCGAGAACAGAGTATACTTTGCATCAGATTACTTTGACATCATGTATGAGAAGGCAGAGCTTCTTATAAATAAGGGACTTGCTTTCGTTGATGATCTTACAGCAGAGCAGATCACAGAGTTCAGAGGTGATTTCACTACACCGGGTAAGGAGTCTCCTAACCGTAACAGAAGTATCGAAGAGAACCTTCAGCTTTTCCGCGACATGAAGGCAGGAAAGTATGAGGACGGAACTCTGACACTTCGTGCGAAGATCGATATGGCTTCTCCTAACCTCAACATGAGAGATCCGATCATCTACCGTGTAGCTCACATGCATCATCACAACACAGGTGACAAGTGGTGCATCTATCCTATGTATGATTTCGCACATCCTATCGAGGATGCTGTCGAGGGTATCACACATTCCATCTGTACTCTTGAGTTTGAGGATCACAGACCTCTCTATGACTGGGTAGTTCAGCATTGTGATTTTGAGAATCCTCCAAGACAGATCGAGTTCGCGAAGCTTTACCTCACAAACGTTGTAACAGGTAAGAGATATATCAAGAAACTGGTTGAGGACGGTGTAGTAGACGGATGGGACGATCCTCGTCTCGTAACTATCGCAGCCCTCAGAAGACGTGGATATACACCTGCATCTATCCGCATGTTTGTTGAGCTTTCAGGTATTTCGAAGGCAAATTCAAGCTCTGATTACTCACTTCTTGAGTACTGCATCAGAGAGGATCTGAAGCTTAAGGATAAGCGTATGATGGCTGTTATCGATCCTATCAAGCTCGTTATCGATAACTATCCGGAAGGTCAGACAGAGATGCTCACAGTTCCTAACAACCTTGAGAACGAGGAGCTGGGAAGCCGTGAGGTTCCTTTCTCCAGAGAGCTTTACATCGAGAGAGATGATTTCATGATCGAGCCTCCTAAGAAGTATAAGAGACTTTACGTAGGTAATGAGGTTCGTCTCATGTCTGCATATTTTGTAAAGGCTGAGTCCTATGAGACTGATGCTGATGGCAATGTTACTGTTGTTCATTGTACTTATGACCCTGAGACCAAGTCAGGTTCAGGATTTGAGGGACGTAAGGTAAAGGGAACCATTCATTGGGTCAATGCTCCTACCGCAGGTCAGGTGACAGTACGTCTCTATGAGCAGCTTATAGACGAAGAGAAGGGCAAGCTCAACGACGACGGAACACTGAACTTCAACCCTAACTCACTTACTACAGTTACGAACTGCATGGTTGAGCCTGAGCTTATGGATGTAAAGCCATATGACAGCTTCCAGTTTGTACGTAACGGTTTCTTCTGCGTGGACAGCAAGGATTCCACAGAGGGACATCCTGTATATAACAGAGTTGTAGGTCTGAAGTCTTCTTTCAAGCTTCCGACACAGAACTGATCTGAGGAAACACGGATATAATCATTATTTTCTCAGAGCCGCCGGCGGATGGCACGGATTTTCAAAGGAAATCTTGTCCGGCATAAGTATTAAACAAGAAAAATATCAATAGAAAAGGTGATCACCTCGATTTCAGAGGTGGTCACCTTTTTAGATGCTCGAAGCCAGACTGGTTTAAAATGATGAAACAGATGGCTTCATTGCATATGAAGTCTGTTTTTATACAGCTATATCTGTTGGCACATCACTGTGGAGAGGATCAGGATCCTTCCTGACAAGCTCCATGGGAACTATACCCTTGAAGTTTCTTCCGTGACAGTGAGCTTCTGTGATATAAGCCTCGACACCGAAGAAATCCCGGATGTTGTTTTCTGTGATAACATCAGGAGTATCCCCGAAAATATAGCTGTTTTTCCCGAGAAGCAGAGTTTTGTCCGCACATCTCAGTGCGTGGTCCGGATAATGGGTATTGATTATGATGGAAAGGTTGTTCCGAGAAAGAGCCTCTATGGTTTCCAGAACGATCATCTGATTTTTCATATCGAGACCGGTTTCCGGTTCGTCCATTATGAGGAGTTCGGGCTCCTTGATGAGAGCTCTGGCGATAAGCACCATCTGGAGCTGACCTCCGCTCAGGGTATTGCAGGACTGTTCTGCCAGATCGGATATGCCGAACTGCTCAAGAAGCCTATATGCTTTTTCGTAGTCGGACTTTGTTGGAGTCATTCCGATGCCTATATTCTGAGAAAGCCCCATGACAACCATATCGAGAGCGCTGTATCCGAATACGAGCTTTCTTGCCTGAGGGACATAGCTTATATAGTTCCACATTTCTCTTTCCTTCATTCGGGAGACGGGGATGTCCTGTATGGTTACATCACCATCTTTTAAAGTGAGAAAATGCATGAGACAGCGGAGCAGTGTGGTCTTTCCTGCGCCGTTTGGTCCAAGTATGGCGAGAGTTGAGCCCTTCGGTACATCGAAGGAGAGATCTTCAAAAAGCATGGGACCATGTTTTTTATAGGAAAAACTGATATTTCTGGCTTTAAGCATTCCAGGCACCTCCTGTTCTGCGGAGCATAAGTGCGAAAATAGGAGCTCCGACCAGTGCTGTAAGTATGGAAAGCGGAATTTCCGCTGCAGTGAGACTCCGGGCGCAGGTGTCTATGATGATCATGTAGGTGGCGCCTGTCAGTATGCTCAAGGGCAGGAGCTGCCTGTGATCATTGCCAGCCAGCATACGTGTGAGATGTGGTATGGCAAGTCCGACGAAGGAAATGACTCCGCACATGGACACCACTGTGGCGGCTATAACTGTGGTTGCGATAACTACCAGAAGTCTCGTTTGTTTCAGGTTTATACCAAGTGACTTAGCTTCATCCTCTGAAAGGGAGATGACATTGAGCCTCCATCGTATGAGCCACAGAAGAAGCACTGCAGTGCCGATGAGAGGGAGGGCATAGAGCACATTGGACATGGATGAGCCTGCCATGCTTCCCATGAGCCAGTATGTGATGGATGGAAGCTTCTGCTCGGGGTCGGCTATATACTTTATGAAGGATGTCAATGCTTCAAAAACCGATCCTACGATGATGCCTGAAAGGACCAGCATCAGAGTGCTGTTTGTGTCCTTTTTTCTGCTGATGATGTAGGTGAGGCACATTCCTACGAAGCCGAATATCATGGAGAAGGTCTCCACATAGGCGAAGTGGGAGAACAGCAGTATACCTAAAGCTGCGCCGAAACCGGCACTATAGGAGACACCCAGAACGTGGGTGCTCACCAGAGGGTTGCCGAACATGGCCTGCAGAGCAACACCGGATACTGAAAGTCCGGCACCTGTGATGAAGGCAATGATGACTCTCGGGATGCGGACACCCCACATGAGAGTTTTCAGCATGGGGTCATTTTCCCTTCCGGAAATAAGATATATGATGACATCTCCTGCGGATATGGTGTATCTTCCGATGCACAAAGCTGCAATTATCACTATAAGTGTGATAATTGCAGCCATACAGAAGATAAGCCTAAAACGTTTATCTCTGTTCATGCCTATTACTTACCCGATCTTGTGGCGTTCCAGCTTGTTCCCTTGGCAGCCTCAGGTGATGCATCAAGTATGCCCTGAGCCTGTTCGTCAGTTACATCGTAATCATAGAACTCTTTGTAATACTTCTTTATCTCGTCGATCATGTCATAGTCGAAGAGCTCAGGATGAAGAGTCTTTGCCATCCACTTAACCATGAGAGGAGTGTCTCCGCATGGAACATACCAGCGGTAAACACCAAGAGGCTCCTTGTAGACCTTGCCGTTCTTTACTGCAGAAACCTGTGACCAGTCCTGTCCCTCGATACTGTTGTTGTAGAGATCATCAGGCATGGTCTCTGTAAATGTGGTCAGGATAATGATGTCAGGATCCCACTCATAGATCTGCTCCATGTTTACGTCACCGAAATTCTCGATCTCCTTAGCAACATTGTTGCCGCCGGCTGCATCGATCCAGAAGCCGCCGTAGAAGCCTGAACCGGATGCAGAGATCTGCTCTTTGCTGTGATTATAAAGGTAGAGTACCTTTGGCTTTTCCTTATCAGAGAGAGTTGAAACCTTTTCATCTACCTCCTTGAGAGCCTCATTTGCATAATCGATTACCTTGTCAGTGTTTCCTGTTGTTCCGAAAAGCTGACCCATGATGCCTACCCATGTTTTCAGTGTATCCACAACATTGCCGCCTTTTTCGCCAAAGACGCCGACAGCCGGGATGTTCACTGATTTTAATGCTTCATACTGGTTTTCATATTCTCCCCAGTAGATGACTACGTCAGGATCGATCTTCAGAAGTTCCTCGACATTTATGTCCTGACCTTCCACGAAGTTATCTGCGATTCCAACGAGGTCCGGGTACATGGAACCCATGATGCTGTTCGCTATGGCACTTGTTGAGCCCGGATGTATTCCCTTCAGATTCTCTATAGGCGCACCTGTCAGGGCGTAAATGCTGGGAAGCGGAAGAGCTGTGAGAACAACGCTGTCCGGATCCTTGGGAACAGTTACCTCTCTGCCGTTCATGTCTGTAACGGTAATAGTATCTGCGGAATCAGCAGCAGTGTCTTTTACATCAGCTGAACTTTCATCAGATGGTTTCTCTGATGCAGCTTCCGAAGAGGCAGCCTCACCTGTTTCTGTTGCAGAAGATGTGGAGCCGGCCTCAGGAACTTCGTTGGAGGCATTGCCGCATCCTGTGAGTGCCAGCATGCCGGCGAGAGCAAGGGTTAAATAAAGATTTTTTTTCATTGTTTTCTCCTTATAACTTGTATGGTTTTGAATCGAAGGTTTAAGTCGATTCTTAAATACCTGCTTGAATGTTCGATACACTTAGTCCATTCAGGGATTTATGACCCTGAATGGACTTTTTCTGTGATTCAGTAAGCCGGTCTTAAAATCCGCTCGCAATAGAGGAGAGGTAATTTGAACCGGCAATGTCAGATAAAGGGGAATTTCGAAGCATATCGTCGAAATATTTCCCGAGAAAGGGTTTAGCGTCTTTGTGGTAGATATCACCGGAAACGGCATATTGAGGAAGTGGCAGAAAAAGCTTTTTGTGATTTTTCGGAAGAAGCTTTTCAAACAGAGGATCGGCTATCAGAACACTGTACCTTTCATCACAGAGAGCCTTTTTTATTTCCTTTTCATTCTTGAGGTTAAGAACGGAAGAGGAAGAGATGTCCCTGTCCGGGGTGAAGATGCATCCGACTGTGACATTGAAATGATCTCTAAAATAATGTTTCAGGGATTCGCTTATGATCTGGTCACCGATTATGAGAGCGTTCTTTTTTTCGCCATTACCGGAAAATGGTTCAGAGAAGAACATTTCTGATTTCTTACTTAAAGCCACCTCCTTAAGTCTTTCCGCATATAGAGTAAGATTCTTTTCTCCCAATGGAACGCCGCAGAGATAGGGTATGCCGTATTTCTTTTCCATGTATTTAGCAGTGAGGAATCCGGCATGTGAAACCGCGATATTTACATGAGCCTGCCCCATATTTCTGAGCTGACTAAGGTTATAGCCGTAACCCGGGCGGGCGATCAGAGAAAAGCCGCTTCTGTTCAAGACATCCTGCAGGTGGTCGAGGTCCTCAGGTCTTTCGTAATCGAGAGGAGTTGCACCCAGGATGTTGTAGAGAAGTGTGTCGGAAAGTTCACTATTATATGTAGCAGCCTGGGGTGTTGTCTGTATTTCAGGACTCACGGCTGTGGATTTGGCTGTCAGATTCTCTGTATCCGGTTTTGTCATCTGTGAGTTCAGACTCACGGCTGCGGTTCTGTCCGCCTGCTTTTCCGATGGACAAAACTTATCAAGGAGGGCTTTAGCCGCCTTAAAGGCGCCTGCATCGTAGTAGTCTGTTCCGGTGGTTTCTATTCCGATGGCAGGGATCCCTGTCTCTGATTCGATCTCATGCGCAAGTCCCTTTAGGTCCATACCGATGACCATGGGAACAGGGCTTCCTACCAGAGCCACGAATTCAGGGTTTAATGTTTTTATTGCGGCGTAGACATTGTCCTTAAGTTTCTGGTCATTTCCCATTATCGCATCTATCATGCGGAGGCCTGAGCAGAATACGGTAGCCTTTGAGTCATACCATCTGGGCTCATCGTGACCGGTATAATTACCTGTACAGCCTCCGGCGTCATGCATGACTGTCAGAGCATCGAGGTCAAATAACATTGCCCCTGCACCGGAATAATCCGGAGAGAAGGGCGGTAAATACAAACAAAGTTGTGCCATTTAAATCACCAATCCATATTCATTGATCAATTGTTTCAGGTCCCGGGGATTCTGATAAGCTTCTGTGATTCGCCTCATAAGTGAAACGATTCCGTCATAGCCGAACATCTGAAGGTCTGCGAACATATCTGCGATATAACGGGATTTTGCCATATATGCGGCCTGTATTCCGATAGAGAGGCTCTCTGTGAGTCTGTGATCGAAGAGTACCGCTTCGCAGGAATCGGGTCTGTAGAACTCTACCTCAGGATGATGAGCCCGTATCCATTCCATATGGTCTTCATCGCTTTTAATGACAGCCTCAGCTTCCACGCGGATAACATTGAAACCGAAACTGAGGAGCGCCTTTGCCATACCGAAGGGGTGATAGGTGGCAGAGGAGTCCACTATGACGGGAAGGTCGCCCACCAGAGCTCTGGCTCGTTCCACAGCTATCTCCGCGGCTTTTCTGTCAGCTTCAAGATCAGGGACAGTTTCCAAGCCGAGAGCCTGTGCTATCGCTTTATAGCTTTCGGAAATTTCATCCGGGTCGAAGCTTACAGGCACTTCGAGATAGGGGATATGAAAATTCTTTTCCATATCCTTTGCGGCGAGCCTGCCTAGGGGGGTGAGTATCAGATTGAGACGAGAGGATGCCATAGCTGTAAAGTCCGAAAAAGAGGAGTAGCCGGTCACATGCTTTAAAGGAGCGATCCGGTTAAGCTCACAGCTTTCGGGAAGCGGTTCATAAGCGCCCAGGATATTGACATAAGCATCCTTTTCTATATCTGCCGGGTTTATACCCCTGTTCTCGAAGTCTGTAGCTATGGTTCTGTAAATATCTCTCTGAATCGCCTGAGCAGGTGGCTCAGAGGTATCTGTTTTTATGGGATTCATATGGGATGACTGGAAAACTATGCCGGGGAACCTGTCGCTCAATGCTTCCTTCAGGGCTTCGTGATCTGTTCCGATGAGATCGTCGAGACAGGTGAATATCATGACGATGACTTTCGGCTTTTTTTCGAGAGTAGCAAGGACCTCTGCCACAGCATCACCTATGAGGTCGTCGTAGCCGCTGACTATATCGCTCTGACTAAGGTAAAGATAAAAGATCCTGTCTTTGTAACCGTTTTTTATGGCTCCCAGCGCCCCGTGTCTTCCACAGGCAGAAGGTCCCACAAAAAGCTCTATGCTTTCAGGGACCATGAGCCCCATGCGGCATATTCCGTAGTCACCCTTACTTGGTGCATCATAATGTAGACCGCCTTTACACAAGCACTGCATCTGTCACCTCCATGACCTTTCTGGCCAGCTGTCTGTAGCGTTCAGCCATTTCGCTTTTAGGAAGAGCTTCTATTACGGTTTTTCCTTCGCTTTCCGCAAGCTGGACCGCTCCGTCACGTGGAACTATATAGAGGACCTCCGTGTCATTTTCTGACGCAGCCTGTGAGACGATGGAATCTTCGTTTTCCACGTTTCGTGAATTCTGTATATAACCTGCCAGCCGGGCATAACCGCGTTTTCCGAAGTTACGGATAGCGTGGGAGATGTTGTCGGCTGCAAAAAGCGCCATCATCTCACCGGAAGTAACTATGATGACCTGATCGGCATATCCGCCTCTTATGGGCATGGCAAAACCGCCGCATACCACATCGCCTAAAACGTCGTAAAGAACTATGTCTGGGTCATAAACATCGTAGGCGTGAAGCTCCTCAAGCTTTTCGAAGGCTGTTATAATGCCTCTTCCGGCACAGCCGATTCCGGGAGTAGGACCGCCGGATTCAACGCAGATTATGTTTCCGTATCCGGTGAAGGTTATATCTTCAAGGGTGAGGTCATCACCTTTTTTTGAGATCTGATCGAGAACAGTGGGGATCCGTTTTCCACCCATGAGATTTTTGGTGGAGTCTGCCTTTGGGTCACAGCCGATCTGCATGACTTTGAGACCCATCTCTGAGAGTGCGGCAGACAGATTGGAAGTGGTGGTGGATTTGCCGATACCGCCTTTTCCGTATATAGCTATTTTTTTCATGTTCCTCCATGTGATAAAGAAAGATATGTTAGAGCGGTTAGAGATGCCTAATTCTGGTTAGTATCCCCTAACCTGTTTTTGACATTTTAAAGATGGAAAAATAAATTGTCAATCAGAAATAAAAGAATAATTTGTTATTTGTGAGTAGCATCATGTATAATTTATATTGAATATGAACCATGAAAAATATATGATGGAGTCATATCTGAATATTTCGATAAAGTATTAAAAGGGCGTGTCTGCCCAGGATGGAGGATACATATATGGCTAGAAAAAAAGGTTTTGGTAGTCTGTTAGGATTGGCTGCACTTGTTGGCGGAGTTGCAGCAGTGGTATCTTATCTTTACAAGTATCAGAAGTTTTCTGAGGAGGTTGACAAGGACTTTACAGATGTTCTTGATTCTGCTCAGGAAGTTAAGGATACTGCCAAGAGATCATATACTACACTTAAGAACGGTCAGGCAAAGGATGAGATAAAGGCTGCAGCAAAGGATCTGGGATATGCTGCCAAGAATCTGGCGATTGATACAAAGAATCTTTGTGTTGATGCCGGTAAGGATGCCTACAGAACAGTAAAGGATGTTCTCAATGAGAAGTTGGGAGAGCAGGATGATGAAGACGACGAAGATCTCGATATCTGTGACGAGGATGTAGTATCCGATGATGAGGTAGAGATCGAGTTCTACACTGTGGAGGATGAGAAGCCTGCATCAGAGGTTTCTGAGGAAACTGCAGCTGAAGCTGAGAAGGTTGATGATGGAGAGGCTGTGAAGGAAGCTGAAGCAGAGACCGAGAAGAAGGCTGAGGAAGAGTCAAAGGAGGATGTGAAGGCTGAAGAGAAAAAGCCAGAAGAGACTCCTGAGGAGAAAAAGGCTAAAAAGTGATGATCCATGCAGTGTGCGGTCGATTTTTCAATATTCATTGTATAAGAATTTAATAAACCTGAAGACGCAGTCGTTGATGACTGCGTCTTTTTTTGCGATAAGGCCGTGCGAAATCGAACAGCAAAGCTGTGAGATGCGGCGATAAGGTTATAATTTGAAAATAACTTGCAAATTGATTGACAAATGAACATAAAAAATGGTATTTATATTTTTCAATGGAGGAAGCTGCGATGTTTAGAATGACAGATTCAAAAAGAATAGCTGCCGGCATCATGGGATTCATGATGCTTTTTATCGTGCTGTTTTCTGCTTCTGTCATAGCTTCAGAGTCCGTTCATGACTGTACAGGCGAAGAGTGTCCGATTTGTGCATGCATCAATCAGTGTGAGAATACCCTTCGTCAGGTTGGCGGCGGGATAGATTTGCATACAGACTCTATCGCTCCATTCATTTTTATTCTTTTAGCGGCGTTTCCTGTTACGGCTTCATTAACTGCGGAAACCCTCGTCTCAAGAAAAATCCGTTTAAATAATTAAAAAAACCTCCATATGGGCGGACTATATTCTTTTCGGTAAAATTCTGAAATTCGCCGTACCGGTACAGGTGAAAAAGATGGTTCACCCTTTTTTGTGTATCAAAAATTGAATATATCTGGAGGTTTTATATCGTGAAAAGATTTATTTCTCTTACTATGGCTGCCGTTTTGATGGGAGCCTCTGTTTCTGCGTGTGGTTTTAACAGTGTCGAGGTCAAGCCTGAGTCAGGTAATGACAAAGTAGAGATCGTTACAACCATTTTCCCTGAGTATGACTGGGTAAAGAATGTCCTCGGTGAGAATCCGGCTGATGCTGAAGTTACCATGCTTATCGACAAGGGCGTGGATCTCCATAGTTTCCAGCCTACGGCGGATGACATCATAAAGATATCCTCCTGCGACATGTTTGTATATGTGGGCGGTGAATCGGACGAGTGGGTAGCTGATGCCCTCAAGGAAGCCGTGAACAAAGACATGGTGGTCATAAATCTTCTGGACTGCCTCGGAGATTCCGTCAAGGAGGAAGAAGTAGTGGAAGGCATGCAGGAGGAAGAGCATGACCATGATGAAGAAGATCATGATCATGAAAATGCTGAAGAAAAGCATGACCATGAGAATGAAGAAGAGCATCATGATGGGCATGAATCAGAAGGTGAGCATCATGAAGGACATGAGCCGGAAGATCACGACCATCATCACGAAGAAGGTGAGATCGAATACGACGAGCACGTGTGGCTCTCACTTAGAAATGCAGAGACATTGACACAGAAGATCTCAGAGGGATTACAGACCATAGATCATGCCAATGCTGAGACCTATAAGAAAAATGCAGCTGACTACATCGGAAAGCTTCAGGCGCTTGATGCGGATTATCAGGCTGCAGTTGACGGGGCTTCCGTCCGCACACTTTTGTTCGGAGATCGTTTCCCGTTCCGATATATGGTTGATGATTACGGACTCGATTATTTTGCCGCTTTTGTAGGCTGTTCTGCAGAGACCGAGGCAAGCTTTGAGACTGTTTCCTTCCTCTCAAAGAAGGTGGATGAGCTTTCTCTTCCTGCTGTCATGACCATAGAGGGACCGGATCATCGTATCGCAGAAACTATAGTTCAGAATACCGGTGCGAAAAATCAGAAGATACTTACGCTGGATTCCATGCAGGCAACAACAGGAGAAGATGTGAAGAATGGAACGACGTATCTCTCTGTAATGGAAAACAATCTTTCAGTACTGAAGGAAGCACTGGATTAAAGGAAGGTCTTCGGACTGAGAGTAGGGAACAGACATTTAAAGGATGGGTTTGAAAGTCTCAGACATAGGAATAAAGGAGAATTTATGGCATTAATTACTGTTCAGAATCTGGCCCTGGGTTATGATTCACGCGCTATTGTTGAGAATCTGAATTTCTCTGTAAATATGGGCGATTATCTTTGCATCGTAGGAGAGAACGGTTCCGGCAAAAGCACACTGATGAAAACATTGCTCCATCTTCAGGAGCCTGTCAGCGGTCAGATCCTGACCGGTGATGGATTGAGAAAAAATGAGATAGGTTATCTTCCGCAGCAGACTGTGGTCCAGAAGGATTTTCCGGCATCTGTGTGGGAGATCGTTCTTTCGGGATGTCAGAGTCGCTGCGGTCTCAGACCTTTTTATACAAGGGAAGAGAAGCGTCTTGCGGAAGAAAATATGGAAAGAATGAGTATCACAGATCTAAGGAATCGTTGTTATCGCGAATTGTCCGGCGGACAGCAGCAGAGAGTTCTTCTTGCGAGAGCACTGTGCGCCACCAGGAAGATACTGCTTCTTGACGAGCCGGTATCGGGGCTCGACCCTAAAGTCACTGCGGAGATGTATGAACTTATCGCCGGACTTAATGCTGAGGGTATCACGGTGATCATGATATCCCATGACATTTCGGCTGCATTGCGGTATGCAAGTCACATTCTTCATATCGGGGACGAAGTGTTCTACGGCACCAGGAACGATTACCTGAAGAGTAATGCCGGAAGAAGATTCATGATGAAACAGAAAGGCGGTGCGGCATAATGTTAGAGAAGCTTTCGATGTATATGCATTATCCTTTTGTGAGATATGCGGTAATAGTTGGAGTCCTGATCGCACTGTGCTCGGCTCTTTTAGGGGTAACTCTGGTACTTAAGAGATTTTCCTTCATAGGAGACGGATTGTCTCATGTGGCGTTTGGAGCTATAGCCATCGCCAGTGTTTTTAATCTGACGAATCAGATGCTTCTGGTTCTGCCTGTCACCATAATAAGCGCCATTATGCTACTTCGGACGGGACAGGATGCGAAGATAAAGGGTGATGCTGCTATCGCTATGATCTCGGTAGGAGCATTGGCATTCGGATATCTCATTATGAATATATTTTCAACCTCCTCAAATTTGTCCGGGGATGTGTGCAGCACCCTGTTCGGATCCACCTCCATACTGACCCTGACAAAAAGAGAGGTATGGCTCTGTACGGTGCTGTCCGTAGCTGTAGTTGTTATCTTCGTGCTGTTTTACAACAAGATCTTTGCGGTTACCTTTGATGAGAATTTCGCGAAGGCCACAGGCACAAATGCCGGCAGCTACAACCTTTTGATAGCGGTGGTGATAGCTGTGATCATTGTGCTTGCCATGAATCTCGTAGGCTCACTTCTGATATCGGCCCTGTCCATTTTTCCGGCGCTGTCAGCCATGCGCATTTTCCGGAGCTTTAAGGCGGTCACCATCTGTTCAGCGGTCCTTTCGGTGATATGTGCTTTCTTCGGGATCATCATTTCGATTCTTGCGGGAACACCTGTGGGTTCCACTATAGTGGTGGTGGATGTGATTGCTTTCGGAGTCTGTTATCTGATCGGGATGGTGCGATGAGATCAGGAATGTTCAATGGAAGTGTAGATATACATATATGGATAAATATAAAAGAATTATAGGATTATTCCTTTGTGTTCTGGTGATTTCAAGCTTGTCGGGATGCGGTGATAATGCGGCTGCCACGGGGCTGAATGTAAATCAGACCAAAGGTGTCAGTGACGTTCTCGCAGCAGGAATGGCAGAAGAGGATAAGAAAAAGGATAACATTGACCCGAGTAAGGGAAATGGGACTGAATCAGAGTCAAAGGAAGAATCATCCGGTGTAAATGAAGAGATATCAGAGGATCAGACATATTTAGAATACTATCAGGGGCTTGCTTCAGAGGAGGCTTCAGAAAAAAACGATGGTATAGATGTGGATCTGACAGCACTGTCCAGTACCATGGTTTTTGCCGAGGTCTACAACATGATGATGGATCCCATGTCTTACATAGGGAAGACTGTAAGGATGAATGGAAGCTTTACAATATATCATGATGATGAAAAGAACAGAGATCATTATGCCTGCATCATTCAGGATGCAACGGCCTGCTGCTCACAGGGAGTAGAGTTCATGCTTACAGATGACTATACATTTCCTGAGGACTACCCGGAAGAGGGAGAGGATATCTGTGTAACAGGTGTGTTCAAGACCTATAAAGAAGGAAAGTATACCTACTGGGCTCTGATGGATGCAAAGAAAGATTGAAAACATAAGAAAAGCAAAAGCTCCGTCTCATAATGAGGTGGAGCTTTTGCTTATAGGGAGTATAAGTTTATCGGCTGTAGCCGTAAACTTCGTTATTACCCTCGATTTTGATTCGAGGGAGCCACCGGGGCTTTTGAAAAACCGGATAGTTCCAAAAAACAGAAAAAAGGTATCAATATAGGTGAGTGCGGAACATATCCGTTGAGACCGGAAATTATTTTCCGGAGTCTCCGTAGTTTGAAAGTACTCGAGCTGACGGATCGTTTACATTGCATCCCGGCCATGTCTTGTTAGGCATCCAGAAATCAACGACCATTTCTGACTGACCCGGATAGTATTTCTCAAAGATCTCTCTGAAGAGAAGAGATTCCTTGGTGAACGGTGTGGCATGAGTATACTGAGCACATTTCTCCTTGAACTCTTCATCAGTGTAATGTGCCTCGGCGAATTCTGCGATGTCATCCTTTAATGAGTGACCAACTGCGTCTGAGAATGCAGCCTTTTCACGCATGAGGATGCTTTCCGGAAGGATGTGATCCTTCTCGAAGGCGTGACGAAGGAGATATTTACCCTTGTTGTATTTGTTGAGCTTCTTCTCAGGATCGATATGCATTACGTAATCAACGAAATCAAGGTCACCGAATGGGACTCTTGCCTCGAGAGAGTTTACGCTTATGCAGCGGTCTGCACGAAGAACGTCGTACATATGGAGCTCGCGGACACGCTTCTCGGCTTCCTTCTGGAATTCCTCTGCAGAAGGAGCGAAGTCTGTGTACTTGTAACCGAAGATCTCATCGGAGATCTCACCTGTAAGAAGCACTCTGATATCTGACTGCTCGTGAATTGCCTTGCATAAAAGGTACATACCGATAGAGGCACGTACGGTTGTGATGTCGTAGGTTCCAAGTGCTGCGATGACCGGCTCGATAGCATTGACAACATCATCTTTGTTAATTATGACTTCGTGGTGGTTTGAACCGATGAAGTCGGCAACTTCTCTTGCATACTTAAGGTCGATGGCATCGATGTCCATACCGATGGCATAGGTCTCTATAGGCTTGTTAAGAAGCTTTGCAGAAATGGCACAAACGAGAGATGAATCGAGACCGCCGGAGAGGAGGAAACCTACAGGAGCGTCAGCATCAAGGCGCTTCTCCACGCCCTTTACGAGAAGGTCATGGATGTGAGTGCTGATAGCCTCGAGGTCATCGCGCTTGTTGTATTTATTTACTCTGGAAATATCATGATAGCAGTGGAACTCACCATCCTTATAGTAATGTCCGGGCGGGAATGGCTTGATCTCATGGCAAAGACCCACAAGGTTCTTTGGCTCTGAGGCGAAGGTCATGATTCCGTCATCAGTCTTTCCATAATAGAGCGGACGGATTCCGAAAGGATCCCTGGCTGCTATGTAAGACCCGGTTTCTGCGTCATATATGATGAGAGCATATTCAGCATCGAGCATTCTGAACATGTCTGTTCCGTATTCTTTATAAAGAGGGAGAAGAATCTCACAATCTGAATCGGATTTAAATGTATAACCCTGTGTTGAAAGGCGCTCCTTCATGGAACGGAAGCCGTAGATCTCACCGTTGCAGACTACCCATGAACTGTCAAGATTGAAAGGCTGCATTCCGGCTTCATTAAGCCCCATTATGGAAAGACGATTGAAACCGAGGTAACCGTTACCTGTGTCAACTATCCTTGTTGCGTCAGGTCCTCTTGATACAGTTTTTAAGAGCGCTGTCTTTACGACTTCGAACTGCGCGCGCTTGTCACAGAATCCAATGATACTACACATACTAATACTCCCGAAAAAATAATTGTAAACAACAAAAGACGGCAAAGAACCCGGGTTGAAAACCGACTCCTTTGCCGTCTTTATGGTTCATGATTATTGCGCGGCAGAAAAGGATTGTCAATATAAAATTTTGAATTATATCCCCGGACTGATGGTGAAACAGGAACTCATTAATTAGAGGAAGAGTTTTATTTATGTGGGACCATGGAATATCTGACATGAAATTATTTGATTTTTTACTGCGGTAAATTTTCTTGACATCCAATTATCTGTCCGTATAATGAAACGCAAAGGACAACGGCGTCCGGGTTTAAACCGGGGGTATGTTGTCCTTTCGTCGTTTTACGCAGCTTATAAGTCCTACGCATGGCTTCGCACTATGTGGTACAGGACTTATGCAATAATACTGGGGAGTATAAAAATGTCTGCAAAGATCAATCAAAATTATCTGAAGCTTAATGAAAGCTATCTTTTTTCTGAGATTGCGAGACGCATACGTGTGTGGCAGTCTGAGAATCCTGAAGTATCAAATAAACTTATCCGTATGGGAATAGGTGATGTAACCAGACCCCTTCCCAAGTCAGTAGTAGATGCAATGGTCACTGCTGCAAAAGAAATGGGAGAGGCAGAGACATTCAGAGGATACGGGCCTGAACAGGGTTATGACTTTCTTAAGGAAGCTATCCGCAAGTACTACACAAAGTTCGGTGTAGAGCTTAAGTCTGATGAGATCTTCATTTCTGACGGAGCCAAGTCAGATCTCGGAAACATTTTGGATCTGTTCAGCGAGGACAATACCGTACTGGTAACCGATCCGGTTTATCCTGTATATGTAGATACCAACATGATGGCAGGTCGAAAGACTATTTTCGCCATGTCTTCTGAAGAGAATGGATTTTTACCGATGCCCTCACCGGAATACAAGGCTGACATCATTTATCTCTGCAGTCCGAACAATCCTACAGGAGCTGTATATGACAGAGAGGCTCTTAAAAAGTGGGTAGAGTTCGCGAAGGAGAACGGTTCCATCATCCTGTTTGATGCTGCATATGAATGTTTCGTCACAGGTGACTATCCTCACAGCATATATGAGATACCTGGAGCAAAAGATGTAGCCATCGAGTTCTGCAGCCTTTCAAAGAAGGCCGGTTTTACAGGAACAAGATGCGGATACACAGTGGTTCCGGAGGATCTCGAGAGAGACGGAGGAAAGCTCAACAAGATGTGGCTTCGCCGCCAGACTACAAAGTTCAATGGCGTAAGCTATATCACTCAGAGAGGTGCCGAGGCGGTATTTACTGAGGAAGGCGAGAAGGAGATAGAGGAGAACATCAGGTATTATCGTGAGAACGCAAAGATCATCACAGATACCATGGATAAGCTTCATATTTACTATACCGGCGGAAAGAATTCACCGTATATCTGGCTCAAGTGCCCGGGTGATATGGACAGCTGGAGCTTTTTCGACAGGCTTCTGAAGGAGGCTTATGTGGTGGGAACACCGGGAGAAGGCTTCGGAAAGTCAGGAGAGAAGTTCTTCCGTCTGACAGCATTCTCAACTCACGAGAATACAAAGGAAGCCATGGAGCGATTTGAGAAATTCGTTTCGGGACTTTGAGACATAACATAACAGTGTATATTGATCACATGAGTGCCGGAAGTCGATATCGAGGCTCTTCGCACCTTCGGCACTTAAAATTTTTCATAACACATTACAATTAATAAAGCGAGTTTACTAAGATGAATTTAAGTAATACAATATTTACGACCTATGAAAAATTAGAGGTGGAAGAAATGAATTCGTACGAAGACGTCCTCGAGTTTGTTGAAGAGGAAAACGTCAAATTTATAAGACTCGCATTCTTTGATGTATTTGGCGTACAGAAGAATATAGCAATCATGCCGGATGAGCTTAAGCGTGCATTTACAGAAGGTGTAAGCATTGACGCCAGTTCAGTGGCAGGCTTTGGTGCTGAGGTTCACTCAGATCTTTTCCTGAGACCGGATCCGACCACCATGTCCATAGTTCCATGGAGACCTCTCGACGGCAGAGTTGCAAAGATGTTCTGCGATATAGAGTATCCAGACGGAAGTCTGTTTCAGCGAGACAGCCGCTGGCTTCTGAAGAAGGCTGTTGAGTTCGCTTCCGATAAGGGTATTAAGGTAAATTTCGGAACAGAGGTTGAGTTCTATATCTTCAAGCTTGATGAAAACGGAAACCGTACCATGATCCCTCAGGATACGGCCGGTTACATGGATATCGCTCCCGAGGATCACGGTGAGAATATAAGAAGAGACATTAGCCTTGCCCTTGTGGATATGGGCATCAGACCTGAGTCCAGTCATCATGAGATGGGACCGGGACAGAACGAGGTTGATTTCCGTTATGCAGATCCGCTGGTTGCTGCGGACAATGCTTCCACCTTCAAGTGGGTGGTTAAATCCATAGCAAATTCAGACGGTGTGTGGGCTGATTTCAGTCCTAAGCCGATTCCGAATCAGCCGGGAAACGGAATGCATATAAATATTTCTGTAGAGGCTTCGGATGGAAAGGATTATACGGATCAGTTCATGGCAGGTATCCTCGAGCATATCAGAGAGATATCACTGTTCCTGAATCCTACCAGAGAGAGCTATGAGCGACTTGGTGACATGAAGGCGCCAAAGTTTGTAAGCTGGTCTGAACAGAACCGTTCACAGCTTATACGTATTCCGGCAACAAGATCGGATCTCAGAAGGATCGAGCTTCGTTCACCGGATCCGACAGCCAATCCGTATCTGGCATTCACACTTCTTATCTATGCCGGAATCGACGGCATAGACAGACATCTTCAGCCTATGGAGCCGCTGGATGTGAATCTTTTCAAGGCGGATACTACGATTACCGACGGACTCAAGAGACTTCCACAGTCACTTGATGAGGCCATCGCTTACGCAAAGGGTTCAGACTTTGTGAAGATGCTTCTTCCGGAGGGTTATCTTGCAGCTTACTCAGGAGAAGAACTGTAGGATGAAAAAATTTCCGAAAGTTATTTCGGAGAATGAGAAGTCCGGCGCATGCCGGGCGTATGAACTGGTTTTTTGAGGATATCTGGTACTGCAAAAGTACCGTTTTAGGGAGATAAACATGGAGAGAGCGGAGCAAGGGAGCAGCGTGATGATTGCGGCTGCTGCCGAAAAGATAGCTGGCCAGATCAAGGGGATACTGCCTTCCGGATTTGGCAAAATGTCATTTCAGCCTTCCATGACTAAAGTCAAGCAGAAACTTGCAGAGGAAAAATTCGAACTGCTTATCATCCATACACCTCTTCCGGATGAGTTTGGACTTCAATCTGCGATGGATCTCGCTTCCAAGTACCCGGCCATGAGCATTTTGCTTCTGGTCAGCAAGGATGTGTACCAGCAGGCACTGTATCGTGCCGGAGATTCAGGCATCATGATACTGGCGATGCCCATGAGCCCCACATCTTTTTCGGCGACTATCCGCCTGCTTCTGGTCATGGGCCGGAAGATGCAGAATCTCATGAATGAGAATCAGAAGCTTCAGAGGAAGCTGGAGGATGAGCGTTATGTAAGCAGGGCAAAGTGCCTGCTCATCGAAAAAGAGGGTATGACTGAGGCGGAAGCCCACAAATATCTGGAGCGGCAGGCCATGAATACCTCCGTCACCAGAAGGGAAGTGGCAGTGAAGGTGATCCGCGAGAGCGGACGAATCGTCACGAATAAATAAGATTTAAAGAGATAGGAGCACAAATATCCTATCCATATAAAATTTATAATCAATACAGTAAAAACAGGGGACAATGGCGTTCCGGATCTATTTTGGATTCTGCGCCATTGTCCCCTGTTTATATATGCAGTTGAAGGAGTGCTGGACACTTGGCAATCTGCACTTTTATCAAGATATAAAAGCAAGAAGTATGAAGGAGGAAAGTTATGAGTACATCTACTATTTCTGAAATTTATGGAAGCCTTGTTTTTAGTGACAAGATCATGAGAGAAAGACTTCCGAAGGACATCTATAAGGCTGTTCACAAGACCATCCAGAACGGATCACATCTTGAGATAGACGTTGCCAATACAGTAGCCGCAACCATGAAGGAGTGGGCACTGGAGAAGGGAGCAACACATTATACTCACTGGTTCCAGCCTATGACAGGTCTTACAGCTGAGAAGCACGACAGCTTTATAACTCCGACAGCAGATGGCGGCGTGCTCATGGAGTTCTCCGGAAAGGAGCTGGTAAAGGGTGAGCCTGATGCTTCATCATTCCCTTCAGGCGGTCTCCGTGCAACATTCGAGGCAAGAGGCTATACTGCATGGGATCCATCATCACCTGCATTTATCAAGGATGGAACACTTTACATTCCTACAGCCTTCTGCTCATACACAGGCGAGGCTCTGGATAAGAAGACTCCGCTTCTTCGTTCCATGGAGACACTCAGCGAATCAGCAACCAAGCTCCTTCATG
This sequence comes from Oribacterium sp. C9, assembly GCF_002007235.1. Taxonomy (GTDB): domain Bacteria; phylum Bacillota; class Clostridia; order Lachnospirales; family Lachnospiraceae; genus Oribacterium. The sequence continues at coordinate 132,525 of NZ_MUHW01000006.1, forward strand.
TACTCGGAAAGACAGGTGTTACACGAGTTGACACGACCGTAGGTTCAGAGCAGGAGTACTTCCTTATCGATAAGGATCTTTACAAGGACAGACTGGACCTTCTTCTTACAGGACGTACACTTCTCGGTGCCAGCGCTCCTAAGGGACAGGAGATGGAGGATCACTACTTCGGTGTTCTCAAGCCAAAGGTATCCGCATTCATGCATGACCTTGATGAAGAGCTCTGGAAGCTTGGAATCCCTGCAAAGACAAAGCACAATGAGGTAGCTCCTTCACAGCATGAGCTTGCTCCGGTATTTGAGACTGCCAATATCGCTGTTGATCACAACCAGCTCACCATGGAGATCATGAAGAAGGTAGCTGACAAGCATAACTTCGCATGTCTCTTACATGAAAAGCCATTTGAGGGTATCAACGGTTCAGGTAAGCACAACAACTGGTCCATGGTGACATCAGAGGGCGAGAACCTTCTGGATCCCGGAAAGACTCCTGAGAAGAACACACAGTTCCTTCTTTTCCTTATGGCCATCATCAAGGGTATCGATGAGTATGCGGATCTCATGAGAGTTTCCGTTGCAACAGCAGGAAACGACCACAGACTTGGTGCAAATGAGGCACCTCCTGCAATCGTATCTGTATATGTAGGTGACGCTCTTGAGAGAGTTCTTGAATCAATCGAGAACGGTGAGGTTGATTTCAAGTCTGATGCAGCACTTCAGATGGAGACAGGTGCACACGTACTTCCTCATTTCCGTAAGGACAACACAGACCGTAACAGAACATCACCTTTTGCATTTACAGGAAACAAGTTCGAGTTCCGTATGCCGGGTTCATCACTTTCTGTTGCAGATCCTAACATCGTACTTAACACTGCAGTTTCAGAGGCTCTGGATCAGATCACAGCGAAGCTTGAGACCTTCGCACCTGAGACATTTGAGGAAGACACAAAGAAATATATCAAGGAGCTTCTCGACCAGCACAGAAGAATCGTTTTCAACGGAAACGGCTACACAGACGAGTGGGTAGAGGAAGCTGAGAAGAGAGGTCTCTATAACCTTCGTTCACTTCCTGAGGCGATGCCTCGACTTGTGGCTGAGAAGAACAAGGAGCTCTTCATCAGACACAAGGTATTCACTGAGACTGAGATCGACTCACGTTATGAGATATTCCTTGAGAACTACTCAAAGACCATCCGTATCGAGGCACTCACCATGCTTGAGATGGTAAAGAAGGACTTCACAGAGGGTCTTTTCAAGTATCAGACAGCAGTAACAGCTACAGCACTTTCAAAGAAGCAGCTGATTCCGGGTGCAGCATGTGCCCTTGAAACAGGTATCCTCACAAAGCTTGATGCAGAGGCTGAGGAGATCAGAAAGGGAGTTGACAAGCTGGAAGCAGACCTTTCAGATACAGAGAAGCTTGAGGACAGCCTTGAGCAGGCAAAGGCATACCATGACCGCGTACTTTCAGACATGGATGCTCTGAGAGTTCATGTGGATGCAGCAGAGGCAATGATCCCTGAGAGCGATCTGCCATATCCTACATATTCAAAGCTTCTTTTCTCACTGAGATAAAGAACAATGCTTTCGTCCTTCACACATGTGCGAAAGCCCCCCGTGTAGAAGGGCGGAAGTATATGTAAAATGAAAAAATATACATTTTTGAAGATAAATCAAAAATGTAAAAACCCACCATGCAGGAGTGATTATTCATTCCTGCATGCTTTGCAACATGGAACTTTTATTACCTTTAGATATGACAAATCTAAAAGTTGGATATAGTGACATTCATTTTAGTGATAGTCCGATTTCAGGTAAGCCCGTTTAACGGGCACTCTGATGGGATTTTGGGGCTGGGACAGTGCAGCAGCTTTTAAAAATCCCGGCTATCCTGAGATGGAATACGAGTTTAGAGGGAGTATACAAATGGACAATTATGGAAAATTAAACCAGAAGGCTGCTGATGCCAGGGACCGAAACTCTTATGTGGTTCCAAGAGCCTATCGCGGCCACAACAAATTATGGAACCCTGTTAAGGATCGTCACCCGGAGGATCTGGAGCACGATGCCTGCGGTATAGGTACAGTTGTAAACATTGACGGACATCAGGACACCAAGGTCCTTGATGATGCCTTAAGCATCGTTGAGAAGCTGGAGCACAGAGCAGGAAAGGATGCCTCCGGAAAGGTGGGTGACGGTGTAGGAATACTTATTCAGATCTGTCATGACTTTTTCAAAAAGGCCGCAAAGAAGGCGGGAATCGCTGTAAAGGAAGCTGGAGATTACGGTGTAGGTATGTTCTTCTTCCCTGAAAACGAGAAGAAGCGTGCATTTGCGAAGCGTATGTTCGAGGTGATCGCGAAGAAGAACGGACTCAAGGTTCTCGGATGGAGAGAGGTGCCTTCACATCCTGAGATCCTCGGCAAGGTGGCTCTTGACTGTATGCCCCATATCGAGCAGTGCTTCATCGAGCGCCCTGAGGCTTATGATAAGGGCATCGATTTCGACAGACGTCTCTATGTCCTGAGACGAGAGTTCGAACAGTCCTCAGAGGACACCTATATCTGTTCACTGAGCTCCAGGACTATCGTTTACAAGGGAATGTTCCTGGTGGGACAGCTTCGTGCCTTCTATGACGACCTTCGTGATGCCGACAACAAGACAGCCATAGCCATTGTCCATTCAAGATTCTCTACCAACACAACTCCAAGCTGGGACAGAGCCCATCCTTACCGTATGCTGGCCCACAACGGTGAGATCAATACCATCCGCGGAAACATTGACAGAATGCTGGCACGTGAAGAGACCATGCAGAGCCCGTTCCTTGAGAAGGAAGTGGAGAAGATCTTCCCTGTTGTTGAGAGAAACGGCTCGGATTCTTCTATGCTGGACAACACCCTCGAGTTCCTTTACATGAACGGTATGGAGCTGCCTCTTGCCATGTCGGTTACCATTCCGGAGCCATGGAAGCACAATCGCTTCATGGATGAAAAGAAGAAGGATTTCTACCATTACTATGCAACTATGATGGAGCCATGGGACGGTCCTGCAGCCATCATTTTCTCAGACGGTGATGTGGTGGGAGCGACCCTCGACAGAAACGGACTCCGCCCTTCAAGATATTACATTACCGATGACAACAGGCTTATTCTTGCCTCAGAAGTCGGAGTTCTTGACATTGACCCGAAGCATATAGTTGAAAAGTCAAGACTGCAGCCGGGCCGCATGCTCCTCGTGGATACAAAGGAGCAGAGGATCATTTCGGATGAGGAGATAAAGAAGCATTATGCTGAAAAGGCTCCTTACGGAGAGTGGCTTGACAGAAATCTCCTGCATCTTGAGAACATCAGGATTCCGAATCATAAGGTGGAGACTCACTCTGCAGAAATGAGAGAGAAGCTTTACAAGGTCTTCGGCTACACCTACGACGACGTTAAGGACATCATCCTGCCAATGGCTCAGAATGGTGTGGAGGCAACATCCTGCATGGGTCACGATACGCCTCTTGCGGTTTTCGACAAGAAATATCAGCCTCTTTTCTACTATTTTAAGCAGCTTTTTGCGCAGGTTACCAACCCGCCTATCGACTCACTTCGTGAGAAGGTGGTTACGGACACCACAGTTTACCTTGGTTCCGACGGAAATCTCCTTCAGGACAATGCTGACAACTGCAGGGTTCTGGAGATCTCAAATCCTATTCTTACGGGAGTTGAGCTTCTGAAGATAAAGGAGCTTAACGAGCCCGGCTTCAAGACAGCAGTGATCTCGCTTCTTTACTACCAGAACACTTCACTTGAGAAGGCTCTCCAGCAGCTCAATATCTCTGTGGACCGTGCATACCAGAGGGGCTACAACATTATCATCCTGAGCGACAGGGGAGTTGACGAGAACCATGTGGCTATTCCGTCACTTCTTGCGGTGAGCTCCGTGGAGCAGCATCTGGTCCTCACCAAGAAGCGTACTGCGGTTTCCCTTATTCTTGAGTCTGCGGAGCCCCGTGATGTGCATCAGTTCGCAACCATCCTCGGCTTCGGTGCCAGAGCCATCAACCCATATCTTGCGCATGAGTGCATAGCGGAGATCATCGAGGCGGGCATACTTGACAAGGATACACATACAGCCATCGAGGATTACAACAAGGCTGTAATGGGCGGAATAGTCAAGATCTCGGCAAAGATGGGAATCTCAACCATCCAGTCCTACCAGTCTGCAAAGATATTTGAGGCCATCGGTCTTAGCCGTGAGTTCGTTGATAAGTATTTTACGGGCATCGTTTCAAGAGTCGGAGGAATCGGCATCGAGGATGTGGCTGAGAGCGTGACATGGAGACATGAGCTTGCATTCGATCCTATGGGTGAAAATGTTGACGCACCGGATGCCGCATGCTTTAACAGCAAAAACTTCTTCCGCGGCAAGGACAAGGCAGACCATCTGTACAATCCGAAGACCATCATGACCATGCAGAAGGCTGTTCAGAAGGGGGATTACAAGAAATTCAAAGAGTACACCGCCATGGTGGACCAGTCCCCGGTTCCTCATACACTTCGAGGAATCATGAAGTTCGTGCCGAAGCAGGAGCCGGTTCCCTTAAGCGAAGTCGAGCCAGTTGAGTCCATCGTGAAGCGCTTCAAGACAGGAGCCATGTCCTACGGTTCCATCTCTCTCGAGGCTCATGAGGCCATGGCCATCGCCATGAACCGTCTCGGCGGAAAGTCCAATTCAGGTGAGGGCGGAGAGGATCCTTCACGTTTCGGAACAGAGCGTAACTCTGCCATCAAGCAGGTGGCTTCGGGACGTTTCGGCGTAACGAGCCCGTACCTCAATTCTGCAAGCGAGATTCAGATAAAGATGGCTCAGGGCGCAAAGCCCGGCGAGGGCGGACACCTTCCGGGAAAGAAGGTATATCCATGGATCGCAAAGACCAGATTTTCAACTCCAGGTGTGTCACTTATTTCACCGCCGCCTCATCATGATATCTACAGCATCGAGGACCTGGCCCAGCTTATCTATGATTTAAAGAACGCAAACCGCCGTGCCAGAATCTCGGTCAAGCTTGCTTCCGAGAACGGAGTTGGAACCATTGCCTGCGGTGTTGCAAAGGCAGGAGCTCAGGTAATTCATATCTGCGGCTATGACGGAGGAACCGGTGCCGCACCTATGACCTCCATCCACCATGCAGGACTTCCATGGGAGCTTGGTATCACAGAGGCTCATCAGACCCTTATCCGAAACGGTCTTCGTAACAGGGTAATGCTGGAGACGGACGGTAAGCTCATGACAGGACGTGATGTCGTTATCGCAGCACTTCTCGGTGCAGAGGAGTACGGCTTCGCAACAACAGCCCTTGTAAGCCTCGGCTGCATGATGATGCGTGTCTGCAACAAGGATACCTGTCCTTTCGGTGTAGCCACCCAGAACGAGAAGCTCCGCGCCAAGTTCAAGGGCAAGCCTGAGTACGTTATGAATTTCATGAAGTTCATAGCTCAGGAGATGCGTGAGATCATGGCAGAGCTCGGATTCAGAACCGTACAGGAGATGGTTGGACGTACCGACTGTCTCGGAGTTTCCGAGGAGAGAGCTTCTTATACAAAGAGAGCCTCCAAGGTTGATCTTTCAAAGATCCTGGATCCTGAATTTGCAGGTCTTCCTGAGAATGTTCGTCACTTCGATCCTGAGCATGTTTACGATTTCCATCTGGAGAAGACAGTGGATGAGGCCACACTTCTTCCCAAGTTCAAGGATGCCATGGATAAGTGTGAGCATCATGAGGAGAAGGTGAAGGTCTCAAGTACCAACCGTACCTTCGGAACCATCCTCGGTTCTGAGATCACAGACCGTTTCTGGCTAGGAGCAAAGGGACCTGAGCTTGAGGACGATACCTTTGTTGTCAATGCTTACGGCGGAGGCGGACAGTCCTTCGGCGCATTCATTCCGAAGGGCCTTACCATAAGACTCCGTGGCGATGCCAATGACGGATTCGGCAAGGGCTTAAGCGGCGGAAAGCTCATCGTTACACCTCCTAAGGACAGTGCATTCCGTCCGAGTGAAAACATTATCATCGGTAATGTGGCCCTCTATGGTGCGACCAGCGGAAAGTGCTATGTGGAAGGCGTAGCGGGAGAGAGATTCTGCGTCAGGAACTCGGGAGCTACGGCTGTTGCGGAGGGCTGCGGAGATCATGGGCTTGAGTACATGACCAGCGGTCGTGCGGTGATCCTGGGACAGACCGGAAAGAACTTTGCTGCAGGTATGTCCGGCGGAGTTGCTTACGTTCTTGATATGGATCACACTCTGTATCTTAAGCTCAACAAGGACATGGTATCTCTTCAGGAGGTCACAGAGCGTTATGACATAAAGGAGCTCAAGGATATACTGAAGGACTATGTTCTGGAAACAGGTTCAGAGCTTGGAACAGAGATACTTGAGAACTTCGACAGATTCCTTCCGAGCTTCAAGAAGATCGTTCCCAACGACTACCAGAAGGTCCTGGCTGCCGTAAATCACTTCGAGGACAATGGTTCCTCACAGGATGACGCGGAGATGGAAGCCTTCAGGATGCTGTTCAGCTGAATTGTAACGGTTCATCCGGAAAATAAATTCTAGCCGTGGACCGGAGGACATCCTCAAAAAACGGGTCGCTTGCGGCGGAAAAATCAAAATTCAGCCCCCTAAGAAGCACTAAGCCCTCGCCAATCACTGAGTTTCCCTGATGGAAACTCAGCGTTGTCGAGGGAGTCAAGGAAAATAAACTAAGTGCTTCTAAGGGGGCTGAATTAAATTTTTCACGTCCTCGCTCAACGTTTTTTAATGGATTGTCCTCCGGCCCAGGCAAATAATAATTCCTCCGGCTGAAATGGAAGATACATCAACGTCACTGTACATGTAAGTGTGCGGTGGCTTTTTTTCGTGAAAAGACTGTTATGCGTCACTGAGTGGGTCGTGCTCGTAAGGGCGTAGGTTGTAGCACCAGCCTGTTGAAAATTGCGTCGCACAAAGCTTTTATCCTGAGGATGAGCTTTCCTGAAAAAATATCTTATTATGTTTTTTTTTAAGACGAAATAAGTTACAAGGATATGTGTAAGTATCGTTTTATGGGGCGCTGCTTAGAAAAACACATAGTACTTATAGAGGTTTTGATGAAAAAAGACGGGTATTTAGAAAGAGAGTGTTGGGGATGGAAAATCAGAAATCACCGTTGGTAGCCATATGTTCGTTTATCGTGGATAAACGAAATCTGTTTTTTCTTATTTATTTCATTTTGATCATCTTCTCGGTGTTTTCACAGAACTGGGTGTCTGTGGAAAATGATCTTTCGGCATATCTCAGTGAAGATACTGAGACCAAACAGGCCATGAATCTGATGGAGAGTGAGTATACTACCTTTGGCTCAGCCAAAGTCATGGTTTCTAACATTTCCCTCAGGGAGGCCTTTTCCGTGTGTGATACCATTAAGGGGACACCGGGTGTGTTTGAAACGGGATTTCTTCCGGCATATCTGAATCCGGCATCGGGAGAAATAGCCAAGGAAGATGAGGAACTCACCATAGACGAGATACGGGAGCATTATAATGATTCTTCCGCGCTTTTTGATGTGGTCTTCAAATATCCCGAAGATGATGAGCGATGTCTGGATTCTCTGAATGCCCTTAAAGAATCTCTTGGCTCCTACGATCTTCATATCTCAACGACTCTTGGAGATGTGCAGGCGGAAGCCATCGAAGAGGAGATGCAGGTCATCATCGTAATAGTGGCAGCGGTTGTTGTTCTGGTGCTTATACTGACTTCTGAAACCTTCGGAGAAGTTCCTGTGCTTCTTCTTACCTTTGGTTCTGCGGCTCTTATCAATAAGGGAACCAATTATATGATGGGAACTATCTCATTTGTTTCCAACTCTGTTGCCATCGTTCTTCAGCTGGCACTTTCCATCGACTATGCCATCATTTTCTGTAATCACTTCAAGGAGCAGAGGGAGTTTTATGACACCCGTGATGCGGTGATCATAGCGCTTAGCCACTCTATACCGGAGATCACATCCAGTTCCCTGACGACTATTTCGGGACTTTTGGCCCTTTTGTTCATGGGATTCGGACTGGGCAGAGATCTGGGACTTACCCTTACAAAATCCATCATCATAAGCCTCTTTGCGGTATTCACTCTGATGCCGGGGCTTCTTGTGCTGTTTTCAAACATCATGATGAAGACGAAGCATAAAAATCTTGTCCCAAAGATTCCTTTTGTGGGACGTTTTGCGTACGCGACAAAGAAGTTTATACCACCTGTATTTCTGGTGATCATCGCTATGGGATATTTCATTTCTTCCAAGTGTCCTTATGTTTACGGCTACTCCAATCTGAAGACTCCCATCAGGAGCGCGGCTCAGATCACGGAGGATATGATCAGGGATACCTTTGGCAGCAATAACCTGATCGCCATTAACATGCCGAGCCATGATTACTATAAGATATCACGTCTTGCGGCATCGCTTGAGTCCATGCCGGAGGTGAAAAGTGTTACGTCCCTTTCCAATACTGAAGCCAAGGGAGGGTACATGGTTTCGCAGCCTCTGACTCCGAGACAGTTCTCGGAGATGGCGGATCTTGACTATGATGTGGCGGCCATGGTGTACAGCATGTACGCTTCAGACAGGGATGAATACGGACATATCATCGGAGGAATCGACAAATACAAGATACCATTCATCGATGTATTCATGTTCCTTCACGATAAAATAGACGAAGGCTATGTGGAACTCAATGAGGAGGATCGTGCGGAAATAGACGACACCTTCGATAAGCTTGTGATGGCAAAAAAGCAGCTTCGGGGAGAAAGCTACGAGCGAATGCTTGTATACCTGAACCTTCCTGAGGAGAGCGCTGAGACCTTTAGTTTTCTCAGGGGACTTCACAGAAAGATAGATCCCATCTTTGAGGATGAAATGGATAAAGATCCTGCTCATAAGGTTCTGATAGTGGGTGAATCCACATCTGAAATGGATCTGGGAAGCCAGTTCGAGACTGATAACATCATCGTTTCAGTGGTATCACTGCTGTTCGTACTTGTGATCCTGCTGTTTACCTTCAAATCCGTGGGAATGCCCCTCCTTCTTATCATGGTCATCGAGGGTTCAATATTCATAAACTTCTCATTCCCGACCATTATGAAGGAAAATATATTCTTCATAAGCTACCTTATCGTTTCTTCCATTCAGATGGGTGCAAATATCGACTACGCAATCGTTATCGGATCGCGATATGACGAGAATCGTAAGACCATGGGCCGTAAGGAGGCAATCATTGAAACAGTAAATTTTGCCTTTCCGACCATCATTACTTCGGGCTCCATCCTGGCCATCGCAGGAACCGTTATCGGTTTTCTCACATCCGACGGAGCCATCGCCGGTATCGGGCAAAGCATTGGCAGAGGAACTCTTCTTTCGATGTTTCTGGTTCTTTTCGTTTTGCCCCAGATCCTCCTTTTGGGAGATAAGATCATCGCCATAACGAAGTTCTCTGTTGCGCGACCCATCAAGGCAAGGGCGGAAAGCGGCATCATCAGGGTCGATGGAAGGATAACAGGTCATATCGACGGACAGATCATCGGTACAGTACACGGCATCGTGCGCGGAGATGTGCGGGCGTCAATCATTTCCGGGGACATTCAGAAGCTTGCGGAGAATGAAGGACAGAATATCGAGGAGTATATGGATCATGAAGAGAATGAATAAATACCTTGTAAAAGCCTCCATATTTTTCGGGATGATCTTGACTGTCTCAGTGATGGTGTCAGGAATTATATTTGCGGCGGAAGCAGGTAAGACCCATAGCTTTGATATTAACTCAATGGAGGATTATAAGAACTTTGCGAAGCAGTGCCGTTCCAATGTCTGGTCCGACGGAATGACAGTCAGCCTCAATACGGATCTGGATTTTTCTTCTGAAAAAACATTTCCTGCGGTTTCCTACTTTAACGGAACATTTAAGGGAAATAATCATAAGATCACAAATGTAAGATCAGAGGATCCGATGTTTCGTACCATAGGTTCTGAGGGTAGTGTCTTCGCTTTGGAGCTTACATCTGTGAACACATCGGAACGTGACAGAACGGCTGCCTTTGTGTCGGAAAATTACGGTACTGTGGAAGGTGTCACTGTAAACAGCACTGTGAACGGAAAAACCACGGCGGGAATTCTGGCTGCAGTGAACGGGGAGACAGGTATCATCCGTGCATGCCATGTGACCGGAACTCTGGAGGGTGACAACGGTACCGGAGGCATAGCCGGAAGGAATGCGGGGCTTATCGAGGATTGTACAAGTGCCGCGAGGGTCAATACTTCGGTCCGGGATTCAGGTGTGTCCACTGAGGACATCAAGGATATTCTGGAAAATATTCTCATAACCCGTTCCATTAATAATGTGGAGAATTTCAAGACAAGGATAGATACAGGTGGTATCGCAGGCTATAACCTGAAGAGCGGAACCATACGGAACTGTGAGACTTCCGGAATCACAGGATACAGCCATTTGGGATACAACACAGGAGGTATAGCCGGACGAAACGGCGGAGCCATCGAGGATTCCGTGAACAAGGGCGCTGTGTTCGGACGAAAGGACACAGGAGGTATAGCAGGACAGCAGCAGCCGGAGATAACTTTGGATTTCTCAAAGGATGTGCTTGCCTCCATATCGGATGAGATCGATTCCATAAATCTTCTGGTTACGGATACCCTAAATACCACAGAGGGGATAACCAACAGTACCTATGCGAGACTGAATGGGATCTCAAAGACATTGACAGAGGTAAAGAACTCCACAAATACCATATACAATGCCTCTCTGGACCGTTTTGACGAGCTTTCAGAATCCATAAACACCAATTCACAGACCATACTTGATGCCACAGGGGATATAGGCGGTGACATGGATTATCTGGATGACAGCTTTGACAGTCTCAGCAGTATGTCGGATAGTCTTAATGCCTCGATTGACGATATTGCGTATGCGTTTTCTTTGTCAGAGGATGATAAAAATGCATTGATTGCCCGTAATAATCAGCTCAGAGAGGATCTTAGCTACAGCAGTAACTTCATAAATGAAGCAAAAAACAATCTTTTGCCTGAAACTCCGGAAGAGAGAAAGGCGAGAATTTCAGATGGAGTAGCCCATGTAAACCAGATGATGGGGGATGTGCAGGCTATACGTACTTATCTCGATGGATTAAGACAGCAGAGGGATCTCATAGTATCCGGGGCTGTACAGACTGATCTTTCCCGCAGGGAAACAGCGCTTAAATCATCGGTCAGCAATCTCCTTAATTCTCTGAACAGTATAGATGATGCTTCTTACGGTCTTTCTAGGTTCAGCTCTTCTGTGGGAGGAACTCTGTCCGGCTTACCGGGAAGGGTCAATATACATATGGATAGTAATCCGGTGGTGCGTGCGGCAGGGAACAATCTTTATGCACAGCTTGACAGTCTTTCTTCACAGCTTGACAGCCTGAGCGCTTTCGGACGGGATGACAGCATCGAGGTACTGGACAATCTAAGTGCTATCAACAGCCGTTTCAACAGCATTACCGATCTGCTGCGGAATGAACGTGAGCGTCTTAACGGGAAGCTTGATGAGAAAGACCTATTTAAGGACACTTCAAATAATGAGAATTCAACCTCCAGGATCTATCGCTGCAGAAATTCGGGAAACATTTCAGGAGACATAGGAGTCGGAGGCATCGTAGGTACTATTGGCATAGAATTCGACCTTGATCCCGACAAGGATATACGGAGATCAAATGACCGCTCTTTGGACTACAGCTTCGGAGTGTCGGCTGTTGTGATAGAATCTGAAAATCAGGCAAGTGTTGAAGGTCGCGGAAACTATGCCGGCGGTATCTGCGGAAAGATGGAGACAGGTTACATCACAGACAGTAAAAACACAGGTGATGTGGAAGCTCAGGATGGACATTTTGTAGGCGGAATTGCGGGCTTCGCAGATGGAAAGCTCAATAAAAATACTGCAAGATGCCGTATCACAGGAAAGAAAAATGTTGGTGGAATCAGCGGCTACGGAACGACACTGACTGACAACAGTGCGGCGGTTACCATCCTCGGAGAAGAGGAGTACGCCGGGGCGGTTTCGGGACAGGTTGAGAAGCTGGATGCTTCGGAACTTAAGGGTAATGTCTACTTCGGAGGAAACTACGGAGCCATCGACAACATAGACTATGCAGGACTTGCGGAAGAGTCATCTGTGCCCATCGGCACGCTGCTTGTACAGTTCAGGATGGGAGGCATGCTGCTTGACATGCAGGAAGCAAAGCCCGGAACTGTTCTTAAGGATGTGCCGTTCCCTGAGCCGGAAGAAAAGGAGGGCTTTTTCATACAGTGGGATGCTCCCATGGATACGGTCATCGAGGATGATCTGGTTGTCAATGCCTCTTACTATCTGCCGGTGGCACTTCTGAACGCACCCGAGAACTATAAGGACAGCAATAAACCTGTCATCATGGTGGATGGACAGTTCATGGAAGAGGATGTGCTCGGCTTCTCCATGCCGGAGGAAAACCACTATCTGGTTGAGATCCCTGAAGACGCACTTACTGAACGTAAGATCCGCGTCCATAAACCGGAATGGAGCAGATATAGCTTATCTGTGAACGGACATGAGCAGGCTACGGAGGATTTCGGAGATTATCTCGTCTTTGTTACGGGCGAAAGGACGCTTGACATCCTTATCACAAAGCAGGAGCTTCCTGCAGGTAAAATAGCAGCTGCCATCGCCGGACTGGTATTTCTTATACTGCTGATAGTTTATGTGAACCGCGGTGGGAAGAAGAAAGAAAAGAAGCGGACATAATAGAACTGCCGTACCGACAGATGGGACTCCCATCTCGGTGCGGCAGTTTATATTTATATCTATACCAACTCTGCATGGTGGTTCATTAAACTAAATATACACACGAAATGTTTGCGTGCGTATATTTAGTTTAATAGTTGATTTATGCCTGATATTCACTAAATGCTGTTGTAAAATCCCTTGCGTCAAATTAAAATTTGTGAGATAGGACACATTTTTTACGGGAGGCAGCATTGGCACAACATAATTTATCCAAGGGAAATCTTTTACATAATATGATATGGTTCTCACTGCCGTATCTTCTCAGTTTCTTTCTGCAGACTCTCTACGGGCTTGCGGATCTTCTTATAGCAGGGCAGTTCAACGGTGCGGATGTGATTTCCGCAGTTTCCATTGGTTCACAGGTCATGCATATGGTTACGGTTATGCTGGTGGGACTCGCTATGGGTTCGACAGTCATGATCGGTCAGTTCGTGGGAGCTGAGGATGAGAAAAAGGTTAGCCGCGCCATCGGAAATACGGTGACGCTTTTCGCAGGAGTCGCAGTGATAGTTACTGTGATTCTAATCATGACCATTCACCCCATAGTTTCGGCTCTTTCAACGCCTGTTGAGGCAGTGCCGGGAACCGTCAGTTATCTCACCATTTGCTTTGCGGGAATTCCGTTCATCATAGCTTACAACATACTGAGTTCTATATTCAGAGGCATGGGAGATTCAAAGAGTCCGCTAATGTTTATCGCCATCGCCTGCTTTGTGAATATAGTTCTTGACCTCATTTTCATGGGCCCCATGGCACTCGGGGCATCCGGTGCCGCCTACGGTACAGTGCTGGCTCAGGGAGTAAGTGTAGTCATTGCCCTGATGGCCATAGTGAAGAAAAAGCTTTTTGTTGTACATAAGGCGGATTTCATGCTTGACAGAAAGGTGCTGGAAAAGATACTGGGGGTCGGCTTTCCCATCGCCTGTCAGGACGGATTCGTTCAGATCGGATTTCTCGTGATAACTGTGATCGCAAATCGAAGAGGCGTGGATATTTCTGCGGCGGTAGGTATAGTTGAAAAAACAATCAGTTTCCTGTTCTTGGTGCCTTCCAGCATGCTTTCCACAGTCTCCACCATCGCCGCCCAGTCCATAGGAGCGGGAGACAGAGTGAGGGCCCGTCAGACTTTGAAGTACGGAGTCATGATGTCAGCCGGAATCGGACTTATATTTGCGGTACTTTTTCAGTTCATTTCAGGGCCGGTTTTCTCAATGTTTACATCAGACCCTGTTGTACGTGAGCTTTCTGTTCAGTACATGCGGACCTATGTGCTGGACTGCGTTGTGGCGGGAATCCATTTTCCATTTTCCGGATATTTCAGCGCCTGCAATGTTTCTATACTAAGTTTCATACACAACGTGCTGTCAGTGCTTCTGGTGCGTATTCCGGGAGCATGGCTTGCAACGGAATTAAGTCCTGATTCACTTTACGCCATGGGTCTTGCGGCTCCGGCGGGCTCGCTTCTAAGTGCCATCATCTGTATATGCTTCTATAAGTGGTACAGGAAAAAAGGAAAATTCTGAAAATGACAAACCGGGCAGGAGTGGATAAATCCCTCCTGCCTGATTTAATTTGTTGATTAAATGGGGCAATATAGTCGTTTTTTAGACAATATGCAAAGTTACGGTTCTCTGATATCATCCGTATAGATTGATTTTTATATGGAAATTATTGACAATATGTCGAATGCGACATATTGTAACTATAGGAGAAATAGTATGTATGAAATTGAATTCTATGATACTGAAGCTATTATAAAGAAAACGCAAAAGACGCCGAAAGCAGACTTTGAATTAGCAAAGAAATATAAAGCGGATTATGAGCGGAGGTATTGCAATGAGTAGGTATAAAGATTATAAAGAAAAAGCATTGCAAAATGCTGATGTAAAAGCAGAGTATGATGCATTACAACCAGAGTATGATATTATACAGGCACTAATTGAGGCGCGTAATGCACAGAATATCACCCAAAGGGAACTGGCGGTAAAAACCGGTATCACACAGGCTGATATAAGTCGCATAGAAAACGGTACACGAAATCCAAGTCTTGCTATGGTGAAGAGAATTGCAAAAGGCCTTGGGATGCGATTGAGGCTTGAGTTTATTCCGACTGGTACGAAATAATTAAATATGTATATGCATACAGATTTTGATAATATTATTTTTATAGTGGATATGGCGGGAATAGTGGCCTTTTCAATTTCAGGTGCGATGATAGCCATAAAAGAAAGAACGGACCTCTTCGGAGTGATCCTTTTAGGGCTTATTACAGCTATGGGCGGCGGAGTGATGCGTGACACACTGCTTGGTCTGGTGCCTTCGCCCAATTTTTTCAATTATCCGAATATTATAGTATCGGTGGTCACATCCCTTTTGGTATTCATTCTTGCCTACCGGCAGAGAGATTACTATTTAAGTCATACCAGAGAGATCGAAAACATGAACAACATAGTTGATTCCCTGGGATTGGGGCTCTTCAGTATATATGGTGTGAACATGACCATGGCGGCAGGATATAGAACCAATCTTTTCCTTTTGGTTTTCATGGGAGTGATGACCGGTGCCGGCGGCGGACTCATAAGGGATGTAATAGTCAAAAGGATACCCATGATCTTCAGCAAGCACATATATGCCATAGCATCCATACTTGGGTGTCTTACATATATTTTTCTGCTGCGTTCACAGGTTGAAAATGGAGTGGCAATGTCTCTGAGTATCATATGTGTGGTGTTCATCAGAATGGTGGCAACGATCAAAGAACTTGATCTGCCGAAAGTGGATATAGGCTGATAAAGGTTAAAAATCCGTGCTTTTTAAACAGAAGCGCGGATTTTTTTATATCCATTTGTGAAGCAAATGTGAAATATTTAAATTATTAGCACTCGACGCTTGACGTTGCTAATAGCGGGCTTTATAATACGATTTGTTGCTAGAGATAAGTTGTAGATGTCAAAGGCACAGAGGTAATGATAGTAAGGTTATCGGATTTTTAGATATCCGGTGCCCATGAGGGTTTTCACAAAGGTCTATAGATAAGCATTGGCAGAAGACCCGCATACAAAACCTATGAAGGTAATAAATTAGGAGGTCAATCAGATGAAGTTAGTTCCATTATTTGACAGAGTAGTTCTCGAGAAAGAGAAGATGGAAGAGACAACAGCCAGCGGTATCGTTCTTCCTGGACAGAATGACAAGGAGAAGCCTGGTCAGGCAGTTGTTGTTGCTGTTGGTCCTGGCGGAGTTGTTGATGGTAAGGACATCACCATGCAGGTTAAGGTAGGTGATCACGTTCTTTTCTCAAAGTATGCCGGTTCCGAGGTAGAGATTGACGGACAGAAGTATACAGTTGTTAAGCAGAACGACATTCTCGCTATCGTTGAGAAGTAATTCAGACATTTAGGAGGAATTCAAAATGGCTAAGGAAATTAAGTATGGCGTTGAGGCCAGAAAAGCACTTGAGGCTGGCGTAGACCAGGTTGCAAATACAGTTAAGGTTACACTCGGACCTAAGGGAAGAAACGTAGTTCTCGATAAGAGCTATGGTGCTCCACTTATCACAAACGATGGTGTTTCTATCGCAAAGGAGATCGAGCTTAAGGATTCTTACGAGAACATGGGTGCACAGCTCGTTCGTGAGGTTGCTTCAAAGACAAACGATGTTGCCGGTGATGGTACAACAACTGCTACAGTTCTTGCACAGGCTATCGTTAAGGAAGGTATGAAGAACCTTGAGGCAGGTGCTAACCCTATCATCCTTCGTAAGGGTATCCACAAGGCAGTTCAGGCTGCTGTTGAGTCAATCAAGTCTCAGTCTTCAAAGGTAAAGGGCAAGGAGCAGATCGCCAAGGTTGCAGGTATCTCTGCAGGTGACGAGCACGTTGGTGAGATGGTTGCCGACGCTATGGAGAAGGTTTCCAAGGACGGTGTTATCACTGTTGAGGAGTCAAAGACCATGCTTACAGAGCTCGATGTAGTTGAAGGTATGGAGTTTGACAGAGGATATATCTCAGCTTACATGTGCTCAGATATGGACAAGATGGAAGCAAATCTTGATGATCCTTACATCCTTATCACAGACAAGAAGATCTCAAACATTCAGGACATCCTTCCTGTACTTGAGAACATCGTAAAGAGCGGCGCTAAGCTTCTCATCATCGCTGAGGATGTTGAGGGTGAGGCTCTTACAACTCTTATCGTAAATAAGTTAAGAGGAACATTCAACGTTGTTGCTGTTAAGGCTCCGGGCTACGGTGACAGACGTAAGGAAATGCTTCAGGATATCGCTATCCTTACAGGCGGACAGGTTATCTCTTCAGATCTCGGCCTTGAGCTCAAGGATACAACTATGGAGCAGCTTGGACGTGCCAAGTCAATCAAGGTTTCCAAGGAGAAGACAACCATCGTTGACGGTGAGGGCCAGAAGGCTAACATCGAGGCTCGTATCGCTGAGATCAAGCAGCAGATCGCTACAACAACTTCTGACTTCGACAGAGAGAAGCTTCAGGAGAGACTTGCAAAGCTTTCAGGCGGTGTTGCAGTTATCCGCGTAGGTGCTGCTACTGAGACTGAGATGAAGGAAGCTAAGCTCCGCATGGAGGATGCTCTCAATGCTACACGTGCAGCAGTTGAAGAGGGTGTTATCGCAGGCGGCGGAACAGCGTACATCCACGCTCAGAAGTCTGTACAGAAGGTTGTTGAAGAGCTTGAGGGTGATGAGAAGACTGGTGCAAGAATCATCCTTAAGGCACTTGAGGCTCCTCTTTTCACAATCGCTTCAAACGCAGGTCTTGAGGGCGCAGTAATCGTTAACAAGGTTAAGGAGTCCGGAGAAGGACAGGGCTTCGATGCTCTTAACGAGGAGTATGTAGATATGCTTGAGGCTGGTATCCTTGATCCTGCTAAGGTAACAAGAACAGCTCTTCAGAATGCTGCATCAGTTGCTTCAACACTTCTTACAACAGAAGCGGTTGTTGCTGATATAAAGGAACCTCAGGCTCCTGCAGCTATGCCAAATCCAGGAATGGGAATGATGTAAGTGTATAAAGCCCGGTCGCAGAACGGAAGTGATCTGAAAGCTTGCTTTCAAGAGCACTTTTGTTCTGGCGACGCTAACAGATATGAGCAAAAAAGCTACTCGAACGAAGAGAGAGGAGCGATTTGCGAATATCTGTAGGATTGCGAGAGTTGCGAAGCAACGGAGCAATCCTAAGGACTTTATGCTTGTAGAGGGAAGCATCATTACGTTTGCACCTCGAATATAAATTTCGTATAATTAAGCTCGGACTGCGAAAAAGCAGTTCGGGCTTTTTTCTAAACTAAAAGATATGCCGATGAATCATATGACCCGGCGGAACGGAGAGATATATGGATGAATATGTAGAGCGCATGGTGAAAAGAAATGATCCTGTTTACTGGAAGGCAGCCTTTGTGGGAGCTTTGGTTCTTACGGTGATATCACTGTTTCTGGCACTTCAGTATGCCTTTGCACTGCTTTTGCTTCTTGCAATGATCGCCGCAGACTATGGGATATGGCTTTTTTCAAGTGTAGAATACGAATACACTTATTTCGGCGGAAGTTTCGAGCTGGATGAAGTTCTTAACAAATCCCGCAGAAGAAAGATCGTAGAGACAAACGCTGAGGAACTGGTTCTTTTTGCACCGAAGAACTCGGATGCAGCAAAGACTGAGATGGGAAATGCAAAGATTCTCGACTATTCCGGCAACGGCCCTGAAGATAAGAAATATGCATATATTTATGTCAGAAACGGAAACAAGGTATGTATGTATATCGAGGGCAATGATGAGCTCGTGAAGCAGGTGAGAAGAAATACACCGCAGAAATATAAAGCATATTAAGGAAACACTTTAATCAGCGTTTTCCTGAAGCAAAGACTGTCGCATGAAGGATAAAAAAATCCGGATGCGGCAGTTTTTTTGTATAGATGTGCATCCTGATGAGGATCATTTCACGAAAAAATTATAAGAAATCCGATGGTGACGATAAAACTGATATAGTAATTTACTGACATTTTTAATGCATGAAACAACAATATGTTTAAAAAGTGAATTCAATTGTAAAATAGGAGGCGGGGATGAAAGAATTTACTGTAAGAGTGTCGCCGGAGCAGGGAAACTTAACAAATGCCATAGAATTTATAGAAAACAGGCTGACAGAATGCAAGACCGGTGTCAAGGACAGGTCAAAGGCAGTGCTTCTTGCGGAGGAGTGTCTCGTTGAGCTCTTTAAGGTTACAAAAGAAAATCGTCCTGTGATCATACGTGTAAAAAGATTTTTGGGAAAAACCACCATAACATTTATGAGTGAAAGCAGGAATGAAGTAAAGGCAGGGACAGTGAATTTCAATTCTGACTTCGACTACTATGAATCCGCTCCCAATGCCGAGGCTGCTATAAGGAACATGATAATCAATGCCAACAGCGATATTATCAGACAGAGCTACAGAAACGGAACCAATAAGATTGTCATAACTGCGGGAATATCAAGTCAAAAGAATCTTATAAATGTTTTGTTTTCAATGCTTCTTGCGGTAATCCTTTGCAGCTTCATGAGAATTGCATTAAGCGGCAATATATGTAACGCAATAAATGAATATGTGTTTATGACAATAAAGACCATATTCTTAAATGCTTTAAAAGCAGTTATTGCTCCCCTTATATTCTTTTCCATTGCTGCGTCGGTTTCTTCCATTACAGATCTCAGTGAATTGGGGAAGATAGGTGTCCGTGTCATGGGCTTTTATGCCATGACTACCTTTGTAGCTACCATAGTTGCATTTACTGCATATAATATCATAAATCCGGGAACCTTTAATGAACTTTCGTACATGATAAGTGCAACACAACAGGTCGGAGAACAGGAGACGGTCAGCATCCTTGATACGATTATCGGGATAGTTCCTGACAATTTTGTTGGTGCCTTTGTTGATTCCGCTACACTGCAGCTTATTTTCCTTGGCATACTTGTTGGAGGAGTGGTGCCGCTTATGGGTGAAAAGACTGAGAAAATCACTTTTTTTATCTCTGCGGCAAACGATGTGTTTCTTAGGGTGGCTTCTACCATTACAAAGTGTCTGCCTATAGCAGTGTTTGCTTTTATAGGATCTATGGTTATGACTATGGATTTCCATTTGATAAAGACGCTGCTGTCATTGTTCTTCTGTATCTTACTTGGAATGATAGTGATGCTGGTGTTCTATTTAACCATAGTTTTTATTATGACAGGAAGCAATCCTTTTGATTTTTTTAAAAATGCCGTACCGGCCTGGCTAAATGCTTTTGCCCTGTCTTCAAGCAGCGCTGCCATGCCGTTTACTATGGATACCTGTGATAAAAAGCTTAATATTTCTCCCAAGCTGTATTCATTTTCCATTCCACTTGGAGCAACCATAAATATGGATGGATTTGTAGTAGTCCTTACTATCTCCACGCTGTTTCTGGCAAAAGTGTTCGGAGTTGAATTATCGGGCGGCGAGATCGTATCTTTGATAGTGACTATTGTCTTACTTTCTTTTGGAGCTCCTGGAATACCCGGTGTTTCAACCATATGTATGTCAGTACTTCTTATGCAGTTCCATGTGCCTATGGAAGCACTTGCGATTTTTATAGGTATAGATGCCATAACAGATCCTCTTAACACTGCCAATAATGTGTTTGGCGATATCGTAGGAACCTTTTGTGTGGGAAAAAGAAATGGGATGATGAAATGATGAATGGCAGACATTAAAGAACGGACTTTTCTTGTTTTTAAGAGATTTTCCGAGTAATATAATGTCACCGAGATTTACATTAACCTTCCGACCATAGAATCGATGAAGAAATGAAGTTTAATGAGTGGGAAGCTCTGCTTCCCACATTTTTTTATCAGGAGTATAATGATGCATGCTTAGATTGGAAGGAAATATACATCTTGGTATAAAGCATAATAAGATATGGGAGAAAACCAATGATTACAGGTGAGCTGAAAAATAAGATAGACGGGCTTTGGGATGTATTTGCGGCGGGAGGACTTGTGAATCCGCTGGAAGTCATCGAACAGATTACATATCTTATGTTCATCAGGGATTTGGATGATGCAGATAACAAGAAAGAGAAAGAAAGTGCCATGCTGGGTATTCCCTACAAGAGCATCTTTTCTGAGGAAGTAAAGATAGGTGAACGAACCATAGACGGAAAACAGCTTAAGTGGTCAGTGTTCCATGATTTTCCTGCCGGCAGAATGTATACAGTGATGCAGGAGTGGGTATTTCCTTTTATAAAGGGACTTCACAGCGACAAAAACAGCGCGTATTCCAAATATATGGATGATGCCATCTTCAAACTGCCGACGCCTTTACTTCTTTCCAAGGTTGTTGACTCTCTTGATGAAATATATCAGCTAATGAGTGAGATTCAGTCAACAGATGTGCGCGGTGACGTATATGAGTATATGCTGAATAAAATTGCATCAGCAGGTCTTGCAGGTCAATTCAGAACACCGAGACATATCATCCGTATGATGGTGGAGCTGGTAGATCCAAAAGCTGACGAAATCATATGCGACCCGGCCTGCGGAACCTCGGGTTTCCTGGTATCAGCCGCAGAGTACCTCAAGGAAAAACGAAAAGAGGAGATATTCTTCAACAAAGATAAGAAAGCTCATTACATGAATTCCATGTTCCATGGTTTCGATATGGATAGAACTATGCTTCGTATCGGCGCCATGAACATGATGACTCACGGAATAGAGAATCCCTTCATAGAATACAGAGACAGTTTGTCAGATCAGAATCCTGACCACGACAAGTATTCTCTGATTCTCGCAAATCCACCGTTTAAGGGAAGTCTCGACGCCGAATCCGTATCGGGAGATATTCTTAAGGTATGTAAAACCAAGAAGACAGAGCTTCTGTTTTTGGCGCTTTTCCTTCGTATGCTGAAGGTGGGCGGAAGATGCGCATGCATCGTTCCCGACGGTGTGCTTTTCGGTTCATCAAAAGCTCATAAGGATATCCGTAAGGAAATCGTGGAAGAGAACAGACTGGAGGCGGTTATCTCCATGCCGTCAGGTGTTTTCAAACCATATGCCGGAGTATCAACGGCCATTCTGATCTTCACCAAAACAGGTCATGGCGGAACAGATAAAGTCTGGTTCTATGACATGACAGCGGACGGATTCAGCCTTGATGATAAACGTAATCCGGTGGCGGAAAATGATATACCGGATATCATAGAAAGATATAGAAATCTTGACAAAGAAGCAGAAAGAAAGAGAACAGAGAAATCTTTTATAGTTCCTAAAAACGAAATCGTAGACAATGACTACGACCTTTCAATCAACAAATACAAAGAAGTTGAGTATCAGAAGGTGGAGTACCCGCCAACAGAAGAAATCATGGCAAATATAAAAGCCATAGAAGCAGATATTGCAAGAGAGATGGAAGAACTTGAGAAACTGTTGAAAGGATAATGATGATCCCGTTGGTCAAAATGAAATGACCAACGGGATCTTTTTAGCAATCTGTCGGTTTACTGTAAGATTATTATTTCGGATTTATTGCTGACTACTAATGTAAAAGCCTATTTTATGAAAAATTTGTTAATGGCCGAAAGTGATTATAGTAAAGAGAATGGTTGAAGGATGCTGGTAATGAAAGGGCGTACCAGCATGGAGGAAAAGGTTGTAACCATTCTTAATGAAATGTCAGAGTATCTCTCGGTTCCGCAAATGAAAAAGCTTCAGGAAGTAATGCTGAGAGTTTTTGCGGAAAGAGAAGAAGAGAAGAAAGAAATTTCTAATTCAGAATATCTTCGTATGTTCCTTGATGCCAAAGCCATAGAAGGATGTTCTGAGAGAACTATACAGTATTATCGTGTAACCGTTGAAAAAATGCTTCAGCAGCAGGAACTTTCTGTCAGGAGAATAACTACCGAGGATATGAGACATTATCTTTCTGATTATCAGAAAATCAATAATTGCGGGAAGGTTACAGTAGATAACATTCGCCGCAATATCTCAAGCTTTTTTTCGTGGCTCGAAGAAGAAAATTATATCTTGAAAAGTCCTATGCGACGTATTCATAAAATAAAAACCAATCAGCAGGTCAAAGAAGTGATATCCGATGAAGATATAGAGAGGCTTCGTGACAACTGTTCCTGTAAGAGAGATCTTGCCATAGTTGATCTGCTTTACTCCACCGGAATACGTGTAGGGGAACTTGTTAATCTCAATGTTTCCGATATTGACTTTGAGGAGCGAGAATGTGTTGTGTTTGGAAAAGGCGGTAAGGAGAGAAAAGTCTACTTTGATGCTAAGGCAAAGCTTCATTTGCAAGACTATCTTGAACTGAGAACCGATGAAAGTCCGGCTCTTTTTGTGACTCTCGATGCGCCGAATGAACGACTTAAAATCAGTGGAGTGGAGATAAGACTCCGGGAGCTTGGAAGAAAGACAGATCTTCGGCGTATTCATCCACATAAATTCAGAAATCCAAACTTAAATAAAATCCAAACTTTCTGCCAAGATTCTACTCCTTATA
>NZ_MUHW01000070.1 GCF_002007235.1 Oribacterium sp. C9
AGATTGCCTTCTACCTTGATGATATAGTTTACGATCTCTGCGGCATTTTCAGGAACAAAATATTCCATACCATCTTTTTGCTCTATTACTTCCTTTTCACCAGAAGTATCCACCTTCCACACTGTTATATCAATACCTTTAGTTGCACTGTCTTCAGTGATAACTATGTTATGTTCTTTACCACTGATCGTTCCATCGACCTCAATTGTAGTTGTAGACGTGTTGTTGGTCTTAGTAAGATCAACTGCTGTATCTCCTGCTATAACATCCTCTGTAACCTTCACAACAGCCTCTGAATTTTGTGAATCACACCTGACCCAAATTCCTGTACCGGAAGAATTTACGTTACCATTAACATCCATTTCTAAGCTTCCATTATCATGAGCCCATACCCGAATACCGCTTGTTTCACCTTTTAATACTTCAATGGATCCTGTTGTAACATTAACAAGCGTACTGGAACCCGCTGAATCAATGCTTACTCCTGCCGTTTGATTATTAGACTCGGCTGTTATTAATCCGGTATTAACAGTGGTTGTACCGCCTGTAGCTTTAATTTGTGCCCCTAATGCACCGGCGTATTTAGCAGTAGATGTAGATGTAACTGCACCGGTTGTCACAACCATAGAACCGCCCTCATTTATTGTATATATTCCATTAGATGTAGATCCACTCGCAGATGAATTCAGCGTTCCTGTATTGACTGTAACTGTACTGCTGTCACCTGATGTGTATGCATATATTGCCTCGGTGACATTAACTCCTGAAGCGGATACTGCTCCCGTACTGACAGTGACTGTACCTCCATCCTTTCCATCAGCACTTATACCATATACTAGACCTTGAGTATTATCATTGGTCGCATTTGACGTTACTTCTCCTGTTTTTACTTCGACAGTGCCGCCATTTTCGGCACTAGCTCTTATACCTGTTGCTTTTACCTCTAATCCAGCTCCTGTAACTGTTACTGCACCGGAATTAACTGTAACTTCAGTTTTTGCG
>NZ_MUHW01000071.1 GCF_002007235.1 Oribacterium sp. C9
AAGCGAACTTGCTCATATCAACCTTGTCGAGACCACTGTTCTTGATACCCTTAGCGATCCAGTCCTTCTCCTCCTGGTTAAGTGGAAGTACAGGCTTTCTCATAAGAGCGCTTGTGAAGATACCTCTCTGTACGAGTGTCTCCTTAAGTCTTGCGTGTGCCTCACCTGATGGCTGTCCTCCGCCGTAGATTGCCTGGCTGATGTGATAGATTCTGTCGCTCCAGTCCTGAGCTTCCTTAAGTGTGTGCTTGTCAGGATTTGCGAATACTTCTCTTGCAGGGCAGATAAGCTCTGGTACGCAGCCTGCGAATCCGATAAGAGCACCATCCATGCCTGGGAACCATGATACGCAAAGTGTCTCATCATGACATGTGATAAGGCTGATATCCGGGCACTCCTGACGAAGAAGTCTTACATCATGCTCGTAGATAGATGTAACACGTGTTCCCATCTTGATGCACTTAACATGATCGATCTCCTTGCACATCTTGATAAGTGTCTCTACAGGGTAGAATGCCTTTGATGTTGCCGGATAGAGGTGGATAACGATATCGATGTCTGCGCCCTCAGCTACATCCTTGATGTACTCGAAAGGTGCATTTGGATTCATACCGAATCTGAGCCACATGTGAGGAGGCATAAGAAGGATAGCATCTGCTCCGGCTGCCTTTGCCTCAGCTGCCATCTCGATTGATTCCTGTGTATTCTCACAGTTAACTCCGGATACGATAGTCATGATATCGCCGCACTCTTCAGCACAGATCTCAACAACTCTCTTTCTCTCTGCTCTTGTAAGGCCTGTGATCTCTCCTGTGTGACCGTTACATACAAGACCCTGAATTCCCTTGTCATAGAAGCTCTTGATCCAACGAAGGTATACTCTGAACTCCTGCTCGTTGATTGAGTAGTCATCGTTAAGTGGTACTGAAACTGCTGGGAATATTGTCTTGAAATTTTTAACCTTTGCCATGAT
>NZ_MUHW01000072.1 GCF_002007235.1 Oribacterium sp. C9
CCGGAATCAGAATAAATCTGATCCCGGTTTTTTTATCTTTGCTATTTACATATGTATCTCTTTATTCAGTCTGTCATAATCTGTGTTCATGATCGAATGCGATATCTGACTCTTTCGAATCTTCCATATCTTCCGTTATGTCCTGAGACTGTTTCATGTCAATGCCTACACCAGAGGTCCTCCGGTAGGTCCTACAACAACCGCCGGGCTTCCTGCAAGTGCCAGTGTGCACTGTGCCGGAAGTGTAAGGATGACTGATGTTCCGTTGATCTGATCCGGTGTGAGGGCTAATGTAACCATATTTCCGCTTGCATCAAAATAAGAACATAAGATGATGTCACCTTCCTTATAGTTCTTGAACTCAAGATAAGCTGTTACAAACCCTGTTGCATTGTCTGCTGTGAATGTAAAGCTGTCCTTTATCTCAGCATTTTCCGGAACTGATACATACTGTCCGCTCATATCAAGCATACCTGTAGCTGCGAAAGTACTGAGCGTTTCTGTAAATGCTCTGTTCATGTCTGCTGATGCGGAACCGACATGGATATCATTCTTCTGATCTACTCCGTTTACCATCATGGTCTTCGGTCCGACAGTTACGTTCTGTACGCTGTTGTCACTGCTTGTACTTCTTCCGTTGTCGTTATCATCAGATGAGCCTCCGCCGCTTGTTCCGTTAGACCTTAGGTTCACGCCTACATAAACACCTCCGCCTCTCGGAACTACCAGATAGTACTGTCCTGATGCATCCTGTAAAACTTCTACATTTGTTCCACCGTTAACTGTATAGAAGCTATCAACGCTGTAACCCGCAGGAACATCAACTCTGAGAGTTACTCTTTCATTTTCATGAGCTGTACGTGATTCCGGTGTCAGATTGCCTTCTACCTTGATGATATAGTTTACGATCTCTGCGGCATTTTCAGGAA
>NZ_MUHW01000073.1 GCF_002007235.1 Oribacterium sp. C9
AGATTGCCTTCTACCTTGATGATATAGTTTACGATCTCTGCGGCATTTTCAGGAATAAAATATCCCACATTATCTTTTTGCGCTATTACTTCCTTTCCATCAGAAGTATCCACCTTCCACACTGTTATATCAATACCTTCAGTTGTGCTAGATTCTTCAATAACTATGTTATGTTCTTTACCACTGATTGTTCCATCAACCTCCAGCTTTAGTGAAGCCTGATCACTGTCCTTAAATAGTAAGACAGCTGTGTTTCCTGCATTAATATCCTGTGTGACTGTTATTTCAGCCACATTACTATTTCCGGCACTAACATCAACTCCGGTTCCACTGGTGTTAACACTTCCATTAACCGTTAAATCCAAGCTTGATGTTCCCATGCTTCCCTGAGCACTCACCACAACGCCTTTATTATTTTCACCTCCTATGGCCTGAATGGATCCGGTTGTGATATTAACCAACGTTTCGTGATTATCTTGAGAAGCAAAAGAAGAAGCATGAATACCTTCCGCATATCTTTCAGAATCGACTGATATTGATCCGGTATTAACAGTGGTTGTACCACTGCGCCCGCTGATACTTGCACCATATGCCCGACCATTATTTGAAGATGAGTTCGATACCACAGCTCCGGTTGTCACAACTATAGAACCGCCAGTATTCTCTACATATACTCCTTTAGATTCACTCCTTGTAGATGAGTTTACCGTTCCTGTATTGACGGTGACTGTACCACCCCCTGAAGTCGTCGCATTTATTCCTGTTGACTGACCATAATAACTTATTGCTGTCACTGTTCCAGTTTTTACATCAACAGAACCACCTTCATGCGCATCAGCATTTACACCTGTTGCATTTGCCTCATCTCCAGCTCCTGTAACTGTTACTGCACCGGAATTAACTGTAACTTCAGTTTTTGCG
>NZ_MUHW01000074.1 GCF_002007235.1 Oribacterium sp. C9
GGAAAATACAGATAATGAATTGGTCAGGATGCTGACGGATTTGTTTGATGAAAGAATCGATGGAGTAGAAAAGGTTAAAAAATTAAAGTCAGAGTATGGCTTGAGGATGACGAAAGAAGTGGAAGGTGAGGTGACGGATATGTGTACGTATGCAACGGCGATGGAGAATAAGGGTGTTGAAAAGGGCATAGGCATCGGCAGAGAACAGGGCATAGACATTGGCAGAGAACAGGGTATAGGTATTGGTTTAGAGGCCGGAAAAAGAGCATTGGTTGAAGAGATGCTTCGTTCCGGTATGGCACCGCAGGATATATCAAGTTCTTGTAAGCTTTCACTGGATTATGTCTTGGAAATTCAGAAAGGAGTACTTGTAAAAGAGTAGATTTACGTGATCTCTACCTGTGGCAGTGGAAGGTACAGTTCTGCGGTTTGGAATATAAAAAAGGTGCATTCTATTTGGCTTTGTACGGAAGCGGCGCAGACCCGGGCTAATTCGATCGAGATATATGATATAAACAGGCATTTCTTGTATGGAAGTAATACAGACAAGCCGAGATATGATATATTAAATGCCATAATTGTTTATATCAGCGGTAAACACGATTCGGAAAATACAGATAATGAATTGGTCAGGATGCTGACGGATTTGTTTGATGAAAGAATCGATGGAGTAGAAAAGGTTAAAAAATTAAAGTCAGAGTATGGCTTGAGGATGACGAAAGAAGTGGAAGGTGAGGTGACGGATATGTGTACGTATGCAACGGCGATGGAGAATAAGGGCGTTGAAAAGGGTATCGAACAGGGCATTGGTATCGGCAGAGAACAGGGAATAGGCATCGGTTTAGAAGCCGGAAAAAGATAAAATATACCCTATAAAGTGGACACTTTAAGAAGAAGGGAACCCTAAAAATGGA
>NZ_MUHW01000075.1 GCF_002007235.1 Oribacterium sp. C9
CTTAACCGTCGTGTTCGGGATGGGAACGGGTGTTACCCATGACCGCATCGACACCGGACAAATTAACTTATTTACTTTTTCAAAGACCTCTACTGTTGGTTATCACTGAGCCTGAAGCTCAGCGATAATCCTGCTTCGCAGGATGGCGATTAAAAATCGCCACATCTCGTTCCAGAGTTTTCTGAAGAAAACTCCTCCAACTCTCAAAAACCGATTAATACACAGACCCTTACTTTTATCTTAGAAAGGAGGTGATCCAGCCGCACCTTCCGATACGGCTACCTTGTTACGACTTCACCCCAGTTATCAGTCCTGCCTTCGGCAGCTTCCTTTCTTGGATCACTGACTTCGGGCATTACCAACTCCCATGGTGTGACGGGCGGTGTGTACAAGACCCGGGAACGTATTCACCGCGGCATTCTGATCCGCGATTACTAGCGATTCCAGCTTCGTGTAGTCGGGTTGCAGACTACAGTCCGAACTGAGACGTTATTTTTGAGATTTGCTCCAGCTCACGCTCTCGCTTCTCTTTGTTTACGCCATTGTAGCACGTGTGTGGCCCAAGTCATAAGGGGCATGATGATTTGACGTCATCCCCACCTTCCTCCAGGTTATCCCTGGCAGTCTCTCCAGAGTGCCCATCTTACTGCTGGCTACTGAAGATAAGGGTTGCGCTCGTTGCGGGACTTAACCCAACATCTCACGACACGAGCTGACGACAACCATGCACCACCTGTCACCAATGCCCCGA
>NZ_MUHW01000077.1 GCF_002007235.1 Oribacterium sp. C9
GACAGGTGGTGCATGGTTGTCGTCAGCTCGTGTCGTGAGATGTTGGGTTAAGTCCCGCAACGAGCGCAACCCTTATCTTCAGTAGCCAGCAGTAAGATGGGCACTCTGGAGAGACTGCCAGGGATAACCTGGAGGAAGGTGGGGATGACGTCAAATCATCATGCCCCTTATGACTTGGGCCACACACGTGCTACAATGGCGTAAACAAAGAGAAGCGAGAGCGTGAGCTGGAGCAAATCTCAAAAATAACGTCTCAGTTCGGACTGTAGTCTGCAACCCGACTACACGAAGCTGGAATCGCTAGTAATCGCGGATCAGAATGCCGCGGTGAATACGTTCCCGGGTCTTGTACACACCGCCCGTCACACCATGGGAGTTGGTAATGCCCGAAGTCAGTGATCCAAGAAAGGAAGCTGCCGAAGGCAGGACTGATAACTGGGGTGAAGTCGTAACAAGGTAGCCGTATCGGAAGGTGCGGCTGGATCACCTCCTTTCTAAGATAAAAGTAAGGGTCTGTGTATTAATCGGTTTTTGATCTTTGAGGAAAAAATTGAATAACCTATGGGACTATAGCTCAGCTGGTTAGAGCGCACGCCTGATAAGCGTGAGGTCGGTGGTTCGAGTCCACTTAGTCCCATGAATGGTGTCGATGCGGTCATGGGTAACACCCGTTCCCATCCCGAACACGACGGTTAAG
>NZ_MUHW01000079.1 GCF_002007235.1 Oribacterium sp. C9
ATGCTTTTCTATCATTGTATTTACTGTTTCCAGGACAAAATCTACTTCTAATGATTTGCTTAATACATAAGATAGTATCTGCTTTGTAAATGCATCTATTATGGTTGATAAATAGCAGAATTCTCCATTAAACGGAATATATGTAATATCAGTAAGCAATATTTTTCTGGGACCATAGGCCTCAAACTGCCTTTTGACAAGGTTATCCGCAACATTGTTCGTTTTTATGGCTTTTGCCATTCTTCGATACGGATTAGCTTTTCTTATTTCACAGATCAATCCGTATTTCTTCATAAGCCTGCGAATCTTTTTGACATTCATGACAATGGGAGGATCCATATGTATCAGGCGCATATAAATGCCTTGTGCACCTTTGTCGTATCCCCTATGGGTGTATGCTATCAGTATCAATTCAAAGTCCGCTCTGTCTTGAAGTTCCTTTGCCATTCGATTCTTTTCGGATGCTACCCAGTTATAATAGCCTGATCTTGATACCCCAGCTATTTCACATAGCATTGAAACTGAAAGCCTATTATCCGCTTTATTTATAGTTTCATGGATGATTTCAAATTTGTCATTTGATGTCTCCATGATTATTTCTTCT
>NZ_MUHW01000007.1 GCF_002007235.1 Oribacterium sp. C9
ATTCGGCAAATCGTTCTATAGCATATGTTTTACCTGTCTGACGAGCACCCTGAAGTACAAGGCATTTTTTATCTTTGTGTTCTGCCCAAAATTCAAGCTGTTTGAAAATCTTTCTTCTTAACATGATTTATACCCCGGAAATATTAGGATATAAAAATTATACACACCAATCAACATTTTGAAAAGGAATAATATGCTTTAAATCAACATTTTGGAACGGCGTAATGTAGGTGTATCAACATTTTGAACATAATAGCTTATTTTATATGTCTTTCAGCCTCTTCTTCATCCTATAGAATGTAGCTCTCCCGATTTGTAATTGTTCTGTGATTTCTTTCTCTCCAAGGCCATGATCGAGAAGCTCCTTAACCTTCGCAGCTTGTGCATCAAGCTTTTTTAGAATCAATTCAAACTATATCCCATCATGAGAGGAAGCCATGTAGTAAGGGGCTCATAAACCGAAATAGCTATGAGTACAAATACGTTACAGGCTATGTAAGGAACCGCATGTTTAAATATCTCTATGACAGGCATACCGTTTATCTTATTGCAGGCGTTGAGACACATACCTACCGGCGGAGTTACCAGTCCTATAGCGAGACCTGTTATCATCATCGCTCCGAACTGAAGTGTGGAAAAACCATATGCATGCATGACCGGAAGAAGTATCGGCGTAAGAAGCAGGATCGCCGGAGATACATCTATAAATGTTCCAATCATAAGTATCATTATTACAAAGATAAGTGCAATTCCATATCTGGGCCAGTTCAGATCCTGGAAAAATGCTGCAACTATCTGCGGCACTCCCTGCATTGTCAGAACCCATGTAAAGATGGTTGTAAATCCTATGATAAGCATGATCGATGAGCTTGAAATAAAGCTCTTTTTTAGTGCTTCCCAAACCTGTTTCCAGCTTAATTCATGGTAAATGAAAAATCCTACCAAAAGCGAATATAGAACAGCTACTCCGGCACTTTCAGAGGCCGTGCATACTCCGCCTGATACACATATTATTATAAAGAGCGGTAAAATCAGTGCAGGCAATCCGCCTAACACCGCTTCTTTAACTTCTTTTCCTGACAACTTTGTCCTTTTTGGATGCCAATGATTCTTTTCCGAAAAAACATACACCAGTATCAGCTGTGTAATACCTATAAGTACTCCCGGAATCGCTCCTGCCATGAATAAAGCTCCTACTGACCCTCCTGAGATCATGGAGTAAACGATCATGGGTGTTGAAGGCGGTATGATCATGCCCATAGTTGAAGATGCAACAGTGATACCTGTAGCTGTACCACTTGGATATCCTGCATCTTCCATTGCCGGAATCTCAATGGATCCAAGTGCAGATGTATCTGCGACCGAAGAACCTGAAATTCCGCCAAAAATCATGGATGCAACAACATTGACTTCTCCGAGTCCTCCGTTTATGGGATGAATGAGTACGGTACAGAAGCGCATAAGGCGTTCTGTCATGCCGCCTACATTCATAAGCTCTCCTGCCAGCATGAAAAGCGGCATCGCAATCATTAATTCGGAAAAAGCACCGTTCCAGATTCTCTGAGGAATCATGCTGAGAAAATTCGGTGAAAATGTTTCTATATAAGTCACACAGGCAGCCCCGATGGCAAATGCCAGTGGAACGCCTATTATGGCGAAGAAAATCAACAATAAAAGTAATATCAACATTGCCATAGTTTAGTTCCCCCTTACTTGTCATCTGTCTCATCAGGCAGAAATACTTCTATCAGCTTTACTATGATGCATACTGCACAGATCACTCCGCTGACAGGCATGATTCCATACATATATTTCATCGGAATCTCCATACCCATACTGATCTGTTTTCCTGCCATACCGACATACTTGAAGCCCTGAACTACAAAAACCATGTCTACAACGAACATGATTATGAGATTTATAACATTAAGTACTCGTTTCACCCCCGGCTTAAGCACGTTGTAGAGAATGTCTATCATTACGTGCTCACCCTTTATAACATTTATCCCCATTCCCCAGAAGGTTGTAAATGCAAAAAGAGTAACATTGAATTCAGACAGTTCTTTCCAGCTTATGGAAAAGAAATATCTCATAATAACAGCAAAACATACCAGCACAGCAAGAAACGCAAGCGCCAAAACTCCTATGTCAAAATATATCGTAAATAAACATTGTCCTATTTTCCGTATTTTTTTCACCGCGATCTCCTCACATAAATAGCGCACATAAATAGTGCGCTATTTCAATGAATTGTATGGATGTTTAATTGTTACTTTGCGTTGGCTACGATATCCTTCATCTTTGCCATCTCTTCCTGTGTGCAGATGCCCTCACTGATCATCTTGTCATATACAGGCTCAACTGCGTTTTTGAATGCCTCAAGCTCTTCAGCAGTCGGAACATATACTTCTGCACCTGAATCTATGATCTGCTGCTTTGCAGCCTCGGAATTCTCGTCAATAAGCTTATCGTTATACTCACCCATTTCAGTAGCGCACTCACTTATAACAGTACGGTACTCCTCAGGAAGAGTGTTCCACCATGCAGCGTTTACATAAAATGGATCCGGGTGGAACTGATAATTAACCTCTGTGAAATACTTCTGTACCTCATAGAACTTCATACCGAGAACATTGACCCATGGGTTCTCCTGTCCGTCAGCTACACCTGTCTTTAATCCCATATAAAGGTCTGCGTATGGAACTGAAACTGTTGAAGCACCCATCTGCTGAAATGTAAGATCTATGGTCTTCATACCGTTTGTACGCATCTTAAGTCCCTTTAAGTCATCTGGAGTCTTGATAGGATGATTGTTGTTTGAGAACTGACGGTAACCGCCCGCATCACAAAGATTGATGATAACTGTTCCTGTGGATTCCTCCGCCTCTGCACAAACGCTCTTTGCAAGATCTGACTGTAGCAATGCTGTCACCTCTGCTCTTGTATGTGTAAGGAAAGGTGCCGTAAACATAAGAAGTCTGGGTGAGAAATCAAACTGACCTCCACGCATACCCTGAACGGTTCCCTGAACCACCTGCTCAAGCATCTCCTTTTCTGTTCCCAACTGACCGTTGCCATATACTGTTACCTTCACATGTCCACCGGTCTTTTCTGCAACATCAGCAGCAAACTTTTCCATAGAAACATATCTTGGATTTCCCTCCGGCTGAGCATGTCCTACTATCATTTCAAAATCACCAAGATCTGCTGAAGCCTTATCACCGGACTCCTTGGCTGCTGTTGTTTCTGCTGCTGAAGCTGCCGGAGCTGCAGTTGTTGATTCTGTTTTAGTTCCTGAACCACATCCTGTAATCATGACAACAGACATGGTTGCTGTAAGTAATGCTGCTAAAAATCTTTTTTTCATTTCTTTTTCTCCCCTTCCATTTGTATAAAACACGAACCAGCTTGTATACAAGCTCTTATGATTCAATTCTAGATCGCAAGCTTTTTCTTGTCAATATGACATATATGCACAGTATTTTAAATTCTTATTTGTGCACTAATGACTATAGAATTATATCTATAATGAATTATGATGGATAAAGCAGATCCAATATACTTGTATACATACTCCTGTTTCTTATGAAGAGAAATGCCTGCGTCTAAAAAAGACATTAGCCTGCAAATTAATTTTGTACTGTTTTGTGTTCATTTTTTTAAGGAAATCAGCGCTATGACAAAATATAGCTCAGAAGAAATTTATAATATTCTCGAAAGAGAACTTGTGACATTACAGATAAAGCCTAACGAAATACTTAGCGAAAACACCTTGTGTACAAGATTTGATGTATCCAGAACTATCGTAAGAAGCGCACTTCAAAGACTTTCACAGACAGGCTTTGTAGAGATCATTCCTCATGTTGGAACCAGAGTTACCCCCATAGATCTTGAAGAAGTAAATCAATTTATTTATATGAGAATTGCAGTAGAAGCAAGAGTGCTCAGAGATTTCATAAATACCATGACACCACCCCAAGTCGAGCGGCTCAGGTTCTGCAAAAATGCAATGGAAGAAGCCGTAAAAAACGCCGGGGACCTTTCGACCCTTACAGCCGAGCAGTCCAATACTCTGCTCACAAAGGATCTGGCATTCCATGAGGTATATTTTGACTGTATGGGCAAGCGTATATTATGGGATATTTTAACCCAGCCAAAGCCCGGCTATTCACGTTTTATACGTCTCGATATGCTCGGTGGCAAAAATCTTCCGGACGTAATAAATGAGCATGCAGAACTCATGAACGTTATAGATAAAGCAGACCTAAGTGCCGTAGAAGAAGTAGTTTCCCGCCACCTCTACGGAGGTATTCGGCGGCTTGGATCAAAAATCTATTCAGATCAGTTTGAAAGATATATAAAAATCAAGTAGGGTAAAGCACCCTACTTGATCCACGTTATCCATTGTATATGCCTTTTTGCAAGCACGATGCTTACGTTACGGTTTTATCTCATGTATTAAGCAAACACTACCATCCCGAATATCGCAGATAACACTATAAGCTGAATTGGTGATATTCCTTTTTTAATTATCTTAGCTGAGCCGAAATAGCAGATCGCCAGAAAGACGGTTAAAAACATATTCAGGTGATTCACCTGAAAGGCAGATAATGCTGTATTCAGGCTGTTCAACTGAACGACTGTATTTCCTTCCTGACAGTTTTTGCCGATAAACATAACACCGGTAGCAAGTATTATCCCGATCATACATGGTTTAAGTCCGCCCAGTATGACTTTTATATATCTGTTATTTTCCACTTTTTTGAACAAAGCAGCAAGCAGAAGTATGATAAAAAACGACGGAAGGACCACTGCTGATGCCGCCAAGATGGCACCTGCTATGCCGGCCTGAGAAGCGCCGACATAAGTCGCCATATTTACCATGATTGGTCCCGGGGTACTTTCACTTAGTGCCACCATGTATGAAATCATCTCATCATCCAACCATCCATGTGACATCACCACATCTCGTATCAGAGGGATGACAGCATATCCGCCGCCAAAGGCAAAAAAACCAACCTTAAGAAATCCCAAAAAGAGTTCCAGGTAAATCATTTTCCCTTACCTCCGTTTTTTATCAGAAATACCATAAGGTTCACCACGGCACCTGTGAGCATCACTGCTATAGATGAGATTCTTACCGCAGTAATTCCTGAAGTAAGCATTATCAAAAAGGAACCTGCAACTAACATGCGCTGTAGTGGTTTGAATGTTTTTTTCCTGAGCATCTTGATCGCTGCATCAACCATCAGTATACCTACTGCGATCTTTATGCCCCTGAATGCATCGGCAACGATTTTTATTTTTAAAAAATCACTGAGAAAAGCCGATAGTAATAAGATGATACAAAAAGATGGTATGATAAGTCCAAGTGTTGAAACAACTGCTCCTATCATACCGCTCTGCCTGTAACCGACATA
This sequence comes from Oribacterium sp. C9, assembly GCF_002007235.1. Classification (GTDB taxonomy): domain Bacteria; phylum Bacillota; class Clostridia; order Lachnospirales; family Lachnospiraceae; genus Oribacterium. The sequence goes on from NZ_MUHW01000007.1 coordinate 5,421, forward strand.
GGTCGCACAGTTAATGGCGATAGGACCGGGTGTGGATTCAGCCATAACAGTCACATTCATAAGCTCTTCATCCGACACCCATTTTTTCCTGTTAACACATTCCTCCTGCATAACGGATATCATGGCATATCCGCCCCCGAAGGTGAACAGTCCTATCTTTGCAAAAGTCAGGAAAAGATCTGTCAGCTTATTCATGATATCAGTGGTGGCATCCGCCGTGACCGCAGGAATGTCCCTCACCATGCTCATGATGGCTGCAGTTTGCTTCACTTCCTGCTTCAAGAGTTCCCTTTATAAAAGCTTCTACCGCTTCATCAGTGTTACCGCTGACACCTGCGCAGAGTCTGATTCCGGCTTCCTGAAGTGCTCTCTGAGCTCCTCCGCCGATACCGCCGCAGATAAGTACATCTACCTGTGCAACATTGAGTATACCTGCAAGGGCTCCGCATCCCTCACCGTTTGTTCCGACTACCTGAGAACTGATGACCTTTCCATCCTCGATGTCATAGACCTTGAACTCTTCTGTTCTTCCGAAGTGTTCAAAAACGTTTCCATTGTCATAGGTAACTGCTACTCTCATTATCTTTTCTCCCTTTTCATCCATTTCGATGCCAAAGTGGTTCTTATTTCTGTCTATCTGAACATGTCCGCCTTCGATGCTTAGCCTTTTTCCTTCGACTATAGCCGTTGCCAGCTTTTTCCTGGCGCTCTCATATATGGCTGTAACTGTTGTTCTTGCAACTCCCATGCTCCCGGCACATTCTTCCTGATTCATTCCTTTATAATCAAGAAGCTTTATAGTCTCATATTCATCCAGAGACATGCTTATATTTTCAATGTCTACCACGTCAGTATCTTCTGGAGAAAAGATGAAATAATCCGGAAACCTGCATATCTTACGATATTTTGGGGATCTTGGCATTTGGAACCTCCTTTGTTTAATTGACATATGTCAGTAACATTTTACAAAGCATTATGACATATGTCAATTAATATCGGATGCAAAGATGATTTCAATATTATCTTTCCTTTCCATAACTCATTTTCAGCCTATAATCTCATCACCTACTGTCGAAATCATATTTTTTATTTCGTGAACCATACTTAAGCATTATCCCCGAAAAACAGCTTGAGATCATCGTCAACACTTCCAATTCCGGCGATGCCGAAGTTCTCAACAAGTACCTTCGCTACATTAGGTGACAGGAATGCAGGAAGTGTAGGTCCAAGATGAATGTTCTTAACCCCAAGATAAAGAAGTGCAAGGAGCACTATAACCGCCTTCTGCTCATACCATGAAATGTTATAAACGATAGGAAGGTCATTTATATCATCGAGACCGAATACCTCTTTCAGCTTCAGGGCGATAAGTGCCAGAGAATATGAGTCGTTACACTGTCCTGCATCAAGAACTCTCGGTATTCCTGCGATGTCTCCAAGATTCAGCTTGTTGTACTTGTACTTTGCACATCCCGCTGTAAGGATCACTGCGTCCTGTGGGAGTCGTGATGCAAATTCTGTATAGTAGTTTCTTGATTTCATTCTGCCGTCACAGCCTGCCATGACAACGAACTTCTTTATGGCACCGGACTTTACAGCATCAACTATTTTATCTGCAAGGGCAAATACCTGCTCATGGGCAAAACCTCCTACTATACTTCCGGTCTCGATTTCCTTCGGAGCCTCGCAGTTCTTTGCCTGTTCGATGATTGCAGAGAAATCCTTTACCTCACCATACTTGCCATCTATGTGGCGGCATCCCGGAAAACCTGCAGCACCTGTAGTCCACAATCTGTTCCTATAGCTTTCAGATGGAGGAACGATACAGTTAGTGGTCATAAGAACAGGACCATTGAAGGACTCAAACTCTTCCTTCTGCTTCCACCATGCATTTCCGTAGTTACCGGCAAAATGAGGATACTTTTTAAATGCCGGGTAATAATGTGCAGGAAGCATCTCAGAGTGGGTATAAACATCAACTCCTGTTCCTGCGGTCTGCTCCAGAAGCTGCTCCAAATCCTTTAAATCATGTCCTGAGATAAGGATACCCGGATTGCTTCTTACTCCGATGTCAACAGTAGTGATCTCCGGGTTACCGTATGCGCCTGTATTGGCGGCATCAAGAAGAGCCATTCCATCTACGCCAAACTTACCTGTTTCCAGAGTAAGTGCCACAAGATCGTCAACAGACATGCTGTCATCCAGAGTCTTACTGAGGGCTTCCTGCATAAATGAGTCGATTTCAGCATTGTCCTTGAGAAGAGCATTGGCATGCTTTGAATATGCAGCAAGTCCCTTTAGTCCGTAAGTGATGAGCTCGCGGAGAGAACGTATATCTTCGTTTTCTGTAGCGAGAACACCTATACGATGGGAGGCTGCAAATGTTTCAAACTCGCCTTCCTCACCACTCCATAAAGCTGCTCCAGGAATAGCTTCCCTGTTTTCAAGCTGACCAAGAAGCTGATTCTTCACCTTAAGTGTTTCTTTTATTTTAGAAACTATCGCAGTCTTGTCGAAATTCGCATTAGTTATAGTTGTGAAAAGGTTAATGCTCACAAGATGATTTACATCTTCACTGACCTCTTTTCCTTCCTTACGAAGTTCTGTAGTTACTGCAGAAAGTCCCTTTGTCACATAAATAAGTAGATCCTGCATAGCGGCAACATCTGCGGTCTTACCGCATACACCCGCCTTAGTGCAACCTGTTCCGCAGGCTGTTTCCTGACACTGATAACAAAACATCTGATTCTCCATTCTACATATCCTTTCGAAATAGTATAAGACTCTTTCTATTGTTCTCTCGGATCTGCTCTCTCACAGCCTTCTCTTTCACATATCTCGCAGGCTGTAAGGGGGAACTGATCCGACGAATGATGCCGTTCTATACAGGCATCACAGTTTTGATAAAGATCACATTCTGTATTCAGGCATGGACATGTCTCTTTGCAATAAAGCATATTTACTCTCCTTGTCTCATAAAGTGTTCTCTCGATCAACAGGACAGATGATACTATGTCAAAAAAAGAAATCGTGTTGCGCAGGCAACACATCCACTTTCCCATTTTTCCTATATGCTTTGGCGTGTTCAAAACAAATAACAAGGAACCATGATGCACCAAATCATATTTAACATAAGAAGGTCTCCGACTATGAAACCGAAACTGAGAAACGTGGCATACAGAAACATTATCAGGATATGATAGCTGCCATGCGAGAGAAGTATGGTGAAATTGAAGATCAACATGACATCAATAGCTGATTTTTTTATCTTTGTATGTCATAAAACAACCGTACTGACGGATGCTTCAATTTCTCTTGTTACCCCCCCTCAAAATGATAACTTATAAAAGTCCCTGTACTATGTCCAGACATAGTACAGGGACTTTTTTCTATTGCTCCGCGGATTGAAATTTTCTGGTATCTTCAAGATGGAAGAATGATAATATTAGCTTATACTGATGTTTTAATTTATCATCATCGACAGTGAGCTCTTTCTTTGAGAAAGTTTTCAAATCATCTGCACTCTCGAATACATGAACTGCAAATTCATGCAGATCCTTCTTTAAAGATTCTGTTTCCGCAGGACTTACATTTGATAGATTATTGAATATCTCCTTCTCCTTCCGTGTAACATTCCTGTCAGGGTCCAGCATCTTAAGAAGGATACGAATCATTTTTCTTCTTGAGAACTTTTCAAAAACTATGTTTCTTCTTTCCCTGCACCATGCAGTAACGAGGACAATAAGCAGCAATGTACCCATGTACCCGAGAACCGGATACATAATTCCTATGAGCTGACTGAATCCTCCAAAACTGAAAGCATACCCTATAAGGACAACAAAAATCATGATGATTCTCATTCTTTTGGTACTACTTCCGGAGAATCTTCGTGCAATAGAATAAAAAAGTGAAAATGCTGTATTAAATATCAGAGCGAATACTGTAACCGCGTAAAGAAGTGAAAATGCAGGATGAATATCACTTACTATTTTAAGCATTGGCATTTCTGAATCCCTGACATAATCTATGTTTAAAAATAAAGATACTGAAGCAGCCATGATGATAATACCGATAAGAATTCCTCCTATGAGCCCCCCTTTTTCAGCAGTATCAATACGTACCAAAGAGCCGCCTAGTATAAATGCCATAGAAACACCGGACATGGCACAGAGCGCGTAGTAATTTATTACCGATAACCACACATTGCCCATGACAGGTTTGACGGTCCTGGCCGAGGCATCAAGTGCTTCCATGTCATGCGATCCTGTTAAAAATGAATATACTGTAATAAGCATGATCATGACAATCATAATAGGTGTAAATATTCCAAGAACACCGGTGATCTTTTCAAAATCAAAAAAGGCAACGATAACTATCAGGACCGAGCAGATCAGTGCACCAAGCCAGGGAGCAATACCAAACTGCTGATTAAGATTTGAACCGGCACCCGCCAGCATAACAAAGCCCATGCAAAAACTTCCAATGTTAAGAACGACATCCAGAAGTTTGGATAAAACCGGATGCGTGATCTCTGAGAAAACCATTTCATGATTATACGCACGATAATAACTTCCCAAAGTCACCATAATCTTTCCAAAAACAGCATTTAATATACCTAAAAGGAAAACACCTATCAGTCCAAGTTTTCCGAAACCAAGGAAATATTGCAGTAAATCCTGACCGCTGGATAGACCGGCTCCTATGATTACTCCGATATAAGCAAACGCAATTTTCAAATAAGCATACTTCAATAAATGCCTCCTTTCAGACAAGACAATAGTTACAAAAACAATAATGGTGATCTTTGAATGATTTTTTTGATTAGTTGATGAACAATCCGTATTTGATGCAGATTAAGAAGTTCTGCGATGTTGAACACTATATCACACATAGGGTAATAAATCAACACCTGTTTATTTTTGTATCAAGAATGATCATACCACAATTTTGTAATTGTATTTCTGAAGTATACTTGAACTTAGATGTAATCAAAGTACCATGGCAACTATAAAATTGTACAGTGCACAGCAAAGTACACTTATTGGAACAGCTACCATAAGTAGTCTGTTGAAAAGCGTATTTCTGTCCTCTTCCTTAGGGGTAGATCCAAGGATAAGTGATCCTCCTGAAGAAAACGGACTGATAGCGCTGGACTGGGCTCCCAGTACTGTGCATGCAAAAAGTACAGGGGCGGAAAGACCTGTTGATGCTGCAAGCGCCGGAATAAGGGGAAAAAGTGCCGGCGCTACAACACCTGTTGTTGAGCTGAAGAAGCTCATGATTGCAGCGATGATTGAGAAGGCGATCGGGATGAGAGGTTTTGGAACATTTGAGCCAACCCAATTACTAAGCATATCTATAGTTCCTGCCTCAACAGCGACTGCAATGAGCATTCCCGCACCTGCTATCATAATGATAGTGTTCCATGGAATTCTGGCGATTGCCTCCTTCTGAGGTGCAAGCTTCAGTAACAATGCTATAACCGCGAAAATGATGGCTACGAGACCTACGTCTACCTTACCGGCAATGTATTTGATCGCTGCATTACCCGGCATAATCATCTTAAGAAGCGGAAAAATGAGTACGACCACCATCATAAGGATCATGAGATTCAATGTGGTCTTCTGCTCCTTTGAAAATGCTTCCGGCTTATTAAATACAACACCCTTTCCGATGTTTCTGTTCTCCTTGAAGCCAAATCTGAAGATGGCTACAAGAATGAGTGAGAACATCATTGAAAAAAGGAAGATCTGCATTTCCATTCCGAAACTTTCAACAGCTTCGAGGTTAGGATTTGCTTCGTAAGCTGTATCCGCAAGACCTCTGAAAACAACTCCAAGATTTGATGTAGGAAAGTTTCCTCCGCATAGAGCACCGCAGTTAATGGCTACAGCGCCTGTTAACTTATCCATCTTTGACTCATCACAGATAACCAGCGTGATAGGTGCAAGAAAAGCAAGAACTGTAAAATAGGTAGCTCCCATTACGGAAAGAATGACTGCTACCGCAAAAAGTGCGAAGGGAAGAAGTCCCGGAAATTTACGACAGGCATAGAGAAGGGCTCCAGACATCTTTTCAAGTGTTCCGTTGATTGCGGCAACATTATAAAAAAGTGACACTGAAAGAATAACGAACATGGTATTCGTTGGCCAGAAAGCAATAACTTCTTTAGGCTTCATACCCATAACAAAGCATCCGATGATATAAGCAAAAACTATACAAAAAAGACCGGTATTGATCTTGGTCCTGTATCCGAGAAAAATCGCCACCGCTATGGCGAGTATAATAAATGCACTTAACATGTTTTTATCTCCTGAAATTAATTATTCTTCACTTCCTTCAGTTATTCCGAGAAGTCTATATGGAATGGTCTTTGTCATATGATATATGTGTTCTATAGGAATCCCATATTCCAGAAGATAATGCATATATTCATACATCTCTGTCTCCCAGTCTGGATTCTCTGTCTGACCGCCATCTGTATCTACCATCACATGCTCGTAGCCCACTTCCTTAATAAGCTCTGCATTCTCTTTAAGGTTTAGATGATATGGCTTACCCTTACCCATGTTCTGAGCATAACAGCGTTCCAGAATTACATCATAATCCTTGACCAGCCTTATCTGATCTTCTATGGAATAGTCACATACCCACCATTCAGGATGTGTGATGACTATCTTCTTAACACCTGCATCTCTTGCAGCTTCAACTATGACAAATGCCTCCTCCGGTGATACATGTGCTGTACCGAGCGCCACATCATAGTCTCTGATAAGATTAAATACATCTTTTAACTCCGGAATGACCTTTCCGTCTCTTACAAGTTCTATACCATCAAGCGGGTTCTGACCCATTTTCTCAAGATGTCTCCTTGCGGACTGGGTCGGAAGCCAGATCTCCTTTGCCCCAAGCTTAAGTCCCTTTTCCACAGCTTCAGGATTTACTCCGCCTATGACTTTGTTCATTACAACTCCGCCATACATAGTAAAGCCTGTGTTTTCGCCATAAACTTTCCGAACGTATTCATTGGCAATTTCAGCACGATTTACGGTAAATCCCATATGAGACTTGATAACTATGGCTCTTGCTCCCACTCTTACGGCTGCATCCGCTAGCTCCAGGTCACTGTACGCCCGTAGTCTCAGATCAGGATTCGTATGTACATGCATGTCGCATATGCCCTTCAGTGAAACTCTGCTCATTTTCCCTCCTTCAATTTTTTTACTCTTTTCAAAACTCTTCGAAATAAAGTATAATGGGTCGGAAGCTATCGCAGAATGCATTAAATCGATATATGTCGTATCGGTTTTTCCGATATCAATCGATAAAACGATGTGTTTTGATAAAATCAATACTGATTATTATTTTGTTACTTATTTATCATTTTTTCGCTGCATTACACATTATTATGACAGCTATATTCATGATATATGGATGAATTATAGAGGTAAAAATGGAAATTAAAGAATTGAATTATCTGATCGCAATTGCAGAAGAAAAAAGTATTTCAAAAGCGGCAGAACGCCTATATATGGCCCAGTCAAGTTTATCTCAGTTCCTTACAAACTATGAGAGTAATCTGGGTTACAGACTTTTTGTACGAACTTCAAACGGGGTACGCCCAACAGAATCCGGACAGCTGCTACTTGAATATGCATACCACACCATTTCCGAATATCACAGAGTACAGGATAAGATGCAGGATGTATCAAAGCTTAATGCCGGGCATGTCATCCTTGGTATCAGTTCATTCCGTGGCTCATATCTGCTCCCTCCTGTTCTGAACGCATTTCACATGACCTATCCAAATATACATGTACAGATAGTTGAGAAGAATTCCATGGCCCTTGAACAGTATCTGATGAACGGAGACATTGACCTCGCACTTCTTGCGCGTCCGGAAAAAGGAAGCAGGCTTCACATCTTCAATTTGCTAAAAGACGAAATATGCCTGGTTGCAAGTCCTAACCATCCTGTTTTGAACAAGGCTAAAGATAATACGAAACATGCTTTTTCGCAGATTCCTAAATGTGTAAACATAAAAGATACAGAAAATTATGAATTTCTGCTTAGTGACTATGACACCATCCTTGGTCGTGAAGCCAGGAAGCTTTTTATGAAAAACAAGATGACACCGTTGGCTTACAACAACACCCTTTCCGCACTCTTCGCCGCGTCCCTTGCTGCAAGCGGTCAGGGACTGGCTTTCACCTACTACAGCTCCAGACACTACTTTCGAAATGCAGAGTTTCTTTCACTGGGAAAAGATGCCCCAAGCATCGAACTGGTCACGGCCATGTCTCCGGAAAGATATCATTCCAAGGCTGCCATAGCCCTTAACGATGTCATACATCAAATACTGAATACAGACGCATCATGAAGTAATATTGAGGTATCAACTCTGTTCAAACCGGATGGTCTGTTAAAACCCTGTTGACCTTATGATGATCAATATAAGTAACATATACAGTCAAATGTGCCTGATTAGCTGGTTTTTGTAATAAAGGTTTCAGCCTCCTTCATGATATTTTCAACATCAGCCCCGTAGATGTCCAGTCCTTTTGCTTCTATCTTCCTGATATCATTTATGCCGTAAAAATTCTGTGCCAATGCTTTTATATATCCGAAACCAAATTCTTCCGGAACATATTGTCCCCCGGCAGTAGTAACATAATAGAGCCGGTCAGCCTTGCACAGTCCAACCGGAACTCCATCTTCCGAATATCTGAATGTGATCTCCACGACATTTATCTGCTCGATATACTGTTTTAATGCCGCAGGAAATGAAAGGTCCCAGTAAGGGGCTGCAATCACTATGATCTCTGCCTCGGAAAAATCACGGGCCAGATCAAACATAGGATCCTGAAAATCACGTTCTGCAATAAGCCGGTCACGTTTTTTCAGGAAATCCTCATTAACCGCCGGGAAATCAATATCGCCGATACGTATTTCCTTAAAGGGTCTGTCTAACTTATGCAGTAGTTTTTCAGCAAGCTTCCCGGTTCTGGAATCTTTCCGAACACAAGCATTTATATACAATACTGATTTTTCCATATTGCACCTCTACTGATCTTATTTATCAGCCTATTATCTCATATTGCAGCATCTCATACTTGAGTTTAGTCCCTACCTTGATATCTTCCGGCAGTAGTGCTCTGGCAACAAGCAAAAGGTCGTCCACCTCTTTATCAGTTCTTTTAAGATTCGCATAATCGCCGTCTATTGAATCGACAACGTAGTACATGGTTTCCATAAAGATATATACCTCCAATTATTTGATGTGAGTGTAAAAAGCGAATTTCGAACCGTTTCGCCTTCCTCCCACATTATATTTCGTCTGCTATTCTTAAAAATATACCATTCGTTTGTTAATGTTCCATAAAACCGGGTATAACATGAGTCACGCAGGATTCGATCTCAACCAGATTTGTATGCTGAGGATTTCCGTTGCAGAGCGGTGTCGGGTATGCAGTGGAGGTTAGAACATTGATACAGCCTCTTGTATCCACGCCATTCTTGTCAGGTGTGTACCAGGCTCCCTGAGCCATGGATACAACTCCCTGCCGTATTCTTCCTGTAACCACCGCCGGAATCCTTACACGGCCTCTGTCATTAAATATCTCCACCAGATCACCATTCTTGATGCCTCTTTCTCCGGCATCCTCAGGATGGATCCACACTCCCGGTTTTTCAACCTCATCCTGCCACTCATTGTTATCATGGATGGAATGGGTGCGACGTCTGGTATGCCAGCCTATAAGCTGTAAAGGATAAACTCTTCGCATAGGGTCTTCAGGTCCTTCAGGGCATGGCACATACCCCGGTATCGCCGGCACTCCGGGGCGGTTCATATCATAAAGCCTTTGAGAGAAGATCTCTATCTTTCCGGACGGTGTCGGGAAGGGATGATTCTCAGGGTCGGAAATCTCCTTTTCATAGGCAACACACTTTATCTGTTTTTTATACTGCCAGCCCCCCTCTTTACAGAATGTCTCATAGTCCGGAAGCTCAGGCTCCTTACTTCTGATAAAGTTGTAGTTTTCTTTAAGCCAGTCTGAAAGCTCGGATCTTCCGGCCGTAAAGCTCTCATAAACACCGAGCTTCTCTGCCACTTCCTTCATCCAGTCCCACTCGAATCTGCATCCGAATATAGGACGTATAACTTTATTATGCCTAAGGTAATAGTTAGTGCCTGCCCAGGAGCCTATGATATTTTCGCCTTCAAGGAAGGAAGTTGCCGGAAGCACCAGGTCGGAATGACGGGCACTGGGAGTCATAAAGACATCCGAACATATTATCATCTCACACTTGCTGTCGTCCCCGAGGATCCGCAGAGTATCATTAACATTACTGTGCTGGTTGATGAGAACATCGCTGGCCATACTGAATAGGAGCTTTATATTGCTGCGAAGTTTCTGAACTTCCTTTAACCCGTCCTTTACAGGATCCATATCGGTTCCCTTCTCAACGGCCTTTGTCCACAGGAAGGTTGGTATCCTTCCGGGATATGGATTTTGCACAGGATCAAGATAATTCTTCATCGCAGTATGTTCCATGATCCTGCTGGTGTTGCCGCAGCTGCTTCCGCCGCTAATGCCTACATTACCCGTAAGACATGAAAGCATCATCATGGCTCTTGCTGACTGTTCGCCATTTCCGTGTCTCTGAGCTCCAAAACCTGCATCTATGCAGGCAGGCTTCGTGGTGGCATATTCACGGGCAAGCTTCCTTATGCGTTCTGCTTCTATTCCTGTGATCTCCTCAGCCCATTCAGGTGTTTTTGCGATGCCGTCCTTTTGACCGGACAAATAGGAACGATAGCTTTCTTCCTTAGGAACACCCTCCGGCATGTGATCCTCATCAAAACCTATACAATATTTGTCCATGAACTTCTGATCCTGCAGACCTTCTTCAAAGATAACATAAGCCATGGCATCCGCAAGAGCAGCATCTGTTGAAGGCCGCAGTGCAAACCACTCGTCTGCATAGCTTGCTCCGGTCTGGCTGAGTCTCGGGTCTATAACGATGATACTGACTCCCTTTTTTTTCAACTGAGAAAGGTAGTAGTTTCTCTCAGGACCGAAAATGGTTTCGGCCGGATTGCTTGACCAGAGGATCATGAGCTTTGTATCCAGCTGACATGCCGCGCTGTGCCCTCCTGTGGCATTACCGTATACATATTCGGAAATGCTGGTAACACAGGCTGAACTGTAGGAATTGTAGGCATCCAGAAAACCTCCGGTGAGACTCAGAAGTCTCGTCATCATCTGCCCCGGGTTCATGATTCCGCATACACCGGTTCCGTAAAGAAGAAAACGGCTTTCCGGACCGTATAGCTTCTGTGTTCTCTCAATGCTTTCCGCCACAAGATCAGTGGCCTCCTCCCAGCTTATTCTTTCGAACTTTCCGCTGCCTCTTTTTCCTATTCTTCTCATAGGATAATGAAGTCTTTCAGGGTTCAGATAGGTCTTTCTGTAGCCTCTTCCTCTCACACAGGCGCGAATCTGCGGTGAATGTTCTTCACAACAGTCAGATTCGATCTGAAGAAGGCAGTTTTCCTTCACATGTGGACGGATAACACAGATTCCTCCGCAGTTATTCATTCCGCCTGTGGGAACGATCCTTTCGGCTTCATTTTCTATAGGTGAATTAAGCTCATGGCTTCCCTCACCGAAATCCTCCGCCACCGGTTCCCAATTGCTAAGCATTGACAGAAGATCTTCAAAAAATGTCCTGATTCCTGAAAATGCTTCGGAATAATCACATAGACTTCTATACAGCGCACGAAGACCAAAAAGCAGGTAGTTATCGAGAAAATCCACAACCTCTTCTATACGAGATGAGACTTCACCCTTTGCTCCGATAAGATACTCAAGGAATCGAAGCTGTTCTCCGAGATAATCCGGTGGATTTCCTTCAAACCATTCGGGTTCATAGCCGAAGCGGTGATAAATCTCTATGATTTCAAGAGTCGTATGATTCAGAAGAACCTTTTCCCCTATATATACAGATGCCCATAAAGGAGCATGAAAATCCGCATCGGTCCCACGAAAACAGAAATCATAGACAAGTTCCCACTCTCTTTTACTGTGAAGAGACCAGTCAGAGAAACTGCTGCATATTTCCATGGCCTTATCGCGACTTTCCAGAAAATCCGCGCCGGTTCTTATTTTGTTAAGTATGTTAGTTTTAGTCATTGCATAACCTCTTTAAAGATTAACTGGAACAGTACGCATTTCGCTAATGTCTCCCATCAGCACAATACCGCACAGCTTTCCGTCCCTGTAAAAACGTTTCTGATAATTCTGTGAACCGCACCGGTTGTGATTGACCCTGAACATGTAATTCTCATCCCCGAAGGGTGTACTATGACTGACTTCTGTTGTGATTCCGGGTTCTTCCTGAGTAGTACCGCTTGCAAACATTCCCATACCCATGGCTGTAAGTATAACAGGAAAATTCCCCACCCGGAAAGAACGCATACTTTCAGAGTGAACCGCATTATATCCTGCTGTATCGCCGGAAACCTTGGCGTATTTCCATAGCCCCGGATTTGGAATGCTGCACTGCACGCAGTCACCGGCAGCAAGTATATCAGGATCACTGGTCACAAGATAATCGTCTGCCATAACTCCACGGTCACAACTTAGTCCTGCCTCCTTTGCGGGAGCAACTACCGGACGTACACCGGTGGAAAGGACCACGAGATCAGCGGAAAAACGACGACCATCCGAAAGAATGACTCCGGTAACATTTTCATCACCTGTCAGCTCCCGGATCTGCACAGCTGTATGGATTTCTATCCCCTGTTTTTCAATGCTTATTCGGAGTATATCAGAGGATTCCTCATCAAGCTGGCGTGCCATAACACGAGGTGCTGACTCCAGAATAGTGCAGTGAATGCCCATTTCATGAAGCTCCCAGGCCATTTCCATGCCTATGATTCCACCACCGATAAATACAGCTTTTTTTGCAGTCATGGTCTTACGTCTAAGCTCATGAAAATCCTGTACTGTACGAAGTGTCAAAACACCCCTCTTATCTTTTCCGGGTATGGGTGGAACAAAACAGGTGGCACCCAGAGCATAGATACATTTCCTGTAGCTTAGGACGGTGCTGCCATCCAGTATCACCCTGTGATTTTCACGGTCAATTCCTGATACTGTCCTTCCCTTTAAAACTGTGATACGATTCTCCTCATACCAGCTGTCTTTCGCTGTATATATCTTATTCTTTCTGAATCTGGAAAAATCAGTTTTACTTAGAAGGGGGCGAAGATACGTACTCTCTTTTTCTTCTCCTATCATGATGATCTCACAATCGGTATCCTCACGACGTATGGAACGTGCTGCTGAAAAACCCGCAATTCCGGTTCCGAGTATCACATATGTGTCAGTCATCATTCTCCTCCTTTTTAAGTATCATAAGGTGAGGTCTAGTCATGGAAGGATCCGGCAGGAATGGAAGTGCACTGGTATACTTACTTTTTTCCTCTTCCGTCAGAGTATCGAGATCCACGAATTTAAGGCAATGGGTAATGCAGGCTTCCACACACAGTGGCTCTTTTCCCTCCTGTCTTCTGTCAAAGCAGGCATCACACTTCATGGATCTTCCGGTCACATGGCTCAGCTTAGGAGCTCCGTATGGGCATACCCATGTACAGGTCCCGCATCCGATACACATCTCGGGATCCGGGGCGATGGTCCCGTCACTTTGTTTATGCATGGCACCCGTCGGACAGTTGGCGGCGCAAAGAGCGGATGAACAATGATTACATGCACCGGAATAATGAACTGTCCGGAAATTTCCTTTTTCATCTGTATATTCTATTGACTCAACACGTCGGAAAAACAGTCCCAATTCCAGATCATGCCCGTCCTTACATGCCATCTGACAGGCATTACAGCCGATACATCTGGTTTGGTCATAGAGGAAACCGTAGGTTGCCATAACTTTTAAACTCCTTGCTTAATTGATAAAAAGGCACCTGCATATAACAGGTGCCCGAATGATGATCAGTACAATGTCTTTTTATGCCGTTTTTTTAATTATGTTCTTCTTCTCAGCCTTTACTGCACGCTCATCCTTTTCGATGCTCTCATCAAGACCTACAGCATATGATACTGCGGCAGAAACAACGAATGAGATTGCAAGTCCGATCAGCATGGTAGGTATACTTCCGGTATATGCAGGCAGTGAAATAATTGCCGGCATCGCAAAAGTAATTGCCTTTGCACCTGAAGCTGCAACAAATGCACCGGATACGGCTCCTCCTATGATAGCACCAAGAAGAGGTTTCTTAAAGCGGAATCCAACGGCATACAGAGCCGGCTCGGTTATTCCGATGAAAGCAGAAATAAATGCAGACATGGTTGAAGTCTTGTTCTCAGCTTTCTTTGCTCTTAAGAATACACCGAAAGCCATTCCGGCAACAGCCATTGTGGCAACACAGTTTACAGGAGCGATCATATCATATCCAAGAGTAGCAAAGTTGTTCATCATGATAGGTGACATTGAGAAGTGCATACCTGCAAAAACCAGGAACTGTCTGGTTCCTCCAACGAACAGACCGGCAAGGAGCGGTGAGAAGTTAAAGAGAGCCTTGATCACTTCACCTACATATATACCGATGTAATAACCGATAGGTCCAAGTACAACTATTGCAACAGGAGCCATGACTGTCAATGTAAGCAGAGGTACAACAACGATCCTAAGGAAGTCAGGAACGATCTTGCTGAAGAACTTGTGTACGTGATTCATTACATAGACACTCATAAGAATAGGAATAACCGATCCTGAATACTTAACCATGGTAAACGGTATTCCAAGGAATGAGCTTGACTCACCTGCACCTGCAATGATCGTAGGATATATCAGGATTCCCGCAAGGACCATAGCCATTCCGATATCGGCCTTAAGCTTCTTTGCTGCAGTGTAGGCGAGAAGCATTGGCAGGAAATAAAAGATAGCGTCGGAAGCTGCATTCATAACGGTGTAGAAACCGGTCTCTGTACTGATCCAGCTATAGGTTGAAGCCATTACAAGTAAGCCCTTAAGGACACCGGCACCGGCCAGTGGCGCAAGGATCGGTGCAAAGCAGGAAACCATGAAATCCATAAGACGGTTTCCGAGACTTACCTTACTTGCAGCTTTCTTGTCCTCTTTGGTATCTGCATCATCTTCTACTGCAGCCTGTGCTGCGATGCCTGCAGCAGTACAAACATCAGGATAAACCTTATTAACGTGGTTTCCGATAATGATCTGAAGCTGACCTATTTTTTTGATGCATCCCAGCACTCCCGGGATCTTTTTGATCTCAGATTCATCTGCCTTATCCTGATCAACCAGTGTAAATCTGAGACGTGTAGAACAATGAATCACTGTGTTGATGTTCTCTTTGCCTCCTACGGCAGCAACAATGGCCTCTGCCAGTTCCGTATAATTTGCCATTTTTTTATCTCCTTTTTTCTTTTTATCATTCAGTCAAACCTTGTTGACCTAATGTTCGTCAGAATTGCATTAATTCAGATCCTCGCCGTTAGATGCTATGACTTTCTTATACCAGTAGAAGGAATCCTTTCGTTCCCGGCTGAGATCCCCTGTTCCGTCATCAAACTTATTTACATAGATAAAGCCGTAGCGCTTTGCCATCTCACCGGTGGATGCCGCCACCAGATCTATGCATCCCCAGGGGGTATAGCCGCGAAGATCAACACCGTCTTTGACAGCCTCTCTCATCTGTTCGATATGCTGACGCAGGTACTCGATACGATATGGATCATGTATCTTTCCGTCCGCACTTTTTATGTCGTACGCCCCAAGTCCGTTTTCTACCACCATCATGGGAAGTCCGTATCTGGAATAGATTTCATTAAGAGTATATCTTAAACCTACAGGATCTATCTGCCATCCCCAATCACTGGATTTAAGATAAGGATTTTTGGTTCCTCCTATCATATTGCCTGCTACCTGCTCTACATCCTTGTGTGTTGTTACACAGGTACTCAGATAATAACTGAAGGTGTACAGATCTACTGTTCCATTTTTGAGAAGCTCCGTATCTCCCGGTTCCATCTTAATGTTTATATCATGCTCTTCGAAAAAGCGTCTGGAGTAGTATGGATATTCTCCGCGACACATTACATCTGAGCAGAACCAGTTCATATTGTTCATGTTCTGCTGATTTGCCAGTACATCTGCAGGGTCACAGGTAAGGGGATAGCTTGTTGCCATCAGTATCATATTACCCATGATAAACTTAGGATAATGCTCATGGGCATATATTACAGCCTTTGCAGATGCAACAAACTGGTGATGCAGTGCCTGATAACGTATCTCTTCATTATCCGGCATCAGATTTCTGGGACCTTCGTAACCGCGGCAGGTACTAAGGGCAACCAGATTACCGTTTGGCTTTGTTCCGCAGTTTATTTCATTAAAGGTCAGCCAGTATTTTACGAGATCCTTATATCTTTCGAAAATCGTTCTGCAGAAGTTCATGTAGAATTCTATACATTCACGTCCCTGCCAGCCGTTGTATTTTTCAACAAGCGCATAGGGCATCTCATAGTGAGATATGGTGACCAGGGGTTCAATGCCATATTTTTTGCAGCAGCTGAACACCCTGTCATAAAATTCCAGGCCCTTTTCATTAGGCTCCTCTTCCATACCTGTAGGAAATATCCTGGTCCAGGCGATGGAGGTACGAAAAGTCTTGAAGCCCATCTCTGCAAAGAGAGCAATGTCTTCTTCATAATGATGATAAAAATCTATGGATTCGTGGCTTGGATAAAACTTGTCCGGTCTCTGTGCTGTGGTAATCCACTTCGGAACCTTGAGGCTTCCGTTAGTACACATATCCGGAACTGAAGGTCCTTTCCCGTCCACATCCCAGGCACCTTCAAACTGGTTGGCTGCACAGGCGCCGCCCCAGAGGAAATCATTGCGAAATACACTCATATCGGTTCTCCTTAAAACTTAACTGTCTCCGCGTGATCTATCGCATATTGTGACAGATCCTGACCGATACCCGGAAGTTCCGGTACCGAGAAGTATCCGTTTTCCGGCTGATAGTCATACAGGCATTCTCTTATGGTACCTGAAGTAGTATTTGCGATGTGATGCTCATGAATGATAAAGTTCGGAATTGCTGCCTCAAGGTGAAGGGCAATGGCAACACTTATAGGACTTGAGCATACATGCATCTGAGCTCCCACATCAAAGATATGAGCCATATCACATATCTTCTTTGCTTCAGTGATTCCGCCACAGTTTCCTATATCCGGCTGTATCAGTGAAAGGCTGTGATTCTCCAGAAATGGGAGGAATCCCCATCTTGTGTAGGTTCTTTCTCCCGTTGCAAGTGGAATGGAGGTTTTGTCTGCGATTTTACGCATAACAGCAGGATTCAGCGGTGTACACCCCTCCTCCAGAAACATAATGTCATAGGGCTCTGCCATATGAGCGAACTGAATCGCTGTATTGGCATCGGTCATGGCGTGATTCTCTATAAGAATGTCCATATCAGGTCCCACTGCTTCACGTACTGCCCTAAGTCTTGCTTCAGCAGTTTTCATAGTTTCACGACTGAGATGGCTTGTTGTATCAAGATGAGAAAGCATCTTTCCATTCTTATCGAATCTGAGGAAGTTGATCTTGATGGCTGTGTAGCCCTGTTCCTTAGCCTTAAGTGCTGCTTCTGCATACTCCTGAGGATCGTGAAGTGCATCCGCAGGATTGAAGGAATCAACTCCCCAGCCGAACTGAAGCTGACTTGCATAGGTCCTGAGCTTTTCTCTCTGCTTTCCGCCAAGAAGCTGATAAAGAGGCATATTTGCAGCTTTTCCCTTTATATCCCAAAGGGCAGTATCTATTGCAGAGATGGCAGCCATCATAACCGCACCGTTCCCCTGTGCCCAGAAGGAACACTTAAAGAGCTTTTCCCATATAACCTCATGTGCCATGGCATCCATGCCTATGATCATAGGCGCAAAATCCTTCAACACTTCGAAAGCACCCCGGGAACCACAGGCAATAGCGATAGCCGCTTCACCAATTCCGTAAATACCTTCATCAGTATATATCTTGCAGATAATAGGACGTGAACCTCCGCAGCCCAGATCCTTTTCCAGTGCCATTATGTCAATGTTGGTAATCTTCATTTAAGTTTCACCCAGTATCTTTCTCGTAATATTCTGTAAGCTGTATTACAACTTACAGGTTACAGATTATATTTGTGCATATAGTATGTCAACATAAATATAAAAAAAGTATAAACTTTAGCGATATGCATATGTTTTCACACGATAATATGTGAAAAAAGCCACTAGACACAACGCTTCAAAGCTATTCTTGATTGTAAGCTGTATTACAGCTATAATGGTCACATAGCATAAACTGATATCCAGTTATAGCCATAGACTTTATTACACCATATGGATATGGAGATTACTTTACATGGAAAATTTGGCAAAAATAAAAAAAACAAATATATCTGAGCAGGTCTTCGATCTTCTCAAGACACATATAGCACAGGGCAAACTCAAGGCCGGCGAAAAACTCCCCTCTGAAAATGAACTGTGTGCCATGCTAGGTGTCAGTCGTCCTCCTGTAAACGCTGCAGTGAACCGACTAAGAGCCATGGGGCTCGTTGAAGTACGTCCCGGTGACGGAAGTTATGTAAAAGAATTCAGCAGCAGTGACTATTTCAAGACTTATGCTGATATGGTAATGGATATACAGGATATCCCGGAGATTCTGGAAGTACGACGGGCGCTTGAAATCGAGAGCTTCCGGCTTGCCATGGAACGTGCGGAAGAATCAGATATAACAAAGCTGGAAGAAATGACTGAAAGGATCATTAAGGCCAGGAAGTCAAAGGATTATAAGAAGCTTGCAAAAAATGATTATCTGTTCCATCTGCACATCTGTGAGTGTTCCAAAAACAGGTATTTCCCCATGATGTTCAACATGCTGGAGGGCTTGATCTATAAGCAGGTGGAGATGTTTGCCATCTCCATAGAAAAACGCACTGCCATCGATGAAAAAACCATCGATGATCATACTCTTATCTGCAAAGCACTCCGTGAAAAAGATTTTGATACCTATATTCGTATCATTTCAGAACATACCAATTATGAAGCCCACATGAAGGAAGTATAAATATCATGAAAGATGTAGCTCAGGTCTGTACCGATACACCTGTTTTCCCTTTTACTCAAAGGAGATTTAACATCATTTCTGAAATAATAAAGGCCGCGGATCATCTCCGCGACCTTTATTTTATGACGTGAATGTCAAAATTCTATATCAAATCGTTATAGCTTCTGACTTACATCTTGGTTTTTACTCTTTTATATGCTGTGATACAGCGAGAATATATCCGGATTCAGACACCATGATATTGAATCTGGAGGATCCGGTATCTACGGTTTCTTTTGCAGCTTCATGTCTCGCTTTATGGAATCCATGATCCTCGAGAAATTTCACAGTTTCATCCAGATCTTCAACATTCATACGAATCATCGTCCAGTCTTTTTCACCCTCAGCTATATCTACGTGAAAGCCGTTCGCATCCTTCATCCTGACACTGGTGCGATTACTAATGCTTATGCCCTCTTTTGTATGGCGTTTCTCAAAGCCTAATTCCTCAAACAGCTTGATTGCTGACTCCGGGTCTGTGGTCACGATCAGCGGATTAAAACTTGTAATTTTCATTCTAATTCCTCCTAAACATGTTATGTAATCTTTCTGTTACATCGACAGTTATAGGATTACTATAAGTATATAATTTTAATTATTTACAACACTTGATAGTATGTCGGAACATGTATTGATGTGCTATGATATCACTAAAATTCAGATGCAGGAAGTAAGTATGAAAGCAGAATATAAGACAAAAGCAAGAACAGCCTTATTGGATTTCTTGCAGAAAAATTCAGATAAAAGTTTCAGTGCAGTTGAACTGTTGGCTCACTTACAGCAGAACGTAGGTGGAATAAATGTAACCACCGTTTATAGAAATCTGGACAGACTCTGTGATCAGGGCGTAATTTTTAAATTCAGAGAACCGGATCATGACGCCTGGTTCTATCAGTATTCTGCCGAACACGAACACTGTGATTCACATATGCACGGACAGTGTTCAGAATGCGGCAGGGTCTTTCATCTGGAGAATGACTTTGTGGAAGCATTTGAAAAGCTTGTAAAATCTTCATACGGTCTGGATGTAGATCCCGGAAAAACGGTTATAGTAGGGAAATGCGAAAAATGTAAGAAGAAATAAACAACAAAACAACATCTTACTATAAGCTGATTCCCTGTAAATTGGAGGTACTGTATGAAATTACTGATCATTCGACATGGAGATCCCGATTATGAACATGATTCACTTACGGAAACAGGATGGGCAGAAGCCACTCTGCTTGCGGAGCGTCTGTATAAAACAGAACGCATAAGTGAGTTTTATGTATCCCCCATGGGCCGTGCCCGGGATACCGCTTCTCTTACATTGAAAAAATATGAAAAAACAGCAGTGATGATGCCATGGCTACGAGAATTCAATGAAGCTTTGATATCCCGACCTGATGTGGCAGAACGCAAAATGATCTCATGGGACTGGTTGCCACAGGACTGGACAAAGGAACCTCTTTTTTATGATGCGGACCATTGGATGGATGCTGGTGTCTTCAAAGAAAGCTCTGTTCCTGAGACATTTCTTAAAGTAACATCCGGTCTCGATGAATTACTTCTGAATCATGGGTATCGTCATGACGGAAACTTATTCAAAGTTGAACATGCCAACTCAGATACCATTGCTTTATTCTGTCACTTCGGAGTTGAATGTGTCCTTTTATCACACCTTCTACACATCTCTCCTATGCAGCTTTGGCACGGATTTTGCGCCGCACCATCTTCTGTAACCACGATATATACAGAAGAACGAAGAAAAGGTATCGCTCAATTCAGAGTATCTTCCTTTGGTGATATATCACATCTTTATGCCGGTGGTCGCGAGTCTTCCTTTGCCGCCAGATTTGCAGAAGTACACGGTAACGGAGATCGTATAGACTGATGATGGGATGGCAAACTACAGATTCTTAATTCCAAACTTTTTATTAAGCCATTTAATTATTGACGATAATTTTTAAGTGATTTTATAAGTCAATGATAATTTTCGCAGTAGTCTGCATACATCAACCTTTGCTAAACTACCCGAGCAAAAAACGAAGGGAAATGTATAGAGAAATGGGAAGAGAAACTGAAAGAAAATGTGATACCTGCAAATACTGTATGAGCAACTACTCAGGAACATTCTGTGGATGTGTACAGAGCTCTGAGTATGGATTATTTTCTGTTTACGGTTGGTGTGAACAGTATGAGCGCGACGTTAAATACGGCGGTGTTGACAAAACAAGTCTCCGTAAGGAATTCTACATTAACGATATGAGTATAACTTTCAAGGAGTCGATGACTCATCAGCAGATGAGCGAGTTATTTGAAAAGGCACTTAAAAGTATCGGCGTAGTCAACCAGATCGGATCACCTGCTTAAATATTGATTCCAGAGAAAAACCCATTATATCAGCATTGAAATAAACGAGTAGGGAAAAGTACCCTACTCGTTTTTGTGTTGGCTGTCAAATTCAGTTTACAAAATATTGTGATGTAGGTGTCAAAAGTCTATCCTCCTTTTGTGCAAGCACAAATGAAGAAATACTTATGACACTTATATCATATTATTCTCAGATCTTCAGTGATCCGCTGCAGATCAGCTTTCCTGACCTTCTGTCAAAGAGCAGGATATCTTTTCCTGTTATATTGATCTTTTCTTCCTGTCCGATCTGATAGATCACACCGCCGAAGATAACGCTGGTGAGAAGAAAATCACCGACTCTCAGCTTAAGTGTGGATTCCATACCTGTAGGCATGGCACCGTAAATAGTAGTGTCAATGCTTCCGTTGTCATCTATGTCGATGGCTTCAGGTCTTATACCGATAACATAATCCTCATCAGTGATGACAGGCTCATCCAGCAGGCTGTCGTCCTCTTCATTGACCTTCTGGATATGGTACTTGAAGACTTCATCCTTGTTGGTCTTTTCAACAGCACCCTTCTGGCTTAATCTCTGGCGTTCAAACTCAAGCTTCTTCTGCTCTTCATCATCACGATTTCTACGCCACTCGACTATATCCATCTTATCATTAGGAACAAAGCTTCCCTTTATTCCATCAAGCATAGTCACAGAAAAGCTTCCGTCACTCTGCTGAGTGCCCTTGGCATCTATGAAATTCATAGATGGATTTCCAACGAAATCGGCAACGAAAAGATTGGAAGGTCTGTTATAAACTTCAAGTGGAGGTGCATACTGCTGAAGTACACCATTGTTAACGAGACAGATCTTTGTAGCAAGAGTCATGGCCTCCATCTGATCATGAGTTACATAAACAAAGGTACTTCCTGTTTCTACATGAAGTCTCTGAAGCTCATATCTCATCTCGAGTCTCAGCTTTGCATCAAGGTTTGACAGAGGCTCATCCATGAAGAGAACCTGCGGCTGAGGTGCCAGGGTCCTTGCGATGGCAACTCTCTGCTGCTGACCTCCGGAAAGCTCTGCCGGATATCTGTCCATGAACATACCGATCTTAACGATTCTGGAACATGCTCTGACTCTTGAATCTATCTCTTCCTTTGTGAGCTTTCTCTTCTCTTCAAGAACCTTGCCATTCTTGGTCACCTCACACTTATCATTGAGAGCCTTACCCTCGTTCGCATATTTGTTCTTTATGGTTTCCAGCTTTTTCTCATACTCACTAAGCTTACTCTTGGCAGAAACATTGGGATCAGATGACTCATGTATCTTCATCTCGAAAAGCTCCTTTGCGGAGTAAATGGATAATCCAAAATTATCGATGAGTTTGATATAGGCTTTTTTCTCATCAAGCTTTCGATTCTTGTCGAAGCACTCTTCTACAACTTCCTTTACCTTATTTCCGTTCTGAAGAGCTTTTATAAGATCAACCGTCTGCTTTGCTTCAACATCCAGAATCGGCATCTCTTCGTTGATATTCTTAAGTCCGAAGGATATATTCTCATAAACGGTCATGTTAGGCCAGAGTGCGTAGTTCTGGAAGAGAAATCCTACCTTACGCTTATTTGGAGGTACGTTGATTCCGGCATTTGAATCAAATACAACTGTATCTCCTATTTTGATCCTTCCTTCTGTAGGTGTTTCAAGACCTGCGATCATTCTGAGGATCGTAGTTTTACCACATCCTGAAGGTCCAAGTAAAGTAATGAATGAATTATTCGGGATGTTGAGACTTACATTGTCCACACCGAAAAACTTCCCCCATCTTTTTGTGACATTTTCCAAAATAATCTCAGGCATGATTATTTACCTCCAATTCCACTGTCCAGGCTAGCTCCTGTCAGCTTATTTACAAGTGTATTAAATACTAAGATAGTGACGATCAAAATCAGGTTGATGGCACTTGAGAATGCATAAAGTCCCATTTCATCGAAGTAATCAAGGGTCGTTGAAAGGATGAAGCCCTGAGTACACAGAAGCAGGAACAGTGAAAGCTCACGAAGACATGTCATGAACGGAAGCAGATATCCGCTGATGATAGATGACTTCTGAATAGGAATGATGATCCTCAGCATTCTCTTGATCCATGGTGTGTCCTGAATGATCGCTGCTTCTTCCAGCTCATTACTGATCTGAAGCATGGAGTTCAGTGAACTTCTGGAAGCAAACGGAATATATTTAACTACACCTGCGATGATCAAAAGTGTGTAAGTATTGAAAAGATTGATGTGCTCGTTTGAGAACAGGATGAAGAACGCAGCGCCAACTGCAATTGACGGCATAAGATACGGAAGGAATGCTACATTGTTCACATAGTTCGCCCACTTGTTTCTTCTGTTCTTTGCAACCGCATATCCGATAAGTGTTCCTATGGTTCCTGCTATAAGTGCGCAGACAACTGCAAGGAACAGTGTTCCGAAGAAGGCATGCCAGATAGTGTTATTGTATAGGATTCCTGACTGTCCGTACATACCGTTTTCGGTAATGTTTTCATTAGTCACCCACCATTTAGTTGTGAGATGCGCAAAGTTTCCTGTGTAAAGGAAGCTGTAATCTCCGGGGTTCGGAAGGAAGGTTTCCAGCGCGAACAACAGAATAGGCCAGATACTTGTAAAGAATGTAATGATGATAAATATGATTCCTACTATATACTTTCCGGCATTTCCTATGGAAAGCTTCGTAAGCTGTCCTGACTTACCTGTTACGGTGGTGTAGTTCTTTCTGCTCTTAAGACTCATCTGATTCATACCAAGTATCAGTACACCAAATACCATCATGATGATTGCAAGGATACTTGCCTCACCGGTATAGGTACTGTTCATGGAAATGTACTTCGTGGAAAGAGTCGTAAGATTCAGATAGTGTGGAACCGGGTAACTTCCCATGGCGCTTCCGAATACCAGAAGTATGGTTGAAAGGATCGCCGGCTTGATCATAGGAAGTGTTACCTTAAACATTATCTTCCACTTAGGTGTATCGAGAATTGTTGCCGCCTCCTCCAGGTTCGCATCCATGTTTTTAAAGATGCCTCCGATGAGGATGTATGCAAACGGTGCATAATGAAGTCCAAGTACCATGGCACTCGGAAATGCGCCCTGACACCACCAGTTTGGAAAATAGATATTGAATATAGCTGCCAGAAGTCCGTCTGCTGTTCCTGTTACCTTGTTGCTGTAAAACATGTGCTGCCAGACAACGGCCAGTGTCCACTGTGGCATGATGTATGGGAAAATGAAGATGGAACTTAGATATTTCTTGAATTTCATGTTTGTTCTTGTTACCAAGAACGCGAACAATCCGCCGAATAAGATGGAGATCACACAAGTGAGAACCGACAGAATGATGGTATTTAAGAGCGGTGTCCACAGATTAGCTTTTGCAAGTCTGCTGGTAAATAAGTCTGTATAATTTACGATTGTATATCCGTCTACCCTGCCGGTCAGATGCTGGTCGATGGTACCCGGATGTATCTGGAATGTATCTTTTACTATCGCCACAATGGGGGCAACAGTACTGAATGTCAAAACTATGCCAAATAAGAGCAATATTATGTTTTGAGGCTGAGAAAACCAGGTTTTCAGCTTGTTTCTGAATATTGCACCGTTATCCGGTTGAATGCTTCTATCCATTACCTACCTCACTGTATAGTCATCCTTCCATATGCTGCATAGGATAATGTCTCCGCCGCGAGCACCTGTGAAGATGATCTTTCAATATTTTTTAATCCTATTCATAATGTGTTTTCATTAATAAAGGATGCCGCTTAAAAGGATATATATTTCTCTATCAAGCGACATCCTGTAGTTTATCTCTATAAGTCCTGTGCAGTTCTGATATATATGTCTCTTTCCTTGTACGTTGACTTATATTTTTGATTGTGCCAAATTATAGTATTTATGAATTAGGCGCCCGGTGTGTACTTATCAAGTACATCGATCCAGCTTCCTACTGAGAATGAAACCTCTGCGCAATATGCAGGATCCTCGAGAACCAGCTCGCCCTGGCCTTCGCCTGTCCACCAGTCATAACCACGGTCGTTCTTTGCAGGGAACTCATCTCCGCCGCCTGTGCTGTGGCTGTACTTGGCCTCAACGTCAGCTGCTACCTTAGGATTTGCTGAATATCCGCCCATATCCTTGCCCCATGCATCGAAGCCTTCTTCTGTACATGTCATATAAGCGATAAATGCACATGCTGTCCATGGAAGCGGGCTGTTCTTTGTGAGGAAGAGATAGTGGCAATATCCGTATCCGCCGATACCTGTGTAGCCATCCTCGTAAGCTGCAACCTTGATGTTGTTTACAGAAACAGTAGCTGACTCTTCAACTGAACGAAGCTTTGAATATACAAGGAGACCTGCCTGATCCTTTGCTGAAGCATCAACAAGTGTGTTACAGATAGGACCGTCATCAGTCTGCTCGTTGTAGTTGTTTACCCAGAGCTTGATCCATGCAAGTGCATAAGCACCGTTTGCACCGAGACCTAAATCTGAAGCATCTGACTGCATAGCCTGAATTGTAGGCTCGAAGTATGCCTTCTTTGTATCGTCAAGCTTGTCGAAAGCCTCCTTAAGCCATGTAGCGTACTTGTCTGATGTGAGCATCATAAGGAAGTTCTTTCCAACGATCTCGGAATCAACGCCCATGAACAGAGGATGTGAACCTTCATATACGAAATCCCAGCAGTTTGTGTATGCAGCGCTGCCTGTGCAGTTGTACATAAATACCTTGTTAAGTGTCTGAAGTGGAAGGAATCCCTTATAATCAGCCGGTGTTGTACCATTAGCCTCTGCCCACTCCTTAGGAACGAACTTCTTCAGGATGTTTGTTTCCACCATCTTGGACTGAATCTGGTTACCGTCCTGAATGAGAGTCATGGCAAATGTTCCCTCACTCTTAAGTGAATCAGATGTGAGCTGCTCAAAGATCTTGTTGTTCTTTGGCTGCTGCCACTCGAACTCCATGTTGTAGGATGGATCGATTGTCTTCAGGTACTCGATGAATACCGGAAGAGCTGATTTTCCTCGGCTGGAGTTACCTACGCCGTAAAATGTCTTGCCGTTTGACTCTTCGATAGCCTTCTTTGCAAGTTCTTCAAGTGACATGGTCTGAGCTTCAGCTATGATAGCGTCGATACCTGTAAGCTCCTCAGCCTTTTCTTCCTTGGGACTTTCCTGCAGTGCAGCTGTTTCAGCAGCTGATTTTGTCTCTGCAGCAGCACTTGTTGTAGCTGTACTTGACCCGCCGCAGCCTGCCAGTGAGGCAACTACCATAGAAACAGTCAAAATTGTTGATAAAACTCTTCTCACGTTTACCCTCCTTTGATTTACATCACGTAAACTGATCTAATGATGTGTTTAATGTTTAGATCGCGACAATATGTGAGATTTTCGCGCAATCACATCATTTATTACTTATACACATATTTTAGTTGTGCAGTTTGATGTTTAAAATAGGGCAATTCTGATATTTGTTGTAAAAAAGCGACATCATTTTCGCAAAGAAAACGATGTCGCTTGGTTAATATTATACATGATCATTTCTTGAGACCGTATGCCTGATAGTCCGATGGTGATGTGCCCACCAGCTTTTTAAATGTGTTGGAAAAGTATGCTATATCCTGATACCCTACCATTTCCGCTACTTCATAGACCTTTATCTTTACATCCTTAAGCTCATCCATGGCCCTTTTTATACGGTACTTCACCAGATAGTTGTTGATGCTGTTGTTTGTCTCTCCCTTGAAAAGTCTGCTTATATGACCTTCACTTACACCTATGGATTCGGCAAGAGCTGTAAGTGAGAAGTCCATATTCATATAATGCTTCTCTATATACTCTATGGCACTTTGCACATACCTGTTGGAGACCTCTGATCTCTTTTTGAGACCTAACAGTTTTTCCTCCTCCGATTCTTCCTGCTCACCCTTTTCCTCAAGTGGATTCAGATGTATGAGTCTCTGTATCGATGCCTCCAGTTCTCCGTCCTCGAAGGGTTTCAGAAGGTAATCGGAAACGCCTATACGAAGAGCTTGTCTCGCATACTCGAAATCACTGTAGGCAGTCAGGAGAATAAGCTTTATATCAGGAAACATCTCAACCAGATTCTGTGATAGCTCAAGTCCGTCCATTTCAGGCATACGTATATCGGAAACAACAAGATCGGGATGAACTTCCCTTGCCTTTTCCAGAGCCTCAACGCCGTTTGTGGCCTCTGCCACAACTTCACAGCCTATAAGCTCCCAGTCTGTTTCCTGTATGATTCCTCTTCTGACAAATCTTTCGTCATCAACTATCATTACCTTAATCATTAAATCATCTCCTCTGTTACAGGTATTTCTCCGTCTGAATTTCAGACTTGATCAGACCGCTCTTTTCATCACTGTGTACCGGATTTCGGCTCCTCAAAAGAAAGTGGCAGCTTCACTGTGATAAGGGTGCCTCTTTCAGTAAGTCTTGAAGCATGAATTCCATAATCCTTTCCGTAATACATGCGGATGATGGTATTGACATTATTCATTCCCAGATGTCCTTTCAATGTCTCCACATCATCATTTTCAAGCGCCCGTATGTATTCGTCTGTGATGCCCTTTCCATTATCCCGGATCTCTATGTAGAGATCACCCTGTTCATAAGCTCTTACATCTATGTGTCCGTTTTTCTGTCCATCGAGTCCGTGTATGATGGAGTTTTCTATAAGGGGCTGGAGTATCAGCTTAGGGACTATGGCATCCAGCAGCTTTTCTTCCACCTTTATCTCTATGTCAAAACAATCGTCGAACCTTATCCTTTGGATGTCACAGTAGTTCCTGATCATCTGTATTTCCTGCGAAAGCTTGCAGAACTGCTTCTCGGAAATACTGCTTCTGAGTATTCCGGCAAGTGAAGCTGACAATGTTGCGATCTCAGGAACCTGATTGGCTTTACCCACCCACTTGATGGTGTCCAGTGTATTGTACAGAAAATGCGGGTTAAGCTGCGCCTGCATCATAGCTATACGGGTCTCGTTGACCTTCCTTTCAGACTTGACCTGATCTTCCATGGTCTGTTTAAGCTGACTGGTCATCTTGTTGAAACCGACAGCAAGCTGCTCGAACTCGTCCTCACGGTTCAGCTCTATCTTCGTATCAAAATCACCCTTTCTGAATCTCTTCATGGCCTGATAGAGTTCGCTTATAGGCTTGGAAAACGCGATACTGAATCGGGATGCGACCAGAAGACAGACAAGTACACTGAGCACCGCCAGAAGCATTATCACGCGATAGCCCGCATTGATGGCACTCTGCTCTAGGACAGGCGGAGTGATGTAAATGCTCAGGATATCCGTGCCGGGAAGCTCTGACATGTATATGTTGTCTTTAAGATCGTGATTGTAATTCTTTGCTGTCAGAAGATTTTCTCTTATGGACGAAAGGACCTTGCCGTCAACTGCAGTTCCAAGGAGGCAGAATGGTCTCAGATATCTGTTCACAAGTATGAACCCGTCTCTTGCATTTATACCGTCCTTTATCTGATTTTCTATTTCGGTCTGTCCTATCCTGACAACTACAAATCCAGGTTCTGATGCGGAAACTATCTCACGAACCATCAAAAGCTCAGAACCTGAAATGCTGGCATGTCCGGGATTCAAAGAATATATGGTCGTGCCGGCTCTTCTTGACGCTTCACTGAGTGCTGAGTAATAATCAGGAAGTGAATCAGAGCTGTTGCCGCTTTTCGTGCTGTATCTGCAGTTACCGCCTCTGTACAGCTCGATCACTGAAAAGTTTCTTATATCGTTGGTGATCTCATACAGATCCGCATAGACATTGAAAGAATTACGTCTTCCTGTAGTCAGAGCTTCAATTATGGCATCGCTTTTCTGTATTTCATCGATAGCTGCATCTGCAAGACCGATCATATCCGATATGCGACCGGTCACATATTTCTGCTGTTCCAGATCCCTGTTCTCATAGTCCAGCACTACTCTCGCCTGGAATGTCTGAACCGTCACCATTCCGCCAATTATAACAAGAAAAAGAGAAACAGAAAGGAACACCGCAAATATCTGTCGTTTGAAGGATTGTCTGATAAATCCCATATTAGTTTCCTTCCTTTTTTGTGACTTCACGCCAGATTCCTATGGCTTTCTTTTCTTCTGCAGCAGATTTTTTTATATCGAAATCCATGAGATCGATTCTTCCGTATTCACTTAGAAGCTCGACATCTGTTCTGACAGGACGTCTGTGAAATTCTTCCATGGCAAATTTCTGTGTATCGAGACTCACGATGAAATCTATAAACTTTCCTGCATTGTAGCTGTGAGGCGCATTCTTAACTATGGCACATGCATCAGGAATTGCGCAGGTACCGTCGGAAGGATAGATCATGGCTATATCATGACCGCTCTCGATATATTTTTTTGCAGTTTCCTCCAGAGTTATCCCCACAAGATATTTTCCTGACTCTACAGATGGAAGTATGTCACCTGATGATGAGAGAATGTTTCCGTTCAACTGCTCATAAAACCTCGGAATGAGGCTCTCCGCACCTTCATCAAAAAGCTGCTCCATGGTAGATATGATGGTATAGCTGGTTCCTGATACTTCCATATCTGCAAATGCTATAAGTCCTTTCCATTTTCGGAGAAACAGATCATGCCAGCTTTTGGGAGCATCTGTTACTGAGACAAGCTTTGGGTTGTAAACAAACACGATGGGAAGCTCTGTAAAAGGAGTCCAAAGATTTTCCTGAGACAGGTATGCCTGATTCAGTTTTTCATTTTCGGATGAACTGTAAGGTACGAAAAGCTCTTTTCTTGCTTCGTAGCTTTCCGCACCGCCTCCAAACATGATGTCACATTCACCCTTTTCCAGACCGGATTCGATCTTGTCCATCATCTCGGCAGTTCCGCCGGTCCTGATCTCTACCCAGATACCGGTTCTTACTTCAAATTCCCTTATGATGGGAAGATACACTTCCTCTTTATGTGAGGTGCAGATGACCAGCTGCTTTTCTTTAGGAACACTGTACTTTTTTGAAAGCTGCTCTATTTCAGTTCCCCTTGCATCCTTTCCGCACCCCGAGATCACGATCATAAAACAGAATGCTGCAAGTAGAAACGAAGTTATCCTTTTGGAGAAATTCTTTCCTTTGGTTTTTTCAGCTTTCAAGTGTGCCATATCACGCTCCCGAATGTTAAATATCTCTCAACATTATGCTTCAAAATATTTCAGCCTTTCTTTTTGCTCCGCTATGGAACTTTATGAGATGTGCCTTTCCGAGAGCAACCATTATTACAGGAATAAGAACCAGCTGTAAAACAACTCCCGGAAGTGTGTTTACAAAATATCCGGTCATAAAAGCAGCAAGACTATACTGTCCTCCCAGTAATACAGCCTGTACAGCACCGCCTACGATACGTCCGATGATCATGGCAGGGATCAGAGCCTTATATACAGCGATGATGCACTTATATTTTGATCTCGTGTAGAGATAGCCTGTGACCAGACCATATGTCAGAAGCTCAAAGGCCATGGCGATGGCTCCGGGAAAAAGCTTTGGCATCCCAAAGGTAACTGAACGTAAAAGAGGAACTACAAAACCGACTATGGCACCATAAACAGGACCGCATATAAGTCCGCACAAAAGTACAGGCAGATGCATAGGCGAAAGCAGCTGGCCTAAAGATTTAAGCTGCATAGTAGCAAATGGAAGAACCATACCCAGCGCTATAAACATTGCCGATAGAACAATTTTCTGAATATCAATCTTTTTCATACCCCATCCTCCGAATATATAGTAGCTGACCCGATGTCTCTTTTCACGCTGCTGCGTGGTTGAAAACATCAAACGAGAGTGGAAAATTTTATTCCACTCTCATTATAAGATATCAAATCAAAGATATGTATTCAATTAATTGCTAACAATCTATTTTAAAAAACAGATTTCTTATTGCTTCCGGTCTGATATATCTTTCCTCCAACCATCACTTCCACAACATTCATATCTCTGTCCATCAACACCATATCTGCCTGTTTTCCGGCTTCGATACTGCCGCATCGGTCATATATCCCTATAGCCTTTGCCGGATTTTCAGAAGCGCATCTCACTGCATCTTCAAGAGAGATACCCATATTTTTTACAGCATTTTTCATGCATGCCATAAGATTTGTCACAGAACCTGCTATGGTGCCATCCGAAAGTGTGGCGAGAGAGCCTTTTACCGTGACCTCCTGTCCTCCCAGAGTATACTGACCATCCTGAAGTCCTGCTGCTCTCATGCTGTCACTGATGAGGCATATCTTTTCAGCTGTGAAAAGCTTAAACATCGCTCTCACCATGGATGGATGAATATGTATGCCATCACATATCATCTCGACATAAGCTCCCATATCCGCGGCGGCGCCTATAACTCCCGGTTCCCGGTGATAAAGCGGCGGCATGGCATTGCAAAGATGTGTCACATGCCTTGCACCTCTTTTAAATGCTTCCACAGCCACATCATAATCAGCATCCGTATGGGCTATGGATATCGTCACTTCGGCCTTCATCTCGTCTATAAATTCCATGGCTCCGGGTTCCTCCGGCGCGATATCCACGAGACGTATCCTCCCCCTCGCTTCCACCTGAAGCTGTCTGAAAAGTCCTATATCACAGGGGATGATATTCTTTTCTGCCTGGGCACCCTTCTTCTTTCTGCTTATAAAAGGACCTTCCATATTTATCCCCGCAAAATGTGCTCCGGACTTTTCTTCATATTCACCTGCGTTTTTCATTATTCCATGAAGCTCTTCCGGAGACATGGTCATACTTGCCGGACAGATAGTAGTCACTCCCTGTGATGCCTCGTATTCTGCCATGGTTCTCAGGCTGTCAGGATCCCCATCACAAAGATCCACTCCCATGCATCCGTGAAAATGTATGTCCACAAGTCCCGGTATCACATAGTACCGGCACTCATCAGAGCTTTTCCCTGAAGGAATCACCTGATGTATGATACCGTCTGAAATCTCTATGTCCGATGGATGAAAGTGATGATCCGGGCTATATACCAGCATATTCTTTAAATACATATCTTGACACCCTTTCTGTCTTATGAAATAAACATTATCCTATAAGCGATAACGCAGCTTCATCAGCCACAAGTGTTACATCATTATGCATTTGAAGTATGGAGGCAGGTATCTTCGGTGTCACAGGTCCCCAGAATGCCTTTTTTACGATCTCAGCCTTTTCCTCACCGCTGACTATCACAACTATCTTTCTTGCCTGCATGATGGTCTTTATACCCATGGTATATGCCTGTTTCGGAACGTCATCAGCAGAAGCAAAAAATCTTTTATTAGCCTCTATGGTTCTCTCCTGAAGATCAACGCAATGAACCTCTTTTTCAAATGCCTCGTCAGGCTCATTAAAACCTATATGTCCGTTATGACCGAGCCCCAGAAGCTGCATATCAACACCTCCCAGCCTGTTTATAAGCCTTGCATATCTACTGCATTCCTTTTCGGGATCCTCTTCCATCCCGTCAGGTAGATATGTATTTCCTTCTTTTATGTTTACACGATCGAATAAATGCTTATGCATGAAATAGTGATAGCTCTGATCATTATCCGCAGGAAGCCCCTTATATTCATCAAGATTCACTGTGGTCACTTCTGAAAAATCCAGATCTCCCTTTCTGTACCACTCAACAAGCTGATCATAAGTACCTATAGGTGTGGAACCTGTTGCAAGTCCCAGAACGCACCATGGCTTCATGATGATCTGCGCCGAAAGAAGATTTGCCGCTTTTCTGCTTAAATCATTATAGTCCTTTGCTGTATATAATCTCATCGTTGTCCTCCATGCCCAATGCTTTAAGTGTGCTGTCATGCAATGTTTCTTTCATGTATTGATTCTGTTCCATATACTTCGTATAGATGATGTCCGACACCACAAGAAACGGGAACTGCGGAGAAATACTGTTGCCCTGATCCATTCTGTTGGTTGCCGGTACCAGAACAACCTCATCACAAAATGACTCGTTTCTTTCATTCCTGTAGGAGGTTATCAGCACTGTTTTCGCCCCGTTCTTATGAGCCATTTCCAGCATATAAAGAACATCCTTTGCAGTACCGCTCATACTCATACCTATGACGAGACATTTTTTATCCATAAATACAGACTGCATCCTCATACGATCTGAGTTGACCACAGAGTCCACATTTACGCCGACTCTCATGAGTCTTATCTCCATTTCTTCTGCAGCAAAGCCTGAGCTTCCTTTTCCGCAGATCATGACTCTCTCATATTTTCCTATGTAGTCCACTATACGGTCTATCTGCTTTTCATCTATCAGATTGTATTCCTTGTCGAGAAGATCATCATACACAGACAGTACCTTCTTGACTGAACATGTCACGGACTGTCTCGGCTTCAAAGTCTGATTTTTATATCTGTAGGCGAACTCTCTGTATCCCTTGAAACCGCATTTCTTTGCAAATCTGGAAAGAGTCGGTTCTGAAATGAACAGCTTCTCTGAGATCGTATGTGCAGAGAGATCCGCAGAATCATCACGATTTGATATAAAAAAGTCTGCCACCCTTCTCTCTGCCGGGGAAAGTTTCTGATAGTTGACCTCTATCATAGGAATAATCGAAACATTACTATCTGCCATAATCTGCCTTCCTGTTTGATGATATACGTTTAATTAGTATCTGCACCATTAGTTATCTGAACCATGTTTTTGCCTGAAATTGTAAAACGCTCCAAGCATCCCGGCGTCGTTTCCATTTTCTGCAAATTGAAGCTTCGTATGCTTTCTGATACCCGGTACGAGATAGATATCGAGATATCTTTCCAGAATTCCCCGTATCTTTTCACCCTGAGCCATGATTCCACCGCCCAGAACGACCATTTCCGGATTTACCACATAGCATATATTGGCGATACCCTTTGCTATCTCATGACACATGATGTCAATGTTTCTCTTACATACTTCATCACCTGCCAGAGCCTTTTCGAATACCTTCCTGCCGTTCCATGAATCAGGAGATTCATTTTTTTCAGCCGCCACATTTTTCACAAGCACACTTGCGGCACCTTTACGCTCATAATTATCACCGTCTATTCTCATGTATCCTACCTCACAGGCTGCATTTGAAAAACCGTGATATATACGGTCATTTATGATGAGACAACCGCCGATTCCGGTACCTACCGTGAGCATGACGGAACTGCCGGTCCCCTTCGCAGCACCCGAGATGCTCTCCGCAAGCCCCGCACAGTTAACATCATTTTCCACTTCACAGGGCAGATCAAATTTCTCTTTTATCTCTTTTTTATAATTGATTCCTTCATAGCCCGGTATCAGATCCGATGCATAAAAAATCTCTCCCGAGTCAGGATTCACCATCCCAGCTGTGGATATGGCAACCCCTGTTATCTCTTCCTCATGTATTTTTTCTTCTACGATATCAAGTACCTTCAGTAGTATCTTTTCTCCTCCCTGAAAGCTGTTTGTTGCTGTTTCTTCTCTGCTTAAAATGCGGGCATCCTCATCTATGATCCCATACTTTATAGCTGTGCCGCCTATATCGATAGCCAGATATCTCTTCATTTGTCCACTTCTCCAACTAAGAAAAAGGTAAGATGCCATCCTGTCTCATCCCACCTTTTTCTATAATTACACCTCTTGATCCATCAGGCAATTCTTATCTTGAATATAGCCTTTTTAATTTTTTCCGGCTGATCGACCGCTACCGCCGTACGATGTGCATCATTGGGGTAGCACACCAGAAAGTCACCATTCGTAAGTATAACAGAGGAATTCTTCTCTCCCTTCATAGGAAGAAAATCATCCTTTTCGACATATTCCTCTGTGGACATACTGTGAACAAAACCGAGATCTATCTGTTCATTTCCATCAAGCATCAGATGAAGGTCCAGATACTTTTTATGGGCTTCCCAGAAACGATCTTCTGCATTTGTCGTACTGTACTCAACGATATTGACGAAGAGCTCATCTCCATCTATTTCATGAGTCCCTTTTTCAAACCCTGACAGATCATGCTCTTTCGCATAGGACAGACATTCCCGTATCCTGTCCGTAAGATATTCTCCTCCGTCAAGGTGATCTACATTACCAAAAATCATAATACTCTCCCGTTTTATGTGATTCAGTGCAAATAGTCTTTACGGCTATTTGCACTTACATCATCATACCTGTAATTTATAAATTGTGGTATTTGCTGCCACTTCTTCACTATGTCCCTTCATGCCTGACCACAGTATACTTGCAGGAATTCCTACAACAAGTGATACAGTGATTGAAATGATGGAATATGACCAGATAGAAACTGCACCTGCTGGAAGACCATACTTGATGACTATCATAACGACAGAAGCTGCGATAAATGCTGCAGTAACGCCGAAAGCATTAGCCTTCTTTGTAAAAGCGCCAAGGATGAAAGAGCCTACGAGGATACCGAGAACGAGACCCATGAATCCGTTGAACCACTCATATGCAGACTTGATACCTCCGTTTGCAAGTACCATGGAAACCACTATTGAAAAGATACCAACGATGAGTGAAACAGCCTGACCTATCTTTGTCTGCTTCTCGAAAGAGATCTCCTTCCTGGAAAGTGAATTCTGGATATCAAGTGTCCAGCTGGATGCCACTGAATTGAGTCCTGTTGATAATGTTGACTGTGCCGCTGCATAGATGGCTGCCAGAAGCAGTCCTGAAACACCTACAGGAAGCTGGAATGCGATGTATGAAGCGAAAATCTGATCCTGAGCTGCAGCAGGCGGAAGTGCATTGACCTGATAAAACTTGTACAAGCCTGTTCCGATGAAATAGAAAACTGTAGCGATAAATAATGAAAGTACACCGTTTGTGAGCATCATCTTGTTGAGCTTCTTTGTATCTGTTGTTGTAGAGAATCTCTGAACGATATCCTGGCTTGATACGTAGGAGCTCATGGTGTTCAATCCTGCTCCGACTACCATGATAAATACACTGTCCTTGAAGATGTTGATATCAAAGATAGGCTGATTAGCTGCGAGGAACTTCTGCTCTGTCGTAAAAGCTGAAAAGATGGTGCCGATTCCGTTATCAAGATGGAGAAGGAGATATACAAATGCAAATGTTACACCGATGATAAGTACCGAACCCTGAATGAAATCAGTCCAAAGCACTGACTTAAGTCCACCTGTATAGGAATAAATGATGGCGATGATTCCCATTATGATAATGAGGAGATTAACGCTGATTCCTGTGAGACTTCCCAGTACCATACATGGAAGATACATGATTATGGACATTCTTCCGATCTGATAAATGATGAACATGGCAGCACCGAGAACTCTCAGTCCCTTGCTGTTGAATCTCAGTTCCAGATAATGGTAGGCTGTATCGATATCCAGCTTACTGTATATAGGCAGGAAGAAACGTATTGTCAGCGGAATGGCGATCAGCATACCGAGCTGGGCAAACCACATGAGCCATGTGCCGGCATAAGAGTTTCCGGCCAAAGAAAGAAAAGAAATAGGGCTTAACAATGTTGCAAAGATGGACACCGATGTTACCCACCATGGAATGGTACCGTCACCCTTGAAATACTCTTTTCCCTTCATTTCCTTCTTTGCAAAATGAAGACCTACGAACAGAACTGCCGCAAGGTACACTATAAGAACTATTAAATCTATCACTGTAAATCCCTGCATGAAAAACCTCCTTTCAGATTAGAGAAATTTTTGTTTTGCTTCCTGTACCATTTTTGCCGCTTCCGAAACTACAGAGCAGTCTTCCTCGGACAATGGTGCAAGAGGCAGTCTTACACTTCCCAGTTCCAGACCTTCATTGATCTTGAGAATAGCTTTTATCACAGCGTACATGTTTCCGTGTGCGGAACACATCTTATATATGATCTCATTGACAGCATACTGGATCTCCATAGCCTCTGCCATCTTTCCTTCTTTCACAAGCTCGTTCATCTTCAGGAAAAGCTCAGGCATGACACCATAGGTTCCGCCAATGCCTCCGCCGGCACCTATGACCCTTCCGCTGATAAACTGTTCATCCGGACCGTTAAAAATGATATAATCCTCACCTGCCGCTGCCTTGAACATCTGTATATCCTGAACCGGCATGGATGAATTTTTGACACCTATTACCTTCGGATTCTTTCTCATGGTCTCAAACAGACTGCCTGTAAGTGCCACACCTGCAAGCTGAGGTATGTTGTAAATGATGAAATCCGTATTCGGCGCAGCTGAACTGATATCATTCCAGTACTGAGCGATAGCATGCTCCGGAAGATGGAAATATATAGGAGGTATAGCCGCTATAGCATCGACCTGAAGACTTTCCGCATGGGCTGCAAGCTCCATACTGTCTTTGGTATTGTTACATGCAACATGGGCGATGACCGTTAACTTCCCCTTTGCGATCTTCATTACATTTTCAAGTATTATCTTTTTGTCTTCCACGCTCTGATAGATGCATTCACCGGAAGAACCGTTCACATATACTCCCTTTACACCCTTGTCTACGAAGTACTGTGTGAGCTTCTGAACTCTCTCCGGGCTCACTTCTCCGTCATCATCGTAACAGGCGTAAAACGCAGGAATAACTCCCTTGTACTTCTCCAAATCTCTCATGTTCACTCTCCTTATAGCCTTAATGTTTTTCCAGTACCTGTGTGAATCTTTTTGTGATGAACTGTGGTCTGGTTATGATTGATCCAATTACTGCGCAGTATGCACCAAGATCGATTACTCTCTTTAATTTTTCAGGAGTATCGATATTTCCTTCCGCAATGACCCTTTTGTTCACTTTGGAAAGGATCTCTCTTAAAATGGCAAAATCCCCTTCATCGATCTTGTCATTTTCGCTTTGTCTCGTGTAGCCCACCATGGTAGTACCGATAAAATCAAATCCGATCTCATCTGCGTGAACTGCTTCCGAAACTGTCGAACAGTCTGCCATAAAGAGCTGATCCGGATACTTGCTCTTTACTTCTTTGAAGAATTCATCCAGCGACTTATTTCCCGGCCTTTTGGAAACAGTTGCATCCATGGCTATGATCTCAGGCTTCACCTCCATAAGCTCATCGATCTCTTTCATGCTTGGTGTGATATATACATTTGAATCATCATAATCGCGTTTTACTATTCCGATAATCGGAAGATCTACATTCTTTTGAATCTCGGAAATATCCTCTATAGTATTGGCTCTTATTCCACAGGCTCCGCCCTCCTGTGCTGCAGCTGCCATACGCCCCATGATGAATGATGAATGTAAAGGTTCATCAGGTAATGCCTGACAGGATACGATAAGCTGCCCTTCCAGAGATTTGATTCTGTCCTCTATTGTCCTGTTCATTATGCCCTCCCGGCTTATATACTCTTTATTTTCTGTACTTTTTATTCTCTTTGATATGTGATGATTATATGACTCACTGTATTTAATTTCTATATATGAAACCGATTCTGAAAGTACATGCAAGTTCTTTATCATTATGTCGGTTTTAAAGAAAATTTACGCCTTATTTTTTGTACATAACGCATAATAACGATTCATGATTTACATTGTTATCACCACCTCTTAAGAATCAGAAGTTCTCTCATATCACATCCGGAAGATCAGTAGTGTTCAGCTTGAAAATTTCATTTCAAAAAATAAAAAAACTCCTGTCCATTTGAACAGAAGTTTCAGTAGATATTTCAGGATATGAATATTAAAAGTCTCTATCAGCATTTCCCCAGACTCTTCCTGAGAAGAATGTATTCCATCTTTTTATCCAGAAGATCGTTGTAGTAGGCTCCGGTGGCTTTATTTTCAAGTATCAGTGCCTTGATAGGTACACGACCGTTTCGGTAGAGTTCTCTCCTTATAAGCTCCGCCATAACACTTCCGAGCCCAAGATGAGCCGGATCCACTCCCATATATAGATAGACCATTTCCTTGGGGTTTCTCTTTATCAAGAGCACTTTCAAAAGCTTAATGACAGTCATCCTTCCAAAGAGATTTTGATAGAAATTCGGCACACTTATGGAAAATGCAGCAAGCTTTTCGTCCTTGTAAATGAGTATCACATCATTAGCGGAAAGAATCATCTTGAGGTTATGAAACAGAGCATAAAACGCTTCGTAACTGATCCTTTTATATCCCGGAAAGGATGCGTACAGCTCTATCAACAGGTCATAAATCTCCCGGATAATTTCATCGAATTTCCTTATTTCCAGATTACGGAACTCATACCCCTTCTTCAGGAACTGCCCGACTCTTTCCACATATTTTGGTTTTCCTTCTTTTTCAGTGATTTTATGAAGCCTGAAGGAATAGTATTTTTTCCAGACTGAAAAGCCGCACTGCTCCCAAAGTTCTGTATAGTAAGGCTTATTCCATGGTTCTCCGGTATATGGTTTATATGAATCTATATACGTATTCTTTGAACAGTAATCAAATATCTTAAATCTGTAGCCTATCCATATGGATGAGTCAACCGGACCGATGATATCATTCTTTCCCTTATCTCTTACTATTTCCTCTGTTTTTTCCATGAGTGCCCTGCAGGCTTTTATATCTTCTATACATTCAAAAAATCCGAGATAAGCACTTTCCTCCTCATCATAAAAAGTCAGAAGCCCTCTTGCTGCAGCTTTATCTTTATCATCAACTACCACTATAGGAACAACAGAAAAATCTCTGCTCAAAGGATGCGTGCCATCAAGCAGCGCCTTCTCTGCGCCAAAATCCTGAGGACAGATCTCTCCCCTATACAGCTTTTCCGGCAGTTTCAGAAACAGGTCTTTTATTTTCTCAATATTTCCGGTTAAACATTTATATTCCAAAAACTCATCTCCTCAAAATACGTGTCACAGTTCCTTCATATGCATCGAGCTCTACCATGTCTCCCGTTCTAAGCACTCTTGCTGCGTCCCTGACATTGACAACAGAGGGCTTACCGAGTTCTCTTGTGATGATGGCCGTGTGACTGAGCATTGAGCCCTTTTCCGCAATTATCCCGAGAGCCGGTTTTATGAGGAAAACCCATCCGGGATCGGTCATTCTGGTCACTATGATCTTTCCACTTGTATCCAGCTTCTGATCAGCTTTATCTATGACCAGAACCTCTCCTTTCACTCTTCCCGGTGAAGACGGGATACCCTTAAGAACTTCAGAGCTCCTCACTATATCTGCACATATATTACAAACAGGCTTGTCTGTCACTTTGTCGCCATAGACCAGTCTGCTGTATGCAGGAATTTTTTTGAAGCCTTCATATCGTAGTTTTCTTTCCTGAATCAGTCTCAAAAAGTCTTCATTTCGTTGCGTTATTTCAGGATCACGAAGTCTGTCGATCTTTACTCCTGTACGATCCTCTGGTTCATGTGAACATCTTTCTGCTTCTTCTCTCACTTCCCAAAGAGTAAGATAGAACACATCCCGGACTTCTGAGATCCTTCCCTGCTCCTTCAGAATTTCACCTATCTTCATCATGATGCTTCTCACCATGCCGAAAATTCTGGTCCTGTTC
Organism: Oribacterium sp. C9; assembly: GCF_002007235.1. Lineage (GTDB taxonomy): Bacteria > Bacillota > Clostridia > Lachnospirales > Lachnospiraceae > Oribacterium. The sequence goes on from NZ_MUHW01000007.1 coordinate 46,519, forward strand.
ATTCTGGATATTTCTCGATTCGCTATGCCCAGCTTTGCACGTTTCACAAGAAAAGAACCTCTTTCAACAGTCTCATGCCCAATCTCATCAGGAATATCATCCCGTAGATGAGTCATTACATATTCATCAAAAAGCTCCGGATCAGTACGATATGTTCTTGTTTCAAGCTTCAATTCTTCAAGACAGCGATCACCGTATTTTTCAATATAGTTTTGCTTTTCATGCAGATACTCCGATGAAAAACAGGCTTCATCATTTACCTTTGAAAAACCCGACTCAACTGTATCGGCAAAGGAGTCTATAGGACTACTGATAGAACATTCCAGGTTTTTCTTGGCAAGCCTGATGATACGGTTCAGAGCTTCCACCGGACGCATACTCTCAAGCTCTTTTATATGGGAGATCTCTTCGGGATGTCTTCTACCTGCAAGATACGTATAGATAAATGCATACATATCGTTAACAAGTGTGATATCCCAGAGAGGTATCAACTCTTCCTCTATATCGCTGTATATCTTCAGTAAACCTCTTATTTCTTCGTTGGAATTTCTTCCATATCCCTCTATCCTTTCCAAATAACCGGGATAAAGCTCGGAAAATTTATCATTCAGCTTTGTCATTTCCTCAGGTGTAGTATGAAGATATTTCAAAAAAGAAAAGAGAACATGTCCCTTTTCAAAAAAGCCTGCGTGAAAATCAACAGATATATCCTTATTGCTGACGCCAAGCATTTCCTGCCATACCGAGATTATCTTACCTGAAAACGGAAGGATGGAGAGGATGTTATACCAGTTTGTGATGTCATAGTATACCCGTCCGTTTGCCTCCCTCACCATGTTCTGAAATACAGGCTCCATCTTTTTCACAAGTGCTTCGTTACCTGTAAGACGTCTTACCATGGCTCTGAAGATGTCTCTGTATATTTCTTTTACAAAGCTTTGTGTCATAGGCAGAGATATCCCGGGATAGCTTTCTACGATGTTACTGTTATCAAGTATTATCCTGCGGTTGAAGGAAAGTGTAGTGATGGGACGGGCCTGAAGGACGTAGACATTGGCATCCTTTACTGCAAACTCTATATCCATATCCTTTTGAAATATCTCTTTTATACGTTTTCCGGTATCTACCAGAAGTTTTATGACTTCGTTTCCGGCAAGAACCGCATCCTCCTGCTGTTCATAATAAAACAGGTCGTCATCCAGGTTATAGTAATAGGCGGTGGTGTCACATCTGTCTTCCACCACATTCTCACCAAGTCCTTTTCCTATGACCACCACGGACTCATTAAGGATTCCGAGCGGGTTAGCGGTAAAAAGTACTCCCGAGAAATCAGCATCCACCATTTCCTGGATTATGACCTTCATGTGGGATCCGTACTGTTTTCCGCTTTCCAGAACTCTCTTTACAGCATCGGAAATATCGGATTTTTTCACATTAAGCTCTGTATGGAACTGTCCCGCATAGGACATTTGCTCTCCGTCTTCAAGATCTGATGAGGAACGTACGGCATATTTCTTATCAGGAAGCCCTTTTATTATCTTGTCTTCAGGACTTTCCACAACGACAAACTTCGGAACGGGAAATCCCTTTTCTTTTAAAATCCTCAGGTTTTCAGCTTTCATTATATATTCCTAAAATTCGATATCGTCCCGCTACCTATCTTATGGTATCAAGGTTAACCGTTCAGTCATGAGATCAGTGTTACAGTATCTTTCCAAATATCAGATACAGCACTACTGTCAGTATCATGGTGCTTTCCTGAAGATATGTATATCTCTCAACCTTTGTCACGATCCTGTATTTAAGAGGATCCTTTTTATATTCTATAAATTTCAAGCTCATCCAGAGTACCAGTATGAGAAGTGCCAGAACTGAAAGTTTATTCAGGTTCCACACCAGTATGAAGTTTGTAATGATATCGATCCAGGTGACTATAAAAACAAAATTCACAGACTGCTTATATCCGAAAAGCTTTGAATATGTGACATACTCTGTTTCCTCCTGAGGAGCTCTGATCTTTCTGGATACCTCCCATATAAGGGCAGGAAAATACAGGGTGAAACATGCAAGAACATTCATGAGATCCACCGGAATCACATTATATTTGATGACTGTGAATGAGATGATATAGATATTCATCAGTATCTGAACCGGATTGTGAGTCACCAGTGCAAGGGGCAGAGACTTCGCTATCTTATGCTTCTGAAAGAACCACACTGCCATAAGTGAACCGTAGGTATAGAGTATAAGACAGAATATGAAATTCGGCATGTACAGATAGTTTATGATAAGTGTAAATGCTATAAGAAGCCCTATAAATACAGCAAGGTCCTTTTTGTGAACTCTTCCTGATGGAAGTGGTCGTGTATTGAAAAGTCTCAGATCCAGTTCATAATCCTTGAAATCATCTGCTATTCTAAGCCAGAAAAGAAAGCTGAATACTGTAAAGCCTGCTATGACTTCCTGGATTCCGAGACTGAAGGATGTGATTCCATGATTAAGCAGTATTATAAAATATATCTCTGCCGCAACGATATATCCAAGAGCCAGTCTCGGCAGGATCGGATACATCTCCTTCTGATAGATATTCAGTCTTTTAATTGCATTGATCATTTCTTTATTCTCTTTCGTACTCTGTTTAATATGATATAAGTGTCATGAAGTCTATCCTCCACTTGTGCTTGCACAAAAGTGGAGGATAGACTTCATGACACGCCCCACATGACACGTGGCAGATTCCGCAGGAATCTGGCATACAGCGTCAGCCCTTCGCGAAACGAACTAAATGAGCTGACATTCCCAGAGAGCACGTAAGGACGATTTATCGGCCTGAGACTTCCGGAAACTTAAGCACATTACTCTACTACAGGTTTCTTCTCACTTTCAGTCTGTAAAGAACTAAATTTATCGATATATGTGTGAATCCCCCGACGATTATATATAGAAAATACTTCCACACCGGTATCCTGCTGGTGACAAACAGAATAAGCATCACTCCGAAAAGGCTGTCTATCTGGTCAATGACAAAAAACAATATGTTTTGAGTCTTTCCAGGCTCTATATCTATACGTCTTTTCACAAAACTGTTCGGAAGCTCAAAAAGCATATAGGAGAAGCCAAAGTACGCACCAACGGAGACATTGTACCAAAAGTCATTTCTGTAAATGACGTAAAGCTCATTCATTTTCTCTAGATCTGTCACCTTGCAAAACTCTCCCCACAGAACTGAAGTTAAGATGCTTATGACTATCATGCTGAAAAAGCCGATCCATGTTTTGTTGTCACCGAATATCCTCTTTCCGTCACTGAAACATCTGCCACCATCTATAGGATATTTCCATCTTTTATAGAACGGGGTTTTTACGAAAATCATATTGAGGATACCGGCAAGGATCACCGGCATCAGGGTAATATACATTCCCGGAATCATATTCATAAACCTTTGAATCACTTTCTTTGAACGGTCATAGATTTAATTGCAGCTCCCGGTTCATGGAATTTATGCGATCAAATCTTTATTTTTGTTTCATTTATACTTTGACACTATGGTTTATCTTCCCAAGGTCTCGATCAGGATCATGATCTCTACCGAAAAATATCCGAATCCCCAGAAAAGTACGGTGGCAGCAGCTATATCCTTTACTGTACCAAGAGCAGGATGCATATCAGTGGAAACAAAATCGCAAAGATGCTCCACAGCAGTGTTTATGAGCTCCGCAGAGATAACTCCGGAAACCACAATGGCATAAGCTATGTAAAAAACACTTCTTACTCCTATATAAAGATTGAATAACAGGAAAAAAATGGCGATAAAAAGATAATAAGCAAAGTTCTTTTCAGTTTTGAAGGCTGTGATCATACCTCGGGCAGCACAGATTATGCTGTCCAGAAAAGTCTTGTTTTTGAATGTTTTCGTAGACACTACTGTGGCTTCAAGCCCACAACTCTCGATATGTTTAACCATTCCCTTACTCCTTACCCACTACTTCAAAAAAAATCAGAGTCACAAAGACTTTCGCCCCGGATGAGGCAAAACTCTCGTAACTCTGACATCATATCACAGCTTTTTTCTACTCCAAAGAGAAAAGGAAATAGTGTAAGTTAACTGTAAATCTCTCCATATACAAAACTGCAGAACTCATTCAGTGTTCTGTAGTCAGGTTTTCTATAATACTCCTGAAGAAGTTCCCTGTATCTTTCATCATTCTCTCTTAAATGAATATCCGATATGCTCTGCTGTTTCTTTCTTATCTTGAAATTTTCTTTGAAATCTCTGAAGAAAAGCCCGTTTCCGTTCCTGTAAAGTTCAAAATACTTATAGGCAGCTGCACTTCTGAGAAGCACAGCATCTGACACATTTCTGAAATTACCGGGCTTTTCCTTCCTGAAATCCAGAAATCTGAACTGATAATCCGTAACACTGCTGTTCACCTCTTTAAGAAGCTTATCATCCGACCAGTCCAGACTGTTAAGCACCGAATCACAGACATCTATCACAAGCTCCCCTTTGATGGAGCTCTTATCTATAAGATATTCAAATTTATATGGGTGATACTTTTCGATATAGTTACTGAGACTCATATTGTAATCTGCAGCGACTTCTCTATAGCTTTCGGCCGAGGCAACACCTATATTCACAGGCTCACTGGCCATGGTGGACTTCTCCTGTTCAACCTTGTCTATAAGATAAAAAACATCTGTTTCGAAATAAAGTGCGACCTCAGGAATAGTCGGTGTCACGAGGCAGGCATTGATAAATGCGGTATCCATATGATCCGCATTGACACAATACACCGCATCAAATCCCAGGTAATCAAAAATAGCTCTCTTTTTAGTCGAATCTCTCCAGTCGTAGGGTTGAAAAGTCAGAAATCTCATACTGCCAATGTTTCCTCATGCTGTCATCACTAACCATTACCCTATTTATATCGTGAAGAAACGAAACATATATAAATGTACAGTATCTAAAATTCCCGGATATAATTAAAAATCACTGTAGACAATGAAATACTGATTTAACAATATACAAGCTGATTTTACTTTTTATTTTTCTTTCTCCACTCCAGCGGTGTACATCCGAATTCTTTCATAAACAGACGGTTAAAATAGCTCTGCTCTCCTATGCCACAGGCATTGGCGATATAGGATATGGGTTCATCGCTTGACAAGAGCAGCTTACTTCCCATCTCCAGCCTATAGCTGTTCAGAAAATTAACAGGAGTCTTCTGCGTGAATTTGGTGAATAGATTCCCGCACTTAGAACGGCTTACACCGGCTGCTCCCGCGATGTCATCCAATGTGATCTTTTCATTGTAATGCTCATAGATATATGCAGTCATCCTCCTCTGAAGCGCTATATCACTGTTGTATGAAACCGGTATATCCGTTTCGGAAATATAGACCTGATACAGCCTCCTGAAGATCATGTAAATATATCCTATCACATCAAGTTCGTAGCCAGCCGGTCGTTCGGCAATGAGATCATACAAGGCATCAAAGATGTCCGAGATCAGTTTTGCATAGCTGTTCCTTCCATCCATCTGAACATGAGCAAAATCCGGGTTTCGTATGATAGGAAGGATATACTTTTCATATATCTCCCTGTTCTGTGACAGCATCTCTGTTTTTACAGTCAGTACATCCAGATCTCCTGTCACATCTTCTGTATTATAAACTCTGTGGAGAGTATCATAATTTATGAAGCAAAGCTCTCCGGGATTCAGTAGAACGTCCGAATCATTTACATGACAATGTATACTGCCTTTTCTTATTCGGATGATCTCTATCTCATCATGCCAATGCAAAAGTTCCTCATGATTGATCTCGGAACGGACTATCTTCTGCTCAAGTTTGACAGGCAAACATCCAAATTCAAATACCGTACCTTTTCTTTCTATTTTTTTAGGTGATCCAGTAAAAGCTAAATCCACTTTTTTCCTCTTTCTGTTATAATAATGATATAAGTGTCATAAGTCTATCCTCCACTTTTGTGCAAGCACAAGTGGAGGATAGACTTCATGACACGCCCCACATGACACGTGGCAGATTCCGCAGGAATCTGGTATACAGCGTCAGCCCTTCGCGGTACGTGACAAGTTCCCGAAGGGGACTTGCCATATAGCGCCAGCCCACGCGAAGCGTATTCCAATGAGCTGACGTTCCCAACAGCGCATAGCGCGTAGCGGTCTGATATCGACTTTTGACACTCACATCATAATAATGAAAGCTACCGAAATTCATATGTCAGGTGTCATTTTTCTTTTGTATAACACACTTTTTGTTTTTACACAATATTTTAGAACGTACGATATTGTCCAAATTTTAAATTAAATATTGCAATCTTTATCCTTTCTCAAATGATATTATACAAACACAAGCGAAACAGATATCGCTGAGGCACCTGCTTCCCGGAGTTTAAAGAATCTGATTCGCATTAAATATGAACATCATTTTTACATTATCCATATATAAAAACAGGATAATTATTTAAAGAAAGAAGGTCTAAATATGAAAATTGCTTATGCATCAAGAATGGGACACGTAGAAGGAATCATCAAGAGACTTGGAATTAACAACGCTTTAAAGATCGTAGACGGAACCGAGAAAATCGATGGCGACTATGTTATTTTCACATATTCAGACGGAAAAGGCATCACCCCTAAGATCGTAGAAACTTTTCTGCAGTCTAATCCGGGCGTAAAGGCTGTAGTTGGAAGCGGCAGTATGGAAAGACATGCCGATACATTTAACTTCGGAGCTATCAAGATTTCAGAAAACTATGGGGTTCCTCTTATCGCGAAGCTTGATATGGATGGTACCGATGAAGACATTAGCATGATAAAGGCTGAACTTATAAAGCTCGGTGTATCATTTGATGAGGCTCCTGCAGCAAGGAAGAATCCTTATGAGGGCACACAGACTGCAAAGAATCTTGAGATAGCATTTGCCGGTGAGTCAGAAGCCAGAAACAAGTACACCTACTTTGCTTCAAAGGCAAAGAAGCAGGGCTTCGAGCAGATAGCTGCTCTGTTCCTTAAGACAGCTGAGAATGAGAAGGAGCATGCGAAGCTCTGGTATAAGGAGCTGTACGGAATCGGTGACACATCTGAAAACCTCGAGACAGCCGCAAACGGTGAGAACTATGAGTGGACAGATATGTATGATGGCTTTGCGAAGACCGCTGATGAAGAAGGTTTCCATGAGCTTGCAGAAAAGTTCCGCGGTGTAGCCGAGATCGAGAGACATCACGAAGAGAGATACCGTGCACTTCTCAAGAACGTAAAGGCTAAGCAGGTATTTGAAAAGAGCGAAGTCAAGGTATGGGAATGCCGTAACTGCGGACATATAGTAGTGGGCACAAAGGCTCCGGATGTCTGCCCTGTATGCGATCATCCACAGAGCTTCTTTGAGGTTCACAGTGAAAACTATTGAGGTTAAATACCCATAAACACATTCTTTACCGACCGGCAGAAGTCAGACCCAAAATCTGGCTTTTGCCGGTCGGTGTTTTGGTTTATTTATATACCATTTCCTATTACTTCCGCCCTTTTTCCCCTGTTTAAAATCTTGTGTATCTAACCGGCTGAATCCTCAAATCATAACAAGATATTGTATTTCCATATCGAAGCTCTCGGAGTTCATCACATATAAAGCTTATAAATATAATGTAAACTGACGTTATAAGTAATAAGTGTAAGCATTGACATGCACATCTTTCTGATTTCACGCAAGAAATTTGAATCATTTAACATAGAAAAAAGGAGTTACCTCATGGAATCAAAAGAATTTGGAAATGTACTCGTCATCGGTAATTCAGGGGTAGGTAAGTCCACATTGATAAATGCAGTTATCGGCACAGAAGAAGCCGCGACAGGCAGAGGTTCTGAGGGAACTACAAAAGATCTGAAGATCTATCCTGCCGAAGAGATCGGTCTCAGACTTGTTGACACAGCAGGTTTTGAACCATCATATCTCAAAAAGAGAAAGATCATCCATGACGTACAGAAATGGTCCAGAAAAAGCATTTCCGAGGAGGATCACACCATCAATGTTATCTGGTTCTGCGTTGACGGCACCTCCAGTAAGCTCTTCGGGGATACCATCAAAAGCCTGATGAAGGCCACAAGCCTGTGGAAATCCGTTCCCATAATTGTGGTTATCACCAAATCCTATTCTGTACCTGAGCGTGAAGAAAATATCCGTATGGTTCGGGCTATTTTCGAAAAACAGAAAAAGGCCGGAGAGAATCTTCGGGATATCATACCTGTTGTAGCATCGACATATGTGCTGAATGAGGATGCATTTGCAGCCCCATCGGGAATTCCGGAGCTTATCGAAAAGACCATAAACCTGCTTCCTGAGGGTAAAAAGGCAGCAGTGAACGATGTCAATGCCTACAAATTGCAAAGAAGACGTATCATGTCTCAGTCTGTAGTCGGTGCGGCTACTACCGCAGGTGTGGTCGTTGGAGCGGTTCCTATTCCCTTCCCGGATGCCTTCATCCTCTCTCCTACGGAAATTGCCGAGGTCAATGCTATTTCCTCTATATACGGGATAAAAAAGGACGACAAGAGCCGTGAATTTATAAACACCATCATTCAGGTGGGTACAGTCAGTGCAGTTGCCAGAACCGCGATCAGCGCCCTGAAGGCGATTCCCGGTGTCAATATAGCAGCAAGCGCAGCTAATGCTGTCATCGCAGGCGGAATAATCGCCGCAATAGGTGAAGGCTCCATATACGCCTTCGAACAGGTTTATCTGGGTAAAAAGTCTCTGGACGACATCGACTGGGTAAGAAAGCTTATGGAATCGAAGCTCACAAAAGGTTTTCTGGAAAAACTCACCAGGGTACTTGAAGAAGTAGCCGACGGCGCCGATAAGGAGCAGATAGCTTCCATCATCAGGAAGATCTTCACAAAGTGGTGATAAAAGTTATCCGATTATTTACTTGTTCACACAACAGGCACGATAGTTATCGACCAGTTTAATCAATTTGTTGTATCATTTGAACAGGATATACTTATGAATAAAATAAAACGTTTTGTGTCTCTTATTTTATTATGTTTGATTATACTCAGCGGAATTATAGATGTTCAGCTTTCTTTTGCGAGCGAAAAGGAGGTCTTTGCCCATCCGCGTCCTTCGGTAAACGGAAAGCTTCATGTTTCCGGCACACAGCTTGTCGATCAGTCAGGTGCCCCTGTTATACTTAGAGGTGTCAGCACTCATGGTCTCACATGGTTTAAGGGTTTTATAAATGATTCCATGTTCAAACAGCTTTCAACGGAGTGGGACTGCGATCTCATAAGACTTGCCATGTATTCAGAGGTATACTGTGAGATGCCTGACAAAAGTCTGTCACTTCTTCTCAATGGCATAGACTATGCCATCGCAAATGATATGTACGTCATAGTAGACTGGCATATTCTCAATGACGGTGATCCCAACATTCACATAGATAAAGCTGCTCCGTTCTTCGAGCTTGTGAGTTCAAAATATCCTGACTGTCCTAACATCATCTATGAGATATGTAATGAGCCTAACGGCGACACCATGTGGAGTGATATCTATACCTATGCGGATCAGATCATTCCCGTTATCCGGAAAAATTCTCCTGATTCAGTCATACTTGTAGGTACTCCAGAGTATTCCCGTGATCTCATTTCTGCCGTAAGAAAACAACTCCCCTATGAGAATCTCATGTATGTTCTGCACTTTTATGCCGGATCTCACAAACGTGATCTTCAGGACGAGATCTCAGAAGCACATGACAGAGGTCTTCCTATATTCGTTTCAGAATGCGGTATCTCGGAATCCAGTGGCGACGGCGAGCTCGATTTTGAGTCAGCAGCGGTATGGTTCGATCTCCTGCAGGATAAAGGCATAAGCTATGTTATCTGGAGCCTCTCAAACAAAGCAGAAAGTTCAGCCCTGTTCTCTCCTTCATATGAACCTGATGTTCCATTTACAGATTCCGACTTGAGTGACACAGGATCATGGATCAAGTCACTCATACAGGGTCAGTCTCCGGATTCTATTCCTGTGATAAGGACAGAAAATAAAACATTCCTCCCTCATTGGCTGTCCCTTTCGCTTACACCCAGAGATATCCTTGTATTAAACAGCTGGCCTGTACGTGCACTGCATGTATTTTTATTTCTGACCATATTTACAGCATTATATGCTCTTTACAGAAAAAACTCTTATAAGAAGTATCCTACTTATGAATCAGTCTCTGTAGCTCCCGGAGAAAAGCCTGAAGGTTTATTCGGTTCTATACATTCAGTGATCAAGTTCGTGATCTTATTTGTGAGTCTTTTCTTCATTTTGATGTATATATACTGGCGTGCCACCTACTCTTTGCCGTTAAAATACGGCATACTTCCTGTGGCAGCCAACCTGATCCTGCTTTTTATCGAAATTTTGGGATTGATAGAATCTCTGGTTCTCTACCTGCACATCATGTATTCAAAGCCGCATCCGCTGCCTGAGATTAAGGATAATGAGTTCCCGGAGGTAGACATCTTCATAGCCACATATAACGAGCCGACTGATCTTCTGGAACGCACAATCAACGGATGTAAGCATTTGAAATATCCTGATACCTCAAAGGTTCACATCTGGGTTTGCGATGATAACAGACGTCCGGAGATGAGGGCACTGGCAGAAAAAATGGAGGTAGGCTACTTCGACCGACCTGATAACAAGGGAGCAAAAGCAGGCAATCTGAACCATGCGCTGGTGCTTACACATTCTCCATATATAGCAACAATTGATGCAGATATGATAGTAAAAAGCGATTTCCTGCTGAAGACTATTCCATATTTTGTAGACCTCGAAAAAAAGAATGCTCTGAGACCTGAGAATGAACGTGCGCCTCTTGGACTTCTGCAGACACCTCAGTGCTTCTACGAGCCTGATATCTTCCAATTTGCACTGTATTCCGAGAACAATGCTCCAAATGAGCAGGATTTCTTCTACAGGACCATCGAAGTGGCGAAGACCTCTTCGAACAGCGTCATTTACGGAGGCTCCAATACCGTGCTTTCCAGAAAAGCACTGGAGACCATCGGCGGATTCTATACTAAGACCATCACCGAAGACTTCGCCACAGGACTTCTGATCGAGTCCAACGGCTTCGTGAGTCTCGCACTCCATGAGCCACTGGCCAGCGGAAAAACACCGGACACCTTCAAAGAACATATAAAGCAGCGTATCAGATGGGGGCGTGGAGTCATAAGTACTGCGAGACAGCTTCACATCTTCAGAAGAAAGGGGCTATCCTTCGATCAGAAAATGAGCTACTGGGGATCTGTTGTCTACTGGTATTCTCCTATCAAGAGTCTGATATACATCCTGGCGCCTCTTCTTTTTGCCGTACTTGCACTGCCTGTTTTCATATGCAGCTGGGCTGACCTCATCATTTTCTGGCTACCGATGTTCATCATGCAGGAAATCTGCCTGAGAGTGTTCAGCCGCAATGCAGTATCCCTCAAATGGAGCGGAATATATGAGACCAGCATTATGCCGTACATGCTTGTACCTATAGTTAAGGAATTCTTCGGAATAACCACAAAGAAATTTGCGGTTACAGATAAAAGCAAAAAGATAATCAGACGTAAGTTTGATCTGAAAACTGTATGGCCTTTCCTCGTACTTATTGCACTTTCAATTATAGGAATACTGCGGTCACTCATTTATATCGGCGGCATGCGGTCTATAGGACTCCTCATACTTATGTTCTGGCTCATACGTAATATGTATTTCCTGATATTGTCTCTGTTCCTCGCCGATGGCAGAAACGGTGACAATGATTCCGTCCGGGTCGTTGATGCAGAAATGATCACTATGAGATCCCTGCGGGAAGATGCAACAATATGTGAAGGCATCACTACAGAACTTACAGAGCACAGTATCAGACTGTTCCTTGACGAGATACCTGATATTCCCATAGGTACTCCTGTAAATATCGTCGTGAATAATCTGGATACACAGGCGGATATAAACGGAGTAGTCACAGGTATCCGGAATTCAAAGCGAGGTGCCTCCTGCGTATATTCAGTCGAGATCCTGGACTATAAGGATAGCAGAAATGAATATCTGCAGATCCTTTACGACAGAGTTCCCACACTACCTCAGTCTCTCCAAAAAGATCACGGAATCATATTCCATCTGCTGAAGAATATCGCCCAGCGCATATTGAATCAGGCGTAGATTTGAAAAGAACCGGACCCTGATAGTTGATGTGAATCAACTTCAGTATCCGGTTCTTTTATTATGATTTTCATCATGAATAGGGCTGTGCCGGTTTCATTCCCGGATATTCCCCTTCTTTATATGCTCCTTCAGTATCTCATCCGTGAGCTCATAGAGCTTTTCGGAACCAAGCTTCGTCTTTTTCTGTCTACCATAGACCTGTTCACTGGTGACATTATGCTCCCGCCAGTCACCTCCGTCGTTACTGTTGTTAAGAGTAAGAGGCTGAAGATTGTCCATGGCATGGGCGAACCTTGCTTCAGAAGTTTCATTTTCTTCGAATTCATCAAAAAGAGCAGTCAGTTCCTTTTTCTGATCCTCCGGAAGAATAGAAAAGATCCTTTCCTTTGCAGCATCCTCTCTTGCTTTCTGAGTAGCCAGTCCTGCACTGTCGTAAGCATAGGTATCTCCCGCATCTATCTCTACTATGTCATGAATGAGACACATGATCATAACACGGGCGATGTCCACCTTTTCATTAGCATATTCCTTGAGAAGATAAGCCATGATGGCCATGTGCCATGCATGCTCTGCATCATTTTCATTTCTTCCATGACCTGAAAGATGTGTCTGCCTGAAAATGTTCTTCTCTTTGTCGATTTCAAGGACAAATTCCATTTGTTTCTTCAATCTCTCATCCATCTCACTAATTCTCCTTACATCAGATTCACATCATATGACTTGAGTATCAAAATTCGATATCATCATATCATAAAAGGAAAAAACAGACTGAAACAATACGCTGTTTCGGTCTGTTTTTTCACTGATTAAGAGCAACTATTCTATACCATCATGCCATCAGCATGCGGAACATCTCGATCACCTGCTCCTTGGTAGCTTCTCTCGGATTTCCCGGATAGCATGCATCATTAAGAGCATCTGTTGCAAGGATGTCCAGATCTTCTTCCTTTATCTTATCAAGAGTCTTAGGAATGCCTACATCCTCGGAAAGCTTCTTTACAGCTTCGATAGCTGCATCACGATACTCTTCCTGCGACATTTCATCTACACCCTTAACGCCCATTGCTCTTGCAACTTCTCTGAGTCTCTCACCTGTGTACTCGCGGTTGAATTCCATAGAGATAGGAAGGAACATGGCACATGCTACACCATGAGGTGTGTCATAATGTGCTGAAAGTGTATGTGCCATAGCGTGGTCGATGCCGAGACCGACATTGGAGAAGCCCATACCTGCGATATACTGTCCGAGAGCCATACCCTCTCTACCCTCTTTCTTGTTCTCAACCGCATCGCGAAGATTTGAAGAAATAAGACGGATAGCCTCAAGATGGAACATATCTGTCATTTCCCATGCTGCTCTGGTGGTATAACCTTCGATAGCATGAGTAAGTGCATCCATACCGGTTGAAGCTGTAAGTCCCTTAGGCATAGATGCCATCATTTCAGGATCAACAACTGCCACGATAGGCATATCATGTGTATCTACACAAACGAACTTTCTCTCCTTCTCAACATCAGTGATAACATAGTTGATAGTAACCTCGGCAGCTGTACCTGCTGTAGTAGGAACTGCGATGATTGGAACGCAAGGATTCTTTGTCGGTGCTACACCTTCAAGTGAACGTACATCTGCAAACTCAGGATTTGTAATGATGATACCGATAGCCTTTGATGTGTCCATGGATGAACCACCGCCGATGGCAACGATACAATCAGCACCTGACTTTTTAAATGCCTCAACACCGTTCTTTACGTTTTCAATAGTCGGGTTTGGCTTTATATCTGAATAGATCTCATATGGAATCTTTGCTTCATCGAGAAGAGTTGTGACCTTTCCTGTTACTCCGAATTTGATGAGGTCAGGATCTGATGCTACAAAAGCCTTCTTGAATCCGTTGTTATTGATCTCATTTACTATCTCATTGATGGCTCCTGCACCATGATAAGATGTCTGATTAAGTGAAATTCTGTTAGCCATAATACGTACTACTCCTTTGTAGATGAATTTATGTGTTAAAAAATTAACACGCCTCTATGAGAGTATTTTACATCTCATAGAGGCGTAACATAAGTTACAGATTTTCACTTTTGTAACATGAGATAGACTTAATGGCACGCCATACATGCTTGTGTCTGATCCCGAAGGAATCTCTCATACAGAACCAGCTTGCATGTAACGCATACCAATGTGCTTGTGTTCCCAGATACACGTAGCGCGAAACGATTCGATATCTCATTATAAAATATTTATCTTTGTGAACTGTTCTGCAAGAGACAGAGGCATAGCATCTATCATAAGATCTGCCAGTTCTTCCTCGGTTTCCTTCATGCCCTTCATAAGCCACTGAACTGTCATATATATAGACGCCTGACAATACATCTCAAGAAGCTTTCTGGTATGTCTGTCGGGCTGATCACCAGTCTTCTCTCTTAAAAGGGTGCAGTAAAACTCATATATCATGAAGAAATCATGCTCCTTCAGATTATTCTGTTCGTCTCCCTTGAATCCTGCAGTAAAGAAAAGCCGCTCTTTTTTTATGTATTGAAACTTCTTTATGAGACCGTCACGGATGGTCTCTCCCTCACCCATCTCCTTAAATGACTGCTCCAAAAGACGATCAAAATACCAGTTCACGAGATCATATTTGTCTATAAAATTTCTGTAGAAGCTCTGCCTGGAAACTCCGCAGACTTCCACAATCTGAGTTACTGTTATGTTTTCAGGAGCTGAAGTTTTCATGCAGGTCTTCATGGCTTCCGCAAGTCTGTATTTGATTTCAGGCATAACTATGTTCTCCTATTTCTTTTGACTGGCACCTCTCCTATCATAGCACTTTTTTAAGCAAATTTGATCTTCGCACACAATGTACGTTCATTTTTCATATCATGAAGAATATAAATATTTTCCTCGGAAACATTATAAACTGAAAGTATCTCCGTAACACCCTCATAGCCCTGAACTATACTTTTCGATATGTGTTCAAAGGAATCCAGTCTTCCCATATCAAAGCTTAAGGTCTTATCATTTTCGAATATGGCATTATACAGGATTCCAAATTCCACAAGATCCTGAAAGAAATGGCTCCCGTAGGAAAGCTCGGGATTATAACCTGCTTTGGAATCTGAGATCTCACAGACCGCATCAAATTCACTTATATCTGAAAATGCTGTAGGTACTCCAAGCTCCGGCGAGGATGTTCCTATTCTTCCCGGTACCATGAGAAGCATGTGTTTGCCCTTGCCCCTCATTTCCCAGTTTATCCTTCCGATGGCACCGGATATTTTATATTTATCCTGATACGGCATCTGGTAATACTTTACAGGATCCACATATACGATGAGGTCAAGCTTTGTTGCTCTCGAAAGTCCCATGGCGGAATTCCTGCATTCAAACATTATATTCTTTTCCTCTATGTTTTCAGGTATCTTAAGTTCCTCCATATCCTGATAAACCTGAAGGGGTCTGCATTGAAGGATGTTTATGACATAATCCCCACTTTCGGAAAAATTGATGGTAAATTCTATATCCACCGGATACCTATACTCTTCCTGAATAACTTGAAGAATCTTCTTCATCTGATGCATCAGTGAGGCTTCTTTTACTATACCCTGACAGGAAATGAACATAATGTCTCTGTCCTGTCCTCTTTCACGAAACATCCGCTCTGTTTCCGTATCATGTTCAAGTAAAAGCCGTTTGAGAAATGCCGGCATATTTTTTTCAACATAAAATAATCCGACTCTTTCCAGCTTTCTCGTGGATCTGTTCATAAGTTCAAGCTTCCTCTGGGAAAACTGATGCTTTTCAACAGAACTTCTTGCAGTGGTTGCTGTGGGATCATCAAGACTTACAAGTCTCGGATAGGACCCCTCAGTCCTGTCTACTGCAGAGGTTCCCAGTCCCATAACGAGTCTCAGCATTCCTGCCGTCTGGTCTATGGATTCCATGAACTTATAGGGACTGTAGGAGTAACCGATACCAGCCGCACAGGGCATGTAGAATTCATCATAGTATGAACCCGAAACTCTCTGGACCAGAAGCGCCATCTGCTCATCTCTGGCCTGAAGGCCCCTTCTGCTCCTGTAATCAAGAGCAGACCTGCTCATGGTGCTTGCATATACTTTTCGTATCGCGTTCTCCAGCTCCTCCACTCTCTGTTCCATAGTGCCTATATTGGAGCAGAAGACAGACTCATATTTTCCGGCAAAGGCATTACCGAAACCGTCCTCAAGAATGGAGCTTGAACGTACGATGATAGGATCCTGCCCATAGTATTCAAGGAGCTTTACGAACTGCTCCTCCATGTCTCTTGAAAATCTGCCGGAAATAAGGCATTGTGCAAATTTATCCGCAAGAGAAAAATACTCCTCCTTGGTACGCTGCCTGATACGAAGATTCCAGAAATGATTTTCAACTATAAAAGTATAGAACACGTCAGAGCCTATATAGAAGGAATCATGTGGTTCAAGGTATTCATATATTTCTGGGGTTCTATGCTCTATTATCTTTCTTGCCAGAAGCATGCCGCAGGCTTTTCCGCCTATCATGCCGGTTCCTATCATCCTTTTCTTTACAGAAAGGTAATCTTCGGCAGTGAACAGACCCTTTATCATTTCACGAAGACGTTCATCTCTGGTCATCATGATATTACAGATACGGCTGCAGTTTTCCGTAACATCTTTTCCATCACGATGCATCGTTTCTGTCTGATTGAAAAAACGGTCCCAGCTATCCATGTTTTCAGTATCCGACATGGCGCCGCTTTTCCCCAGGACCTGATAGAAATGACTGGCCAGAACACCGTCAAGTATAGGCTTGAAATCTCCCGTTTCCGGGTTATAGAGCTGAGGCAGAAACATTGTCTCGGAATATCTGTTCCATATCTTGTCAGGTCTCACATATACATTCTTATCATCAGAATAAACATCCAGAAACAGCTGGGTAGTATCCCTTATTTTTGCTACTGCCTGAAATGAATGGTTGCCTCGGAGCAGCGGGAAGAAAGCCACGGTATCCAGTTCGAAAAGATAAGGGCAGGTCACCTGAAAGAAATTTCCCATCATGAGGTCCGTAGCCCAGGCAGTCTGAAGCTCAGAGAGACAGTCAAAAACGAAGAAAGCTTCCCTTCCTTCTTTTTTTATGATCTCATGGATTTCTACGGTAAAGTTCTCGAATCTGTGATTCAGCTCAACATTAATGATCTTTAGTCCATCCTGAGGCTCAAGCAGAGGTTCGTGAGCTGCAAAGCGGACATATATGAGATTCCGTTTATCCTCTATCGCCTGTCGTACATATGGCATCATAAACAGCCTGAACTGGGAAAGCTCATCAACACGCCATACAACATTATCTCCAAGTCTTATGTTATCAAAGACCTCATCCATCTGCGGTATTCCGGAACACACTCTGTCAAAGGAAGCCATGGTTCTCCTTTCCGGCTTAAGCCCTATAGTCACAAAATCATTTGTATTTTTTCATCAAAGGTATGTCGCTGCGGGGGCTTCATACCTTGATCAGGTTATCACCAGGCAAGGTACGCTCTCTGCTCGATTTCACATTGAACATCTGTACAAGTCTCCGCATAACTTCTTATTTCAACAAAAAAAGCAAAGTAGCTCTAAAAAGAGCGCCTTTGCTTTTCTTAATTGTACCATAATCAGACTATATGTTTCTAAAAAAAAATGGGATTATGCTTTTTTCTTTACCGGAACCCAGATAGCACTATGATAATCCAGGTCAGTCATTTCTCCATTTGTACTGTCATACCACTCTATCGTAGCGTTTCCGCTCAGCTCATAATCCGGATTACCTGGTAACCATTCAGAGAAGACTCTGGTATTTAAATTCTGCAGTGTCTGAGGTATCGGGCCAAAGCAATCGAATACAGCCCATTCATTTCGCTGAAATTCGTAAACCACCATTCCCTCCGGTATGTCTCCACCCGTGTACTTCCCCGCAATCAGATATCGGAATCTGCCTTCCCCTATATCGTCTATGCAGACACCATATTCACCGATGCAGTTGTCCATGAACGCCTGCTCATAGGAATTAGCCGGTGCATTTCCGGCATAAACATTGTAACCATACTTCTCACAGATTTCATTCCAGAACTTCGGGATTTCAGTATAAGCAGTTTCATTATCGAAAACCTTCTGAAATCCTATGACCTTGAAAGGAAACATTTGAGCAATTTTAAAATCCATTTTACAACCTCCATATATTATTTGATTTTCTGAAAAGAAAGACTCTTACAGCGGCTCCGTTACCGACCTGTGAAGGTGTCTTCCACATTCTCTGATAAAGAGCCTGCAAGCTCGTGAAATTGTTTTGGGAACCGAACGTAATCTCCCTATAATCTCATTTCTGTGCCAATGTTCATATCTATTAAGTAAAAACTGAGTCAACACTTTGTATCCATCAGGTGCATTATCCATTTTTTCATTAATGATGCTCTTATATTCTTCCATTTTTTTACTGTTCATAAACTCGATGCCGAGCTCCAACTCCACAAGTTTATATCCTCCGGCGTTGCTCACACGTAACGACTTTATGGTTGGTGGCATTTCGACCGCATTAAGATTATCCTCAATAAACCTTCTTATTTCATCATCAGCGATAATCTTCTCAACATTGATATTCGTAAGATATCCAAATTCGGAGAAAATACGAAACTTCAGATTTGCAGCTGACATAAGAAGTCTTTCTGTTTCAATTTCCTGGTTAGCAATTGCATTAAAGGAAACCTTGATTCTTCCATTTCCGTAATCCTCAAACAGGATATTTGTAATATCCATAAAATCCGAGTTCCTGAGAGCAAACTCTTTGATCTTCTTTATGTCATCATCTGATGCTCTGCGTCCCATTATTTTGTCTGTTATCTCTCCGAGCTCCTTAAAACCGTTATATATGATAAAAAGAGCCACCAAAGCCCCGCACCAGCCATCGATTCGAAGGCCGGTTACCCAATTCATGATCAGTGACGCAAGTACTGCTGTTGTTGAAACGGTATCAGCCAGACAGTCTACAGATACCGCCTTCATCGCCTCGGAGTCTTTCTTTAAGCCTTGATTTTTGTTGTATAAGTACATGAAGAACTTAACACCGATGGAAATGATAAGCACAACAAGAGTGAAAACGCTGAACACCGTTTCTTTCGGATCACGAATCACATTAACTGATTCCTTAAACAGTTCCCATCCTACCAGAATGATGGATCCCGATGAAAGAAGTGCAATGATCCATTCAAACTTACCATGCCCATTTGGATGATTCTCTCCTGCACCAACCGCTGATACTTTAACTCCTATCCAGGCAAACATGGTGGTAACAGCATCCATAAGATTATTAAATGCATCGGATGTGACCGAAACTGATCTGATCAGCTTTCCACCTGTATACTTAAATACAAACAACAGTATATTTAACAGTACATTCAACATTCTTTACTCCTTCATACGGCAGTTCCAGCTCCGCATCCGGCATCATGGATACTGCAGCCTTCACAGTCTTTATTTTTTAATTGATTGCAATTAAAATGTTTTCTATAGGCAATTAGTGAGCAGTCGGGAGGTGTGATAAACATAATGATTCTATATCATACAAGCGGACAGGAAATCAAAAACCCGGATATCCATCACGGCCGGAAGAATGCCGACTTCGGCTGGGGATTTTATTTATCTCCGGATCGGGACTTTACATATCGTTGGGCCAGAAAAAACTCGGTAGTTAGTGAATATGAACTCGATGAAACAGGATTGAATATCCACACTTTTACGCGAAGCGTAGATTGGTTTCAATACATATATAACAACCGAAGAACGATAGATGGTTTGACTGCAGACGCAGTTATCGGTCCCATTGCCAATGACACAATTTTCGATACTTTGGGAATTATGACCAGCGGCTATCTTAAACCGGATGATGCTCTGAAATTACTGTTAATCGGACCGGAATATACTCAGGTTGCCATAAAAACTGAAAAAGCTTTAAAACAGCTTCGCTTCATCAAATCAGAAACGGTCGAACGAATATCCGAAGAACAGCTAAAGTCAGAGCAGTCCTCATATCAGGAAGCTTTTGCCAAAGAGCTAAAGAAGATCTTGAACAAATAAATATATCCCATTTTTCATAATTGAAGTATTCTCTCAAAAACCTTGCAAAAATTCTGTACTCCATCTGTTCCGAGAATATAAATGTTAGGGAGATGGGATATTCTCGCCCTGCTGTATGCTATCCGTTCCAGTCCGCAGTCAAAGGCAGTATGATTCGTCAGAGCAACATCGCATTTCTTTTCCCCGGCAATCTTCATGAACTTATCTATAGACTCCTTTTGCAGGACTCTACCGTCCACATCTCCCCATGGAGGTGTGGCACCGCCGAAGAGACATGCCATATGTTTTTCTCCATTCTCATGCACCGGAAAAATGAAACTGGAACATCCTTTTGTATGTCCGGGAGTTGACATTACATATATACTCCTGTCTCCGCAGTCGATCATATCTCCATCACATATGTACTCATCGATCTCAAATTCTTTCCAGTTATCGTTACGACCATCTTCATGCGGTGTGGAAAGCCTTAATTTATCATCCTCTTCCGAAAGGAAGGTTCGGGCTCCGGAATCCTCCTTAAGCCATTTCCCACATCCGACATGATCAATGTGACCGTGTGTCATTAGAAACATAATGATCTCTTTGTGATCCCAGCCAGCTTCATCAATCGAACAGATTATCTCATCATAGACTCTTTTATCCGGCCAGATACCATCGATCACAACAAGCCCTGCCGATGTTTTAAGTATATAACAGGCTGTTTCCTTCTGAGCAACAATGATCAGATCATCAAAAACCTGTGCATGGGTAAACCACGACATATCTTCCATTCTCTTTATGGTTTCTATCGTTAATTCCGGTATATCCTTCATTTTTTCTTTCCTATCATCAAATATATGCTTTATGAATACTGCCAATTCCTCACATTATGCCCTTTATGGCTATAATATATCACAAACCCATAACAGACCTTCTCCTTACACGGATATAGGTCTGTTTTTCACTTATAGGATTATAAAGATAATGTGTTTATGCCAAGCAGTTTTTATTAAAACGGGTTGACAATCTTCACTTTTTCATGTTTTAATACTTTAAACCGTTGATGAAGAGTGAGTAGATGCTGGTAGCCAATGTATAGAGAGCCGCGGATGGTGGAAGCGTGGACATAGGGCCGACATCGAATGGACTTCAGAGGGCGATCAGAAACGGCAACGTTTAGTACCGAAGTATGTGAGACGGAGTTGGACAACTTCGTAATTGGCTAAGAAGCCAAAACGTCAGCACATGATGGTGTGCGTTGAGAGGGCGCTAGAGCGTCAAGCCGGGTGGCACCGCAGGAATGATATATATTATCCTGTCCCAGCAATATTTAGTTGGGATGGGATTTTTTTGTGTTTAAATTTGCAGAAAGCATTTCTGTCCCGGAATCAATAACAAAGGTATGCCGTAGGAAGGCGGCAGAAAGGATGGTGCACTATGAGTGATAAGAAAATTCCGTACAAGATCTATCTTGACGAAGAGGAGATGCCAAAGAGCTGGTACAACCTTAGGGCTGACATGAAAAATAAGCCCGCTCCTCTTTTAAACCCGGCAACCCATCAGCCCATGACCAAAGAAGAGCTTTCGGCTGTTTTCTGTGAAGAGCTGGTAAATCAGGAATTGGATGAAACTACAGCAAATTTTGAAATTCCGGAGGAGATCCGTAACTTTTACAAAATGTACCGTCCCTCACCATTAGTAAGAGCATATTGCCTTGAGGAAAAGTTAAAGACTCCGGCAAAGATCTATTATAAGTTCGAGGGTAATAACACCAGCGGATCTCATAAACTTAATTCAGCCATAGCTCAAGCCTACTATGCAAAAAAGCAGGGCCTGAAAGGTGTGACCACAGAGACCGGAGCCGGTCAGTGGGGTACAGCACTTTCTATGGCATGTTCATATTTTGATCTTGATTGTAAAGTATTCATGGTAAAGGTTTCCTATGAGCAGAAGCCATTCCGCCGAGAAGTAATGAGAACTTACGGTGCTTCCGTCACACCATCTCCTTCAGAAATCACAGAGGTCGGAAGAAAGATTCTCGCAAAGTACCCTGGTACTACAGGCAGTCTCGGTTGTGCTATTTCTGAGGCGGTTGAGGTGGCAACACATACAGAAGGCTATCGTTACGTTCTCGGTTCTGTATTGAATCAGGTTTTGCTGCACCAGAGTATCATTGGTCTTGAGACGAAGGCTGCACTTGATAAGTACGGTATCAAACCGGATATGATCATCGGCTGTGCAGGTGGCGGATCAAATCTTGGAGGACTTATCGCTCCTTTCATGGGTGAGAAGCTCCGTGGCGAAGCTGATTACGATATTCTTGCTGTAGAGCCTGAGTCATGCCCAAGTTTCACAAGAGGAACCTATGCATATGATTTCTGCGATACAGGAATGATATGTCCTCTCGCAAAAATGTACACACTTGGAAGCGGATATATTCCGGCACCAACTCACGCAGGTGGTCTTCGCTTCCATGGCATGAGTTCTACATTGTCACAGCTTTATGATGACGGTCTGATGCGTGCGCTCGCTGTTCCTCAGACAAAGGTATTTGAGGCGGCTGAGCAGTTTGCACGTTGTGAAGGAATACTCCCTGCACCTGAGAGCTCTCATGCTATCCGTGCGGCTATTGATGAAGCTCTGCGTTGTAAGGAGACCGGTGAGGAGAAGACCATAGTATTCGGTCTTACCGGAACAGGATATTTCGACATGTATGCCTATGAGAAATTCCATGACGGCAAGATGGATGACTATGTTCCTACTGATGAAGAAATCGCAGCATCTGTTGCGCAGCTTCCAAAATTCTGATAATTGCACTTTAGAAACGCCTGAGAACCTCATGTAGGTTCTCAGGCGTTCTCAAGTCTGGTCAGTGCATCTGCATTATTTCCGATAATTGCTCCTACCTTTTCGCACGACTTCATTTCCGGACATCCGCCACAAGTTTCCATCTTTTTTTCTTGTGCACACTGCCTGATAGGACATAAAGAATCACAGTATACAGTCTTCGCTCCCGGAATCCGACATCCGGAGCAGTTGATCATTTCAGGTGTAATCTCAACTCCATTAAGTTCAGACCACTCCTTCGATACCTTTATCCGCAATTCATTATCGTTATTGATAGTTGCAAGACGAGCTTCGCAAGTCTCACAATCCAACCCGCAATATGCAATGTAATCATTCATAATTAAAACTATCCTCCTTTTCTCTTTCTGACGATACCGTCAGCCACCCTGAAATATATGACTCTAGTATATCGCAAAATAAAGAACCGGCAGAAATCACACTGATTTCAACCGGTTCTGCACAGATTAGACATTTCGGATTAAAGGCTCGCATGAAAAACTTCCATTCAGAAATACATACAAAGCTCTCTTTCTTTACCTTATATCATAATTGCAACTTTACTATCGAAGATCCTCTTCGTAATATGCAATATAGTTGCATATTGTTGACAAAGCAGCTTCGTCGACTTATAATATGCAACCGTATTGCATATTAGTGTTTCAGTTATGATCAACGTGAACTGCGAGAAACGAGGTACATAATGTCAAAAAGAGAAGTTCCGGTAGTACTTATCACAGGATATCTTGGATCCGGTAAGACCACATTGATGCAACATCTTTTGATGCAGGAAGAAAGAAAAGTTGCACTTATTGTAAACGATATGGGAAGCATCAACATAGATGCATCAATATTGGACAAGACCAAAAATCAGGTACAACAGATAGAGATGGTCGAAATGCAGAACGGATGTATTTGCTGTACCCTGAGAGATGAATTCATGGAAGAGATCGAACGTCTTGCCGAGGATTATAGTATCGATGCTATCTTTGTCGAAGCTTCAGGTATCAGTGAACCTTCATCAATTGCAGGTGCTTTTGTAAATTATGAAGAATCAACGGACACTAGAGTTTACCTTAAAACAGTGGTATCTGTTGTAGATGCCGATAGAATATACAGAGAATTTCTTCATGAATTATCAGAGTCGGACGATGTTGAGGACGGTGATATCATAAATCTCATCATTGATCAGATAGAATTCTGTAATGTCATGTTGCTTAACAAAATAGATCTTCTCACTGATTCTGAGCTTCAGGAAGTAAAATCGGCTCTAAGAAATCTTCAGAAGACAGCTGAGATCATAACATGTGTAAATGGTAATGTTGATCTCGATAAATTTATTAACAGAGATGATTTTGACTATGATGAAGTATCTGCTTCAAGTACAGTTCAACAAGCTCTGAATGATTGCGATCCAAAGGATTCCAAAGCATGTGTTGACGAATATGGTATTTCTTCGTTTGTTTATGAAGAGAAGTCTCCGTTTAACAGAGAAGCTTTCAACAGCTTTGTTGAGAACTACCCCGAAACTTTGATACGATCCAAAGGATATATTTGGTTTTCCGATGATGAAGAACATATTCAGCTCTTTGAGCAGGCCGGAAGAAATGCTTCTGTTACAGAACTTACACCATGGATCTCTGCTTGGCCAAAAGAGGAACTTGACTCACTGATAAAAGATTTTCCTGATATATGTGACGATTGGGATGAACAATACGGTGACAGATTAAACCAGGTGGTCTTTATCGGTAAAGGCTTTGAAAAGAAAGAAATAATTAAGCTCCTCAATGAGTGCCTGGAAAAGGAAAAGCGGGCATAGTATATGGCAAGAATATATTTTATAAATGGATTTCTGGATTCCGGAAAAACAAGCTTTATAAAAGCGCTCCTGTCACGTGAAGATTTTAAAATCAACGGAACTACTCTCCTGCTTGAATGCGAAGAGGGTGATGAAGAATATGATACACAATTACTGACGGATAATGATGTTGTAAAAATCACGATAGATAACTATGAGGATTTCAATCCCGATAACATCATGTCAATTGAGGACAACATACAACCCGAGCGCGTTATTATTGAGTACAATGGCATGTGGAACAGGAAAAACCTTGTTCTTCCATGGCATTGGGATGAAATAAATGAAGTATGTATCATAGATGCAACAACATTTGAACTATATTCAAGAAATATGAAATCCATGGTAGCTGAACAGGTCAGAAATGCTGGAATGACAATCTTCAATCAATGCGATGGACTTACAGATAAATTATCTGTTTTCAACAGAAGCATAAAAGCTATAAATCCCTATTCCGAAATATTTTTTTGCGATAATAACGGTACAATGAATCTCGATTTGACAAGAGCTCTCCCATATGATCTTACCAAAGACGAGCTCGACATAATGGATGAAAACTATGCTGCATTTTATTTAGATATAATGGACAACGTGGACAGGTATCTGGGAAAGAAAGTACATCTTATCGGTATGGTCATTAAAAAATCTGACGATAATAACGGGTCATGCATTTTGGGACGTTTTGCAATGATCTGTTGTGCAGAAGATCTGTCCATGTTTGGATTCATATGTAAAATACCTGACGACACTATGCTGAAACCGGATGATTGGATAAGGTACTATGGAGTGATTGAAAAAGAATATAATTCAAATTATGATCTATGGTATCCTGTTATTAATATCGAAAACTACGAGAACTGTGAAGTGCCTGATAAACCATGGATCGATGTGTTATGATATTTTTAAAGTTCCTATGAATTCCGGCATACTAAAAAAACTACCAATAAAATCTCAATCAAAGGATAGTGGTTATTTCTCCGGACTCAATCAAATATATACCAAGATACTTATCACCCACGATGATATCGATTATTCAACCAGCAATGTCAAACATATCAAGCTTAAGGATTTCCTGCTCATGGAAACCCTTAAATAAAAAAAGGTACCTCTCAAGCACAGAAATCTTAAAAAAGAAATCTATGTTCAGAGGTACTTGCTTATGCTGACAATTGATAAACAAATGAAATAAAGTTAGTAAATCTAGAGCTATCTTCTTTTTTCAACTATTTTTGTCGATCTTGAAGTCAAAAGTTGTGACTACAAAATGTTATATTATAATGCCAATCTCAATACATCTATAATTTTTTCGGCATTTAGTGGATAATAATGTCCTACCGTTGCAGTATCATCTTTAGTTGCGCGTAAAGCCATTTTCTCAAAATCCGAGTCATCAATAGACAATTCAGAAAGCGTAGTTATTAGCCCTAGCATTTTATAAAAGCGCTCGAATTCATCTACAAGCTTCAAAGTCATTTGACTTTCAGTATAGTTCTTATAATCAAATCCATAAAGTCTATTAGATAGTTCTGCTGTTTTATGAGGATGATATATAGCAACATATTTCAAATATGCAAGCATTACAATAGCCATGCCTTCACCATGAGTGATATTGTATTGCGCACTCAGTTCATGTTCTATACGATGTGATGCCCAATCATCAACTCGTCCTGTATTTAACAAGTTATTATGCGCTATTGACGCCAACCATTGTATCTCAGCTCTAGCATCATAGTCATCAGGTTTATTTATAATTCGTTCTCCGTTTAGCATTAAAGCCTTAATGGCTCCTACTATTAAATAATCAGTAGTATCTACATGTTCTGTGTTTGTATAGTATCTTTCTAGCAGATGGCTTAAAATATCAGATATACCACAAGCTGTCTGATACTTTGGCAAAGTTCGAGTGTAAAGCGGATTCATCACTGCGAATTTAGGAATGATTAATTCATGTTCAAATCCAACTTTATGAATTCCATTTGATACAATTGCAGCATTTGATGTTTCTGAACCAGATGCAGGGATAGTTGAAATTACTCCTATCGGAAGTGCCTTATCTGGTGAACTTTTACCCTCAAAAAAATCCCATACATCGCCATTATATGGAATGCCAAGAGCAATTGCCTTGGCAGTGTCCACCGAGCTTCCACCACCAACAGCAAGAACAAAGTCAATATTACTCTCTTTTCCTTGTTGAATCATTTCTCGTATTAATTCAATCTTAGGATTAGGAACCACTCCACCATTAGCAATTAATTTGATTCCGTTTTTTTTACATATAGACTCTATGTTTCTATATATCCCTAATTCCTTAACAAAATCTCCGCTGTACACCATGATCATTGATTTGACACACATACTTCTAAGTATGGATTCCACTTTTCCATATGGTTCTTTTCCAAAAATGATTCTGGCAGGATTTATATATTCAAAATCAATCATAAACAACTTCCTTTCTGTTATGAGGCTGCCCATAATCATTAAAGCGTTGCATCACATTCCTCATCTCTGTGTCATCAATAATATTAGGGACACCAACAGCCATTGCCCGCCATTGTATTTCCGCAATCCATTCACATTCTCTTGCCAAATTGTAAGCTGATTCAATATCTTTACCGCATGTCACCATGCCATGATTTGCCATTAAACAAGCCCTGCCTTCACCAATTGTATTTGCAACAGACTGGGCGAGTTCTTCTGTCCCAAATGTTGCATATGGAGCAACCGGAACTTCAGTGGCCCCTGCGTCGGCAAGAATATAATCAACGGCCTTTATTGGAAGATTTAATGTAGAAAGAACAATACCATACATAGAATGAGTATGGACGATAGAGCTAATATCGATTTTTTTCTTATAAAGTGCTATATGAAGATTATGTTCACTTGAAGGTCTTCTTTTTCCTTCAACAATTTGACCGTCCAATGTCATAATGACAATATCTTCTTGCTTAGTTTCAAAATAGTTAATTCCAGACGGACTAATTGCCATAAAGCCTGTAAGCGGATCAAAAATACTAATGTTACCGCCAGTTCCACTAGTCAAATGATCGACGGTCATCTTCTTACAATAATCAACAATCTGTTGTCTTTCGTATTTCATTAACATTTCTGCACACCTTTACCCTTCTTCATTTTCTGTATGCCAAATTCCCTTGCGCAGAATAATGCATCCAAAACTCTTTTCTTCCGATGTTTGAACACAGGCAAAAGCGTTTCGTGATTTTTCATAGAATTCATTTCTTTCAACTGCACAAAATTTCGCCTTAGGTTCAAATTTTTCGATTACTTTTTTAAACTCGCCCCATATCTCCGGAACATAATCAGGATGATCTGTTGATTTCATTAGAATAACTTGCGGTTCAGGTTCATTTACATCCAATGGTAATAATCTCATTATCGCCTCAAGTAATGCTGAGGCAGATACCCCATCCGCTCTAAGGCATCTTTTGCCAACCGAAGTTGACGGAAAGTTACAATCACCCAGTACTATCGTGTCACCATGGCCCATTTCAGCAAGTGTTTTGAGCAAGTCAGGTGATATTTTATTTGATATATTCTTTAGCATTTCTTATCCTCGAAATAACGATGAACTTCTTCCGGTCTATAAGTTCCAATATCTGTTACAATTCCGGTAATGAGTTCAGGCGGCGTTACATCAAAAGCAGGATAGTACCCATGGACTCCATCCATTGTTATTCTCTGTCCAAAAGACTCTAAAACTTGTTGTGGATTTCTTTCTTCTATTTCAACACTACTCATATCAGGATGCGCTAAATCTGGAGTTCCTGTACAATAATAAGGAATACCAAAATACTTAGCCGCCAAAGCAATCTGAAATGTTCCAACTTTATTAACAACATGTCCATCCATAGTGATAACATCAGACGCAGAAGTAAACAAATCTATATGCTTGGCTTTCATTGTGTATGCTGGCATATTATCGGAAATCACGGTAACATCAAATCCCATGTCGCATGCAACACTTGCCGTTAGCCTCGATCCTTGATAATAAGGTCTTGTTTCAGCACAATAGACCTTGACATTTTTGCCCAAACGTTTACATTCTCTAAGCATAGTTCCAACAACCGTACCCGCAAAACATTGGGTCAATATTGTTCCATTATCAGGTATTAAATCTGCAATGTTTTTTCCAATTATCGTGTACCGACGATAATTGTCATTCATATATCCATAAGCATACTGGAACAATTCATCGACCAATTGTTTTCCTATAATCTCTTCTTTAAGCTTATCTTCCGCAACTTTAACTGCTCCATCTACAATACCTTTCATCTGTTCTGACGTTGTAGGACGTGCGTGAGATAAGGTAAATGCAGCATCTTTTAACTTCTGTATAATGATCTGAGGATCAGTCTCATTTCTAAACTCATATGCAGCCAATACCATTCCCATTGCTGCCGCACTATACGGACCCTCACTCTGTGTGACCATATCTTTAATGGCATTAGCTACGTCTACATATGAAAAGCATTCCACAAATTCTGTCTTAACAGGATAGACTCTTCTATCCAGAATTCGGACCATTCCATCCTGATACCATGCAACATTTTCAAATCTTAGCATGAATGCTAGATCTTCATCTTGTCTGTTATGTAATTCAATCATTTCTTAGCGGCCTCTTTAAATACTTCTACTACATCAGTTCCATTTCTGTAATTACTTCTGCTTAATATGAATTGTATGCCAACATTTACCAACAATTCATCTAACTTTATTCGTTTTTCATGATCTTTTACCGATGTGACTTCTATGACTTTTGAATCTCCTACCGTACGCCTGATGATCTCAGTTCCGGCATATCCAATAGTATCTGACATGATGGAATCAATATATGACTTTTTGAATTCTTTACTATAAAGAGGGAACTTCACACATTCATCAAATTTCTTATTGAACTTATATATCAAAAGATCATAAACATCTCTTATAGCATCCTCAATCCATTTTAGAAATTCTGTATTTTCAGGTTCTGTTACAAGCTTATTAGCCCATGCGAAGAATAAATTTCCTATTACATTTCCAGTGTCATAACCAATAGGACCATAAAAAGCAAATTCAGGATCTATTACTTTTAACCCTTTATCATTTATAAAAATAGATCCAGTATGTAGATCCCCATGAATCAAGGCCTGAGCATTATTCATATAATTGTTCCTCAGTTTTCCAACTTCAGCCTTTAAGTGTTCGTTCTGATAAAGATTCTTTATAACAAAATCTTCCTCACCTTCAGTGATTATATTTTGATTTTTATAATTATAATATGGTTCGGTCAAAACAAGATCTTCTGTGATATCGCAACAATCAACATTTGTAAATAACTGAACCTTCTTTTTTTTCTCATGGCGATCCATAACCAAATCTGTTGTTGGAAGCATTGTATCAACCATAAAATCAGTTATTTCATCTGCCAATTTAGGGAATATCTTCCCTTTCATAAGTTCTTTTCTCAGATTTTTATAGTCTGATATATCTTCCATGGTCAATGCACACATTGTTTCGTTATAGTCATAGATCTTTGGAACACTCCCTGGTGCGAGTTCTCCTTCTGTAGCTAAGATCTCTGCCTCAATCTTATTTCGATGTGTGTCAAATGGACGGCCTGAAGAACGAAGTAATGTATCAGCCTGTTTAACTACAATTGATTTACCTGACGCTTTATCCCGGACGACAAAAACATAATTTATGTTTCCATCTCCTATTTCATCGGCCTCCAAAGAGGCGTCGCGTTTAAAATAATTAATATTATCTTTAACATAATCTATTACAGTATCTTTATTCATTAAAAAATGTTTTGAATATTTTGTATTAGTCATATTGCCTCCTTCAATTATTTAGGCTGTAGAGACATTCAGGTTCTCTACAGCCATGACGTTTAATCGTTATGCAATTTTTACCTGACCCTTTTCTGCATGCTCTTTTTTATGAGTAAGCTTACTTGGAAGTCCCAAAATGATAAACAATAATCCAAACCCAAACATTAACCACGAATAGAAAACAAATGGCATAATAGAAATTGGAGCTATTCCGGCTAAACCTCCAGCAACAAGTAATTGACCAGCATATGGTGTGATTCCGTTACCAGCAGACGAAAACAAATCAAGAATTGATGCAGTACGTTCAGGCGCAATATCATACTTTTTAGAAATATCTTTTGCGATTGGTCCACAAGCAATAATTGCCATTGTGTTATTTGTAGTTGCAATATCTACAAGTGTTACAAGAAGCGCAATAGATAGTTCTCCTCCAACTCTTCCTTTGGTATTTCGTCCAATAGTACTGAGCAGCCAATCAATACCACCATAATATTTCATTAGTGCAATAACTCCACCAACAAAAACCGCGATAACGGACATATCTTCCATCCATGTCATTCCTTCATGAATAATATTGAAAGAACCTGCAAATGTGAAGTCTCCATGAATAATGCCTATAGCGGTTCCGACAATAATCGATAATCCCATAGCGGGGATGACATGTATACCTGCCAGTGATAATGCGATAATCATTACATACGGAATAAGATTCACAATATCGAAAGCCCCATCTGTAATAATTGATTCTGCTCTGATTGGTATTAAAGCCAGAACAATTATATTTATAATAACAGCCGGTAAAACCATGAAAACATTTGCCTTGAATTTTGCTCTCATATCGACACCCTGGGTTGTCGTGGCAGCGATTGTTGTGTCAGATATAAATGATAGATTGTCTCCAAACATTGCACCGCCGACAACGATACCGCAGATTAAAGCCACATTAACGCCTGTTTTTGAAGCAATATCAAGGCCGATTGGAAGTAATGCAGATACTGTACCCATCGAAGTTCCCATTGAAAATGATAAAACACATCCAATAAGAAATAACCCGGGCAAAATCATTCTAGTCGGCATAGCTGATAACATTATGTTTGTCACACTGTCCGTAGCATGCATCGCCTTGGCAACTCCGTAAAAAGCGCCAGCAAGCATATAAATAACGACCATAAGTATTAATGTCTTATCTCCGCCGCCCTCACAAAACATATCTACTTTTTCTGAAAAGGTTTTATTGTCACCAGGCTTTTTTAGCATTAAAGATATTACCATTGCAATGAACATTCCGATCAAAAGCGGAAAATTATCAAAGCTTCCGCTCCCTATGCCCATGGTAAAGTAAAGAACTAAAAAGACTAATAAAGGGACAAGTCCTAAAAAACTCCCTTTCTTTTGATTTGTATCATCATTTGAATACATTACGCTCTCCTTTAGACATAAAATGTCAAACTCTTTTTTCTTAGCTAAGATTTATCTTCTATTGTTATAATAGTCAGTTTTTTATCGTTTGTAAACACTAAAATCAACATAAATTTACATTTTATGTCGAAATGTGTTGATTTGTTTGACTGATACGTGCCTTTAGCCCATTCGGCGCGACACCTATTTGTGCAAAATACACATTTTGCTAGTCGGAAAATGTTGATACAGACATTTTTGCCATTGAGTAGTATAATGAAATGAAGAGAGGGTTAGATATGATAAAACTTGAACGTCAAAATTATATTATGGATAAGCTTCTTACAGAAGGAAGTATATTAATTGTTAATCTTTGCAAAGACCTTAATTGTAGCGATCAAACCATTCGAAGAGACCTTCAGGAAATGGAAGAAGCCGGAAAATTGAAGCGAACACATGGAGGGGCTTATCTTATTTCTTCTGAGGATGACAAAGGTGCACCTATTTCTTTACGAGCCCAATTAATACCTGATGAAAAAAGACATATTGGAATTATTGCTGCTCATAATTTCATTCAACCCGATGATATTATAATGATAGACTCTAGTACAACATGTTTAAGTCTGGCTGAAACTATTATCAACATGCATATTCCGGTTACTATAATTACTAATTCGCACAATATAGTTAGTTTGTTTAATAAGAATAACATGACTGCGAAACTTATCGTCATCGGTGGAATCTATAAAGAACGCTCAAGGTCATTTGTTGGACCTACAGCAATAAGCCAAATTCAAGGCTTTTATGCTGACAAGGCTTTTATCAGTTGCAGCGCATTAGATCAGAATTTAGGTATGCTAGATAGCTATATACAGCAAAAATATGTCCGTGAAGCAATGCTGACTCATTCAAAAAAAAGATATCTTTTAGCTGATAATACAAAATTTGATGATGATGGGAATTTTTTAATTCATGATTTTTCAATATTAGACGGGATTATTACTAATTCAAAGCCTTCAGACGATTGGTTAAATATATTTGCAAGCAACAACCTTCAATTCTTATGGAAAGATAACGACGTTTATTAATATAAAAAAGAACCGGCTGAAATCAAACTGATTTCAACCGGTTTTGCACATATCAGGCACTGGCCGCTATGTTTCAGCTCTTCATGGCATCATCCGCCATCGCATCAAACTTATCTTTTCAATGCCCATTTCCTTTAGGTTAGTCACATAGGAAGAGCTATTGGTACCTATCTGTTCCAGTACGCTCGTTAAATGTTTGTCATTTTGTACAATAAAACTATTGTATCCCTTTTTTCACAGGTCTAAAATTTATATATGCATTGTTAAACATTTAACCATTACATCAAAACGGCTGGTCCTTTCCTGATTAAAGGTACCTGACCACCACAAACAGATGACTGTAGGAGGAACAATTATTATGATGGGCAGATTAAGAGCAATGCGCGAACCACTAAAGTACGTTCAGGGGCGAAACGCATTGAACAAGTTTTACGATGAAATGAGCTATATGGGAAAGCGTTGGCTTTTCGTATGCTCCAACAGTGGTTATAAGGCATGTCACGACAAGATCGAGGCAAGCTTTGGTGATCACGACGATTACAGACGTTATGAAATATTCAGCGGTATCTCCAGCAACGGTGAGATAAAGAAAATGGAGGATATCGTCAAGACCGACAACATCGATGTAGTTGTTGCCATAGGTGGCGGAAGTGCTGTTGATACAGCAAAGGCTACAGCTTACTATACAGGAAAGCACATTGTTATAGTTCCTACTGTTGCTGCTACAGATGCTCCATGTACCGGTCTTTCCGTAATCTACAACGATGATCACAGCTTCGACAAGTATCTTTTCTATCCCACAAATCCTGATGCAGTAATGGTAGACTGCAATGTCATCGCCAACGCACCTGTTCATTTCCTTGTGTCCGGAATGGGTGATGCACTGGGAACCTATTTCGAAGGAAGGGCATCTATCCGTACCGAGTCATCAAGTCTGGAAGGTACCGGAATCACGAGAGCCGGTCAGGCACTTGCAAAGCTTTGCTACGAGACATTAAGACAGTATGGAAAACAGGCTATCGAGGCATGTAAGCTCCACGCTGTAACTCCTGCCCTCGAGTATATCATCGAGGCCAATGTCTATCTCTCAGGTGTCGGTGCAGACAATGTAAACTGTGCAGCCGCTCATTCTTTCTATAATGGTGTCACCTCTGTAGGATGTAAGCATGCTGATCACGGTGACTGCGTAGCTTTGGGAACACTGGTACAGCTGGTACTTGAAGGTGCTCCTAAAGAGGAATTCGATGATGTACAGAGCTTCTGCCTTGAGGTAGGTCTTCCTGTAACTCTCGAACAGATCGGCATAACAACTGAAGAACAGGTTCGTACCATCGCGGAGAATGCATGTGTTCCTGGTGAGACCATCCACAATCTGGCAGGTGATGTTCAGCCTTGTGAGATGTTTGATGCCATCATGCAGGCAGATGCCCTCGGAAAACTTGCACTGGCAAGGTGATCCTGGAACATAAATATCAAAAAAATATAAAGTTGGAAAATAATTATCAAGTATAAACCTTACAGAAAGAGCAGTTATCTCCCGATAACTGCTCTTTCTGACTTATTGCATTATCACATACCATATGAGTTTGTGCTCTTTATCATCTCTTCCTTGATGAGAAAGCCGGAACCTGACCGATATCTTTTTTACATGAACTGTGCTAATATCATGATGTTTTTGTATTGATTCTTTAGAATACAGGATGAAAAACAGTTTTCATCACGATTTGTGCCGACATCAAAAGGGCGGCGGAATGGAGAACAAGATGCTTATAAACAGAGAACAGGTACTTTCTGCTTTTGACAGATACACTTCAGCCTATGATGTGTCTGATATAAAGGTAAAGCTTAAGATAGATCACACCTATAGAGTCGCAGAGATCTGTGATAAAATATCCGACTCTCTTCACCTGTCACAGGAGGACCGTGACATAGCATGGCTTTCCGGTATGCTTCATGACATCGGACGCTTCGAACAGCTCAGAAGATATCATACATTCAAGGATAAGATCTCCTGCAACCACGCAGCACTCAGCGCGGATATTCTCTTTGTGGACGGAAATATCCGTATGTTCACTGATGACTCATCAGAAGATGAACTTCTGGAAAAAGTGATACGTCTTCAT
The DNA here is from genome assembly GCF_002007235.1 of Oribacterium sp. C9. Taxonomy (GTDB): domain Bacteria; phylum Bacillota; class Clostridia; order Lachnospirales; family Lachnospiraceae; genus Oribacterium. Next base: position 81,968 of record NZ_MUHW01000007.1, read on the forward strand.
AACGTTTACATACTTCCGGATTCTCTTAGTGAAAGAGAACTTCTTTTCGTGAACCTTCTGAGAGATGCGGATAAGGTAGACATTATTAAAGTCAACTGCATCACTCCGAGATCAGAAATATACGATATTCCGGAAAATGATTTCAGAGCTTCAACCATATCTCAGGATGTGTATAAAGACATTGTCTCAGAACATAATGTTGACAGAGATCATTCAAAAACTCCTGCTGACTATATCATCGGACATATTGCCTTTGTTTACGGACTGGTCTATAAACAAAGCTTTATAGAAGTTCGTCAGCAGGGATATCTCGACCAGATGCTTGATTTCCGAAGCGATGTTCCTGATACCAAAGAGAAATTCAAAAAGATAAAAGAAACTGTAAACAAATATATAGACAGACATGTAGGATGAAAATAACGGGAATCAGGGACACTGCCCTGATTCCCGTTATTCTTTGTAGGTAAGTACGAAACATCATCCTACTATCATTCTGACCTTAAACCGCTTTTCTTCCGCAACGTACATGATCTCACTGTCAGTCTCTTCCACAAACGCGAGAACACTTCTGGTCCCTATGCCATGTCCATCCTCATCTGAATAGGGATGACCGTCCTCATCAAGCTCTGCCTTCTTTTCGCAGGCATTTACTATCTCCAAAAGAAGCTGTTCCTTATATCTCGCGGTAATGCCTATGAATCTGTCCTGTTCCGGGAGCTTCTCACAGGCGTGAATGGCATTTTCTATCAGATTGCTGACAGCGATAGCCAGCTTCATATCATCCACACCTGGATCCGAAGGAATATTGGTCTTCACATCGACTCTGATATTTTCTCTTTCCGCCACCGAAACATAATGGGTGATGGCGGCATTGACGGTCGTATTCTCACAGTACTTCACCATAGAATGGGGTTCCTGCGAAAGCCGCTCATTCAGACAATTCATGGCTTCATCAGCATTACCCTCCTGAAGAAGAGAAAGAATCAGGGATTCGAAATGTCTCCTGTCGTGTCTCATGGCTCTGTCCTGCTTCATAAGCTCTTCTGTGGTAAGCAATCTGTCCTTCATGGTGCCGGCAGCGATCTGAAGAATTTCAGCATCAGCCTTCAATTTATATTCATTTTTCTTTAACTCCGTGGAATCCACCATGGAATAAAGCTTCCCCAGAATCTCGCCGCCGCCTGAAAGCTCATTCTCTTCCGGTACATAAATTCGATTATGACGATTAATGGTATCCCCATGATCGATGGCATCCTTTATTTCATTCACTGCCTTTTTCGCATCTGTTTTCAACACTGGAAACAGTTTTAAAGCAGGCTCGTTGTAATACTGTACCTTTCCATCATTATCAACAGCTATGACACCTTCTGAGAGCTTGTCTATCATGTAGTCTCTTGCGATGTCTATTACACCTAAGAGATTATACCTGAAGATGGCTATATACATAAATGCCGTGAGTATGACATTACCCATTATGGTCAGATCGAAATATCGTGAAACCGAGAACACTCCTGCTATCTGTGCCATGTAAAATGCAGCCTGAATAAAGATAGCTGCAATTACTGTCCAATGTCTCCATCTGGCAACTCTACCCTTGTGCTTTTTCAACGACTGAATGAGCCATATGAATGCGCACAGGATATAGAAAACCTGCAGCTGCATGAGAAGGTGGTGGGCGATTCCATTATCACGATAGAACACCGGATACTGTCCATCCATCTCGAATCCGATATTTTCGTAGTACAGGCTGTTGAACTCCATAGTCAGTATAGTTATGTATATACCTATATGAATCAGTGAGAGCACCTTTTTCACAAGCTCCGGCAGCCTGATATGACAGAACTCCGCCGTGAACATAAAAAGAGAAAAGGCAAGCCATATACGTCCCGCATATGAGAACTTAAGTGCTGTCCTGAAGGCTTCAAAACTTGTTGCGCTGAACTGAAGTACATATCCCAGACTGTTAATAAGACCAGAAACGCAACTAAAAAGAAGATAAGCGTGAAGCTTGTTCTTCATGCTTCTGAATACTATCCGGCATTCATAGAACAAAGCAAACACGCTTACATATAAAATGATCATCAAAAGTGTATGAATATTTATCATAATCTGTAATCCAGATACCTTTCAGCAACTTCTGCATAGCGGCTCTTAGAGACCGGAACCTCCTCCTTGTTCCGAAGAGTGATGGATGTTTTTGTAAGCTTATCTATGGCCGCTATATTGACAGCGACTGATTCATGACACCTTACAAAATCATCCTGTGAAAGATTATCATCAATATACTCCGAAAAACCTATTCTAAGGGTCGGAGTCTGTACCTCTTCTCCTTTTGAAAGATGATAGGAAACCACGTGATTCCTGTAATCCACATACATTATCTCACGGGTCCTGAGAGTCTTATAACCACCCTTTATCTTCACTGTCAAAGAGGCTTCATCCTCCTCTTTGACTCTTGACATGGCGAGATCAAGGGTCGCAAAAAGCTTATCCTTATCAACCGGCTTCATGATATAGTTTATGGGATTTACATCGAAGGATTCCAATGCATAGGAACTCTCAGATGTGGCGAAAATGATCTGTGCCTCAGGCTGATTCCATCTAAGCTCTCTTGCTGCTTCGATGCCTGTAACCATGGGCATGACTATATCCAGAATGTAGATATGAGGTCTGTACTCTTCACATTCGGTTATTAATGTATCAGGATGATCAAAGGAACGGACTTCAGCTTCGAGGCCTCTGTCCTTTAGATACTCCCGAAGAAAACCGCAGACATTTTCGCGGTCATTTCTATCATCATCACAAACTGCTATGCGAATCATAAAAAGCTATATACCCCCGATTACTCACGATCTTTTTCGTTCAGAAAAGATAAGTTACCTTTTCTATTATATCGCTTTACCTGATATGAAAATACTCTTATATCCCGATTTTTTCTTATCTCAAAGCTTTCCCGACACGATCAAAAAATGTGTCGGGAAACTCAATATCTTATGCATTTGATAATGCCGGCTTACGGCTCGTGACAGTTTTAAAACCACTGAATACTATCGCCAAAATACCGAATATGATCATGGCAGCCAAAGCTTCCGTATTTGTGACATCTCTGTTTAAGACCTTCGGAACAAGCACACTTAAAGAATTATTCATCACATGAACAAGTATGGCAGGAATTACAGAGTCAAACTTATAAGCCAGATATGCAAGCAAGATAGAAATAGGAATGACATATAAACTCTGAAGAGGATTAAGGTGCAGGATCGCAAACAGAATCATCGTCAGGATGATACATCCCCACATTCCAAATGCTTTTTTCGAATACTTAAGTGTAACCCCTCTGAAAGCAAGCTCCTCTGCCACAGGTGCCAAAAGCATGATAGTTATCAACCCGTACGAAGTGTCTGTATCCAGAGCAGTACTCATTATACTATCGAACATATGTAAAGACATCGGCCAAAGAGCTGCCACAGTATGGCTTATAAGAAGTGCAAGTGAGAATATCGATATAGTCGAGCAAATTAAAAATGCCAATGTCTTCGGCCTTGCAACTTTGGATATGCCGGAAATGTATGTTCCATTCTGTTTATCTTTTTTTACATATTCAAAGTAATACCATACTCCGAATGCGATGATACAAAGAACCTCTGATGCACAGAGAATCATCGGTGTCACCTCTTTTATTACATCCTCATAAACGAAATTTTCTCCGTATTTTGTGAAAGCCATGTCCATTGCTCCAATAGTGCCTATTACACCGGCTATGAACTGTACCAAAAGAAACAGTACCAGAATCATCGTCCCAAAGCCAACTGCCTTGAATTTACTTGGTTTTTCCATATTTGTTTGCCTCCTTGTTATTTTCCATAGTCATCAGGTATACATTTTCTCATGTAAATGTAAAAAAGAAAGTTCTTCTTTTTTAATTATTTATGTCACTTCATGATTTTTCTGGGCCACTTACAGATCCCCACCTCCAACGCTCTTTCTTCACTGAGGTGAAAATCCGCATATTTACAGTACCAGCATCCCTTTATGGAGGGAATCGCATCCTCTCTCGGTGTATAAGCCGGACATATATCCTCAGGCCAGACACTTCCCTCTCTCTTTGGCACATCATATTCCTCTGCTTTATGCTCCATATTATACCCTCATATATCCAATGTTCCTGTTTCGAGGAACCCATATAATGCTTTCATAGTCCGGTTGATCAGATACCATTTAACTATAGATATAGATTAAAATAAAAATGAAAAACGGGCTCCTCTTTCACATATTACGTCCTTTTTTACACTGCATTTTTATAAATATGACTTATGAAGTCCGGATCCGTATTCTGAATACGGATTACGTAAAACAGCTGGATCCGATTGATTTTTATATCCAGATGTGAATGATGATTGTTCATGACGGAGAACAATAATTTTACTTACACGAAAAAAATTTTTCTGATATAATCCTGCACTGCTAAGTAAATATCTGAAGATTTCATGGTTTTATTGGAAACGCACATCCTTATAAGATGATAACGAACAACACTGATGTCTTCCCGTTTTTATGAAAGAGAGGAAATCAAATCATGTTACCACAGAATAAATTACAGGATGTATTTTTCACCTGCCTTATGGCTTTTGTTATGGTTTATGCCATGATATGCTACAACATTTCTCTTAATGTCGGCGGTCTGCAGAATTTCGTATTCCTTGCAGCTTTTTCCGAAATGGTCATCATGTGGCCGATAGCGGTCGTGCTTGAACTCCTGTTCGTAGGAAGGCTGGCACAGATACTTGCATTTAGATTCGTCACTCCTGGAAAAGATCCTATGATCATGATGATACTGGCTATTTCATCTATGTCGGTTTGTCTTATGTGCCCGCTTATGAGTCTTGCAGCCACCATACTTTTTAAAGATGCAGGTTCCCAGTTTGTTTCCGTATGGTTCCAGACTACTGCCTTCAACTTCCCTATGGCATTCTGCTGGCAGATCTTCTTTGCAGGTCCTCTGGTAAGAAACATTTTCGGTATGCTTGTTAAAGCTTTTGGTTCCGGAAGAACCAATTAAATCAATTCGAAAAAAGAGACGGCTCTGACAAAAGGGCCGTCTCTTTTTAAATTTCTGTTTAAATTGTTTGTTCTTCCATGGCATCACCAATTGAATAGCAGATTTATACCACTATCTGAGATACCATATTCTTAAGCTCTGTTGCATGATCATTAAGTTCCTGGCTGGATGCAGAGGACTGCTCTGCTGTCGCACTGTTCTCCTGAACGACCTGAGCAATCTGTTCGAGGCCGGTGGTTATCTCTGCTATGGAGACAGCTTCACGCTGCATCTCGTTTGCTATATTCGCAACCAGTTCCTTGGACTTCTCAGAGCCCTCCTTAACTTCATTGAGGCTCTCGGCTGATGTAGTAATCAGCTTCGAACCATTCCTGATAGCTGTGATGGTGTCTTCAATAAGAGCCGATGTCTCTGATGCTGCAGATGCCGACTTTCCTGCAAGGTTTCTAACCTCGTCAGCAACAACCGCGAAGCCCTTTCCTGCAGTTCCGGCTCTCGCCGCCTCTACTGCCGCATTGAGTGCCAGAATGTTGGTCTGGAATGCGATATCATCGATGGTCTTGATGATGTTCTCTATCTGTGCGGACTTATTGGCGATTTCGTCCATAGCTTCCTTTACACGACCCATCTGCTCATTCTCAGCTGAAATTCTCTCAGCAACATTTGCCGAGAACTGCTCTACATCGTTAGCTGATTTAGCATTAGCCTTTACCTTATCTCTGATATCCTGAACTGTAGCGGATAACTCTTCAAGAGTAGAAGCCTGCTCTGTTGAACCCTGTGACAGAGACATCGCACCGTTTGCAATATGACTTGATCCTGTTTCTACCTGCTCTGCGACCTCATTCATTCTACCGAAAATATCATTTAAATTACTATGTATATCTCTATACGCTGTGATGATCTTTGAGTAATCACCTACATACTGTTCCTTGCATTGAGACTTGGCAGCAAAGTTCCCCTTTGCCATCTCCGTAAGCTTATAACATACATCCTGTATAACCTGTGAGGTCTGATCAGACATGTGCTTTACCGCCCTGACCATGGAACCTATCTCATCTTTACCGAATCCTGATACATCTATATCAAAATCAAAGGAACCATTCTCAAGATGCTGCATCGCACCGACAACAACATTGACACCTGAAACGATGCTCTTTGAAAGAAGTGAAAAGATAACCGTTGTTGCTATGACGATGATGACAAATGTCACAGGAATGACGATCATGACAGTATTACTCATTTTTTTTGACTGAGCGATCATATTCGCCGCATCTTCTTCACATTGAACACCTATGGCATCAAGGGTATTCATAAGCTGCATATGTATAGCAGAATCTTTCGTACTGAAATTCTCGTCATAATACAGTTCAGACGCATTAAGATCACCGCGTTCAATGATGTCTAAAAGTTCATATGCCTTTGTCGAATATGTAGAGAACATAGTCTGAAGATTTGTTTTCAGAGCCTCATCTTCTGAATTATTACATATGGTATCCAGATTTTTCTGTATTGATGCAAAACGCGACTTGAAATTTTTCCTCTGATCCTCAACCGAATTGCCCTCGATATCACTCTGATAAAGAGCCGACAGGAAGCGCTTTGAAATTCCGTTCAGATCCTTTCTGATGACACACTCGGCATAGGTATTCTCATACTCTACAGCTCCGAAATGATTCATCATGTTGCTCAGCTGATAGAAAGAGGATAATGCCACTAACATCATCACTGCGATCAGGATAGTTATACCTAGCTGTGTAATATTAAATCTGGTTCTGATACTTAAATCTTTAGTCTTCATCTCTTTTTCCTCTCATAATAATAAGACCTAACATAGATGCTCTACAATTCAACATATCGGCTAAACCATGTATAAACATTATTAAGAGAGTATAAAAAGACTGATTATTTTCTCAACCTTCTACATTTATTCCTGAATTCTGCTAAAAACTCCTTACATCAAAGTGATGCAAGGAGCTTTTACTTCAAAAAGACACAAGACTATTCAGCATAAATCTGTAGACTTCCTTTGTTTTATCATCAGTATCATCTGTACACTTATATTCAAGCTCCCTGCATCTCCAGCTTTCGCCAAGTATTTTATAAACTTTCATTTCATCTGTTTTCACTTCCCGGAATCCGGCTGCCCTGTAGCAGAAGAAAGCCTGTTCGTTATTTTCAAATACTCCTAGAGTCACTTTCCTTGCACCGAATATTTCCTTTGCATACTTTAATCCCAAAAGAAGCATCCTTTTTCCGTAACTCTGTCCGCGGAGCTCAGGGTTAACTATCACAAAACCGAATCTCAATTCATCAAAGGAATTCCCCGGTCTTCTCATAGTGAAAAATCCTACGATCTCCTCATCCTCTATGGCCGTGAAAGCCATTAGTTCTCTGACCGAGCCGAACTGTTCTGTTGTAATAGGATATGAACCAAGTATACCGGCAGTCCATTTGTAAAATGTTTCTTCATCTTTGACCCACGAAAGAACGGTTTCTGAATCCTTTGCTACATACGGTCTCAATCTCAACATCTTCACTACTCCTTTTCAATTTTCACTCACGTGATAATATACTGAAAAAGCAAAAAACAGACCGCCGCTACACAGCAAACGGTCTGTTTTACACTGTATTGATGATCAAAAGACTAAAAACCAAAACACTAAGTTATGATCAGCACAAGTCCACCCACTGTGAACTTACGGATCTTTGAATTGTAGCCCGTCTTTGCTTCACCGCTGTTTGTATCGAAATAGAACCAATAAACATGATCCTCGTCCTGACTGTCTACTACAGGAATCTAATTCCAATGTCAACATTGAATTAATTGTTTATACATGTCTTCTCGGATCCAGCTTACCCATGACAGAGCCAGCGATTTCGTCGATCTCTCTTAATTCTTCATCAGTGAAAACAGTGTTCTCAACTGCGCTTATGTTCTCAATGATCTGAGACGGCTTTGAAGCACCGATCAGAACAGAAGTGATCTCCTGATCCTTCAGATCCCATGCAAGTGCCATCTGCGGCAATGTCTGCCCTCTGCGCTTGGCAATATCCGCAAGCTTCTGAATAGCTTCAAGCTTCTCAGGATTAATGTCTGAAGCATGAAGGAATCTTCCATCCCTTGCAACTCTCGAATCATCAGGAATTCCATGAAGATATTTTTCAGAAAGCATTCCCTGTGCAAGAGGTGAGAAACATATGATTCCCATACCGGACTCACCGGCATACTTCTTGAGACCATTCTCTTCTATGGTTCTGTCCAGAATAGAATATCTGTTCTGGTTGATGATCAAAGGCAAATGAATCTCTTTCGCGATCTTCATAGCTTCCGCGGCACGCTCTCCATTGTAATTTGAGATTCCCACGTAAAGTGCCTTACCGGAGCGTACTATCTGATCCAGTGCCAAAATGGTCTCTTCGATAGGTGTCTCAGGATCCATACGGTGATGATAGAAAATGTCTACATAATCGAGCCCCATCCTCATAAGTGACTGGTCAAGTGATGCGATGAGATATTTTCTTGAGCCCCAATCGCCGTAAGGTCCATCCCACATGGTATACCCTGCCTTCGTGGAAACGATGATCTCATCCCTGTAAGCTCTCATATTTTTTGCAAAAATATGACCGAAATTTTCTTCTGCAGTACCATTTGCAGGACCATAATTGTTTGCCAGATCAAAATGTGTGATACCATGATCAAAAGCTGTGAAAAGCAGCTGTTTCATATTATCGACATTATCCTTGGATCCAAAATTATGCCAGAGTCCCAAAGATACCTTAGGAAGCTTGAGACCGGATCTGCCAACTCTCTTATAGAAATCAGCCGCGTTGTCATATCTTCCTTCTGCCGCCTTATATTCATCCGTGATATACATTATATTATCTCCTTCTTTCCCTTTAATTCCCCGAAACAAATCAACGCCCGGATTCTCCATTCTTGAATCCAGGCGAAAATTATCCTTACGATACTTTTATATTAAATGCAGTATACGTAATTATCTTTTCTTGGTGCTGCTTCCTTTGAAGGTGCTGCTGCATAACCGAGAGCACAATGTCCTATACCCTCGTAGTCTCCTTCTATTCCAAGCTTCTTAAGGATCTCTTTTCCGAAATCAGACTCAAACTCTTCCTTTGCTCTGTGGATCCATACGCTGGAAACCCCGAGACTCTCTGCTGCATTCATAAGGTTGCCCATAACAAGTGAACCGTCATAAACGTGAGTAGGAACATTCTTATCCGAAAGAACTATAAGGATGACAGGTGCACCATAAAAAGGATCGAAGCCTTCCTTCCATCCGCCGATCTTTCTGTTCTCTTCTGAGATCTTATCTCTAAGCTCCTTGTCAGTAACTGCTATAATAATAGGGCTCTGCTTACCCATTCCTGTTGCAGCATATGTTCCTGCTCTTAAGATGGCCTCAAGCTCTTCCTTCTTTACCATGTCAGGCTTGAAATTTCTGCAGCTTCTTCTTGTTTCAAGAACCTTTAATGTCTCGTTCATGTTTTACCCCTTTCCTTTAAACGTAAGTCTATTTTGATAACTACCGTTTAAACCACATAGTTTCTTTTTTATTTCCAATCTACTATATCACGATTATCAGTTTGCTGCAATTATATCGTGTGCAATATGTACTCTCCTTCAAAAATGAATTTCTGTAAGCATATGCTTAACAAATCTCCCAGACTGCTGCAAACCACGGTCTAAGTATCATATCTGAGTGAAGCTCTGCATCAGCATAGTTTGAAATAAGCTTTGCTTTTGCTGCCTTGAATTCTCCATTGTGATAATGTATCTCCCGGTCAGTCAGGTTGCAGAGAACAAACAGTTTTCTTCCATCCAGTTCTCTTTCGTATGCAAATGTCTCGCTTCTGTCTGCATCCAGGAGTCTGTACTTTCCATAGACTATAAGCTCTGACCATTCACTGTTCCTTCTCAATGAGACCAGCCTTTTATAGTAGTTAAATACTGAATCAGTATCCCTTAACTCTACCTCTGCATTGATCTCCTTATAATTCGGATTCACCATGATCCACGGCTTTCCGCTTGTGAATCCGGCGTTCTCGCTGTCATCCCACTGCATAGGAGTTCTCGCATTGTCTCTGCCCTTGGCTTCGATTCCTGCCATCAGCTCCGAAGCTGTCATCCTTCCGCTTTCAACAAGCTCATGATAAGCATTGATCTCTTCAATGTCTCTCAGATCATCGAAGCTTCCGAACCTGCAGTTTGTCATTCCCAGTTCTTCACCCTGATATATGTATGGTGTTCCCTTCATAAAATGAAGGAAGGTGGCTATGGACTTTGCTGAAAGAGGAGATTCATCACCAAGTCTCGAAACGATTCTCGGCTGATCATGATTATCAAGAAAAAGTGAGTTCCATGCCTTCCCCTCAAGCTCTGTCTGCCACTTGCTGAGATTATTCTTAAGCTCACGAAGATCTATCCTCTTTGTGGTCCACTTTCCATGTTCGTCATAGTCCAGCTCAACATGTTCAAACTGGAACACCATGTTAAGCTCCGAGCCATCCAGCGATGCATATTTCCCGGCTTCTTCGATGGTCACTCCCGCACATTCTCCCACAGTCATGATGTCATACTTCGAAAGAACACATTCATTCATCTCTCTTATATACTCATGAACATGAGGACCGTTTGTGGTATTCTCCAGTCCGCCGTATCCCGATTTTTCATCAAATCTTCCATCAGGAAGACCTTCCCTTTTCGATATCATGGAGATGACATCCATTCTGAATCCGTCGATGCCCTTGTCGCACCACCAGCTCATCATCCTGAACACTTCATCTCTGACTTTCGGATTGTCCCAGTTCAGATCAGGCTGCTTTTTTGAAAAACAGTGAAGATAGTACATATCTGTTCTTTCATCGTACTCCCATGCAGGGCCGGAAAAGCAGCTTCCCCAGTTGTTGGGAAGCTTGCCGTCCTTTCCCTCTCGCCAGATGTAAAAATCCCTCTTTTCATTATCCTTCGATGATCTGCTTTCCACAAACCATGGATGTTCGTCCGAAGTATGATTCACAACGAGATCCATAACTATCTTTATTCCGAGCTCATGTGCCCTTTTCAGAAGCTCATCAAAATCATCGAGGGTTCCGAACTCATCCATGATGTCCTGATAATCAGAAATATCATATCCGTTGTCATCATTGGGAGATTTATATACAGGACTCAGCCAGATAACATTTATGCCCAGTTCATGCAGATAATCAAGCTTCCCGGTGATTCCTCCGAGATCTCCTATTCCGTCACCGTTGGAATCACAAAATGACCTGGGATAGATCTGATAAACTACACTTTCCTTCCACCATTTTCTGTCCATGTTTTCCTCCAAAAATGATTCTTAAATCGCAAAGCTGTCCGGAACCGGCATCAATCAATAACAGCCCACTTTCTCATCCAAGTGCCACATCCAGAGCCATCATAAGTGTAAATCCCACGGAAAACATGATGACACCTATATTGGAATGCTCACCTTCCGACATCTCGGGTATAAGCTCCTCAACCACCACATACATCATGGCTCCGGCTGCAAAGCTGAGAAGATACGGCATGGCAGGAACTATGAATCCTGCTGCAAGGAGAGTAAGTAACGCCCCGACAGGTTCAACAGCACCGGACATCACTCCGTCTAAAAATGCCTTTCCCTTATTTTTCTCCTCCGCATATAGAGGCATGGAGATGATGGCTCCCTCCGGAAAATTCTGAATAGCGATACCCAGTGCCAGTGCCAATGCTCCTCCCGCGGTGATATTGGTATTACCGGAAATAAAGCCGGCATACACTACACCTACAGCCATACCCTCAGGTATATTATGAAGGGTGACCGCAAGAACCATCATGGTTGTTTTTTTCAGCTTCGCATGAGGTCCCTCCGCCTTCTCTGAATGCATGTGAAGATGAGGAATTACAGTGTCAAGCATTAACAGGAAAAGGATGCCGATCCAGAAGCCGATAAAGGCAGGAAGAAAACTTAACTTTCCCATCTCCTCCGACTGTTCCATAGCCGGAATGATGAGGCTCCAGATGGAAGCCGCCACCATCACTCCGCTGGCGAAGCCCGCCAGTGATTTCTGAACCTTCTCTCCAAGCTCTTTTTTCATAAAAAATACTGAGGCGGATCCTAGTGCAGTTCCCGCAAAAGGGATCAAAAGTCCGGCTAAAACATATAAATTCATATTTCCCTTTCCGACATTTCAGTCATTAAACTTCTCTTAACAAAAAAAAGATACTATTTCATTATATCCTATTCTCTGCCCCCTATTAAAGAGTCACATGAATAAGAATGTGAGATAGTACCGCTTATATTACTTACACCTCAAAGCCTTCCTTGAAGCGTCTCATCATTTCATTTGTCAAACTAAGATTGTCAGGTTGAAGAACTATATCCTCACGCTTTACCCACTCTGCATATTTCAGCTCACCTTCATCCATACTGATCTCGGAATCCGGTTCCGCATCGCAGTAATATCCCACCAGTATATCCTGCGCCATGCCCCAGGGCTGTGACTTATAGTATCTGATATTCTTTACCCTAACGCCGGTCTCTTCCATAACCTCTCTCCGGACAGTCTCTTCAAGAGTCTCACCTATCTCGGTGAAACCTGCCACCAGCGCATTGTGACTGAACCCGGACCTGTATCTGGTGATAAGCAGGGAATCGTCCTTTATTACTCCCACTATAACTGCCGGATTGATCCTTGGATATATAATGTTTCCGCATTTCGGACATCTCAGAGCCCTTTCCTTGTCATCGAGCTCCAGTCTTTCTCCGCACTTCCCGCAGAAGATATTGTCGGCATACCATTTCCAGAGGTGATAGGCGGTAAATACCCCGTAGACCTCTTTCCCCGAGAATCGTCCGCGTACCTCACGTAAGGAATAGAATCCGAATCCCTCCTTTTCACAGTTGCTTTCATCCAATGAAAGGAAGAATCTCTGTTCATCCAGAGAGAAAAGATAAACTGAACGCTCCGGTTTTATTTCCTTTCCATCAGGGAAAGATATCTCTCCCCCACTTTCTCCCAGATAGATCCTGCCTTCCCTGTCAAATATAATCAGAGTATCCTCATCTCTCATTTCAACATGCATGTATTCATTCTTCAATCTGCTTGGGAAAATATCCTGTATCATAAATATCCAATCCTCCTTGATCTTAAGTCAAATTCTATATCTTCTGAATTATCCGATTTATTTCTGTAACCGTAAAATCGAATATAAAAACTTATATCATGACACTTATATCATATCATTTGCCTCATGCTCTTATTCTTTTCGGCTTCCATCCCTTCAAGGCGGCTCTTCCCTCCGGTGTAACCGGCTTTATCCACTTCCCGCGGTACAGATGAACCTGCATGAGAACATATCGTATGGGTTCGTCCAGATAACAGCAGGCAAAGACCAGAAGTGTAGGCATCTTCAGTATCATTCCTGTGATCCAGACGATCGGGATGAGCATGAACCACATGAAAACGATCTCCAGAATGGTTCCATAGGATGCATCTCCCGCAGCTCTGAAGGTATCATTCTGCGCCCAGTTGCCCATCCTGATAAAAGCAGCAACCGCATAGATACATATAAATCCAAAGGCTATCCTGAAGCTCTCCCCGCTCATACCCATTAGTGTAAGTATAGGCGTATGCAGCAGCACCAGAGTGGCTCCAAGCATGCCTATAACGATCTGACAGAGATATATCAGCCTCCATGCCCTCGCATATGCCACATCCAGATTTCCGGTGCCAACCTCTTTTCCGACAAGTATCGATGCCGCATTGGCAAATCCTGCAAAAAAGCCTATGATCAGCCCCTCTAGTGTTCTGAAGACAGCCACCGCCGCGATGGCCTCCTCCGGCTGTCTTCCGAGGACAACATTGATGACCATGTTACCCAGACCTATAAATACTTCATTGGCGATTATGGGCGCACACTTTTTGAAAAATTCAGCCACAAAGGCTCTGTGCAATCTAAAGTGCCTCCGAACAGCGAACAGATACGGGTGTCTGTTCCTTAAAGCAAAAACAGTTATGATGCCAATGCTTACAGCCTGTGCTATGACTGTAGCCAGTGCCGCACCACGTACTCCCATGGCACTGAAGCCCAGATTTCCGAAAATCAGAACCCAGTTCAAAAAAATGTTGGTAGCAACCGCCACCAGCGAAGCATAAAGAGGTATACGTATCCTTTCAGTGCACCTGAGAAGAATAGACATTGCCATAGACAATACCATAAGAGGATATGAAAAACCGGCTATCCTTAGATAAGTGATACCGATGTCCTGTATGGTCTTCTTATCTGTATAAAGCTTCATGACAAGTCCCGGAAATCCCACTGCCATGATGCAGAAAAGGAAAGCCACGCTCATCATGCAGGAAAGAGTCAGACCATAAGATCTATTGATTCCATCCTCATCCTTTGCTCCCCAAAACTGAGACAGGAACAGCATTCCTCCCCCGACGAATCCCCAGTATCCGCTGAACATAAGTGAAGAAAACTGGGCACAAAGTCCAACAGCACCAACCTCGGTCCGTCCTATGGATGCGATCATCATAGTGTCCACCATGGATCCTGTGGTAGTAAGGAGATTTTGAAGAGCCACCGGGATAGCGATCACCGCAACTCTTCTCAAAAAATCAATCAAGTCAAATTCTTCTGTTTTAACACTATTCATGTACGTCGATCTCCAAGTCCATATATTTCCGGCTTTCTGATATGCAGCACTTTCGATAGATGATCATGCGAAAATGATGACCGTCTAACTATGATACACCAACTTAATAAATTATGAAATGATACACCTCTTCTCACAGCTATTACACTAATTCCGATTACTCTAAATCCGATCACTCTCAGCTCCGGTCTTTTGCATCCTAAAAAAAGATATCTTATTCTCAATTTGAACGGATCATAAAGTCTAAGATCACTGCTAAGGCCCATACTGCAGCACGATTTAATAATACATTCTGTAAAACAGAAATGGCATTTCAACTAATGCCGCAACCGCTTTTCTGTGCACATTGACCAATTTAGAATTTATTTTCGTTATTTTATTGACAGTTTTAACTTTTTTTGAGTATCATATTGGCAGTGTTATTGATAATTCTTTAACAGTGTTTCGTGCATTAACCCCCAAGGGTTATAAAATAAAAACAAAAAGAAGGAGTAATCACATGAAAGGTTTTGCAATGCTTAAGATCGGCGAAGTAGGCTGGATCGAGAAGGAACGTCCTGTATGCGGACCAATGGATGCTATATGTAAGCCACTTGCTATCGCTATCTGTACATCAGACGTACACACAGTTTGGGAAGGTGCCGTTGGTGACCGTCACAACATGATCCTCGGACATGAGGGATGTGCTGAAGTCGTAGAAGTAGGTTCCATGGTTAAGGATTTCAAGCCGGGCGACAAGGTTCTGGTTCCTGCTATCACACCTGACTGGAATTCACTTGAGGCACAGGGCGGTTATTCAATGCATTCAAACGGAATGCTCGCAGGCTGGAAGTTCTCAAATTTCAAGGATGGTCTTGATTCAGAGTATTTCCACGTTAATGATGCCGATGGAAACCTCGCACACATGCCTGAGGGTATGAGCCTTGAAGATGCATGTATGCTTTCAGACATGGTACCTACAGGATTCCATGGTGTAGAGCTCGCAGATGTTCAGTTCGGTGATACAGTTCTCGTTATCGGTATCGGACCTGTTGGTCTTATGTCAGTTGCAGGTACACACCTTCGTGGTGCTTCCCGCATCATCGCAGTAGGAACTCGTCCTAAGTGTGTAGAGATCGCAAAGTTCTACGGTGCTGACGAGTTCATCAGCTATAAGGACGGCTCTATCGAAGATCAGGTTATGAAGCTTACAAACGGCAAGGGTGTTGACCGCGTAGTTATCGCAGGCGGAAGCGTTAAGACATTTGAATCCGCTGTTAAGTCACTTAAGCCGGGTGGAAAGATCGGTAATGTAAACTACCTTGGAAGCGGCGATTTTATCACCATCCCACGTGTAGAATGGGGCGTAGGTATGGGTCACAAGCAGATCAACGGCGGTCTCATGCCGGGCGGACGTCTCCGCATGGAGAAGCTTGGTGCTCTCGTATCATCAGGCAAGCTCGATGTAAGCAAGCTTTCTACTCATGTATTCCATGGTTGGGAGCACATTCCTGAGGCATTACAGCTCATGAAGGATAAGCCGGCTGATCTCATCAAGCCTGTAGTTATCCTCGACAACAACCCATAATATAAAGAGATAAAGTGAAGGATACAAATTCTTTTGCTGTTATCCTGCAGGTTCTTCCTGCATGCATTAAATCCTATTAATACAAACACTGTAAAATATCATCGGAGCGGTCTTTGACCGCTCCTTCTCTTGAAATTGGCCAGAAAGGATTCTACCATGAAGATTCTCGTCGTATCCGGTTTTTTAGGTGCCGGTAAAACTACTTTTATAAAGGAGCTCATACGCCGTACAGGCACTGCTCCCGTCATTCTGGAAAATGAATACGGAAACAACAGTATAGATGCAGGAGAGCTTCGTAGTACCGATTCCGGTGAGAAAAAGCTGGAGGTTCTGGAGTTTATGGAGGGCTGCGTATGCTGCACCATGAAGGACAGCTTCATCAATTCCGTAATGACTGTTTTTTCCGGTCTTTCTCCCGAGTATCTCATCATAGAACCCACAGGTGTAGGACAGCTCAGTAATATCCTTAACAATTTAAAACCTATACTTCATGATCCTGTAACTCTTCTTAAACCCATAGTAGTTCTGGCTCCCAGAAGCTACAAACAGAACATGATGGAGTTCGAAGCGCTTTACAGAGATCAGATAGCTTATGCAAAAACTGTAGTCTTTTCAAAATGCGAAAACGAAGATCCTGAAGTACTTAAGGAAACAGAAGCTGCTATAAGAAGCATTAATAAAGACGCAGAGATCCTCTGCAGACATTATTCCGGACAGGATGATGAATGGTGGCGTTCTGTTATGGCGCTTCCATCAGAAACCATATCCGTGGATGAGACTGCATCAGAGAGCACTGAGTTCTCACAGGTCACACTGAACAATTCTGGTATGGAGAATCCTGCCCAGCTAATTCAGCTTTTAGAGGATTGCCTCAGAGGTCAGTTCGGACAGGTAGTACGTGCCAAGGGCACCATTCCTGTAGGAGCAGAAACTCTCCGTTTCGATCTGGCAGACGGCCTCTATTCCATTTCAGGTTCCCCCGAAAAGGCAAATCAATGTGTCTTTATCGGACGGGATCTCGACAGGATAGGATTAAGTCTCCGTACAGGAAGCCTGTTTGATGGACGGGATCTTTCCATCAGCAGAAAGATCATAAAGCCTGACAGAAAGCCAAAGATGTCCATGAGGGCATCCGGATAAATTACAGAAATAGCGGCATCTCACTTATGTGGGATGCCGCTATTAATAAATATCATATTTACTTTAAGTACTATCAATCAGTTTCCTGAATAGAGCTCATGATAATAGCCGGTACAGTGATAGAATCATCATCGTCATCAGTGACAGGTGCAAAAGTAAATTCAAGGATCTTGCCGCTTTCTGTAGAATAAGAAATATTCATAGTATTTTCATCCTTTACTCTATATCCGATACAATCGATATCGTTGATGATGCAATCCTCTATCTCACTGACATCATCCATCTTTTTAAGTTCCTTCTTATAATCACTTAAAGACTTAATTCCTGCATCCAATAAAACTACAGCAACCACGCCATCTGTCTTTCCATCCTCATAATACGCGATATAACCATTTTCTTTATCATCCTTTGTCAGCTTGGAAGCCTTATAGTCATTTGGCAGCCAGAATTTAATGGCAACCTCATCCAATTCTACGAACTTACCCTTGATGCCTTCCTGCTTCGCGGTCTTCTCTCCGTCACTCCACTTCAACTCTGTGACATTTCCCTTGGCAAAAGACACCATACCAAATGATAAAATCGCCATAATTACTGCCACCAACATAGCTATTCTCTTTTTCATCCCATATTCCTCCTTTAAAATTTTATTGGATTTGAAAAAAGCCTTCATAAAATGACTAATCGGCGAAATTTTTTTGTTTATTAATAATCCGGCAAAAAATTAATTTTCCTTCATATGCTCCATGCTCTCTCCCATACCTCTCAGGATCTCGGACAGTGTCCTTATATAATTCTCCGGGATTCCATCAGCCTTTTCGAACATCTCTCTGAACCAGAATTCATAGATGAAATGTGAATACTGCTCATATATCCTTTCACCTTCCTGAGTCACCATGGGATAAATATTCTTTTTGTTATCTCCACGATGTTCCTTAGCGAGGAAGCCCTTTGCCACAAGCTTGTTGACAATGTTTGAAAATGCGCCTCGCGTCACGCCCAGACGATTTGCCACCGTAACCATATTTCCAGAAGTATCTTCCAGAAGATACTCTATGACCTGTGCCTCGCGTGCTGTTATCTTGTATTCAGTCCCGTAATGGTAGGGAGTCACGAAACCTGTGCTGGAGCTGTTACAAAGATATATGATGCTTTCCACCAACTCTCTGTATTTTCCCATCCATTCTGTCTTCATATCCATACCTCTCATGACATAGTTAATATTTATACCTGCTTTCCAGGCGCTATAGACTTTTACACCTCATATTATGATGTGAGTGTCAAAAGTCTATAGCGGACCGCTTCGCGCTATGCGCTCTCGCGTTCCTCCCACATTCCGCACTCTCAGGCCGATAAATCGTCCTTACGTGCTCCATGTGGGGCGTGTCATGAAGTCTATCCTCCACTTTTGTGCAAGCACAAGTGGAGGAAGACTTATGACACTTATATCATATCATGGTACTTAATATCAGTACCGATGTAAAGTCAGAAAAAAATCCCCCAAGGCAGATTCCGGATATTGGATCCGTCTGCTTTGGGGGAATCATTCCACACTCAGCTGAAGATACAGGGCTGAACCGCACAGCTCTTCAGCTTTCCTCTGTAATCATGTCATATCCATCTGAGGATGCTATGAAACAGATTTATCTGGCAGCCCATGTAAGAGTGTTAGAGCAGCTTACGAAAGTTACTATGATACCGTTTATGATACCCGGAAGATACGGGTTTCTGGTCACTTCAAAAATCTTACGTGAAATAACCGCTGACAGTGGCAGGAAAACCAGCATCGGGAACAGCCATACGATATACATACTGCCCGGATCAGTCCAAACCATAAATCCTGTCACAAGGTAATGAATATACTGAACAGCCAGTATGATGATGACCGGCACCACATTAGCTGCGGCCAGGATACAGAGATTGCTCTTTGTGTTGTAGTTATTGTAGACATTGACAGAAACAGAGTTCGCAATGTAGTAAACCAAAAACATCGGCATATAAGGAAGAAGTGAGATCAGAAGGAACTTTGAAGTAAAAGGCTTTACCGCCAGAACCCAGATCCTGAAATCCGTTCCGAATAAATAATGAACTGTTGTCACACAGAGGAATCCGGCAGCAACTACTATAACCGCTGCGAGAACTGTCTTGCCGAGATCCTTTCCCAGGAGCTTTGCATTAGTATAAAATGCTTCGCCGGAATTCTTCTTCGATGCAGCAGCCATAAGTAAGATGGCACAGATTCCGCAACACATAGCCCACATTCCGATTCCAAACACAGTACTCTGTCTCCAGGAAGAATTATCCTTCATAAATGAGTTGAAGCCATACATGATAGGCAGATATGTCAATGTGCCGAATACCGTTGTGATGGCGAGTCCTCCGAAGAAAGAAGCTGCTTTGCCTGTGAACTCGGGAACCTTGCTTTCCATATCCCTTTCGATATGGAAGAACTCAAGCTTCGATACCGCAATGGCAAGATTTGTAACAAATATAAAGAATCCTATGAGACCAATGAGATTGAAGAACTCTTTCCACTGCCATACCTGATCGGTGGAAGCGATCGGATTCGGTGCACCGATTGTCTTCTCAAAATACTCTATGGTAGCCTTCACTGCACGATATGAAAAATGTGACCATGGATGGATCATGTTAATAGGATAAATGATACGGTTTGCTGTAACTCCGTTTATATCCTCTGTATAGAAGGTGTTACCCTCACGATGATCCAGTCCCCTTGGATCCTGACCGAAATGTAAAAACGACTGGGCATTGTTATAGTTCAGATAATCACGGGTCGCTGTTTTAGCTCCGTTCTCATCCACATCCGACATGAAGAATTCGTCATAATCGGCTGCTATGATACCGGCATTACGTGCTCCGTAAATGTTTACGAAATTTCCGTCATCATCGGTATAGAAGGCATCGTTACAGTTTAAAAGCACTGAGCTTATGAGGGGAGTTTCGGAAGCATTATCCTCAAGGATAGCTATGTTCGCGTTCAATGCCCCCAGCGAATGTCCTGTGATTCCTATCTTTGTTTTGTCTACGTAAGGAAGTGTGGAAACATAATGTACTCCTTCGATGGTTCCCACCAGACATCCATCTATGACCTCAGTATCGTCCGAGTTTCCGTGAGACGGCATATCAACTGTCAGAACCACATATCCGCGACGTGAAAGCTCAACAAAAAAGGCATCCTGCATTTCCTTGTCATTGAACATTCCATGACATGTCACGATGGTAGGCAATGAATCCTCTGCCTTTATTCCCTTGGGAGTTAGAAGCTTCGCCGAAAGCTCGAATCCTTTTGTAGTCACAAAATTCAGATCCCTGACTGTGACCGTGTTACCTGAGGTCTGCACTAAAGAAGCGCCTATTCCGCTTAGAAGCATAAGCAGCATAGATATGCACAACCAAAGTGCTACCCCATTCCTTTTTGTTTTCATTTGGGTATCCCCCCTCTTCAAGTTATTTTTGTATTACCTTAATACTATTTGACTATAAATCTTGCTCAATAGAATTGCAATAGGGTAATACAATTCTGTGGAATACGCACAAATAACATGATCAAAAGTTGGTGATAAGCACAAGCAGGCTTATGGCAACGCTGATTAAATCCTTTCTTCAGATAAATCTGTGAAATATCCGATGGAATAAGTGAAGTTTTGAGCATCTGAAGATCCTCTATGATATACTGTTATATGTAAACTTTCATTTTTACAGATAATTTATGCTTTGAAAGGAGAACATCATGTGGGACAGAGCTAGTGTAAAAGCACAGGGAAAGGCAAACTTTAAAAGAAACTACTGGAATTCGGTTCTTGTTGCTCTCATTTATTCGATCTTTTTTTTGGCTTCAGGCTCAACTGCAAGAGGCAGGAGCGGAAATATCAGCAGAGAAGTGCTTAACGATCCTGATTTTATGAAGATACTTATGATCATTTTAGCCCTAATAGGTGTTCTCATCGCCTTCGGATCCATCATAAAGATCTTTGTTATCAATCCTCTGGAGGTCGGCTGCAACAGGTTTTTCCTCGTGAACCAGTATGAAAATGCCACCATCGGCGAGGTCGGATTCAGTTACAAGAACAACTATTTAAATGCAGTTTCCGGCATCTTCCTCAGAGATCTTTTTACTCTGTTGGGATTTATTCTTTTTGTCATTCCCGGTATCATTCTAGGCTACTCCTACAGACTGGTACCTTATATACTTGCGGATGATCCCAACATCAAGGGCATCGATGCACTCAGGCAGTCCAGACAGATGATGAGCGGTCACAAATTTGAGGCTTTCATTTACGACCTCTCATTTATCGGATGGTATCTTTTAGGCTTGATCACCTGCGGAATCGCTGTGGCGTTCTATGTTCGTCCGTATAAGCTGAACGCTGACGCTTCACTCTATATCGCCATAAAGAGAGCGAACGGATATCAGGGATAACAACTGTGTTCTGACTGATTCGCACAAAATAAGTGCAGGTGCCGGAGTTATGCTCTGACACCTGCTCAAACTCACACCATCGTAAGAAGATAATCTTTCACCTTATCAAGCTTACTTCTCTTCCATGCTCCTTCCTCTGCAGTGAGGGAATAGGGCAATACAACCGAAAGATCCATATGGGCTTTCTCGAAATAACCGTCAGGCTCAGTACTGAAGAAGTAGGCATTCCACACATCATCACCTGCATTTTCAAAACGCTCCTTCTCAAGATAGATCATCTTCTTACGCTCTTCCTGTATGAAGGCGGCTGCCGCAAGTGGAGATAATAATGCAAATTCTTCTGCTCTTATATCGGTGAAGATGTACGGAAGCCCGGCTTCAACTATGGTCTCCGGTCCTCTCATGATCTTAGTTCCCACTGCCTCAAAGGACATTTCCGATTCAGTAAATTCAAGCTTCAGAAGAACTCCATCATCGGTGTATGGGTGAGCCCTCTGATAATCTGTATCAAAGATGAAATTTCCAAGCGAGTAAAAGATCATCTTTCCATCATCAAATGTCTCGTAGTTCTCAACCACATGAGGATGATGGGCTACCACCGCATCAGCTCCCATCTCAAGATAACGGAGATATCTGTCTCTCGTATAGGGATTCGGCATAGCGGCAAACTCCTCACCACCATGAGCCACAACTATACACCATCTGCAGTGCTCTTTTATCTCTTTGATCCTCGCTTCTATACGCTCCATGTCATCCCATCGGAACACACCGGGATCAGTAGCAGTTGCAGGGATACATTCTGCCATATAGGCGACTCCGAACATGCCGATACCACCGGCTTCATCCAGTATCACAGGCTTTGAAGCCTCAACCTCATTTATATCAGCACCTATGGTACTTGCGCCCGATTCTGCAGCAAGACGCCTGGTATTTAAAAGTCCTTCCTCTCCGGCATCCATGATATGGTTGTTTGAAATGTTCCAGATATCAGAGTGAATGTTCTTAAGCACGGATACAGCAGCCGGATCCATGCTGTGAAAAAAGACTCCATGGCTTCCGTTATCCTCTGCATCTGTCAAAGCGCCTTCTACATTGGCAACCACATGGTCAGCGCTGTGAAAGAACTTTAAGAGAGAATCTGATATCAGTTCAGGATCCTCCCAACGGTTCAGCATATACTTATCAAAGCCTATATCGCCGGTAAAAACGATGGATGTTTTTTCCCTTTTCATATTATTTCAACCTCTTAAGTGTTTCCAGTGTCAGCTTATATATACGCCCTGTGCTTTCGATATGAAGTCTTTCCCTCGGTGTATGTATATCCGTGAGATCCGGCCCGATGGAAACCGCATCCAGTCCCGACATCTTTCCTGAAAGGATACCGCACTCCAGTCCCGCATGAAGGGCTTCGACCTTGGGCTCTGTACCGTTAAGAGCCTTGTATGCCTCAATCATGGTATCACGAAGTCTGGAATCCGCCTTATACTCCCATGCGGAATATGCTGCTCCGACTTCAACCCGAGCTCCAAGCGCCATAGCCATGGACTGAATCCTCTCCACAGTCTCATCTCTCTGTGAGTTGACGCTTGATCTCACCAGAAAACTGAAGCAGATTGAATCCCCCTCTGTGTAGATCTGACCGAGATTTGTGGAGGTCTGAACGAGCCCTTCTACATCCGCACTCATTACCTGAACTCCGTTCGGCACGGTGAACATAAAGGCTGTTATACGCTCGCTGATCTTCCTGCTGAATACCTGCACAACATCAGAAGCTTCAGCCTTCACCCATACTCCGGGATCTGTGACTCTGTATTCGTTCCTTAGATTTCTCTCGAGCTCAGCCACCGCTTCCACTGCAGCCTCCACATCAGAAACCATGATCGTAGCTGAAGCCTCTCTCGGAATTGCATTGTCCTTGGTTCCACCGTAAGCCTCCGCTAGCCTAAGCTCAGTCTTCCGGGATATCTCGAACAGAGCTCGTCCCAGCATGATGTCAGCATTGGCACGTCCTTTGTGAATCTCCTCTCCGGAATGTCCTCCTGCGAGTCCGCCTACTGACACCTTTAGGGCTTTTCCTGCCAATGTTTCTCTCTCGCCGCTGAACCTGACCAGAACTCTGGCGGCTCCTGCACAGCTTACAGTGAAGATCCCGTCAGCCTCAGAATCAAGATTCAGCATGTACTTTGCTTTGAGATCGGAGGTATCCAGTGCCCTGGCACCAACCATTCCTATTTCTTCTCCCACAGTGAAAACACATTCAAGCTCAGGATGCTCGACCTCTTTGGATGCGAGGATGGCAAGCTCCATTGCCACAGCTATTCCGTCGTCTCCTCCAAGGGTGGTTCCCCTTGCTCCTACCAGGTCTCCATCCACGAAGAGATCCAGACCTTCTGTCATCATGTCCTTTGTGCAGTCGGGATCCTGCTCTGCAACCATGTCCATATGACCCTGGAGCATGACAGTATCTGCATCTTCATATCCGGGTGTTGCAGGTTTAAAGATAACAACATTGCCGGCTTCATCCTGACGATACCTGAGATCATGCTTCTTCGCGAAATTCACTATATGATCACTTATGGCCTGTGTGTTTCCTGAGCCATGCGGAATCCCGCATATCTCCTCAAAATAACTGAATACTTCCTTTGGTTCTAAATTTGATAATACGCCCATATTTTTTTCCTTATAACAAAAGAGCTGTCATACCTTGTAAGTTATGACAGCCCATGATTCTGACTTAAGCTAATGCATGCATGATATTGGCACACAGTACCGCAAGAGGTGTACCTACAACGTAGCCCATGAGAGCCATGAGGATACCTACAGGAACGAGGGATCCTGAGTAAGAACCTGCAAGTACAGGTGCAGATGCTGTACCGCCGATATTGGCAAGTGATGCAACTCCGGCAGTAAAGAGATCAAGCTTGAGTACACGGCAGATAACAAGCATGAGAACTGCATGAATAGCAAGAATGATAAAGCCTGTGAGTATCCATGCAGGTGCGTCGCCGAGCTCCAGAAGACTTGCACGGCTTGCCAGAAGACCGATTACCGAATAAAGGAGCAGGTTGGAAACTTCTGCAGAACCAGGAACCTTACCAAGCGGTGTAACTGCTGCTATAAGTGAAACAGCTGTAATGAAAAGAACTGTCCATGTTGCCTTATCCGAGAAACCGGTTGCATCATACAGTGCAGTACCTACATTTGATGCGATGGCACTTGCAAGGAATGCTGAACCTATGAGAAGGATGAGGCTCTGGAATGTGATCTTGCTGGTGTTTGACTTTGCCTCTTCCTCAAGCTTTGATGAAACCTCATCAAGCTTTGAAGTATCTGCCTTGGTCCACTTGTTGAACTTAGGTGCCAGCTGAATAGCCCACAGCAGAAACATTACCCAGAGTGAATAGTCGATGGAATCGATGACAAGGGCATAACCCATATCTGCTTCGCTGATATTGAGGGCTGCCTGAACTGCCACCATGTTTCCCGAACCGCCAATCCACGATCCGCAGAGAGCTCCGAGACCCATCCATGCATCACTTCCGATGGTACCCTTCATCAGAACAAAAGCAACGATAAAGCCGATGATGATAGTTACTGTCGCGGAGAAAAATCCGATGAGCATCTTCGGTCCGAGCTTCAGAACTTTTCTGATATCACATCTCAAAAGCATGGCGAAGATCATCGCATATGTCAGATTGTTCTTTAACGCGCTGTAGGCAGGCTTTGTTTCAGCCATATCCCATACCTTCAAGGTGCAGAGAAGCATAGCGATAAGGTAACAGAGAACAACTGCAGGCACATACTTAAAGAATTTCTGAAGACCGCCTGTGGCATGATGTGACAGCGTTACCAATACAGCCGCCATAAACAGCAGTACAGCAACATAAGTGAAACCATTAGTAATCATAAACAACCCCCTTCAAAGTTATTTTGCCGATACAAAATTTAAAATCCTGAAAAATAATCATCACTCATTTAATACTTTGCATCTTGACATTATTTTTAACAATTATATCACCGTAATTTAAGATTTGTCGCTAAAAAAATGGTGGGGAAAAGCATAAACTTTTCACCCACCATTGAGCATTCATAATATTAAGATAAATGTGCTCACGACACAGTCTGTGATCACCGGCTTCATCGAAAAACATCGATGCAGTAAATGATACATCATTGTGTCAGAAGCTGCAAGAGTTCATTTCTTATACCGGCATAATGCTCCTGATTTATTCCGAAATCCATATTCTTATATGTCCAGAGAGCACATCCTATATTCTCTTCGGAAAAGATAGTCATCACATCCCGGAACCATCGAAGCGTATCCTCTGACGGAGCCTGGTCTATGACTCCGAACTCTCCCACATAAAGAGGTGCACCCTTCTCTTTTGCCGCATCCACAGCTACATTTACCATAGACCTCAGGTATGAGATATTCATCTCATCATACTGTCTGTCCAGGACATTCTGCCCCTGGGCGCCCAGGATGCGGGATTTCTCTTTGTATATCTCATAGCTGTCAGGATAATGTACATCCCCTATCTCTTTCATAACAGGCATCCAGTGTGCCCACTGATGTGTGAACACCAGAGGCTCATAAAAATGGAACGTAAACAGTATCCTGTCATCCGCAGGTTTCTCCAGATACTTTATGGTTCCGGCACTGTTCCACTGTATACCGCCGTAGATTATCCATGCATCCTTTGAGAAATTTCTGATAACCGAAACCGCCTTCTTTATGAGAGCATTCCAGGCATCGGCATTCTCATCCTCCACTACTTCATTCAGAAGCTCAAAGGCGAGATCTTTGCATCCCGAAAATTCCTTCGCTATAGCCTCCCAGAGCTTAAGGAATCTTCCCTGAACCTTTTCATCCGTGAACAGGCGATTCTTCTCCGAATCACCTGCGTCATTGAAATCATAGCCATATGCCTTGTGGAGATCGAGTATAACAGGAAGCTTCTGTCCCTCGCACCATGATATCACCTCATGTACTCTTTCAAAGCCTTTATCCTTCCGAACCCCTTCTTCAGTTTCAAACACTTCATAATCTATAGGAAGCCGGATGTGATCAAAGCCCATTTCTCTGATCCTTACGATATCCTCTTCCTTTATGAAGCTGTCGTAATGCTTTTCTTCATGAGTACACTGTGATAAAAATCCGCCTAAATTTATACCTCTCCTCAGTGACGTCATTCCTTGACTCCTCCTAATGTTACACCTTCAACTATGAACTTCGATAACAAGATGTAAACGAAGATGATAGGAACGATGGCTATGGTTATGAGCATGTAAACCTTTCCCATATCAAACTTAAGGAAGTCCGCACTTCTGAGAGAAGCGATAAGGATAGGCAATGTCTTTTTCTTCTGTGTGCTGAGCACCAGTGCAGGAATGAAGTAGTTATTCCATGAAGTTACGAAAGCAAATATCGCCTGAACCGCCATAGCAGGCTTCATAACAGGAAGCACGATGCTGTTAAATGTTCTGAACTCGCTGGCACCGTCTATTCTCGAAGCCTCCACCAGAGACATAGGAAGTGATGACTGCATGTAGCTGTACATAAAATAGAAAACAGACGGTGCCGCTATGGATGGAAGTATAAGAGGAAAAAATGTATCTTCCATATTCATCTTTGTGATCAGACGCAGGAATCCAAGTGCTGACACCTGTGTAGGCATTACCAGAATAAGCATGATAAAGATAAATGCCGCTTTCTTGAGCCTGAAATCATAGGCGTAAAGTCCGTATGCTGTCAATGCTGAGAAATAGCACGAAAGTATAGCCGAGAAGGACGATACGATGAGGGAGTTGACGATACCGTTGAAGATAGGAACATTGGCATCATGTGCAACGTTTGTGAGATTCTTTATGAATGCCGCACCCGGAATAGCCGAGAATCCCTTCTGTATATCCACATGCTCTCTTGTTGAGTTGATCAACAGAATATAAAAGAAGAAAAGACACAGGAATGATAAAACAGTCAGTAGAACATATGCTGCTACGGTTCTGATTTTTGCCTCTGTGATCTCTCTTTGCTTTAATGCATACATACCGCTCCCTCCTTATAACTTGTCTCTGTCTCTACGCTTCTTTGACTTTCCGTTATCTTCACCGTTCATCGAGAAATAAACGCAAAGACAAAGGATCGCACAAACCACGAACAATACAACCGAAAGTGCACCTGCCATACCATAGTTCTTGTTGAACAGATGCTTGTTCAGATACATGATGATGGTCATGGAGGTTCTGTCCGGACCTCCTGTTCCGTCTGTAAGGATCTGAGGTACATCGAACATCTGGAGACCGCCGATCATGGATGTGATGAACACATATACAAGGATAGGCTTGATATTCGGTAATGTAATATAGAAAAAAGTCTCACGGTGATTACAGCCATCCAGCTCTGCCGCTTCAAAGAGTGAGGGGTTAATGCCCATTACCGCAGCCATGAGTATGATGGTGGTATTTCCGAACCACATAAGGAAGTTCATGGAAGCAACGAGACCTCTGGTCCCCCAGACTTCAGCAAGAAAACGATATGGCTTTGAAAGAATTCCTGAATCAACAAGGAAAGAATTGACCGGCCCAATATCCGAGAAAAGTGCGAAGAATAACATGGAAAATGCACTTGCCATGATCAGGTTAGGCATATAGATAATTACCTTAAATAACTGCTTGCCTTTGATCCTGAGTCTTACATCTGTGAACCAGGCTGCAAGAATGAGGGATACCGTGATCTGTGGCAGGAATCCCATCAGCCAGAGTATAAATGTGTTTCCCATATACTTGGGAAGATCTGTTTCAAAAAGAGTTTTGTAATTATCAAGTCCTACAAATGTAGGTCCGATATCTCTGAGTCCTGATCTGTAGTATTCAAAAAAGCTGTAATAGATAGTTGAAGCTAAAGGAATCAGCTGAAATATCGCAAATGTTATAAAGAACGGGAGGATAAATATATATCCCCATTTTGAATAGTCTACCTTTTTGTTTTTAACTGTTTTTGTGTCTGACATACTGATCTCCGTTCCGCTGTCCCTCATGACATCATCTGCAGTGATGGAAACTCTGTTTTTCACGCTATCCCTCCTGACAATCAACTCAGGGTGGGGTATCCCACCCTGAAATACCTTATCCAGCCATTTATATCGGGCAACTACTTATTATCCTGCTCTCGAACAAGCATCAAAAGCTTACATCGATTCCTTCTTATGTAGGCCAAGCTACGTCTGTGATCTCCGGATATGCTTCCTTTATAGAGGTCTCAAAGTTCTGCTTTGCAGTATCGAGGTCTACATTACCATTGAAGTAATCCTTCATAGCTCTCTGTATAAGCTCATTACATCCCTGATCATATGGTGAGATGTTGCTCATATCAATCTTTTCTGCAGTCTCTGAGAAAAGTGCTACATGGTTCTCTCCGCCAAGGAAATCTGAGCCGAAGTTCTTATCTTCAGCGATATCCTTCATACCTGAGATCGTATTGGTATAATCCTGGATCTCCTGATCTCTGGTCATGGATTCCATGATCTCGGTATTACATGTGAGCTGCTCCATGATGTCCTTTATGTCATCAGCATTGTCGGTTCCCTGTGCTGCACAGAGCCATGTTCCGCCCCAGTAGTATGGTGCAGGTCCATAGCATACTGCCCAGTCACCGAAGCCCTTCTCTCCTGCATTTCCGAGAAGTGTGAAGTTGATGCCCCATGTTGAATAGAAGAATCCAAATACATCACCGTCAGCGCCCTGATCTGATGCCCAGCCGTCATCCCAGAGAGAGGTCTTGTTATTGTAGCCCTTATCTGTGTAAGCCTTGGTCTGCTCTATCCAGCGCATGATGTTCTTATCTACATTTACTGTTGTTCCTGTTACCCATGGAGCAGAAACATTGTTAGAGAATGTACGATATGAATCATCAAAACCGGAAAGCATCTTGTAGCCCTTGTCATGAGCCTTTGCGGCTACCTCATCAAACTTATCCCAGTTTGCGAGAGCTTCCTGAACCTTATCAGGATCATCTGTTCCGAGAACTGCCTTTGCGATGGATCTTCTGTATGCAAAAAGTCCCGGTGTAGCCTGCCAGGTTGTTCCCTTCTGAACACCATCTACAGAAACGATATCCTTTGTATACTGATACTGATCAGCAAGCTCTTCCTTGGTAAGTCCGATATCCTTCTGAATGTCCAGAGTATAATCGGAATCTACATACTTCAATGCATAGTCAGCCTCTACCAGGAACATATCGATCTTATCATCGGCAGCTGCCTTTGCCTGTGCGATCAGAGCCTCATCAAGCTTGTTCTGATAGTTGTTGTTTACGTTCTCATTGATGGTCCACTTTACAACTGTTCCATCCTTAAGTGTTGTAGTTGCCTTGTCACTTGATACTTCGGCAACACCCGGATAGAAGTCGTTGAAACGGGAACGGAATTCCTCATTCCAGCACCAGATGTTAAGTACTTTACCACCATTCGAAACACTCACACCGGCAGGAATATTTTTATGTCCGCATCCTGTCAAACCTACCATCGTTGCTCCCAGTAAAAGAGCTGTGCCAACCTTCATTACTTTCTTCATACTTCCTCCTATTTCATATTTAAATGTACATGAAAGTGCAAGTGAAACTGTTTATCGGTACGATAGTTCAACCCGCACATCATGCATACATAATTTGTTTCATCTTCATAACTACTACTGAAGAAGATCCTTTACTGTCTTGCCTTCCTGTATCCTTCCCTGAACCTTTATCTGCTCTGCAATGCTGGTCTTCGGGTTTTCGATGATATCTATAAGCTTCCTTACAGAGCGGATACCTATCTCCACAGTATCCTGATAATATGTAGTGAGCTTCGGACTCAGGGCTCTCGTTAATCTGATCCCGTCATATCCTACGACGCTCACATCCTCAGGTATCCTGAGTCCCATCTCTTCGAGTCCCTGTCTTCCTCCTATATATGAGTAGTCATCCGGGAAAATGATGGCTGTGGGACGTTCCTTCTGATCCATAAGGATCTTTACGGTATCTCTGCAGCTTTCGATGTCATGGTATCTGGATTCCATGATATAACTGTCGGGAACCTCTATTCCGTTTTCCTCGCAGGCTCTGTAAAATCCTGAAAGTCGCTTATCAGTAACAGAAGTACTTTCACCGTGGATGAATGCTATCCTTCTGTGTCCATGCTCTATGAGATACTTTGTCAGCTCATATTCACCTTCAACATTGTCCGAAAGCACGCTGCTTCTGTCGTTATAAACATAATCGATGGAAACTGTGGGAATATCGCTGTACACCAGATCCTGAACCGCCTGACTCTTGAAATCCACACTTGCAACCAGAACTCCGTCACACTTTCTGTATCTTGCATGCTCCAGAAAAGAAGCTTCTCTTCCGGCGATGTTCTTACATATAAAGGTAATGTCATATCCCAGCCTCTCAGCCTCGGTCTTTGCACTGTTAAGTATCTCCGAGAAGAACTCATGGGTAAGTCCACAGCATGTTTCATCTATAAAGAGAACTCCGATGTTGTGGGAAACACTGGTCTTCAACTGTTTCGCCGCAGCATTAGGATAATAATTCATCTTTTTTGCTGTCTCTCTGATCAGGTCGGCTGTTGCTCTTCCGACATCTCCATATCCGTTCAAAGCTTTGCTGACTGTTGCAGTCGATACTCCGCAAGCCTCTGAAATATCCTTTATCGTTACCATTTATCGGGCTCCTTATGCTTCCGAAATCGTTTTCGTACCTCAATCATAATTCATGTAATTTTCCTAGTCAATTATTGTATTTTAATAATTAACCCGCCATTCTTTTGTTTATATTGCACATTATTTTTAGGTTTTTAAATAATTTGTTTGCAATTATTCAAAAGCCATCTATAATGAAGTCACGATTCAACGAAAACGATTTCGCAACAGGAGGAGCAAATGAAATACGGTTATTTTGATGACAGCGCCCGCGAATATGTTATTACCACTCCGGAAACACCTTTACCATGGATCAACTATTTAGGATGCAAGGAGTTTTTCGGACTTATCTCAAACACTGCCGGAGGCTATGACTTCTATAAAGATGCCAAGCTTTTGAGACTGACTCGTTACCGTTATAACAACGTTCCATACGATACAGGCGGACGTTACTATTACATAAAGGACGGTGACTGCATCTGGAATCCGGGCTGGCAGCCGGTACAGACCGAGCTTGACGGCTATAGCTGTCGTCATGGAATGGGCTACTCTGTCATAGAAGGAGTGAAGAACTCATTAAGAGCCACTCTCACCGCTTTCGTTCCTCTTACAGACTCCTGCGAGATCAATCAGCTCATACTTAAGAACGAATCCGATGATGTAAAGGAAATAGACATTTTCAGCTTCATAGAGTTCTGTCTCTGGAATGCTGAGGATGATGCCACGAATTTCCAGAGAAACTATTCAACCGGTGAAGTCGAGATAGCAGGCAGCACTATTTATCACAAGACTGAGTACAGGGAACGCCGTAATCACTTTGCTTTCTATTCAGTGAACCGTGAGATAACAGGCTTCGACACAGATCGTGCCAGCTTCACAGGCTTCTATCACGGGCTCCATAACCCTGATGTTGTTAAAAGCGGTGAAAGCAGAAATTCTGTAGCTCACGGCTGGTCTCCTGTAGGAAGTCACCACCTGAAAGTAACATTGGCACCCGGAGAAAGCTACACATCCATCTTCGTTCTGGGTTACTGCGAGAATCCGGCGGAAGAAAAGTTCGTAGCTCCAAACGTTATCAACAAAAAGCCTGCAGAAAAGCTCCTCGCAAAGTATCAGACTGATGAGCAGGTCGAGGCGGCACTTAAGGAATTAAAGGAATACTGGGACAAGCTTCTTTCTGTTTATTCCGTAAAAACAGGAAACGAGAAGCTGAACCGTTCAGTCAATATCTGGAATCAGTACCAGTGCATGGTCACCTTCAACATGAGCCGCTCTGCAAGCTATTTTGAAAGCGGTATGGGACGCGGCATGGGATTCAGAGACTCTTCTCAGGATCTCCTGGGATTCGTGCACCTCATCCCGGAGCGCGCAAGAGAAAGGATCCTGGACATCGCCAGCACCCAGTTCGAGGACGGTTCCGCATATCACCAGTACCAGCCTCTTACAAAGACCGGAAACCTCAATGTAGGCTCTGGCTTCAACGATGACCCGATGTGGCTTATCGCCGGAACAGGTGCATATATCAGAGAAACCGGAGATTTTTCGATCCTCGATGAGATCTGTGATTTTGATAATGACTCAACCAAGGCTGCTCCTCTCCTCGAGCATCTGAGAAGAAGCTTCAATTACATAGTCAACCACAAGGGGCCTCACGCTCTTCCGCTCATCGGACGTGCAGACTGGAATGACTGTCTGAATCTCAACTGCTTTTCCGAGACACCGGGCGAAAGCTTCCAGACCACAGGACCTTCTGAGGGACCTGTTGCGGAAAGCGTATTTATAGCGGGTCTTTTCGTGAAATACGGAAAGGAATATGTAAGCATCCTCAGACATCTGAATCTGAATGATGAGGCCGATAAGTGCACTGAAGAGATCGAGCTCATGACTGAGGCAATCGAAACTGCCGGTTGGGACGGCGAATGGTTCGTCCGCGCATACGACGCCTATTCAAATCCTGTAGGAAGCCACGTATGCGAGGAAGGTCAGATCTTCATCGAGCCACAGGGCATGTGCATAATCGGTGGTGTCGGTGTAGAAAACGGCATGGCTGAGAGGGCACTGAAGAGCGTCGAAGAACGTCTCGATACAAAATACGGTATCATGCTTAACCAGCCTGCATATACAAGATATCATGTCGAGCTTGGTGAGATCTCCTCTTATCCGCCAGGATACAAGGAGAATGCAGGTATCTTCTGCCACAACAATCCATGGATCGCATGCGCCGAGACCATGGTGGGACACGGAAGCAGAGCCTTTGAGGTATACAGAAAAACAAATCCGGTTTTCCTTGAGGATATAGGTGATATACACCGTACTGAGCCTTACGCATACTGCCAGATGGTTGCAGGTAAGGATGCACCGAGTCACGGAGAAGGAAAGAACAGCTGGCTCACAGGTACCGCGGCATGGACCTTCACTACCATAAGCCAGTTCATCCTGGGTGTGACACCTGACTTTGACGGTCTGCGCATTAACCCATGCATACCTTCGGATGTTGAAAGCTACGATGTTGTCCGCAAGTTCCGCGGTAAGACATACAGAATCCATGTTGAGAATCCTTCACATGTCGAAAAGGGTGTGAAAGAATTCTACGTGGACGGAGAACTCCACTCAGGTAATCTCATCACACCTGAGATGGGCGGTCATGAAGTTGATATAAGAGTTATTTTAGGATAAAGATATACTCTCCAACCCCAAAAATATATCCTTAAAATTACTTCTTTATATAAAGCAAAAGTCCCTTAGGCGTTTTAATCGCCCAAGGGACTTTTGCTTTTTAGTGTCCACGATGTTTTTCTTTTTTCTTTTGCTGTTTCTGCTCGTACCTTCGTTTGAGTTCCATATCCAGTTGCTCTCTGCTCTGCTGTCTGCGCTCGATCTTCATTTCCTCACGCTGCTTCGCAAGCGCCTGCTGAGATCTGGTACCGATTCCGGAGCTTTCCAGCTGCTTTCGTGCATTTCTCTGTCTTCTCTTCGGATTATCGGCTCTTTTACGAACTACGTTCTCTACAGCCGGACTGAACTTCAGCTCATAGTAATGTTTAAGAATAAACTCCTCGACCTCATTATCTTTTGGTTCCGCTCCGTATGTAACCTTACATGCAGAAAGAAGCCCATCAGATACTCGTTCGAATACGCCGACCCAGAAAGGGTTCTCAAAAAATACCGTCAGCGTTCCGCTCACTATGTCCATAACTATCCCTCCTTAAAATGTTATGAACAAAGAACGGACAACCCGGAGGGGCAGGTTACTTACCCTGTGTGGATCAGGACGGCCGGGCTACCTTCCGGCTCTGGCACATCTTGCGATGCACGTTGCGTTTTTATCTTTGTTTTGATTTGATAAGCACTATTGCTTATTTTTTTCATTATAACATACAATGGAATAAACAATAGAAGTACAGAGAGGAAACTATGTATAGAGTTTTTATCATTATATTGGCAATGCTTCTCTCCGGCTGCGGTGCCGGAAAAGGAACCTCGGCGAAACCGGAAAGTGTCAGAAAATCCGATGCTTCAGAAGCCGGAAAATCAAATCAGAATGACGGTCCGTCTGACATGGATTCCTTTGATACAACTGTCCCCGAAAGTGTTGATAATGAATTTAACAGATCAGCCGCTGAGGCATACAGAGACATTTTGCTGAAGAATTTCCCCGAAGGCGGATACTACTGCCTAGTCGATATAAATGCTGACAATGTCTATGAACTGGCAGCAACTGCCAGAGTTCCCGACGGGGATGGAAAATACATATCTTTAGTTGCTTACATAAACAAAAACACTAATGCAGCAGAATTCCTAGAACTTAAGTCCGATAATGAAGCCGGTTTTGATCTAGGCTTCGGGGAAGAAACAGGAAAACTGCTTGTACGTACAGGAAAGGATTCTGTGCACCACTATGCTTTTCAGATGGTTGACGGCGCCATAGAGAGATCGGATTTCCTCGTACTTGATAAAATAATGGAAAGCGTTGACAAGACAAAGGATCCCGAAAACTATCAGAAATACATAAGTCAGGACAGAGGCTCTTTCAACAGGCTTCTCATGTGGACCATTAAAGAGGATATCTTAAACAGAGATCTCTCAGGGTATGCCGCAGCTACTCCCGGATCCTTTGATTCCATAGATAATTATCTCAGAACACAGCCCAAGGGAAAATTATATGGCTTCTACAACAAAGAGATCGAAGATGTTTTTTCTATGAACTTTACAGATATAGAAAATCGCTTCGGTGCTCCCGTTGCTAGGATGCTTGGATGTTCAGTAAAAAAAGACAAGGATAGCGGAAACAGGTATCTGAATTATGAAGAGAGCTTCCTATGGCTGGGCGGAGGTATCGGCTGTTATGTACTGACGGATCACACAATAGAAGGAACCCTGGACACATTTTTCGACGTCAGACAGGATGTATATACCTTTAAGGAATTACAGGATACGTTAGGAGTCCCTTTCTATCATGATTCTTCAACATCTGATTACGACATAGTGTTTGTATATAAAGGGCATACATTTTATATGGAAGCTTCAGATATGGGGAAAGGGCTGATCGAGAGAGGCTGTCATGTAAAAGCCCTGAAAAATGCTTCGGATACCAGCAGTTTTCCGCTCCTTTTTGATCCCGACGGAAATATAACCGAAAATAATATTTGAAATAAAAAAGAGATATTCTTGAGAGAAAGCTATCCGGAAAATTTGTTCAAACAGTACAGATTAGAAATAAAAACCCTTGCGATTATGGAATTATAATGATTGTTCAGAAATAAATACAGGATTATAATTATAAATATAGTCAAACGGCTTGGATTTAATAATTTATAAATGTTATGACTATGTATCCCGGAGTAGGCTGAACATTTCTGCTCCTCAATACTATATGATCACATGGGGGATTATGTATGGAAGGGTTATTGGCTTTTATTTCTGCAGTATGCAGCAGAATCCAGACAGTTTCTGATTTGTTCTGGGACTTCCCGACAAACTTTGAGTGGTATTCCGGCATTCCTGTTTTAGGAAATTTTTCACTGGCTATCATCCTGCTCATCGGTTCGGGAATCTATTTTTCGGCTAATCTCAGATTCATTCAATTGAGAAAGTTCAAGTACGGTTTACAGGTACTTAAAAACAGCAAAGCAAAAACGGGTATCACTCCGCTGGCTTCATTTTTCCTTTCAACAGCCATGCGTGTCGGTCCGGGAAATATCCTCGGTGTAACAGGTGCGGTATCAGTCGGAGGCCCGGGAGCACTTCTCTGGATGTGGATCTCGGCATTTTTCGGAATGGCTACTGCGTTCGTTGAGTCAACATTGTCCCAGATCTTCAAAGAGAAAAAGAATGATGAATATCTGGGCGGTATGTCCTTCTACGGAAGAAGACTTCTCAAGAACTCAGCTATCATCGGTGTTATTCTTTCGCTGATGTACATCATTTATGCCATTCTCTGCTTCCCGGCACAGGGCTTCAATACAGTATCTGCCATGGGACAGATCGCAAGCATTATAAGCGGAACCGAGCTTCCGACCACACATGCGGTATACTGGGTCGGATTTGCAGCAGTTATTCTCGCTACCTGTGCAGTGTCCTTCGGCGGTACAAAAAAGATTGCCAGGGTAACAGATGTCCTGGTTCCCGTGATGGCCATCGTTTATGTTCTTACAGTAGTGCTTCTTGTACTGATCAATTTCGCCAGAATTCCATGGTTCTTCTATGCCATCTTTACAGAGGCATTCAAACCTGAAGCAGTATTTGGCGGTGCATTCGGAACAGCTCTCATGCAGGGTGTAAAGAGAGGACTTATGTCCAACGAAGCAGGTCAGGGTACCATCACTATGCCGGCAGCAGCTTCAGATGCCGCACATCCATGCGATCAGGGCTGTGTTCAGGCTATAGGTGTATTCCTTGATACCATAGTTATCTGTACTCTTACCGGTTTTGTAGTCATCATGGGTCGTGTATGGCTTACAGATAAGGGCGCAGCATGGATGGAGCTCGGAAAGCTTCCCAAGTACCTCGCATCTGTTGAAGAGCTTACTCCCGGAACCGGATTCAACAGCGTAGTTACACTGCTTGTATCACTCTGTTTCGGACTTTTTGCTTTCACATGTCTTCTCGGATTTATGTCTTTCTCAGAGATATGTGCAAACAGAATCAGCCGCAGCAAGGTATTCATCAATGCGATCAGACTTATCGATATCGCAGTTATCTGCTTCGGAATGCTCACATCCATCGTTGGCATGGATCTCGGTGCTCTCTGGGATCTCTCTGATTTTGCCAATATCCTTATCGCATACTGCAACATTCCTCTTTTATATGTCGGCTTCAAGTATGTAAAGAAGGCTACTGAACATTTTGAAAAGAATGACGGAACACCATTTACTTCAGATGTGATCGGCATAGATGTTCCGGTCTGGGATGAAAAATCCGAAGAAAAGGATTCTCTTTCAGCATAAGAAATAAATGTCACTTTCATTTACCTGTGAAGTGACAATCAACTTTGCTTACAAGCAGAAAAGAAAGGGAGTATCATGGAAAATATCAGATCATTTTTGAAACGGAAAGACATCGAGATCTCTGTACAGCGTTACCTCATTGACGCTATGGGAGCTATGGCACAGGGACTGTTCGCTTCTCTTCTCATAGGTACCATCTTAAATACACTTGGAGCACAGTTTCACATTTCGTTCCTCACCAAGGTAATAGCTACCATCGGAGGTATCGATTATACAGTCGGAGGTCTTGCTTCTGCCATGAGTGGTTCCGCCATGGCTATCGCTATAGGCTACGCTCTCCATTGCCCTCCCTTAGTTCTTTTTTCTCTTACAACAGTTGGTTTTGCTTCCAATGCCTTAGGCGGAGCAGGAGGACCTCTCGCAGTTCTTTTTATCGCCATAATAGCTGCCGAGATCGGAAAGGCAGTTTCAAAAGAAACAAAGATAGATATACTCGTAACTCCACTTGCCACTATAGGCGTAGGAATCCTTCTTTCAGCAAATTGGGCACCGGCCATCGGAGCTGCTGCTCTTAAGACCGGAAACCTCATAATGTGGGCCACAGGCCAGCAGCCTTTCATAATGGGAATAATTGTATCAGTTATAGTCGGAATCGCACTGACTCTTCCCATCTCCTCTGCCGCCATATGCGCAGCTCTCAGCCTCACAGGACTTGCGGGCGGAGCCGCTGTTGCAGGATGCTGCGCCCAGATGGTGGGCTTTGCATTCATGAGCTTCAAGGAAAACGGTGTAGGCGGTCTCGTATCTCAGGGAATCGGAACCTCCATGCTTCAGATGGGAAACATCATCAAAAATCCAAAGATCTGGATCGCTCCTATCCTTTGCTCTGCCATAACCGGTCCCCTCGCCACATGCGTATTTAAAATGGAAATGAACGGAACTCCTATTTCATCCGGCATGGGCACCTGCGGTTTCGTAGGACAGATTGGTGTCTATACAGGCTGGCTGAACAGCATATCCGAAGGAACAAAAGCCTTTATAACCCCTCTTGACTGGGCTGGTATGCTGCTCATATGCTTCCTTCTTCCTGCTGTTCTCTGTCCTGTTTTCAATTCTGCCCTCGTAAAAATGGGCTGGGTCAAACCGGGTGATATGAAGCTGTAAAAAATCAATTACAACTTTCCTTCCGCTATCTGAAGATAGCGGATCGCGTTCCAATGAGTCGGCTCCAGGCTTATGGTCTTCCTGAACTCCTCTTCAGCTTCAGAAACATCTCCATAACCAAGCTTTCCTAAGCCGATCAGATAGTGGCAATGCGCCTGATTCCTTTTCGTCCAGTCCTCATCGAAGATCTGGAAATCTGGAAGTGACACTGCAAAATATCCTACAGTTACCTCATCCCTCATATGTCGCTCACCATAATCTATCAGCTTATTGAAATGAGACTTTCCGGAAACCTCTTTACCTAGCTTCTTAAGTGCCATACCTTCAAAATAGATCATGTCTGCCGGCTGGTCATTGTAATACATCATGCCGGCAGGCTCATCCGTACCGACGGTAGCCTCCGAGAAAAGACTCTTAGCTTCGGGTTCTTCATTCATATGCTCCTCACAGAGTCCGAGATAGTATTTTAAGTTGTTGTCCTTTGTACCCTCCAGCTTACCTTCTCCAAGATTTTCAGGATAGCTCATAGCTTCCCTCAGTAAATCTCCGGCTTCCTTCCAGTGTTCCTGTTTCATCTCCATAAGGGCGAGACCAGTCAGGGCATATACATACTGGGTCGTGATCTTTCCTTCTCCACCTTCCCATGGATGGAAACGGTTCACTCTGATGAAGTCCAGTGCCTTACGGAAATCTCCAAGGAGATTCAGCAAGGTGACATACTCCACCTTCAGGTCATCTCTCTCCGAAAATACTGCCCTGTTCTCTTCATAGAGCCTGAGACGATCCTCCGTAGAAACATTGACCTTCTTTAAAAGCTGATCGTATTCGAGGAATATCCTCGGATCCTTAGGTGCCAATGCATAAGCCTTTTCCATGGCTGCCTTTGACCTCTCCACATCTTGACACTTATTGAAGTAGGCTATAGACAGATTACGCCATATGGTCGCGAACTCAGGACGGCTTTCAGAAGCACATTCCCAGTATTTGACAGCCTTGTCATATACAGTCTTGTCATAGTAAAGATTTCCGAGATAGTAGCAGGCATTGCCATCGGAAGCATCATAACGAAGGGCTTCCTCCAGTACCAGTATGTCCTCAAGCTTATTTGGAAATACATAGTCAGTTGAAGCTTCTCCGGCCTTCTTATAGAGAAGCTTAGCCTCTTCTTCATTGCCTTCACATGAAGCAATATAGGCTCTCTCATATAAAAGCATAGCCCAATTTTCAGTGCAGAGAGAAAGTACATCAGAAGCTTCTTTATAAGCTCCGAACTCTTCATAATCCCTTGCCACAGTCAGGAAATTTTCATGATAGTTTCTGGCAAGCTTCACCAGTTCCCTGCGCTTAGCATCATAAGTCAAACCATCATGAGCTGTGCCGGAATCAGCATTATCCGATACTTCATAAAAGTATGCCTCCTCCATCCTCGTAACATAATCAAAAGGATCGATATCGAGATTCTCCTTCACTGTATGAAGCGCTTCTTCTCTCATATTAAGCTTTCTAAGGAGATACAGCTTCAGGCCACACGCCTTTACATTATGAGCATTCTTAACAAGAGCCTTATTCACAAGCTGAAGAGCCTCCGTAAAATGCTTACGTCTTGTTTCAATGGCAGCAAGATAATAAAAGCTCATCTCCTGCTGCTCCGCCGACCAGCTGGCCTTGAAAAATGCTTCAAAAGCCTCATCATCCCTCTTCTGATAAAGAAGCGAAAGTCCCAAATTATAGTAGGCTTCAGAATCATAGGGATTCGGATTTTTCCAAGTGAGCCTCTTTATTGCCTGACGGAAATGCTTCTCCGCCTCTTTAAAAAGTCCGCGGCGCATCAGAAGTGAACCGTAAGCATTGTTGATGCGAATGTCTCCGGCGTCACGCTTAAGTCCCTCAAGGTAATAATCATCAGGGCGGAAAGTAGCATGTCTGTACTGCTCTATATGTAAACCCGTAAGATACAGTTCCTCGTTGGTCATGATCTCGGAAGGCGCTTTAGCTGCCTCTGCCGGCTTCGGGATATCCGGAATGCCCTTCTTAAGAGGAGTATAATGCACAAGCTCCTTTCCCTCTGAGAACACAGCGAAACAAAGCTTCGTTTCATCAGAAACCGACTGCCTTAAAGTCTTCTCATATATGCACACGGGGCTCAGGTCCTCTGTTTCATCCAACAGCACCTCCCCGTCATAGGTCAAAAGGAACCTTGCCTTTTCATAGCGAGAAGTTCCATAGGCTATCAAATGGATCTCACCGTCACTGACCTCCATATTAACAGCTGCTTCTTTTGTAGCGTTCTTTATCTGTCCCACAGCCTTATAGGGCATAAAATACTGGGTGAAGGTCTTTTCCTCCATAGGCTTAAGCCAGGAAAAATCCGGCTGGTTATCAGTGAACACACCGCACATAAGCTCGATATACGGTCCGTCTTCATCAGTCAGGTTTCTGTCCCATGCCTTACCGAAATCACCACATCCCCAGGTCCACTGTTTTTTACCGGGAGACACATGATGATCCGCAACGTGCAGGAGTCCTGCACCAACCTTATAGTCATAACCTCCGACAAAATCGAAGTCGGACTTTTCTGCCATATACGAAGTCGGAACCGGAATGTTCTTATAACGGGAAATGTCTACACCGGCACTGTAATCATGTTTATAATAAACCCCCGTTGCAATAGGGAATCTGGATACGTCACGCTTGCCATGATCCATAACAGCATGTACATCAGGAGGAAAAACAGACTGGGTATGATCATTTACAGGAACCGCCGGATTTGCCCACCAGAGAAATGTCTGAGGTGTTGAAGTACGATTATATAACTGGCCCTTTATCTCGAGATATGCCTTTCCCGGATACAATGTGAAGCTCGCCTCACCACGGGTTCCGTACATCTGATCCAGATCAGAGATACGACAGGTCTTGGAACCGTCCGGGTTTTCGATCAGTATGTGATCCACAGGCATAAATGTAGTAGGTCTGTGATGCTGAGGCCAGTTGAATTCTATTCCGCCGCTGATCCACGGACCCAGAAGTCCCACAAGCGCAGGCTTTATGACCTGATTATAGTAGACAAAATCATAACCGTTTGTCTTATCATAGGCACGCTGTATCCTGCCGCCGAGTTCCGGCAGAATCATTATCTTCAGATACTCATTTTCCAGAAAAACAGCCTGATAATGCTTATCCTCTTTTTCATCATATATCTTCTCGATGGTTGGATACGGATATATCCTTCCGGAACTCCCCTGGTAAACTCTCTTTTCCAAAAACATAGGGTTTTTATCAGGTTCCCCTATACCATAGGTCGGGATGACTACATCCTCCTCCCACAGTTTTACCTCTCCCATAGTTTCCTCCTTAATTGCCGGAAATTAATTTAAAAATTTATGTTTCTTGCTTATAATATAAGGTGTAATCACACTAATTTCATTAAAGCTGATTGCTCAATGATTTCAAATTCTTGCTCTGTGAGGCGAATATGATCTCAACCGAAAACTTCATCAGACCGGGCTCGGATTTTTATGTTTACACACCCGGAGCTCAGGCTAAACGCCTGTTTCTTTACCCCATGATCGTAGGAAATTTCACCTACCTTCCCGGTTACAATATCCGCAGAAATGCATTTGACAGCTTCCTTCTTATGTATCTGAAAAAAGGTGAATGCACGGTAGAAACAGCCGGGCATGTTTACCACGCAAAGGAGGGTAATGTCATCTTCCTCGACTGTTATGCTCCCCACGCCTACGGTACCGGAAGCGGCTGCAGCATCGAATGGATACATTTTGACGGTATATCTGCAAGAGGTTATTTTGAAGCCATAACCGAAGCAACAGGTCCCATCATCTCTCTTCAGAATTCCTACCGCTTTGAAAAGTACCTCCATCGCATCTATCTCGGTTTCCGTGATACAGTCGCTGTAGGAGAACCTCTTCTCAACAATTATCTCGTAAATATCATGACTGAACTCTTTCTTGCCAAAAGTCATGATGTGGCGGAAGCCTCTGCAAGCGGCATCATAGAGGATACGGTAGCTTACATATCCGATCATATCCATGAAGAGCTGTCTCTGGAGCAGCTGGCTTCACAGGCTTCTCTCAGTACCTTTTACTTCAGCCGCCTTTTCAAAAGAGAAACCGGATTTTCGCCCCATGAATATGTCATAGAGACAAGAGTCAATGCCGCCAAATTCTTTTTACAAAATGAGAAGACCAGTATTAAAGATATCTGTTACAGCTGCGGTTTTTCTTCAGAATCCAGCTTCTGCACCACATTCAAAAAGGTCACCGGTATGACTCCTTCAAAGTACAGATCCGCTGTCAATTCTCTTCAGGATTCGGATGAAACTGATAAGACATCATAAAGGGGCAGCCTTCACGGCTGCCCCTCTTTCTTATACTTAGTCACAAGAATTATTCTGCGTCCTTACCCATAACCTCTTTGTAGTTATCAGGTGTAACGATAACCGCATCAACCGCAGTCTCCATGTCAGGAGTCTGGCCATTGATGAGCTGGTAAAGAACATTAACAGAGCCTTCACCTACAGACTGGGCTGAGAAATAAGCAGCTGCCTTCATGCATGTACCGTCTGCGCCCTTGTTGTTCCACTCATCCTTTGCCATATATCCGCCGAGACCTACAACGCAGGCATCCTTGTCGAGTCCAGCTGACTCAAGGGCACGACATGCACCTATGGTTCCCTCTTCGTTGGCACCTGTGATGAGCCATGTCTTAACCTCAGGATGTGCTGTGATAACAGATGCAGCTGCAGTGTTACCCTTATCTGTTGTTCCGTCGTAGTCAGCCTTATAGATCTTGCTCTGATCGAATTCAGGACAGTCCGCTGTGAACTGTGCTATCTCGCCTTCCGCACGCGGTACACAGGAAGATACTGTGTCCATGGTCATAATGAGCATACCCACATCATCCTTACCGAGAAGATCGTTGTTCTTTACATACTCTGCGATCCACTTACCATTTGCCTGACCGATTACGTAAGCATTGATACCTACCCATGGAGCGATCTTGTTTCCTGAAGTATCCTGAAGTGCGTCATCGGCAGCAACAATAGGAATTCCAGCTTCCTTTGCCTTGTCAACGGCTGCCTGAGACATGGTCTGGTCAGGAATACAGGTTACGATGCCCTTCGCGTTGTTAGCGATAGCATTGTCTAT
Source organism: Oribacterium sp. C9 (assembly GCF_002007235.1). Lineage (GTDB taxonomy): Bacteria > Bacillota > Clostridia > Lachnospirales > Lachnospiraceae > Oribacterium. Next base: position 126,311 of record NZ_MUHW01000007.1, read on the forward strand.
AGCCTTCAGATATTCTTCCGGGCTCATCTTTGCATCTACATAGGTAAATGTATCGCCGTTTTTCTCAACAGCCGCCTTTGCCGCGTCTCCTTCATCGATGAACCAGGTCTGATCTCCGGCCTTGTAGATACCGTAGATTACGCCTGAACCTGAAGAAGCAGCCGGTGCAGCACTGCTTTCCTCTTTCTTTGTCTCCTGAGCCTTGGTTTCTGTTTCCTGAGCTTTGGTCCCTGAAGATTCACCTTCTACGGAACATGCCGAAAGAGCGCCCACCATCGCCATAGCCAGTCCGAGTGCCATTGCCTTTTTGAAATGTGATTTTTTCATTTTTCCTCCTTAAAATGCATTTGCATATTGTGTTTAAAGATTCTTCATGGACAGCTCGAGAAGCTCCTTCTCCCTGCGCTGTTTACGTACATAGTCTGTTGCAAGAGCGAACAGAAGCAGCCCGCCCTTTGCCACGTATTGCCAGAATGATGGAACATTGACCATGGTCAGACCTGTATTGAATGCCTGAATAAGGATGATACCGAGGAATGTTCCTCCCATGTCACCTACACCACCCGCAAAGGATACGCCCCCGAGGATTACCGCAGTGATGGCGTCAAACTCCAGATTCACGTTGGCTGCAGGCTGTCCCGAATTCATACGTGCAGAGAAGATGATACCTCCGATGGCACAAAGGGCGCCCATCATGAGAAAGCTTCTTCTGATGATCTGCTGCGGATTAAGTCCCGCAAGTCTTGCCGCTTCCTTGGAACCTCCGATGGCATATATGGATCGTCCGAACTTGGTCTTCGCAAGAACGATACCAAACGCCACGATACAGAGAAGCATGATCCAGACAGATAAAGGAATGTTTATTATCCTCAGTTTACCTAAAAGCAGGAATGTAGGATCCGATATAGCTACAGGCTTTCCACCGCAGATGATATAAGCAAATCCACGGATAACAGATTGTGAAACAAGTGTTGCGATAAACGCCTCCAGCTTTATCTTGTTGACCATAAAGGAATTGCAGAGTCCAACAAGCATTCCGGCAATTATGGTGATGATGCAGGTCAGCACAAAGGGTATGCCGTACCCCACCAGAGTAGCAGCCAGTACTCCGGAGAATGCTGCAAGAGATCCCGGAGACAGATCGTTCTGACCTGCTATGATGAGGTATGTATGTCCGATGGCAACAAGTCCGACCAGAGATGCCGCTATCAGGATGTTTATGATATTGGTGATCGATAAATAATTACTGTTAAGTGCAGTAAACAGAATAAATACAGCAACAATGGCAGCTACAAGCACCAGCTTGTCACCGTTCAGTTTAAACTTTTTCATGATTTTTCCACCTTCCCGATCATTGCAAGACTAAGGAGATTTGTTTCGCTTGCTTCCTCCCTGGATATCTCTCCGGAGATCTGTCTGCCCTTCATGACTATGATACGATCAGATAGTCCTATGACCTCCGGCAGCTCCGAGGATATCAGGATGACTCCGATGCCCTGCTTTGCAAACTCACAGATCATATTGTAAAACTCTGATTTTGCACCTACGTCGATTCCCTTTGTAGGCTCATCGAGAATCAGAACCTTGGGATTGGTGCTCAGCCACCGGGCAACTATGACCTTCTGCTGATTTCCACCTGACAGCTCCACGATCTTTTTGTCTGAAGATGGCGTCTTTATACTGAACTTACGAATACCTTCCTCTGCTGTCTTCTTTTCTTCCTTCTCGTTTACAAATCCGAAACGGTCCGAATGCTGATCCAGAAGGGAGATATTGATATTATCCGCTACAGAAAAATTCGATATGATACCCTGCAGCTTTCTATCCTCAGGAACCAGGACTATACCTTCCTTCATTGCGTCGTGAGGCGAATGGATCTCCGTTTTCCTTCCTTCCAGTATGACCTCACCTGTCTTCATCCTGTCTGCACCGATGATAGCTCTCATAAGCTCGGTACGTCCCGCACCTACAAGTCCTGAAAAACCGAGAACCTCTCCCTTATGCAGTATGAAAGAATTCGGTTTTACATAGTCTGAGGACACATCCCGGACCTCCAGTAAAACATCTCCTATAACCTTGTTCCGGTCGAGGTTGTTGTAAATGTCTCCGAGGTCACGTCCTACCATCATCCTGATCATCTCAGCCTGAGGACATTCCCCTGTCTTTACCGTATCTACATAATGTCCATCCTTGAAAATCGCCACTTTATCGGTTATCTCTTCTATCTCCTCCATTCGATGGGAAACATAGATGATGATCTTTCCCTCTGACTTCAGCTTCCTGATGATCTTAAACAGAGCCTCGATTTCCGAATCACTGAGGGAAGCAGTGGGTTCATCAAAGGCGATGACCTTCAGATTCTCTCTGGAATATGCCTTCATGATCTCAACCATCTGCTGATAAGCGATGCTCAGATCCTTGACCTTCGTTTCAGGCTTGATAGGCAGTCCGAAATCCTCTATTATCTTCGCCGCCATATCATTTGCCTTCGTTTTATCGATGATACCTAATCTTCCCAGTGGCATCCTTCCGAGGTATATATTCTCAGCCACCGATAATTCAAGAAGTATCTGCCGTTCCTGATATATGATGGAAATGCCTTCCTCAATGGCCTCATGGGGCGTCTTAAAGTGTTTTTCCTGACCATCAAGCAGGTATTTGCCGGATGTAGGCTGATAATCACCATTCAAGGTTTTAAGCAAGGTGGATTTACCGGCTCCGTTTTCGCCAAGGAATGCCAGAACTTCACCGGAATAAGCCTTAAAGGATACGTCATCCAGAGCCTTTACTCCGGGAAAGTATTTGGAAATGTGTTGGAATTCCAAAACATGTTCCATGGTATACTCCTTTCCTTTTATAATCTGACGTGAGTATCAAGTTTGATATTCACTTTAAAAATCTTTCTATCTAAATCCATTTTAATCCCGCGAGTTTAGAAAATCATTGTTTCAAATTGCTCATAGCTTTTGATTTCTTGCTCTCTATATGTATTTTCGTTCTCGGAATCAATTTTTCACATATACTTAATAATATATAAAGTTTATGGGGTTCAAAACATGAAATTAGAACATTATGTAGATAAAAGTATTAAATCAAGGATCATATTGAGAACTATTACCAGTTTTGGCCTTATGGTGGAATTAAGCACTCTGGGAGCAGGAATTCAAAATATTGCTCTTGTTATTTCCGATGACCCACCGACCCTGTTGAACCTCGTTTTAAGCTATCCCGATGACGGTAAGCTGATTCAGTCAGGCTCCTATGCCGGAAGAACGCTCTGTCCCAATTCTGGAAGGATAGGCAGTTCAGGACTGATGCTGCATAATGAAGTCTTTCCTCTCGAAGCAAACGACGGTATCAATCAGCTACACGGCGGTCCGCATAATCTTTCATTCACAGACTGGTCTATAGAGTCTACAGAGACAGGAACTGATTATGTCAAAGTGACCTTCAGTGCATCTCAGCCTGACGGGCTGGATGGCTTCCCCGGAAACAGACATTACCATGTAAGCTATACCATCGAAGACATTGGGTGCATCTCCATAAACTACCATGCGACCTCCGACAGACCCACATATATCAACATGTCCAACCACAGCTATTGGAATCTCCATGGAATAGAAGCCACATGCCATGAGGGTACGTCAGCTTCCGCGGATACATTATCTACATTAAAAAAAGAGACGCCCCACAAGAACATTTCCGGTTTAGAACAGCTTCTTTTGATCAACGCAAACAATGTCATGTTAAATCACAGTGACCACCTTCCATCAGAAATGATTCCTGTATCCGGTACGCCCTTCGATTTTCGCATGCCAATGTCCCTTTCTGAAAATCTTCAATCAGATACACTTAGCGATCCCCTGTTCAGGAAACAGATTTCCACAGCTCAGGGTTACAATCATGCCTATCTTCTGACAAAGCCTGACATGCGGAGAAAATATCGCGGCGTTAAGCATTACGAAAGCCTGAAAAACGCCTGTACTCTTACTGATCCTTTTTCACAGCGCAAACTCAGCCTTATGACGGATGCGCCTTCTATAGTGCTTTATTCCGGAGGATTTCTATCTGACCCTTCACGCTATATCGCTCTTGAAGCTCAGGACATTCCGAACGTCTGTAATATACTGCCGGAATATATGAACATCACGGATCCGGATCATCCTTTTCAACGCACCATACGCTTTCATATAACCTGATCCATCTGAAGATTTGTACACAAAAATTCCCGGAAATGTATCTGTCCGACACATTTCCGGGAACATATTTTATTCCAGACCGAAGATATACAGTGGAACTCCACCATAAATCACTCTTGTCTCAATTCAAATCCGGTGCGGATATTTTTCCATTTACTCTTCTCTTTTTTGCATATACATACGACATACGAACTCCTTATTCGGGGCGCATTTTCGGAACGGTCTCAAGCTCCACTCTACTGTCTTTTTTTATCCTCAGGCTTCTTACAGCCGGGATGTTGGAAATGATAGTGATAAATGTGATCACTGTAAGAACTATAGTTATGGGACGTCCGAATAATGCAATCACCGGATTTTCAGCTGTAGAAGCCAAAGATACTGCACGCCTGAAATTTGTATCCATCATTCCACCCAAAACCAGTCCCAGTGTAATAGGAGCTACAGAATATCCTCTGGTTCTCAGGAAGTATCCTAAAATTCCGAAAAAGAACATAAGTCCTACATCAAACATTCTCGTATTGCAGGCATATGCACCGACAACACACAAGACTGTGACCACCGGCAGGAGAATCTTTTTAGGTACTGATATCACCTTACTTACTACGGGAGTCAAAAGTGTTCCCAGAACAAGCAGGAATACGCATCCCAAAAATCCACCGGCCAGAATTGCGTTGAAGGCTTCTCCGCTGGTCTTAAGGAAATTAGGTCCCGGCTGCAGTCCATGAATGTAAAATACAGACATGATGATAGCTGTGACCGCATCACCCGGAATAGCCAGAGTGAGCATAGGTATCAATGCACCGCCGATGCAGGCATTGTTTGCAGATTCCGATGCCGCTATCCCCTCAACGGCTCCTTCTCCAAAGGGTACACTTGGATTTTTAACGATGCGCTTTGCCTCTGAATACGCAAGAAAAGCAGCAACCGGCCCCCCGGCTCCCGGAAGGGCTCCTACAAATGTACCTATGACACAATAATAGATAGAATGCCAGAATTCCTTTAAAACTTCTCCGGTCTTAACGACCATTTTTTCAAGTTTTGTAACTTCGCCCTCTGCACATCCATCAGAAACAGTACATAAAACCTCGGCAAATCCAAACAGTCCCACCAGTGCAGGAACTGTTGCGATACCGGATTTCAGTCCCTGAATACCAAACGTAAGTCTGGGAGAACCCACAACGCTGTCGAGACCTATCAAGGAAAAGAATATACCGATAAGAGCAGCTATAAGTCCCTTTGAGAATGACTTTGACGTAAGGGATCCGACTGTTGCAAGTCCGAACAGTGCAAGAAGGAAATAATCCATGGGCTGGAATTTCAAGGCCAAGGCAGTAATGGGCTTTGCCAGTATGGCCAATGCAACCAGTCCGAAAACAGATCCGATGAATGAATATACTGTTGCATATTTAAGGGCTTTGAATGCTTTTCCTCTTTTGGCCAGTGGATGACCGTCCATGGTAGTGACCACTGAAGATGGTGCTCCAGGAATATTTACAAGGATAGCTGAAAGTGCTCCGGAAAACACACCCACAACATATACTCCCATTATGGTTCCCATTGCATCCTCAGTGGACCATGTATATGTTATGGAAACCAGAAGTGCCGTTGCCAGGGAAACCGACAATCCCGGTATAGCACCAACGAACATTCCCGCCAGGGAACCTAAAAATGTCAATACGATAAAGCGGATATTAACGCAATATGCCAATACACCTAAAATACTCATATAATCCTCCGAAATACCTCTTTATGGAAAACGAACATTAAGTAATATTCCAAACAAGAGATAAATGATAAGCGAGGTGGCAACTGCGATAACAACTATCATCCACCATCTTTTTTCTCCGAAAAAACGGATCATGGCTATAAGAAAAACAACAGTAGCAGGTATGTATCCTGTGATATTCATGAGTACCTCATAAACCACTGCCATAAGGGCCACTATAACGACCCTCTTTAAATTAATGAGACTGCCGGAATCCTTTTTCTTTTCCTCCGAAGCCATCACTCTTCTTCCGTCGGCAAACAGTGAAAATGCCAGCAATATGGCGAATACCGATATCAGTACAGGAAAAAGATAGGGAGACATCTTCCATTCTGTCTGAACACGAGCTGTATAATGCATAAACAGGCTATATATAAGTAAAGCCACGCCCAGAATCAGAACCACTATGCCATCCTGAATCTCAGGATTACTTAAAGTTTTTTTCTTATGACCATCCATATGAGAACACCTCTTACATTATTAAGGCTTTGCTATTCCGTAATCCTCCGGGCTGTTTGTTGCAGCTCCGGCATCAAATAACATCCATGAAACCTTTGATTCCCATGCTGAATAGAACTTATTCATATCCTCTACAGTCTTATAGGTCTCATACAGTTTATCAATGTTGTTATCATCCATGAACTTTTTGAAATCTTCATTCTGTTCAGCCTTCTGTGCAGCAGAACGAAGAACTTCCTGAACATCTTCAGGCACATCATTCTTAACAAGCAGACTTAACGGTGTATATGGTATAGACAGATAGTCTTCAGCACCTTCCATGACTTCGCTAAGAGCACTTACATCAGGATACTGCTCCATACGTTCTGTTGAACATACCGCAAGCATCTTTAAATCACCTGATTCAATATATGATTTAACCGTTGAGTAATTTGAATTCGTGAATTCAACCTGTCCGCCCATAACAGCAACAATTCCGTCAGAACCGGATGAATATGCGGTGAGTGCCGGCTCATAACCATACTTATTCATGATAAGAGCCTGAACATGACCTGATCCGCCCGGACCTGTATATGCCATCTGGATAGTTCCCGGATTTGCCTTGATATCATTAAGAATATCTTCAATTGTGTTGTACTTGGAATTTCCTGCAACAACAATAACTTTAGGATCATTTGCAACAAGAGCGATTGGTGAGAAATCGGCATAACTCATTTCAGAAATACCCATGACTCTTTGGGTTCCCAGTGATTCTGCTGCGAACAAAACAGTATATCCGTCATTGCCCGCATCCAAAGTTGCCTGACATCCGACAGATCCGGATGCCCCTGCCTGATTCTCAACCACGATAGATTGTCCAAGTTCCTTACTAAGGGCCTGTGCAAACTGTCTGCCTACCAGATCGGTCGTTCCTCCTGCACCATATGGAACTATCATGGTAATTGCCTTAGTCGGATAATCCGTCTTTGCGGATTTTTCAGCCGAAGAACCATTAGGAACCGATCCTCCACCGGAACCACAAGCCACTGTGGACAGCACCAAAGTTGTCATCAATACCCCTGTTAAAATCTTTTTAAACATCCCTTTCATACCTCCTTGGTAATACTTCGACTGTATCACAGCCGATATTCCTTTACGTTATGTTATATATAACGTAAAACGTTTTACTTATACCCCATGGTTATATTTTCTCCATTTTAACCCTGTTTGTCAATGTAAAGGAACGTCGTATTTACGAAGTGAATCCACAAGCTCTTCACATATCTCAAGCTCTGTTTTGTTGTCGGTTTCCAGTACTATATCTGCTGCAGCCAGATACTTATCCCGGCGTTTTAGCATCATTTCCTCAATAAACTTCACATTTTTATTATTTTTAAGAAGTGGTCTTTCATGTCTGTCTTTGACACGTTCAAGTATAGTTTCCGGTTTTGCCGTAAGAAAAACAACTCTACCATTTTTCCTCATCTCAAGAACATTTTGTTCTCTCATGGGTGTACCGCCACCACAGGAAATAACTGCATGATGCTTTGACCTTAATTCTCTGAGAAGTTCTGTCTCGGCATTCCTGAAATACTCTTCTCCATGCACTTTAAATATATCTGAAATACTCATATTCTCGCGATCACAAATAATCTGATCCATTTCAACCACTTCCATGTCAGTCAATCTACCGAGTAATCCGGATATGGTGGATTTACCAACCCCCATAAAACCTATGAGAAATATGTTGTAGTCAAAAAGTTGTTCCATAGCAGCTTCTCCTTCAAAATGTGTCATAATAAAATACATGCTTTAAACATTTTACCAATAAGTCACTGACCTCGATAATTCCTTTTTCCACCCCATAGATATAACCATGATAAAGGTGCAGATCCATTCATAACAAAAAAACAGGTGGCAAATTCCTGCCACCTGCTTCATATTACTTTCAAACTGTTTTTTGTTTTTCTTCTGATCCTCAAACGAATGCTTCAGATACGTTTCAAGGAGCTGTTATTTCTTATAATATCTCAGTCCCTTTTCCATGACTCACTCATCAAATCCCACGAACCATGTGATAACGAATCCGAGGACTGTAGCGATGACTGCTGCAACACATGCAAGTACGAAATTCTGCATTGTACCGCCAAGGAAGATAGGAAGTGTAAGGAATGAGCAGGATGCTGTTGCATAAGCACGAACATCGAACATACCTACGAAGATTCCAGTGATAGCTGCTGCAGCGATTGCAGAGATAAGGGGCTTTCTGAGACGGATGAGACATCCGTAAAGTGCAGGCTCTGTTACTGAAAGAAGTGCTGTAACACCTGTTGAGATACCTGTCTGCTTGTTCTCTGCCTTCTTTGCCTTTACACCGACTGCAAGTGCTGCGCCTGCTATAGCGAGGTTAGCTGCAAGTGCCTTTGTGAAAAGAAGTGATGATCCATAGGTTGTGATCTCGTTTACGATAAGCGGAGTGATGATAGTATGCATACCAACCATTACGAGAAGCGGGTGTAATGCTGAAAGAACTGCCATGCTGATTCCACCGAAGCTTGTGAGCCATACACAGAAGTTAGCGAGAGCTGTACCGATGATGGTTCCGATAGGTCCGAGGATGAGAAGTGTAAGTACGAACATCACGAGACCAAGGATAAATGGTCTGAGAATCGACTTAACAGCATCAGGAAGTACCTTCATGATCTGACGATCAAGCACTGCCATAACAGGAACCATCAGAAGTGCAGGCACGATATTTGATGTGTAGCTAACCTTTGTAAGAGCGATACCGAAAAGATCAAGCTCCTCAACGCCTGAAATAGTACCTGAGCAAAGGGCGAGCATCACAAATGCTGCAACATATTCATTGGTCTTGAGACGACGTGCACCCGCGAAGGCTACCATAACAGGAAGATAGCTGTAAGCTGCCTGTGCCAATGCATTTACCAGCACATATGTGTTTGTCTCTGTAGCTGCCGGATTCATGAACTTCACGATGGCAAGCAGTGCAGAGATAAGACCTGAACCGATAAGTACAGGAAGTGTCGGTGTGATACAGCCTGAGATAAACGCAAATACCTTACTTACTGCATTCTCCTTTGTATCTCCGTCTAGATTCTCGTTAACAGGTGCCTCTGCGCCTGTCTCCGGAAGCAGTGGAAGCATCTCATTGTAAAGCTGCTCTACAGAAGGTCCGATAACTATCTGATACTGTCCTGCCTGATCGATGACGCCCTTCACGCCTTCGATTGCCTTCAGTTCCTCTTCATTTGCCTTCTTCTTATCTGCAAGCACTAGGCGAAGTCTGGTCATACAGTGTGTATGAGTCTTTATGTTCTCAGCGCCGCCTACTGCAGCTATTATGGCAGGTGCCATAGTCTTAAAATCAAGTTCTTTCTTCATTGTTGCTCTCCTTCTCAGATATGTCAGGTCTTTCTAAGCCAGTAAAAGATCCGACTTTATATTTATCTCCGGACCCCCTTCAGATCCGGCCAGATTCACATCTCTTCCCCGTTTGTCTCGATGACCTTCTTGTACCAGTAAAAGCTGTCCTTACGGGAACGTGCCAGTGTTCCTTTTCCGAAATCATCCTGATCCACATAGATGAAACCGTAACGCTTGCTCATCTGGTTTCCTGAAGCACTTATGATATCGATAGGACCCCAGCTTGTGTAGCCAAGCATCTCTACACCGTCATCGATGGCCTTTGCCATCTCGGTGAAGTGGTTCCTGAAGTATTCGATTCTGTAATCATCGTGGATACTTCCGTCCTCTTCCACCTTGTCTCTTGCTCCGAGACCATTCTCTACTACAAAAATAGGCTTCTTGTATCTGTCATACATCTCGATAAGAGAGAATCTCAGTCCCACAGGATCTGTCTGCCAGCCCCATTCACTGGACTTAAGATACGGATTCTTGACTCCCAGAACCGTATTGCCCGGTGTTCTAGGTGCATCAGGTGACACAGACTCTGTCATACTCATGTAGTAGCTGAAGCTCACATAATCAACTGTGTTATCCTTTATGAGCTCGAGATCTCCCGGTTCCATCTTTATGCTAATGCCTCTCTTTTCAATATCTCGAAGTATCAGCTTCGGATACTCACCGAAAACAAGCACATCCGTGTAGCTCAGATTCTCAAGATTTCTCTTCTGTGTAACCAGAGCATCCATAGGCTCACATGTATATGGATAACAGGTAAGCTTCGTAAGCATGCATCCCATAAGAGCTCCCGGAACCATCTCGTGAAGCATCTTCGCTGCCAATGCTGATGCCACGAACTGATGGTGAAGTGCCTGATAGCATGCCTGATCCACACCCTCAGTACTAAGCTCCGGAATGATTCCGGCAGAGGTAAATGGATGTCTTCCGCAGCTGTCTATCTCATTAAATCCCATCCAGTATTTAACATACTGACCATACTCCCTGAAGCAGGTCTCACAGAACTTCATGAAAAGTCCGATCACTTCTCTCGATACCCAGCCATTACCTTCAAATGCAAGACTAAGTGGCATCTCATAGTGATGAAGTGTGACCATCGGCTCAATGCCTCTGTCCTTCATAGCTTTGAAAAGCTTATGATAAAATTCAACGCCTGCAGCATTGGGCTCCGCCTCATGCCCTGTAGGATAGAGTCTCGTCCAAGCGATGGAAACTCGAAGGATCCTGAACCCCATCTCTTTAAAGAGATCCAGATCCTCTTCATACCGATGGTAAAAATCTATTCCATGACGCTTCGGATAGTAGGTGGTATCGGTTTCCGCAGCTGCTGCCTTTAGCCCTTCAAGTGTTACCGCTGTGTTTTCTTTCAGGTTCTTCTGATCCACCTTAGGCTTAAAAGCCTGAACATCCTGAACACTGAGTCCCTTACCATCTTCATTCCACGCACCCTCGCACTGATTCGCTGCCAGGGCTCCGCCCCATAGAAAATTCGAAGGAAATTTCACTTTCACACGCTCCTTTGTTTTTGATGTAATCAGAATAAACTCTTAAAAAAAATAAATCCATTCCATAAATTGCAATGTTTCTGTGCAATAAATGGAATGGATTACTGAACGTAAATTAGTTGTACCGGACATGAAATCCGCAGATTTTCTCTAACACCTTTAAAATATGAAAAAACGATTACATGAGAGTATCAGCTTGACCCGATAACAGCTCTGATTTCAGCTCATCCAGCTTACCGGGTAATAGTAACTCTCTGATACAATTATAAAACCCGATGCATTCACAGCTTTCCGTGTAGTAATTTGTCTCTATGATAAAACGGATATTAGTTCCTCTGTGCAGCACAGGCTTTTCCAGATAGAAGACCGTTATACTGTTTTCTCCGGCTTTCTTATGATGAACATAAGGCATCAGATAGGCATCCGTATCCAGTACAAACTCGTAATTGTCATCTACATTATCGGTACTGTTATCAGTATCAGTTACTACATCATTATTGGCATTGCTATTGGCGTTTGCAGCAAAAGAATATGTCTCAGCGATTTCGGCCTTCACATATTTTTTTATCAGTTCCTCAAGCTCCCTGTCCTTTATACGCTGTTTTATCTCCTTTAACCGCCTGCTTATAAGCTCATACTCATTATCAAGGGCGAAGAGCTTTACAAGCACAGCCTCCGGGCATGAAAGCGCCATGGACGCACTGGCTGTGAGGATCAAAACATTATCCTGCTCAGGCACATACTTCCTGCTAAGCTCCTTATTTAACCAAAGATAATGTTCAACTACCGTTACCCGTCCCACCTCATTAGGGAAATGCTCCTCCATCCACTGCTTCATAGGCCAAACAAGGCTCGGATTCTTCGATGTAACTATGATGCAGTCAACAGGCTTCTCCTTAGACCTTATAGCCATGGCAACATACAGGGCAACAAATGTAACTTCCGTTTCCGGCACCTTGAATCCAAAGGCCTCTTCAAAACAGCACACTACTATCTGGGTTGCAAGGACATAGGTCCGGTTTATCTCCCTCTTATAGTAATTGCTTATATGGTGCCCATATTCCGCACGCTGATGAAGCTTATAAACATGAAGGATAAATCTCAGTTTCTCATCCTCCTTCATGGAAAGCTCCAGTCCGAAAGTTTCCCTGACGCACTCACTGAACCGCTGATATGCCGGTTCCCATTCAGTGATCCATGCCTTTCTTGTATCAGGAATCTCTATAAGAAATGCAGGAAGTTCATTGAGCTTCGCCTGAAGATCCTGCTTCTCAGAATCCGAAAAGGACATTCCTGTCACGGAATAGATTATGTCCATTAGCTCATTCATGAGAGACGATATGGCAAGCCCATGATCCATTTGTTCCAATGTATATCCCATACTGCTTCTGATAAGAGACAATACCATATATCTCCTGAAACTCCTCAGGGATTCCCCGGAAACATGATACTGATGTGAAACGAAAAGCTTTGCCATGTAGGAACGCATTATGCCGTCAAGCCCTCTGTATTTGGCAGATACATCAGGCGCATAGATTTCTGCCGATTCCCTGTCAAACACTTTGGTGAGATACTGCCTTTTCTGAAATTCAGGTAGCTCTACGATAACTCCCTTTGTCCTGTTCACTGTAACAAGCTTTTTAAGAACACTTGAATTTTCTATAGTCCTGTAAACTGTCCCCTTGGATAGAAAAAGCTTTCCTGCCAGCGCCTCCATGCTGATGTAATCTTTCTCGAAAAGAAGTGCCGAAAGGATGTCATTGACCCTCTGCTCCGGCATCAGCATGGTCTGACGGTCATCCGCCTGTGCAAGAATGGTCTCCCTCGCCTTTTCGCTGAAATTCTTCACCGCATAACCGTGCTTTCCCACATTGATGATAGCTGCCCCATCTTCGAGACTTTTGTTAATGTCTCTGATCTCAGTTTGCAGAGTACGCAAAGAAATCCCGGCTTTTGCAGCCAGGTGATCCGCATTCATCCCTTCAGGGTGATTTAAAAGATATGAAATTATGTAGATTTGTCTGTTGCTAAGTTCCATGGTTTAGTGTCTTTATATAAAAGAAACGAGAGACCTTTCAGCCTCTCGTTTAAAACTCTACTCTTCGGTCGGTTTTCATTTTACCGTACTGTGGTCTACTGAACAAGACCTCTTATAGTATCCCAGTCAGGGCAACGACGATAATTTACCCCCGGAAGATCACATCCCTGATTCCATGGACGATCAAATACCATAACCTTCATTTCCGGCAGATGTTCAAAAAAGCGGAATGCCAATGGTGAATCCTCAACCGCATAATCAAAATGCATCTTGTAGTAATCCTCAAGCTCCAGATTGAACTCACTGTTCTTTATGAAGCTGTCACGTCCGTACTTGTTGAAACAGTATAATCTGACCCGATCGAGGCCATGTCTGTCAAGCCATTCACGGGATGCGTCATAGGCACTTCCGGGACGTCCGGTTATTATTGATACATCATAGCCTTTATCTATCCAACTGTTTATAGTCATAGATGCACCCGGAGTCTCATCATAAGATAAAAGAACCTCCGGCTTATGAGCTTCTATCATAAGATGCTCATACTGCTCGTCTTCCAAAGAAAAGGTTTTTTGAAGATTAAAGAACCGAATATTCTCATATGGAACCTTTATATCAAAAAGCTCTTCCACAAATCCGGAAAAGTGTCTCGCAGTCTCACATAAACAATCATCAAAATCAACGTATATTTTCATCTCTGGTCTCCTAATCTTGATATCACAAATATTATATACATAAATCCAAATTGTTAAAGGAATATATGATACTCCGCAAAAAAGAAGAAAGCGGGAAGCCTAAGCTTCCCACTTTCTATTTAAGCTATATAAATCAACTATCCGTTTAATGCTTATGCAATAATATTTGTGTCTAGAAGTTCCTCTTCTTCCACCTTACCGGCAGCAACGCGCTTCTCATAACCTCTGTATATAAGCCATGCTACAAATCCGAAGATAACCGGGCCACTGAGTGACCAGAAGGTTGTCTTGAAATCACCGTCCAGTGCAGGCTGAATGATAGCAAACACATTTGCAAAGAGAAGTGTCAGTGTTACGATATATCCCCAAATCTTGGCTGATTTGTTTGATTTGTAAACAACAAAGCTGCGGTCCACACCTTCCAGTTCCTTGAATTTAGGAAAAGCGAACGAAATGAACATATATGGAACAGTCATGCCGACATTGACCATAGCTGTCAGTATCAGGAAGAACTGCTGCATGGAATCTCCTCCGAAAGATACCAGAAGTATCATAAGAGAAACTATGGCACACTGGATCCACATGGCGTTCTTAGGCATGCCATCCTCCGCGATAACTCCCATATTTCCCGGCCAAAGCTCTGAAGGAGTACCCTCTATAAGCTGCTTAAGAGGAGAATAAACAAGTGTAAACATTGCCCCTAAAAGCGCAAGGAGCATGATGAGCGCATATACGCGGGCAAATCCGTGAGCGAGCATTATCTGAGTAGCCTCTGATGCTCCGAAAGTTTCACCGAAAACGGCTGCAAAGTTTGACATGATAACATATGAAACATTGCCAAGTGTGATGTTGTCAGCGCCAAGTATCTCACTATAATTTGTGAAAGAACCCACAAGCATGATCAGGAGACCGTAGCCCACTACTATTACCATGGCTGCAGTTACGATTCCCTTAGGGAAGTTCTTCTTCGCATTTTCAGTCTTATCTACCAGACCACCTACAGCTTCTATTCCACCATATGCAAAAAGTGCATATACGATGAATGACAGGATCATCACGGGACTTCCCTGATATGCAGCATTGAGCGGTGTCTTCAGAGACTCGAGGCCCTCAAAAGGCTGAAGGAGCTCACCGTGTCTCGCTACGATCATCACTATGGATCCAATAACAACGAGTGCATTGATGGTAAGTACAGCCGAACCACCGATGGAAGTCACTTTACTTATTTTGTCGATTCCCTTCGTATCAAAATAAGTGATAAATACAAAAAAGATCACTGCCATGATTCCGAGCAGTCTGGAACCGGACAAATACTCTGATCCAAAGAAGGACCAGCTTGAGGTACAATCCATTCCAAATATAAGATTTGATACCGGAACCCATATACCGGATGAAACATTGACCATCCAGAGTACATAGGAGGTATACCACATAAATGTTCCGATAAATGCGTATTTAGGTCCCACAGACTTACACATCCATGAGTACATGCCACCTGTCTCATTACGAAATGCTGAGCCGAACTCTGCAACCATAAATGCAAATGGTATAAAAAACAGGATACCTGAAACGACAAACCATGGGATAGCTGCATAACCCATGAGATAGTAGGATCTCGGTATGTTGTTAAAACCGTATACCGATGTGAAAATCATCAGTATCAGCGCTGCCAGACTTAGTTTCTTCTCATTCATAAATCCTTACTTACTGTACAAATGTACACTTAATCTCCCTTCTTTTTATGAAGCAAAAATGAAAAAATCGCCTTCACAAGAATGATTTAATATAATGCACCGTTATGGCGTCAATAGCCACGGATTATACCATATCCTGTGTTCATTTACAACAATTGTATGAAGGGTGTAGAAAAAGCTATGTCCGGGATATAAATGTCTGAACTATCCCCAAATCAGCCATACAAACAGATAGCCTGCTGTTGCAGCAATGAGGGTAAGCGAAAGTACGATCTTCATAAAGTCAGCATAAAAAAAGACCACGTACATGAATCCTCATGCACATGGCCCTTTATCATACTATTCTCTTTTCCGGTGATCCCTTCAAATCACCGTCCGACTGACATCTGTCAGTCAAATCTCACACTATCAGCCGCCGATAAATGAATTGATCAGCTTTGGAACCTGTGTCTGAAGTGCACTGGATGTCATATAAAGTGCGAACAGGTAGCAGATAGTCATTGAAACCTGTAAAAGTCTGGGTGACTCCATGCCCTCGTAGAGCTCCTTCTTCCAAAGGATCAGAAGCATGAACAGACCTGCAACAGGTGTAGCGATGGATGTAGCTACGTTAGCGATGAAGATAAGCTGTGTAGGTGATCCGCCATATGAGAAGCAGATAACTGTAGCAACAGCAAGACATGCAAGGCAAAGAACCTTAACAGGCTTTGACTCAAGTCCGGTCTCCTTGTTAAGACCTGCATTCAGAAGAACCACGCCTCTCTGAGTATTTCCGAGAAGTGAAGAGAAACCTGCGCCGATGATAGCGATACCCATTACGATAGGTGCTGCAGTGCCGAGGAATGGTCTGAGAAGCTCTCCGAGCTGTGCAGGAGCCTTGATAGTCTCACCTGTAGGGTTAAGAACGATAGCACCAACCAGAACGATAGCACCTGAAATAAGTACAACAGTTACGATATGTGTGATAGCATCTGCACGCATTGCACCGTTGAAGAGATCTTCCTTCTTCCACTTCTTCTCAAGTCCGAGATATGTGCCGTAGATTCCGGCTGTAACAGCTGCGTTTGTGCTGATGTATGCAAGAGATGTTGTAAGTGATCCCTCAGGGAACTTAGGTGATACAAAGCCCTGAGCCATAGCGCCTATATTTGGGCCGCCTGTTGCTATGAGTGTTGCAAAGAATGCAACGATCATACCGATGATACAGATGGTTATACCCTTCTCAACCTTTGAATAAACGCCCTTTGTAAGGTAGCAGAATGCCAGGATTCCAAGCATTATCAGAGAACCGATTCTCCAGTCAAAACCGAAGATAAGATTTACACCTGCGCCGGTTCCGGTGATATTACCAAGTGTGAAGAAGAAACACGATAAGAACAACGCCACTCCACAGAAGCCTGAAGCAATCCCGCCGTAGTAATGTCTGATAGCGTGTAATATAGGCATACCTGTCATTATAGATATCCTATAAGATGTCATGGTAAATGTGATTCCCATGATGATGATAGGAATAAGAAGCCACATCATCTGATAGCCATAATTTGCACCCATCATGGCAGATGTAGTGATATTTCCAGGTCCGATAACTATTCCTGTAAGTATGATTCCCGGTCCAACCTTTTTAACTAACTCCTTGAAGCTTAACTTCTTAACCTCACTCGGATTAAAGCCAAGTCTTTCTTGCACAGTTCCAACAGTCTTTGTTGGCTGGTTTAATGCAATCTCCATATATTATCTCCTTATTTACTGTGGGAACGTCAGCCTTCTTTTCACTCGGTCCGACGTCACTTATCAGGTCACCTATAACCTGCCACAAAACTCATATACGACCAAACCCTCTTTTCACGAACGGCCTTTCAGCTAAGAGGTAATCCTTTAATCATCTGTGCCCTTCTGAAAGGCGAGAGATCATGCTGTAAAAGCCAGTTAATTAAGCATGATCCCTGCCATCTGATTTAAAAAGCTAAATTCCGGATCCCGTTTGGACGTATCCCCTTTTAATTATTTTATGTTTATATTTAAGCGAACTTGCTCATATCAACCTTGTCGAGACCACTGTTCTTGATACCCTTAGC
>NZ_MUHW01000080.1 GCF_002007235.1 Oribacterium sp. C9
GGGGTATATTACGAAAATCCCTTAAAAAGGTCTTTTTTCATGCGTTTGAATAATCAAGATTTTACGTGTTTTCGCTAGTCTTTGCATACAGGTTTCCTAAAGATGCGCGAACTTAATAGACGGTTCACGACTTTTTTGAAAAAGTTAACGAGACCCATCTGCATCACGATTCTATGGATTTGGGGAATGAAATGAAATTTAGATATTTCCAAAAAAAATACTGCCCTTAAGGCATGTAAGATATTCTTTCCTCACGTTTTATCTCAGTCCTGACATATAGTTGCCGGACTACTTTTATAAATCGAATGGATGATCCTGGTCCCACTCTGAGGGTTCCGAGAAACCGGTGCCATCTTCGGAAGGTTCATCATCCCTCCACCCCATGTATTCCATGAGATAGGCTTTCTGCTCCTTTTTGCTCATGCCTTTCATGTCACGCTGGATCTCTTTATCCATCCGATACAGTTTAATGAAGTCATATCCATCATGACTGCCCGGACACAAGTACCTTGATCCCGGATTCTGGTATGGGCTGTGTCCTGACATGACCCATTTGCGAAGCAGGGTCTTTTCGTAGTAGCTCAT
>NZ_MUHW01000081.1 GCF_002007235.1 Oribacterium sp. C9
TAAAATATACCCTATAAAGTGGACACTTTAAGAAGAAGGGAACCCTAAAAATGGACACACAAAGAAGGGATAAAATCCTATTTTGTGGACAAAGGAAAAAGGGATTCTTCTGGTGGATGATATATAATAAAGTTATCTACCGGAGGGAAATATGAAAGAGTATACGGATGCCCAAAGAAAAGAACTTCAAAAGAACCCATATGTTTTAAAAGTCTCCAAGTATAAGTTGTATTACACAGCTAAGTTTAAAGAGGACTTCTGGGTTAGTTATCAAGCAGGGAATTCTCCTCGAAAGATCCTATCAGATTTCGGATTTGATTTAAGTATATTCAAGCAGAAACAAATTGATTCATTGGTTCAGCATATTAAGAAGCAAGCATTGTCTGGCAATGGTTTTACAGAAGGTGAAAACAGACAGAGAAGAATGAGTATGAAAGCAACCGATGAAGCAGAACTCTCTTCTCCACAATCAATCACACGTATGCAAAGTGAATTGCAATACTTGCGCCAGGAAGTAGAATTTCTAAAAAAAATTATAATTGCAGACAATTCAGAAAAGAAGAAA
>NZ_MUHW01000082.1 GCF_002007235.1 Oribacterium sp. C9
CAGCCGTTTAAGAGTCTAAAATTTCTTTTAAATTCATCTCTATTTCTTTTATCTATGATATATTCATACTATACATATATATCTTGGCTGTTTCTATTCCAACATTTGAGAGGTAATAAATGTCAGAATTAACTATCGAAGAGAAGAAAGCCAAGGTAAAGGACCTTCGCCCTATTGATGATGTCTTCTTTGAAGTACTTGCAAAAAATCCCGGTGTCATGGAGGAAATTCTATGCACTGTTCTCGAAGATGATAACCTCATCGTAAAGGATGTGATCGTTCAAAGTGATGAACGGAACATCTATGGCAGGTCTGTAAGACTTGATGCACTCTGCCTGCTTGGCAATGGAGTACGTTGTAATGTCGAAGTACAGAGATCTGATAATGATGATCATTTCAGACGCGTGCGTTTCAATGAATCCAGCATTACAGTCAGAGATTCTCAGTCAGGTACTGATTTTAAAGAAATCCCGGATGTACATGTTGTGTATATCTCAGAATTTGATATCATCGGAGCTGGTCATACCATATACCATGTCAACAAAGTGATCGCCGAAACAGG
>NZ_MUHW01000083.1 GCF_002007235.1 Oribacterium sp. C9
ACTAAACTTCCGAAAAAGAATCAATGGTTACCCACTATTTTTGACGAATAACCATAAATAGTTGAGGAGAGAACAATTATAATGGCAGATGAAGTTAAGATTCAGGAAGTTAAAACAGAAGAAGTAAAAGCACTTGCAGCACCGGCAAAGAAAATTTACTATTGACGGATTCAGCAATCCTGATTTCGGAATTGAATTATAATCTCAGGCAAGACGAAGCGCAAAATTTGACGTTTCGTTTTTTGAAAATGAACAATTAATTGTAAAATGCAGTTAAATATTTTATAGAAGGAGAAAGAGGGGTAAAACATGAGTACATTGGTGACATATTTCAGTGCAGAGGGTACAACTGCAAAGGTTGCAAAGGAGACATGTATGAATAATAAGGCGTATTGAATATACGTCAAAAGACTTACAGTGGTCTTCAGACACAGATTCCTAGCTGATAAATTCTGGCCTTTCGTCATTTATAGTGGGTAACCCCACCATTGCTAATTGATTAAAT
>NZ_MUHW01000084.1 GCF_002007235.1 Oribacterium sp. C9
GACAGGTGGTGCATGGTTGTCGTCAGCTCGTGTCGTGAGATGTTGGGTTAAGTCCCGCAACGAGCGCAACCCTTATCTTCAGTAGCCAGCAGTAAGATGGGCACTCTGGAGAGACTGCCAGGGATAACCTGGAGGAAGGTGGGGATGACGTCAAATCATCATGCCCCTTATGACTTGGGCCACACACGTGCTACAATGGCGTAAACAAAGAGAAGCGAGAGCGTGAGCTGGAGCAAATCTCAAAAATAACGTCTCAGTTCGGACTGTAGTCTGCAACCCGACTACACGAAGCTGGAATCGCTAGTAATCGCGGATCAGAATGCCGCGGTGAATACGTTCCCGGGTCTTGTACACACCGCCCGTCACACCATGGGAGTTGGTAATGCCCGAAGTCAGTGATCCAAGAAAGGAAGCTGCCGAAGGCAGGACTGATAACTGGGGTGAAGTCGTAACAAGGTAGCCGTATCGGAAGGTGCGGCTGGATCACCTCCTTTCTAAGA
>NZ_MUHW01000008.1 GCF_002007235.1 Oribacterium sp. C9
ATCCCCCTCTGTAAGGCAGGTTACCCACGCGTTACTCACCCGTCCGCCACTCGCTCGAGAATCACTAGGTTTCATCTCTCGCTCGTTCGACTTGCATGTGTTAGGCACGCCGCCAGCGTTCATCCTGAGCCAGGATCGAACTCTCATCTTATATCCGTGTTTCCGAAGGAAATTCGGATGCCGCCCAGCCGGCGAGGCTGGTTTCGGCTTTAGCCGAAATCAAACGAAAATGCCTGCGCAAAGCGCATTCAAATGGCATTTTCTCTGATTTCATGTTAAGAGATTTCTCTCTTTAAGTTCATCCCGTTCAGAACTCACTAGCTTAGCTTGTTCTGTCCGTTATTCTTTACTGCGAATAAATTCGCTTGACCTCTTTGGTCGCTGAAAAATTCAAATTTCTTAGAATCTTCAGGGTCTGTGTATTAATCGATCTTTGATTTTCAAGGTTCTGAGCTGTTTCAGAGAAGCTTTTGTTCTGCTCTCTTGCGACAGCTCAGTTAATATAACAATTCCTGTTCCGATTGTCAAACCTTTTTTTAATATTTTTTTATTTTTTATCAGCCGTATCTTCTCAGGCTGTTTCTTCCACCTTTTTTTCTTTGTGGCGGGCTGTCTGCTCTGCTATAGAATTCCTGAGTCTCTCAGCCTTCTTCGCCCTTAACATACCCACATAATTGGAACAGATCGTAAGTACATCAAAAACAGCCGCAGCAATATTCATAAGTGCGATATCATAGATCAGCCACATTATCTGGCATGCACTCAAGACTATCTTGAGAGTACTTTCCTTCTTGGTATCTATAAGACCTGTATATAGAACAGCCGAAATAATGGGCAGTAATTCCACCCATCTGAAACCGTTAATATAAAGGAACACTGATGAAACCACCACCTGAAGCCCGACAAAGAACATCTTCCATCCTTTGGTGAGATCACGTTTCAATATAAAAATATTTCTGATGACACTTATGACATTAGCGATAAAACCTGATGCACCACCAAGCACGAGATTACCCACTCCCATGATAAGGAACTGGACATTCTGTCCGATGAGAATATATCTGCGCTGATGTACGAAGCCTATTCCCACCATGAGCAGCGAGCCGATCAGGCCCAAAACATTACCAATAATTAAATTCATAAAATCTCCATTCAATGCAATTGTGCCGATCTGTCCTGAACCACACTTGTGACATGGTTTTCAGAAGAAATCATCGCCATGGCGGCATCCATCTGCGCCTGTGTAGTCGCATCCGTCAACGCCATCGCATACATATTAAAATTCGGGTAATCATAAACAAGTCTCAGGTTGTACTTGGTCCTGAGGTAATTCAGTTCACTGGGATCCAGCTTCTCATCTACAGTTATCAGCACGACGTTTGTAAATGTCTCTGTCGGAGCATTCGTCGCCGAATAAGCCGAAGTCTGCGCTTCAGTTGTTGCAGGAGCTGTCGCCGCAGGTGCAGTCGCCACAGGTGTAGTTATCACCGGAGCTGTCACTACAGGCGCAGTAGTTTCCGCAATACTTTCAGTAACAGGAGGAACGATCGCTGCTGTCGTTGTTTCAGGAATGCTCATAGTCTCCAGTATGGATCTCAGCAGGTTCTCGTCCGTCTGTAATCCCTCATAAACTACAGCTTCAGTCTCATCGGTCTCACCCGACTCCGACTCGCCGACTATATCGATAACAGCATTGCCATCCGCATCTGTCTCGCCGGTTGTCTCTCCCTCCGCAACGGTCTCGCTGGCATCAGGAAGCACTCCCTCTATTCCTTTACGCATCATCTCCCATTTTTCTTTGATCCTTGCGCTATTGACAAGCTGTTTTGCTGCATCCAGATCTCCTGCATCCTCCAGCTTGTTGCTTATAGAATAAAAGTCATAAAGGATGGTATCCGTGTAATAATCGACTCCGCCCCAGGTCTCCAAAAATCCGGCTTTATCTATATCGCTTAGGGAATCATAAAATTCCAGAGTCACTGGACTCACGATACTCAGGGTATAATCACCTTCGTTTGCAAGCTGAAGCATTCGCACCGCCTGGTGCAGCGTTTTCAGAGACGCACCGGATGTCCCCTTGATTCCCATGAAACTGTTCAGTCGCTCTCTGAGAGCCTCCTTCAGAGCCGCTTCCCCCATAAGGTTTTGCGTTTCAGGAACAGTTTCTGCCTTTATCTCTTTTTTCTTCACAGACTTTGTCTCTGACACTTTTTTCGTTTCATTAACATAAGTTTTTTTAGTGCCACAGGCATTTAAGCAAACCACCGATAACATCATCACCAACGGCAATATATATCTTTTCTTCATAAAATTCTCCATTACTATGACAATGTATATGAATTTTATCTTTTTTACAAAATAAATAATCTCATGTCAAGATTCTTCTTAACATGAGATCATTTTAATATTCTGTTTTTAATTACGCCTGTCATATAACAGATAAATTTTAATTTTCTGTCATTCTGATAGCAGCTGCCTTTCCGGGCAAAAATCAGTGTACGGTCAAAAGATCATCTTCAAGCATACCGGCAAGATACTTGATGATAGCATCATCCGCCTTTCCCTTCACGCCGGCATATACATCGATGGAAAGACCTTCCTCCTCGATCTTGTCAACAACTCCAGGGCCCATACCCTCAGAAATAATAACACTTACGTCGTTCTGAACCATAGCCTCCAGCTTTTGTCCTCCCTGATCGTCTCCGGCAGGAAGATAGCCATAGCTTACGATATGATTTTCATCATTAACCTCAAAGACCTTGAAACGTGGACAATGTCCGAACTGCCAATAGATGTTGTCATTCTCATTATTAACTGTAATTGCTATTTTCTTCATCTGCATCCCCTCAAATATGCAAAACATGGCTTAATCCATTAAGCCGACTACAAATGCAGTTTTCCGCAAAAACATACCATAAAACTGCTGCTTGAGATATTTATGTGTAATATGTCGGTCAAAAATGCCAAAAATATTACCAAAAAATAAAAAACAGATGACCCGTAAACCGGATCATCTGCTTCAAGCCGCATAAAACCTTACTTTTTCCCAAAATATTCTTTTGTAAGTTCAACCACCTTAGGTGACAGAATAAGTAACGCTATAAGGTTGGGTACTGCCATAAGAGCATTGGCGGTGTCCGCTATCTGCCATACGAGACTGAGCTGAACTGTTGCACCTACCACCACAAACATAACGTATATCGCCTGATATACAAGTATCGCTTTAGTTCCAAAAATGAACTCCATGCATCTTGCTCCATAGAGGCTCCATGAGAGCAGGGTGGAACATGCGAAAAGGGTGATACATGAGGCAATGATTATAGATGCCATCCTGCTTCCAAAGGTTACACCAAAAGCCATAATAGTCAGATCTGTACCCGCAGACTTTCCATAGAAACCTTCTGCGCAGCCTGAAATAAGTACGGCAACTGCTGTCAGTGTACAGATAACTATGGTATCCATAAACACCTCAAAGACTCCATACATAGCCTGATGTACAGGATGATCAACATCCGCAGCCGCATGAGCTATAGGTGCAGTACCGAGACCTGCCTCATTGGAGAAGATACCTCTTCCGAAGCCTGCCTTTGCAGCCTGCTGTATACCTACACCCACGAGTCCTCCGCTGATAGAAGCTGGCTGAAAAGCGCCCTTTATTATCATTGAAAATACATAACCCAGAGAACCTATATGCGTCACAACCACAATAATACAAGCGATAATGTATACGCACGCCATGACAGGAACCAGCTTTTCGGTAACATTACCGATACGCTGCATTCCGCCGAAAAGCACCAGAATGGTAAGCACAGCTCCAACTATGCCGATCACCATGTATATTCTCTGCATATCGTCCCCTGAAATCTCAGGATAAAACGAACGAACGACAGCTCCGATAGATGTCGCAATAGTGTTGATCTGAGTCATATTTCCTGTTCCAAGAGCCGCTACAGCTCCGAAGCAGGAGAATATCAAACCGAGCCACTTCCAATCCTTTCCGAGACCGTTCTGAATGTAGTACATGGGTCCGCCTACATAATCTCCCTTTTCATTCACTTCACGATAATGAACAGCAAGGATGATCTCAGCATATTTTGTACACATTCCAAAGAGAGCTGCTATCCACATCCAGAATATCGCTCCCGGTCCTCCGAGAGATATAGCTCCCGCTACTCCCGCGATGTTACCTGTACCTACCGTACCCGCAAGCGCTGTAGTAAGAGCCTGTATAGGTGTAAGCGCACCGTCCTGGCTCTTCTTTCTCTCAAACAGTCTGCCAAGAGTGTTTTTCATGATATGACCAAACTGGGCAAACTGAAGAAAATCGAGTCTTACGGTAAGAAATATGCCTGTTCCTATGAGAAGCACCAGTGTTGGCACGCCCCAGACAAAAGAATTAAGAGAATCCGAAATGCTATAAATTAGTTCCACTTTTACACTCCTCAGCTTTAAAGTACTAAAAGAATATAGCACACTTTATTCTTAACTCCTAATTAAAAACATACTGATTTTCAATTTTCATCCACTGTTTACGCTCAGTCCGAACCCTTTATCTCCGAAAGCTCTTCAGAATAGGTTTCCCAATCCTCATATAGCTTTCCGAGTCTTTCATCATTCACCTCATGCTCCTTGTGAAGCTCCATGAGTCGTCCGACATCTGCAGCAATAGACGGGTCCTGATAAGCTTCATCCAACTCTTCATTGCGAGCCTCAAGCTTCTGGATCTCTTCTTCCGTAGCCTTCAGAGATCTCTCAAGCTTCTGGATATTTTTCTTGAGCTCCTTCTGCATCTCCCAGTCTATCTTCTGCTCTGACTTAACCTCAGGCACAAAAGCCGGAGCCCCTGCCTGAGCAGAGCTCCTGGAACCCGAAGAAGATGCATCACCATATCTTCTAACATCCTCTTTCTTTTCAAGATAGTAATCATAGTTTCCGATATAGTTGTCAAAGCGATTCTCAAAAAGCTCAAGAATACGTGTAGATGTCTTATTGATGAAATATCGGTCATGGGAAACATAGAGGACTGTGCCCTCATAGTTGTTGATGGCATCTTCCAGTACTTCTCGTCCCTGTATATCCAGATGGTTCGTGGGCTCATCCAGAATGAGGAAATTGGCATTACTAAGCATAAGCTTTGCAAGTGACACTCTTCCCTGCTCTCCACCGCTCAGATCTCCGATACGCTTATAAACGTCCTCTCCTCTGAAGAGGAAGGCCGCAAGAACATTACGCACCTTCGTGTTGTTAAGATACGGATAATCATCCTGAATTTCATCGAAGATAGTCTTCTCCATATGAAGCACAGCATGCTCCTGATCATAGTAACCGATTTCAACATTGGTACCCAGCTTGAAGCTGCCTGTATCCGCAGAAAGCTGCTCATTGAGGATCTTAAGGAGTGTTGTCTTTCCTGTTCCGTTCGCACCTATTACGGCAACATGTTCACCTCGCTTTATCTCGAAAGAGATGTTGGAGAACAATGTCTTATCCTCGAATGCTTTGCTCAGATCCTTGACAGAAAGCACATCATTACCGGACTGCACATTAGGTGTCAGCGCAAGACGCATCTCGTTGTCGATCTCCTCCGGCTTATCAAGAAGTTCCACCTTTGCCAATGCCTTCTCACGGGACTCTGCACGTTTGATAGACTTCTCCCTGTTGAACTGCTTAAGCTTAGTGATAACAGCCTGCTGATGTTGTATCTCCTGCTGCTGATTAAGATATGCCTTGAGCTCCGCATCTCTGATAAGCTTCTTCTTTTCCGCATATTCAGTGTAGTTGCCCTTGTACATTCTAGCCTTGCCGTTATCGAGATCGATGATCTTTGTCACCACATGATCAAGGAAATATCTGTCATGAGAAACCAGAAGAGCAGCTCCGTCATATCTTTTGAGAACCTTTTCAAGCCATTGAATAGAGTCGATATCCAGATGGTTGGTAGGCTCGTCCAGAATGAGAAGATCCGGTTTATCCTGAAGAATCTCTTCAAGTCTCTTTCTGGTCTTCTGTCCTCCGGAAAGAGTATCAAAATCCTCAAGTCCTGTCTCTATGTCAGCATGCTGCTGAGCAAGGTAGCCCATCTTTTTATCCTTTGAAAATGCGATAACAGTCTGACTGTCATCAGGCTCCTCCTGCCCCAGAATACAACGAATAAGAGTTGTCTTACCGGAACCGTTGATTCCGACTATGGCAGCCTTTTCCTTTTCTTCGATATGGAAGGTCACATCCTTTAAGACCTGTTTTCCTATATAAGTTTTATTTAAATTTGCAATATTAAGTATCATAATCACCTATTATTTCTGTGGAACACCCTTCATTGACAGAGAAATCTTTTTACGTTCCTTGTCAACAGAAAGGACTTTGACATTGACGATATCACCGACCTTGACCACGTCAAGAGGATGCTTTACGTACTTATCAGCGATCTGGGAAATATGTACCAGACCGTCCTGATGTACACCGATATCAACAAATGCGCCGAAATCGATAACATTACGCACTGTTCCCGTAAGCACCATATCCGGTGTGAGATCATCAAAATCCAGAACATCAGAACGAAGTACAGGTGCCGGCACGTCCTCTCTTGGGTCACGTCCCGGCTTCGCAAGCTCCTTTACTATATCGTTCAATGTATACTCGCCTACATTCATTTTCTTCGCGAGTTCAGGTATGGAAGCTTTGATCTCGTGAAGCTTCTTCTCTATATCCCTCGTGTTTCCATTCTTTATATCCGAAGCATCAAAGCCAAGAAGCTTAAGAAGTTCTCTGGCTGCATCATAACTCTCCGGGTGAACCGAAGTCATATCCAGAACATCCTGACCGTCTCTTATCCTCAGGAATCCGGCACACTGCTCATAAGCCTTCGGCCCAAGCTTAGGAACCTTAAGAAGCTCCTTTCTGGATGTGAAGGCGCCATTCTCTTCACGGAATGCCACAATGTTCTTTGCTATGTTTTTGTTTATTCCCGAAACATACTCAAGAAGTGAGAAGGATGCTGTATTGACATCAACACCTACTCTGTTAACACAGTCCTCAACCACATTACCGAGCTGTTCACTAAGCTTTGTCTGATTCATATCATGCTGATACTGACCTACACCGATGGATTTCGGATCGATCTTTACAAGCTCCGCAAGAGGATCCTGAAGACGTCTCGCCATGGATGTGGCAGATCTCTGTCCCACATCAAAGTTAGGAAACTCCTCTGTTGCAAGCTTTGAAGCAGAGTAAACAGAAGCACCCGCCTCATTTACGATGACATACTGAACCGGAAGCTTACTCTTCTTGATAAAATCAGCGATTATCTGCTCTGATTCTCTGGATGCAGTACCATTTCCGAGAGAAATGATATCAACATGATATTTACGGACAAGTCCCTCTATAACCCTCATGGACTCAGTCACCTTGTTCTGAGGTGCCGTAGGGAATATAACAGTTGTATCAAGCACCTTACCTGTAGGATCAACCACAGAGATCTTACATCCGGTACGGAATGCAGGGTCCCATCCAAGAACAGTTTTTCCTATGATAGGCGGCTGCATGAGAAGCTGACCCAGATTCTCTCCGAATACCTTGATAGCTCCGTCCTCTGCCTTCTCCGTAAGATCATTACGTATCTCAGTTTCGATGGATGGTCCTATAAGGCGCTTATAAGCATCAGCTGCAGCCTCTTCAAGATACTTCGCAGTTTCTTTGTTTCTGCCTGCACCTATATGGCGGTTCATAAACTTAAGTATCTCCTCTTCAGGAGCTTCGATCTTTACAGTCAGTATCTTCTCGCTCTCACCTCTGTTCATGGCAAGGATACGATGACCCGGTATCTTTTTAAGAGGTTCTGAATACTCATAGTAGTTTTCATAAACCGTTTTCTCTTCAGCCTGCTTCTTCGTCTTCGCAGAAGATACTATAACACCTGATTCATATGTTTTTTTACGTATCCACTCACGAAGACTAGCGCTGTCTGATAATGTCTCTGCGATTATATCCTGTGCCCCTGCAATAGCTGTCTTAACATCAGGCACTTCTTTTTCTGTATCTATATACTTCTCTGCCTCCGTAACAACAGATGCTGAAGTTTTACTGGAAACTATAAACACCGCAAGGGGCTCCAGACCTCTTTCCTTTGCAATCATAGCTCTGGTTCTGCGCTTAGGTTTGTAAGGTCGATAAATATCTTCAAGCTTTACAGCTGTCTCAGCCTCATCTATCTGCTTTCTGAGTTCATCAGTAAGCTTTCCCTGCTCCTCAATGGAAGCGAGGATAGTGTTCTTACGATCTTCAAGATTACGAAGATACTTTAAACGCTCATCAAAAGCACGAAGCACATCATCATGCATAGCGCCTGTAGCTTCCTTACGATATCTGGCGATGAAAGGTATGGTATTTCCTTCATCGATCAGCTTTATGACTGCTTCAGCATGAACTCTGGTGATACCGAGCTCCTTCGTGATAATTTCAACAATATTCATCAGCTTGTTTTCCTCTAAAAAAATACATATTATGATAAATGATACAAGTGTCATAAATTCGCTTCACACTTGTGTCTGCACAAAAGCTGAGATATACTTTCGACACCGTAAATGACGGCAAAATGCCCGGCGTTCCAGTATCGGCTTTTGAGCCGCGTTTTATTATATCATGGAAAACAGTATTTTTAGGAGAAAACTCAATGGAAATAACAGATATCAAAATGAGACGTTTTCAACCCGCAGTTGATGCCATAAACGATTTACTCGAAGATGAAGATTACATGGACGAAGAGGTCCTGATGATAGCGATAGACGGACGTTCAGGCAGCGGCAAAACCACTCTTGCCGAGTTCCTGAGTAAAAAGTTCGATGCGAACGTATTTCATCTGGATGATTTCTTCCTTCAGAGCCACCAGAGAACTGATGAAAGACTATCTGAAGTCGGTGGTAATGTGGATTATGAAAGATTTCGTGAAGAAGTACTGATACCTCTATGGTACGGAGATCCTGTTACCTATCGTCCCTTCGACTGCAAAACGATGGTGATAGACAAAGAAAAAGAACAGATCATAAAACCGAAACGAATAAATATAATCGAGGGTTCATACAGTCAGCACCCATACTTCGGTGAGCCGTATCAGCTCAGGATATTCTGCGACATCAACGAGGAATCACAGTTAGAAAACATAAAGGCCCGTATCGGGGAAAACAATGAGATCATAGAAAGATTCAAAAACGAATGGATCCCAAAGGAAGAGGAATATATAAAAGAGAACGATCTCGAAGAAAAAGCAGATGTATATATTTCCTGGAACTGACTCTCATGATTTGAGTACCGGAAGCCAGTTAAATAATCAGCTTGAATAGCATGGCGTCTTGTTCTTCATATGAACAGGACGCCTTTTTTATGTGAGATATATGCGACCAGAACCGCAGAACGGTCTGTTGTCATGAGAACAGTCTGCGCTCGATGATCCTGTATATACGTCTGTGAAATCTAGCTCTGTGTCTCTGTCTTTCGATTTCCTTTTCGATCTGATAGATGAGATAAATGCTTACACCGCTGATGGCATACCCCAGATATCTGACTTCATTGAACTGGCAAAGTGATGCTATAAGGCCAAGTACTAACAAAAAATCGACTACAAATTCAAAGGTTTTCATATTGATTCTCATGACGTTTGCCTCCGTATCAATTTCGATGTTTGTATTTTAACACCGAACAAACTTTTTGTAAACAGTTGTTTTTGAATATTTGTTCGGTAAATAAACGTTCTGCAAATAAATGTTCGTTCAGAAAAAACGAAGCAAACTATGATTCATTTTCAGAAAAATATCCTGCCGGAAATCAGCAGGATATTATCTCATTCTCATAAACAAAAACCTCCGGCAGGAGAAAGAGCCTCTTCTCTTTCTCCTGCCGGAGGTTTAACTTTTTATATTTCAAATGATTTATGAAGCAACAGCATATCACTTGAGAAGTCCCTGCATGTACTTGTCCATGTCATCAGCGATCTGCTTTGAGACATTGACAGCAGCCACTACTGTCTTTGCGCCTGTTACAACGTCTCCTGATGCAAATACACCCGGCATGGTTGTCTCACCGTTCTCGTCTGTTTCAAGAGTACCCCTGTCGTTGAGCTTAAGCTCTTTGTCTCTCGATACAAGACGGTCCTTCGGAACCTGTGAAACAGAGATGATAACGAAATCACAAGGGATCTCCTCTGCACTCTCCTCATGTATAGTGCTCTTTCCATCCTCATCGAATGTTACAGGAGCCATAACTACAGACTCATCCTTTATCTCAAGAGGAGCCTTGCAGAACTCGAACTTGACACCATCAAGCTTTGCATACTCGATTTCCTTAACCGATGCCGCAGCAGTATCTCTTCTGGCATAAACAGTTACGTTTCTTGCACCCTTACGGATAGCTGTACGCGCTGCATCCATAGCTGCATTACCGGCTCCGATGATAGCCACATTTTCTCCGATATGGTATGCATCAGGATTTGTAAGATAATTTATAGCATAAGCTACATTACCAAATGTCTCACCCGGTATGCGGAGATGTCTGGGGCGCCATGCTCCTGTTCCGATAAATACAGAGCTGTATCCATCAGCAAAGAGATCCTTTATGCTTGTTGAACCTCCGATATTGAAGTTAGGACGGAAAAGAATGCCTAA
This sequence comes from Oribacterium sp. C9, assembly GCF_002007235.1. GTDB lineage: Bacteria > Bacillota > Clostridia > Lachnospirales > Lachnospiraceae > Oribacterium. The sequence continues at coordinate 10,653 of NZ_MUHW01000008.1, forward strand.
CTCGTGAAGTCTGTCAGCATAACGGTCAAGAATAGTCCTCGGAAGACGGAACTCCGGAATACCGTATCTCAGAACGCCGCCAAGCTTCTCTCTCCCCTCAAAGATAGTTATCTTATATCCCTTCTGGGCAAGAAGAACAGCAATGGTTATTCCTGCCGGACCTCCGCCGATAACAGCTACTCTCTTTCCATTGAAAGGCTTCTTCTCAAGCTTTATACGCTCAAAGCAGGAATCGGAAATATAATTCTCTATTGCAGAGATATGTACGGGAGATTCCTTTATTCCACGAACACAATGACCTTCACACTGCTTTTCATGGTCACAGACAAGTGAACATACGATTGAAAGCGGATTGTTGTTAAAAAGCATAACAGCAGCATCCATCATCTGCTCATTCTTAAGAAGTCTGATCATCTCCGGAATGTTTGTATTGATAGGACAGCCGGTGCGGCAACGTGGATTTTTACACTGAAGACAACGATTTGCTTCTTCTAAAACATGTACAGCCATAATTTTTCCTCCCTGATCTGTAAACGTTATTTATATCGGTGCGAGTAGTAAAATTTGCCATTAAATTGCGAACACTGAATAATTTAAGCTCAAAGAGGTTTATAGTCAACAAAAGTTAATTTCTTATCATTTTTTATCAGCTTTAATACATGCTATAACTTTTTGATATGGCGATGACTTGGTGAAATGAAGCTTGTATCCATTTTTGAACAGTTTCAAAAGACCCTCAACACAGTTTTCGTCCAATGTCTCTCCCGGCACCACAACAGGCACCCCGGGTGGATAACAGTAAACATACTCCGAAGATATCCTGCCTGAAGCTTCCGAAATATCAACTTCCTCAGATTCCGCCTCAACTGCACACTGAATAGTAACAGCCTGACAAAGGTCCATGGACATAAGGCTCATACCTTCCGAACGATCACTGAAAATATTCCCGCGCTCCTCTTCCCGGTCAAGTGTGAGGACAGCATCTGCAAATCTAAGTATCTGCTCTCTGTCATCCCCCGGTCCGGTCATGGCGAGAGCATTGTCCGAAAGCTGCATCTCAAGTTCAAAGCCGAACCTCTCCCTCATGATCTCCATGAATCGTTCCCCATCCATATGTGTATCCCTGCAGTTCACCATAAGCTTACTTTTATCAAAATCAAAGAATCCATGCTTTTGTAAGCTGTCCGTTCCATGGCAAAGGACCCTGAAATGACGAAGAGACATGATCTTTTCATCAAAGAGCCTCAGTGTTTCAGCCCAGTTACCGAAAACCTTCTCTCCTTCATTCATCACCATTTCCGTACAATCATCAAGAGACAGCATCAGCGGATAGGACGGAGACGAGGTTATAAATATATCCAGAAACCTCTCTATATTTTCTGTTTTCACAAGACCGTTTTTCATATGAAGAAAAGCAGTCTGGGTAAGCCCTGTAAGAGTCTTGTGAGCAGACTGAACAGAAAGATCCGCACCAAGCCTTATAGCATTTTCCGGAAATCCGGCGGACTTAACCAGACCGAAATGAGCTCCATGGGCCTCGTCCACAAAAAGGATCGCACCGTGTCTGTGACAGACAGAAGCGATAGCGGCGATATCGGAAACAACACCTTCATAGGTAGGACTGGTAATAACGACTCCGCAGGAATCCGGGTACTTCTGAAACATTTTCTCAACGGCTTCAGGGGATACCCCTCCGAATATTCCGAAATCGTGGTCGAATTCAGGATACACAAAGTGAGCAGTGATATTTCTCAGCTCTAATGCATGAAAAACTGATCTATGGCAATTTCTCGCCACGATCAGTTCCCCGTTAATAGGGCATATCGCGCTGACACCGATGAGGTTTCCTGATGTACTGCCGTTTACCAGATAAATGCTTCTGTCTGCTCCGAATAAACCGGCAGTACGTTCCATGGAATCCTTCAGTATGCCTTCCGCATGATGGAGATCATCCGTTCCCTCTACCTCTGTGAAATCATAAAGTGAGGAGAATCCGGGTGTGTGTATCCGTCTCTTGTGTCCCGGCATGTGCAAAGGATATATGCCCTTTTCAATATATAGTTTCAGATTTTCAAACAAGCTCTGTTTACGCTTCATTTTCCTGTTCCTGTGCCATCTCAGCTTCAGCCACCTTCATCATAAGGGCACACTCCATACGCTTGCGGAACAGCTTGCAGCCGTACTCATAAACACCCTTGATGTCACCTGTAGCGTGAAGAGCATTGGCAGAACAGCCGCCTGCACAGTACATTCTTGCCCAGCATTCCTTACACTCAGGACGTGAGTAAACATTGCACTCCTTGAAGGTATCTACAAGATCATGACGATCTACACCATCGAAAACATTACCGAGCTTATACTCAGGATCGTTTACGAACTGATGGCATGGATAGAGATCACCCCATGCCGTTACTGCCATGTACTCTGTTCCTGAGCCGCAGCCTGATACGCGCTTGTATACACATGGACCATGCTCAAGGTCGATCATATAGTGGTAGAATGTTATCGGCTTGCCATCCTTCTCTCTGCGGAGCATGTCCTTTGCAAGGATCTCATACTGCTCGTAGAGAACAGGAAGATCTTCCTCTGTAAGAGCACTTGGGCTGGATGGTTCTGTAACAACAGGCTCCATGGAAAGCTCTGTAAATCCGAGGTCATCAGCCATATGGAAGATATCCTTTGTGAAATCTGTATTGAAGTGAGAGAAGGTTCCTCTCATGTAGTAGTTCTTATCACCGCGGGCCTCTACAAACTTCTGGAAGTTCGGAACGATACGGTCATAGGAGCCCTGTCCTGCACGGTTCACGCGGAATCTGTCGTTTACTTCCTTACGTCCATCGAGAGAAAGAACGACGTTGTAGCACTCCTTGTTTGCCCACTCTATGACCTCGTCTGTAACATTGACACCGTTTGTTGTAAGAGTGAAACGGAAATTCTTGTTGTGCTGCTTCTCGATGGATCTCGCATACTCAACAGTCTTCTTACATACATCAAAGTTAACCAGAGGCTCACCACCGAAGAAATCCACTTCAAGATTGCGACGGTTTCCTGAATTCTCGACGAGGAAATCGATAGCTCTCTTGGCTGTCTCAAAAGTCATGAGACCTTCGTCACCCTTGAACTTACCCTGTGATGCAAAGCAGTAGCTGCAGTTAAGGTTACATGTATGTGCTACAAGAAGACAAAGTGCCTTCACCACTGTTGTCTGCTTTTTCAAATAGCCGGCAGCCTTTTCATAAATATCCTTTGTGAAAAGTTTTCCGCTGTCTGTCAGCTCCTGGATATCTGAAAAAGTATCATCAAGATCTTCCTCTGTTGCATCCTGATGCATCTTAGCAAGTTCCTTCTTTGCCTCTTCGACAGACTTTCCCTCATCTATAAGGTGGATGGCATCATATGCAAGGTCATCGGTAACGTGTACGCTTGCGCTGTATACGTCAAGCACTATATTGTAACCATTTAATTTATACTGATGAATCATTAAATCTCCCTAAATAATAATAAAATCAATAATGTATAAGTCCTACGTGTCATATGTCTGTGCATCCTGGAAAGCAAGCTTTCCAGATGCACAGCCGCATGGCACTGGACTTATACAATAAAAATGCCGGAGCATTATGCCCCGGCCTCGCGAACCTGAAAAATCAAGCGTTCTTGTTCTCGCACTGCTGGTTTGCAATACCGCAGCTTGTCTTACAAGCTGACTGGCAAGATGTCTGGCACTCGCCGCATCCGCCCTTCTCTTCTGATCTCTTCATGTCTCTGGTATTTAATGTAATGATATGCTTCATTCCAACACCTCTTTCTGAAATAAATACTTAGTTGTTGTAAGTATATGAATTTTACTAGTGTATGTATACATTTGTCAAGACTACCTTGAAATACAATGCCCAAATTAAGCATCGAATCGGGAATCTTTTTTCATCAGACTGTGTAAATAGGCTTTACACCATCTATAGCCTTCGCAGCGATAGGTGCCTTGGATGAAATAAGTGCAACACTCCTGTCATGTGAATGATGCTTGCAAATGCTCATGATCTTAGGGAAGGACTCCTCCATGGTTCCTGTGTGGTCGATGATAACAACATAATCGAGATGACCGTTTCTCACCATATCTCTGAAATATCCCTTTACGATCTTAGGATCGTTTCTCATAGCCATGATAAGAGAATTTCTAAGCTCCTCGGAAACCTCGTCCTCACGAACGTTCTGGAACTGTACATCCTCATCAACGCTTGACTGCTCACCCTTAAGACCCAGCTCTTCACCTCTGATCCTTGCACGAAGATCAGTGATAGCCGCACGTCCGATCATAAAATTGTCTGTTCCCGGATTAACAACCAGACCGAAGATACGCTCGTCACCGTAAGCAAGATCGGCGATCATAGGGAACTTGTTGATAACTGTTCTAACACGCTTTCCCTCTCTGTTCCAGCCCTTAAGCTTTTCCTTGCTTGTGAAAAGCATGTAGAAAGGACGACCATCCTTCATAGCTGTAACTCCGTAAAGGAGCTTTCTGTCCTCTGCAGACTCTTCGTTTGCGATCATAACAGGCATCATGAACTCGGCGTTGTTCATAAGCTCAGCTTCCAATATATCCTGAGCTTCCTTGTCATTGCCCTGTGATTCCTTTATCCTGGAGATAGCCTCCATCAGTTTTTCATTGGCTCTCTCGGTATAATCTGCCATATATAATAACCTCCTGGGTTCCTAATCGGATCTTTTCCGGATCATGCTAATGTCTACATATCCGAAATCCGTTAAAAACTTTCCTTTTAAACTCGCATACCGAGATAGTGTACCATAGTTTATCTGATGTGTCGATACCATCACGCTTTATGGGATGAAACCATAAATATGCCTTATCTTTACCCTGCTTCACCTATGCCTGATCAGGCCTTATGAACAGCATCAGCCATAGCCTTTACGAACTCCCCGACCTTCTGAGGTGCGTTCTTTCCATCTTTTGCTATGATCTTTACGATGGCGGAACCTACGATGGCACCGTCACTGAAACCCGCCATGGCTGCTGCCTGCTCGGGATTCGAGATTCCGAATCCAACAGCACATGGAACAGAAGTATTTTCCTTGACAAGCTTTACCATGGATCCTATGTCTGTCGAGATGCTTGAACGCTCTCCGGTAACTCCGAGAGAAGAAACAACGTAGATATAACCCTTTGCTTCCTTTGCGATCATCTGTATTCTGTCCTCTGATGTAGGGGCGATCATGGAGATAAGCTCTATTCCGTATTTGTCACAGATCTCCGAAAAATCCCTCTTCTCCTCGTATGGCACATCCGGAAGGATCAGTCCGCTCACACCTGCCAGGGAAGCCTCCTTCATGAATTTTTCGATGCCGTAAGAGAAGACAACATTGGCATAAGTCATATAAATGAAGGGAACCGAAACCTCGCGGCTTAATTCCTTTGTAAATTCAAAGATCTGATCCGTAGTCACACCGCCGGAAAGCGCTCTGTTGTCAGCCTCCATGATGACAGGTCCCTCTGCGGTAGGGTCTGAAAAGGGAATTCCCAGCTCGATGATATCCGCACCGTTCTTTGCCATCTCGAGAACGCACGCTTTGGTGGTCTCCAGGTCAGGGTCGCCGCAAGTTATAAATGGAATAAATGCCTTATGGTCCTTAAATGCTTCTGTAATCCTGCTCATTCTGTGATATCCTCCCCTCTGTAACGCGCAATGGCCGCACAGTCCTTATCTCCTCTTCCGGAAACAGTCACAACGATAATCTTGTCCTTGCCCATGGCAGGTGCCAGCTTTTTCGCATAGGCAAGTGCATGGGATGACTCAATGGCAGGGATGATTCCCTCTATTTTTGAGAGGTATTCAAATGCATCCACCGCCTCATCATCGGTGACAGCCACATACTCAGCGCGTCCGATGTCATGAAGATATGCATGCTCAGGTCCGATTCCCGGATAGTCAAGTCCGGCTGAAATAGAGTAAACAGGAGCGATCTGTCCGTACTCATTCTGACAGAAATATGACTTCATACCGTGGAAGATTCCGAGCCTTCCTGTATTGATGGTGGCAGCTGTCTCGAAGGTGTCAATGCCTCTGCCCGCTGCCTCACAGCCTATGAGGCGCACATCCTTATCCTCTATAAAATGATAGAAGGAACCGATGGCATTGGAGCCGCCTCCTACACAGGCGATAACTGCATCCGGAAGACGTCCTTCCTTTTCAAGCATCTGCTCCTTTATCTCTCTGGAAATGACTGCCTGGAAGTCTCTTACTATAGTGGGGAACGGGTGAGGTCCCATAACAGATCCTAAGCAGTAATGAGTATCCGCGATCCTTGATGTCCACTCTCTCATGGCCTGAGATACTGCATCCTTAAGGGTTCCGGTTCCTGTTGTTACCGGTACCACCTCCGAACCGAGGAGACGCATCTTGTAGACATTGAGAGCCTGTCTCTCCATATCCTCCTTGCCCATAAACACAACACACTCCATGTCGAGAAGTGCAGCAACTGTTGCTGTGGCAACACCGTGCTGACCTGCACCTGTCTCCGCGATGAGACGGGTCTTTCCCATCTTCTTTGCGAGAAGTGCCTGTCCGAGACAGTTATTTATCTTGTGGGCACCTGTGTGGTTAAGATCCTCTCTCTTTAAGTAGATCTTCGCACCGCCCAGATCCTCGGTAAGTCTCTTTGCATAGTAAAGTCTCGACGGACGATTGGCATATTCGTTGTAAAGTTCAATGAGCTCTCTGTTGAACTCAGGGTCATCCTTGTATTTGTTGTAAGCCTCTTCAAGTTCGATAACAGCATTCATAAGTGTCTCAGGTATGTACTGTCCGCCATGAACACCAAATCTTCCTTTTGTATCAGACATAGTTTTTTCTCCTTACCGCATCAATAAATGATTTAATTTTATCCGGATCCTTGAATCCGTCAGTTTCAACTCCAGAGCTGATATCCACAGCATATGGGGAAAGTCTCTGTATGGCGTCGGAAACATTGGCATCCGACAGTCCTCCGGCCAGAAAATATGGTTTCGGGAAATCCCTAAGTATATTCCAGTCAAAGCTCTCGCCGGAGCCCAGGCCATTGTCAAATAGGATATAGTCCGCATTTGTCTCCCGGGCGGCTGCAAGGTCCTGTTCTGATTTCACCAGATATGCTTTCATGATGCTGCAACCTCTTCCAATTGTAGACTCACAGCCTCCGGATTCACTATCCGACTCATCAGAAACAGCTTTGCGCTTCAGCTTCTCAATATATTCCTCTGACTCGTGACCATGGAGCTGGGCGATAGATATTATCCCTTTTCTCATAAGCCTGAGGATCAGCTCCGGCTCCGCATCCACGAAAACACCGACGGAAATTATGTCAGGGTCCAATGCCTTCCTAAGAACCATAGCCTCATCCTCTGTCACATTCCTCCTGCTTTTTTCATAGAAGACAAAGCCGATGTACTCAGGTTTCAGCCGGTTCACGGCTTCTATATCCTCCTGCCGCCTTAAGCCGCAGATCTTTACCTTCGTCATATATCCTCACTCGTTGCTGCACTTGATATATTCATCAAGCTTTTTAAGAGCTGAACCATTATCAATGAGTTCTGCTGCAAGCTTTACACCTGAAGCTATGGAATCGGTCTTGCCGCCTACATAGATGGCTGCACCGGCGTTAAGGAGTACTGCATTTCTCTTTGTGCCCTTTATCTCACCGTTCAGGATCCCTCTTGTGATCTTTGCATTCTCTTCTGCTGTACCGCCTACGATGTCTTCCTTTTTACCTCTCTCGAGACCGAAATCCTCAGGCTTTATAACCGTTGTTCTGTAGTAGCCGTCTCTTAATTCGCAGATAGTTGTAGGCGCTGATGCGGAAATCTCATCCATTCTGTCCTGACCGTATACTACGAAGGCTCTCTTAACTCCAAGCTTGTCCAGAACCTTGGCAACAGGCTCTACCAGATACTCGTCGTAAACTCCGAGAAGGAACATGTCAGGATTTGCCGGGTTTGTAAGAGGTCCGAGGATATTGAAGACTGTTCTGAAGCCGAGCTCCTTACGGATAGGGCCTACATATTTCATGGCTGCGTGATACTTCTGAGCGAAGAGGAAGCAAATGCCTACATCCTTGAGAAGCTGCTGAGCCTTTTCAACATCCTGCTGGATATTTACTCCCAGGGCCTCCTGACAGTCAGCTGTTCCTGACAGTGAAGATGCTGCACGGTTTCCATGCTTTGCAACTTTGATGCCTGCTGCGGCTATGACCATGGCTGCGGTGGTAGAAATATTGAAACTGTGTGCACCGTCTCCGCCTGTTCCTACGATCTCCAGAACTTCCATTCCGGGATGCGGAACCTGTGTGGCCTGATTTCTCATGGCAGCTGCGCAGCCCGAGATCTCGTCTATAGTCTCAGCCTTCGTAGACTTTGTGGAAAGGGCTGCAAGGAACGCCGCATTCTGTGTAGGAGTCGTCTGTCCTGTCATGATCTCTGTCATGACCTGATAAGCCTCGTCGTAAGTTAAATCACCTTTTAAAGTTGCAATCTTTTCAATAGCATTCTTGATCATTTTTATCTCCTTCCGGGATATACCCTTTTTGAAAAATCATCTCGCCTTGCATAGGTGTATAAAAAAATCCCTGACAAAGTCACTATAAAAGACTCTGTCAGGGACGAATAATCGCGGTGCCACCCTGTTTCACGATAAATGAATCGTGCGCTTTGCGAGATACCAACATATCTCCGACAACTAACGTATGTCTCACGTCACAGGATACTCAGCAGTACTTTTAGATTCACTCGATATATCCCGCTTCTCATAAAACGAAGCCTATCGATACATCGAAATCCTTTTCTGCTTTTCATTGTGCCCTTAGCGGTCCATTTGCTATGCTGTGTTCTGCCGGATTCTCACCATCGCCGACTCTCTGTGGGAGCATACATAGTTTAATCTCCGCTTCAACGGTTTAAACTATTAACTTTCTATTTACGATAAAACTTTTGAATAAAATTGTCAATCGCATTTAATTAACTCAGGATGCTGATATTTTATATCAACGATAACCTTCTATTTATATTTTCATAATATTTTTTGTCTGCTCATTATCAAAAAACCGTATCCCTTTTCCAATAAGGGATACGGTTCAGCAATTATAAATCAGCCTATGAAATTACATCGGATACATCAAAGTCCGTTTGATCTGTTGTAACCGGCACAGATAGCATTAGTGTTCTTGATGATGATGCTCCATGCGATAATCGGACCAAGACCGCAGAGGAATGAACCTAAAACAGTCCATAAAAGAATAGTTGTACCATTCTCCTGGAAATTCATACCATAACGTGGAGCGTTGTTTGCAAGTCTGTTTCCGAGACAATACTGCCAGTACCATCCGTAAATGCCACAGGTAATAACAGAAAGAAGGATATACTTCACTAAGCCCGCTGTCTCTTCTCCGTCTCCTGCCATCGCGATGTTTACATCCTGAATCAGCTTATATAAAAAGTAAAGTGAATAGATACCGCAGGTTACGATGGAAAGAAGGATATACATCCATATACTTCTGTCTTCCTTGAGTCTTCCGCCCATATATGAACCTCCGTTATTTCCATTGTTTGCGTTGTAAGTTCCTGTGTTGCCGCTGAAACCGTTGGCAACATCCTGAGCCGCAGTTCGAAGCTCATTCTCAGCATCATTGAAAGCGCTGTTAGCCGCATTCACCGCACCCTGTCCGAGATCCTTTAAATTCACTGAATTGACAGGTTCTCCGCAAACCGGACAGAACTTTGTATCATCCGGCATCTCTTTACCACATTTTTTGCAAAACATACTTTGCCCCCTCATTAAGTTTTCTGAATATTCTCAGAAAATATTTTTTTCATCGTATAGTATAACACAGTATATTCTCGATAAATCTGCGATTTTCTGAATTAAGTCTTACAGTCAATTAATCAAAAAGAGAATAAAAAGTCAGATTTTTACACAACTGTATTCCACAGAAATTGTAAAAATCTGACCTTTCTTTTATTTGATGGTTTTAATTTTCAAAGTATGTGCCTGCTCAGCTGACGATTTTTTCCACGAACGGGCCGTACCTGAGTTCATTCAGCATAGCCTTTTTGTCCTGAGCTCTCATGAGGGTCTCACCAATGAGCACGCCGTTAACATTACCCTCCTCAAGAACCTCTATATCCTCATGACTCGTTATACCGCTTTCTGCAATAAAAAGTATATCCTCAGGCACATCCTTTCTGAGATTAATGCTGTTATGGATATCAACTGTGAAATCCTTCAGATTGCGATTATTGACGCCTATGATTCTGGCTCCGGCACGGACTGCCTTTTTCACCTCATCCTCGTCATGAGCCTCACAAATGGCTGATAGTCCGAGACTATCCGCGATTTTGATATATTCTCTCATGGTATCCTCATCAAGGAGCGCACAAATGAGAAGTATGATCTGGGCTCCGAGAACCTTCGCCTCATAAATCATATAAGGATCAATAGTGAAATCCTTTCTGAGACAGGGCAGCTTCACTGTCTCTGCGATCTGTCGGAGATATTCATTACTTCCCTTGAACCACTTCGGCTCAGTGAGCACAGAAATAGCAGTGGCTCCGGCTTTCTCATATTCATATGCTATCTTAAGATATGGAAAATCAACTGCTATAAGTCCCTTGGAGGGTGAAGCCTTTTTACACTCACAGATAAAACTGATACCCGGTTCCTTCAGGGCTTTCTCAAATGGAAAACCTGTATTGCAGTTCAGCTTTTCTGCCCTCTGCTTCATCTCCTGCGGAGAAACAATTTTCTTTGCCTTTTCCACTCGCTTTCTCGTATGTTCAGCGATGTCTTCAAGAATATTAGTCATGGTCTTATTCTCCCCTATACTGATTTTTAACGACATGGCTATAACTTTACATAATTTTATATGAGCATCGTATCACACCGAGTTATGCTTGTAATCTATCAAAAAGGACTATCTGTTATAACAAACAGATAGTCCCTGCGCGGCTTTTGTATTTAATTTTGTAATATTTGCCGAATCATATCACCGATCTTCTTTTCTGATATGCTGTGTAAGCTGAATAGAGAATCCGCTTTCCGAGATCATAAGGCAGGACTTCGCATGCTCTGATTCTACAGTATGATCTTCTCCGGTAGCATTTTTGAATCCGTGATCCTTCAGAAATGCATAAGCTTCATCAAAGTCACGAACATTCATACGCATGGTAGTGATGTCCTTCTCTGCATGAATCTGTGCTACATCAAGATGGAAGCCATTGGCATCCTTCATGCGGACACTGGTAATGTCTTTATTATCTACATTATCAACTGTGTGACGTTTCTCAAAGCCCAGCTCTTCAAAGAGCTTGATGATATCATCTGCATGGCTTGAAAGGATCATGGGGTTAAAAGTTGTGATCTGCATATTTTTGCCTCCTCGTCTCTGAATTATGCATTTATAAATAAACTTTTTATAAAAAAATTCGGCATCATTCAGGATGGTATAAGCAAGATAAGCCCCTTTTTGAAAAAATAATCTGTTATTCAAATTTGATAAATTTCACTGTTCTTGTCCATTCATTTGAATAATCGTACATAAACATAAACTGATCTCCGGGTTTCAGTCCTTTATCTTTTATTTTAGAGGCTATAGCCACCTGTCCGTCATCGTCACTTGTCCCCGGAAAATCTGTTGAGCTGGTAAATTCTCCGTCTTCAAACTCAAATTCGAACATATTGGAAGGGTAAATATTGAAAGCCTTCAGGATCTCATATCCAAGCTCCTCGAAGGTTGCCGTTTCCTCATCCAAAATTATATCCTTCTGTCCGGCTTTAAAATGATATTTCATATATTTATTCCTTTTCTCTTTATTTGTGAGATCACAAGCGTAAGGCAGACTTGTGATGCCCATATCATATTATACCCATAATGAAATTAAACAAAAATAGTGAACCGGTTTACAACACTTTTCACAAAGTTTTGAAATCGCTTTCATTTTTGCCTCCAAACCCTTGAATCGGCATTGTGAATAATCTATCATTAATTAAGATTTTAAAAAAAAGGAGATAATATCATGGCAGGAATTTTGGATAAATTCAGACTCGATGGCAAGGTAGCATGGGTTACCGGTGCTTCATACGGGCTGGGACTTGCTTATGCAAAGGCATTTGCAGAAGCAGGCGCAAAGAAGATCGTTTTCAATGATATCAATCAGGAGCTCGTTGACAGAGGTCTCGCAGAGTACAAGAAGGCTGGAATCGATGCTTACGGCGCAGTTTGCGATGTTACAAACGAGGAGCAGGTCAATGCTTTCGTAAAGACTGTTGAAGAAAAGTTCGGCGGCGTTGATATCCTCGTTAACAACGCGGGAATCATCAAGAGAATCCCTATGACTGAGATGACAAAGCAGCAGTGGGATCAGGTTATCAATGTAGATCTCACAGGTCCTTTCCTTTGCTCAAAGGCCGTTCTCCCTGGAATGATCGCAAAAAAAGCCGGAAAGATCATCAATGCATGTTCTATGATGTCTGAGCTTGGACGTGAGACTGTATCTGCATACGCTGCAGCCAAGGGCGGTCTCAAGATGCTCACAAAGAATGTATGCTCAGAGTACGGTCAGTACAACATTCAGTGCAACGCTATCGGACCTGGATATATCGCTACTCCTCAGACAGCTGCTCTTCGTGAGAAGCAGGCTGATGGTTCCATGGCACCATTCGATCGTTTCATCCGTTCAAAGACACCTGCACAGAGATGGGGCGAGACAGAGGATCTTCAGGGTCTTGCTGTATTCCTTGCTTCACCTGCATCTGACTTCATCAACGGACAGGTAGTTTACATCGACGGCGGTATCCTTGCTTATATCGGCCAGGATCCAAGCCAGCTGGATGAATCGAAGTTCCAGGAAGTTACAGGCGTTGAGGATGTCAACGTTGTTGATAAGTAAGCATTGACACAAATATCTTCCATAAGAATAACTGGCATTAAAAAATCGTTTTACAGAGCGATTCCCCTATTATGACGAAACTAAGCTCCCGGATTATCTAAAATGATAACCCGGGAGCTTTTTTTGCTACTATAACATGGATTATTTTAAATAAATTAAGTTTGGACTTATATCAAATATGTATTATTTTTATAAAAAATCTTTGAATTATTCAAGCATCGTTGGAGTCAGAAATGAACTATGGCTATATCCTGGAACAGACCTCAGAATCGCTATATAAGTGATCATTCATCCATTGTAAGAACTATTTTTCTTATAGACGGATCATGGGTATCGTTGAAATCAAAAGCCGCCTGTGCATCTGTGAACTTAAAGGTATGAGATATCTTATTATTCAGATCTATCTTTCCTTCATCAACAAGATCGATAACTTCCTGAAATTTTCTGTTCTGAAGTCTGGATCCACGTATATCCAGTTCTTTGGATGTGATTCCGAAATTAGTCACTTCTGTCGGGGCGACTGAAAAGCCCATAGTGATAACTCTTCCTGCATTTCCCGTCACCTTTATCGCTGTTCCCAGAGAATCCTTAGTGCAGGCACAATCGATAGTAACTGTCGGACCATATGCCTCTGTAGTGTACTCTTTGCACTTCTCTTCTATATTTTCCTTTAACAGATTTATAGTAAAGTCAGCTCCGTTTTTCCTTGCGTCTTCCAGCTTTTCGTCTACCACATCCGCTACAATTATCTTACATCCATAAAGTCTCGCTATGCTGAGCATTCTGCTTCCAAGCGCACCACAGCCTATGATCAGAAGCTCGTCCTCTTCCTTTAGTTCTGCTCTCGAACAAGCCTGAACTGCTATGGTAGTTGGCTCGATAAGAACCGCATCTTCATATCGTAGTTTTTCCGGAAGTATATAGCAGTCCTCTTCCGGAACCGCCATATACTCTCTGTATCCGCCATCAATATGAACACCTCTTACCTGAAGGTTCTGACACACATTCGGTCTTCCATGCCTGCAGGCGTAGCATGTACCACAGGATGTAACCTGATCTATGATAACTCTGTCTCCGACCTTGATCTTTTCTGTTTTACCATCTGTCTCCACAACTTCACCCACCATTTCATGTCCAATGACTCTGGGATATGTTGCTGCCGCATTGGTACCTTTGTAAATGCCTACGTCAGAACCACAAATCCCAGCAGCCTTTATCTTTACAAGCACATTGTTGCAGGAATCTATCTTTGGTTTATTCATCTCTATGATCCTAAGCTTATCGGGACTTTCTATCTGAACTGCCTTTATTTTTTCCATTATTTTACACCCTCCTCTGTTAATGTTGGCATTAACTCTAAGTATCTGCTTCACAGCCTGTTGTTCTAACAGGCATCATACCAATTTTCCGTTAATGCTTTTACCGGTTCACTTTAACCTTAGCTATTATCTTTCGGATCAGTCTTTTTTCATCACCGGCATTACACAATGGACAATGGGGCTCCAATGGCCACACTGAATAGAACTCACCTTCTTTGATCTGTATCCTTCCGGTATCCTGACAATCCCAGAATCCATTATCAGTCTCTTCACTGTAATCTATCTCCTCCATGGAAGGCAGTTCTGATACATAACAACTTTCTGCCCCTTTTATTATGTAGTGTATATCCATGAAATTTTTATGAATCTCCATCCTTGCATCACTTCTGTCGTGAGTTTCTTTTGTAATGACATGAAGTATGATCTCTCCTGGAACAAGCTCATACTTTCCATCTTTCCTAGATGTATCCGACGCAAATTCCTTTATGTAACTTAATGCTTTCAGCACATTATCATCTATTCCTCTATATCTTTCGATATTTTTGATATGATCAACTATCATCTAATCCTCCAAACGAGCAGCAAAATAACCCTGCTCAATTCCGCTTTACCTTCATATGACATATCAGCCGATAGAAATCCTTATTTCAATAAAACAGCGGAAACAGTTTTCCCATTTCCGCCGTAAATCAGTATTTAAATGGGGCTTGGATCAATTGTTCTGCTATCCCAGAGAATCATAATGCCTTTATCTCTTCCCATACCGAATCGTCAACGAAGATTCCGTTCTCGTCGTGATCCCTATGGAATTTTTCCATGCCCTCACCCGGCACATGAACTCCGTTACTGTCTTCAGAAGGCTCTCCACCCTTGATATACTCTATCTCTCTTCTAATAGTCTCTCTCATCTTATCTCCGTCGGAGATCTTCTCAGGATCTATGACTATCATCACCTGAGAGCATCCGCCACAGGAGCCCTTTTCAGAAGCATTGAGATCTGCCGCACCTACGCCATCGCTTAAGATCGCGCCCAGAATATCCAGCATGGCTGAAAAGCTCGAGCCCTTCCAGTAACCTATGGGCATAATACGCATAGATTCTTCTATAGCTCCCGGGTCGTCGGTAATATTTCCGTCCTTATCAAATCCACCGGGAAGAGGCAGCTTCTTTCCTGCGAGACGAAGCACCTGAAGCTTTCCGTAGGCATACTGACTGATCGCCATATCGAGAAGCATCACGGGACCATCTTTAGGCCCCGGGCACGCCATAACAAAGGGATTGTTACCCAGGCGGCATTCCTTTGACCCCCATGCCGGCATACAAGCCTCTGTGTTGGTCCACATGATGGCTACATAACCCTTTTCCGCAACATACTTTCCATAGGTGCCGCCTCTCATCCAGTGAGTTGTGTTCTTTAATCCCACCATACCTATGCCGTATTTCTCAGCCATCTCCATAGCCTGATCTGCACTGAAAAGTGCATTGAGTATTCCCGGCCCCATATTTCCGTTGATGATCTTTACTGCCCCGAGATCCTTCTCTACGGTAGGATCTGCACCAGGAGAAACCCATCCCTTCTTAAGATAATCGGCAAATCTGGCTACTCTGTTGATTCCGTGGGAATATATGCCGTCATAAGTCGATTCTGTATGAATCCCGGCACATATCTCAGCCTTATCCTCAGGAAGACCGTACTTCATAAAAACACGCTTTATTTCCTGATGTATCTCTTCTCTCGATAATCTCATTCTATTTATCTCCAATCAAATTTTTTATTCAGACTTTTAGCCGTAAACCAGATTCGGCAGGAACAGCACAAGCTGAGGGAACGCTGCAAGCAGCACAAGCAGTACCACGATAGCCGCTACAAAAGGAATAGACTCCTTTGTATAAGTCTCCACCGAACATCCCAGAATCGAACATGTCGTATACATAGTAACTCCGATAGGAGGTGTCATTCCTCCCATGGTGATGAGGATCATATACATGACTCCGAAGTGCACAGGATCTATCCCGTAGTTCTGCATGATAGGGAGGAAGATCGGTGTCAGGAGAAGAACATTGGCAGTTGCCTCCATGAACATTCCTGCAAAGAACACAAACAGCATGACAACAAAGAGCACTACATATTTGTTGTTTGACAATGCTGTGATAGCTGTGGCAAGAGTCTGCGGTAAACGCCCTGTGACGATGGCATAGCCGAAAGCATTGGAACAAATGATGATGAACATAATGACAGCAAGGTCGATTGCCGTAGTAGATAGACATTCTATGAGCTTCTTTACTGTCAGCTCCTTATAAACGAACATTCCGATCACCAATGCATATACTACTGCAAATGCTCCTGCCTCAGATGGTGTGAAGATACCAAAACGTATGCCGACGATGAGGATAACAGGGAACAAAAGCGCCCAGATATTGTCGATGAGTCCCTTGAAAACCTCCTGAAGGGACGGGAATTTCTCATGCTCAGGCTTATAGTCTCTTTTCTTTGAGATGACCGCAACTGCTATCATGAGAGCGGCTGTCATCAGAATCCCCGGTACAAGTCCGCCTAAAAACAATCTTCCTATAGAGACCTCACCGGTCACGCCATAGAGGATAAGTCCGAGTGATGGCGGTATAGTTGAAGTGATGAGACCGCCCATGGCGAGGATTGCAGCTGTAAAACCGGTTGAATAGCCACGCTTTTCCATATCAGGTCCCAGAATACGGCTCTCCATGGCAGCATCTGCTGTAGCTGAACCGGAAATTCCGCCCATTAGACATGAAAGAAGCACTGATACCTGAGCAAGACCGCCCCTCATATGTCCTGTTACGAGATTACAGAATTTGATGAGTCTTGAAGTGATTCCCGTCTCGTTCATGAGATTTCCTGCAAGAACGAAAAAGGGGACTGCAAGAAGTGAAAATGACTGTGTCGAACTGACCATCTTCTGTACCACGATCTGCATAGGCACCTGTCCGGAAAGGAAGTATGCCATGGCAGAAAGACCTACAGTGAATGCGATAGGAACGCCGATTGCCAGCAGTACGAAAAATGAAATTCCAAGATAGATCATGCAACAGCCTCCTTTGCATCAGGATTTCTCTTTGTGGGGCAGAGCAGCATGTGCGCATGCTCTACCAATCTCTTTAATGAAGTTATAGCCATCAGGAAGCATCCGATGGGACAACTTACAGTTGCATAGGAGTAGCTGATATATAATGTCTGGTATTTTCTCGCAGCATTTCTGATGCAAAGATCAACACCGTAATATGTAACAACCACAAGGAAAATAAAGATCAGTATATAATTGAACACCCATATCAGATTCTGCAGAAAAGGCGGGAACTTGTTCAAAAGCATATCTACTCCCATGTGCTTGTTCTTACGCATCGCAAGATCTGCACCTATGAAGCTCACCCATGCAAAAACCAGCTGGGCAATATCAGTCGACATAGACATATCGATTCCGAAAAATCTGAGTACCGCTGCTGCAAAAACCGTTATGATCAGTACAGCCAGTCCCACGCACACTATCACGGTCTCAAGCTTATTCAGTCCATTTTCAATGGTTTTAATCATCATGTTCTCCTACTTCAATGCTAATGCTTACTTCGCAAGTTCTGCGTCAAGCTGAGCCTTGATCTCTGTGTACTTAAGTTCATCATAAACTTTTTCACAAGCCTTCTTGAAAGCATCCTTGTCGCAATCAACAACTTCGATCCCGCCGTCCTGTAAGGTCTTCAGATATTCATCATTTCTTGCAATGACCTGCTCAGAAGCATACTTGCCGGCCTCAAAGCTTGCATCCTCAAGGATAGTCTTATAATCATCAGGAAGCTTATCAAACCATGAACCTGAAATAACAAGTCCTGTGAGAAGCTGCTGATGTCCTGTAAACGCAAGGTACTTTGTTACTTCCTGCATTGAAGAACCTACTGCTGCAGAAAGGTGAACCTCAACACCCTCGATAACCTGCTGCTGAAGTGCCTGATATGCCTCTGACCATGCCATGACAGAAGTATTGGCACCCATAGCTTCAAGTGTACTTGTAACTACCTGTGATCCTGATGAACGAATACGCTGTCCCTTGAGATCCTCAGGAGACTTTACAGGATTCTTCGTAAAAAGCTCTCGCTCGCCCTGAAAATAGTTGAAGGAAAGGATCTTGAAGCCGTTGTCCTCAACTTCCTTCGCAACACCCTTATAGGTATCGGTCTCAAATAACTCAAGGGCATCCTCATAGCTGTCTGCGATATACGGAGCCTGAAGTACGCCAATGTTATATACATAATTACTGAGTCGACCCGGATCAGTGATAACTCCTACAGCATCTCCTACCAATGCCTGCTCCAAAACATCTTCATCGCTTCCGAGCTGAGATCCTGAGTAAACTTCAACCTGCACATCACCATTGGTTTTTTCTTCTACAGTTTTTTCAAATACATCTGTAAGGGCGATGTAAAGAGGATCGTTCTCCGTAAGAGCTGTATTTACTTTAAGTGTATAAGTACCTCCTGCTGATGCCGGTGCTGGCGCTGCGGTTGTGGTATTTTCTTCCTTTGAACCTGCGGCTGCTGCAGTTGTGGCCGGTGCAGATGCCGTACTTGAGCCGCATCCCATAAGCGACATAGCCGCCATAGTTCCTGCAAGAATAGTTGCTGTGAATCGTTTCATAATTACCTCCTTAGTGTTTCTACTTTTTTCCGTAAACTTTTAAAAATTGAAATCATACTGTCATACTAGCATGTTAGTATGTTAGTGGTCTATTTGCATTTTGGATGTATTCGCCGTTCGTAATTTGTGCACATTGCATAAATATATCGACTTTCCTCACTTTTTTATACGCTCTATGTACAAGTTGTTTTTACGTGTGCTAATATACTAACATACTAGCTTTTTGTTGGGAGGCATCATAGAATGGCTAAATCAATTCAGACACAGGTTTATGAAGAGCTCAGAAGGAATATTTTGTCACTGCACCTTAAGCCCGGACAGACCATGAGCACACAGGAGATAGCAACAAAACTGAATGTGAGCAGAACTCCTGTCAGAGAGGCTTTTCTCAAGCTTCAGGAGCAGGGACTTGTGGAGATGATTCCACAGAAAGAAACAACGGTTTCAAAGATTAATCTGAAACGTGCAAATCAGGAAAAATTTCTAAGAGAAAGTCTGGAGCTTGGAATCGTGCGTAAATTTATGGAGCACGGAACCTCAGAAATAAAAGAACAGACCATCTTCAATATGATGGCCAATATCACAAAGCAAAGAAACTGTGTTAAAGACCGTGATTTTGTCAGCTTTTTGAACGCTGATGATACATTCCACAGTCTTTTATTCGCGGCTGTTGAAGAGACCATGTCATGGGATATCATAAAACAGCAGTGCGGACATTATGATCGCATGCGTATTCTTTTCGTGCAGGATGAAGCCGCAGCAAAAAGCTCCATCGAGCAGCACGAAAATATAGTAAGACTTCTTGAAAAAAATGATCAGAAAAACGCCATTGACGCCATGCTCCATCATATCCGCCGTCCTGAATTTGATGACAGCAGGATAACAAATGAATACCCTGAATACTTCCAACAGGATAACTCGGACAAAAATGAATTCAGGCTGGGAACTTTATGACGAGAACGTCACAGGTCGATATCGGACCTCGCACTATGCTACTTCACGTTCCTCCCACATTATAAAAGGATCACAGGGCATGACCACCGGACACTTTTATCACCTGTCCGGTAAGGAATCTTGCCTGCTCGCTGGCGAGGAACAGAATAGATTCCGCGATATCTTCCGGTTGTATCAGTTTCCCCATAGGTATGAGGGGAATAACAGCTTTTTCCAGTTCCTCGTCTATCCATCCTGTCTGAGTGGGGCCCGGTGCTACACAATTTACTGTGATGCCATACTTCGCAACCTCAAGGGAGATACTCCGGGTAAGGGCCTCCAATGTTGCCTTACTTGCACCATAAGTGATCTGCCCCGCAAAGACCTGTGCTGAATCTGTCGAAAAATTGATGATCCTTCCGTAATCTCCACGTTGTCTGATGAACTCTCTTATCATCAGGATAGTTCCGCGTACATTGACAGCAAATGTATCATCTATAACAGTCTTCGTGATAGTCTCTATGGTATCTATTCCATCCATGTCGCCATCTGCAGCATTGTTAACAAGAATATCTGCCTTTCCGTATCGTTTAATCACCTCAGCATATATTTCCTTTACGGAATCTTCATCGCTGATATCACTTTCCATCATGATATATTCCGCATTCATTTTCCTGAGCTTACTTTCAACGATTTCCGCATCTCCGGCATTAGCAGCAAAATATCTGTCCGGACCGTTTTTATCAGTCTTTTCTTTATCATAATCCCGGGATATCTTTTTATATACCAGCCCAAGCTTTGCTCCTTCCCGGGCAAAAGCAAATGCGGTTGCCGCACCAATCCCCTGAGGATTATTTACACCGGTAACTATCACTACTCTGTCTTTTAAGCCGTAATCAACCATATGACCTCCCTTTGATAGATATTTTATTTTCTAAATGCTTTATAGAATACGGATGTCATCCTCAGCAGTTACCCGTATACACATATCTCAAATTCCTTTCCGCCACAGCTTTCAGACGATATATCTTTTCTACCGGAGTAGCATATCTGTCCTGCATATGAAACCTTGGAAAAAATCTCGAAATGTGAAGTGGTATTTCCGAATCAAGTCTGCTCACCCATCTACTTAATTCGTCCATCTCTTCCTCTGAGTCATTTTCACCCGGGATAATAAGTGTCGTTAATTCCACATGGCTGTGCTTCACTGCTTCCATAATGAACTCCATTACCATCCTCCGGTCGCCCTTCAGCACTTCACTATAATATCTGTCAGTAAAACCTTTCAGATCTATATTCATGGCATCAATATACGAAAACAGCTCACTGACTTCAGAAGTATCTGCCATTCCATTTGTGACCATCACAGTCTTCAACCCATTTTTCTCAAGTATTCTGGCTGTATCCATAACATACTCGTATGAGATCAACGGCTCGTTATAGGTAAAAGCAACCCCTATATTCCCGTTTCTCTTTTGATCTTCCGCTATTTTTGCCAGATACTCCGGAGCAACAAACCGGGCTTCCCGTTTAGAGTTTTCAGCCTCTACAGACCATGAGATTCGATAATTCTGACAAAACGGGCAGCGTAGGTTACAGCCATAGCTTCCGACTGAAAGAATCCAACTTCCCGGCATGAATCTGCGAAGAGGCTTTTTCTCTACAGGATCAAGAGCGATAGAAGTGATCATCCCGTAATTCTCTGGAACGATGACTCCATCCCTACAGGTCCTGACACCACAAAATCCATGTCTGCCTTCACTGATTTGGCAATGATGGCAACATACTCTACATTCAGCCATTTAAGACTCCTTTATTACAGCTGAGTTTTGGTATCCACTCCATTACAATCATTTATATATTCATACAAAAGGTCGCCTCAAATACGGCGACCCTTTCATACGTCTTTTTATGATACTCTATACCGGATTCAAAGCAATAACAATTCCGCCTAAGTATCCAATCACTATACACATGGCATCTATCATCGTTAATGGAATACTGTCAGAATTAAACTCGTATATACAGAACAGAATGAAAATAATGAAACTGTATAAAAACATCTTCCTCTCTGTCTTGATCACAGATATACAGTTATTAAAATCTTTACAGCTACCTATATTTTCTATCATCTGAATCACGATCATACATAGAAATGCTATCACATACGGAGTGAAAACATTTTTTTCGGAATGATTGTTAAGCACAAGCAAATATCCCTTAAGAAGGGTAAAAATCAAAGCCAGGATATATAACCATATCCTCTCATATTTAGAAATACTGAATTTATTTTTGTCCTTATATAACCAATTGTTCAAAAATCCAAACAGCTTTGAACTTATAAGAAAAATGATATTAGTAAAGATAGCTATGATAATTGACGAATTCTGAGTTAATGAAAGCGTCAGACCTTCGCTTAAATTCATACCGGCAATTGCATCATTAACAGCTTCGACATTCTGTTGTGTACAGAAACTCAGGAATAATATAAATGCAATAAAAATATAAAACAGAAACTTGAAATCCAAAGTTTCCTTTTTCTTTTGCCAAAAAGCCAAAGAAAAGCTGACCGCCATTGAACAGGTAAAAACTATCACATTCATATTTACTCCTCCCTCTTTATATGAACCCCAAAAATAATGTTCTTAGCCAAATAATATAATGTCACCTGTTTTATATTTTATATCTTCTAACTATGTATTTTATCACAGATCCAAGCAATTCCGACTGAAGATTTTATCTATTTTTATCCTCATTACCCGTCAGAACAGCGGCTCTGCAGGCGCACCTTTTTTGTATATATAAATATTGTGAAATATACCAGGCGTAGCCTATCAGGTTGGGCTTGTACTCAAACAGGAATTCATCACTCCACCATCTGACGCTTGAACAGATCCGCAAAGATTCCATTCTTTTCCATCAATTCTTCATATGTTCCGTCTTCTGCTATACGACCTTCATCCAGCACGATGATCCTGTCACAGTTTTTCACTGTGGAAAGCCTGTGTGCTATGACGAGTCTGGTACATTTAAGCCTGTCCAGTGATTCTGATACCTGCTTCTGTGTTATGTTATCCAGCGCGCTGGTAGCCTCATCAAACATAAGTATCTTCGGCTTGGAAACTATAGCTCTGGCTATCATGAGTCTCTGCCGCTGACCGCCTGATATGCTACCGCCACCCTCTGTGATAATTGTAGACATCTGCATAGGCATAGCTCTGATATCATCCGCGATCTGTACAGTCTCCGCAGCCTCCCAGGCATCATCAATTGTAAGCTCCGAGTGTGCCGCAACTATATTCGTAAATATATCTCCCGGAAACAACTGACTGTTCTGCAGCACTGTACCTATCTTTGAACGTACAGATTTTATATTTAATGTATCCAGATTTCGTCCGTCATAGTAGATAGCACCTTTCAACGGCTTCTCAAACCCCAGCAAAAGTCTCAGCAAAGTACTCTTCCCGCATCCTGTTTTTCCGGTTATCGCCACATACTGTCCAGCCCGTATCCTCAGACTCAGATTATTGAGAATCATGGGCATGTTCTCTTTATACCTGAACGAAACATGGCTCAGCTCAATGGCTCCCATCAGTTTTTTTACCACTGTTTTCTCTTCTGAAACTTCAGGAAGCGTCTCAGTAATAGGCTTGACCATTTCGAGACTGGGTTTGACCCTAGACAGTGGTTCGATAACCATCTGAAGGGTCATATAAGCACCCGTCACAAATCCGAAAGCCGTGTTGAAGGCATAGAACTCACCTACATTCACGCCTGATTTTATAGCAGAATAATATATCACTATAAGCCCGATAAGCGGGATCGCATCAGCTATGACCGTGCTGATCTTTATAAAAAATGGCGGGCCATAGAGCAGTCCAGCCTGTTCTGCGTAACTTTTGCCCCATTTTGCAAATGCTCTTTTTTCCGCGCCCGAAAGCCTTATCTTCTCAACACCGGAAAACATAGCAACTGAAAGTCCACTCTCTTTAGCCTCCAGCTCCATCTGCGCACGTCTTATTTTTGCCTGTTCATGTGTTGACACAATATTTACCAGCAGTACCAGAACAGTCACACATAACCCCGGCCATGCCAGAGCCGGTGAAAATGAAAAGAGCTGAAAAATATAGACAAATGAATAGAGAAATGTGACTATCCCCGACAGACCCATTTCTACCAGCTGTGAGACCAGGACATTCATATAATCTACACGAAGTGCGAGATCGCCTGATGAATAGTCTTTAAAAAAAGAAGTAGGCAGCGAAAGCACCCTCATCATAGTCGCGCTTTCCACCTGCATGTTTATGCCTATGGAAATATTTTTCAGGTACAGCTTCTGTATGATTCCAAACAGTCCTCTTCCCAGTGAAACAGAAATCATAAACACCGAGACGGCAATAAGTCCGGTAAACTGTCCCGAAGGTATGACATCAGAAAACAGACTCTTTGAAAGATATGGCAGTATGGCACCGATCAAGGTTCCGACCAGTACGATGCAATGATATATCAGAAGCGGTTTGACACCGATATTTTCAAAGATGTAGGCATATAATTCCTTTATCCCCAGCTTTTCATTTGGAAACGGCTTATAAAATACGATGGCTTCATTCGAAAACAGAGCCTCTGTCGCCGCGTTTACAGATTTTGTCTCCCCGGTCGAAGGATCCAGATACTGATATCCTTTGATTCCCTTAGGAATAAGCGCAACAGGCTGCCCACCATTCTTAAATGTCGTGAGCATCGCTCCGTAAGCGTCAAATCTCCAGCCGCTTTTTAACGCCACAGTTCTAGTAAATATCCCGGATGGACGCAGAAGAAATTCCAGTATCTCTTCAAAGGTTATCATGTCATACGGAACTTCTCTTTTCTTTACATGATAATACTTAAGTATAGCTTCTACGGCATCCTGCGACTGATTTCTTTCGTCATTCAGAGCAGTGTAAAGCTTCTTGCCCATAATAGAGCCTGCTATACGAAGACAGGATTCCTCAAAAACATCTCTGTCAAACTTTTTTCTCTGGTTTATCTGCTCTTCAAACAGGTTCATCAAATCACCTCATTCATTTGATACAAGACCAAAATATACCCCGTTTTTCGCCATAAGTTCATTGTGGGTACCTCTTTCAACGACTTTACCATGGTCGATGACTATGATTTCGTCGCAGTCACGGATAGTTGATAAACGGTGCGCTATGACGATACTGGTAATGCCTCTGTTCCTGATGGAACGAACCACCTCATGTTCTGTCTTTGCATCAAGAGTACTGGTCGCTTCGTCCAGAATAATAAGTGTAGGATCCTGTGCCAGCACTCTCGCGATTTCCATTCGCTGTTTCTGACCTCCCGAAAAATCCTGACCACCTTCTATCATCCGATGCTGGTAACCTCCTTCACGCTGAACGATATCATCATGTATCTGCGCATCTCTTGCTGCAAGAACTATATCGAAATCCTCGATAGAACGATCCCACATACGTATGTTGTTGGATATAGTGTCCTCAAACATTATGATATCCTGATTAACAACGGCAACAGATGATGTAAAGACATCTCTGTCGATCTCCTCTATATGTTTTCCATCATAGAGTATCTCTCCGCCCCAGGGCTTACATAATCCGGAGATCAATCGCCCTATGGTACTTTTTCCGGATCCTGATCCGCCTACGAATGCTACACTTTTACCGGGATAAAGTTCCAGATTTATGCCTTCGATCAACGGAGGAGAAAGTTTCGCATATCCGAAGCTGAGATCACGAACACTCAGCTGTCCTGTCAGCTTTTTAATCGGTTCTTCATTTTCTTTGCCCGCTGTCTCTTTTTCACTATTAAAAACAGGATCCATCGGATAATTCATGACATCATCTATACGTTCAATCTGTGTTTTCATCTCCTGCAGTCTCCACCCCGCCAGAACAAGAGATTGGGCAGGAGTAAAGAACCTGGTCAAAAGACCGGAAAAAGCCAGCACCATACCGGGTGTGAATTTTTCTATCATGACCATATAAACTCCCATCACAAGGATGATATCGTTAACAAGAGCGATGATGATCTCCGGTATAGTTCCCAGATAAGAATCCAGCTTTATATAACGTACTCGCTGAGAATTCATGCCTGCCTGATATCCCGCCCATTTTCTGAAAAAACCTATTTCAGCTCCTCCGGCTTTCAGACTTTCTATGGTCCTGATACCCGATACCGTTGCACCATACAGTTTGGCTGCATCCCTGAGCAGCACTCGGGAAACATTGATCTGCCTGACACTGCATCGCCATACCACAATGACATTCAGCACCACAGAAACTACACCCACTATGGTCATGATCACCGAGTGCTGAAGCATGACAATCAGATAGAAAATCAGCATAAATATATTTATCGCTAGAGGAGCAAAGAGATCGATCATCTGGTTTGCTATATTGGCACTCTGCTTTCTTCTCTGCTCTATATCTCCCGACATACGCTGTGTAAAAAACTTCATGGGAAGCCTCAGAACATGCCAGAAGTAAGAAGTGTTTTCAGTAGCGGCAAACTTTCCTCTGACACGATAGGAAAAAACCGCCCGCATACAGCCAGACAGTATAAAGATCCCTGTAAAAACCGACATCGCTATGATAAATGGCATCAAAAGCTCCTGATTCCGTCCTCCCAGCATAACATCCAGGAAGAAACGTGAAAAACCGGTCAAAATCAGACTTGTAAATGACATGATAGCCGTCATTGCCGCAACAAAAGCTATAGTTCCTCCGGTTCCCTTCAGATATCCGGAAGCATATTCCATGATACTCTTTCGTTTTCCGGAAGGACAGAACTCCTCCCCCGGAGAAAATATCAGACAGATTCCGGTATATTCCAGATCTAATTCCTCATCACTTACGATTATATCTCCCTTTGCAGGATCATTTAGATATACTTTCTTTCCACGAAATCCTTTGAGCACCACAAAATGATTGAAGCCCCAGTGTATGATACATGGAAATGTCGCCTTCTCTTTCAGGTTATTTATCTCGTAAAAATAACCTTTTGCATTGAGCCCATATGATCTGGCTGCTCTTGTGAGATTTCCTGCCTTTGCTCCATCTCTGGATACACCGCAGTCCTCCCTCATCTGTTCAAGAGGGATCCATTTTCTATAGTAGGCAAGGATCATTGCCAGGCAGGCAGCACCACATTCCAGGGCCTCCATCTGCATGATGACCGGCACCTTTGCGACCCTGCCCTTTACAGGCTGTTTTATTTTTTTCTTTTTTTCTTTTTCCATAATAGCTGTTCCGTTTAAACTTCAACTCAAGAGATATCTTATCGGAGCTATGTACTGCACACCATCAGGGGTCTCAATTGCAAGTACACCATAGACACCCCAGATAATGCTTCCAACCAGTACGATAAGGATCGCAGCAAGTATCAGCCATATGGTCGGAGACGAGATCTTTATGTAATCGTCGATCTGCTCCGGATTTGATATATGATCTAAACTCTTTTTTCTGAATATAATTTTATCATCCATGTTGATTCCTCTCAGATCATACTTCTCAATTTATCAGGCGCTTTTGCAGAAGCGTAAAATGTTATTCATCTATATATCGTCCTTTACTTTTAAAAAAATAATAAAATCACCTGATGTATAGTTATTGTTTCATCGTTTTACCATTCCTTCAGGTATACAAAGAAAGACCAGCCTCTGAGCAAAGAGTGATCTTTGTTCAGAAACTGGTCTTTAACAGCATTCTCTGAATATAATCTTAAATCGTTGAAAAGCCTCCGGACTCTGTCATATAACAGATATCCGCATATCTCAAATGATGCTATGACGTTCAGGCTACCTTCTTTGCCTTTTCAGGCCCCTTTCCCCTTACCACCTCTAAACCGATAATGGCAGCAATGATAGCTATACCGATAATATCCGTGATAGTTCCGGGATAAAGCATCATAAGTCCTGCAAGAGCACACAGGATACGTGTGACCATATTGATAGGTCTGATGGTGTATCCTTCAAGTGCTGCGGAGATGGCGAACATTCCGATGAAACTGGTGATAACGATCATCACAACACCTATTCCGTCAGTATCGATAAGGAGCATAGCCGGATTCAGTGAGAAAATGTATGGAACCAGGAATGCACCAATAGCAAGTCTTGTAGCATTGAACGCCGTCTTCATAGGGTCAGCCTTCGCGATGGCAGAACCTGCATAGGCAGCAAGAGCTACAGGCGGTGTTATATCAGCAACGATACCGAAGTAGAATACAAACATGTTCGCACTAAGTGCATTCAGTCCCATACCTGTTGTAAGGATAGGCGCACATGTTGTAGCCATGATTATGTATGTAGCTGTTGTAGGAACACCCATTCCGAGGATGATACAGCAAAGCATGGTAAGGAAAAGTGCGATAAACAGATTTCCGTGTGATACACCCACGATGGCTGAAATAAATACCTGACCGAGACCGGTCATAGTTACAACACCTGCGATGATTCCGGCAATACCGCAAGCAGCCGCGATTGAAAGTGTGTTCTTCGCACCTGTAACGAGGGCTGCAAATATATCCTTCGGAGTCATACGGTGGTTCTTGTCGAACATGCTGACTACGATACAAAGCACCGTAGCGATGATAGCTGCACGGCTCATGGTGTAGCCTGCACAGATAAGGTAGATAAGAGCCGCAAGAGGAATCAGAAGATATATCTTCGGAAGCAGGTCCTTCCACTTAGGAAGATTCTCCTTAGGTATACCCTTGAGTCCCAGCCTCTTGGCACGAAGGTGAACCATGAGGAAAATACCTGTAAAGTAAAGTATAGCAGGAAGTATGGCTCTGACTACGATATTTGAGTAAGGAACACCTATCATCTCAGCCATAAGGAATGCGGCTGCTCCCATGATAGGAGGCATGATCTGTCCGCCTGTAGATGAAGCCGCCTCAACTGCTCCCGCGAAATCTCCCGGGAAGCCTGTCTCCTTCATCATAGGGATGGTAACTGAACCTGTTGTAACTGTATTACCAACTGAGGAACCGGAAACCATACCGCAAAGTGCACTGGAGATAACGGAAACCTTTGCGGGGCCGCCAGTGGCAGATCCGGCAAGAGCATTGGCACACTGGATAAAGAACTCTGAGATACCGGTAGCCTCAAGGAAGGCACCGAAAATGATGAAAAGCACGATGTATGTACTGCAGACACCGATCGGAGTTCCGATAACACCTGTGGTTGTATAGAAAAGGTTGTAAACTATCTTACGAAGTGAAGAACCTGTAGTAAATGCATAAACCACGAACAGACCTGCAACGATAACGATAGGAATACCGGTAACTCGGCGGCAGCACTCAGCCAGCACCAGTATACCGATAACGCCGAGGATGATCTCTGTCTGATTGATACGTGTTGCGTGATTGATGATCTCACGGTTATTGATTACAAAATAGAAAAAGCTTCCTGAACCGAGAATCGCAAGCACCAGGTCATAAATCGGGATGCGGTTATACTTCTTTGTATGATGACTCTTTCCTGCGGGGAAAAGAATAAAAATAAACAGAATAACTATACCGACGAACAGCGGACGTCTGATACGTTCATCCCAGACTGCGAAAAGATTCATATAGATCATAAAAAGTGAGAAGGCTGCAAGAAGCACCTTGATCACGATGTCCGGAACCCCCGTCCAGGTTCTCGTATTTGACTCACGATCATACTTCTTCATGATCTCGTCTACAGCAGCCTGTGTATCCAGAGACTGCTCAGCCTGTGTCAATGTACCCGTCTCCTTACTTTCCACAGCTTCTGTCATGTTCTTTGTTCTTTCTTCCAAAGTTGTGTCCTCCATTCCATCGGTAATTTTAAGGTGAGTGCCAATGTTTCTGCCTCTCACTCCGCGATGCCCACGCATCAAAAGAAGCGCCACTTCTCATATGAGAATCTGACTCTGGCATTTCTGCCGCACAGATCTCTCAGGCTTATGCCCTCTTTGTCGTTTATGGTCAATGTATGATCAGATACAGTCCCCACAAAGTAGGTGAGATCATCCATCTTCCTGTCAAATCCGGATACTATCATGCTTCCGTCCGGTCCGTATGTGAGCGTTTCCCCCTCTGAAAGCTCTGTCTGGACCCCTGCGCCAAAACCATAATAAACGGTTTTTTCCACGTATATGCCGTCTTCCTTGATTTCATAATAATCCGTAAGAGGGCTCTTGTTTACGGAATGTATGAAACCAACACCGAAGGTATCTCCCACTTTGACATGATATCTACCGTACAGTGTTCCGTCCGAAGCGTTCCTAAGAGTCAAATATCCTATTCCAACTGTCTCTATATAAATAACGACCATAGCGGCAACTGCCAGAATGGCAATCACCGCTACAGAAACATGTATTTTTTTAACAGAATCAAAATTCATCAGTTAACTGAAATGCCCTGCTCATCATAATACTTCTTTGCGCCCGGATGGAATGGGATGCTGATACCCTTTGTTGCATCCTCGAGGCTGAGAAGCTCAAACTTAGCATGACCTGCTGCAAGTGCATCCTTGTTATCGAACATGGTCTTCAGCATCTCGTAAATAACATCCTCAGAAAGCTTGGTTGATGCGATGATAGTAGCTCTTACTGAAACAGTCTTTGCATCAGCATCAACGCCCTTGTATGTACCTGCAGGAATAGTAGTCGGTGTGTAGAAGTTGTACTTACTCTGTAATCCCTTGATATGCTCATCATCAAGCTCAACAAGATGAATATCCTTTGTTGTTGAAAGGTCTACAACTGCTGTTGTAGGAGCACCTGCTACGATAAAGGCAGCATCGATCTTCTGATCCTTAAGGGAATCCGCTGAATCACCGAAAGAAGCATTGACAACCTTGATATCGTCAAATGTAAGTCCGTATGAGTCGAGGATCTGACGTGCGTTGAACTCAACACCTGAACCTGCATCACCTACAGATACTGTCTTGCCCTTGAGGTCTGCAACTGTCTTTATATCATCTGTACATGTGATGATCTGAACTGTCTCATCGTAAAGACCTGCTACAGGTGCAAATGTCTCATAAGCACCTTCATCTGCAAAGAGGTCTGAACCGTCATGAGCGTATGACATAACGTCGTTCTGCACGATAGCGATATCCGCATCACCGTCATCGATAAGCTGGATATTTGCCTTTGAAGCACCTGTTGATGTTACTGTAAGGTGTGAGTTCTTCATAAGAGGATTCAGCACAGTAGCCATAACACCGCCAACTGCATAATATGTTCCTGTTGTTCCACCTGTACCGAAAACAACCTCTTCACCGGAAGCAGCTCCTGAACCCGCGTTACCTGCTGCAGCTGTCTCTGCTGAACCTGCCGCTGCCGTAGTTGTTGTGCCCTGAGAACTTCCACACGCTGTTAATGCACTCATGGCAACTACACCTGTCATTACTAATGATAATAACTTTTTCATATTTCTCCTCCCGTTTTTCCGTTTTTCGTTATGGTATGAACAAACGTCATAACTTTTTTGATCGGTATATGTTTAAATGGTACGTCCTGAAATGGCATTTGTCAACATGTTTTTATATGCATCAAATATGCATTCTGAGTATGCATAAATGCAGCTTTAGTATTCTTTTGGTGCATATTTATGCATGTCACTACGAATTATGCATCTTATTGCATATTTTTTATAAAAGACACATTTTAAACATGTCCTTAACGTATCAGTTAGAGTCGCAATTCCTCGTGTAAATTTAAGTCTCAGTTTTAAACTATGTCCTAATTTACAGCTAATGCATATTCCTATGGCTGCTATAGCAAAATCCTTATATATTTTAAGTCTTTCCTGCTCTGTAAAATTCTCTTCTTTATATTACTTTAAGACTTTAAAGACTTAATGTAAACCATCTACGCATATATGGAAGAAGATATATGATATTTTATCATGTGAGATATGATAAAAGGCCATGGCAAACACGAATATCGTATCTGCCACAGCCTCCTTTGACCATGATGTCATCCTTTTAGAAGTTGATAAATCTTTCCGGCGCTGCCGTCTCCCGAACTTTTCATTGAGGTCCGACAGAATACATTACCACCCTTCATAGGTGCTTATCTTATACTGTTGTAATTTGTACTCGTAATTCTCCGGATGATTTCTCCACTCATGAGTAGGCATACCTACGAACTTGAAGAAATTTCTCTGGAAGGTGGAAATGGATGTGAATCCGGTCTCAAATGCCACTGTCCTTATGGGCTTGTCTGTGGTCCTGAGTTCTCTGCATGCCTCATGAATGCGGATGGAATTCACATACTCAAGAGGAGAAAGGTGTATATTCTCGTTAAACAAACGTCTGAAGTGCGTCTCTGACAGAGCGCAGAGATCAGCAAGCTCACCGATATAGATCTCATCCATGTAATGAGTCTTTATATGAGACAGAGCCGGCATAAGACGTTCCATATCTCCTACCTCATCCTTCACCAAAGGACTGTCTTCCCTCTTCACTTCAGTATCGGACTCGTTCATACGGATCACTTCCGTCAAAAGATCTATGAGAAAAGCATCACTTTTCTGCTTGAAGAGATGCTTCCTTTCCTTCTGCTCACGAAACACTGTCATTATATCATTTTTCAGAGCTTCGCCTTGTCCTTTTTCAAAAAAATAGGGTCTTCTGTAAAGTTCTTCTACGGCGGCCCTGGCACTATCTTCCTTCTTTTCAAAGATACAGTTTATGAGACCCTCGCAGTCCACAAAAAGATATTCCCAGAACCCCAGCGTTCCGGGTTCTGAATTTGTGGTATGAGGATAGTTCGGAGGAATGATGGTAAAGCATCCCGGTTCAAAGTGATAAGCCTTATCTTCAAACAGCATTTCACCGGTACCCTCATGGCAGATGCCTATCTCCATATAATTATGAAAATGTAGATAATCGATACCGTCTCCGTACTTCCGCACCCATGTCTGTCCCATAAGTGGAAGCACGAAGGAATCCTCCGGCATCTCATAATAGCGATATTGCATTTCCCGTTTCTTCTTTGGCATAAAAAACTCCCGAAGCTCAGATACCTTTGAATTCAAAAGAAAAGCTAAGCTTTTTAGTATTATCAAGTAAAAACTCTTCGTGGGTCCTTGCACCCCATGAATCGTCTCCCGCAACTCCCATCTGTTTCATGGAGCAGCGGACTACAGTATTTGTGACTCTGGGAAGCTCGTATGGATGCTTTGCCTCCTCGAGTTGCTCCGGTGTATACGGAATAGCCGAGAACTCCATACCGTCAAAGCCCACTGAGCGGAATCTTATTCCACGACCTCTTCTGTCAGTCACCTCTGCCCAGCGTACTGCAGTGTGATTTCCGGTCTCCTGCGGCACGAGATAAGGCGCCATGGAATCCTTTGCTGTTGTTCTGTAAACTCCCAGTCTAGAACCTGTGTTTCTGTCACAGTAGTTCTCCTCCGGACCGTTTCCGTAAAACTTCACCTGATCATAATCCGAATCAAGCTTTATTATATACCCAAATTCAGGCATCGGAGGAAGAACTTTTTCAGCCTCATATTCCATGCTGATCCTGCAGGTTCCGTCTCCGTATACACTGTATGTGACAGTTGCAAAGGTATCTTTTTCTGTCGGGAAGAGCCAGTGTTTAAATGTCACGTCCACATGGTCATCATGCTCCCTGACTTCAGGGTACGCCATGACTTCCCTGCCCCATGCCTCATCTTCCTTTGCAGCCTGTGGTACAGTTGTCTGATAGAGACTTGCCAGCTTCCATATGCCATGTCTTGCGGCCATCTGATTTCCGTCATCGTTGGCATTCGGTGCTCTCCAGAAATTAGGGCGAGGCACTGCTCCTATCATTTCCTTACCGGCATAGCGATAGGATGTGATGCCGCCTCTCAGGGTAGAGATAAGTATATCAAAGTTCTCTCCCTTTACCCCTACATTTACGGAACCTCTCACTACCCTGAAAGGCTTCCTGATCTCTGTTTCATGTCTCCTTGCAAGTTCATCTTCATCGATTCTTACTATGCCCTGACCGTAGGCGACCTCATGTCCCTTTACAGCCCAGATGGTATCCTTCTTTAAACGGAAGGAAACATCAACAGTATACTCTCCTGCCTCTTCCGGTATCTCGAAAGGATAGTCGAAGCTCTTTTCCGTAAGAGGTGCAACTTCAACCTTCAGTTCCTTTCTCACAAGCTCTTTTCCGTACTTTTTGAGACTTACGATGCAGTCCCATGCTGAAGCATCGGTAAAGAGATTTCTATTATAAACAGTGATCTTCCCGTCGGAAACATTGACCCTGAGAGTCTGGAAGCAGAAGCGTACCTCCTGCATCTTTCCACCATACTCTTTGCGGGTTCCGTCCATGATACCGTTTCCGCTGAACTCATAGTCCGTAGGTCTCTCGCCGAAATCTCCGCCGTATGCCTGATACTCTTCTCCGAAGCGGTTCCTGGTTCTTATGGACTGATCCACGTAATCCCAGATAAAGCCTCCCTGATATCTCGGCTCCCTGTCCGAAAGTTCGGTATACTTGAACATTCCGCCGTTGGAGTTGCCCATGGAGTGAGTGTACTCACAGAGAATGAAAGGCTTGTCAGTATGCTCCTTAAGATACTTTTCGATATCCGCTGCCGGGGTATACATCTGTGAATACATATCTGTAGTTTCCGGATAGCGCTCGTCGTGAGCTACACCCTCATAGTGTACCAGTCTGTCACTGTCCAGTGAACGGAACTGGTCTGCCATCATGAGAGGAAGCTTACCGCCGAAGGATTCGTTTCCGATGGACCAGATGATGACCGAAGGATGGTTCTTATCAAGCTGGTATGTGCTGTTCACACGGTCCTTCAGCATAGAAATATACTCTTCACGGTTTCCTGGTAGTGCATACTCCAGCGGCTTCTGTCCCCTCGCTATCATGTCCCAGATCCCGTGGCTCTCCATATTGTTCTCCGCGATCATGTATAGTCCGTACTCATCGCAGAGTCGATAGATGTATGGTGCGTTCTGATAATGCGAAGTACGGACAGCATTGATGTTGTTACGCTTCATGGCGATGACGTCAGCTCTTACGTCCTCTTCCGTAACAGCAGCGCGCCCCTTGTCCGTATAGAACTCATGACGGTTTACGCCGTTAAATACTATACGTTGGCCGTTTATCTTCATGATGCCGTCCACCATTTCGAAGCGACGGAAACCTACAGGCTGCTCTATGACCTCTGTGATCTCTCCTTTTTCATCCTTGAGTTTCAGCTTCAGCATGTATAATGCCGGGTTTTCTGCGGACCAGAGCACCGGATTTTCGACACCTCCGGTAACTCTAAGTGAGGATGCGATGTTCTTGACTTCACCCTTCAGGACCACCTTCCCTTCGTAGGAAAGGCTGTATTCTGTGGAGCCTGTGGCCTCCTCCAGCTCTATAGAAAACTCAAAAGTCGCTTTTTTCAATGTTTCGTCCGGAAGTGCTCTCACCTTCAAGTCATTGGCGTGAACCTTATGAACTGTATAAAGATAAACATCTCTGTAGATTCCTGAGAAACGATAAAAATCCTGATCCTCCAGCCAGCTTGAGGATGTCCACTTGAATACCTGAACCGAAAGCTTATTCTCACCGGACTTCACATATGGTGTAAGCTCGAAATCACTTGGAGTGAAGGTATCCTCACTGTATCCTACGAATTTACCGTTAAGCCACAGTGCATATCCCGACTCCACTCCCTGGAAAGAGATGAAGAGACGTTCACCCTTAAATGCCTCGGGAACTGTAAAATATTTCACATAGGAAGCTACAGGATTGAAATCCTCAGGGATATCTCCCGGCTCGATCTGCTCTCTTCCGTCCCATGGATACTGAGTGTTTACATAGGCAGGAACATCATATCCCTCCATCTGTATATGAGCCGGCACTCTGATATCCTCCCAGCTGTGCGCATCATAGTCTTCCTTATAGAAATCATGAATGCTGCACACATAGTTTTTTGCATATGAAAACTTCCAAAACCCGTTGAGAGAACAGCGGAGGCTCGTATCTCCAGCCGCCAGTTCCTCTTCATTTCTGTATGCTATATGATCGGATGCTGCAGGAAGGACGTTTATCTTGAACACCTTCGGATCCTTTACTATTGAATAATCAAACTTTTCCATAACAACCCTTTCCCCAGCCTTACTTGACTGAACCTGTTATACCTTCCGCAAACTGCTTCTGTAATATGAAGAATATGATCATGGTAGGTACAGAGCAGAAAAGTACGCCCATCATGAGCTGACCATAATCCACAGTATAACCTTCGGAAAGGTTTGCGATAAGCATTGGCATATTCATGGCACTGGTATCCGTATTCATGACTACCTTCGGCCACATATATGAGTTCCATGCGTTCATAAAGCTGATAACAGCCGCTGCCGCATATGTGGATTTCATTACAGGGAGATACATACGGAAGAAGATCTCCAGCTCTGAAAGTCCGTCGAGTCTCGCTGCCTCCATGATGTCTACAGGGAAGTTTCTGGAATTCTGTCTGAACATCATGATCATGAAAGGCGTGGAAATAGAAGGAAGTATAAATGCCCATACTGTGTTAAGGAGATGTGCACCTGAAACCATACGGAAAAGCGGGATCATGGTTGCAACTTGCGGAACCATCATTGCGAGAAGGAGGATTCCGAAAAGCTTGTCCTTTACACTGTCATGGTAAAGCTCGAAGCCGTAGCCTGCCAGAGAGCAGACAAAGAGACAGAGCACTGTCTGAACGATTGAATACTTGAAGGAATTGCCGAGTGATCTCCAGAGCGGCTCAGCAGCAAGAAGATTTTTGAAATTCTCGGCGGCGTAGGTTCCGAAGACGATCTTACCCTTTGCGATCTCGATGGAAGCATTGGTAGCTGCTGTTATCATCCAGTACAGCGGAAATACCGAGAAGATACACCATATGGTCAAAAAGATGTAAGTCGGTATAAGGCGCTTCTGTATAGCGGATGAATTTGTTTTTACCTTAGAAAGATTATTAGTCACGTTTGTCACCTACTTTCAGATTGATAAATGCAAGAACTGCAACCATGATAAATACAACGAAGCTCAGGGCGGATGAATATCCGAAGTTTCCTACTCCCTGTCCGAAGGAGTTGTTGTAGATATAATGTGACATGGTGATGGTGGAGTTCGCAGGTCCGCCGCCTGTCAGGTTCATAGACTCATCGAAGAGCTGAAGTGTTCCGTTGATAGACATTATGAATGTCATTACGATAACAGGTCTGAGAAGCGGTACGGTGATTCCCCAGAAGGTCTCCCAGCCGTTGGCACCGTCGATCTTTGCCGCCTCATATACGGAGTACTCGATATTCTGAAGTCCCGCAAGGTAGAAGACCATGTTGTAGCCTGTCCATCTCCATATCAATGCTATGATGATGACCATCTTGGCTGACCATGGCGTTCCCAGGAAGTTAAAGTTGTCCTTGAAGATTCCCAGATTCACAAATACAGAATTTATGAGTCCCTGTGTTGCAAATAAAGATTTAAAAATCAATGCATATGATACCAGTGATGTGGCACAAGGCAGAAACACCATCGTACGGAAAATTCCACGGAATTTTAAATCCTTATTATTGAGAAGCTGTGCCAGAAGTATCGCGAGGATAAGCATTATGGGAACCTGAACCAGAAGATACAGAAATGTGTTTCCTATGGAACGGATGAAAAGCTTGTCCTGAAGCATACGTGTGTAGTTGTTGAAAACAGGAGTTGTCCACTGTAATGCGGCAGGTGACCCCTTTTTCAGTGAAATGATAAAGGCCTGAAGCATCGGATAGAAGTTTAGAACAAATATCATTATGGTCGCCGGAAGCAAAAAGAACCATCCTGCGCGATGCTGTTTGGCAAGAACGCTCGTCCCTTTTTTTGTTGTATTCATGTGGATCCTCCTTTTAAAATTCTCTCCTTATGGCAAAAAACGGGCGGGGAATCTCACGTGACTCCCCGCCCTGTATAGGAGTGAATTATGAAAACTGTTTCTTAGCTTTAAGCATTAGCCCTGCATAGTAAATCTTACCTGATCCTCAGCATCCTTGATAGCTGAGTCTGCATCTGCTCCGTTGATGATGCTCTGGATAGCTGCAGCAACCTGTGTACGTGTCGGATAGTGGAAATCGCTCTGCTCTACAACAGGAACATTGGCACCCATCTTAACGATCTCGGCATAGATAGGTGTGTTGTTGAAGTATTCAACACCCTCGTTGTAAACCGCTGATGTACCTGCTGAAATAGAACAAGTGATAACGCCGCCGTTCTTAAGAGCTGCATCATATGTCTCTACAGAACCTGATCCGAATGTCTTTGCAAGGAAATCCTGAGCGAGCTCAAGCTTCTTGCAGTTTGAAGTGATGTAAAGTGAAGAACCTCCGTTTGATGCGAAGCCTTCCTTGCCCTTACCCTCAAGCGTAGGCATGCTTGTGATCTCCCACTTTCCAGAGTTGTCCTTAACCTGCTTGATGGTCGGTATGATCCAGTTTCCGTTCATAACACCTGCAACCATATCGCCTACGATAGTCTGATCTGTGTAATCGCCCCAGTCGTTTGCGAGGTAGATAACGTTTTCCTTGACACCTCTTACGATAACATCGATGACCTTCTTGAATGCCTCGTTCTCTGAAAGATTTATATCTCCATCCTTAAACTGTGAAGCACCCTCGGCCTGAAGCATCATATATGGAAGGTCGTTTCCGTCACCATCCATGGAAAGAAGGTACTTTCCTGTCTTCTCATTTACCTTCTTACCGATCTCAAGCCACTCATCCCATGAGATACCCTTCATGTCGTCGATCGTATAGCCTGCTTCTGCAAGAAGATCTGTTCTGTATGCAAAAACGACTGTACCGTTGTCTACCGGCATACCATAGTGAACACCATCGATGGTCGAATATGATAACTTCTCCTTTCCGAAGTCATCCCAGTTAACACTTGCGCCCTCGAAGCTTGCCCAAGCCTCAGGGAAATCTGTTACATACTTCTGGAAGTAGTGATCCTGGAAAAGAACGATATCAGGAAGTGTGCTGTAGTCTCCGGCTGAACCTGCAAGTGTAACTGCATTTTCAACATCTGATGACTGAGACTGTTCTATGATGTTGAGCTTAAACTCAGGATCCACATTCTTCTGATAATCAGCCTCTGCAGCCTGAAGTGCAGGGATGTTGAAGTTCTTGTCCCATGCGTAAACTGTAAGGGTCTTATCTCCTTCAGCTGCGGCAGGAGCTGCTGTAGTCTCTTCCTTCTTTTCTTCAGCCTGTGCAGCGGTTGTTGCTGAAGGTTCAGCACCCTTTGACTCTGCAGGAGCCTGAGGTGACGGGCTGCAGGCTGCAAGTGAAGCTACCATAGTTCCTGCCATTACGGC
Source organism: Oribacterium sp. C9 (assembly GCF_002007235.1). GTDB lineage: Bacteria > Bacillota > Clostridia > Lachnospirales > Lachnospiraceae > Oribacterium. The sequence goes on from NZ_MUHW01000008.1 coordinate 49,837, forward strand.
TGCCATAAGTCTTTTCTTCATAAAAATCCTCCGTTTTGTTCTCCCTTTGTATTTCGCATAGCGAGGGGAGCCTTTTTGACCGTTTTCGTTTGAAAACGGTGTTTTATTTGTGCAATCTCAATCATTAAGCACTTAGGATTGCTTCTTTCTATGTGTATTTTAACAGTACAATGCGCATTAATGTTCACATTTTCATCTATGATATGTGCAATTTCGACCATTGTGGCAAACATACACAAATCCGTACGCCAATGGCTAAGTTTTTTGAACATTTTTGACACAGTTTTAACATCTGTGCAAGCACAGCGGCCGCATGAAAGCCTTATCACCACATCTCACAGCTTCGCTGTTCGATTCCGCGTTGTCTTTCATATGTCCGCTTGTGCAAGCACAGCGGCCGCATGAAAGCCTTATCGCGAAAAAAAGGCTGCCCGCTTTCGCGGACAGCCTCTTCCATATTAAATATTTGATTTAAATCAAGCGTTTGCTTCTGCAGCCTTCTTCTGTACTTCGTTCTTCTTGATGATAGGAAGAATTACACCGAGAGCTGTAAGTACGCAAGGTGTGATGATATTGAGAGCCATTGTGAAAGGATCTGTATCGTATACACCGAGGATACAGCAGGCAGCTGTAACGAAGAAGCACCATCCACCGGCGATAAGAGCAACTGTGTTGTTCTTTACGAAACGGTACTCAGGAGCATACTTTGCGCCTGCCTTACGGAGTGCGATATAAGCTGTGAAAACCCAGAGGTAACGCATAGGCATACATACTGAGTTAAGCTTTGTAAGCTGCTTAAGAACTGCAGCAGCACCAGGTACAAATGACTGAATAAGGATGATAGCACCTGAAAGAACTGCAACCATCTTGATACCGTTGATGTAAGCACCTGCATCATTCTTCTTGAGAAGAGCTGTAGGGATGAACTCCTGTGCATCCTCGTTGTCGAGAAGCATACGAAGAGGAGCATCGATACTGATTACAAGTGTTGAAAGCTGACCAACCATGTTACATACAGCATAGATGATGAGAAGTGTATCACCGATACCATAATAGTTTCCGAGCTTCTGGAATGCCCAGTAAGAACCGTTTGAAACGTATGCGTTGAAGTTCTCGTTGATGGCAACAGGATCGAACATCATGCCCATAGCGATAGTTCCGAGAATAGCACAAACTACAACCATGATAGCAAGTGTGATCATTGACTTAGGGAAGCCCTTGCTTGGGTTCTCTACCTTGTTAACGTATGGAGAGATCTTCTCGCATCCGCCTACTGCAAATACAAGGATAGAAAGTGATGTGAAATACTTAACGTCGAACTGTGGGATAAGGTTCTTCATGCTGAAATCCAGTGATACATAATCAGCTGTAGGATTTATAGCACGTGCAGTGAATATCATGATGATGTAAAGAATAGACATTACAAACATACTTGTTCCTGCGATTGTTGCAAGCTTCTTTAACGGGTTAAGACCACGGCTGGCAACCCAGCAGAAGAAAAGAAGTACTGCAAATGTGATGAGCTGTACACCGATTGTAGGGAATGTATCGTATGTCTCAGCATTGCGGAAAACTGCCCAGCTGAGAGCCTTAAGTCCGCCTGATGACTTACTTGCGATGTATGTGATGTGACATGCCCAGTATGTCCATCCTGCGTAGTATGCAAGCTTAGGACCTGTAGTCTTTAAGATCCATGAGCTTACTCCTCCACCTGACTCCTTGAAAGCAGAACCAAGCTCACCAACCATAAGTGCATATGGGATGAAATACAGTGCAAACATTAAGATCCAGCTGAAAATAACCTGGATACCGTTGAAGTAGACGAAACCGTTCAGAACGTTACCAAAGCCCCATACTGTTGAGAACGCCATGAATGCGAGAGTCGTCCATTTGATACGCTTTGAATCCATAACAAAAACTCTCCTTTTCATACCGGCAAAGCAGATTCATACTTTGCCTGATTTTACGAGATGCCGTATATTTTTTTGCATCCCCTTCTTTTTCGCAGTTACAGATAATCTCTCCCACCATTTCTCTGTATCCGCATAAAGCAGTGACTGAAAGTGTTCGAATTCGTGCAGCCTCTGCCTTAATTACATATAAAATGATCCATTCCGTCCGGATCCTTCCTGAGGACAATGCTTACATCGTCCAAAGGACAGTATTTTCAGGACTTAGAAACATTTTAAAAACTAAAGAACTCATTACTTCTTTCATCACACATCAGCGCGATGAAAAGAAAAGTCTCAGAACTTCAGCTTGTAATTTCCGTCTCCTGCTCCCTCAACCGATGATGAGAACAGTACCTTTGCAGCCTCTACGAGATATGCCGTATCCTTTGCGCCGGCTGTCTCGTAAGGTGAATGCATGGCAAGCTGTGGAAGTCCGATATCCACTGTGTTGAGTGCAACCTGATTCTGTGAAATGTTGCCCAGAGTTGAACCTCCAAGCATGTCAGAACGGTTTGTAAATGTCTGATATGGCACTGAAGCCTTCTTGCAGATGGCTCTCATGATCGCACCTGAGATCGCATCAGTTGTGTACTTCTGATTCGCACTGTACTTGATAACGATACCCTTGTTGAGATACGGACGGTTTGTAGGATCAGACTTTTCCGGATGGTTAGGATGTACGGCATGAGCATTATCCGCAGATACAAGAAAGCTCTTTGCGATACTCATGAGGTACTCATCCTCTGACTTGCCGAAAGCGTTGTTTATACGGTGAAGTGTATCCTTTAAAAATGTTGAAGCTGCGCCCTGCTTGGTTCCGGAGCCGACTTCCTCGTTGTCGAATACACAGTGAACTGCTACTGAGTCCTTTGGCTCAGCCTGAAGGAAGCCCTGAAGTGATGCAAATGCACACTGAAGGTCATCCAGGCGACCGCTGGCGATGAACTCGTTGTTGAGACCGAGCTTTGTACCCTTCATGCGGTTATAAAGATAAAGATCCGTGTCGAGGATGTCTTCTGCATTTACTCCTGCCTCATCCGCAATGAGCTTCAGGAACACATCCTTCTCCTCACCCTTCTCGCAGAAAAGAGGAAGCATATCAACCTGTGCATTGAAGTTGTAGCCCTCATTTACTTGACGATTCATATGGATGGCAAGGTTCGGAATGATCATGAGATCACGGTCGATGTTCACGAGCTTTGTCATGATACCGTCCTCTGTGCTGACTACGATTCGTCCTGCAACAGAAAGAGGTCTATCAAGCCATGGTGAACAGATCATGCCGCCGTACTTCTCTACGTTAAGCTTTACATACTGCTTGTCGATGGTGATCTCTGCGTTTGACTTTATCTTGAAGACCGGTGAATCACAGTGGCTGGCCATCATCTGGAAGCCTGTGTAATCCTCCTTAGGAATGCGAAATGCTATGACAGCGGAATCGTTTCTGGTCACATAGTAACCCTTTCCGGCTTCAAGCTTCCATGCCTCACCCTCATATAAGCGGGTCAGGCCTTCCTTACTTAAGGTCTCACACATATTGCTGACTGCAAAAAAAGAAACAGGGCTGTTATCAAGGAATGAAATCAGCTCGTTATTTATATTTTCAAAATTCATTTATGATATCCCTCCTTGGAAAGATCGGCCCATGCCTTTTCAGGGTAAACATAGACCACCAAAGCATGTTTTATACAGTTTCACAAAGCAATAAATAAAAAATCTTTATCTATTATATTTAATATTCTTTGAGTCAATATTTAACATGCCTGCTGATTATATCACCTTGTTAATTTTTCCTCAACCAATTGATTTGATTATGTTTTCCTTAAAATATAACTTCTTTTTATTATATTTATATATACTATTTATGTCTTTAATTCTTTTGGGTCATACAGTTGTCCGCGCAAAAAAGACATCGGCTGTTCACCGCGTTAAACTGCTGATTATAGCTTTCAGCTTGTTTAACGGGGCAAAAAACCGATGTACTTATATCCGACGCAGACTATTCAGAGTCCTAAATGCACTTAAAATTTTCAAACTATCTGTTATCTGCTCTATTCAATTTAAATCATTTATTTAAAATATGTGTAACCGTCAGATGCGCCATAGTCTTTTCAGGATATATGATCTCATCTGCCCCCAGCTTCTTCAGTATCTTACCCATACGCTCCGAGCTGGCTTTCACTATAACCTTATGTACCCCCTGCTCCTTTGCGATGGTCGTGCACATGATGCTAGCCTCCAGAGAACTTCCCATAGCCACGATCACCACATTCATGCTTCCCAGTCCCAGCTTCTCCACAGCCTCAGGATCCGCAAGATCACATACGACCGCCATGTCAGCGATTTCCGACATCTGATTTATGACTTCCTCATCATTATCCACTATCATCAGATCCACTCCGTTCTCAAAAAGCTCCCTGGATACATATTTCCCATATCTTCCCAGACCAAGCACCGCCATGGAAAGTGTTTTGTTGTCGCTCATATATATTCCTCCCCCATTTTTTAGTTACGCGAATTTCAAAAGTCGATATCAAGTCGCTCTGTACAAAGCGAGCTCACGATTGTCACGTTTCATCCTATATAGTACTTTCCCTCCGCATATCCCAGGAGATCCGTTTTACCCTTGCTGCTTCTAAAGAACATGACCAGCGAAATAGGCCCTATCCTTCCCAGGTACATAGCGATTATGATAATGACTTTGCCAGCTGCATTCAGTGACGAAGTAAGGTTTCTCGAAAGTCCCACAGTTGCTGTAGCACTGAAAACCTCATAGAGGGCATCCACCAGTGCAACCTCCGGGTTCGTGAGCATCAGAAGTATACTTAGAACACAGGTCACCAGAAAGCTAATGATAATGATTGCCACAGCCTTATGTATGGTTTCAAACGAAAAAGCCCTGTTGAATATAACCGGTTTCTGATGATGATTCAGTGAGCTGAACCCGTAAAGTATAAGCGCGAAAAATGTCACCGTTTTTACTCCTCCTGCCGTTCCCATGGGTGAACCACCCACAAACATATACAGGAGCCCTGTAAATGCCGTGACATCTCTCAGTCCTTTCTGCGAAACAGTCATAAACCCCGCTGTTCTGAAGGTCACGGACTGAAATATGCTGTTCCATATTTTTCCTTGCATAGTCATATTTTTCATAGTCTCCGGATTATCCTTTTCGGCTATGAAAACAAGTACTGCTCCTGACAGAATAAACACACATGTCAATGCAAAAACAAGTCTGGTATGCTCTGAAAGCCTTAACCGCTTCTTATCTTCTTTACTTTTAAAGCAGTTTTTTATGACCTCAATAACATCAAACCAGACAACAAATCCCAGACCTCCGAGAACTATCAGAGACATGGTCACAAGCAGAAAACCATAGTTGTCCGAATATGCCATGAGACTATCAGATCCCAGCACATCTATTCCGGCATTACAGAAGGCAGATACGGAATGGAAGACAGCTGCAAAAATTCCATTTGCATTACCCATCCTCGGCACGAATACAAGCGCCGTAAGCAACGCTCCTACAGCCTCAACTATAAAAATGTCAGCGATAACTCTTTTGCAAAACCCGACTACTCCTTTGATGGAACTTAAATTAAGTGCATCCATCATGAGGACTCTGGTTTTGAGAGACAGTCCCTTTCTCATAAGAAGCAGGAATACAGCCGATATACATACTACTCCCATTCCCCCAACCTGTATAAGAAACAATATCACAGCCTGTCCGAACAAAGTCCAATGTGAAAATGTATCTACCACCACAAGTCCCGTGATACACACAGAGGTCGTGGCTGTAAAAAGCGCTGTCAAAAAGCTCGTTTCTTCCCCGGTAACTGTTGCGGCAGGCAGCATCAAGAGTATAGTTCCAACTATAATAGCCAGTAAAAAGCTTAATGCTATCTGTTGCGTGGTGCTCAGACTGCTTAACTTAAATTTTGTTTTCTTCTTACTTTTTTTCTTTATACTGTACATTCAGGTCACACCCCCTATACATCATAGAATATATGGCATCCCCTGTTCAAGTCCCTGGCATTTTCCACTTTTTTCTCTCTGATTTCCTCTTATTTAATTTTATATCTTTTACATTATGTTTTTTTCTGATAAACTACTCCAATTCGTATATAACCCATGGAGGTAATAATGAAAACAAAGCTTACTTTCGGAGAGCTCGTCACCATTTCCAGCATGCTCTTCGGTTTATTTTTCGGAGCAGGAAACCTCATCTTTCCGGCATATTTCGGACAGATGGCAGGAAACAACATTTTCGCAGCGCTGACAGGTTTCCTCATTACTGCAGTAGGCATGCCCCTTCTGGCAGTCATATCTCTTGGAATCACAGGCAGCAACGGACTCCTGGATCTGAGCCAAAAGGTAGGAAAAAGATTCGGCTATATCTTTACTATCGCTCTTTATCTCTCCATCGGGCCATTCTTCGCAGCTCCACGTTGTCTGACTGTGCCCTTCGAGATAGGTATCCGACCTCTGCTTCCCTCCGGTGCAAACCCACAGCTTATGCTTTTAATGTTCACGATCTTTATGTTTGTGCTCATTCTGTGGTTTTCCCTTAGACCGGGAAACATCCTTGTATGGATCGGAAAGTTTCTCAATCCTGTATTTATAGTTGTTTTGGGCGTACTTCTGTTTATTGCGTTGTCACAGCCCGAAGGCAGCATATCAGCATTTGAAGCACAGGAAGCATATGCGACTTCACCTGTTTTGCAGGGAATACTTGATGGCTACAACACCATGGACACTCTCGCCGGTCTTGCATTCGGAATCATAGTTGTGGATGTAGTTCGTGCACAGGGCATCACTTCATCTTCTGATATCGCAAGAAATACCATCATGGCAGGTATCTTCAGCTGCGGTTTCATGGGATTTATTTACTTTCTCGTTGCTATGGCAGGAGCAGAAAGCAGGGCCTACGCTCCATTAAGCGATAACGGAGGTGCTGTTCTCGCAGATATCTCTGCTCATTATCTTCCGGGCTTTGGCTCCATACTTCTTGCAGTTATCGTATTTTTTGCCTGCCTGAAGACCGCTGTAGGTCTCATGACAAGCTGTGCCACAACTTTTTCCGAGATGTTCCCGGGAAAGCTTTCCTATAACAAATGGGCGATTCTTTTCTCGACAGTGACCTTCATCATATCAAATGTTGGTCTCGCATCCATTATAAAGATCTCGGTACCTGCTCTTATGATGCTTTATCCTATCGCCATCACTCTTACCTTGCTTGCGGTTTTCGGCGGTTTATTCAAGCATGATCATACTATTATAGTTTCTGCGATGACCATGGCGGTTATCAGCGCATTCTTTGATTTCATAAAGGCTCTGCCAGAGACCTGGACTCACGCCATCGGAGCAGACGGAATCATATCCCTCTGCGACAGATACCTTCCATTCTTCACCTACGGCTTCGGATGGGTGATGCCGACAGCGGCCGGACTGCTGATCGGTTTAGTTATAAAGACCATTAAAAAATGAAAAAGCGACCTCCGCACCGGAGGTCGCTTTTTACATATAGAGAGTTCATTTATTTTTGGAGGATAAAAGTAACTTCTCTTATATTTATTTTTTAGCCTTTGGATCCGAAAACCTGCTCGCGGTATCTCTTGCCTGTAGGGGTCGCTGCAAGACCGCCTGTGGCTGTTTCCTTAAGGTCTCTGGACATGGCATCACCGACTTCACGCATAGCATCTATACATTCGTCAGCAGGTATCTTTGCTTCGATACCTGCAAGTGCCATATCTGCTGATGAAAACGCGATGACTACGCCGGAAGCATTTCTCTTAATACATGGAATCTCAACGAGTCCTGCAACAGGATCACATACGAGTCCCTCCTGATTAACTATGGAAATAGCGAGAGCATCCGCACACATCTCAGGTGTTCCGCCCATAAGCTCTACGAGAGCTGCTGCCGCCATTCCGGAGGCACTGCCGCACTCTGCCTGACAACCGCCCTGTGCACCGGCGATAGAAGCCTTTTCAGCAACTATCATACCGAAAGCAGCTGCAGTGAAGATGGACATGACAACGTCCTTCTTATCCAACTTTTTGTCCTCGTAAGCTGTGATGAGACATCCCGGAAGTATTCCGCAGCTACCTGCTGTAGGAGTTGCTACGATCTTACCCATGGCAGCGTTGCAGTTTGATACTGCAAGAGCTCTGGAAACGGCTCTGGACATGGTCTTTCCCATGAGTCCGCCGCCATTCTTCGCATAATTCGTCATCTTGAAGCCCTCATCACCTGTGAGACCCGAAGTGGATCTGCGTCCTTCCTGCTCGCCCCACTCGGCTGACTCACACATGATATCGAAGCACTTCTCCATGCTCTTATAAGCTTCCTCTTCGGAAATCCCCATCTTCTTTGCCTGATCTCTGATACAGATATCACTGATACGACAATTCTGTTCCTTGGCTGCATCAACCAGCTCTTTTACTGAATTATATGAAAGCATTTAAATTCTCCTTAAATTGCATGGATAAGCAATGCATTATCGATATTATCCATTTTCTTAAGATCTGTGATCAGCTGCTCAGGTGGAAGTTCGTCAAGCTCAAGAGTCATGAGCGCGTCTCCACCGCGTTCCTTTCTGCTTAGATGGAAACCGCTGATGTTGAGTTCTCCGTAGCGCCAGTACATAAGATTTGTTACATTGGCAATTACACCCGGGGTATCCTTGTGAAGTACGAAAAGGGTGTTGTTCTCTCCGCTGAAGTTGACTTCCATTCCGTCGATATTGCTTACGCGAATGTTTCCGCCCCCGATGCTTGCGCCTTCAACAAATCCTGTTTTACCGCTTTTACATGTAAAATATATTCTCGCTGTGTTTGGATGAGCACCCGGAATATCTTCTGCAATGAATTCATATTTAAGACCACGTTCCTCCGCAATCTCCATTGCGTTTCTTATCTCTTCGGAATAGCTTTGGAAACCCATGATTCCTGCAAGGATAGCTCTGTCTGTTCCATGGCCTCTGTAAGTACGGGCAAATGAACCTGAAAGCTGTATCCTGACTTCAGTCAGCACGTCATTATCAACTATCTTATTGACTATCGCACCGATTCTGCAGGCACCTGCAGTATGTGAACTGGACGGTCCGATCATGACAGGTCCTATAATATTGAATATATTCATCTTGCTCTCAAGACCTTTCTTTTCTGATACAGTTTTGGGGGCTAAACATTGCCCCCAAAATTTTGTGTATTTCCGTAACCGGAAAAAGTATTTACTTTAATTAAATCAGTCTACGGCTACTGCCTGACCCTTCATGATGACCTTTCTGTAGATCTGGTCAACTACAACACCGATAGCATTATCTCCGGAAACGTTACATGCTGTTCCGAAAGAATCCTGTGTGATGTAAAGAGCTACCATAAGCGCACAAATAGGGCCGTTAGGATCTCCTGCTGTTGTTCCGAATACCATGTAAAGGAATGGAAGAGCTGTCATGATAGATCCGCCCGGAGCTCCAGGAGAAGCAACCATGGCAACACCGAGTGTCATGATGAATGGGATAACAGTTCCGAGACTGATAGGAAGATCATTCATGAGACATACGGCTGTAGCACAGGCTGTTATAGTGATCATAGAACCACACATATGGATGTTAGCACAAAGTGGTACTACGAAGTTTCTGATCTGTGAGCAGATTCCGTCAGCACGTGCACACTCAAGGTTTACAGGAATTGTAGCTGCAGAAGACTGTGTTCCGATAGCTGTTGTATAACCTGAGATCTGGTTTGTCATAAGCTTGATAGGATTCTTGTGAGCGATGCTTCCTGCGAGGCAGAACTCGATAAGAAGATATACAAGGTGCATAGCGATTACTACGATGAATACCTTCCAAAGGATTCCAAGGATAGTAAATGTCTTTCCTGAGTATGTAAGGTCTACGAATGTACCACAGATATACAGAGGAAGAAGTGGGATGATAGCTGTGTGAAGAACCGCATCAATGATTGCTGAAAAGTCCTTCATGCTATCGTAAAGTGTTGTTCCGATTGTCTTTCCGCGAAGGCTTGACATGCAAAGTCCAAGGATGAAGGCAAGAACAACTGCTGAAAGTGTATCGATAACAGCAGGAAGTGAGATGCTGAAGTATGTTCCAACGCTTACATCTGCTGTTGCCTGAATCTTCTCAAGGGCATCCGGCGCCATGAAATGCGGGAAGAGTGTGCTTGACACGATGAAAGACATGCTTCCTGCAACAAGTGTACTGCAGTATGCGAGCAGAACTGTGATGATGAGGAGCTTACCTGCACCCTGTGACAGATCTGCGATACCCATAGTAACGTATGCAAGGATCATGAGAGGTATAACGAACTTCAGGAATGAACTGAAGATAGATGATAATGTAACTACTGTCTTACAGAACCATAATGGCATGAACTCGCCGATCAGTATACCAATTATGATGGCGATGATAAGCTTCGGTACGAGACCTAATTTGAACTGTTTCATAAAATTCCCCTTAAAATATCACGGGCCTGAACCCGTATAATATAGACTTAATAAATGGAAGATGTGCACCCCTCTTCCCATTAGCCATGGGAATAATAACTAAAAAAAGTACATTTGTAAAATTCATAGTTTTAAACAGGTCCATTAAAAATAATAATGGATAAAGCATTGTATATTTTGTTTTATTGTATACAACATTCAGGTATTTTCAAGCCTTCTTTCCCATGTGAAAATAAGTAGCCGAAAGCCTTCATCTAAAATAAAAAAACAGGTACGTGACTATGTAAAGTCACGTACCTATATCTCAGATTCATATCCGGAGCAAAGCCACGGTAAGTTCAACACCGGCTTTCACTCCTTTTTCACAATATCAGTCACTTTCGATTCATGCGATCTTTATTTTCTGTCCTATATCTATTCTGTTCGGATTTTTTATGGTGTCCTTATTAAGTTCATAGATATCCTTCCACTTTTTAGAATCTCCGTATTCTCTCTTTGCTATCCTCTGGAGAGTATCTCCTGATTTCACAACATAGATCCTTGCCTCTTCAGCCTCGCTCTTTTCAGAAGCTATATCCTGTTCCAAAGCCGTCTCTGAAGTATCCGGTGCTGCTGCAGTTTTGGAAGCATTGGCAGCAGCCTGTGCAACAGCCGTATATAAAATGGTTTTGATCCGATCTATATCCGTATCTGAAAGTCCGATAGACCTAAGATAGGTTTCGACCTTACCACTTATGTCAGCAGCAGTGATATCACCTGCCTGAACGGAATTCTGCAGGCTCTTTACTATATTGCTGTTTGCTATGTTTTCTATGCTTCCTGTTCCGGCATATGCTGTCATGAGCGTCATGAAGATCATCAACATAACAAGCGCCGCCGTTACTGCTGAAAAATGCCTTTTGTTTCTCATCTTACTCTCCTTTCTATAACATTCTGTTATCCGTGTCAGATCACCAAAGTGTCCAGCCTTCCCAATAGTTCTTCAAGTCTCTTCATATATGTCTTTGCGATGCTCTTTTCCTTTTCCGACATGTCCACATGTTTGTGAAGCTTTCTCATCATCCTGAGATAACTGATAAATGCCGCCTTATCCCTGATTTCAGAAAGTACGCTTTCATCCTCGGTTCCGTAGTATACCTTAATGAAGGTCTCAAAAAATCTCTTCGCTGTCTCGTATGAGAAGCCCATGAATTTCTCTACCACTTTCGGGTCATCCTCCCCAAGCGCCACATAAAAATGATGCAGCCCTGCGATCTCAAAGAGGGGGGCACCTCTCGATACCCTGTCCATGTCGATGAGGAGTGCCTCACCGTTCTGCATGAATACATTGCCGGTATGGAAATCTCCATGTACAAGAGTCGAAGGAACCGGAAGCGTACCAATCAGCTTTAAGCATCTTTCTGCCAATGCCTCATCATCGTACGCAACACCTCCTCTGACATAGGCCCTCAGATTTTCTGTTCCGTCTGAAAAACCGTCCTCCTCTGTCACCTCGATATCATGGATGGTATGTGCAAGTTCAGCCATGATCTTCGCATATACATCTACCTGCGCAGGATCTCTGGATATACACTCGGAGATGGTCTCAGATGCTATGAGCTCATACATGGCTCCATACCTGTCTCCCACCGAAACGATACCAAAAGAAATGGCTGTCGGCATACCGAGAACGAAGGTCTTTCGGCTCAACGCTATCTCCTGCTCAACATCATGATAGGTGTTGTTCTCATTGAAGACCTTGATCACCAGCTCATCATCGTAACGGTAAACCTCCCCCTTGGCTCCCTTACCTATGAGCTTGCAACCGTCTAAAGAAACCTCTCTGTACTTTTTATACCTGGTCTTATCCGAGTCAAATGTTCCCGGCCAGATAAAATTCACATGCTTGATATACTCTTTGAAAGCTCCGGTCTTATTCAGTGAAAGCTCCACTATCTCCGCAATGCTCCTGTAGTACCAGCACTGAAGCTGAGGGTCGTTCTGATGAAGTCCGTTCCACACATTTTCACCCATTTCGGAATACATGCCTGAAAGTGATCTGATATTGGAAAGCTTATCAGCCAGCCAAAGCATCTTCACCCCTATGTCACGGCTGTTCCTGAGAACCAGAAGCGCCTCTTCCTTACGGCGCTTCCATGTATCTCCGGGATCCTCCTCCGGATATTTGTTCTCCGACTCTGATGAAACCAGAAACGCAACTCTGTCTCCAAATCGTTTCTTTATTTCCTCCAGTGTTCCGTCTGTATCTTCAACTATATCATGAAGTATACCTGCCGTGATGATCTCCTGATCATCAGTCATAGTAGAAAGAATCTGCGCTACCTCTATGGGATGCAATATATACGGGATATTTCTGAATTTCCTGATTTTTCCCTGATGCAGAACAGTGGCATAGATTATGGCCTCTTCCAACATATTCATCATAAAGAACTTCCCTGCCTTTCTCCGACTTTGGGTAAAAGCCGGACTTAATGCATTATCAATAAAAAACCTATCGACAGAAACATCCTGTAACTTTAGAAAAATTACATCATATTTTTTATATATTAATAAAAATAAAAATAGCTTCTTAGATCAGTTTTTTCTTCTTTTATTCAGGTAGAACCAAACTCCCAGAATCATAAGTGAAACCAGTGCTCCGATTCCGTAATATACCATACTTGAATCATCACCTGTCTGAGGATTCCACGGTTTTACCGATGAAGTTGATGTGGATGAATCCGACGGGATAGGGCGTTTTTTACCCAGTACTATTTTATCATTCGTTGAGTCATCATCTCCCGGAGTATCTACACCTCTCCTTATCCTTCTGCTTACATCATAATCGTCATCACTGCCGCTGTCATTATCATCATTCCGTATTTTTGGAGGCCTGATCGAACTCGTATCCATACGGTTTGTGATTACCGTTTTGAACTTATGATCGTTCTCTTCGGTTTCCGATGTATACGCATACGGTCCGACAGTTCCTTCTGTCTTCCCATCATCATTTACCTCTATAAAACTTCCATCAGACAGGCATATACCATTCTCGATAGCACGATACATGTACTTTTCACCATCCTTAGCGTGTTCAGGAAGATCCTTCACTGTCCAGCTGCCCTCCTTTCTTGTGATAACATGAACGAGCTCATCTTCACTTCCCTCAAGCTTAGCCGGTTTCCAGATTATAGAATCTGTGCTTCTCTGAATTGCCACCTCGGCACCGGTCACATTCTTTTCAACGCCTTCGATTTCCTTCTCCCACTTCTTCTCCACAGTGACTTCTACCGTGTTTATCCTGTGGATATTGGAATAGGTCGCAGTAACGAGACCATTCTCCTTTAGTATTACTCCTTTATTCTCCGTGTCCTCCTTATTCTCTGTTTCTCCCCCTATCAGGGCTTTATGCAAAAAGTCTACGATATTTCCGAAAAATCCCGCGATATAATCCAGGATACCCTTTTCAGAGTTTGCGGTTTCGACAAACAGTACATAATTCTTATCTGTTTCCTTCTCCACAGCTCTGTAGATGTAGTCCTCACCATTCGCGCCCTTGACCGGAAGATTCGACCATGTGGCCACAGACCAGCTGCCTTCCTTTGCAGCCCTCTGCTTTCTGATCGTGATTTCGGATCCAGATGCCAATGTCGTCCACTTGTCTTCAGAACTTAACCTTCTCTGCAGCTGGAAGGTTATTTCGTCAGGACGAAGCCTGTCTCTGTTATCATCATCTATCCAGACCTTGGTTACGGCATAATCACCCTTCTTCAGAATGTTGCTGAGTGTAGCACGCTGTACTCCATCATTGCTTCCATTCAGTTTGAGTTCATAATTGTAACCGCCTATTGAATCTCCTGTCTTGTCCGGATTATCAGTATTTCCGTTTCTTACAGTTTCCAGAGATGTCTCCTCTGCTCTGTATAGGAACTCTCTTCCGTCGCTTCCATACTTGGGAAGATCGTTCCATGTACAAATGTATGCATTGGCAGCTGTCAGCTTTTCTGTGATGTCATTATCTGTTGTGACGCGATTTCCATCAGCATCAAGATAATTCTTAACATTCTCCCAGTTCGTACCATCCGTTGAACGCTGGAGTATAACTCCAACATTTCGCACGAAATCAGCATTGGCATCAGTCGGATCAGTTTCAGCTGTATCCCAGCACTTCTCGACGATGAATGAAGTGGTTACAAGAGTATTTGTAAAGTCTACTTCTGTAGTCTCTCCATCTGTAAGCTTCACATCCTTCGCAACTCTGCCTTCTGACTCCTTTCTGAGAGCCGCGAGCCCGGAACTTGCAGCCTCATCAGATCCCGCAGTGCTCTCAGACTTCTTTTCTACATGCATAAGAACAGAGTTTGTAGCCTTATATGAATCCATACCCTCCTTACTTTCAAGCTCGGTCAGAGTATATGTGATCTCTTTTCCGTACTTGTCGTAAACAGGGAGCTTATCCCACTCAGCCTTCCACTCATTATCCTTGTTAAGAATTATTACTTCAGGTTCATCGGAACCGTTTAGTCCCTTAACCCCGGAAGATGAGTCCAGCTTAATGCTTATCTCCGAAGGACGAAGACCGTATTTGTCATTATCATCCACCCAGTTCTTGCTTACTGAAATCTTTCCAAGCTTTAGCCTGTTGGTTGTCCTTGTGGTAAGCACTTCGGTATAGATATCGTCTTTTTTACCTTTAGACCGGGTTCCATTCTGAGACTTAAACTCATAAGCTCCTATTTCTCCCGTTGCAGTTTCGCCCTTTGTTCCTTCATCCTTGATCTGTTTCAGCTTAATATCTTTTATCTTGCCGGTATTCAGGACTATCTTCGATTCGACAGCTCTATAGTAATATTTATTTCCATACTTATCTCTCGTAGGAAGATACTCGAAAACACCTGTCTGCTCAGTCTGATTTTTAGTTCTTGTCAGACTGATCTCAGGATTAGATATTTTGTCATCGTTCTCTTTTTCATCTACTATATAAGCCCAGTCTCCTCCTTCTGTCTTTCTCTGAAGCTTAAAGTTCACAGATCTTATTTCATTATCTCTTCCTCTTACCTCATCTTTCCAAAGCTTTGTAACATCAAGCTTTGTGAGAGCGATAGAGTTAGTAACTGTTGTTGTTATAGTTTTACATTTAGTGGCATCATTATCAGGACCTTCAGTTGCTCCGAAGGTTGATGATACGGAAGCAAAACCTCCAAATCCTGTTTCAGCTTTTTGGCCATCGCAAAGCTCAGCTTCGATAGAGGTTTTGTAATCCTTCATTCTGTCGACCTCGGCACTGCCATATGTCACAGAAACCTCTACTGCACGATACTTGACCGGATGATAATCACCTTCCTTATACGCATAAGGCATAAGCCCTGTAGCTTCAGCCTCTGAATATTCACCGGTTTCACTGCCAAATGTCGAGCTTATCTCAACTGCCGTCTTTGTTTTTCCATCATCACTTAATTTTTCCAGAAGCTTCCACTCCGTGTCACCGTCTATCTGATAATAAACTTGATATTTGATGGAATCCGGAATAACTCCGTGAACATACATCAGCTTAAGTATTTTTTCAGATATCGGATTACCCTTGACGCTGTCTGTAAAGACCTTGTTCACCTTAAGATTTACCGTCTTAAACTTGTTGGCTGCGGTTACAGTTACAGTTTTGTTTTCCTTATCTGTGAAATCTCTATCAAGTGTGAATACTGCAGGCTCTGAAGGTTCTATATAGAAAACCTTCTCCCAGCCCTCAGGTAATACTTCTTTAAAATAGTACCTGTTTCTGTAGCCTCTTGGTTCACGATACAGAAGATCCTTTACCTCTTTTGACCACTCCGGTGACTGAAGAGTTATGGTATCGATACATGTATCTATACCCTTTGTCCAGTTCACCGAAGAATCCTTTGCTTTATAAAGTTCAAATTTGATCTCACTAGGTGTTACCCTTATATCATCATACTCCTGTTTATCAGATACCCAGGATTTTTTGATGATCGCATTGAATCTGGTCTTTTGGAAGCCGTTGATGATAGCAGCTGTGCCACTACCTTCCTCAGGTTCAGTTTCAGATCCCACAGTATAACTTCCATCAACTGCGATGTCATATCCGACCCAGTTACTGTCATGTTCAACTATTCTGTTTTTATACTTGTCTTCATTATCCTTTCTGTTATTTGTCTTGTCCTCTTTATACAGCTTGTATAATTCATAGAGATTAGCTGCTCCGTCTTTCTTTTTTAAAGATGAACCTGAAGCCTCATAGACCTCCTCATAGCCAAAGCTGTTTGTTACTGTAGCATTGGACTCGTACTTCTCAGATACCACGTAGATATACGGTCTGAGATTTGGAGCATAGTACTCGAGATTATCCCAGGTATATTCATGGGAATGATTGTAATGTATTACATGTTCCTTTGAATATCCGCTGACATTATCACCCGACAGATTCGTATAAACAGAATTTCCATCATGATCCTTTCTGCAGGCACTATACTTCCTTGTTGTCGTATCATAATAAACTATTTCCTGTGTCTTATTTCCGTTATTATCTTCGACTTTATCCAGAACCAGTTCCTCTGTTCCCTGTATTCTTTCGCCCTTATCATCCTGAAGATATCTGTACAAACGAACAGTGATGTATGGAGCATAATTATCTTCAGCAAGATATTTCATCATATACTCAGCATCACTATGCTTCTCATCAGTAAGCCCGTCCCACTTCTTATAAAATGTGACTTTATACTTATCCGTCGGAACAAATCCATTTGTAACCTGAATACCGTTTGTCAGGGCATCTTCGGAATCGACATCATACTTAGCGTCATAAATATTGGCCAGTGTCGTCTTTTCCGTATCAGTTATGGCAGTTTCCTTTACGAAATAGGTATAAGGACGTCCATTATCATCATACTTTGGAACCTGAGCCACTTCCCTGGTCTCATTTCCATCCTTATCCCTGTTATAGAAGGTGAATGTCCTCTTCCTGAGTTCATTCGCGCCCTTCAATTCAGCTGTAAGCATCTTCTCATCAGGATCCTTGATCAGAACCTCCTGTCCTATCTCATCCTTACCGATACTGTACTGATAAACCGGCTCCTCCAGCTTCTTCCTTTCATCTGCGCTAAGCTTCTCCAGATCCTTAACCTTTACTCCATAAGGCACTCTCCACAGCTCAAGCTTAACAGTAGGCAGATTCTTTGAGCTGAATCCTTCAGGCAGATTCTCATATATCTTGGTACCGGAAACCGTCCTCTTATTGCGAGGTCTGTTTATCAATGTACCTTCTTTTTCATCATCTGTCACAGGAACAGGCGCAGCATAAACAGTCTTTCCTTTATCCTTGCCCTCTGTAATGGTACTTGGAGTGCACTTAGGCACATCATAAGTAAATACTGCAGCCTTTTTCTCTGCATCTGCATATTCCGGTGCCTTCGGATAAGCGCCTATCTCTTCATATTCATTGGTATTATTTGCAGCATAAGTCTCCCCGACGTAGTAGGTATATTCATAAAAATCCGTCTTTGAGTCTGACTTAACGACCTTGAACCTCGGCATAGATGAATAGGTGATCTTCCACCAGTTATAGCTAAGCTCAACTATCTTTGTTTCCCAGTTGTAATCAAGCTCATTGTCATTATCCTGCTTATATACCTGTTCAAAGTGCGTACCCTGAGGATCCACATATGAACGATAGAGATTTGCAAAAATCTGAGGTCTTTCCTTTGCCTTCTCTTCATAATCCTCCCAGAACTTATTGACAACAGGTGTCACAGTACCGGAAAGAGTATTTGATAAAGCGATGTCATATGACTCACCTGTATGATGGTCATGATCATTTCCCAGCGTGAAGACCGCATCTGATTTTCCGCTCATCTTATATGCTTCCGCATATTTCCCGGCATCATCCTCTCTTCCCGCAGCATATACAAACTTTTCAAATCGGTTTGTAGTCTTATACTCATGTTCGGAAGAGGAATATTCACCGTCCGTAAACTCCAAAAGCTTAGGAGCATAGTCTATCAGTTTTCCATCCGCATCATACTTACGGAATGGTCCCAGTGTGACTTTCCAATTGTTATTTTTGTCCAATGTTTCCACACGGACTTCATCACCGACCCTGACCTTGAGCTTTATCGCATCGGGACGTGTCTTGGCTGACATATCTCCATCATTCCATTCCTTGGAAATGTTCACGTAAATAACACCGACCCTTACATTGGTCAGTACAAAATCAAATTCCTCCTCTGGTATATTTTTCCCGTAGCCTATATGTTCTGTGCCATCGTCAAGAAGAACATCATAGTCATACTTATTTCCTTTAACAAAGCCATATTTATCGTTTTCAGCCTGGTTTTTACTGAGTTCCTCGAATCTGGATTCCACTCCTTCATACTTATCAAAGAAATGTCCAAGATAATAATTGGAGTTTTCAAAGTCATCCTTTATGGTTCTTCCTGCTCCGGTGTAGTACTTTACCTGAGCATCGCCTACCTTTATCTCTCGTACACGGAACTTCCCTGAAGTGCCGTTATCCTTATATCCGTTATCTCTCCAGGCATTAAACTCTTCCTTTATTTCTTCAGGCACCCTGAAGCAGACGAATTTTGAGTATTTAGTCTCATCCGGATTATCAGAATCCTCCTCTTCATCGGATGAAGAGACATTATCCTCTTTGACCATAGGATTTATGACATGGCTTCCTCCGTACTGTACCCACTTTCCGTTCTCTTCATGCTCCAGAACGAATGTCACTGATTCTCTTCCATCGGATTCAGCTCCGTCCAGCCACTCCTTATATACAGTGATCAGATTTTTGTTTCTGATGAATGATGGAGTAGCAGGTGCATCCGGTTCTTCCGGAACATTGGATGGTGTTGCGGGTATCTCTGATGAGGTGCATGGAACAGTTGAAGATGTCGCTGGGATCTCCGATGATGTAGCTTTATCCCCCTTATCCTTCTGATTGCTTATCTCGATAGTATCTAACAGATATTTGTCCCTGTTCTCTCTGTATGGGCGTAAAGCTGACGGACTTGATACCTTATATACAGGTTCTGTGATCATATTGAGAATCATCGGGTTATATCCGCGCTCTATCACATCTTCATGCTCAAAGGCTGTATATGTATACTCTGCTCCGTCAGGGGTATATCTCGGCAGCAATCCGGTAAAGCCCTTGACACTGTCATCGAGCTTCAACACCTCATCGTCATATGAAGTGATCAGTATCTCATCTGTGAATTCATGTGAAAGCTCCTCTATGGATCCTATCTTGTGAGAGCTGAATTCTCCGTCCGCATTTACCTTCCCCAGAGTTGCATTTTTATCATAAGTTCTGGTAACTGTACCTATTTTCTTTTTATTCTGATAAACATCAAAAGTAATAGTTGATTTGCCGGATCTGATGTCACTTTCAGAAAGTCCCTCAGGAAAATGCTTAACTATCTTTATCTGAGCGTTTCCTATAAGTGTATTTACTATCTCGGTTTCAACATTACCATCAGCATCTGTTTTGGGAGACTTGCTCTGAAGATATCGATATCCATCCTGTGTCACATAGTAGGTCTTTCCATTGATAGTCTCAATGTCGGTCTCCTTAAACTCTGAACCAACCCTGGTTGATACCGCACCTTCCCTTACCACATAATAAAGTCTGCGTCCCTCTTCATCATATTTCGGCTCTGAAAAAGAAAGACTCTTCGATCTCTCCTCTGAAGAAAAGCCCTCCAGTACACAATTATCCGCCAATCTCTCAACATATTTTGTCTGATCACCACCGATCAATACGCTTCGTGAATTATCATTTGACTGACCGCCTGCCTTTAAAGACTGATCCAGTTCATCCATGTATCGTGAAAGATCATATGTTGAAGGATTTACAGTTGTCTTATAGATATAGAACTGAACCTTCGCATCAGTATCCTGTCTTGCAGTTGCCCTCCAGGTCTTTGTAGCCTTGACGGTGAGTGTACCCTTTACGCGGTTTACCAGAGTCTCACCATCCAGCACATAGTATCCGCCATGAAGTTCCTCTTCCTTGCCATCTTTAGAAAGAAGTCTGTTCTCATAATCAAACTTACCTCCATTCATCTTCTCTTTTCCAACGTAGATAAGCTTCTCACCATCTTCGTTGTAGGCATCCAGCTGTGATACTGTGAGGCCGTAAAGTACATCCTTTCTGCCATCATTTGTATCTATAGAATCAACTATCTGACGATCTTCCTCTTTTTCGATAGGTGAGAGATGTGCCCATGGATCCACTTCTGATTTTGCATATCTGTAGAGTCTGATATATGCCTTCGGACGATCATTTTTATCAGTTACCGCTTCATCCTTCCACAGCTTCTTTATGGCATATCCTGTTTTACCTGAAAGAGTATTCT
Source organism: Oribacterium sp. C9 (assembly GCF_002007235.1). Lineage (GTDB taxonomy): Bacteria > Bacillota > Clostridia > Lachnospirales > Lachnospiraceae > Oribacterium. The sequence goes on from NZ_MUHW01000008.1 coordinate 70,613, forward strand.
GGAGAGTTCCTCCGTCGTAAAGTCCGGTCTCAATATCAGAGGAATTACCCACATTTTCATACTTTATTTTATAGCATCTATCTGTGACAGCACTTCCACTGCCCCCGGCGCCTTTTATATCCGGAAGATCGATCTGCTTCTCCGTGATGTAATAATGTACAGGATGATCATACCTGTTGTAGGCATAGCCCCTTACAGTGACAGTCCAGATGCCGTTTCCCGTGTCCGTGATGGTCACGGCGCCTTCTGCATTGCTGCTGAGCGGAATCTCTGATGCCGTTGAGACCCTGATCTTCTTAACCTCTTCAGTTACCGCTTTACCCTTATCATTCTTTGATATCCTTTTCACTTCGATAGAATCAAACCACTTATCAATACTCGGTCTGTCCACTGCTGTGGCATCCTTGTCATTCCACTTTACAGTCGCAGTATAGTCCTTGATCTCGTAGTTTCTGAGGATAGAACCTGTCTCTGTCTCGTTTCCGTTCTCATCCTCATACTTTCCAAAATAATGCTGCTTTAACTTATCACTTTCGGAAATACGGTATTTGATACCGGCTGTCTTTATCTCACCCGTTGTCTCATCACGATAAACGTATCTGGTGAATAATTTATTTACAAAATCATATTCATAAGTAGTCGGACCCTGATATGTGAATTCAGCATTTAAAGGTGAAGGTATCTCCATGCCATCAGCATAGCCCAGTTCCTTCATGGCCTCCACATCCAGAGTTTTCCAGATGCGACCCTTTCCCTCGATATCAGCATCGATATAGTACTCAAGCTTCATCTGTTCCCTGACATTATTTTTTACAAGCTTATTTATCTCATCAGAACTTTTACCTTCATTTTTCCAGTTCTCCACATCTTCTGCGGCTATGAGACGTCCCTTTTCTTCTTCCGTTCTTCCGCCGTCTTCCCAAAGCGTTTTCACAGTTTCTTTAGAGGCTTTTCCCTCTATAAAGAAGCTGTTAATGCTTTTATCCGCAGCACTCTTGCTGTCAGAACTGTTTTTATCTGCCGATGCAAGCTTTACAGGTTCTGTTCCAACACCTGCTCTGTTCTGATATTTGTTTCCTTCATTCTCTATCAGAAGAGTGAGTTCAGGATCATCCGACTCTATCAAAAGGTGATATCCCTTGCTTCCACTGCTTATATTAACATTAAATGTGCACTCAGCTTTTGAACCGTCATCCGAAGTCTTAGTTTGATTAGATACATCCAGAGTTTCCGATACATTTTTTCCTTCAGAATCAAGAAGGTACGCTTTGATCTCACGTCCCGTCTCAACATCTCCTACCCTGAATGTGACTGATCCATTTACATTTTCAGTTTCAAAATAAACCGGATATGTAATTTCCGGCACCACAAAATTAAGCTCATTCTCCTTGGCTGAGCTTAAGCTGAAGTCTTTGATATCTGTTGCACATACGATATTGTTCTTTGATCCTTCGGAACCTGCCGCAGATACGACCTTTATATCTGCCTGATTTGTAAGTACACCAAAAGCAGCCACACTTGCCTTGACTGAGAAGAAAAGTGTACCGTCTTCTGATGCATTCTTTGTCTCTTCACTTCCATCATCAAGCTTGACCTTTACAGTCTCCCCTGCATTAAAGCCTGATAATGTATAATCAATAGCGTCTAATTCTGATGGTGTTAATACCCCTCCACCCTTCGTTATGTTCTGCTTTATGCTGTATGAATGAGCATACAGAGTATCCTTAAGGTTCCAGCGTATTCCCTTGAAGGTCACTATATCATCCGCGTCACGTGTCACCTCTTCTGAAAAAGCCTCATACCTGATACCGTCTCTCATAAGAGCAGTTGCCTTGATCTTTATTCCTTCCGAATCTGCTATGAATCCAAATCTGTCAGCGTTCGCAGGAATCTCTATAGTGCTTCCTACCTTTGCGTCCTGAAGCAGTTCTTCAAGATCTGTAGGATCCTGTGAGACACTCTCGGCAAACTTTTCAAAATCATCAGGTCCATATATCGCTGCGATCTTCTTCACTTCAGAAGACTCATCGGAGGATGTAAGCTCAAGAGTAAGCATATCCCCGCTCTCATAACTGTATGAAGATGCATTATCAAGAGAAAGGATACTGTAATATGGTTTTATAGTAGATTTTTTTGAATAAACTACTATGGAGTAAACGGAGAATCCGGATGCCTTTACTGTTATTTCTCCTTCATCCGTAACATAGGAACTGTCATCCCTTAGAACAGGCTTGGTGTCTTCATCGGAAACATCATCATTTTCAGCTGCTCCTTCTATATCCGCCTCTGAATCTTCTTTTATGTCAGCTTTACAGTCTGTATCCTCTGCACTTTCTTTCTTCTCCGAAGCATCTGCTTCTACGTTCTCGATTTTTTCAGCCTCTACATATTCCGGCTCACTAAGTTTATTGTCTTCATCCTGAAATGAAAAAAGAGAAGCAAATGCGTCTACCAGACTCTCTATGAAGCTAAGCTCCTCCAGAGAAGACTTTGCAGCCTTCTCCACTGTTTCCTTGTCAACATTCTCGAAATGATAGATCGAGATATACTGCTTTTCATCCTGAGCCGCTTCTTTGAAAGCCTCTGATCCGAAGCTTATCTCTATCTTTTGTGAATCAGCCTCCTCAGGTGTGATAACATTGCCATCTTTATCCTTTACCTTTATGTCATATGAAAGAGAATTTCTGACAACCTCATCATTATCGAGAGTCTTGTTGACAGCCTCATTGATCTTCAGGGTATCGCTCTTACTGTCGATTTTCTCAACCTCAAGTTCACTTCCCTCTGGAAATACGCCTGCAGGCGCACTTACTGTTATCTCTACATCATCTATAGTCTTTTGGGCATAAAACTTTACTTCGTCCTCACCCAAAACTCTTACATCTATGCATGGAAGCAGAGCTTCGTCCACAACATACTTTGTACTATCAGCTGTCACTTCAGAATAAAATCTATATACATCCGGTTTTTCGGGATCATAGCTGCCGCCGAAGGCTGTATCATTGATCCACTCTACAGAAAGTTCGATAACTTTATACGAAGAAAGATCCAGACCTGTTTCCGCTTCAAGCTTTTTTACAGCAGGTTTTTCTTTAGCCGATAGAAGCTTTGAAAGCTCATCCATCTGATCTTTAGTGATACAGTCAACACTGGTGTTTATCTCTGACTTTGATGCAGCTTCCTCTACGTTTTCAGTTGTTTCGGCAACCGTCTCTGTTTCTGTAAGCTCGCTGACTGTTGATATGATCTCCACTTCCGATGCGGTTGAGATCTCTATAATTTCATCTTCTTCCTCATCCGCTTCATCCTGTTCAACATCCTTAACTGTCGCCAGTGCATATATCTTTTCAGGTAATTTCAGTTCCTCAGCCTGCGTACCATACTTAACCGTCAGATATGGTTCTCCATCGTCTCTTTGTAGCCCGGCAACCGCTTTAACCGTATACACAAAAAAATGCGAACCCGTATTTATCTCTGCAGCATGACCTGTTATGGCTGCATTAAACCCGGATTCGACAAAAATAAGCACGCTAAAAAAAAGCGCCATCAGCTGCTTACTCAACTTATTCATTTTAACCCCTCACTCAAATAAATCTATTCCGGAAAATACTCTTCATACTCAAGATGTATCAGATCATTACGAACTTATTAGATCAGACACCTCTGAAATTTTCTCTATACCCAAAAATTTCCGAATGTAAAATCCCCGGAAGCCATAATTATAGCACTCCGAATATCGGATTTGTTATAAAAACCATTATATTTGCTCTTAAATTTAACATTTTGTTAGTTCTGCTTAAATTATTCAAGGCAATTCCTCTGCTATTTTGACAGATTTTTTCATTTGTTTTATCCTAAAACTAATTTTTTTCACAAAAAAATCGGAGAGTTTCTTAAAACACTCTCCGATTTCTATTTTTTTAATTTTTCTGTTTTTTGAAAACTTTGCAGTCTTAAGCCCTGTCGGAATAGTAATCAATGCTGTTCAGCATATTGTCATAAATAGTATATCCGTCTCTGGTGGTCTTTTTCGTATGATAAAGAGCCATATCCGCTTTCTCATAAAGGTCGTTGGTAAATCCCTGAGAAGAAAAGGCGATTCCTGCACTTATGGAAACCCTCGGAAGGTTCTTGCTTCGCGGATTTTTCAGAGCATTGTTGATAGCATATATTTTATCTACAAGCATCTGTGCATCCTTATCCTCGATTCCTGTCATGATTACGCAGAACTCATCACCACCCATTCGTATGATATGATCCGACAAACGAAATTCATTACGCATATAGCAGGCAAGCTTTTTAAGTACTGAATCTCCTATACCATGTCCGTAAGTATCATTTATCTGTTTAAATCTATCTACATCCAGAAGTATATATGCTATGGACATGTCAGACTGCTTGAGAAGCTCTGTGTACTTTTCGTAGGCATTACGATTAAGTACGCCCGTAAGCGCATCATGTTCGATCTTAAACTCAAGATCAGCCTGTTCGTTCTTTTCCTGATCTATATCCTCCATCGCCATGGAAGCCCTGAGAACATTCCCCTTCTCATCAGACTTTGAAGCTGTCACTATGATACGGTACCACTTATTACTCTTTCCATAGTACTCTGTTGAGATGAATGACTTCGTTCTGAGTCTCTCCTGCATGGTGGAGATATCCATAAAGGCATTTACCTTATCCCGATAGTCCTCTGATACATAATTCTCGATGAACATTTCCTTTGCAAGCTCATACGGCTGCTGATTCATACCCAGTCTGTCCCTTAGCTCCTCAGGAAGGATCAGCGGGATAAACTCACTTGTTCCGAATATTATATGGAAAAGACTGAAATAGATCTTTGACATATCAACCAGCACGTCTTTATAATCCATCTCCGTTTTTTTGCTGGAGTCGATTATACGTGTCGTATAAAGTATCTTCACAGCCTTCCCCTGCTCATCTCTGTTCAAAACGAAGAATGCAGCTCTGGTCCATCCATTGATCACGCCAACGAAGTCAATCTCTATATAATCCTTATCTGACAATCTGTCTGCCAATGTTTTCGGATCTGTAAAAGCAAGTATGGCCTCCATATATTCAGTAGTCGTAAATGTACGCATAATAGCGGGCATCACCTTACTGATACTGCCTTCATTACCTAAAAATCTGTGAATTGCATAGTTAGCCTTCAACTCTTTGTAGCTGTCTGCTTCAAGATCAATGAGATATATGCTGTTGTAAATTGATGAAATGGCACTGAAAACTCGCTGAGTCTCGCTGAGATCGCTTCTCGCAACAAAAGATATCTCAGGATCCTTTTTTCCAAATCCGACTTCAGCCATTCCGTTAACCTTTGAGGCAGCATCTACATTCATAGGAAAATCATCGGGTATGCGTTCAGACGGTCTTCCATATGAATAATAGTAACCCTGAACTATCTCACAGCCTACGCTTTTCAAAAACTCCAGCTGATCCTCAGTCTCCACGCCCTTTGCCAGTGTATGGATTCCCAGACCCTTACTCATGTTTATAACGGGACGGAGTATATTCTTTGACTTCTCATCTAAATTCTCCATATATCCTATATCAATGAGGATTCCATCAAACTCATACTCACGTATGGTATTGAGTGATGAATGCTCATTTCCGAAATCATCGATATAGACCTGGAATCCACTGTCCCTGAGCCTTCTGATCTCCCTCTTAAAAAGATTCGGATCCGCATTAAGCGTGTTCTCGTTTATCTCGACCTGAAAAGCATCTCTCGGTATATCAAATTCAGCTGTGATATCTATAAGCTCCTTACAGGGATCAAAGGACAAAAAATCATTATGCGACAGATTGAAGGATACAGGAATGGACTTACCTGTCCTTTTAATCTGATTCGCCAGATCCTTTGCCACCTGTCTAATGACGTATCTGTCCAGAATATGTGTGAGATTATACTCCTCAAGTACCGGCACATATTCCCCGGGAAGCAGCATGCCATACTTAGGATCCACCCATCTGGATAATGCTTCAAATCCACACAGTTTTCCGGAGGATGTGACGAACTTAGGCTGATAGTATATCTTGATGAAATCCTTCTTTACCGCCTTGTCTATGGTGTTAAGGATGTAATTTCTACTGGAATTGTCCAGCATGAACACATGCCTGTTGCTGAAGGTTCTCTTTTCCTCTTCTCTGAGTACAGACATGGTTACAGAAACCAGTTCTCCTTCTTCAGGTGAACTGTAAAGCTTTCCCTGTATCTCCACATACTTGATCTGATCCTTTTTGCTTCTTATTCTGAAGCTCACTCTGTCATATCCGCTGTTTTCAGACATCTGTGAAGTTATGTTTTCTTCTGTGACTCTGAGATCTGCAGGAAAGATCATACCTCCAAAGGTATCACCGGTAAGTTCCCTGAATTCTGTTTCATCTTCACAATCATATATGTCGAGAATTGCGTTATTAATATATAGAAGCTCCGAAGAAAAATCTGCCCTGTAGATAAAAAATCCACTCATCATAGATGTAAGTCCATCCAATACATAACTACGGGACAGTCCGGCATCAAGCTTAGGTTTCATCACTCTAAATCTCCCACTTTTAATCTTTAAACGCATCCCCTACATACGTTTATCATGTCGGCTTTACGTCAAAACCCGAAACGAAAAGCTGCAACCATCTGCCTTAAATTTCACGAACCAGCAAACATTGATATTATACATAACGGGGGTAATTTATACAAAGGCTATTAAAAAAATAAATAGAGTAATTAAATCATCCCGGATATACCTATAAATTTAATTATTTGTACTACAATATTAATGTATCCAATATCTATTTGTTAATTATCATACAATAGCCAAACACCAATTAAGCCTTATTTAATAGCAAAAAGCCTAAATAACATGCTATATAACCACTTACATTTTACCTTTGTTCTTGGGTCTTTATTTTTAAGTATTTAAATTTTTAACACTTTACATATACTGTTGCTTTTTCCAGTTTTATAAACTTTTATCGATATAAAAAAAGACCTTACGCTAACTTGCGTAAGGTCTAAATAATGTTTTTTATACCACACTCTTTAATCCAAGCGTCTTCTCGATGATCAGCATCACCGCAAGGGTCGCAACCATCAGAAGAGTGGCAAGAGCAGCTATGGTCGGATCAAAGTGATATTCAACGTATGCCATCATCTCTATCGGCAGAACGTTCACTCCCGGTCCTGTGAGGAAAGCGGAGAGAGAAACATTGTTAAAAGAATTGATCATAGCCATGATGCTGGCTGATGCGATAGCTGATTTTATGTTCGGCAGGATAATGTTGAAAAAGCAGTACACCTTGGTTGCACCGAGGCTTCCCGCAGCTTCTTCGATGGAAAAATCGAAGTTTGAAAGAGCTGCCGTTACCACACGCATCACATAAGGTATGCCTAAAAGCGTATGTCCTATAAGAAGGCTTGGCATAACAGGCATTTTGAAAGCATTAACAATATATCTCAGCATGATAAAACCGAGCACGATTACCGGAATGAGTACTGGTGAAAGGAACACTGTTTTTATCAGCTCTTTACCTCGGAAACGATAGCGGTTAAGAGCATATGCCGCAGGAAGTCCGAGAGCCAGAGCAAGAACCGTTGAGATTACCGCAACGATAACAGAGGTTCTGGCTGAATCTATGAAGGAACTCATAGTCAGTACCTGTGCATACCACTTGAGGGTAAAGCCCTTCCCGGGAAATGTCAGGTAATTTGTATCACTGAAGGAAGCTGCCATGATGATGACAAGTGGTCCGATCAGGAAAAAATATACCAATATTGTTAACAGGAGAAGACTCTTACTCTTTTTCATTGGTTACCTTTCTTAAAAAACATTTTGCACGTTAAATTAATCTTACTGTACTGAGAAAAGATTGTTCCACTTCTCGATCCACTCAGCCTTCTTCTCTGTGATGAGATCCCAGTCAGGAACGATGAGGCTGTTGACCATCTCTGCACCATATGTGAAGTTCTGTGCCTGCTCAGCTGTGAGCTCAACAGAAGTGTTTACAGGAGAGTCAACACCGTCGAGAGCCTCTGCCTCCTGAACTTCCTTTGAAAGATAGAAATCGATGAAAGCCTGAGCAAGCTCCTTGTTCTCACAGCCCTTAACGATATTAAGCATGTTGAAGCCTGAGAAGCTGCCCTCTGCAGGATCCACCCAAACGTAGGCATCGTTAGCCTGCTTGGCTGATGTGTAGCTGTAATCAAGAAGAAGTGCAACTGAAGCCTCACCCTGATTGAGCATGGTGATAGTATCGTTAGCTGATGTGTATGTCTTTACAACATTTGGCTTAAGCTCTGAGAGCTTCTCGAAGATAGCATCATCATCCTTGCCCGGCTCAAGACCGAAAGCAGCTGCTGTTCCGTAGTAGAAAAGAGGGCCTGAAGTTGTTGTGATATCAGGAATAGCGATTGAGTCCTTAAGCTCAGGATTCCAAAGATCCGCAAAGCTCTTGATCTCAGTTGTGCATGTCTCAGGATCATAAACGATTCCAAGGCGGTTGAATGTATATGCAGGTCCGAACTCCTCACCCATAGGAGCCTTTGCTGAATCATAGATAGAATCAAGATTTGTAAGAGCTGATCTGTCGAGAGACTCAAGTACGCCGTCCTTAGCGAGCTGAGCTGCAAAAGAATCACCGATGATAACTACATCATAGTTCTCAGGAGACTCCTCGATCTTTGTAACACGCTCTGCGTTCTTTCCTGTCTCGATAACGAGCTCTGCGCCTGTCTGCTCCATAAACGGATCATAAACGTTCTTCTGAAGAAGCTCTGCATTGAATGAGAATGTTGATACTGTGAGCTTCTGTCCTGCGAAAGGCTTCTCTCCTGAAGCTTCAGCGGCTGTTGTCTCCTCCTTAGCGGCAGCGGTTGTTGCCTCTGCGGCAGCGGCTGTTGTCTCTTCCTTTGCAGCAGCTGTTGTAGCGGCTGTCTGTGATGAACCACATGCAGCGAGACCAAGGCTCATTGCAGCTACAAGTCCAAGTGATAATACTCTCTTCATAATTTCCTCCTAAATAGATGGTGATAAATGGACCTTTGTACTTTTTCCTATGGAATAAGTACGATTTTATTTGGTGTCAGAGAAAGGGTAATGTTATCTCCGACAGAAAATACATTTTCCTGAGCAGTGCTTACTATAAGCTCGCCTATATCTGTTGACACATTGTACTGTGTTCTCTTACCGAGGAAGGTCTGAACATTTATCTGTCCGCGTATGGCATTAACCGCATCAGCTCCTTCACTCTCTATAACTATATCCTCAGGACGGATGCAGGCTCTAAGCTTATCTCCCGGGATATCATCAGTAACCGTGATTCCGTTACCTACTGAAGTCTCGAACTTTCCTGCACCTGTTCTGGTGAGATCCATGAAGTTCTCAAATCCTACGAATCTGGCGATGAACTCTGTCTTTGGATGATTGTAGATCTCTGCAGGCTTATCCATCTGCTCGATGACACCATGATTCATGATGGCGACCTTGTCGCTGATGGCGAAGCATTCTTCCTGATCATGTGTTACATAGATAGCTGTGAAGCCCAGCTTCTGCTGAAGCTTACGTATCTCTACTCTCATCTGTACACGAAGCTTTGCATCCAGGTTTGAAAGAGGCTCATCGAAAAGCATGAGATCAGGGTTGATGACCATGGCTCTGGCAAGTGCAACTCTCTGTCTCTGACCGCCTGACATCTCCTTCGGAAGTCTCTTCTCAAAACCGTCAAGGTCAACTGTATGAAGCATCTCCATGACCTGTGTTTTGATCTCTGACTCAGGTACCTTTCTCTGACGAAGTCCGAAGGCAACATTGTCATAGATGTTCATGTGCGGGAACAGCGCATAGCTCTGGAACACAAAGCCGAAATTTCTCTTATGAAGAGGGATCTTTGTGTAGTCCTTTTCATTAAAAAAGAAGTTTCCGGAAATAGGCTCTGAGAATCCGGCAATAAGTCTAAGTGTTGTTGTCTTTCCGCATCCACTTGGTCCGAGGAGGCTCACAAGTTCCCCCTTCTCCACGTTAAGATTCAGGTTCTTCAGGATCACGTTCTTATCGTATCCTGCGGTAATATCTCTAAGTTCCAGTAATGACACTTTTCTTCCTCCTATTTTCCCGAAACGTCGTCCCTTTTTAATGTTTTTGTCCGGGGTTCGCACTCCTACTGACAGTATTTATGTCAATGGATTCACTTTCTTGCTGACAGCATTGAAAACTGACGAGATCAGCATAGTGACGATGATCATGATAACCGCAACTACGGAAGCATTGATCCAATCTCCCAAACTCATGGCATACTGATAGATCATGGTGGAAAGCACCCTTGTATCTGTTCCGCCGAGGAGCTGAGGAGTTGTATATGCCGTTATGCAGCCTGTGAAAACCAGCACGCTTCCGGTAACGAGACCCGAAACGCTTAAAGGCAATGTGATCTTTACAAATGTCTCCATGGCTGTGCAGCCGAGATTTCTGGCGGCAAGCGTCAGATCATCCGGAATACTCTCAAGTACACCGATAAGAGACAATATCATAAGTGGAAGAAATAACTGTACGAAACCTACAGTAATTGAAAACTCGTTGTATAAGAGACTCTGGGGTTTAGCAAACAAACCTGCAGAAACAAGAAGTTTATTGACGATGCCCTTCTTACCTAAGATGACCATCCAGCTGAAAGAACGGATGACCGGGCTTGTGAACATAGGGAACACTGCAAATGCCATGAGCATGCCCTTATTCTTTGAGAATTTTGCGATATAGTATGCTGCAGGATATCCCAGTACCGCACAGATAAGGGTACTTAAGATACTGAGCTTCAGGCTTCTTACAAACACCTGCTGAAAATAGGTGCTTTTTATGATATCACCGTAAGCTGATAACGAGAACGTTCCTTCATTTGGAAAGAAAGTTGCGATGAGAAGTGTACAAAGTGGAATCAGCATGAATACCGCAAGGAATAAAACTCCCGGTAATATCATAAAGATCCACGCTTTATTTTTGATCCAGTTCACTTAATGTCCTCCCCGAAAACGGTGATTCTTTTATAGACTTTGAAGCTCACGACATCGCCATCAGCGCATTTTCATCGCGCCAAACGGCCATTTTCCGATGTGCTCCAAAAAGCCTTTTTGTTTATAGCATATTTAGAGTTACGCTGTAAATGTTTAACATGATGAAATATTGCATTAATATGCATTCATTTATCCAAATTTAAAACAATATGATGATATAAGTGTCATGAAGTCTATCCTCCACTTTTGTTCAGGTACAAGTGGAGGAAGCCTTATGAAACTTATGTCATATGATATCCCTGTATTCCTCTGCCGCAGCCATGAACGGTTTCATGGCATGAAGAAGATCAGCCTTTATCTTAGGGAGATCAAGGGCTGTTAATACACCGTCCCGGACAAGTATCTTTCCGTCCGCCATGACGAGATCAACGTTTGAAGCATTGGCAGAATAAACCAGTGCAGAATATGGATTATATGCAGGGAACATGTTTACGGACTCTGTCTCCACGATCTGTAAATCCGCCTTCTTTCCCGGCTCCAGGCTTCCGAAATGCTCTGCACCGAGAGCCTCAGCGCCGCCGGATGTGGCAGCTCTCACCACTCGCTCCGCAGAGAAGAGACTTCTGTCATGATACTTTGTTTTCTGAGCGTTAGGCATGAGACGCATCTGGTCGAACATGGACAGTGTGTTTCCCGAGGAAGGTCCGTCGGTTCCCAGCCCGAATGGAACACCGCATATATCTGCATCCTTCATAGGCGCGATACCCTTTCCGGCCTTGGTGTTGCTGGCTATACAGTGAGCGATCCTGCTGCCTCTTTCCTTCATGAGGGAAAGATCCGACTCCGTCGCATGAATGCAGTGTGCCGCCAGTGTATGTCCGGAAAGTGCCCCGATGGAATCCAGAAACTCTATCGGAGTCTGCCCCATCTCCCTGAAATGGCTCATCTCATAGTCCATTTCGCAGGCGTGAAGTGTGTATATGGTATCGTATCTCACCGCCAGATCATGAGCCTCGCTTAATTTCTCCGGGCTCAGGGTGGTGGTTCCGTGAGGTGCGATTATCGGGATGATACGGTCATTCCCTCTGAAATCCTCGAGGAATTTCTTCTGGTACTCAAAACCTCCATACTCCTTCTCAGGACTGTCACAGGTCTTCTGTCCGATAATCGTCTCGCCAAGATAACCTCTGATCCCGGTTTCAAGACATGCGTTCGCCACCTCATCCTCGAAATAGTACATATCCAGGAAGGTGGTAGTGCCGGAGAGAAGCATTTCACCTATTCCGTAAAGAGCTCCAAGATAAACGAGTTCACGATTCATAGACTGAAGCTCAAGCGGGAACAGGAACTTCCTTAGTCTGTCAGGACAGTCGTCTCCCATGGTACGGAATGGCACCATGGAAACATGGCAGTGGGTGTTCACGAATCCCGGAAGCATGATGCCACCTCTTGCATCGATATATTCCTCCGCTTCCACTCCCTCAGGCTTTTTTCCGTCAGAGCTTCCCAGTTCTTTGATAATGTCTCCCTCTGTAAGTATCCATCCACCCTTAAGGACTGTTCCTGCTTTATCCATGGTGAGGATCGTTGCGTTGTATATAAGTGTTTTCATAGTGTCTCATGCTCCTTCCCGTTCAGGTCGTATATTATGGAAGAAAAAACTCTGATCCCCTTCACCAGCACTTTCTCATCAAAATCAAATCTCACGGTATGCTGCGGACTTGCCATGGGAGTCATGGTACGCATATAGGTAGCGAGTCCGCCATGGCTCTGCACTCTGTTCATCATGACAGAGATATCTTCGCTTCCCCAGTTTCTGGCATTTGGAATGCTGCTTACTTTCAGATCAGGGCAATGAGATGCCACCATATTCCCTATCCTTCTCCAAAGCCTTTCATCACTGTGCTGAGACTCTCCACGTCCAACCATCTTCATCTCACAGCTGCAGCCTGTCATCATGGCGGCACCCACGCAGATATTCTCCGCCTGCTCAGACATGTAATTATTTATCTCCGTATCCTCACCGCGAACCTCTATCTCCAGTTTTGCGGTGTCAGGTATAACATTCCTGCCGGTGCCTGCGTGGAGGGTGCCGACATTGACACGGGTCTGTCCTCCGCTGTGACGCGGTATGGAATAAAGTCCTAAAACAGCATGGGATGCCGAAACCAGAGCATTCTTACCCTTCTCCGGGAAGCCTCCGGCATGGGATGCCTCGCCTCTGAACCAGACATCATACTTAGTGTTCGCAAGGGAACCATAGGTTCCGGGAGTCACATCTCCATCATCATATGAATCTGTGGGCGCTATGTGATTTCCTATGAAATAGTCCACATCATCGAGATGCCCTGCAGCAACGATAGGAACCGCTCCATGTCCACCCTCCTCTCCCGGCTGAAAAATAAGCTTTACGGTTCCACGAAGCTTATCCCTTATATCCATAAGAAGCTTTGCGGTTCCGAGGCCTATGGTCACATGTCCGTCATGTCCGCATCCGTGCATCATACCGCGATTCACCGAAGAAAATCCTTCTCTGAAGGGTCTGTGTTCCATATCTTCGGCCTCGATCATGCCAAGTGCGTCAATGTCAAAACGAAGGGCTGTCACAGGACCTTCACCACATCTTAGGATGCCGATGACTCCCGTATATCCCGCCCTGATATCCTCTGTCAGATCTTCCTCTTTTACTCCCTGCCCGAGAACTTCCGAAGCATGCCTGGAAAGCTCTTCCGATGAAGGAACCCCCAGACGTTCACCTTCCCTGCATACCTCCTTTCCTGTGAGCACTTCATATCCAAGCTCCTTAAGGCGCTTTGCAATAAGCACTGTAGTCCTCATTTCGAGAAATGCTGTCTCAGGGTGTTTATGAAGATCCCTCCTGATACGAACAGACTCCTTTTCCATCTGCTCTGAAAGTTCCTTTATCTTTTCGTAAATGTCCATAGCTGCCTCTTTCACTGTCCATAAGCTTATGTTTTTGATCCGTTTCACCACCGGATTCCGAACCTGAGCATTAGCATCAAAAAAATTCAAAAACCATTCAAAATCGAGGATAACTATAGCATAAATCCGGCTATAGTTGATAGTTTCCTTCAAGCTTAAATTAACCTTAAAAACCCCACCGACATTTTCAATAATGATTTAAGGGTCTTCTACTATAATATGTTACGTGTCATGAACCATTTTTGCTAATTAATCACTTAAATTACAACTATGAATTTTTTTAGACATAAAAAGAACCTGCTTGTACAGAAAAAACTATATAACCCGCTGATGATCTCTTTTGCGGTCAATGTATTCGCCTACAATGTCTCACGACTCTGGACAACCTCTTCCCATCACATAAACATGGCGGTCCGATTCGACAGTTTCATTCCTGTTATTCCATGGACCACTGCCATATATCTGGGAAGCTACCTTTTTTGGATAATCAATTATCTTTTGGGAGCTCTGCAGGATGATGACGATGAAGCCTACAGCTTCCTGTGTGCGGATGTACTGGCCAAGATCATCTGCCTTATTTTTTTCACAGTACTGCCTTCGACGACTCTGAGACCTGTCATCACAGATACTGATTTCTGGTCACGGATGCTGCGCATGGTCTACAGGATGGACGCAGCGGACAACCTGTTCCCATCCATCCACTGTCTCACGAGCCAGTTCTGCTTCATAGCAGTTCGAAAGAGCCGCTTCATACCGAAGTGGTACAAGCTCTTTTCCATGATCGCAGCCGGTCTCATATGTATCTCCACGCTTACCACAAAACAGCATGTGGTCGTGGATGTGTTCATGGGGATAGCATTGGCAGAGATCAGCTACGGATTTGTAAAAGTGACCGGACTCGCCAGGCTGTACCGACGCGCATTTACTGTAAATTATCAATACGAGCGTAAACTGAAATGAATGTAAAAAAGAATATTATGTTTGCAATAGGAGCTGTGCTCATCGCATATCTCACCTTGCGGACTGTTTCATCCCAATCAAGGGCACTGACCCCGGCGCATCTAATGATCATGCTGGAGCATGCATCCATACCGGGACTCATAGCCACCTTCCTTTCCATGTTCGGCTTCATACTTTTCGAAGGACTGGCGCTGAAATGCCTGCTGAATTCATTGGGATATAAATCAAATATATTTAAGGGACTTTTATACAGCGCCGGAGACCAGTTCTTCTCCGCCATAACCCCTTCCGCCAGCGGAGGACAGCCGGTGAGCGCACTGTTCATGCGGTTTGACAGGATACCTGTTTCGGCCATCACGGTGACGCTTCTGGCAAATCTCGTGATGTACACCCTGTCATCCTTCTCCATAGGAGTTGTGAGCCTTCTGGTCATGCCGGATGTACTTGAGGATTTCAATGAGATATCGTTGGCTTTTATCCTTTTCGGAAGCATAGTGATGCTTACACTGACCATCATTTTCTATGCACTACTCCGGAAAAGTACCTACCTTAAGCGCATGGGGCTGGGCACCATAAGGTTCCTTCACAGGATTCACATCATAAGAGATATTGCGAAGTGGAACGGTCGCATGGAAAGGCACATGGATGACTTCAAGCTATGTTCGGAACTGCTCCACAACAAGGGGTCGGTACTGCTTCTTGCCTTTGCCTTCAATCTGGCTCAGCGCATTTCCCAGATAAGCATTACACCGCTGATGCATCTGGCTCTGGGTAATCTCGAAAATGTAAATCTCATGAGGTTATGGATCATCCAGAATCTCGCTCAGGTAGGTTCCAACTGTGTGCCTATCCCCGGAGGAATGGGAGTTGCGGATTACCTCATGCTGGATGGATTCCAATCGATTTTTACAAAGGACTACGCCTATATGCTGCAGACGCTTTGCAGAAGCATTTCCTTCTACATATGCTCTTCCGTTTCAGGATTGATAGTCCTTGTAGGATATATAAAACAAATCATTAAAACAAATAAGGAGTTTTTAAAAAAATGATTAAGCCATTAGGTTACTACGATTACACTGTTGTTCTTACATACGCCGGAATGATGTTTTCCTTCTACGGAATCATGATGTCCATAGACGGCAAGTTCTTTGAGGCTCTGTTCTGCCTCCTCATCGCAGGTCTCTGTGATATGCTGGACGGAACAGTTGCATCAACAAAGGAAAGAAGTATTCAGGAAAAGAGATTCGGTGTTCAGATCGATTCTCTCTGTGACCTCATAAGCTTCGGAATCATGCCTGCGGTTTTCACCTACATGATCTCAAACTGCAATCCACTGGTTGGTATCGTTGCTTCACTTTACACACTTGCAGGGCTCATCAGACTTGCTTATTTCAATGTTCTCGAAGAGGACAGATCTCAGAACCATCCTGAGAGAAAGAGATGCTTCATGGGTGTTCCTATCACAACCATCGCCCTCTTACTTCCTATCGCTTGTGTACTTCGTGCCAACTTTGCCATGAACGGCTATGAGCTTATCCTCGGCACACTCATCTTCTGCAGCATCGGTTTCCTGACTCCTATCGAGATCCAGAAGCCAAACACCACCGGCAAGGTTCTTCTTTCAGCCATAGGACTTGTAGAAGCATTCTGTGTATTTTTCGTAGGACGTACTATAATATGAGCAGTTCATTAGGATTAAAGTTTTTATATCACACTGTTCCTGGACGTTTCATCCTGAAGCAGCTTGTGAAGCCATCAGTTTCAGTAAGGATGGGAAAGTTCCTGTCCACCGGGTTTTCAGCAAGACTGGTTCCGGGTTATGTAAGAAAGAACGGAATCGATTTAAATCGATATGAGGTTCCCGCAGACGGATATGCCTCCTTCAATGATTTCTTCACCAGAAAGCTTCGTCTGGAAAACCGTCCGAGACCAAAGTCCGAGCTTATAGCTCCTTGTGACGGACTTCTCACTGTACTCGATATAGACAGTGAATCAAACTTCCTCATAAAAAACAGTAACTATAGTCTCGTTCGACTTTTAAAGGATAAGGAGCTGGCAGAAAAGTTCAGTAACGGAACCGCATTTATCTTCCGTCTGACGCCAAGCCACTATCACAGATACAATTTCTGTTCCAACGGAACTGTTTCTTCTCAGAAGACCATCTCAGGCAAGCTCCACTGCGTAAGACCTATTGCACTGGAACAGCTTCCTGTCTTCATCGAGAACAGCCGTGAATACGTGACCATAGAAAGCGTCCACTCAGGAAAGCTGGTTCAGATGGAGGTGGGTGCCCTTTTTGTAGGAAAGATCTCAAACTACGAGCATAATGATATGAACTACCATGTTCATACCACCGACGAAAAAGGCTATTTCGAGTTCGGAGGCTCCACCATCATAGTTCTCACGGATCACAGAGTTTCCGTCAACGATGAAATACTCAAAAGAAAAAGAAATGATGAAGGCGAGATACCGGTCACTATAGGTGAATCGCTTATTTGATGTTATAATTTTATTTATGAGAATTTTAGTAGTTGAAGACGAAAAGGAAATTTCAGACGGTATAAGCGCCATACTTCGCGGCGAAGGTTATCAGGTGGATGCAGTCTATGACGGTCTCTCCGGGCTCGATTCGATACTGGGAGATATCTATGACCTCATCCTTCTTGATTTGATGCTTCCGAAGCTTAACGGAATAGACATTTTGAGAAATGCAAGAATGGAGGGCATAAAGACTCCCATCATCATACTTACCGCAAAATCCCAGACAGAGGATAAGGTCCAGGGGCTGGATCTCGGAGCAGATGATTACCTCACAAAGCCCTTTGATGCAGGTGAGCTTCTCGCCAGAATAAGGGCTAGAACCAGAAAACCGGGACAGGACAATGACTCAGCATTGACATTTGGTGACATAAAGCTGGACAAGAACAGCTACAAGCTCTGCGGAAAAGAAAAATCCGTAAAGCTCGGCAACAAGGAATTTCAACTTTTGGAATGTCTCATGGCAGATCCCGGGCACATCCACACAAAGGATACGCTTATCTCAAAGGTTTGGGGTTTCTGCGACGATGGAGACTACAACAGTCTGGAGGTTTACATCTCTTTCCTGAGAAAGAAGCTCAAGTTCGTTGAAGCCGAAACGCAGATCATAACCACAAAGGGCGTCGGATATTCCATAGAAGAGGGCAGGCACGATGGTTGAGAATCTGAGGAAAAAATTCGTAACTGTTACCATGGTGCTTCTGATCGCCACCATAGGTATGCTGTTCGTAGCATTTTACCATTACTCCTCCTATGAGACCGCGGTAAATAAATTTCAGATAGTCAAGTGGGTGGTCGACAGTGATGTGCTTCTTCGGGGTGACTACAAAAACAAGATCACCGCATTGGAGGAAACAGGTTTCAATCCTGTTGTAGGTGTTATCGTAGACGGCAGCGACGAAGTCATAGACATCCGAACCATAGGAAGTGGCAACACTGATGGTATCACCCAGCGTCTCATCGACCGTATACTGAACAACACACCGAAGGGATGGAGAGAAGGCTCTTTCGTATACATTAAAAAAGAGCTTCCCGACGGCAACAGACTTATAGTCCTGCTGAACACTGTACAACGTGAGCGTTCCATCTATCTGATCGGCAGTTTCATACTGTTCCTGATCGGAATAGCCGTTCTTACCTTCGTAACAAACGACCTTTCTAGATTCGTCACCGAACCGGCGAGACTCGAGCTGGAAAGAGAAAAACGATTTATCACAGATGCCAGTCATGAACTTAAGACTCCTCTTGGTGCCATAAGTATCAACGCCCAGGCTCTTGAGCTGGAGAACGGTGATAACATTCATGTAAAAAATATTATTTCAGAGACCTGCCGTATGAACCATCTTATAGAGAGGCTTTTGACTCTCGCGAGACTGGAGGAAACTTCCACGATGGACAGCAGAGAGTTTTCATTGTCCGCCGCCGTTGAAGAGATATCACTGACATATGAATCCATCGCTTACGAGAAGCAGATCGATTATAAGTATGACGTTCAGGACGGAATCCGCGCTGTCGGTAATGATGATGAGTTTAAACAGCTTGTTGCCATCCTTTTGGATAACGCCCTTAAGCATACCGCAAAGGATGAACGTATCCGTATCAGACTGACTCAGGATGATGACAGGATCCTTTTCACAGTAAAAAACACAGGGGAGTTTATTTCAGAATCAGATCTGCCCTATATCTTCGACAGATTCTATTCCTGTGACAGGGAGAATAACAAAGGTTCCTTCGGTCTCGGTCTTTCCATCGCAAAGGCCATAGTCGAAAGAATGAAGGGCACCATAACCGCCGAAAATGAATCCGACGGCACCTGTTTTACAGTGGAATTGTAAAGCTGATATAAATTATATCATTATGCGTCAGGTCATCTGACCGATATCAGCTTTGACATATGAAACATAAGCATTTAAATCAAAAAGCTCATTGACCCTGGAGTCAATGAGCTTTTTTCCTTAGAACAGCCTCTCTCAACCAGCAGATAATAAACTGGTTCAGAGCTGCTCTTTCACTTGTATATTTAAATTATGAGATCACTTCAGGAATCCGTTGATGATCTGCTCCTCAGCCTCAGCCTCAGTGAGTCCCAAAGTCATGAGCTTGATTATCTGATCTCCAGCTATCTTACCTATGGCAGCCTCATGCACAAGCGCAGCGTCGAGATCATTGGCCTCAAGAGCAGGAACTGCGAGGATCTTTCCTCTGTCCATGATGATGGAATCGCACTCTGTATGACCTGAGCAGGCTGCATTACCAACGAGCTTCGCATCGAACTTCTGATATGAATCATCTCTTGCGACAGATCTGGAAACAACATCCGCACTTGCGCCTTCGCCGTTCAGGTTTACAACATATGTGCTGAGTGCCTTCTGGTCCCCATGAGTCATGAGACGCTCTCTGACCACAAGCTTCGCACCTGCTGCCAGCTCTGCAGTTGTGGTACGGTTGGTGTCATCCACACCCTTGATCTGTACCATCTCCATCTCCACAGTACTGCCCTCTTCCTGGTAAACCTCGGTTCCCGGATTCAGGATCCTCTTTCCGCTTCCTGTTCCTGAACCATAATGCTTCTCAACATACTTTACCTTCGCGTTCTTTCCGACGAAGAAACGATGTATACCGTCATGCTCGGAATCCTGTGATCCGCAGTTGTCTATACCACATCCGGCAACGATGATAACATCCGCATCCTCACCGATGTAGAAATCGTTGTAAACGATCTCCTTAAGTCCGGTCTTTGTCATAACAACAGGAATATGCACACTCTGATTCTTTGTACCCGGCTTGATACGAACCGTAAGTCCCTGTCCGTCCTCTCTCGGAACTATCTCGATGTTCTCAGTGGAAACACGTCCTGCAGATTCACCGTTTGAACGGATGTTGTAGGCTCCCTCCGGAACCTTATGAAGATCTGCCACCTCTTTCAGCAGTCTCATCTGTATTTCATCAAGCTTTAACATCCTGTTTTGCCTCCCTTACCGACTCTACTTTATTGCATCCGGGCACTGCCATGGAAGTCCCCATAAGCTCAGGAAGAATCTCACTCTTTGAACCACGCTTCACCACGCTTCCGTCCTTGATAACGATTATCTCATCAGCGATGTTGAGGATCCTTTCCTGATGTGAAATGATCAGGATGGAACTGTTACTGATCTTCTCTCTCATTCTCTGGAAGACCTCGATGAGGTTCTGGAAACTCCAGAGATCGATACCGGCTTCCGGCTCATCGAAAACAGACATCTTTGAAGCCTTTGCAAGTACAGTCGCGATTTCTATTCTCTTAAGCTCTCCTCCGGAAAGGCTGCTGTTCACCTCTCTGTCGATATAATCCTTCGCGCAGAGGCCGACCTCTGCAAGATATTTACATGCGTCTACTATAGAAATGTTCTTACCTGTAGCAAGCTTGATAAGGTCAAAAACCTGAATACCCTTAAATCTTACAGGCTGCTGGAATGCAAAACCAAGTCCCTTCTTTGCGCGCTCTGTGATGGAAAGATCCGTGATATCCTCTCCGTCGAAAAGTATCCTTCCCGAAGTAGGCTTCTCGATTCCGATGATAAGTCTCGCAAGAGTGGACTTACCGCCACCGTTAGGTCCCGTGATGACCACCAGCTTGTCATCAGGAATCGTCAACGATATATCTCTGATGATCTCTTTATCCTGACCCTCCGCATCTACCTGAAAAGAGATGTTCTGTAACTCTAACATAAAAACCTCCAAGTTTCATGACTCAAAAAAACAGATGCTCAGGTCAATATTTCTGCCTGCACATCAACACCGCCACAATATCGGCATCCTACTCCGCACACATGATACGTCCCTGACTTAACTAATCATTCCTGCAGAGCCCTTAATTCATACTATTTTTTATATCCTAGTGTTCCACTATACTACCACATCAACGCCCTGTTTCCCATGTATATTTTGTTTTTTAGAAATACAGCCGCAGCACACTATATTCATAATTATCCCACCGACAGTACTACCTTCATGGTGACATGCTCATCCCCTTTGTCACGGCGAAATACTTACAGCTTAAACATTGACCTTATACTCCCAAAGGATTATTCTTTTGCATGAATAATTCATATAAGAAGAGGGACCCATGAATTCCGTAAAAAGCTTTATAAAAAAAGAAATAGTACTTAGCGTTTCATTTGTTCTGGCAGTTCTGTCCTGCCTCTTCGTAAGGCCCGACAGCCTGTATATCGACTACATAGATTTCAGGACTCTGAGCATCCTGCTTGCTCTCATGCTGACCATGGCTGGCTTCCAGCAGCAAAACGTGTTCCTGCAGATAGGAAAGAAGCTTGTAGGCAGGATGAACTCCATCCGCGGCGTTTCTATCATCCTCATCGCCCTTTGCTTCTTCTCCAGCATGTTCATCACAAACGATGTGGCACTTCTGACCTTCGTGCCGTTTTCCATCATCACTCTGTCCATCTCAGGCCACAGAGACCTCTTCATCGATGTGATAGTTCTGGAAACAGTTGCTGCGAACCTCGGAAGTATGCTGACGCCTCTCGGTAATCCCCAGAATCTTTACCTATATTCCCTGTCAGGTATGGATCTATCAGCGTTCATCATGCTAATGCTTCCCTACAGCATCGCCGCCGGAATCCTGCTGCTCATTTTCGCTTTCTTCATGGTAAAGCCGAAGCCTGCCTCACTAAAGGAAAACAGCGATTTCTCCGGCTCTAAAAAAAGAAACCTGCTGATAGCCATGTATATCCTTTCATTTTTGATGTCCCTTCTCGTGGTTGTCCGTGTACTTCCATATCAGGCAGGGCTTTTGGTAGTTCTTCTTTTGGTGCTGATCTTTGACCGTGAGATACTTAAAAAGCCGGACTACTCACTTCTCTTCACCTTTGTATTCCTCTTTATCTTCATCGGAAATGTCAAGAGGATACCCTTCCTCAGTGATATCCTGAAGGAGCTGGTGAAGCTAAACGAAGTAGGTATCAGCATCCTGCTCAGTCAGTTTATCAGCAATGTTCCTGCCGCGATCCTCTGCTCCGGATTCACAACTGATATCCCGAAGCTTATCGTAGGCACGAATCTCGGAGGTCTGGGCACACTGATAGCATCTATGGCGAGCCTCATTTCCTTCAAGCAGTACTGCAGTACGGAAAATGCCGATACGAAGAAATATCTTATTGTTTTCACTCTGATAAACATCATCTTCCTTATCGCAATGATCGGAGTATTGCTGTTAAAGAGTATATGATAAAGGAATCCTTGTGCATTAATCGCTCAATTTCAGTCAGATTCCGCCATTTTCGCTTGGCACTTTTTCGAAATCATTATGTCCGGTTATTTCAATTTTTTGACGGAGCCGTAGAAAACATTGTTATTAATTCTTAAAAGCCTTCAAATTATTTGTAAATAATATATAAACTGATTCGGATATTATTTTCACATTTTCAAAAAAATGTAGATATTTCGCCTGTTTTCCCCGGTTGCCGCAAAGCTTGTCAGCATCGCCCGATAGGTGTATAGTAGCCACCATCAAAAAACGAGGTGATAGAGATGATGACATATAAGTTAAAGAACGGAACTCATGAAGTAACAGCAGTTCGTTACGATATGGGATCACTTGAAGGCTACAAGGTTCAGTACAAGCCTGATTGCAACTGGGTATGGTGTGAGAGAACAGGTTTCGAGAGAGACTACGAGCCTTGCAACTAAATCTTTAAATACAAAAAGCGCTTCGCCGGGATGTATATAACCATCCTGCGAAGCGCTTTTTGATTCAGATACTTATGACATCATCATATGGCACTACGGCTCTTCAGATATTTTTTGTTTTCATACATACGTGAATCCGCACGGTCAAATACTGCTGCCACATTCTTGTCACCATCAAATCTTGCAAAACCTGCAGCAACTATAACATCACCGGTACGCAGGTTTTCCTCGTTCTTCTGTTCCATCTGCTTCATCAGCTGTTCCATATCATCATAGCTCTTTCCCTGAGCGATGACCGCAAACTCATCTCCTCCGACTCTGAAAACAGGACAATGGCTGAATATATCGCAGATTTCCTTGCAGCCTTTCTTTATATACTCATCACCCTTTTTATGTCCATAGGTATCATTGATATATTTAAGCCCGTTGATATCAAATACTGCAACCGCAAAATCATTTACAGTATTATCCTCAATATGCCTGTTCATCTCATCTTCGACATCGATATAGGCATGCTTACTCTTTACACCGGTAAGAGCATCTTTATTTACTTCATTACGTGCTGCAGTAAGCACAGAAGCATATTCCAGATCTCTCTTTACCTGTTCATCAACATTCACTATACCTACTACAAGCTGATCCAGCCCGTCTTCACTGATGAGTGCAGCTTTGATAGTCACATAGATAAGATCATCATTAACATGTCCACGAACATTTATAGAGAAGATACCATTCTTTCGAACATATTCAAGAACATTTTCCTTGGTAAAGTTTTTCAGGAACATATCCATATCTCCTTCATAAATATTGATAAGCCCCGCATTTCTGAATTTACAAAAGAAATCCGTTCCCTTTCTTTCTATAAGTGATCCCGCAACACCGTTTTTGGAAGAAAACTGCTCATACTCATCGGTTTTGATATTGACAGTATATATGACCACTATATCTCCCGACAGCGCTTTGACCCTTGCGTAACTTCTTCTTTCCTGCTGTGTCCGCTCCTGTTCAGCCTGCTGCTTCCTCTGGGCATCAATATTGCTTACGCCGATAAGGATACCGTTGCCCTTAGTGTTTGCACGAACCACCTTCATGCTTACATAAGTAGGCGTATCATTTATCATAAGCCTGTAGCTATAGTTAAAACTTCCGTTGTCTGCTATAGCTTTCATTATATTATCCTTCGTGAAGATCTTTACAAACATCTCCACATCCTGAGGATGGAGAACTATGTAGGCATTTTTCTTTGATTCGGCAAAAAAGTTATTTCCTTTACTTTCTATCAGCAGATTGATCCCTGCATTTCCCGGTCCATACTCGACATATTTTTCAGTATCCAGATCAACATAGTAAAAATAAATATAATCTGCAGCAAGTTCCTTAATAACGCTTGCAAAGGTAAGCCCCAGCTCATCGCTTACTTCAGAGATCCCGAGAACCGCAACTACATATGCCGCAACTCCTTTTACCGGATTTGTGGCGATCCTTCGTATGAAGAGATGTATCGTACGTCCATCATCCATGGATTCATCCAGAAATACATGCTTTCCATCTGCATCACATCTCGTAAGAGCATTTAAAAACACTTCATTATGACGACTTCCGGCTGAACCATACAGAACCCTTTTTCCGGAATTAAAGTCCATAAAACTCTGTTTAAAAAAATTCCTAAAAGACTGGTTTGAACGTACCATCCAGATGTAATTTCCATCTCTCTCAACGATGTTTATGGGCATGGTATTGAAATATTTTTTCGAAACATCATCATCATCATCATCATCATTTCCAAAAGATGTTCCAAAATCATAAAGATTTACTTTTCCAAGAATCGTATAGTACGGTGTCTCTTCCGGATTCTCAAATCCTATCTGTGTACCGTTCCTGTACCTTTCGAAAATCTGCTGAAACGATATAGGTGTACAGAAACGGAATCCCTGAAGCTTAGTACATCCCACCTCATTCAGGAACTCTTCCTGATCATCAGTTTCAACACCTTCAACCACAGTATCTATACCAAGGGAAACAGCCATCTTCACAAGTTCTGACAGAATGATCCTGCTCTCTTTTCCGTTATAGAAATGCTTCATATACTGCATATCAAATTTGATAGTATCAAAATGTATCTTCTGAAGCACATCCGGAGATGAATATCCGCTTCCGTAATCATCCATCCAGACCCTGAATCCAAGACTCTGAAATCTTTCGATCTGTTCCTTTACATAGTCAATATCACTTGCAACCATGCTTTCGGTAAGCTCAATGGTGATCTTATCCCTAGAAAGCCCTGCACCGTCAACCAGCTTTCGTACCTCTTCGACCATGTCACAGGAATAGAAATCAGCCCTTGAAAGATTCACAGACTGAGGTACCACAAAAAAACCGGCTTCAGCCTGACTTTTCAGTTTATCTATTACCTTGGATAAAACGTGGAGGTCCAGTTTATAAATAAGCCTTGCATCCTCAAGAAACGGAATAAAATCTTTGGGCAGCAGTAATCCTTTTTCAGGGTCTGCCCATCGCGCCAATCCTTCCTCGTCACTTACCCGCCCGTTTGCGGCTCTTACTATAGGCTGATAAAACACCTTGATCCAGCCTTCATTTATGGCCCTGTCAAGATTATCAACGATATACTGTCGTTTCTCTTCATTTTCCAGCATATCACAGGTAAAATAGCTGAATCCCGACATGTAATTATTCCTTATGCTGTCACAGGCCATCTTAGCTCTGTCACAGGCTATGCTTGGCTCAGCTATATTTTCATCTGTGACATATATACCTATCCTCGCAGGAAGGTTTATTCCTCCATTAACTGTTTCCAGATCCTTAAGTACGCTCTCCAGTCTACCTTCCAGATCATCTGTCGATGTATAAATAGCGAAGTGGTCTCCTCCGAGTCTACCGCAGTTTTCAGTACTGAAATGATCCTTGATCACATCAGCAACTTCTCGGAGCATCTTATCACCGTTTGTAAATCCGTATTTCTGGTTGAACATCTTCATGCCCGTGAGGTCAAGATACAGCATAACAGGCTGTTTTCCGTTCTCCAGCATCATATCCTTGCCATGGGATGCCAACTCCAGAAAATAGGTCATGCTTGGGAGCCCGGTCAGATAGTCATACTTCATTTCATATTTCTGCGACTGCTCACGAACATATTCCACCAGAGTTTCATTTATTTTGCTGCGAAAATCTGTTCCATTTTCCGAATACGGACCCTCATCCATATATCTTATGACAGCAATTCTTGTCCCGTTTTTCTTATATTCATGTTCACCCCTGGCTCTGAATATTCTGTATTCACCATCGACCCTGCTTCTGTAAATCACATCATATGGCTCATCTTCCGTAGCAAAACGATATGCAGCCTCAGCGATTCTGGCAACATCATCCGGATGAGCATCCCTATACATATCGTTATCCATAAGGAAATAAGCCTCTTCCTTTGAACCAAGCCCGAATATATTTCTCATTCCCCTGGATAAGGCAACAGTAACCACACGTCTGTCAATAAACTGATAGACCGCCATCGGGATACTGCTTTCTTCTATTAACTTCTGTTCAACATCACTAAATCTGTATTTTTCCATAGCCTTATTTTATCAAAAATAAAAAAAGAAATGTGCAAGAAAGCTGTCAATAATTTTAATATTTTCACTTCTCGGGTCTTTCCGTTCTTTTCATATCACATGACGGCAAACAGTTTCTTTGTCATTATTTTTTCGGCAAAAACTGAATGAAAGTTAATTCTTTTACAAATATTTTTATAGAAACAATCTGCATTGATCATTAATCCAGTAATAACTGCCATAATTAAAATGTCTGATGGTGTCTCCCGTTTCACGGTCATATCTCTTTAGTTTCATATTACCCGGTGTTATAATTTGAAATGATGCAAAGCTCGAAAAATGAAATCATATATCTTATTGTGATTCCAATATTTTGAACCGAGTGAACACCCAATAGGACTTACTCAAAACAGTCGATATGAGTGTTCTGCATCTACATGACATTATGCTCGAAAGTGAGGTCCTATCATCATGGTTATATCAAAAAATATGGAAATGTTAGTTGCAGGAAGCTCTACCATCAGAAAGCTTTTTGAAGAAGGTTTGCAGATGGCCGCAGAAGTCGGCGCTGAAAATGTTTATGACTTCAGTCTCGGAAATCCCGCCTCTCCGGTTCCTCACGAAGTTCGCGATGCCATAGAAGATATACTTGATAACACTGATGGAAACATTGTCCACGGATACATGAAGAACGCCGGTTACGATGAGGTTCGAAAGGCTGTTGCAGACAGTCTGAACAGAAAGAACGGATGCTCATATACACCGGATAACATCATCATGACCTGTGGTGCCGCAGGCGCCATGAACTGCGTTTTCAGAAGCCTTCTGGCGCTCGATGACGAGGTCATAACATTTGCTCCTTTCTTCGGAGAATATAGAAGCTATGTTGCAAATTACGGCGGAAAGCTGGTGGTGGTTCCTGCAGATACAGAGACCTTCCAGCTGAATCTCAGTGCACTTCGTCCTCTTATAAACGAAAGGACCAAGTGCATCATCATCAACAATCCGAACAATCCTTCAGGTGTAATCTACACTGAAGAAACTCTGAGGAAGCTGAATGATATACTCGTTGAAGCTGAAAAAGAGATAGGTCATCCAATCTATGTTCTTGCAGATGAACCATACAGAGAGCTTGTGTACGGTGATCAGACCGTTCCGTACATTCCTAATATAATCAGGAACAGCTTTTTCCTTTACTCCTTCAGTAAGACTCTTTCACTTCCGGGAGAAAGAATCGGATACCTTGCAGTTTCAAGTGAAGTTGATTACTATGATGAGATCATTTCTGCTTTTGTTGTTGCCAACCGTTGTCTCGGATACATCAATGCACCTTCACTTTTCCAGCTTGTAGTCGCAAGATGCCTCGATATACCTGCAAATCTCGAGTTCTATGACAAAAACCGTAAGCTTCTTTATGATGAGCTTACAAAACTCGGCTTTGAAGTGGTTCATCCTGACGGTGCTTTCTACATGCTCATCAAGTCTCCTGTTCCTGAAGAGGATGACTTCGTTGCCATGGGAAAGAAGTATCACATCATACTTGTACCGGCGAAGTCCTTCGGCTGCCCGGGATATGTGAGACTGGCTTACTGTGTATCTCACGATATGATCGAGCGTTCGCTTCCGGCCTTTGAAAAGCTCGCTGCGGAGTACTACAATTAAGTACCGGATTATCATATGAAACACTGACGCAGTCAAAATTCAGTATCATTCCTATTCCAGCACCAAATACTCATGACAGATCCCTGCCGATTCTTTCAGGGATCCGGTAAAATATCCTGAGATTCTAAAAAAACATCTACATCCTAAGTCTTCAAAGTAAACTTTGGATGTAGATGTTTTTTACATGATATTCTCTGCCAATGCCTGCTCCACTCCTCTTGCAAGCTGATCAGCACAGGATGTTCCCTTGGATCCACAGAGATTACCCTTAAGGATCTCTACAGCCTTCTTTGCATCATAGCCTTCAAGAAGCTTACTGATGGCAAGTGTATTTCCTGCACATCCACCATAAAAGTGCACATCATGAAGCTTTCCATCTTCTATACTGAAATCTACCTGTCTGGCGCAAACGCCGCTTGTTCTCATACTGTAATTCTGCATCGTCTGTAATCTCCTTAAATATAGACTGTTCTGCTGCCCATAAACCCTGTGGACACAATTCTGACACTATACAACCCATAAATGTTTATATATTTTCAGAAAACCAAAGTCCTAAGACATCATTATCCTGATTATACGTATATACCTTCATATATCAAGTGATTTATTTTATACGTCAGCCATAAATAATCCTTATGGTATTATGTGTCTGAACCGTAAATATGCACATTTCTATGGAGGGAAACGAAATGTTCAAAATCACAAAAGATATGCTTGATACTCAGATCACAGACGCAAACGGTATAGAGGAAAAAAATAACACATACAGAGAATTTTTAGAGACTTCATGGAGCAGATTCACTTCATCTTCAACTATTCCTGATTTTGAGAAGCTTGGCAACAGCCACCTTTCCGCTATGTTGAGTTACTTCGTAGCAAAGCAGCATGAGGTAACTGCAGCATGATATAAAATCCATAACCAGTGCTTTCATGCCGGACTGTCTTTATGTACAGATCCGGATTATTTGATTGTCCAATGGAACTGATCGAAGAAGTACAGCAAAGTATGTTCACAGTAAAATAAATTTATGTATGCCCCAAGCAGCTACAGGAACCGCTGCTTGGGGCATTTCACATCACTTGATAAATCCTACCTGCTTTGAAATGATCTCAACCTGTTACAGTCATCATAAATACCTCAGAACATCCGTCAGCTTATTTAAAATAGCATCTGCTTTACTTTGCAGCATACTTTGCAGCATTCTCACCTGAAATGAAGCCCATGTAAGCTCCTACGCCGAGCGCCTCACGACCAGGATAGTAATCACCGAAGAAGCCTGCGGAACTGATGATACCTGCAGCATAGAGACCCGGAATAGCATTGCCATCCTTGTCAGTTACCTCACCTGCAAGGTTGGTCTCGATTCCACCGTAGTTTCCTCTTGTAAGATCATACTCCTTAACTGCATAGAAAGGCCCTGCATCGATAGCTGAGAGATACTGTGCATCCTTGCCGTTGTCTGTATCCTCACCAGCCTCACACATCTTGTTGTACTGGTCAACTGTTGCCTGAACAGTTGCAGGATCAAGATTCATATCCTTTGCAAGAGCCTCGATGGAATCCTCCTTATAAGCCTGAATCACAGAACCCTCTGAAGTCTTCTCGAGGTATTCGTCAAGTTTAAGGAACTTATCTGCGATTTCCTGATCCATAACGACCCAGCCGTAATCAGCTTCACCTTCGTTAATGAAGTAGATCATCTGGTCATGTACTCCAAGAGCCTCTGATACTGGACGGTTACCCTTGTTGTCAAGAAGGAGACATTCAAACGGATAGCTGTTGTTAGGCTGACCAACTACAGGCATATCATAAGGATCCGGTGCGAAGCATCCGCTCATTGACTCGCCGAAAGCAGACTTAACTGCACCAACTTCAACTGCCATATTGATACCGTCACCTGTGTTTGAAACAGCAGTTGATGTGAAGTTGTGAAGTGCATCCGGTGCGAGCTCTCCTGTGAGTTCATCATTCCATGCGTAATCACCGCAGGCAAGAACTACAGCCTTTGCGTTGATGGTCTTTGTTCCTGTCTTTGACTCACATACAACACCTGTTACATTGTTATCAGCATCTGTTATAAGCTTTGTAGCCTTTGTGTTGAAGTAGATAGGAACACCATTCTCAGCAAGGTTATCCTCAAGCTGGTTTACAAGTGCCTGACCGCCTTTTACCTTTACCTTTGCTGTAGCAAGCTGAATATTTTCGGCATTCTTCTTTGCCTGCTCTGATGCTGCCGGAACCATAGTTCCTTCTTCATTGAGCTTGTAGTCAACTTTTGCATCTGTAAGGAGCTGTAATACGTCCGGTGAAACAGCACATGCAGTGTTGATCTTATCCATATCAAGAGGATTTCTCTCTGTTATCTTGTTACGCTTTACCCACTTCTCTACGAGCTCAGGAACACCCTCAGCAGTATCTGCAGCGATAAATGAACCTGATGAGAAGATAGATGTTCCGCCGCCGAAGGCAAGCTTCTCAACGACTACGACATCAGCACCTTCGCGCATAGCCTTCTGTGCTGCTGCAAGACCGGCGATTCCGGCACCTACTACAACAACGTCACAGTCGATGGTCTCATCCTTGACCTCTAACTTTACTTCACGATTCTTCCACTCACTTACATCGCCGCCTGCCTGCTCAACAGCATCGCTTACCAGCATACGAACTGCAGAGCTTGATACTGTAGCTCCTGAAATAGCGTCAACGCCCAGTGACTGGTGCTCAATGATGGCATCTGCCATAAGCTTAAGTGCCTTGTCACCTACACCTGCTGTCTCATCCTGCTCTGTGTAGTTGATCTCCGCGATCTTTCCGTCCTTAACTACAACTTCAGCGGTAATGTCTCCGTCCATGCCCTTTGCGCTGGCAGTGTATGTACCGTCTGTAAGTGTACCTGTGCTCTCGACAGTCTCAGCTGCTGCAGTTGTTGCAGCCTCGCTTGAAGCCTCGGCAGCGGCTGTAGTAGCTACAGGCACTGAAGAAGCACCGCAACCTGTGATGGACAGAGCTGACATAACAGCCACCGTTCTAAGCATTGATTTATTCATTTTGGTTTCCCCCTCAAAACATGATGATGCATTTCACACCTACGTATGAATGTTTTGCATCTGACCTTTAGTCCGGCCGTGTTCGTTTTATCCGGACTGATACTTCACATCGGTTTCCAGAACTCCCGACATGATTGTTATTTTTTTCACCATGGTATGAGAGCATTATATTATATCTCTTTTGTGCATGATGTACTAATACGAAAACATGAAACGTTTCATTCCGTCATTTTGTATATCAAAAAACAATAAGCGCGATAATTTTTTCCTATAAAGTGACAAATACCTGACAATACCGCATCTCTTACCATTCATTCTTCACCTTATTAAGTTCCCTGTTGAGTTCCTGAACATCAAGTCCCTCCGGCGTATTTCTGTTCAGTATGCTCTGCATGGAAAGTCCAAGGGGAATCACATCCTTCTCTGTCATGAAACGAACAAGCCCGGGTAAATATCTTTCCAGAACTGCTTTTGACTCCCTGTTTTCCAAAAGGTCGTTGGCAGTATCTTTTATGGAAAAATATCCTTCCTTCACTATATCATCTTCTGATAGGAACCAGTTCTTTACAGCCTGACCGGCCTCATTTCCCGGAAGCCGGTAACTTTCGTCCTCTGAATCAACACGTACAAAAACGCAGCTGTCAGTTAATTCATCCGATACCGGTGCAGCATTCTTCACTTCATATACATCTTTGCGATTCTGTACTTCTGTTACTCTCTCATCACCCTTTGATGCGTCGAAATAGTCTTCAGCCGGTGCCAGTCTCTCTCCCACTACCTTCATGACATTTTCCCCGTCATGCAGCGGAACCCTTTCAAAAAGAACCACGCCGTTTCCGTCAGTCTTCCTCTGCCCGAAACTTCTTCCGTCCAGGAAAAGCTCCGCCGCATCACAGTTGGTATATACCTTTACATCGATTTCATCCTTCGCTCTGTTCATAAATCTCTTTGAACAGATATGAAGAAACTTATCCTCGGACCACTTCGCCTTATAGTAGTAGAAGGCATCCTTCCTAGTATTTCTGTCGTAGGTCACGAGGCCCTTTGCATTGATATTCTCCTGACCGCCCTCTTTTCTGAGCCCGCTGGAAAAATCAAACATATTCCAGACATAGCTTCCCCAGAGATAGTCCTTTCTCTCAAAAATCGGATAGACAGTCTCATGAAAGAGCGCCTGATACTCCTCAGAGTAATCTCGAACCATGGGTTCCTCCGAATGAAGTCCGATGTTTGCGTCCACTCCGTACTCGCTCACACCTAAAGGCATCTCCGGCCGCTCGTGATGGAACCTGTCGAGGTATTCATCATAATCCCGCATTTCACCGTAGTACCAGCCAAAATAGACATTGTAACCCACCATATCCGTAGTGGCATTCAGCTCGCTCCGGAACTTCACAGTATAAAGATTTGCGGCGGTCACAAGCCTCGAAGGATCAAGCTCATGGGCAATCTGCTGCATACGCCTGAGCTCCTCATGCATGAAGGCAGTATCCCGGAACATGCCTATTTCATTCTGAATTCCCCAGCAGTAAACAGACGGGTGGTGAATGTTCTGAAGTATCAGCTCCCTGAGCTGCTCCTCTGCGTTCTCCCTGAGGGTGGCACTTTCCGTCATCTTCAGCATGGGGATCTCCGCCCAGACCAGATATCCCTTCCTATCGCAAAACTCATAGGTGTACTGCGGATGCTGATAATGGGACAGTCTCACGGAATTGGCACCGATCTCATCAATGAGGAAAAAATCCTTTTCGATATGCTCACGGCTAACAGCATGGAAACAGCCCTTGAAATCCTGATGTTTCGAAACACCCCTTATTTTCAGGTGCTCCCCGTTCAGGAACAGCCCCTCATCAGCCGTCATGCCAATGTCTCTGAATCCCGTCTCCAGCTCCACCTCGTCATCGGTTTTACCTCCGCGCATTAGGCTTAGCTTCACTCTGTAAAGATCCGGAGCTTTCTTTCCGTTCCAGAGCTTCACATCGGAAACACGGAGGAACAAATGACAGGATCTTACTTTTTGGAATCCCCTTATTTCGCAGTTCTCTTCCGCCACTATCTCTCCGTCCGGCCCGAAGATCTCTGCCCTTAGCTCAGTATCCATCTCCACGCGGGCATGTATTTCCGCTGACACTACACCATCAGCGCCATCAACAGCTGTCCTCAGTATCACTCCGCAGGTTCCATAGTAAGTCGGATCAAAATAGCTGTCACTCTCAGTAACAAGAAGGTTCACGCCTCTGTAGAGACCACCGAAGATAGTGAAGTCACCTGTCAGTGGAGAGATACCCTCATTGAGAACGTTGCTGAGGAATATACTGATATCTATCTCCATATCTTCATGAAGCATATCCTCAGGTATCTCACAGCGAAATGCAGCATAAGCGCCCTTATGCTCACATAGTCTTCTGTCTCCGGCATAGACCACCGCATGCTGATCCGCCCCCGGAATGTCGATGAAAACGTGTCTCCAGCCTGACTTAATCCTTATAGTTTTTGTGTAAAGAACAAGTCCTCTGTAAGGCTCATCATCGCAGTACCATGTATGCGGAAGATCGACTGATTCGGCATCTGCTTCACATAAGTTTCCGCTATTCTCATCACCGCATACATATGCGCCTAAATCCCTGATGTTTCCATCAGGGATCTTTCTGAATATCCAACCTTCATTAAAGGAGATTTTATGCATTATCTTTCCTCATTTCGTAAATCTTTGCTTCTACCGCCTTCATCTTTTCCGGAGAGAGCTCATAGAACTTCATGGCGATGACATTGAACACAGCGCCCAGAAGCTCCAGTCCATAATAGAAAACGATGGCAATTATCAAAAGGCTGTGGCTGTAAGCTGTGTTAAGGTCCGGAAATGCCTCCTTGAATCCGATGAGTGCAAATCCGATTCCCACAAATGTGGGACCAAAGGATGAGATTAGCTTATCCATAAAGGAGAAAACAGTTCCCACCATTCCCGGTATGTACTTTCCGGTTCTTGATGCCTCGTAGTCGTTTACATCGGCGATCATCGGAGGAATGATGGAGCTGGTGATCATCTGGAATCCGCCTCCGATAACAGTCACCAGGAAAAGGGCAACTGTAAAGGCTGTGAAGCCGTTAAATGCCTCTCCATATCCGTTTACAAATCCCGGAAGGCTCAGTGTCTTCGGATCCATAAGTGTCCAGATAAGTACAGCGATAGTATCGAATACGATAACTCCCCATGAACCTACCTGCATGGCCTTCTTGAGTCCGAGTCTGGACCCGATGGCGCCGATTCCGAGGGTCATCATCACGAGTCCCACTATGGTCGTATAAAGAGTCCATCCGCCTGAAAGCTCATAGTTACCGACTACGATTCCGTAAAGTACCAGCGTGATGGCACTTGTCTTACATGTGTTTGAGAACTGATCTGTGGCTCTTGCAACGATAAGCATCTGAAGAGGTCTGTTGTTTTTGAGCACACCCAGATAATCTGAGAACCTGATATTTTTCTTCTCCTTCTGACTTGTCTCGGAGAAGAAGGGCACGTCCTTCGGAATGATGGAAACATAGGCGATGACGATACCGATGGTGGCGATAACCGAAACGTACAGCCAGTACTCATGAAAAAGCTCAGCGCTCTTCATAGACCCGTACTTTACAGCAAGTCCGGCTATCACCATCTGCATCATTGCTCTCATGATACGAACGAGAACCGTTCCCACGATGGAGAGGATAGGTCTCTGAGCAGGATCATTGGTGAGACAGACATTACCGACATGATTTGAAATGTTCAGGAATGTATATCCGATGTAGTAGATCGCTGTGAATAGAATGAAGAAGGCCGGTCTCAATGCTCCTTCCGGCAGTCTGTCAGTTACATTGAACATGAGAAAACTGTTAATGAAAAGAAGCAGTCCTCCCATGATGAGACAAAGTCTCGTTTTACCGAGCTTTTCAGTTTCCTTGAACCTGTCAACGAAATAACCGACGATGGGGTCTGTCACACCATCCCAGAGTCTTGTGATGGTTGAAAAACTTGATGCCAAAATAACCGCCATTCCTACATAGCCGTTTAAATAGAAAGACATGATCATGGTCAGTCCCATGTAAAGATTGACAGCCATGTTGGCACCGGAAAATCCTACTATTCTCCAGACCGGCACAAAATGAATTCCATCTTCTTTCATGTACTTTTTGTATTTGTCCTGCAGCATCGACTTCGTATCTCCTGTTCTTAAATCCCTTTGGGCCTCTTTCCGTATTGCAGCTTCCATATTACCTCCCGGGCCATAAGCGGCGTAACCCTTCACAGCCGCCTGCGCCATAAGCTTTTTTAAATTTGTTGGCACAATGATAACATCAGGAGTAAAATGCAGATAGAAATATATTCCTATATATAGTAATATATTACTTTGATTGACAAAAATTTGTTATTTACATATGTGCTCGATTCCATCCGACGAACGATATGCGGAATACTGAATTATACAAAGTGTCAAAACGCTGATAATCAGTGTTTCCCGGATAAATTAGTTGTCAGCCTTTGTAACAGTACTGCTTTTATATGACCCATGGAGGAAAAATGGACCAAAGCTCAAAGCCGCATGAGGACTGCATTAACCTTATACAGAAACTATATCAGGTGGGATTCTGCCGGATACATGACAAAACCGATGCTGAAACATTCAGCCGTAATAACATGCTGAGTGATATCCAGCTGATTCTTTCCACCGATGCCATCATGACCATGAGAGCAAGTATCGACGGCCACACCCTCTACCTTCTCAGCGACCCTTTCAAGATCTCCATACTTGTTTTCAAGATGGGCGATGATTTTATGGTATTCGGCCCCTTCACCTCTCTCATCCACACAAGGCAGCACGCCGCTCACATCATACAGATGAACGGACTCGATAAATTAAGTATAGAGGATTACTTACGATATCGTGAGCATTTCCCTACCATCAGCACCGAGCAGGCAGAGCACATAGTCAGGAGTTTTCTCAGTACCTGCGGACAATCGCCGGAAAGCTATGTTATGAGAAGTCCCGAAACCTTCGCCATAGATAAAACTTACGAGACATCTGTACGGGACAGAAAACATCTGATCGACCTTCTGGAGTTACGCTATGCCAATGAAAAGGAGTTTATCGAGAGCGTACAGAACGGTGACGCCCGCTCTGCCCTCAGATACCTTGAAAAGATGCAGAGCGATGTCCGCTACATGAAGGAGTTGGGCTCCACCATTGAGAACGAGCGTATCGGCTGCGCCATAACAAGAACCACTCTTCGTATCACCGCCATGAAGGCAGGCCTCCCCGCCTACATCATCGACAGGCTTTCCGGTCAGAACACCAGAGAAGTGCACCGGGAAAAACATCTGGACAAGATACTCGCAAGCAAAGAGCGGATGGTCGTAAACTTCTGTCATGCCATACAGGAGCACAAAGAAAAATCCTACAGCCCCGTCATTTCCAATGCGATTTTTTACCTGAACAACAATTTCCGGAATGAGATAAGCCTGGATGACATCACCCGGAAGTTTGCCATGTCCAAGAGCTGTTTTATGTCAGGGTTTAAGTCCGAGACAGGCATGACACCCATGAACTACTTACGCTCCGTAAGAATAAAAAAAGCCTGCACCCTTCTTTCGGGCACAGGCAAAAGTATTCAGGAAATAAGCGAATCCGTAGGCATCCCTGACAGCAACTACTTCGTAAAACAGTTCAGAAAGGAGACCGGCATGACACCGACAGACTACAGGAAAACAAAACGTTTCTAAAGAAACACTGATTATATCCGTATTTCTTTAGTCTGTTAGTTTCCAAACTCGCAGCAGCTTTCATCCTTCTTTTCACTAAGCTCCAGAACCTTTTCCCGAAGCTTTTTAGAATCTATTTTTCCGCTTGCATTCATCGGAAATTCACACATGCGGACAATATATTTAGGAAGTTTATAATCAGCAAGCCGTTTACTCATAAAATCATAGAGGTTCTGAATATCAGCTTCAAAAGCCTTCTTTTCAGTAAAGCAGAGCGCAACCTCTTCCTGTCTGAATTTGCTGGGAATCGCAATGACCTTTGCACTCTCCACCATACCTGAACGGTATACGACATCTTCGATTTCCTTCGGGGAGATATTTTCTCCGGCACGAATGATCATCTCTTTAAGTCTGCCTGAGATACACAGCTCCCGGTCTTCATTAAGGTATCCCAGATCTCCGGTCCTGAACCAGCCGTCTTCAGTAAAGGCTTCTCTGGTTTTCTCAGGATTTCTGTAATAACCTTTCATGATATTGAAACCACGAAGCTGAATTTCACCTTCATGTCCTGTTGGCTGCTCGACTCCCTTTTCTATATCCATGATCCGGCATTCTATACCCTCCATCACATGCCCTGTAGTCACAGCCTTTTTTTCCACAGGCTCATCAAAAGACGTGAAAGAAACGCTGGCGCTTGCTTCCGTCATTCCGAAAGAAGTCTGAAGCTGCATATTCGGAAACCTCTCGCAGATTTCGAGATAGTCCTCCGGAGGGAGAGGAGAACCTCCCACGATACCGGATTTCAATGTCTTCCCTTTGCGTCCCTCATACTCCGGCTTTCTGATAAGAGCGAGATACATACTTGGAACACCCACCATGATGGTACAGTGATAATCCAGTATCGCTTCCCAAACTCTTTTGGTCTTGAAATTCGGAAGGATATGTATGGCGAATCCATTCACCACACATCCCGTAAGCCCTGTGATCAGGCCGAAACAATGGAACCATGAGGCGGGACAGCACATTTTGTCCTCCTCAGTCCAGTGCATATAGTGTTTTACATGATAAACATCATTTACCACATTGTAATGGGTAAGAACGGCTCCCTTGGCTTCTGAGGTCGTTCCCGATGTGAAAATGATGACTGAGGGATCCTCCGGTTCTACCATTGCTTCCGTTCTGTATATCTCTTCCATCACTTCCTTAGTCTTTTCATCATCCCGGAAACTGTCTTCCGACATCCATACCCCGGCCTCCTGAGGATCGATGCGATAAAAATGTCTGACCTTTGAAGCCCTCTTCTTTATTTCAGGTACCAGATCATCAAATACCGTATCCTTGCATCCTGCTCCGTAAAACAGGATTTCAGTGTCAGAAGCCTGAAGTGTATTCACCATTTCCTCCACCTTATAGTAGGTGTTGAAAACCACGCATACAGCACCGATCTTCTGTAAAGCAAGGTAGGTAAAGGCAAAGCTCGGAGTATTAACAGACCATATTCCTATATGCATTCCCTTTCTTATACCGTACTGCTTAAGCAGTCTTCCCGCGAACAAATCTGTGATTCTGTCAGCCTCAGAGAAGGTGCAGCTCCATTCCCTATGTTCAAAGCAAAGTCTCTGTGGGAACTTCTGAGCAGTCTCCTTTAAGCATTGTCCCACAGTTTTATTTAGTAACTCAATCATCTCTATTAACCATTCAAAAGATCCCTGAAAGTCTCGATAGATGTTCTTGCCTGCTCATAGTTCACCATCTGTCTGTCGATCTCGATGATGTTCACACTGAGTCCAGCCTTCTCACATGCCTTACGAATCATAGGCGCATCGAACTCCTCCGGATCACAGAACTTGGTTAGCAGCAGAAGAACTCCCTTTGCTCCGGTCTTCTTAGCCTTTTCGACGATATAATCAATTCTTGTTTTATCGGCATCATAGAGCAGTGTATCCTGATCCATATCACAGAATTTGCTTACGAGGCTGTCAAGAGCTGTAGCCTTCTCTTTATAGGAAGCCCTGTACTGTCTTGTCTCTGTGCAGACATCGTCACATACGATCTGAAGTCCATTTTCATCCAGAATCTTGAGAATATCCGGAGCATCGCAGATAATTCCGGAAGTCATGATCTTAAGCTTATCTGTTCCCGGCTTCTGCTCCTTAAGAGCATTTATCAGCTCCTTCACAAGAGCAGTATGCTCTTCCTTAAGCATGAAGAATGCTGACTTAAATACATCAGAACGCTCCTGATTGCTGATTTCGGGATGAGAAGCCATTAACTCCGATACTTCATTCATCACCCTGTTATGCTCTTCATAGACTGAGAGTGAAGCCTTAAGCTTCTCATCAGAAAACCTCGGAAGCCCAAGCTCCTCAAGCTCACTGATGACCCTCTCGTAACCTGCTTTAGTGAACTGAGCTCCATACTCCGGTTTTCTGTTCTGGGGATAAGTCATTGGAATGAACTTAATAGACGGAACCGCCACTTTCCAGTTCTGTCCCATGACTTTAAGAGAATCGCAGAGAGAAGGGATGATAAATGCCTTTGCGCCGGCGTATTCTCCCTTCATTCCGAGCTCAACTGCGCTCTGCACGATAGAGCAGATAAATGTAGGGAAATATTTCTTCGCCTCATTTATCTTTACATCTGCGCCCCACGCTCCCATAGGAACCGCACCCATTGAATGAACGATTTCCTCAGGTGTGTAGTAGTTTACAAGAACAATCTCCCTGCCCTCACTAAGGTATTTATCCTTCATGGCCTTAGGATCAGCCGCGATTTCATGGAAACGGCCAAGTATTTCTTTCACTGACATATCAACCCTCCTTGTTAGCTTCCATAATTTCTGTAAGACCCTGTACACGTGTGTCATACTGTGCCTCTGAGAAGTTTCTCGGGTCTGCCTGATCCCCATCAAAGGACGCAACCGGAATGCCGCATTCCTCACCGATCTGACGGCTCATCTCTGGCATGAAGCCGGACCAGAGCTTGCAGGAACGGTTTGTGTGAACCAGAAGTCCTTCGACCTTATTCTCTTTACAGAGCTTAACTCTCTTATCCCTTGCATACTCAAGGTTGATTGCATTAGGCACCTTACAGTACTGAGCGCACATATCATCAAAGTCTTTATAGATGAATCCGAAAGCATCGGCATAGATAGTTGTTACCATGTTAATGCCTCTGTCCTTAAGACCATGTGAAGTAGCTCTCAGATACGGCCAGCAGGCGATACCCTCAAACATGATTCTGTACTTCTCTTCACCGCGGTAAGTGGACTTGCCCTCAGCATGATTCTGCTCATATTCCTTAAGCAAGAGCTCCATGGCTTCAGCAGCCTCTTTCTTGCCGCGTGCTGTCACCATAACTGCCATGTGGTTCAAAAGATCGAATCCATTGAAAGGTGACGGCTCATACTTTGCTGTCGCTGTTGC
Source organism: Oribacterium sp. C9 (assembly GCF_002007235.1). Taxonomy (GTDB): domain Bacteria; phylum Bacillota; class Clostridia; order Lachnospirales; family Lachnospiraceae; genus Oribacterium. The sequence goes on from NZ_MUHW01000008.1 coordinate 111,191, forward strand.
CGCAAGCCATGCTCTTGAAGATCTTCCGGAATACTCCATGACTTCCTTATACTTCTCCGGAGACCACTTCTTTCCTGTAATTTTCTCAAGCTGATGAATAGCATCAAGGAACTGTGCCTTAACATAAGCAACCTCTGATTCAGGAACGTCATAATCCGGGTTGAACGGAATATCGATCATGATCATCGGTATTCCAAGCTCCTTCGCAAGATTCTCATACCATTTGATCATGCAGTTGCAGATGTTGTTGCAGCAAAGCACGAAATCCGGCATAGGTACCTGCTGCCCTTCACAATCTTTTGTCTTTGCATAGGCAAGTGAGATTCTCGCATAAGCACAGATATCATTGGAATATCCGTCTGCCTCACTGATCTCACACATCTGCTGACCGAATCCACGTGCAGCAATTGCTGCCGCCTGGTTCTCGGGATATACAACCGCGATTCCCAGTGTTTCCGGAATCTCTACCGGAAAATTACTTGCACACCAGCCTATCTTTTCTCCACGGACCTTTGCGTCAAATGCATCCTGATACGCCTTAGCCGCAATCTGCCCAAGCTTATATTTTGCAGAATTCGGATCCGGTGGAGTTCTGTGTTTCTTTACCTGTTCTTCTGCCATAATTTCCTCCTGAAATAGTATTTAAGTAAGTGTCCACTATATCGGGCACTTACTGATATAGTCACAACACACATACGTGTATGAAATGCCGCGCATATTTAGGTTTCCGACCGCAGCCAGAGAACCCTATGATTTCTGAAAAGCATATAGTGCTGCGCCGATAGCACCAAAGAGCTGTGCCTGTTCCGAAAATCTGATCTCAGTTCCGAGATATCTTTCCATGGCAAGTCGTACACCGCCATTCCTGGCAACGCCTCCGCTCATACATACCTCCGGAACTATAGTAATTCTCTTTGCAAGTGAAGCAACTCTTCCGGCTACCGAATCGCATATTCCTGCGATGAGATCCGGCATCTCCACACCATTTGCAAGCTGTGATATCACTTCACTCTCTGCAAACACTGTACAGGTCGAAGATATCTGTGATATCTTTTGGGCCTTTTGTGCCATCCCTTCCATTTCATTTACAGGAACCTGCAGGATAGCCGCCATAACATCAAGAAATCTTCCTGTACCTGCGGCACATTTATCATTCATAAGAAAATCTCTCATCTTCCCGTCTCCGGAAAGTGATATGACCTTGGCATCCTGACCGCCTATATCGATAATTGTGCGGACCCTGGGGAATATAAAATGTGCCCCTAAGGCATGACAGCTCAGTTCGCTTACATTAAAATCCGCATCCTCTGTACGGTTTCGTCCATATCCTGTGGCGGCAGTTCCGGATATATCTTTATCTGTGATACCGGCCTTTTTCAGAGCTTCCTCTCTTGCCAGAAAAGGACTTTTGGTCCCTATTCCTCCGACAAACAGAGAACTTGAAACAATCTCAGTCCCGTCCTTAAGCACTACACATTTTGAAGTAGTCGAACCGATGTCGATTCCGAAGGTATACATGTTTTACCTCTCTTCTGTATACGCATGCTTTCTGTGTTGACAAGGCGCATACATATCTGTATCTTTTGCTGCTGCAACTGTTACCAGTCTTTATCCCCGGTAAATAGTCTTAAGCTTATTTATCTTCTTTCCAGATATACATCGCTCCGCTCTCAAGCATTGAGTTGATTTTTTCCTCTGAGTATCCAACCTCTTTAAGGATCTCAACGCCATTCTCGCCGATAAGCGGCGCTGTGTTTCCTTCAAGCTCACCCTCAGACTCAAGTCTTACAGGTGTATGTGTTACCTTAACTACATTACCGTTAGGGCACTTGCAGTCATAGAAAGCGCCTACAGCATTAGCCTGCGGATCGTTGATTATATCGAGCCAGCTGTAGCATACTGAATGAGGGATATCTCCTTCACAAAGAATCTTATCCATCTCATCCTTTGTATACTTTGAGAATGTTGCCTGGAACTCATCGATGCACTTTGCTACATTTCCCTTTTCAATCATGTGAGCCTGCGGGTGAAAATCTCCGCTCTCGATCATATCCTTGCGTCCGATAGTCTCGCAGAAATGCTCAAATCTCGGATTGTAATCCGGCATAGCGCACTGGATGATTCTTCCATCCTTTGTTCTGTATGCTCCGTTAAGCGGATTCATATTGTCATAAATGGATATAGGATAATGTCTTGCTGCCCCATCATACTGAGCACCCAGAAGCATAACGGACTGATTGAAAATTGCTGTCTCATATAATGATGTAGATACATAGTCACCCTTTCCTGTCTTCTCACGGTTGATAAGAGCTGTTGTGATTCCAAGTGCCAGCATGAGACCAACATTGTTATCACCTGCACCCGGTATCATGGTTATAGGGTCACCGCCGCGAGGTGTAAGGTTCTCTGTATATCCGCCTCTCGCAAAGAAAGCTGTCATATCATATCCCGGAAGATCCTTGTCAGGACCTGTCTTTCCATATCCAAGAAGAGTTGCATATATAAGTCTTGGGAACTTCACCTTCAATGTTTCATAATCAAGACCGGCTCTTTCCAGAGCTCCCTGCCTCCAGTTCGTGATCATAACATCTGCGCCCTCCAGCAGCTTCAGAAGAGCTTCTTTTCCATCTTCGGTTTTGGTGTTAAGAGATATGCATCTCTTATTACCGTTAAGATATTCCCAGGTGGTATTCTCAAGCATGTCCTGTGGACGACCTTCCTGCTCCTCTGTATAACGAAGCGGATCTCCCTTTGCTGTTTCGATAATGATGACATCCGCTCCATGATCTGCCAGATAACGTCCTGTAGCAGCCGCTGCTACAAAGTTTGCCATCTGAACAACTTTGATTCCCTTTAAAGACTTTTCCATGTTAACTCCTTTATTACTTTTCAGAACATTTGTCGGCTTTATTTGTTATCTTGTCGACAAGTTATCATCATAATAACACCTACAGCTATAAATAGCAACAGATTTTCTGCCATTGTTCAGCACGAAAATCTGTTGCTATTACCTAAACGTTTTTTCTATTCTTTCTGTTCTTTGACTCCCCAGCCAGAATTCGGCAACCGGAGCGGCGGCCGAATTCTTACTTTTCTCAATGGCGGTAGAGTTTCCGAACACGGTCATGGAACATTACACTCTGCTTTCTGCAACCTCACGCTTCTCTATGCCTTTTTCCGAGTCGAACTTGGTAACAACAGCATGAATGATATATGGAACAGCAATCACTGGGAATGCAAGATATGCGAGAATGCTGTATCCCTTTGAAACAAGCGGGAGCAAGCCAAACTGTGCTACAAAAAACCCAACAAGTGTAAGTACAAGTGTTACCAGAATACTGTTTCTTGTCGGCTTTCCATCAGTATCAAAGCTCTTGTCTATAACCTTCATGATTCTTGCTTCACCCGCAGAAATCATATTTACCGCAGTTGAAACCGCACCTAGAACAATAAGTGCAGAAATAATCGGTGTGAGGACTGATGCCCCGACTCCATTCTGAACGAGTATAAGTACAGGTACTGATGCATCCGCATACTCCGGATTATTGATGATAGCCATAAGTCCCAGTGTAGAGATGAATATCATCACACTGTTTACTATGCATGCAAGGATGTATGTGAAATCTGCGTCCTTATAATCACCGAGTGCCTCTGAATGCTGGGAATGGATAGCCGGTGAAGAAGCGAATTGGAATGCAGCATACAGGATCATTGACCAGATGGCAGGTCCCGCAGAAGCATCCTGGCTCTTAAGTGTTGCTATTCCTTCCATGACCTTATCCCACTGAACAATGATGTTAGGAACAAATACCGCAAGAAGTCCTACAACTATCGCTATCGAAAGAATCGTTGCTACTTTGCGGACTACTGCTGTGCCGTAAACCGCTGTTACAAAAATGAATACTCCGATAATTGCTGTACATACCATGTAGGGAATTCCTGTAAGCTGCGCGAATGTAGCGCCTCCTGTGGCAAATGCAACAGCCGGAACCACCAGCAAAGTGAATATATATACGATTTCAAACAGATTTGAGAAAATAAGTGAATACTTCCCATAAAAGGTATCATTATAGGACTTGTAATCATACAACTCATGCTTTCTTGCATATCTTGCTATATACCAGTTATATATAGCACAGATGACCTGAGCTCCTATACATGTCCACAGACAATATACTCCATACTTGATAAAATAACTTTTCAGTTGTGCTCCGGATGCAAAACCTCCTCCAAACTGTGTTGTAAACCACACAAATGTGATTCCAAAAGCCGCTGACCATTTACCCGGTTTATTGTTCATAACTCTCCCCTTTCAACTATTGGATCTTTATTCTGCCGATGTGAATTCGGCCTTACAAATAGTGACTTTTGAGAATGCCGGCCATTGAAGTTCGCTATTTCTTTAATGCAAATATAACAGTTGAAAATGTTCCGTACAACAGAAATTGGTTATTTTGTATGCTTGCTATCTTGTCGACCAGTATCTTTGTGCCATATGCCGATTGACTTATCAAAAGTCTTTTTAATCAAATATAGGACATTTGATTTTTCCGGTAATTCAATATCCTTACGCATGATATTTTGTTATTTATACGCACGAAAAAAACTGCTTCAAAGGGGGAAAAACATGAAGCAGTTCTTTTTCAGAGAATAATGTGTAAATGAAATGGAAGACTATGTTTGTCGATGTTAACAGATCATGACGATTAAACGATGACCTGTTAAACATTTACAGACATTATTTATGAAATAGGCCGTCTATAAATAGTATCTACAAATGGCCTGATTCATTGGATAATCTGGACGCACCGTTACCAAATCGGTGCGGTTTTTCATATACATAAGCGAATTCAGGCATTATCAAACAGTTCAATATCTGAACTTCATATCTTATGATAACGGGAAATTTTTTCAGAAATGATCGAAAATCAAATCTTTCCGATAACAGAACGGCCTACTACCAGTCTCTGGATTTCATTTGTTCCTTCGAAAATCTGGAAGATCTTTGCATCTCTGAAAAGCTTTTCAACAGGATAATCACGTGAATATCCGTAACCTCCAAGAATCTGAACAGCTTCAGTTGCTGCGAACATAGCTGCATCACCTGCAAGGCACTTTGCTGTAGCTGAAGCCATGGAATAATCCTCACCTCTTTCCATAAGTGTGAGAGAATGAGCGCAGCACTGACGGGCAGCCTCTGTCTTCATCTGCATATCAGCAATCTTGAACTGAATAACCTCGTTTTTTGCGAGAGGCTTTCCAAACTGTACACGTGTTTTTGCGTAAGCTACTGCCTCATCGATACATCTCTGGGCAACGCCCACACCGATAACTGCACACCAGGTTCTTGCGATGTCAAGTGTCTCCATGGCGATCTTGAATCCATCACCCTCTTTTCCGAGAAGGTTCTCCTTAGGGATACGAACATCCTCAAGAATGAGGTCTGATGTGATACTTGTACGGATACCCATCTTGTTCTCGTGTGAGCCTACAGATACACCCTTTGTTCCCTTATCGATAAGGAAAGCGCTGAGTCCCTTGACCTTTGCCTCTTTGTCAGTAGAAGCGATAACTACATAGAAATCTGCGATCTGCGCATTGGTACAGAAACACTTTGTTCCGTTAAGAACATACTCATCACCATCGAGAACAGCTGTAGCCTTGACATTACCTGCATCGCAACCCGCATTAGGCTCTGTAAGTGCAAATGCTCCGTAACCACCGTTTACGATGATCTCAGCGTATCTTTTCTTCTGCTCTTCTGAACCGGCAACAAGTAAAGGCTTAAATGAAAGTCCGTTACCGTTCAGTGTAACGGCAAAACCCGCATCCCCATAGCCCATAGCTTCAAGAATAGCAGCGTGATCAATATTTGAAAGACCAAGTCCGCCGTACTCCTCAGGGATGTCAAGCATGTGAAGCTGCATCTCTACTGCCTGATCGAAAAGCTCCTTAGGCCACTCTCCTGAAATATCGTAATCCTTTACCTGCTCCTTGATCTCACTGTTAACGAATTCCTGTACGTCCCTTAACAGATCTTTTCCTTCATCTGAAACCAGATATGCCATAGTGTCTTTTCCTCCTGTATTATCCACGAAGTCTCGGCTTCATGGTTTAATGTTTGAATTTACCCAAAACGATTGTAGATTAATGATATCATCTTGTCGACATGTTTACAAGTATTTTTTATTTATTTATCGGCCAAAAAAGAAAAATTGGAGGTTGCAATTTCTGCAGCCTCCAAAATGTATAAACAGATTTACATTGAAAGCGTAAATCCTGAAAGTGTTACAAAACCTGCGAATAAAGCAGCGGGGATGACACCTGCCCAGATATTGCCGTATTTTCTGAAAATATAGGTCACTACGCCTGTGGTGCCGCCCATCATATATGCATAACCGAATGCAAAGTCAAGAGCTCCGCAGCTTGTGTTCTTTCCCGTTCCATAGATATCGATCTGTGGAATGAAGGTTTCACCTGTTCCCACGATCATGGAACCGCCGTACTGTATGAGAAGAAGGATAACAAGAGCACCTGCCGTAAGAATTACATTAAGCGCAATAGCTATAGCCATATCCTTCTTCTCGTTTCCTGAAGATGGCGCCTTTGTGATAGCCATGTTTCCAGTGAACATGAAAAGGAAGATAAGTAGAGCGTATGGAATGGATCTTGTGATACGGAGCGGGGACATTCTCAGATAGGTGCTGAGTGACCAGATCTGATAGTTGATACCCAGGAAGCCTTCGATAAGCCATAACCATGTGAATACAAACACAAGGATGATAACACCCATAAGAAGTGCCTTTGCAGGCTTTGACCAGTCGATCTTCTTAACGCCTGCTGCATCAAGTGCATAATCAGAAAGGTCTACATCCTTTCTCTTCTTGTTTCTGAGATAAAGCCTTCCGAGACCGATGAACATAACCACAAAGAGCCATGCCATGATACCGTTAAGATTTGTTGAACGGAAAATGTTTAATGCAGGTGTTCCCGGACCGAACCATACCATTGCATAAGCTGATACAGGCACAAAGAGAACAGCAGGGATACCTACTCTGAAAAGAATATCTATCACCCAGTCCTTAGCTGTATTACGAACACCCTTTTCATAAACAGGTGTTGCGATAGTAGCAAAGAACTCATTCTGCATAAGAAGGTTGATAAGTGCCGCAAGCATGAACATCATAGCCACGCATGCAATGCCTGAGAAAATCTGATGCGGAAGGAAATTGATATCGTTCACATCAAGCTTTACAGGAGCATCATTTACGCTTGTTTCATAAGAAATGATCTCCTTGATTGTCTGACCGCTGATGTTGCCTGTCTGGTGAAGTGTACCGCCAAACTGTGAATAACGGAACTTGAATCCGTTTCTGTCAAAATCCTTATTGATCTCGAGATCCTTGATTCCGGAGAATTCCTTTACGAACTCAAGGTTAGCTGCAGGGTCTCCTACGAAGAAATAGTCATACTGGTCTGCGAGAGACTTGATGAGACAGAAGTTGGTGTTGATGCCGTTTGCTTCCATGTCTCCCTCTAAAGACATCTTCATCATGAAAGGTCCGAATACCTCACAGATACTGTTTACCTTATCAGCTACTGCCTTATAGGTATTGATAACAGTATTTGTTCCCTGAGAATATCCGATAAGATTTATCTTATCTTTCTCTACAAAAGAAAGTGTATTTGCATACTTGGTTACTTCGATAGCCTGAAGAATTCTTTCAACTGAAGGATCTGACTCTCCACCACCCTGAAGATCAGGTGATATTACTACAAATCCTCTTCTTGCAAGCTCCATTGACCATGTGTCATTGGAATGTGCGTGATTTGAACGTCCGTGAAGAATTACCGCCAGTGGTGCAGGATTCTCGTCGGTTGCATTGTTCGGACGATACATAAGTGTACTTATGTCTGTGCCGTTTGGTCCTGTAAGTGTAAGTCTTGTGATCTTTACCTTACCGTAGTCTGTCTGCAATCCCCATATGAAAAATGTACATACGAGAAGGATCGCTGCGCAGATTGCAAAAAATCTTACTGCGCTTTTCTTTTCTTTATTCATGATACCCTCCTGAAATTCCAGCAGAGTCCGGTTTGAGCATTTTTTATGCATTTCAATATCAGCTCTGCTGTTGATGGAACAAATTTAACAGATACCGGCTTGCTATTATCGTTTTTTTCGTGAATGGTAACCATTTTGACGTAAGTAGACTTGTTGACAAGTTGTGGCTTTCAGTATAAACTTCTTGCTATCGAAAGGTACTTTTATTATGGTATCTTTATAATCTCTTTTATAAGGAAATAATCATGTGGAATCTTCTTATATGTGACGATGAAAATCAGATGATCGTTTCTCTAAAGGATATGATCAGACGTTTTACAAATGAGACAAATATTCAGTTCAATATTTCGGAATGTCACTCTGCCGGTGAACTGCTTAATGACTTTAACGACAGCATTGACCTCATACTTTTAGATATATCTATGGGAACCCTTAGCGGAATGGATGCGGCAAAGATCATTCGCGAAAGGAACAGAGATGTTGTTATCATTTTCGTTACCAGCATGACACAGTATGCCCTGGAGGGCTATTCCGTCCATGCCTTTGGTTTTCTTAAAAAACCGATACGATATGCGGATATACGCCTGCAGCTTCTGGATGCCACCATGCATCTTAACAGCCATAAAAAGGAATTTCTTACTATAGAAGTGGATAATGCTCCCTACAGACTTGATATCGCAGAAATACTGTTTTTAGAAGTTCAGGACCACGATATACTTATTCATACCCTTTCCGAATCTCTCTTGGTTCACGAATCAATGAATGAAATGGAATCCCGGTTAAAAGAGCACTATTTTTTCCGCTGCCATAGGAGTTACCTTGTAAATCTCCGTATGGTCGCCACTGTAAACGGTGCAGATGTGGTTCTGAAAAACAAAACGACTGTGCCTCTCAGCAAATATAAGAAAAAGGAATTTCTTGAGGCCTTCACCTTTTATTTAGGAGTAGAAAACTGATGGATCTTACTCAAATATTTAATTTTCTTATTGATGTGCTGTTTCTGTACATTTTCTTTCTGCCAGTACAGGACCACGATGATGCTCTTCATTCAAGGAAAAAGCTTTCCCCCTTCAGAAAGAACCTTCGCAAAATCATAGCTTTTGCATTACAGCTTTTTTTATTACCTTTATATCTAACCTATATGCCCGCAGATCCCGGCATCATAACCTTACGATTTGCCGCAAGGTTATTGATTTATTCTCTGTTTGTATACTTCGATAAGCAGACCACTCCGGAGATCGCATTTTATCTCGGAGCTATAGCATGGATAACCTTTGCAGTACAAAACAACATGTTCCAGACTCCACAGTTTTACAGGATTCATATAAATGAAACTCATTACCTTACTGATCCCATGCTGAATCAGCTTTTGAACCGTATTCTCGAGTATACTTCCGAGGCCGTCATCATTATCCTTTCAAGTAAGATGATTCCTTTGAATGAGATTCATTTTATGGTTCCGGAGCGTATATTTATGATCAGCACACTTTGCATGCTGACTCTCTACATCAAATACTCGCTGAACCTGCTTCTGCTTTCCCCGATATCCTCATTACCCAAAGAACTGACCACCTATCCGGTACTTATGCAGATGCTTATTCTGGCTTTTCTTATCATGTTTGAACGTTATCTCTATCACCGTAGACTTCGTGAGGAATCCCGTCTTCAGGAGACTATTGCAAGGAACATTTATGCCAATGCCGTCGCCCACCAGAAAGCACAGGAAGATCTTCGTGTTCTTCACCACGACATGAAAAACCATCTCATCGCTCTTCAGGGGCTTATGAAGGGTTCGGAACCATCCGAAGGGGCACCTGCAGCCGAAAGATACATTAGTCTAATGATGGATAAGCTGGCTCCCTTCGAGACCATCATCGAAACCGGCAATCCTGTGTTAAACGGTCTTCTGTCAGAAAAGGTACGCATCGCGCGTCTTGACAACATCGAGATAAGCACATCTGTAGATTTCCGCGGAGTCGGATTTATCGAAAACATGGACATCTGTACCATCTTCGGTAATGCTTTGGACAATGCCATGGAAGCCAGCAGAAAAGTAACCGATCCCGAACTTCGGTCCATACTTGTAAAGGCCGGCTGCATTTCCGACAACCTCACCATCACTTTCACAAATTATTACGAGGGTACGTTACATGAGAACCGCGGCGTCCTTTTAACAATAAAGACCGGTGCCTTCCACGGCATCGGTCTCAAAAGTATCGAGCGTTCAGTAGCTAAATATCACGGCACCATGATACATCACACGGATCAGTTCCATAATTTCACACTTACCATCAGGATTCCTTTCCCGGAATAATAGAAAGAGCCGTCCGAAGGACGGCTCTTTCCGTAAACTCATCTGTAGAAATATTCATTCTCTTCACGCTCGGATACTTCTCTTGCGAGTCTGACAGTATTTATGTGCTCATGAAGAACTTCTCTGATCTTGTTGCGGTCACCTACATTTATGCACTCTACCAGCTCTTTATGCTGCTCGAACAGCTCTGATAATCTCTGAAGCGAACGTATCTCGAGATTTCTCCAGCGACGATAATGAACATATATTTTATCCAGCATTTCATTGATCCTGCCACGTCCGATTCCATCAAGGATGATCTGATGAAACACCTGATCAAGCTGTAAAAACTTCTTGCAGTATTCATTCCTGCCATCTTCATCATCCGGAGACACTTTGGCATACTTCTTAAGGCACTGCTCCTGCTCCTGAAGATTCTTTTTCAGGAGCTTCACAACTTTACGGATATTCTCTGATTCAGCTATCTCAACAACAGCCTCCTGTTCGATAGCTTCTCTGATATACAGAGTATCTGACACATAGTCCATGTCTATGAGACTTACGAATGTACCTCTCTGAGGATAAACCTCAACCAGTCCTTCCTCTTTAAGTTTTGTGATGGCGCCTCTTATGATATGACGTGTTGTTCTGTATTCCTGACATAAATTATTTTCGCTTATACTCGTTCCCGGCATAAAATCAAGATTCTCGATCTTCTTACAAAGTTCCTCATAGATCTCCTCACTTGATATCATGCTTCTATCCTTAAGACCCATACCCTGCTCTCTTCGTATGCGCTCATGATCCGATTTCTGACGATTCAGCTTTCCGAAATAATGATCGCGATACCTTTCTATCCTTTCACGCTCTGATTTATAATCTTCAATCGATTTTTTTGACATCTGTAAGATCTCTCTTTCTGAATCTTCAGACATCTTTTTTATTATACTTTAGAACTTAAAAAATGCAAAATCCCATTAAAAAAGATGAATGAAAAAACGATTATTAAAAATGTGCAGCACACCGTTAATATCAGGCGCGTTGCACATTCCAGTTCAATGAAGGATATTTTTTGTTCGCTATCAAAGTGTATAGCAGACCTTGCCCGGATTAAGAAGCAGCTTGGGATCGAAGGCTCTCTTTACATCCTTCATGAGGCAGAGCTGATGCTCTCCAAGATTTTCTCTTAAGTAATCAACCTTTGCTGAACCGATTCCGTGCTCACCGGAAACAAGCCCTCCAAGTTCAAATCCTACCTTGTAGACCTTATCCATGAAGATCTTAACCTTCTCTCTGAATTCATCTTCCGGCATTTCATTTGCACAAAGGTTAATGTGAACATTACCATCTCCCGCATGACCTGTGCAGCGGATGTCACATCCAACCTCATCCTTCATAGCAACTGCGCTGTTAATAAGCTCAGGAATCTTCGGAATAGGCACAACTATATCAACTTCATCAGTCATCTTGTACTCTGCCATGATAGCCTCAAGACAATTCTTTCTTACAGACCAGACATTTCTGATGGCATCAGGAGTGTCATATACCATAACATCAAGTGCCTCATTGTCTGTAAATACCTCTGCAGACTGCTCAAGTATGGTATCAAGATTTTCCTGTGTGGAATCAGTGAATGTCACAAGAAGATAAGCCTCTGCCTCAACTCCTTCTATAACTGTAGGATAAATCTTCTTTCCAAGGAAATTTTGAATCATGTCAACATTGTCCCTTAACATAAATTCAAGGGATTCAGGTTCAAATCCTGCAAGCTTAAGCTTGGGAACACAGGAAATACAGTCATCGAGGGAGGCGAAAGGGGCAAGAAGACTGACTGAAAATTTGGGTTTAACATAAAGCTTCAAAGATACCTCGGTGATGATTCCGAGAGTTCCTTCTGAACCGATCATAAGGTGCATGAAGTTGTAGCCTGAACAGTTCTTGTTGACTTCTCTTCCGAACTCCATGATATCACCCTTTGGTGTTATGACAGTCATGGCAAGAACCTGATCTCTTGTCGTGCCATACTTTACAGCCTTCATTCCGCCTGCATTGGTGGAAATGTTTCCGCCGATGGTTGCCATCATTTCGCCGGGCTCTCCCATGTAAGCAAAACCATGCTTCTCACAGTCATCGCAGAGTTCCTGTACGGTAATTCCTGACTGGACTCTGACAACGAAATTGTCAGGATCGTATCCCAGGATCTTATTCATCTTTGTCATGTCGATGATAACTCCGCCTGCTTCGGCAACGCAGCCGGCAGAAAGACCTGTTCCCGCTCCTCTCGGAACAAATGGAACATTGTTCTCATAGCAAAGCTTAACTATCTCTGAGATCTCTTCGTTTGTCTCTACTCTTACTACCACATCAGGCATATGCTTTCCGTAGAAAATGCTCTCATCATGTGTATAGTCATCCCCTATATCTTCTCCTGTAAGGACGCGACCGGGAGCTATCTTTTTGAGTTCTTCGATCATCTCCTCTGAAGGCTTCTGGTAATTCATTTTATTCCTCCTGTTGCAGGCGCTTATCTCCCGCCATATTATTTAACATACAAACATTTCACTGAATGAATCTTGAAAGCATTTATGAACATTACTTTTTAAAGACCACAAAACATAATCAATTAATTGTGGTCTTTAAAAGCATCTATACTACATGACTTTTCAGTACAGATTGTTTTCAGTGATCTGACATCGCTTATTTATTAAAGGCCCTTGAGCTTTTTAATCTCATCAATCAGAACCGGAAGGATATCCTCGCATCTTCCTACGATTCCGAGGTCTGCCACATCAAATATAGGTGCATCCTCATCCTTGTTGATGGCTACGATGAAACCGGAGCTTGTGATTCCTGAAACATGCTGCATAGCGCCTGAAAGACCGCAGGCGATATACAGCTTTGGTGCGATATTCTTTCCTGACTGTCCTACCTGATGGATTCTTGTGGTCCACTCCTCATCGACGGCTGCTCTTGTAGCGCCTACTTCACCTCCTAGAAGTGATGCAAGCTCCTCAACCATAGCGAAGCCTTCCTTTGATCCCATTCCACGGCCGCCGGCTATGACAACATTGGCACCCTCGAGATCAACCTTCTCGGAAATCTCCTTTACACTGTCCTTGAGAATAACCTTGAGCGCATCTTCAGGAAGTGCATACTCCTTCTTTGTAACTTCAGCCTTTTCACCCTGTGTGAGCTTTTCAAAGCTTCCGGATCTTACTGTCATTACCTTAAGTGTGTCTGCAGAGAACTTGAGATTCTCAAGAACAGTACCGCCGAATGCAGGTCTTGTGAAAACTCCATTCTCTGTATCTGCCTTGATCACGTCTGTGATGCAGGCTCCGTCATTTCTTGCAGCAACTCTCGGTGCGAGATCCTTGCCCTTAAGAGTGCCTGCAAAAAGCACATACTCAGGCTTCTCATCCTTGATGATCTGATTAAGGATAAATACCTCTGCATCATCTGACACCTTATCGCAAGGAACCTCTATAACAGGAATTCCATAAGCTGAAACTGCGTCTGATGCATTATCAACGTCTGAGCCAATCACAACTGCACATGGATCTGAAAGTGTCTTTGCAAGAGACATTATCTCAAGACTTCCGTTCTGGATGTTTCCGTTTTCTATTTCGATATATATTAATGTCTTCATCTTACACTCCTTATACAAGCCTTGCTTCCTTTAAGATCGCCATCGCTTTCTGTACGGCATCCTGAGCTTCTTTTTCCTTGATCTTTACGCCGGCTTCTCTCTTTGCAGGCTCATCATATCCTGTGAGAGTCACCTTATTTTCTGCCTTCTCAAGCTCAATTACAGGAATCTCAGCCTTTCTTGCCTTCATCTTGTTCTTAAGAGAAGGATAGCGTGGATCATACTCAGGCTTTGTTACACTGAGAACTGCAGGAAGAGTTGTCTCAAGTACATCGTATCCCTCCTCTGTTTCCTTCTTTACAATGAGTGCAGCATCTGTCTTTGTGAATCCTATAGCGCTTGAAACGAAAGGTACTGAAAGCTTTTCTGCAAGAAGAGCACCAACCTGAGAACTGATCTCGTCGGTTGACTCCTTTCCTGTCAGGATAAGGTCAAAAGCAGAACCTTCCTGCTCTTCGATCTTCCTGATAAAAGAGAGAAGCTCTGCTGAAAGAGCTGCCTCATCAGCGCCGGAAACATCCAGGTTTCCGATATAAGCGCGATTTGCACCTACTGCGATTTCCTGAACGAGTGATGGACGGATCTCATCCTTATCTCCGATGGAAGCAACAACAACTTCGCCTCCGTTAGCTTCCATTTCCCTTACGGCCATCTCCATAGCGTAGGTATCCATAGCATTAACGATCTTTTCAATATTCTTTATATCCGGTGTCTTTTCATCAGAAAGTGAAACCTTCACTACATCATCCGGAACCTGTTTGATCAATACAAGAATCTTCAAAATATTTCTCCTTTATTTAGTGCTGTCTCTGAACTGTTTTGCCTGCTCTTCACCGCGAAGTACTCTGAGAGTACCTCCGGCAAGTGCTTCCATCTCATGCTCTCCCGGCACCAGCTCCACCGGTGCAAGGAATGATATATGTTTTTTAACGGAATTTACGAAGCGTTCTGAATATGCAAGACCACCTGTAAGAACGATAAAATCAACCTTACCGTCAACTGAAGGTGCAATCTTTGCTATGTTCTTTGCTGTAGAAAGAGCCATAGCCTCAAATACCTCTTCTGCTTCCGTATTGCCCTCGTTAATCATTTTTTCTACTTCACGCATGTCTGCAGTGCCAAAGTAAGAAATCATTCCTCCTTTTCTCTGCAGCTGCTTCATAAGCTCTGTCTCACTGTATTTTCCGCTGTAGCAGAGCTTTACAACCGAATAAACAGGTAAACCGCCTGCTCTCTCCGGTGAGAACGGACCTTCTTCGTCCATGATGACATCTATCATCTTTCCCTGGCTGTGGAGGTTTATGGTGATTCCACCGCCAAGATGTGCTACTACAATATTTGAATTGTTGTAATCAACGCCCTTTTCTTTACATACTCTTAAGGCTGCCGCTCTTGTGTTAAGGTTATGGCCTCTGGCCTGATGACGGATTCCCTTAAGTCCGGTAATAGTATTTACCTTTGTCATCTCATCGATGGTGAGAGCGTCATAGATATATGCTTTTACTGAAATCTCTTTTGCAAACTCAAGCGCGATTGCTGCGCCTACATTGGAAGCATGCTGATCCACCGGATGATGCTCAAGTGCATAAACCATTTCATCGTTTACTTCATAAGCTCCTGCTTCTACCGGTGGCATGCATCCGCCTCTGGAGACAATGGCCTCGAAAGAATCAAGTTGATCTCCATGCTTCAGAAGCAGCTCAAGAATCAGTTTTTTACGCATATCCTTCTGGGAAAATACGGTCGGGAATGGTTTGAGATCTTCCAGACTATGGCTGATGCTCTCTACCCAAACCTCCTTTTCTCCCTGAAAAACAGCAATCTTTGTGGATGTTGAACCCGGGTTCAATACCAATATTTTTTCTTTAACCATGTCATGTCTCCTGTTAATTACTTTTTTACTTTGCCGCTGCAGCGGATATCACTATGGACAGATACTTTTCTTCAGCACTTGAACCACGTGATACCATAACGATAGGGCACTTTGCGCCTACGATAAAGCCGGCCATTCTTGCACCTGCTGTTATGGTGAGCATCTTGCCCATGATATTTGCAGTGTGGATGTTCGGTGCAAGAAGTACGTCAACATCTCCTGCAATTCTGCTTTCAAGGCCCTTGAAGTCTGCGATGTCCTTACGAAGAGCGCAGTCATACTGGATAGGACCTTCAACGATGCAGTTCTTTATCTCGCCTCTCTTGTTCATTTCAGCAAGTTCCTGAGCGTCAAGAGTCTCAGGCATCTTTGGATTGACCTTCTCTACACAGGTAAGAACACCTACCTTAGGGCACTCATATCCCATATCAACAAGAGTATCTACCGTGTTTTCAATAATCTGCTTTTTCTTCTGAAGATCAGGATATGTGACCATACCGCCGTCAACAGGGAGAAGAAGCTTATGGTAGGATGGAACCTCGAAGGCTGTGAAATGTGACATAAGGCGGCCTGTTCCGAGACCATTTTCCTTGTCTACAACTTCATGAAGGATCACCTTGGTATCAACCTTACCCTTCATAAGGAAATCAGCCTTTCCTTCTCTTACAAGAGTAACTGCCTTTCTGCAGGCAAGTGCGATATCCGGCTCGTCGATGATCTCTGCAGCGTCAGCATTCTCACCAAGCTCCTGAAGCACCTGAAGAATAACTTTCTTATCTCCCACAAGAATAGGATCAACTATTCCTTCCTTGCAGGCAACCATTACAGCTTCAAGAGTATGCTCGTCATTGGCTGCGGCAACAGCCATTCTCTTCTTTGCAGGTGCACCCTTTACTTTTTCAATTAATTCATCAAAATTGTGAAAAACCATACTGTCCCTCTATATTCTGTTTTACCGGCTCATGCACCATTTTCTCGTGAAATAACTGCTTATTCTGCATAAGTCCTTTTTTCACTAATACATAAATGCAAAGGATATACCGATTAATTCATGTACCGAAAACCATGCATTCGCCGGGTACTCTTTTTTTATTTCTTATGAGCTCTTCCGATCTCCATGCCCTTTTCAAAAGCCTGACGGTTCAAAGGAAGGAGCTTTGGCTTCTTTGATAACTTGTGCTCAACTGTTGCCCATACTATCTCAGGATCGATTACCTCTGTGAAACCAACGTAAACGCCCAGCATGATAACATTGAGGACCTTGGCATTACCCATCTCAAGAGCAAGCTCTGTCACAGGTGCTGATACAACGGTGAGATCTGTTCTGTCGATCTCAGAAGCATCAACGATAGAGCTGTTGATGAAAAGTCGTCCGTTTGGCTTTACAGTCTTAAGGAACTTGTTGAGAGATGCACCGTTCATAACGATGAGATCATCCATAACGTCACCGAGAGGAGCGCCGATCTGATCATCAGAGATAACAACATAACAGTTTGCTGTACCTCCGCGCTGCTCTGCGCCATAGGATGGGAAGAATGTTACATTCTTGTCTGTGGACTCACAGGTTGCTGTTGCAAGGAATTTTCCAAGTGTCATAACACCCTGACCGCCGAAACCGGCTACACATAAATTTGTCTCCATATTCCCTCCTTAACCTAAATCACGAACTACGCCGAGCGGATATTCAGGAAGCATCTTCTCCTCCAGATACTCCAGCGCCTTAAGTGAATCAAGGCCCCAGTTGGTAGGACAGCTTGTAACGATCTCAACCAGTGAGTAGCCCTTGCCTTCCATCTGATACTGGAAAGCCTTCTTGATATAGTTTTTAGTTTTCATTACATTTGCAGGTGTGTTGCAGCTTGTTCTCACAAGAAAGTGAGGCGCTGTGAGCTTGTCAAGAAGCTCGCACACGTGCATCGGATAACCGTGCTCCTCAGCATTTCTTCCTGCAGGTGCTGTAGTGGCCTTCATACCGATAAGAGTGGTAGGAGCCATCTGACCGCCGGTCATTCCATAGATTCCGTTGTTAATGAATATGGTCGTGAAGTTCTCGCCTCTGTTGGCTGCTGACATGGTCTCTGCAAGTCCGATGGAGGCAAGGTCTCCATCACCCTGATAGGTATAAACAAGGCTCTCAGGATTTGATCTCTTGATACCTGTTGCTACAGCACACGCACGTCCGTGAGGTGATGTAATGTTGTCGCATGCCATATAATCCATCTGTAATCCGCAGCAGCCTATACCTAAAGTGCAGACTGACTTGTCTACGAGGTTCATCTCCTCAAGAACTTCACCGATGAGCTTCATAACCGTGCCATGCATACATCCGGGACAGAAGCCGGCTACTTTGTCAGCCTGAATGTAATCGGTTCTCTTGTATATCAACTGTTCACTCATAATCAAACCTCCTGCTCTTTCATCGAAAGAACCTTTTCGATGATTGCTTCGCGGGACATGATGTTTCCGCCTGAGCAGAGACATGTCTCAATAGGCTTTCTTCCGCGAACTGCTGTATCTACGTCCTGAATCATCTGTGCAGGTATGGACATCTCAACATCAAGGAAAGCCTTTACCTTATCGAAATCGATCTTATCAAATGCATAGAATGGGAAAGGGTGTACTGTGATCGGGCGGAGAAGACCAACCTTGACTCCCTGCTTTCTTAAAATGTCTACAGCAGACTTTGCAATTCTTGCTGAGATTCCGTAAGCAGTGATGATGATCTCGGCATCCTCTGTCTGATACAGCTCAGCCTCAGCATCCTTCTTCCATGACTCATAAAGAGCTGCGCACTCCTCATTGCACTTCTGCTGGATTTCAGTCTTCCACTGGCCCGGCTCGATCCATGCACGGTTCTTGTAATCAATCTTATGTCCTATACATGCCCATGATTTCTTTCCGTCCTTAATAGCCTTGACCTCTTCCGGAGACTTCATCTCAGGAAGCTCTACAGGCTCCATAACTGTTGCGATAACACCATCAGCAAGAATAAGAACCGGATTTCTGTCACGATCTGCAAGGTCAAATGCCTTGTAGGTCATATCAACTGCTTCCTGAACTGTGGAAGGAGCAAGAACTATCATCTCAAATCCACCATTACCTGAAGCCTTTGTTGCCTGAAGATAATCCATCTGAGCAGGCTGAATGGCACCAACACCTGGGCCGCCTCTCTGGAAGTTACAGTACACCATCGGGATACGTGCTGAAGCACAGTACGAAATTCCCTCACTCTTAAGTGAAATTCCGGGTGAAGATGATGATGTCATAGATCTTGTTCCTGCCGATGCTGCACCATAGACCATATTTACCGATGCAACCTCTGACTCACCCTGTACAAATACGCCTCCGACCTCAGGCATACGTCTTGCAAAATATTCCGGTACTTCATTCTGCGGTGTGATAGGATATCCCGCAAAAAATCTGCAGCCGGCTCTAACCGCAGCTTCAGCTACTGCCTCACTGCCTTTCATGAATACTCTGGCCATGACTTAATCCTCCTTGTAGATCTCTATCGCGCCATCCGGACAAATACGTCCGCAGGTACCGCAGCCAACGCAGTCCTCTGTACGCACCGGCACGATATACTCATATCCCTTTGCATTTACTTTTTTGCCAACCTCAAGCACATTTTTGGGACAAAATTTAATGCAGTACTGACAGCTCTTACATCTTTCTGCCACTACATTGATCCTGAATTTTGCCATCCTGAAACCTCCCTTCAAAGACACTCAACCAACAGCTTCCCGAACCCACGGATATGTCAGATAGAGACGCATCGGAAAAATGTCTGTGGGAATCATTCCCTCTGCTTCTTCCTTCATGTTCTCTAAAACGCATGTCAGTTCTATATCTTTATACTTTGATATAATTTCCTGCATTCTTACGGATCCCGAAAGGACATCCTCAAAATGCGTGTTCGGACCCAGATTCGGATTATCGATCAGATGGATCTCGTCCAGTCTTATATGAGAAACGGCAAGTATCTCTCCCAGGATCCGATCCACATGTTCGATATCCATACAGAAAGGTCGATAGGAATTGAGAACATAAAATGCTGTTGTATATTCTCTGTTTGGTCCCATCATGAGGCCTCCGACGGCTCTGGCGCCGATGTCATCGCCTCCGACATCTATGACCACGATGCAATTCTCATCCTGCATGCATTCTCTTACTCCGCCCACCATAGTCGGAGCATCATAGAACTGCTCTTCAAAATGAAAATGTATCAGGCTCAGTTCCTTCTCACCGGTCACATCTCTTGATCTGAACAGAGGTTTTGTCATGTCCATATCAAAAAAATGAACCGGTCTTTTTTCTGTCTCTGCAAGGAATTTTGCAAAGTTCAGTGAGATCTCGCTTTTTCCGCATCCTGCCTCCCCCACAAATATAAAATTGCTTTTACCTTCTGAAAGAAGCCTCTTTATCGTGTTCATATCTGTCCCTTTCTGCGAAATTAAATTTCATTTATTACTTTACTACATTTTGCATACTTGTCAACAAGTCCACATGTTAATTAACGCACAAATTTTAAGTTTTTATTTTGTGCACCATCGATAATGACCACCAAATCCTGTCGTGCTAATATGAACACAATTTTCATTTGTCTGACAAATCACATGAAAATAAGGAGTTAAGAGAGAAAAATGAATTATCTCTCTTATGTTTACGTAACAAATAGACAAGTCAGCTTGTATATTTGACTATCGGAGGTAAATTATGATTGAAACTGGAATGACATTAACTCAGGACACTATCGTTACAAAAGAAATGACGGCGGCTGCCATAGGCGGAAAAGATGCAGTTATGGCGCTAGGGACACCTTTTCTTGTTGGTCTCTGCGAGGATACAGCAGTTAAGCTCATGAAGCCTGAACTTGAAGAGGGTCAGGGCTCTGTAGGAACCACCCTTTCCATAAACCACAAGGCTCCGACGCCTGTCGGAATGAAGCTTTCAGTCACCGTTACCGTAACAGAGGTTGACAGAAAGCGAATCGAATTTGATTTCGTCGCAAAGGACGAGGCAGAAGAGGTTGCCACAGGACATCATCAGCGCTTTATAATAAACAACGATAAGTTCCTTCAGGGTGTAAATAAAAAAGCTGCTTTGGTCGAGAAAGCATGATGTCAGTATAGTTGCCGTTGATTAAGAATATGCGTTAGCTACGCGGCCAGAATTCGGTGGTTCTCATAACACCAACGCCGGCGATTATAAAAAACAAGTTGTGGAAGCCGCTATGAGTTTGATTTTTATCGACGGATTGAAATCTTTTTTATAAATCCGATCTATATATTAATTAAAAGCCTCTAAATATGCTTCAGTAGATAGCTTATTCATGGGTGTAGCATTCACAATAATATTCATTTTATTCAGAAGCATACTTTCATCCGTTTTTCTTCATGACAAAGAGCTGATCGCCATGTCCGCTTCTTTCCTCAGGACCCTCAGCATTTCAGCGCCGTTTGTTGGAATCATCAACCTGGCGACTGCTTACTTCCAGGCATTGGGAAAGGCAATGAATTCACTTATTATTACAATGTTTAAAAATATCATACTGTTCGTTCCTGCAATTATGGTTCTTGGTATAATGTTTGGATTGAGCGGTTTGATCGCAGCTCAGCCTGTATCTGATATCATAGTGACAATAATAAGCATATTCATGTACAAAGCTTCCGGTCACACTGAAAAATAAAAACAATTTAAGTTCAAATCGCGAATAGAAAAAGCAGATGCCTGGATAATCATCTGATTATCCGGCATCTGCTTTTTAAACTGCGTTATATAAATATTTATACAATTATGAAATGAGATTCTTTGATCTAGTAAGACTTTCAAGCTTATCCATTGTTGGATCATATTCCATGCCTATGAATCCATCATAGCCTAATTCATTGATCTTGCTTGTGATAAACGGATAATTAAGTTCCGAATTCTCAATCTCATGACGTCCGTAAGATCCTGCCGCATGAAAATGCCCAATACGGTCAATATTCTTTGAAATTGTCTCAAGAAGATTTCCTTCTGTAATCTGCTGATGGTATAGATCAAAGAGAATCTTAATATTGGAGCTGTTAAGAATCTTCATCATAAAGAAAGCATCATGTGAATCTAATGGGAATACTCCGGCATGATCCACCTTTACATTGACAGGTTCGATTAAAAGTGTAACTCCTGTTCCTTCAAGGATCTTATCAGCTTCCCGTAATGTATCAATCATTGTATCAAAAAATGTCTGCTCTGAAATAAACATTCTTGAATGTCCCGGTGAACAGAAAATATTCTTACAACCAAGCTTTTTAGCTGCTGCAATACTGTCCTTTAAATCTGAAAGGAACTGTTCTTTTTCAGATGCTGCACCAAGACATTCAACCTTTGTCATCATTGAGGTGACTTCAAGGCCAAGCTCATCTTTCTTCGCCTTAATTGCATCAAGGTCATCATTCCACCACTGCAGAATTTCTATTCCATCATATCCGGCTTTTTTAACCATTTCCATAGCCTCCAGATACTCTTCTGTAGTCATCTGATAACCCCATTTTCCAAAAAATATATCCACCATTACTGATACCTTCATTTTTATCTCCTCTCTATTCTTCTTTGTGTAAGTTCAACAAAAACCTTTGATTTTACAGACTTTG
>NZ_MUHW01000009.1 GCF_002007235.1 Oribacterium sp. C9
CTGGCGGTAGGGAACTTTTTGATTTTTTACTGTCCGCTTGACGGGTAGCATACCACATTCTCTCTGGCAGCTGCACTTTTTTTCGCGATAAAGTCATCAAGTGACTCCATGAACGCCGGGCTTGCACGGGCGGACATGGAGGCATTTGATGACCAACGCGGAATCGACCATCTCCGATGGGAGATTACGATAAAGCCATCAAGTGACTCCATGAACACCGGGCTTGCACGAGCGGGTCAATTTGCATAAATCTACACTATAAATCTGATTTTATGCATCCGAATTTGCATATTATTCAATATTTTTGAATTTTCTGTATAAAAATACTTGATTTATCCGGAATAAGGTATATAATCTAAAAACATAGTAAACAAGTGAAGTTATACAACTTTTTTTCACCATAACTATATCGAATGTATCTCGATTGGAGGAGGATATTATGAAGAAGACTTTCAGCGTACTTATGGCAACAGTACTTGCCGCTGCTACACTTGCAGCATGCGGTTCATCAAAGGCTCCTGAGACAGCAGCTGCTACAACAGCCGCAGCAGCAACAGAAGCAGGAGACGCAGCAAAGGACACTACAGCAGCTGCTGAAAATAAAGAGGCAGCAGCAGAGTTCACAACCATCACACCTGGTAAGCTCACTATCGGAACATCACCTGACTTCGCACCATACGAGTTCTATCACATCAACAACGGAAATCCTGAGCTCGTTGGTTTCGATATCTCACTTGCCCAGAAGATCGCTGACGAACTTGGTCTCGAGCTTCAGGTAGTTCCTATCGATTTCGACGGTATCCTCATGGAGCTTCAGAACGGAAACATTGACCTCGGTATCTCTGGTTTCTCACCAAGCCCTGAGCGTGCACAGACCTTTGACTTTTCTGATATCTACTACACAGGCGGACAGGCTTTCGTGATCCGTAAGGCTGATGCAGACAAGTACAAGGATTATGCAGCATTTGACAAGCTTCCTGTAGGTGCACAGACAGGCTCTATCCAGATGGGTCTTGCAGAGAAGAACACTCCTAACGCCAACATCATCGGACTTGCAAAGGTTACTGATATCGTTTCAGAGATGGTTTCAGGAAAGCTTGAAGGCGCATTCATCGAGAAGGCAGTAGCAGAGCAGTACATCAAGAACTATCCTGAGCTTCAGATCGCATGGGATGTTGAGTACGATACAGAGGGTTCAGCCATCGCTCTTAAGAAGGGCAGTGACCTTGCTCCAGCAGTAAACAAGGTCATCAGTGAAGTTCTTGCAGACGGTACTATGGATGAGTACATCGCAACTGCACAGGAGCTTGCATCTGATTCCGAGAATGTCTTCGAGGGTCAGCTTGATGCAAACGGTCAGGTAGCTGCAAACTAATTCTGAGCATTCTTAATTAAATCTTTTTCTCCGGGCTTTGACCCGGAGATTTTTTGAGTTTATTGTTGCATCTGTTTTTCTGTAAATCCTGCAATATCACAGTTTTTTCTATCTTGCGTTTACAGGAGGCTTATAATAAACTCTGTGTAGCCGAAAAATGACTTCGGACCATCCTTTTACACCTGAAGTTATATGGCTTTATATTTGTAATTTGAAAGGCAGGAATATTTTTTATGACCATCAGTTGGGGTAATATTGAAAAGATACTCACCTATGGCAACATGTTCCAGCAGGGTCTCATAGTTACTGTCCTGTTGGCACTTTGCACAGTTTTCTTCGGTTTCTTCTTGGCTTTCGGACTTGCACTCATGCTTCTGTCCGATGTGAGACCCTTCAGATATCTCGAGAAGGTAAAGACCGATGACATTAACAAAAAGAAGAGAAACGACTTTATCGCGAAGTTCAACCCGGTGAAGCTCATCGCCAACTGCTACGTGCAGTTCGTAAGATGTACTCCTATGCTGGTTCAGATATTCCTTGTCTACTATATAGTATTCGGATTTATCACACTTCCCAAGTTCACATTCTTCGGCTTCATTCAGTTCGAAAGATTCTTCCCGGCAGCTGTTGCCCTCGCACTTAATTCCGGCGGATACATGAGTGCAGTCATCAGAGGCGGTATCGAAGGTGTCGACAACGGGCAGACCGAGGCAGCAAGATCTCTTGGTATGAGCAAGGCACAGACTATGTACCACATCATCCTTCCGCAGGCTATCAAGAACATCCTTCCTGCAGTTGCCAACGAATTCGTTACCATCATCAAGGAGTCTTCAATCTGCTATACCATCGGTGTACAGGACATCATGTTCAATGTTAAGAGCGTTCAGTCAGCGACCTTCATCATCGCAGAGCCTCTCCTCATGGCAACATTCCTTTACTTCTGCCTGTGCTTCCCGACATCAAAGATCATCGAGTATGTAGAGAGGAGGATGCGTCAAAGTGACAACAGATAATACAGCACTTATCAAGGTAAGAGACCTTAAGAAACATTATAATTACGGAGCCATCAAGGCCCTCGACGGTATAAACATTGACATCAACAAGGGAGACGTTATGGTAGTCATCGGACCATCAGGTTCCGGTAAGTCTACCTTCCTCCGCAGCTTAAACCTTTTGGAGGAGCCTACAGACGGAAGTATCGTTTTCGATGGCAGAGACATCGTAAATGAAAAGATCAATCTGGATGAGTTCCGTGAGAGAATGGGAATGGTATTCCAGCACTTCAATCTTTTCCCTCACAAGACCATACTTGAAAACCTGACCCTTGCCCCTCAGATCGTAAAGGGAAAAAGCAAGGAAGAGGCAGAGAAGAAGGCACTTGAGCTTCTCGACAGAGTAGGCCTCAAGGACAGAGCTTCCGCTTATCCTGTTCAGCTTTCAGGCGGACAGAAGCAGAGAGTTGCCATCGTAAGAGCACTCTGCATGGATCCTGAAGTCATGCTTTTTGATGAGCCTACTTCAGCTCTTGACCCTGAAATGGTAGGAGAGGTTCTGGAAGTTATGAAGGAGCTCGCCAAAGATGGTATGACCATGGTATGCGTTACCCATGAGATGGGCTTTGCCCGTGAAGTCGGAAACCGTGTAGTATTCATGGCTGACGGAAACATCATCGAAGAGGGTACACCCGAAAAGATATTCGATCATCCTGAAAGTCCGAGACTCAAGGACTTCCTCGGCAAGGTTCTCGAAGCATAAATAGACAAAGAGGCTGAGGCCTCCGTAAACCCGAGATGCATCATAAATGTATCTCGGGTTTTGTTAAAAATACATTAAAAGGTCAAACTATGACCGGAAAGAAGGACATCATGACTGAACTTAAAAAGCAGGTAGTAAACTTCATTGATCAGAACAAAGGGATCTTCACTGAATTATCAGACAAGATCTGGGCGAATCCCGAACTCAGCCTCAAGGAATATAAATCTGCAGCTCTTTATGAAAAGGTTCTGGAGGAGAACGGTTTTAAGGTAGAGAAAAATTTCGACAACATTGAGACAGCATTCACCGGCACCTACGGTTCAGGTCATCCTGTAATCGGAATTCTCGGAGAGTACGATGCTCTTTCCGGTTTAAGCCAGGAACGCAATGCTCTTTCACATACACCTCTTGTAGAAGGCGGAGCAGGTCACGGCTGCGGTCACAACATGCTGGGCACAGGAGCTCTCGCGGCTGCCTTCGGAATCAAGCATTATCTGGAAACAAGCGGTCATGAAGGAACAGTCATCTTCTATGGATGTCCGGGAGAAGAGGGCGGCGCCGCAAAGGCCTTTATGGCGAGAGACGGTGTCTGGAAGGACCTTGATGCAGCTCTTACATGGCATCCTGAAGATGTCAATGAGATAAAGACCGGAACCAATAACTCCACAATTCAGATACTCTATGATTTCCACGGTGTATCAGCTCATGCAGCCGGAGATCCCGAACACGGAAGATCAGCCCTCGATGCTGTAGAACTCATGAATACAGGTGTCCAGTACCTGAGAGAGCACATGACTTCTGACTGCCGTGTGCATTATGCCATAACAAATGCAGGAGGAGTTTCGCCTAACGTGGTTCAGGATCATGCCTCTGTTCTTTATATGGTACGTGCAGGAAAAGTGAAAAATTGTGTTGAACTTTTAAAACGTGTCGATAAAATAGCTGAGGGCGCTTCCCTTATGACTGAGACCAGCTTCGACAGGACCTTTATCGACGGAACTGCGGATCTTGTTCCAAACTTTACACTGGAAAAGGTTCTCTATGAAAACTTCAGCGAGCTTGGTGTTCCTGAATACACAGAAGAGGAGTTCGAGTTCGCAAAGAAGCTAAGCGCAACCTGTCCTGAGAATCCCGCACCGGGCTTTGCATCAAAATATGATGATGAGATAAGGGAATATACCGAAAAAGAGAGCCAGCACGGAACAACAGGAATCAACAACTTCCTGATTCCGCTCTATCACAGTACTGCTTTTCAGGCAGGCTCAACAGATGTGGGTGACGTTTCATGGGAGACTCCTACAGGACAGATTCATGTGGCAGGTTTCGTAAACGGTGCACCGGGTCACAGCTGGCAGAATGTTTCCTGCGGAGGATCGAGCATCGGCCACAAGGCACTTATTCATGCGGGAAAGGTGCTGGCATGTGCTGCATTGGACCTCTATGAGGATCCTGATATACTGAAGGAAGCAAGAGAAGAATTTGAAAAACGAACCGCTTCAGGCTATGTCTGTCCTATAGAGAAGGATGCGAAGCCCATAGCGCTGTAAATCTGAATTGAGGATAAAAGACCAGCCTCGCCTATGTGGGATGCTGGGCGGCATCCTCAATTCCAAAGAATTGAGGATCATATGTACGAAGGTTTTTTACCAATTAATAAAGAGGATATGCTGGAGAGAGGCTGGACACAGCCTGATTTTGTCTATGTCTCCGGTGACGCATACGTGGATCATTCAAGCTTCGGTCCGGCCATCATTTCGAGAGTGCTGGAGGCTCACGGCTACAAGGTAGCCATGCTGCCGCAGCCTGACTGGAACAATCCTGAATCCGTAACGGAATTCGGAGAGCCACGCCTTGGTTTCCTTGTTTCTTCGGGAAACATGGACTCCATGGTGAACCACTATACGGTTGCGAAAAAGCATCGTAAGACCGATGCTTATACTCCGGGAGGAGTCATGGGAAAACGTCCAGACAGAGCCACAACCGTATACTGCAATCTCATTCGAAAGACTTATAAGCATACACCCATCATCATAGGAGGTATCGAAGCCAGTCTAAGAAGACTTTCTCACTATGATTACTGGTCCGACAGCATTCGCCGCTCTGTACTTTTGGACAGTGGTGCAGATCTCATTTCCTATGGAATGGGAGAGCACAGTATCGTAGAGATCGCCGACGCCCTGAACTCGGGACTTGCAGTCAAGGACATCACCTGGATCCCTGGAACTGTTTATAAGACCCGTTCTGAGGCAGACATCTATGACGCGGTGAGACTTCCGGATTTTGAAGAGATAAAGGCAAGTAAGAAAAAGTATGCTGAAAGCTTCGCCATCCAATACAGAAACACCGACCCTATAAGCGCGAAGCGGGTCTATGAGTGTTATGACGGAGCCATGTTCGTGGTTCAGAACCCGCCTTCACTTCCCCTCACCGAGATGGAAATGGATGATGTCTATTCCCTGCCTTTCATGAGGGCATGGCATCCGATTTACGATAAGGACGGAGGCATCCCTGCCTTTGGTGAGATAAAGGAAAGTATCACTCAGGCAAGAGGCTGCTTCGGAGAATGTAATTTCTGCGCCATCACCATGCATCAGGGACGTATAGTCCAGGCCCGTTCCCATGAAAGCGTACTGAAGGAGGCAAAGGACATAACTCAGGATCCTGAATTCAAGGGCTACATCTTTGACGTGGGTGGTCCTACTGCGGAATTCAGAGGTCCTGCCTGCGGTAAGCAGCTGACTCACGGTGCCTGCATTAACAAAAAATGTCTCTGGCCGGAGCCATGCAAGAACCTGAAGGTTGATCACTCCGACTATGTAAAGCTGCTTCGTGAAGTACGATCGCTGCCGGGAGTAAAGAAGGTATTTGTACGTTCAGGCTTCCGTTTTGACTACCTTATGGCGGATTCCAACAAGGAATTCCTGAGAGAGATCTGCAAATATCACGTTTCAGGACAGATGCGAGTGGCACCGGAGCATGTTTCCGACAATGTTCTGAAGGAGATGGGTAAACCCGGAGTTTCTGTCTATAACTCCTTCGTAAAGGAATTTGAGAAGATAAACAAGGAGATGGGACTTAACCAGTACATCGTTCCTTACCTTATGTCCAGCCATCCGGGTTCAAGACTCAAGGATGCCATCACTCTTGCAGAGTACATAAGAGATATGGGATACATTCCCGATCAGGTACAGGATTTCTATCCAACCCCTGGTACAGTGTCCACAGCCATGTACTATACAGGTTTAAATCCTCTCACCATGGAAGAGGTGTATGTTCCGAAAAATCCTCATGAGAAGGCGATGCAACGTGCCCTTATCCAGTATCGTAGACCTGAGAACTATGAGCTTGTCAAAGAGGCGCTTCTCAAGGAACATCGTGAGGACCTTATAGGCTTCGGACCTGAATGTCTCATTCGCCCGAGAAAACCTCAGGAGGAATCATCCGGCGGAAAGCGTACTGAAAGGAGCCGTAATATCAGCGGTAAACCTTCTAAAGGAAGACATGAAGACCGAAAAACTTCACGAGGCGGCAACAGGAAAAAAATCATAAGGTAAAAACACCTTAGGAGAGCATGACACAGTCGTGCTCTCTTTTTTTGACCAAAACATCAAATGAACCGTGGGCTTTCACGGGATGATGTTTGACATTCAGTACATCAATCCGATATACCGCAGGATGTTTGTATCACTGATTAATTTTGACCTTTAAATCGAAATGATTTGTTAAGGTATGAAGCGTCATTCCCATGCTAAAATGTAGACACTTATGATGGGATGAGTATGGAGTTTATGTGCATCAATGTACTATCCATGGCATCCGGATATTTTTAGAGAGGATCAGAGCTCAACCCGGAGCATTTCCCCGGGAAAAGCTTATTTACATTATGAAAAATCATTCCAAGTTCATCAAACGAACAGCCGCTGAAATTCTTATAGCCGTTATGGCAACTGTCAATGTCTCCACCATTACACTTGCAGATACCAGATCAATCACTGTAGAAATCTCGGATTACGGTCCTGTTGGCGCCCCGGCAAATTCAGGCGAGAGCAGTTCTCAGCTCATACCGGAAACCAAGGCCGATGATAAAGCGGACTCTACTGTAAGTTCAAACACGGCGTCAGATACAGCTTCATCTGCCGAAAGCTCTGCCGCTTCAACAGAAGCTGCAGAAGCCTCACAGTCTGCCTCCACATCGTCTGAATCTGCCGCTTCAACTGATACTACATCCTCTGCCGTATCGGCAGTTCAGAATTCCGTTAAGAACTTCCTGAAAACAAATCTTACAGCCACACCGGAGGTAAATGCCAACTTTGCTATCCTTGTTGATTCTGATTCAAATCTCATAGTTGCTGATAAAAACGGGGAGACCAGGATGAATCCAGCATCCATGACAAAGGTCATGACTCTTCTCGTTGCATGCGAGCATCTCACAGACCTCTCTGAAAAAGTTGAGATCACTCAGGATATCGTAGATTACGTTCAGAAAGAGGGCGCTTCAAACTGTGGTTTCAAGGCCGGAGAGAAGGTTACCGTTCAGGATCTTCTCTATGGTCTCATACTTCCTTCCGGAGCCGATGCAGCCCTTGCCCTTGTACGTCACATAGCAGGTTCAGAGGAACAATTTGTAAATCTTATGAACCAAAAGGCACAGGAGCTTGGTATTTCCGCAACAACACATTATACTAATTGTACAGGGCTTTATGGTGCCGATCATTACACCACCGCAAAGGACATGGCGCTGGTTATGAAGTATGCTGCCGCTGACCCATATGCAAGTGCAGTTCTTGCAACGAGAAATTACACGACGAAAGCCAGCAACAAGCACAGCAACGGCATAACATTTTCAAATCTTTTCCTGAAACGTATAGACGGACAGGAATCCGGCGGTGAAGCATTGATGGCAAAGACCGGTTACATTTCGAAAGCAGGCAACTGTGCGGTTTCTTATTTCACAGCTCCGAGCGGACATCATTATATCTGTGTGACCGGAAAGACTCAGGGTGCATGGAATGTAGTATATGCACATGCCGAGCTTTACAAGAAATACGGAAAATAAATGATACTGATGCTTTATGTAGTGACAGCTTTTAAGATAAGCTGCCAATGCTTAAGGCGCATCACTTAATAAAAATGTATTCCAACCTAAGAACCCTTTGCAAATAATGATAAAATGGGATGTCATTCCCATTTATGGAGGAAAAGATGGCTGGGATTTTGGGCGAGCTTGTTGGTCCTGCAAAACTAGTTGCTATAACTATAGGGGAGATTCCCGAACAGTTTAAGGTTGATGGCGAACTAAATATAGGCCGGCGGCGTTTCTTTAAATTCAAGAATGAAACCAAAATATATCTGGAATACCCTCTCCTTGCAAAAGATCAGGCAAAACTGATTCATTTACTGGGAGAGTGGCACTATATAAATCTGACTGACCAGAACACAACCACTATAGATGATGAAGAACTCCCTTTTAAGGGTGACAGGATCCTGAAAAACGGAGATATCATCAGGATAAAGCGAGGGGAAGATACTCTGATCTTTGTCTTTCTCATCAGGTTCTCCGGTGAACTTGAATGGAAACGTGTATATCTTGACAGAGATCAAAAGATCTATCACATCTACAGTCATGCGAGTGAATATAAAAAGAAACCGGAAAACTCAGCTGAGAACGATTCTGAATCCTCTGAGGAAACTCAGGAAAACGCCGAAGGAGAAGAAAGTGCAGACTCTGATCCTGGCGCTCATCATGCGATACTCAGATATACAGACGGTTACTGGCAGGTAGAGGACACCAACACCACAAGGGGTGTCTACGTAAACCAGAACAAAATAGACGGGTTTAAACTTCTGAACCTGTTTGACGTTATAAACATTGGCAGCACCCACTTCGTTTTCTACGGAGACTATATAGCTTATAATCTGGAAACCTTCAGAGACAATGATCTGGAGATACACATCCGGGAAAGATCTGTACGTGGATTTTTTAAACGTCAGATCCTGCTGAAGGATATCAATCTACGGATAGAGCCAGGAAATATGGTGCTTATCCTGGGTGGCTCCGGAGCCGGTAAGACAACCTTTATCAATGCCGTGACCGGCTATGAAAAGGCCGATGCCGCCATCCGTCAGGGCGATGTGGACGTTTATGGTGACTACGAAAAAATGAAATACAGGATAGGTATGGTGCCTCAGCAGGATCTGCTTCGCGGCGATGATACCGTGATCATGACTCTTTCCAATGCTGCAGAGATGCGTATGCCTACTAGTGCTGACAGTGCCGAGAGAAAAGAAAGGGTGAATGAGCTTCTCCGTCTTTTCGGTCTGGAAAATGTGAGAAGTGAGCTTGTTGACAAGCTTTCCGGAGGTCAGAGAAAACGTCTGTCCATCGCTACAGAGTTTGTAGCGAATCCAAGTATATTTATTCTGGATGAGCCTGATTCAGGTCTTGACGGTGTTATGGCGAGAGATCTGATGAAGCAGCTTAGAGACATCGCCGATCAGAACAAGATAGTTATGGTCATCACACATACCCCGGACAGAGTCATTGACCTGTTCGATAAGGTCATCGTTCTCGCAAAGGACAGCAATCAGACAGGACAGCTGGCTTTTTACGGTACCGTTGAAGAAGCAAAAAAATTCTTCAACAGAGAGACCATGGAGGATATCATCCTTACTGTAAACAGCGAAGGTGAGGGCGGCGAAGGTCAGGCAGATATTTATATACGAAAATTCGCCAGATTACGGGAAGAGGTACCTTTTACTCCTCCTGATACGATAGAAAACGGAGTCGGAGTTAAAACCTCCGATGGAAAGCCCCTTGAAGCAGAGGATGTGACCTCCGAAGCAGAGGTTGAAAATGAACCGGCTATCTCTAAAGAAGATATACTGAACGGGGATCTCCTTTCCGATGAGACCGTAGAGATAGATCTGGGCTGAGAAGCAGTCACAGCTCTTTCCGGAAGAGCACATTGCGATACACTTAACAGAGGATTACCCAGAAACACAGACTTTATCCCCTTAATCATACGAAGCAGTGAGGCAGCAGAAATATGGGAGACCTACGTAACAATCTTCATACAGGGCGATGGATCCAATCCAAAATATACTTCGGTAAGCTCTGGCGTATATTTATGAACGAGCGTGACTGGAAAGGGCTGCCTTTGTCCGCCGCCATCGCTTTACTTGTGGCCTCTGTCATGGGAACCAGTCTCTTCACCAATATGGAGAGACTCAAGGCAGGATCCTTTGCCATGGTGTGCGTATGCATATGGAACGGCTTTTTCAATTCCATCCAGATGGTGTGCCGCGAAAGAGCCATCATTAAAAGAGAGCACAGGGCAGGACTCCACATAACGGCATATATCGGAGCCCACATGATGTATCAGGCTATAATGTGCCTTCTGCAAGTGGTCATATCCATCTCCATATACAAATGGTACGGGATCACCTTTCCGGCGGAGAGCGTTGTTACCGGAAACTTCGTACTGGATTTCGGCATCACACTCTGGGTCATAACCTATTCCGCCGACATGATGGCACTTATGATATCCTGCATAGTTAAGACCACAACTGCAGCCATGACGGTGATGCCTTTTATGCTCATCATACAACTTATTTTTGCAGGTATCATTTTTACCTTTTCTTCCGGTCCTGCAGTCATTCTTGAAAAAATGACCATTAGCCATTGGGGAACAGTAGCCATTTGTTCTATCGCAGATTACAACGATCTCACTTCCCACGCACTGTTCTCTGCTCTTTATCAGTTCAGAAGTGTTCCTGAGATACAGTCGATAGTCGACTACATCCAGAGAACTGAAATCCGCTACAAAATGGATGTACTGGCTGCCAGATCCATGCAGAACTCTCTGTACGAAGGCAGTGTATCCAACGTCCTTCAATGCTGGGGAGTCATACTTCTCATAGGTGCTGTCAGCATAACTATCGGAACTCTCTGTCTTGAACTGATAGACCTCGATAAAAGATAAACAACTATACAGCTCAGTATCAGTTCTTAAATCACAGACTGATACTGAGTTTTTTACATAAAACAATAATTTTTTCTTGTCACTTTATTCCTTATATGATATAAATTTTTCCCCGATATGATATAAGAGGGCATAAGTATGTCCCATACAAGCTGTCCTGTATCTGAAATAATAAGATCAATGAACGGAATATATATGACGAACTTTATAAATGCGCTGAAAAGATTTAACCATTACGGCTATGATCAGGCAGATTATGACATAAGCCGCTACAAAATGCTGTGCCAGGCCTATGATAAATGTGTACTTTTTACCAATGTATTTCACATCATCATGGGTGTTTTCACAGTGCTCAGCTGCTTCAGACTCATACGGATCGAGATGCTCCCCGAGTACCTTGGTTTCTTTACCATACTTTCCATGATAAGAGTCTATTATCATTTCTGTCATGACACTTCTGCCCGTCATTATGCCGGAGTATGCCGCCTGTCCATTTCATTACTTCTGTTTTTCGGTTTAGTGGAATCGCTGTCAGACACCAGAGTTGTGGCCACTGCCATGCTGGCTCTTTTCATCGTAACAGCAACCGTCTTTGCAGACTCCATGCTGACATACATTGTATTATGCTTTATAAACGTGGGCTTACTGATTTTTTCATCCGCAATGTTTAAATCCGAATTTCTGGCTGCCGGAGATATGGTAAACGGCATAACTTTCGGAGTAGTCGCCGTAGCCATACATTATATAGTGCAGAGAGAGCGTCTGGAGTATCATGTCACCTCGGCACAGCTTCAGAAGCTCAGGGAAGAACAGCTTGAAAATGAGCTTTCTGTTATCAAAGCCTCAAACGATGCAAAATCCCTGTTCCTGTCCAAGATGTCTCATGAGATACGTACTCCCATAAATGCCATCCTCGGTATGAATGAGATGATCATGCGCGAGTACGACGAAGATCAGTTAAACGAATACACCGCCAATATCCAGAGCTCTGGAGAAACACTTCTCACCATAATCAACGATATCCTGGACTTCTCAAAGATAGAAGCAAAGAAGATGGAGATAATACCTGTGCGGTATGAGCTCAGTACTCTCGTCAATGACATTGTCACTATGATAAAGGTCCGTGCCCAGAAAAAGGATATAGATATAATCGTCCATGTTTCACCGGACATACCGAATTATCTCTACGGTGACGATATCAGGATAAAGCAGTGTATACTTAATATCCTCACAAATGCCGTTAAGTATACAGACAGAGGGTCTGTAACTCTGGAAATAACCGGTAGAAAGACTTCTCCCGAAGAGGTCTATATTCGCTTTAAGTCCATAGACACAGGAATAGGCATGAAGAAGGAGGATCTTCAGAAGCTCTATTCACCTTTTGAACGCATAGAAGAGAACAGAAACCGTACTATAGAGGGTACCGGTCTCGGCATGAATATCGTCAAGAACCTTCTCTCACTTATGGATGCCGGTCTTGAAGTAAGCAGCGTTTACGGAGAGGGAAGCACTGTCGAATTCGAGATAAGACAGGTGATAGTGAAAGACGTGCCTATCGGTGATTTCACAGCCACCTACAAGGAAAGTCTCAAAAACAAAGACATCCGGCACACCAGCTTTATTTCCCCAAATGGAAGAATACTGGTGATCGATGACAATTCTCTAAACCTTACAGTTATCACAGGTCTCCTTAAGGAAACAAGACTTCAGGTGGATACTGCCAGCAGCGGACTCGACGGTCTCAAAAAGGTCTGCGAGAACAATTATGACTGTGTATTCGTAGACCACCTTATGCCTCACATGGACGGCATCGAAACTCTTCAAAAAATGAGGGAAAGTGCGGAGAACAAAAATCAGGCTATCCCGTATATCGCTCTTACTGCCAATGCTATAAACGGAGCAAGAGAGGAGTACCTGGCAGCCGGTTTCGACGATTATCTTTCGAAGCCTGTTAACTCTGAGCTCTTAGAAAAGATGCTCATAAAGTATCTGCCTGAAGATAAGGTCATACTGCCTGGTAATGCGGGTTTTGATGAATCTCTGTCCAAACCGAGAAAGCTGCAGGGCCGCAGGATAGAATCAGATGGTTCGGAGCAGCCACAGCTTGTGGGGAACCTCAATTCTCTTAAGGGGATCGACCTGAAGGCTGCACTCGACAACACCGGCAGCACAGAGCTTTTGCGTACCGTGATCACAGAATACAGGGAACATATTCCTGAAAATGCCGATAAGATCGAGAGTTTATTCAGGGAACAGAACTGGAGCGACTATACCATAACGGTTCACGCTCTAAAAAGCACCTCCAGAGTCATCGGCGCCATGGAGCTTTCAGAGCTTTGTCAGAAGCTGGAGACCGCCGGAAAAACTCAGGACACAGATACCATTAATTCTCTCACAGAAACTATGCTGAAACTGTACAGAAGTTATATTGAGAATCTGAGTTTTCCTGAGGAACTTGAGACGGAGGGTGATGGAACGGCAGAAAGTACGCTGAAAACAAAGGATCTTTCCGATGTACTGAAGAGAGCCAGAGCATGCCTGGAGGATTATGATTATGATGCTGCAGAATCTGTGCTGAAGGAGCTGGATGACTCAGAGCTTACAGAGGATATAAAAGAGAAATTACAGAATATCCGGGATGCTCTTTCGAATCTTGATGCCGAAATAGGGATAGAGATAATCGATTCGATACTGTGATTATCTCTATATTTTAAAAAATATTAAATTCCGCGGGACAGCACCGGCCCACTCGATTGAAAGTACATCCTGCTTGCCATGTTCGTACCTTGCACACTTCGTGTGCCCGGATACGTACACGTCTTCGCAGTCTGTTCTTTCAACTCGCAAGCCTTGGTGCATATCCTCGCGGAATTTTCTATAATTTACTGACTGATCCTTAGATACAGGCTATATTTTTACCTCTTTTCTAATTATTAAAATACCTCCGTCTGAAAATTCTCTTCTCAGACGGAGGTATTTTTATCAGATTTACAATGTTGACTCCGACCAGTTCACTGAACACTTCAGGGTCTGGTGAATCATTTCCTCATTGGTTTCTTCGATCTGATCGATGAGTATCTCAGCAGCCTTTTGTCCCTCTTCATATGCAGGCTGAATTATGGTGCTGATCTTCGGATAGGAGAACTCCGCCCACTCGACATTATCGAAGCCTATGATCCCGAGCTTCTCCGGTATCTTGTCCTTTAGCGGCTGTAAGGCTCTGTAAACCTCGGGAAGCGCCCAACAGTTCGGTACGTATACCAGTGTCGGCCGCTCTGAATCCATATGAGCTCTGACAAATCTCTCAACCTCTTCTTTATCTATAGCGCCTTCTTTTATTTCAAGATTTTCGAAACTCAGCCCATTCTTACTTATACAATCCGTGAATCCGGAAGAACGCTCGATACGGGTACTCAGCCTTGACGGGTCCGCACCGATCATCAGGAAATTTTTGTATCCCTTTTGTATCAGGTTCTCTATGGCCCGATAGGTGGCAGAATAGTTGTCTGTCTTAACCCAGTAGGCATCGTCCTCATACACCTTACTGTCAAAATAAACGAAGGGCTTGTTCTCACCCAGAATTATCTGCGAAGTCTCATGAAAGCCTGTAGTGGGCTGTATGATAAATCCGTCTGCACCGAGAGTCAGCATGCGGCTTACATAGCTTGACTCCATCTCCGGATCATATGCTGAATTTCCTATCAGCGTCTGATACCCGCGCTTTCTGGCTGTATCCTCTATTCCTTTGACTATCTTATTGGAGAAGGTATTGGTGATGTCACCGATGATAACACCTACAAGATTCGTCTTTTTCTGATTCAGTGTTCTGGCGGCAATGTTCGGACGATAATTTGTCTTCTGAATTATCTCCTGAATTTTTCCTCTGGTCTCAGGAGACATCTTGTCAGTCTTCCCGTTCAGAAAAAACGATACTGTGGTCTTCGATACCCCCGCCATCTCCGCTATATCTTTAATAGTGATCTTTCCGTCACGTCCCATATAACTCTCCGAATTTTTGATATAAGTGTCATAAGTCTATCTATCCCTTATGCTTGCACAAAAGTGGCAGAGCAGTTCCCATGCAGACTCATTAACCGGTTAACCCGTTGATTTTCCTGGTCGTGATAATTTTAATTTTCCTGCATGTTCTTGTCAATAATACCGTCAATAAGCATATGGAATAAACTGTTCGCTTTATATATAATTATCTCTGTATCCACTGAAAGCACTTACATTTTACACAAAAACAGGATTGTACTCAGATATATACACATATTTTTTTAAGAAAAGAATATAATGCCAAACTATGCGTTAAATTTCGAAAGGATACTTTATGAACATAGATCGTTTTATTCTGGCATCTGGTTCTCCCAGAAGAAAGGAACTTCTTCAGCAGATCGGCATAACACCGGAGATCATTCCAAGCAGCATAGAAGAAGTAGTAACTTCTACCGTACCGGAAGAGGTGGTAATGTCTCTCTCGAAGCAGAAGGCTTCTGATATTGCAGAAAAGATCGCGATAGAAGAGGGAACCTCAGCTGTCATCCTTGGGGCTGACACTGTGGTCTCCATAGATGGGAAGATACTGGGAAAGCCTCATTCGCATGAAGAAGCTGCAGATATGATCAGAAACCTTCAGGGACGCACTCATCAGGTCTACACAGGTGTAACTGTCATCATAGTCTCAGCAGAAGCCTCAAACAAAAAGGAGCAGGACAAAGATAAACATCCTGAATCCTTCGGAACTATAGTTGAGAACTTTTCGATTCAGACGGATGTTCATGTATACCCTATGACCGAATCAGAGATACTTGCCTATGCAGATTCCGAGGAACCTATGGATAAAGCCGGTGCCTACGGTATCCAGGGAAGCTTCGCAAAATACGTAAAGGGCATTGACGGAGACTACAACAATGTTGTGGGACTTCCGGTAGCTGAGGTCTATCAGCGGATCAAAAACTATATTTGAATCAATCCGGCTTATTAATATCGCAAGATGTGCATCGGTATACTAATCCGCACCGATGATGAAACTTTTCACCTGGGCAGGGTATAGTCTTTGTCCTCATCAAAACAAGGAGAATAACCGGTGTATCACTATCTTTTTCGATTAAACCGTTTATATGATAAAGCAAAAATCAAATGGGACGATCTGGAATTTTCGGATATTGACCTGAAAAAGCTGCTCATCCCTCTCATGATCGAGAACCTCCTTACCGCTTTTATGGGTATGGCAGATTCCATGATGGTCACAAGAGTCGGCAGTGAGGCCATTTCCGCGGTTTCCCTGACGGATTCTATCAACACTCTGGTCATCCAGATGTTTTCCGCCATCGCAGCCGGAGGCACCATCATATGCTCTCAGTATATCGGCTCCGGAAACACTAAAAAGGCTAACAGCGCGGCTCAGCAGATCATTCTTTCTGTCATGACCATTTCTCTTTCGGTAATGCTTATCTCCGAAGTCTTCAACGCAGGCATACTTCGTCTGGTATTCGGACAGGTGGCAGATGGCGTTATGGAAAACTCCAAGGTATATTTCCGATATACTGCCGCATCCTTCCCTTTCATAGCACTTTATCAGGTGGGCGCAGCATTTTACAGAGCAGGTGGAAACAGTAAATTTCCTATGAAGGTTTCTATCATCTCAAACATAATGAACATAATAGGAAACTTCGTATTTATATTCATTTTTAACTGGAGCGTTTTCGGAGCGGCACTGTCAACTCTTATATCCCGTATGTTCTCGGCCATCGTACTGATGATCGCACTGAGACGTCCGGAACAGCCCATAGTTCTCAGACATTATTTTATAAAGCCTGACTTCGAAATGATAAAACGTATACTCTTCATCGGTATACCGTCAGGAATCGAGAACAGTATGTTCCAGTTCGGAAAGCTGGCTATCCAGTCCTCTGTGTCAACTCTGGGAACCACAGCCATAGCTGCTCAGGCAATGACCATCATTTTCGAGAACCTGAACGGTATAGCCGCTATCGCTGTTGGAACCGGTCTCATGACAGTGACGGGACAGACTCTTGGTGCCGGAAAGAGAGAAGAGGCAAAGTACTACATAGTAAAGCACGTCAGAATAGGAGATTATGTCATCGTAGCTTCGTGTCTCCTTACATTTGCACTTTGTAAGCCTGTCATGTGGCTCGCAGGCATGGAACCCGCCAGTGCCGACATGTGTTTCGATATGATGATTTATGTCACCATACTCAAATGTCTAATCTGGGTCCCGAGCTTCATCATTCCTTACGGACTGAGAGCCGCAGGCGATGTAAGCTACACCATGGTGGTCTCCTCCATGTCCATGTGGTGCACAAGAGTAGCCCTTACCACCTTCCTCATCCGCGTCATGGGCTTCGGTCCCATCGCAGTATGGTACGGCATGTCGCTTGACTGGCTGGTACGAGGACTTTTCTACATTCACAGATTCAAAGGAAAGAAGTGGATGAAACATCAGCTCATTTGATTTACATAGATAAGTGTGAAAATACGAAACGAGAAACTATCAGATACAGACTTTTGACACTAAGTTAATGATATATGATCTTCAGAACTGCACATATAAAGCAGCTTAAAATAAGACCCGGCATCGGAGTAAAATCTCCTTTGCCGGGTCTTATTTTATAAATGTCATCAAGCCAGCGGCAGCTCAACCTTGAAGGTATTGATACCGTTTTTGGATTCCGCCCATATACGTCCCTTATGGTCCTTTACTATATTCTCAGCTATGGAAAGTCCGAGACCATAGGAATGATTCATGGCTCTGGCCTCGTCTATGCGGTAGAATCGCTTGAAAATATTCTTCAGATCATCATCAGAGATCTGCTCACCGGGATCCGCAACACTCAGGAGGCACTTGTGAGAGCCTGACTTTTTAAGCGTCACCTCAACAGTTCCATTAGGAAAACTGTATTTCTGAGCATTATCCAGAAGTATCTCTATGACCTGTTTTATATACTGGGGAGCACCCTTTATGCTGATTCCTTCCTCAACATCCTCTGTGAGCATCAGCCCCTTTTCAAAGAACATGACTTCAAAGGTCATGACCTCGTTTGATACCATACGGGACATGTCGATGATCTGCTCAGGAGCCTTCTGTATAGCTCCGTTATCTACTCTCGCAAGCTGCAGAAGACTTTCCACCAGTCCCCTCATCTGATGGGACATGGTAAGGATATTGTCGGCGAACTGCATTTTTTTCTCCTCACTGAAATCCCTGGACTTAAGCATTTCCGCATCTGTGAGTATAACAGCGAGCGGTGTCTTCAGTTCATGGGACGCATCGGAAACGAACTGTCTCTGCCGGATCCATGCATCCTCTACAGGCTTTACGGACCACCTGGCAAAAAACATGGCGATCACCAGGAATACCGTGAAGCTCAGAAGTCCGCTGAAAAAGCAGTTACGGGTCAGGTTTTTTATGGTCGCAACCTCTGAAGAAACGTCCGCAAAAACGATTATACGATTGCTTTTTCCGTCCCAGTCTTCTTCCTTAATGTTGGACGGGTCGAAATCCTCTTTACCCCCGGGTCTGTCATCTGCGGCACTTTCCGATACCGTACCCGCTTCCTCAGATTCAGCCTTTTCTGCACTCGCGTCCGTATCGGTCTTAGCCTCTGGGTCAGGATTTACCGGAAGTTTTTTTTCAGGTATTATACCCGGAATGTTTATCCCGGGAGCATTACGGACAGGGGCCGGAACCGCACGATAATATCTGAGATTATACTCTGTGAGATCCCCGAGCCTTTCCTTTCGGGAAAGAACTTCACTCACCAGAGAATTGATGGTCTCTTCATCTGTAAGATCATAAAAATCACCATCGGTTGCAATGATGTTCCCATCCGTATCTACCTCAACTCTGAAAAACGGAAGCTGAACATCGGTGGTTTCATTCATTCCCCGCCTTTCGGGACGGCGATTCTGATTCATGCCGAGAGGCATACCTGATACCCCGACTATCATTTTGACGCTATCCGAATATATACGTCGATGAGTAAGACTTATCAAAAGTCCAAATATCGCCACCAGCATGATGGTAACTATGACCATGGTTATGATAACGAAACGTATCCTCAGTTTTCTTATCATCTCCATATGAGATCAGCCCTCCAGCTCCAGATGATATCCGAGACGCCTT
Source organism: Oribacterium sp. C9 (assembly GCF_002007235.1). Classification (GTDB taxonomy): domain Bacteria; phylum Bacillota; class Clostridia; order Lachnospirales; family Lachnospiraceae; genus Oribacterium. Next base: position 19,262 of record NZ_MUHW01000009.1, read on the forward strand.
GCAGCAACGATGTTGACATCAGACCCGATGGACTTCAGCTTCTTTCTGAGGAAACCCACGTACACCTCCACATGATTCTCCACCGCATCCGAGTCGTAACCCCAGACCTTACTGAGTATGGTTTCCTTGGACAGATTCTTGTCCTTTGACTGCATGAGCATCCTCATGACTTCAAATTCCTTTGCGCTCAATCTTAATTCAGATTCGCCGCATATCAGACTTCCCGATCCGAGCTCCAGTGAAGTGTTACCGAATTTCAGTTCATCCACCTCTGTGCCCTGACGTCTCAAGAGAGCCGTAACACATGCAAGAAGCTCACGGCTGTCAAAAGGCTTGGTGAGATAGTAGTCCGCTCCCGAATTCAGCCCCTCAACTCTGTCCATGAGTTCAGACTTCGCAGTAAGCATAAGTATAGGGGTACTGAGATGAAGCTGACGGAGCTTTTTTGCCACCTGATAGCCATTCATCTTCGGCATCATGACATCCAGGATCAGAAGGTCATAGACACCGGTCTCTGCGTAATCAACACCTGACTCCCCGTCATATACGGCATCCGCCTCATAGCCCTTTTCCTCAAGAAGGGTCTTTATAGAATCAGCCAAAAGCTTTTCATCTTCAACAATAAGTATTTTCATTCCTGCCTCCATTTTCTCTTTTCAGTATAACTGAATACAATAAAAAATGATAACGCAGAAAGTTGAAAAGATGCTGAAAAGCCTCCATAATTGTATCAATACCGTGGTTTCCGGTTCCCGACAGTTCTGCGAGTCCCAGGTTATGTGAACATTTTGTGAAAACTTGTTTTCTGAAAGTTTCCTGAAAACTTTTTCAGCTTCGTTTCAGTTTTCATGGTTACAATGCCTCTAGTTCAGTTTTACGAGGCAGGGTGTCTCGTTTTAATCCCATGTTTATGGGGACTCATGGAAACATTCCCAACCGAAAAGGAGTAAAAATGAATAGAAGATTTATGTACGGCACACTTGCTGCGGTAACCGGCATAGTTAGTATCGTTTCATATACACCGTTAACAGCATTTGCCTCTACAACTTTGAATCAGAGGAAAAACGCACTTATAAGCGCAAAGATCATAGAGAACTTTGATGTGGTTTTAAACGAACAGACTGTCACCAGGGCAGAATTCGCAAAGATGCTCGTCATGGCATCCACATATCACACCATGGTGGCTTCGGAGTCCAATGTCTCCGTATTTTCAGATGTGCTTTCAAACTCCCAGTATGCTTCATATATACGTATAGCAGCAGAACAGGGCTGGCTCAGCGCATACCTGGGCGGTCTGTTCAAACCCGAGCAGGGCATCAAGATGGCAGAAGCCGAGAAAGCCTGCCTCTCACTGCTGGGATATACAAATGAGGTTTTTTCAGGAAATCTCGTCAACAACCGTCATGCCAAATCAACAGCCATCGGTCTCATTGAGAATGTACCAAAGGGTGTCAATGAATACCTTACTTATGAGGATTGCGTGAACCTTCTCTATAACCTCATGAAGACGAACACCTATGCCAATGAAACCGCCATTAAGACAGACAACACAATCTATGGAAAGATTTTCGGATATGAGCTTACTGACAACGACGATCTGAATCTTCTCAGTACTCTGGAGGCAAATCTCAAAGGTCCATATCTTCTTAAGCAGGATAACAGCATTTCCACTATCATTCCTTTCAATAAGAAGGCAGGAAGCTACACCCTTAACGGTGAATCTTCAACATATGATGCCATCGAGGATGCTGCGTCCAACTCGGATCCGGTAGTTGTTTACTACAACTCATCAACGAAGTCCGTTTATGCATATTCATCTTCAGGAACCAAAATGGGAACCATCACCGGCACTATCGACAATATTTACTATAGTTCAACAAACCTTATGACACCTACCTCTGTTGAGATCGGCGGTGTTGAATATCCTATCGGAAATGATGATGTTGCTTATGCATTCTCAGTTTACGGAAGTCTGGGCAAGAACGAAAAGGTAACTGTAGTCTGGTCTCTCGATTCCGAAGGAAAACAGGAAATCACAGCAGTAGCAAAATAAACTAAAAGGATTTGGGAACATCATATGAAACTTAAATTACCATCAAAAAAGCTGGTTATCGGTGCTTTAGTCCTGATAGCAGTTGCGGGAGGAGCTTACTTTTATCTGAATAAGAAAAAGGCTGTAGTGAGTTCAGATTCAGACCTGAAAACCGGAACCGTTACGAGACAGACCATCCAGTCCTCATTATCAAGCTCCGGTACCATATCCCCGAAGGACAGCTACAAGATCACTTCCATGGTAGACGGAACCATCATTTCAGCAGACTTCAAGGAAGGTGATGTGGTGGAAGAGGGGCAGGTACTCTATCAGATAGATTCATCCTCTATCAATTCAAAGCTCAACTCTGCCAACAGTACACTTGAGCGTTCGGAGAGCAGCTATTCAAGAGCTGTGAACAATTATGACAAAGCTTCCTCCGACTTCAGCGGCAACACCGTAAAGTCGAAGTACACCGGACATATAAAGACTCTCAATATCTCCATCGGAGATCAGGTAAGTGCAAACACTGAAATCGCTGAGATATATGATGATTCATCCATGAAGCTGGATGTTCCTTTTCTTTCAGTGGAAGCTTCTCTGATTCCTGTTGGAACTGCAGCCACTGTTGTTATAGAAGATACTCTCGAAGAGATAATAGGTATCGTTACCTCAGTTGATTCCATGGAAACAACTCTTTCCGGCGGACAGCTCGTGAGATATGTGACTATAGAGGTCTCAAATCCCGGTGGTCTCACCACCGATATGTCTGCAACAGCCAGCATTAACGGCATGAATTCATCAGGCGACGGTATCTTTAAGGCCGCACGAGACTTCACCATAAAGGCAGACAACCTCACCTCCTCTGTAACAGTAGAGCAGCTCCTGGTAAGCGAAGGCGATTATGTCACAGCAGGACAGCCGCTTTTCCTGGCTGATGCCGATGACATAGAGGATATCCTATACAACTACAAGGACAAGGTAGACAGCGCGAAATCCTCAGTTGAAAGTGCCAGGTCAAGTCTTGATTCCACTACGGAAACCTTTGACCACTATACAATTACAGCTCCTATTTCAGGTACTGTAGTCACAAAGAGCGTAAATGTAGGTGAGAATGTCCAGAACGGTTCTTCCGCCACATCTCTCGCAGTTATTTATGATCTTACTGAAGTCACCTTCGACATGAACATAGATGAGCTTGATATATCCAATGTCAAGGTCGGTCAGTCTGTTGACGTCACCGCTGATGCCTTCGAAGGCGAAACATTTAAGGGAACAGTCACAAAGATCTCCATGGAGGGAACCTCCTCAAATGGTGTCACATATTATCCTGTCACCGTCACCATGTCAGAGTTCGGCGGACTTCTTCCCGGCATGAATGTTGAAGGAGTTATCATTCTCGATCAAACAGAAAATGCACTTGCTATCCCTGTAGATGCCCTTCAGCGAGGAAACAAGGTTTATGTAAAGAACAAGGCAGGAGAGACCTACGATGATGCCTCATCAGTTAAGTCCTCAGACAAATCCGGAATGACGGGTTCCTTCTCCAACGTACCTGACGGCTTCCATGCGGTTTCTGTAGAAACAGGTCTAACATCCGATGATTATGTAGAGATCCTTTCTGGAGACCTGGAAGAGGGAGATGAGGTTTATGTTTCCCAGTCTACAGTAAGTTCAGGCGAATTCGGCATGATGATGGGCGGTCCCGGCGGTGGATTCGGCGGATCAGGTGCTCCGGGTGGAGCAGGCGGTGGATTCGGCGGATCCGGAGGCGGCAACAGAAGTGGCGGATACAGTGGAGGAAATCGTAGCAGCGGTGGAAGCCGAAGCGGAGGACCTCCAATGTAGATCCTGAGGAAACCACCTCAAGAGAGGCAAGTGCCTGTCATTACCGATTAGTCAAACAACCAGCATCTCACAGCATCGCTGTGAGATGTTTTAAAAAAGACAGCTTTTTAGAGATTAGTTTGAAATCAAACTTTCAAGCTAAATTGATGGGTGATATACGAACTCGGGTGATCCCGATTCGTACATGATTCATGGAGGTAATAATGAAAAAACAAATGGCTGAACAGTCCGAGTCTCAAAGCCATGAGGACACAATTGCAAAGGTTTCATCCGACGATTCTTCCGCTTCGGTCAATGCTTTTCAGGATTCTGATTCCGAAGAGGAAGAGCCTGATGAATATGCCGAAAACCACGATGAGATAGCGAAGCTTAAGGCAGCTCAAAAAGCCTCCCGGAACAGCGGAGAAAAAAGTCAGACTCTGTACATCCCCAAGGAGCATATAGGTGAACTGCCACTTCTGGAGCTTCATGACATATATAAGATATACAAGATGGGTTCCGAAGAGGTTCATGCCAACGACGGAATCTCCATCAATATATATACCGGCGAGTTCGTCGCTATAGTGGGAAAGTCCGGTTCCGGTAAATCAACTCTCATGAACATAATCGGAGCTCTGGACGTTCCAACCAGCGGAAAATATCTCATCCATGGTCAGGATACTTCCTCCATGAGTGATGATGAGCTGGCAACCATCAGAAATAAAAAGATAGGATTTATTTTCCAGCAATATAATCTGCTTCCGAGGGACAATCTTCTGGATAATGTCTGTCTCCCGCTTCTCTATGCGGGTGTACCAAAGGCAGAGCAGAAGGAGCGTGCCATGAGGCAGCTCGAGCGTGTAGGACTCGCAGACAAATGGATGCAGAAGCCAGCTCAGCTTTCCGGAGGTCAGCAGCAGAGAGTATCCATCGCAAGAGCACTTGCAGGAGATCCTGAGCTCATACTTGCGGATGAACCTACAGGAGCTCTGGATTCGAAAACTTCAAGACAGGTGCTGGGCTTCCTGAAAGACATTAACAAAGACGGCAATACCGTCGTCATGATCACACACGATAACTCCATCGCTCTTGAGGCAAAGAGAATAGTGCGTATCTCCGACGGTAAAGTAGTATATGACGGAACAGCGGAGGACTATGCTAAACTCATTTAATCTGGCTCTAAAGAGCATATGGTCAAATAAGATGCGTTCGTTCCTGACGATGCTGGGAATTATCATCGGTGTGGCTGCCGTTATCATCCTTGTAGGCATCGTCAACGGTGAAATGTCCTACATGACATCCAGCTTTGCATCCATGGGAACAAACCGTATTACCGTAAATGTAACAAACTTAAGCTCTCGTTCAGTATCGGTGGATCAGATGTACGATTTTTATTCCGATAACGAAGAGTATTTCACCTATCTTTCCCCTACTGTTTCAGTAAATGCAACAGTTAAGGTCGGAAATGAGAATTCTGATCAGACGTCCATAACAGGAGTCTCCGAGGACTATCTGGATATCATGGACTATGATCTGGAAAAGGGAAGATTCATCCAGTATGCAGACATCGCTGCGAGACAGAAGGTGGCAGTCATCGGTCTTTATGTGGCTCAGACCTATTACGAGACTGCTGAAAAAGCCATAGGTCAGCGTATCAGCGTAAATGGAACCAAATATCAGATCGTCGGCGTCGTGGAGCGTCAGACCTCCTCAAGCGATGAGATGAGTGAGGGCGGAAGCGATGACTTCCTCTATATTCCTTACACAGCAGCTGTTAAGCTGACACGTAACGGAACAATCAACAACTACACCTTTACTCTTAGAGACAGCTACGTCGAAAAGGCATCCACTGTCACCTCTGTTATCGAGGATTTCCTCTACAGCATCTTTAAAAATGATGATCTTTACAGAGTAACGGCCATGAGTGAGCTCCTCGACTCCATGAATGATATGATAGCCCAGATGTCACTTATGCTCGGTGGTATAGCAGGAATCTCACTTCTCGTAGCCGGTGTCGGTGTTATGAACATAATGCTGGTATCCGTAACAGAGCGAACCAGAGAAATAGGTATCAGAAAGGCACTTGGGGCGAAGAAATCCACTATTCTTATGCAGTTCGTGATCGAGGCAGCCGTAACCAGTTCCATGGGCGGTGTGATAGGCATCGTTATAGGCTGTATAGGGACCACCATGGCAGGAAAGATAATGAATATCGATGCACAGCCATCCTTCGGCTGGATCATCGCATCCTTCACCATCTCCATGAGTATAGGTCTGATTTTCGGATACATGCCTGCGAGAAGCGCGGCGACACTCAATCCTATCGATGCCCTTCGTTCGGATTGATATAACGATCTTTTATGTGACAGGTAATTAAATTCAACTGAGTTATTCTGTGAAATATGATAAAATCACTACATACATTTTTGTGAATTTTCTGTTTGCATATTTCATGGGGCAGTGTTATCATTCCTTTTGTTTTTTTAAAGTCAGGAATATGAGGTGACGAAGGAGTCACAAGGACAATTCAAAGTGTCCTTGCCTTCGTCACCTTTTTTTTATTGTATAAAGCCCGACGCGCGAATCAATCCGTAAGGCTTTATACAATTACTCAAGAAAGGGGAGTATATGATCAAGTACGTATTTGTAACAGGTGGAGTAGTTTCCGGTCTCGGAAAGGGAATCACAGCCGCATCTCTGGGAAGACTTCTGAAGGCAAGAGGTTACAAGGTAACCATGCAGAAGTTCGATCCATACATAAACATTGACCCGGGCACCATGAACCCTATACAGCATGGTGAGGTTTTTGTAACAGATGACGGAACTGAGACAGACCTTGATCTCGGACACTATGAGCGATTCATCGACGAATCTCTGGACCGCCGTTCCAATGTTACATCCGGAAAAGTGTACTGGTCAGTACTCAACAAGGAACGTCACGGAGAATATGAAGGTCACACTGTTCAGGTCATCCCCCACATCACAAACGAGATAAAGTCTGATTTCTACAGATCAGATGATCCGGATGAGGACCGTATCGCAATCATCGAAGTGGGCGGAACAGTAGGAGATATCGAGTCACAGCCATTCCTTGAGGCTATCCGTCAGTTCCAGCATGAAGTAGGTCATGAAAATGCCATCATGATCCACGTAACTCTGATCCCTTATCTCCATGCTTCCGAGGAGCTGAAGACAAAGCCGACTCAGATGAGTGTAAGAGAGCTTCAGCGTCTGGGACTTCAGACAGACATCCTGGTTTGCCGTACAGAGCGTCCCATCCCTCAGGATATCAAGGACAAGATAGCCATGTTCTGTAACCTGCCTGCAAACCATGTTCTTCAGAACACAAACGCCGAGTTCATTTATGAGGTACCTCTTCTTATGGAGCACGAGCACCTCGCTCAGTCAGTATGCGAATGTCTCCACCTCCCATGTCCTGAGCCGGACCTTACCGAGTGGAAGTCCATGGTAGAAAATCTCCGCCATCCGGAAAAGGAAGTTGTCATTGCCCTCGTAGGTAAGTACACACAGCTTCATGATGCATATTTAAGTGTTGCGGAGTCACTGAAGCATGGCGGAGTGGCAAACCACGCAAAGGTAAACATTCGCTGGGTTGACTCAGAGGAGGTAGAAAAGGTTGGTGCCGCCACACTTCTTCAGGGAGTAGACGGAATCCTTGTTCCGGGCGGATTCGGTCAGCGCGGAATCGAAGGCATGATCATGGCTGCACAGTACGCAAGAGAGAACAGGATCCCGTACCTCGGAATCTGTCTCGGAATGCAGATCTCCATCATCGAATTCTCAAGAAATGTTCTCGGATGGAAGGATGCAAATTCAACCGAATTCGATCCTAACACAACACATCCTGTTATCGACCTTATGCCGGAGCAGAAGACTGTAACAGATCTCGGCGGAACCATGCGTCTCGGAGCTTATCCATGTGAGCTTCGTGAAGGTACAAAGGCACATGCAGTTTACGGAAAGACTTCCATCTCTGAGCGTCACAGACACAGATATGAGGTTAACAACGACTTCCGTAAGGATCTGGAAGAGGCAGGCATGGAGCTTGTAGGACAGTCACCGGACGGTCATATCGTTGAGATAGTAGAGCTTAAGGATCATCCTTATTTCCTCGCTACCCAGGCTCATCCTGAGTTCAAGTCCAGGCCTAACAACGCACATCCACTGTTCAAGGGATTGATCGAGGCTGCGCTTAAGAAATAAACCGGTCATTTCACCACTTTTGTGCACGCACAAGTGGAGGACAGACTTATGACACTTATATCATATTAATACATGTTCATGTGATTATGTACGTGTTGACAGGTATGGTATTCTATAATACGACTCACGAAACGTTTAGAAGAGGCTCCTGAGGAACCTCTTCTTTTCATTTGCATTTTGATATAAATTTATAGTAAGGAGGACTTTACTCATGGAAATGATTACAGATGCATTTATGGATGCGTTGATCGATACCATAAAGCTCGTTCCGTTCCTGCTTGTGACCTACATGGCGATGGAATATCTGGAACATAAGACCGAAAAAAGCACCACATCCATGCTTGAAAAGGCAGGACGTTTCGGCCCGCTCATCGGAGGCGCTGCAGGTGTGCTTCCTCAATGCGGTTTCTCAGCTGCCGCTTCAAGTCTCTTCGCCGGAGGTGTCATCTCTGTAGGAACCCTCATCGCAGTATTTCTTTCAACTTCAGATGAGATGCTTCCTATATTCATATCCGAGCAGGTGGCCCCAAAGACCATCATCGCCATACTGGCAACCAAGATGATACTTGGCATCATCAGCGGTTTCACTCTGGATATCTTCATGCATCACGGAAAGCATACTCCTGCACCGGAAAAGCATATTCACGATCTCTGTGAGCACGACCACTGTGCATGCGACGATGATGAAGATGAGGATGAGTATGATGACAATGCTGATGACCACGACCACGATGAACATCATGCACAGTTCGAAGCCGAAGATAAGCATACTCATCACTCCGAGGCGCACCATGAAGCCACAGAAGAAATTCATAAGGCTCATCACATAGAATCGGAAGAGATGGAACATCATGATCATAAACATGAGCACCATGATCATCATGGGCATGAACATTCCCATGAGCATCACGGACATCACCACCATCACAAGGGCGGCATAGCAGGAATCCTTCAGCCTGCATTCCATCATACCTTCCAGATAACTGTATTTATTTTCCTCATCACCTTTGTGATAACACTGCTTGTTGAGGGAATAGGACGTGAAGCCATAGGTGCATTCCTTTCAGGAAAGCCTGTTGTCGGTGTTTTCCTTTCCGGAATCATAGGTCTCATCCCTAACTGTGCGGCTTCAGTAAGTATCACCGAGCTTTATCTCATGGGTATGCTCGATGCAGGTCAGATGATGGCCGGTCTGATGGTTGGTGCAGGAGTCGGTCTTCTCGTTCTTTTCCGTACAAACTATCATCCTAATGAGAATCTCCGTATCGCCGTTATGCTTTATGCTATCGGAGTTTTCTGGGGACTCGTCATCCAGTTCCTGGGAGTGACATTCTGAAAAATCAAAAAAGACCTGTGTATGTGAGTCGTTGATCACATACAGAAACCCGGTCATCAATATATGCTTACAAACCTTAAAAACCTGTAATCCACGTTGTGAAACCGCATGTGGATTACAGGCTTTTACTATTATGTTATTTAATTAGAATTGTGCTTAAATTTTTTTGATTTTTGTTTACTTTTCACCCGATTGCGTCTAAGATAAAATAAATAAATGTCTCGAGGTTATGGCAGGTTTTCTGTATAAATTTGCCATGTAGCATCAGCCCTTTGCGAAGCAAAATATAAATGGGCTGAAATTCCCAAAGGCAAGGGGTTAAAAATGAGTGAGAGTGAAAATCGTATTGAAGTTCGTATGCTGGGCGGTTTTTCCATTACGGTAAACGGTCAGTATATGGGGCTCGGTCAGAACAACAAGGCAAACTTTCTCAAACTGATCCAGATCATCCTTTTAAATCACAAAAAAGGCATATCCAAAAGAGAGCTTATCGATGGAGTATTTGGATACAAGGATCTCCTTGATGAAAACAACAGTTTGAACAACCTTCTTCATCAGGCCAGAACCCAGCTTAAGAAGAGCGGAGTACCCGGAAAGCGTTATATCGAAGGAAAGAAAGGTATATATTTCCCGGAAAAACCCGAAGGCTATGAATTAAGTCTCGACGTAAAGACCTACATGGATGATTGCCGAAAGGCCGGAGAGACCGAGGATCCGGCATCAAAAGCAGCTTTATATGAGCATGCATTTGAATTGTATCGCGGCGAGCTTCTTCCCGAGTTCTCTACAGACAACTGGGTCATCGTTGAATCAGTGAAGCTTAAACACCTCTATGATGAACTGGTGATGTTCCTCGGAGAGTATTATCGCAACAAGGGCGATTATGACAGTCTCTACAAGTTATATAATCGTGCCAGCCAGATATATCCTGATGCAGGATGGCAGATAAACGTGATTGATGCTCTGATCCTCCGTAAGGAATACAAGGAGGCATATGAGCTCTATAACAAGACTGCACGTTATTACCTTGATGATCTCGAAGTACCTCTTCCTGATGATCTCATCAGATGCTACGAACGCATCTATGACGATATCAAGGTAGTATCCGATGATATCGAAGAGATTCAGGCAGGAATCCTCGAAAGAGACGCAGCCTTAAAGAATAACAAGGGCGACAGCAGAAGCCTCGGATCCTACTATTGTGCATTCTCGAGCTTTATCGATGTCTACAACGTACTCCGCAGAAACCTTGTACGACGTGGAAATTCCATTTTCATGATGCTCTGCACACTCGTAGACTACGAAGGAAAGCCTATTCAGAATCAGGAGAAGCTCGCAGCCCGCTCAGAAGCTTTGAAGAACGCTCTTTATGAAGAGCTTCGTCAGGGTGATGTTTACACCAAGTACAGCTCCAGCCAGTACCTTCTTCTTCTTATCGGAACAAAGAAGGAAGACTGTGGAATCATCTACCACAGAATTTCGAAAAAGCTGAAGGAGCTTGCAGGTTCAAGAGCTGAATTAAAGTACAGGATCGTTTCTCTGGCAGAGATCCCATCCATTCTTGAGAGCGGCACCGGCTCACACAAGGCAGACTGATAAATTTACTATTAAAATATTTAAGAGCTTGCAGTTTTTTGCAAGCTCTTTTATCATTGTGGAGACTGTAATAGTGCAAAGCGTTAAAAAGTCAAATTAATTAAATTCTCACTTAAGGAGTCTTATGAGTAACAAACGTGAAAGCTTTAAATCCAGAATAGGATTCATTCTGGTAAGCGCAGGCTGCGCCATAGGTATAGGAAACGTATGGAAGTTCCCTTACCTTGTCGGTCAGAACGGAGGAGGAATCTTCGTACTGTTCTACCTTATTTTCCTGATCATCATGGGTGTACCGGTTCTCACCATGGAACTTGCAGTAGGCCGTGCATCACGGAAGAGTGCGGTACTTGCATATAAAAAACTTGAGCCCAAGGGCAGTAAATGGCATATACACGGCTGGTTTGCCGTAGCCGGTGCCTACCTTCTCATGATGTACTACACCACAGTATCCGGATGGATGATATCGTACTTTTTTAAATTCGCCTCCGGAACCTTTGATAAAGTATCCATGGATAATGTTGATTCCGTTTTCTTCGATATGCTTGCTAACCCGGCTGAGATGATGATATGTATGGCAGTCACTGTTATCGTAGGATTTCTGGTATGTTCCTTCGGTATACAGAGAGGACTCGAAAAGGTCACAACTACTATGATGAGCGCACTTCTGGTACTTATAGTAGTCCTTGCAGTGCGAAGCGTTTCACTTCCAAATGCTAAAGCCGGAGTTGAGTTCTATCTGATCCCAAGCTTGGACAGAGTATACGAAGCGGGAAGCGGCAACCTCCTTAAGGGCTTCGGTTCAGTCATTTCCGCAGCCATGAATCAGGCATTCTTTACATTGAGCCTCGGAGTAGCCTGCATGGAGATCTTCGGATCCTACATGTCTGAGAATTTTTCACTTGTGGGAGAGTCAGTAAGAATTTGTGCACTCGATACATTTGTAGCCATCATATCAGGTCTTATCATTTTCCCTGCATGCTTTAGCTTCAATGTACAGCCGGATTCAGGTCCAAGCCTCATCTTCATGACCCTTCCGAAGGTTTTCATGAGCATGCCTGCGGGAAGACTCTGGGGAACTCTTTTCTTCATGTTTATGTCCTTCGCGAGCTTCAGTACAGTCATAACTGTTTTTGAAAACCTTCTCGCAACCTCCATCGACAACTTCGGAGTCACACGAAAGAAAGCGGTACTTGTGAACTGTATCTACATCCTCATCGCCAGCATTCCATGTGTACTCGGTTACAATATCTGGTCACATGTTCACCTTATCGGTGCAAGAGACATTCTGGACTCAGAGGACTTTATAGTCTCAAACATACTTCTTCCTGCAGGTTCACTCACATACCTTCTGTTCTGTGTCACTAAATGGGGCTGGGGCTTCGACAGGTACATGGAAGAGTGTAACAAGGGTGAAGGTATGAAACTGCGACCTTCAGTGAAGCCATACCTCCTGTATGTACTTCCTGTACTTATCTTCATTATCCTGATACAGGGACTGGTATAAACATTCATATGCATTGGCATATGGATTCCAACAGCAAATCTGAAAAAAGTCTTGATTTTACTATATTCCTATGTTATTGTTATTCAGTATTTATTGACTAGTTGAAAGGAGCAGGCGAAAACGCCCGCTCCTTTTGCTTAGGTTTAGAGGAAATTTTTATGCAGACAAATGGCTATACCGAAAGAGTTAAAAAGTATCTCGACGAAATATGTCCGAAGGACGGATACGAAGTAGACAGTGTGACTTTCACACAGGAAAACAATGAATGGTACTTAAGAGCATTCATATATCGAGCAGATGGTGTCGATATGACTGTAGACGACTGTGCAAAGGTTTCCCGAAAGCTGTCTAAATGGCTTGACAAGGAAGATTTTATTCCAGAGCAATATATGTTAGAGGTATGTTCACTCGGCTTTAAGGATCATCCCGGAAACGCCGATGTAGAACCTTACGATGTGGATGCAGAGGCCTCGGCAGAAGAGTCCACAGACAATGAATCAGAAGATATTATCACCGGGAGGGGTTAAAACAAATGAATACAGAACTTAGCGAAGCACTCGATCTACTGGAGAAGGAAAAAGGAATTTCAAAGCAGTCTTTGATCGAAGCGATAGAGCTTTCACTCCAGACAGCCTGCAAGAACCACTTTGGTTCTTCCGACAACATAAGAGTAAGTGTTGATCCTGTCACATGTGAGTTCTCAGTAATCGCTGACAAGACAGTAGTTGAAGAAGTACTTGATAAGAACACCGAGATCTCTCTTGCAGATGCAAGAATGATCGACCCGGGATATACGCTCGGTTCCATCGTGCCTGTAAAGGTTGATTCCAAGACCTTCGGACGTATCGCTACACAGAACGCAAAGGGCGTTATCGTTCAGCGTATCCGTGAGGAAGAGCGTAAGGTACTTTACAACGAGTACTACTCCATGGAAAAGGAAGTTGTCACAGGTACTATCGACAGAAACACAGGCAGATCCATCATCGTTAATCTCGGCAAGGTAGACGGTTACCTTTCAGAGAACGAACAGATCAAGGATGAGAAGCTTGAGACCAACGACAGAGTAAAGATTTATGTAGTTGAAGTAAGAGATACTCCTCGCGGACCACGTGTTATGGTATCCAGAACTCATCCTGAGCTTGTAAAGCGTCTCTTCGAAGAGGAAGTATCCGAGGTAAGAGACGGCATCGTAGAGATCAAGGCTATCTCTCGTGAGGCCGGTTCCAGAACCAAGATGGCAGTTATGTCAAACGATCCTAACGTTGATCCTGTAGGTGCATGCGTAGGTCTCAACGGGTCACGTGTAAACACTGTGGTCGAGGAGCTTCGCGGAGAAAAGATCGATATCATCAACTACGATGAGAATCCTGCATACCTTATCGAGAATGCACTTTCACCTGCAAAGGTTATCGCAGTTATCGCAGATCAGGATAACAAGGAGGCCATGGTCATCGTACCTGATGCCCAGCTCAGCCTCGCCATCGGTAAGGAAGGTCAGAATGCACGTCTTGCTGCAAAGCTCACAAGCTACAAGATCGATATCAAGTCTGAGTCACAGGCTCAGGAGCAGGGCATCTTCGATGAGATGGGTATCGACTATCAGAGTGAAGAGTCAGAGGATATGGATGACTCGGAGCTTATGGAGACAGCAGAGGACATGGAAGATACAACCGGTGAGACATTTGCAGATGCAGATGACGAAAACGGAGAGATGTGAACGGTATGAAAAAGATACCGGAGAGAACGTGCATTGGCTGCGGTCAGAAAAAGGAAAAACCAAACCTGATACGTATCGTTCATGCACTTGACGATACCTTCAGCATAGATCCAACCGGACGAAAAAACGGTCGCGGCGCTTACATTTGCAATGACATTTCATGCCTTGACAAAGCTATAAAGCGTAAGGCCCTGGATCGAGCTTTCAAGGTTTCCGTTTCTGAAGAGACCGCACAGGCACTCAGAGAGGAACTGATACAGCTTGGTAGATGAAAGAATATACGGTCTGCTCGGATTATGCCAGAGAGCAGGCAAACTGAAAAGCGGCGAGTTCTCAGTTGAGAAATCACTGAAAGGACATAAATCCTTTCTAGTGATCGTTCCGGAGGACGCGTCCGATAACACAAAAAAGAAATTCAGAAACATGACGACATACCGTGATGTTCCATATTTCGAATTAGGCACAAAAGAGAAGCTGGGGATGCAGCTCGGGAAATCCGAAAGGTCTTCACTCAGCATAGAAGATGAAGGATTCGCTAAGGCGATGATCAAATATATTGACGGAGGTAATGTGAATGTCAGATGAGAATCAGAGAGAAAATGGAATAAACAGCAAGGATGAAAAGAAGGGTGAAGCTCCTAAGAAAAAGAAGCTTGCTGTAGTTTTCCATTCGCAGAACTCCGCAAATCATAAAAATCATCCTCTTGGAGGAAAGCTTTCAACCGCTAAGGAGCAGGGTGCGAGAAAGACTCAGCAGTCTTCCGAGCAGAAGGCTCAGAGCGAGAAGCCAAAGAAGACCAGCCCTAACGGAAGACCACTTCCACCGGGAACAGCCCGTGTAACTCCACTCCGCGAGCTTAACGAACTCCAGAAGCGTCAGGCTGAGGAGGAAGCAAAGAGAGAGGCTGAGCGCAAGGCTCAGGAGGAAGAGCAGAGAAGAAAGGCCGCTGAGGAAGCAAAGAGAGAGGCTGAGCGCAAGGCTCAGGAAGAAGAGCAAAGAAGAAAGGCCGCTGAAGAAGCAAAGCCTGCTTCAGCAAGTTCTGATCGTCCTCAGAGAACCGGAGACAGACCTCGTTTCGACAGAAGCGGAGACAGAAACGATCATCAGTCAAAGCCTGCATTCGCTCAGAGAAACGACCGTAACGGGGACCGTCCTCAGGGCGGATTCCGTAAGGATGGTGCTCGTCCTCAGGCAGGAACAGGTCGTCCTGCTGACAGAAACGGTACTCAGAGACCGGGTCAGAGAGGCACAGGCTTCGGCGGACAGAGACGTCCTCAGGAGAGCTCTGCAGTTGCCGCTGTAGACATTTCCTCAAAGCCATCAACTGCAAGAAACGCCCACAAGCCTGGTGACAAGAATTTCGGAAACAAGAATTTCGATAACGAGAAGGCTGAGGCAGCAAAGAGAAATCGTAACAATCGTAAGCAGAACAAGTACACTGCAGAGCAGTCTTACGAGAGAGACGATGAGATGGCAGCACGCAAGAAGAAGACCGGTAAGGGCGCATTCATCAAGCCTGAAGTAGTTAAACCGGTTGAAGAGGAGATCAAGTCCATCACTATCCCTGAGGTTATCACCATCAAGGATCTGGCTGACAAGATGAAGATCAAGCCTGCAGACATCATCAAGAAGCTCTTCATGAAGGGTCAGATGGTAACACTCAACACTGAGCTTTCATATGAGGAAGCAGAAAACATCGCTGTTGATTACGATATCCTCTGTGAGCAGGAAGAGAAGATCGACGTTATAGCAGAGCTCGTTAAGGATGACATCGAAGATACAGATGAGGACATGGTTTCAAGACCTCCTGTTGTCTGCGTAATGGGTCACGTTGACCACGGTAAAACATCTATCCTTGACGCTATCAGAAATACAAACGTAACCGCAAAGGAAGCCGGCGGTATCACACAGTCTATCGGTGCCTACCAGGTATCTGTAAAGGTTAACGATGAAGATCGTGTCATCACCTTCCTTGATACACCGGGACACGAGGCATTCACAGCCATGCGTATGCGTGGTGCACAGTCAACTGATATCGCAGTTCTCGTAGTTGCTGCAGATGACGGTGTCATGCCTCAGACAGTAGAAGCCATCAACCATGCAAAGGCTGCCAACACTCCTATCATTGTTGCTATCAACAAGATCGATAAGGAGGGTGCTAACCCTGACCGTGTTAAGCAGGAGCTCATGAAGTATGATCTCGTTCCTGAGGATTACGGCGGAGACACAATCTGCGTACCTGTATCAGCAAAGAAGAACATCGGTATCGAAGATCTTCTCGAGAACGTAGTTCTCGAAGCTGACGTTATGGAGCTCAAGGCTAACCAGAACCGTTCAGCTTACGGTGTAGTTATCGAGGCCGAGCTTGATAAGGGACGTGGTTCCGTAGCGAGACTTCTCATCCAGAAGGGTACTCTTCATCAGGGTGATGTAGTTGCTGTAGGTTCAGCTTACGGTAAGGTACGTGCCATGACAGATGACAAGGGCAGACGTATCAAGAAGGCAGGTCCTTCACAGCCATGTGAGATCCTCGGACTTAATGCAGTTCCTAATGCCGGCGAGATCTTCCAGGTTAAGGACAGCGAGAAGGAAGCTAAGGCTTACGCTGCAGCTTTCGTAACAGAGAGCAAGCAGAAGAAGGTAGAGGAGTCCAAGAAGAAGGTTTCTCTCGATGCTCTCTTTGATCAGATCAAGGCAGGCGAGATCAAGGAACTTCCTATCGTCATCAAGGCTGATGTACAGGGTTCAGTTGAGGCCGTTAAGGATTCTCTTGAGAAGATCAAGAACGACGAGGTTGCCGTTAAGGTCATCCACGCCGGTGTTGGTGCAATCAGTGAGTCTGATGTTGTTCTCGCAAGTGCTTCCAATGCTATCGTTATCGGTTTCGATGTTAAGCCGGACGCAACAGCAAAGGAGATCGCAGAGCGTGAGAACGTTGACGTAAGACTTTACAATATTATCTATAAGGCTATCGAAGATATCGAAGATGCTATGAAGGGCATGCTCGCTCCTGTATATGAGGAGAAGGTTATCGGTCATGCCGAGATCCGTCAGATCTTCAAGGCATCAGGTGTCGGAAATATCGCCGGATGTATGGTCAAGGATGGTCTCGTACAGAGAGGTGCAAAGGCACGTATCATGCGCGGACTTAAGCAGGATCAGATTTTCGAAGGCGAGATTGCTTCCGTAAAGCGTTTCAAGGACGATGTAAAGGAAGTAAAGGCAGGCTACGAGTGTGGTCTTGTATTTGACGGCTTCAACGAAATCGAAGTAGATGATTATGTTGAAGTATATGTAATGGAAGAGGTTAAGCGTTGAAAAAAAATTCTGTAAAAAACACCAGGATAAATGCTGAGGTCATGCGTGAGCTTTCGGTGGCTATACGCAACCTCAAGGATCCTCGTATTTCACCTATGGTATCTGTTACAGGTGCGGAGGTTACTCCGGACCTCCAGTACTGTAAGGTATATATCTCAGTTCTGGGAAGCGAGGAATCTCTCGCAAAGACTATGGCAGGACTTAAGGCAGCCAGCGGATTTCTGAGAAGAGAACTGGCTCAGACCGTAAATCTTCGTCACACACCTGAGCTTCAGTTTGTTGAAGATCATTCCATCGAGTATGGCGCCCGTATGGATGCTCTCATCAACAAGGTGGCAAAGGAAGATGCTGAAAAGCATGTGAACACTGAGGAGGATTCTCAGGCCGAGAACGACTCCGAAGAAGAGAATTAAGCAGTTTCTTTTACAGGCAGAGATGCGAGTTTGCGTCTTCTGCCTGTAATGTGTATAGAGAAAGGATTTTTCATGAACGAATTTCAGCAGTTGATCGAGGCTGCGGACAGTATCTGTATAGTGGGACATACCAATCCCGACGGAGACTGTCTGGGCTCGACTCTCGGAACTAAAAACTATATAAAGAACCGTTATCCGGATAAAAAGGTCAATGTTTATCTCCAGGCGGCCAATGAAAAATTCCGTTTCATGCCCGGATTCTCAGACATCATCCATGTTCCTTCAGACAGGAAGTATGACCTCTGCATAATGTGTGACTGCAATGGTTATGACAGACTGGGGGACTACAAGACATTAGCCGAAAATGCTTCTGTTCTTTATGTTGCAGATCATCACATACCCGGAAACCAGAAATTCGAGCATGGAACCATCATACCGGAAGCCTCCAGTGCATGTGAGGTAGTATTCGATCTTCTGGACAGAGACTATATTACGAAGGAAGTGGCAGAATGTCTCTACCTCGGCATAGTACATGATACAGGAGTCTTCAAGTACACCTGTACATCTCCGCATACCATGGAGATTGCCGGTTTCCTCATGTCAAAGGGTATCGATTTCAGTTACATCATCGATGATACCTTCTTCACAAAAACATATCCTCAGCAGCAGGTTCTGGGTCGTGTTCTCATGGAGAGCCTCATGGTCATGGATCGTCGCTGTCTCGCCGGATGGCTCACCTGTAAGGAAATGAAGTTCTACAATGTGACATCAAAGGACATCGACGGTATAGTCAGCGTGATGAGAGAAACAAGAGGTATCGACTGTGCGGTCTTCATCTACGAAATGACCAACCAGAACTTCAAGGTAAGTCTCCGAAGCAACAACTATATGCTTGATGTGGCAAGGGTTGCCGCTCATTTCGGCGGCGGCGGTCACAAGATGGCTGCGGGCTGCACATTACAGGGATCATATCACGATGTAATCAACAACATCACAAAGGAGCTGGCACTTCAGATGGATGCTCCTGACTTCATATCAAACAGGACAGACTCTTAAGGTAATCAATGGACGGAATTATAGTAGTTAAGAAGGAAAAGGATTGGACAAGCTTTGATGTCACAAAGAAGCTCCGTTCGATCCTTCATGAGAAAAAAATAGGCCATACAGGTACTCTGGATCCTATGGCCGAAGGCGTTTTGGTAGTCTGCGCAGGTATGGCCACAAAACTCGTTGATGCCATAGCAGGCACCATCAAGGTCTACGAAGCAGAGATGAAGCTCGGCGTAACCACTGACACAGAAGACACTACAGGCACCATACTTTCAGAGAAGCCTGTAGACGTTTCAGAGGCGGAAGTACGTGCCGCCATCGAAAGCTTCATCGGAACCTACGATCAGATCCCTCCTATGTACAGCGCAAAAAAGATCAACGGACAAAAGCTCTATGATCTGGCGAGACAGGGAAAGACAGTTGAACGTAAGCCAAACCGCATCACCATACACAATATAAAGATAAATGAAATAAAGCTTCCATATGTAAAGATGGAGGTGACCTGCTCCAAGGGAACCTATATCAGAACACTTTGCAAGGATATCGGAGAAAAGCTCGGCACAGGCGCAGCCATGTCAGCACTTCTTCGCACCAGAGTCGGTCAGTACGGAATAGAAGAGAGCTTCACTCTCGGTGAGATAGCGGAAGTGGCAGAGAAGGGTGAGCTTTTCTCCATTATGAAGCCGCCTATCTTCATACCGGAACCTACAGTGGTCTCCTTCGGAAAGTTCGACGGAAGCCACAGAGGTCATCAGCTCATATTCGAGAACATGTTCAGAATAGCAGAAGAAAAGCATCTCAAAACAGCAGTGCTGACGTTCTCACAGAATCCTGAAAATCTTTTCACAGGTATCAAGAAAACAGCCATATCATCCAGTGACGAACATCTCACCAGACTTCGTAATCTCGGTTTTGACTATGTTTTCTCATATCCCGTGAACAGCGACACCATGAAGGTTCCGGCTGAAAATTTCCTGCGAGACGTGCTTATCGAGGGTATGCATGCCGAGGATATCGTTGTGGGAACCGACTGCAGTTTCGGTCACAAGGCACAGGGTAATGCTGAGATGCTCACATCCCTTCAGGGTAAATACGGCTACACGGCACATATCATAAAGAAGCGGGAAGTATTGGACGAAAACGGAAACCCCCGCGAGATCTCAAGCACCTATATCCGAGAGGAGATTCAGAAGGGCAATGTCAAGCTCGCAGCGGAACTTCTGGGACGACACGTTTCTTTAAGCGGAACAGTCGTATATGGAAAGCAGATAGGTTCAACCATTCTCGGCTTCCCGACAGCAAATCTTCTTCCGAAGGAAGGAAAGACCATTCCTAAGGCAGGCGTTTACGTAAGCCGTGTACTGGTAGGACAGGACCTCTACAGAGGCATGACCAATGTAGGCACAAATCCTACCGTATCTGATGGCAATCCTGTGGACGTCGAAACCTTTATCATAGGTTTCAACGGTGATATCTACGGAAAGAAGATAAGAGTAGAGTTCATGGACAGACTCAGGGATCAGGAAAAATTCCCATCCCTTGAGGAGCTGAAAAAGCAGCTCGAAAAGGATGTGGAGAGGGCTGCACATTATCCTATGGAGCTTTGATTTTATCAAATATTTATTCTTATACATTGACAAGAATATAGGTTTTTGTTAAATTACATGAGTATGCGCGTTGGCGTGGTTTTACGGAACTCCTTCCGGGAACTCCGTTAACGTAAGTTTATCGCGATTTTCGCGACAGTTTTTTAGGAGGAATTAACATGATTTCAAAAGAGAAGAAGGCAGAGCTCATCGCACAGTACGGTCGTAAGCCAGGAGACACAGGTTCACCAGAGGTTCAGGTTGCTATCCTTACAACAAGAATCAACGAGCTTACTGAGCACCTTAAGAAGAACCCTAAGGATCACCACTCAAGAAGAGGACTTCTTATGATGGTTGGTCAGAGAAGAGGACTTCTTCAGTACCTTGCTAAGACAGACCTTGAGGGATACAGATCACTCATCGAGAAGCTCGGTATCAGAAAGTAATTTTGATAGTAGAGGGCGGAGATATCATCTCTGCCCTTTCTTTTAATTTTATAAAAAAAGCTGTCGACCTCCCTTAAAGAATTTGTTAAAATCTCTATGGTTAGGCAATGACTGGTATCGAAGAAATTCATATCGGCTTTTGTCCGATCGACATGCTATATAAATATTCATATATGACAGGAGAGAAATCCGAGATCACTGATGAGATCCCGGTCGAAGGATACCGGACATCCAAGTAAAGATCAGAGCTATCCTATGCTGTATTCCTTTGCTGATGGTCAGACGGAAGCATTAAAAGCAACTGTACTTTCAGCAGAAGATAGCTAAACGGGCAGGATCCTATCAGTGCTTTTGGACCTCCCTGTTCATATATCAGGAGGTAAAAATGTATAAGAGTTATTCTATGGAACTCGCCGGCAGAACACTCACCGTTGATATCGGTCGTGTTTGTGCTCAGGCAAACGGTGCAGCACTCATGCACTACGGCGATACAACTGTTCTTTCAACATGTACCGCTTCAGCCGCTCCAAGAGACGGCATCGATTTCTTCCCACTCCAGATCGAGTACGAGGAAAAGATGTACGCCGTTGGTAAATTCCCGGGCGGATTCAAGAAGAGAGAGGGACGTGCAAGCGATAGCGCCATACTTACATCACGTGTTATCGATCGTCCTATGAGACCTCTTTTCCCTAAGGATTTCCGTAACGACTGTCTCGTAGACAACCTCGTTATGTCAGTAGATCAGGATTGTTCACCAGAGCTTCTCGCTATGCTCGGTTCTTCCCTTGCTACAGCTATTTCTGATGTACCTTGGGATGGTCCATGTGCTTCTACACAGGTTGGTATGATCGACGGAGAGCTGATCATCAACCCTACAAATGCAGAGAAGGCTGTTTCTGACCTTGCTCTTACAGTTGCTTCAACTCGTGATAAGGTTATCATGATCGAGGCAGGTGCAAACTGCATTTCAGACGAAAAGATGATCGAGGCCATCTACAAGGCTGACGAAGTAAACAAGCAGATCATCGGATTCTTCGATTCCATCATCGCAGAGTGCGGAAAGCAGAAGATGGAGTACGTAAGTGCTGCAGTTCCTGAGGAGCTCTTCGAGAAGATCAAGACTATCGTTACTCCTGAAGAGATGGAGAACGCAGTATTTACAGATGACAAGCAGCAGAGAGACGCAAACATCGCTGAGGTTACAAAAAAGCTTGAAGAGGCTCTCGCAGAGGATGAGGAAGCACTCGCTATCCTTCCTGATGCTGTTTATCAGTATGAAAAGAAAACTGTACGTAAGATGATCCTCAAGGATCACAAGAGACCGGACGGACGTAAGATCGATGAGATCAGACCTCTCGAGGCTGAAGTTGATCTCATCCCGAGAGTTCATGGTTCTGCCATGTTCAAGCGTGGACAGACACAGATCCTCGATATCGTAACACTTGCTCCTCTTTCCGAGGTTCAGAAGGTTGAGGAGCTCAACGAGTACATCACAGAGAAGCGTTATTTACATCAGTACAACTTCCCTGGCTACTCAGTAGGTGAGGCCAAGGCAAGCCGTGGACCGGGACGTCGTGAGATCGGTCACGGAGCTCTTGCAGAGAGAGCACTTCTCCCTGTACTTCCTTCAGTAGAGGAGTTCCCATACGCTATTCGTGCCGTATCCGAGACTATGGAGTCTAACGGATCAACATCCATGGGTTCAACCTGTGCATCATGCCTTTCACTTATGGCAGCCGGCGTACCTATCAAGGAGCCTGTAGCAGGTATCAGCTGTGGTCTCGTAACAGGTGACACAGATGATGATTACCTCGTACTTACGGATATCCAGGGTCTCGAGGACTTCTTCGGAGATATGGATTTCAAGGTAACCGGAACTCACGAGGGTATCACTGCTATCCAGATGGATATCAAGATCCACGGTCTTACAAAGGAGATCGTAACAGAGGCTATCAAGAGAGCTCACGAAGCACGTCTCTTCATCATGGATGGCGTTATGCATGACGCTATCGCAGAGCCTCGTAAGGAGCTTTCACCATACGCTCCTAAGATCATCACCATCCAGATCGATCCTGAGAAGATCGGTGATGTTATCGGTAAGCAGGGCAAGACAATCAACGGCATCATCGATGAGACCGGTGCCAAGATCGACATCGACGATTCAGGTATGGTTTCTATTTCAGGAATCGACCTTGCAGCTCTTGAGAAGGCTAAGAAGATCATTGAGTCTATCGTCAATGATATCGAGCCGGGTCAGGTCCTCACAGGTAAGGTTGTACGCATCATGAACTTCGGTGCATTCGTGCAGTTAAGCCCTAACAAGGACGGTATGGTTCACATCTCAAAGCTTGCCGACGGAAGAGTAGAGAAGGTTGAGGATGTTGTAAACATCGGTGACGAGGTTACTGTAAAGGTACAGGAAATCGACAAGATGGGCAGAATCAATCTTACTATGAGACCTCAGGATCTCAAGGACTGATCTTCGGAACACTTTGCTGTTCAGGCTAAGCTTGGCTGAAGTTTTTTCCACAAAAGGATTTTTGAACCTGACATAATCTGATCAGGTTCGTACTAAATGTCGAAATCATTCGCGAAGGGACTGGCGACAGTCCCTTCTTTACATAGATAGGAGAACAAAATGAAAATAAGAACACGATACGCTCCGTCACCAACCGGAAGAATGCATGTTGGTAATCTCAGAACCGCTTTATATGCTTATCTTATTTCAAAGCATGAGGACGGAGATTTTCTTTTAAGAATCGAAGACACAGATCAGGAGCGTCTTGTGGAGGGTGCCGTAGATCTCATTAACAGAACTCTCGATGATACAGGTCTCATTCCTGATGAGTCTCCAGACAAGCCGGGCAACTGCGGACCATATGTTCAGTCTGAGCGAGTTAACTCAGGTGTGTACATGCAGTACGCAAAGCAGCTCGTTGAGGAAGGAAAGGCATATTACTGCTTCTGTACAAAGGAGCGCCTCGAGACTCTCAAGACAACTGTGAACGGCGAAGAGATCATGCACTACGATAAGCATTGTCTCGGCCTTTCAAAGGAAGAGATCGAAGAGAACTTAAAGGCCGGAAAGCCATACGTTATCCGTCAGAACAACCCTACAGAGGGAACCACAACTTTCCATGACGAGCTTTACGGAGATGTAACAGTAGACAACTCTGAGCTTGATGACATGGTACTTATCAAGTCAGACGGATTCCCGACCTACAATTTTGCCAATGTTATAGACGATCATCTCATGGGCATCACCCATGTTGTCCGCGGAAACGAGTATCTGAGCTCCAGCCCTAAGTACAATCGTCTCTATGACGCTTACGGATGGGAGATTCCTAAGTATGTACATTGTCCGCTCATCACAGATGAAAACCATAAGAAGCTTTCAAAGCGTTCAGGTCATTCATCATTTGAGGATCTCATCGATCAGGGCTTTGTAGCCGAAGCTGTTGTTAACTTCGTAGCTCTTCTCGGATGGTCACCTGACGACAACGAAGAGATCATGTCTCTTTCTGATCTTATCCGTAAGTTCGATTACACACGTATCTCAAAGAGCCCTGCTGTTTTCGATATGGGCAAGCTTCGCTGGATGAACGGCGAGTATATCAAGGCTATGGACTTCGACAAGTTCTATGAGAGAGCACTCCCTTTCATAAAGGAGACAATCAGTAAGCCTCTTGACTATAAGCACATCGCCAACATGGTCAAGACCCGTATCGAGATCTTCCCTGATATCAATGATATGATCTCATTCTTCGAGGAAGTTCCTGAGTATGACAACTCACTCTATGTTAACAAGAAGTCAAAGACAAACCTTGAGAACTCCCTTGAGCTCTTAAAGGATGTACTTCCACTCCTCAAGGAGCAGGAGGACTACTCAAATGACGCACTTTTCGCACTCCTTTCAGAGTACGGCACAAAGAAGGAGCTTAAGACAGGCTTCGTAATGTGGCCTATCCGTATCGCACTTTCAGGTCGTCAGATGACACCTGCCGGTGCAACAGAGATCATGGAGGTTCTCGGCAAGGAAGAGTCCATCAAGAGACTTGAAGCCGGAATCGCAAAGCTGGAAGGCTAAATAATCAAAGCAATCAGTTGTTTAAATGATATGATCAAAAGCAGCTGATTGCTTTTTCTTTTTTTATAAAATTTCATTATTTTTTATCATATTTTTAGAAAACAACTGATATTTTTACGTTAATTCTTTAACAGGCCGCGTTTGGATGGTAAAATGTACCAAGGAAGTAATTTTCATGAGAAAGGAAGTGTACATTATGCCTATCACAACCGGAAGTTTTATGGAGTATCTGATCATCCTAATAGGTCCATTCGGAATATTAACTCTGTTTGCAACCCTTATGATGTACAACTTCACCCAGAGTAAGGGCATAGTTGTACATGCGGTATATTCTCTGTTTATGGTCATAGACATCTTTACCATAGCAAGTGCCGCCCGTTTCTTTTTCAATCTGCACTAGAGCGACCTTCTGCAAAATAGATCTTCCCATCCCCCGGGGAAGATAAATACGACGATATCCGAAGCCACACCGAACAGGTGTGGCTTTAATCATATGTACAATCGTGAAAAAGAAGTAATTTAAGAGCTTCCCCGACATCGCAGAATTAATTATTTTTTTACGAAAATCTTGTGTTTAAATTACCGCTATTCTTAATAGATTTTAAGTATGCTATCATGTCATAAATGGAATAAGTCTGGCTGTGACTTATGCTCACGTAAAAGGGAGACAGACTACATTACATATTTTATAGCTATAGAAGGAGTAGTTAATGAGAAATAAAAAAGATATGAACGGGCCTCAGCCTGATATGCCTCATTTTGAGATGCCCGATCCTGAAAAAGCCAAAGCCCGTTTTGGAAAAGTCATTAAGGTCATAGTAGCCGGCGGCGTTCTGGCAGCCGGATTGTTCGTAGTAAATTCAGGACTCTACAGGGTATCGGAGCAGGAACAGGCCGTAGTTACACGCCTTGGTAAAGTACAGGATGTAAAAACCGCCGGCATGTACTTTAAAGTTCCTCTTATCGACACAGTTCAGAAGGTCAGAACCACAACCTATGGTATCCCTATCGGTTATGTGGCAAATGAGAGCTACGGAGAAAACGGCTATGCAGAGAATATCCCCGAGCAGTCACTCATGATCACTTCTGATTTCAATTTCGTTAATACGGATTTCTATATCGAGTACAGGGTCTCAGATCCTGTCAGCTATCTTTATAATTCAAGAAATCCTGAGGATATACTCGAGAACCTTGCACAGGCAGCCATCAGAACAGTAGTATCCAACTACAACGTAGACGATGTCATGACCACCAGCAAGAACAAGGTTCAGTCAGACGTACGTGACTCTCTGATAAGTGCCCTTACAAAGGCGGATATAGGTCTGGAGGTTGTCAATGTCTCCATCCAGGACGTTGAGCCGCCAACCAAGGAAGTCATGTCAGCATTCAAGGCTGTTGAAAATGCAAAGCAGGGATCAGAGACCTCCATAAACAATGCAAACAAATATAAGTCAGAGCAGCTTCCGGCCGCAGAAGCAAACGCAGACAAGATCGTAAAAGCCGCAGAGGCGACAAAGGAAGCCCGTATAGCTGAAGCTCAGGGTCAGGTGGCACGTTTTAATGCCATGTACGACCAGTACAGGATAAACCCGCTCATCACTAAGCAGCGTATGTTCTATGAGGCTATGGAGGATATACTTCCTGATCTTAAGGTCATCATCGATGACGGAGGAACTCAGACCATGCTTCCTCTTGAGAGCTTCGTAAGCGAGCGTACAAGCTACAATGCAGCCGGTATACCGGTGCCTTCCTCAATTACCGGAAACGAAGAGGACTATGAAACAACCGAGGAGGACGCAAACTAATGAAAAAGACATTTACACTGATCAGAGTTGTAGCTGTTGTTGCATTGATCTTTTTACTGATGATCTCCAGTTCATTTTTTTACACCGTGGCTCCAAACGAGTACGGTGTAGTCATGCATCTCGGACGTATCACCAGAGTCTCATCTGAGGCAGGATTTTACAGCAAGCTTCCTTTCTTCGAGACTGTGAGATTTATACCTAAGGATCTTCAGATCTATGATATACAGCCTTCTGACGTTATAACAAAGGACAAAAAGTCCATGATCGCAGATGATTTCATCCTCTGGAAGGTAACTGATCCTGTAAAGTTCACACAGACACTGAATGCTTCCACCAGAAGTGCCGAGGATCGTGTCGGAGTAGCCGTTTACAATGCCACAAAGAACATCCTTTCATCCATGTCTCAGGACGAAGTCATTGCCGCAAGAGGCGAGCAGCTCACCAAGCTCATCACAGAGGATTCAAACTCCGATATAGGAGGATACGGGATCACCATCTATGAGGCAAAGATAAAGGCTCTGGACCTCCCGGACGACAACAAGGATGCCGTATATGAGCGTATGATCTCCGAGCGACAGAACATCGCCGCATCCTACAAGGCTCAGGGTGACAGCCAGGCGCAGAAGATAAGGAACGACACAAACCGTCAGGTCACCATCATGGAGGCAGAAGCGAAGAAGCAGGCTGCCATCACAGAGGCGGAGGGTGAAGCCGAGTACATGAAGACTCTTTCCGAGGCTTATAACACAACAGATAAGGCGGATTTCTACAACTACATCCGCTCTCTCGACGCCCTGAAGAATTCCATGAAGGGAAGAGGCGACAAGACCATCATCCTCGACAAGGATTCCGAGATAGCAAAGATACTGTACGGAACAGGACTTCACTGATATATGGTCTGAATTCAGACTATATGAAACTGACAAAGCTCATGGTACACTTAGTGCCATGAGCTTTTCTAATGAACAAATAACAGCAATAAATCATATCTACGGTCCGGCTTTGGTGCTTGCCGGCCCCGGTTCAGGAAAGACCACAGTCATAACTCACAGGATAATGCACCTTCTTTCTATAGGTGTCCCCCCGGACAAGATTCTCGTCATAACATTTACCAGAGATGCCGCCATGGAGATGGAGGCAAGATTCAAAAAACTTCTGCCTGAATCCGTAAATCAGGTCAGCTTCGGCACATTTCATTCCATATTTTTCTATATACTGCGTCTACGCTATGATCTTTCCTTCAAAAATATAATCACAGACAGGAATAAGACCTTACTGCTTCGGGAACTGACAGCAAGAGAACACATAGACAGTTCCTACGATACAGACTTCTTCAGACTGCTTCTTTCCGAGATCTCAAAATACAAATCCATGGGTGAGAACGGCTCCTCCTTTAAATCAAAGCTTATCGACAATGATAAATTCCATCGCATCATAGCCTCCTATCAAAGTGAGCTGAAAGAGCAGAGACTGCTTGATTTCGACGATATGCTGCTTCTGTGTCATGAGCTTTTTCTGAAAGAGCCTGATGAACTGAAGCTTTGGCAGAATAAGTACAGCTTTATACTGGTAGACGAGTTTCAGGATATAAATCCGGTACAGTACAGCATAGTCCGTATGCTGGCAGAGCCGGAGAACAACCTCTTTATAGTAGGAGATGATGACCAGTCCATATACCGTTTCAGAGGGGCTGAGCCCTCCATCATGCTGGGCTTTGAAAAGGATTATCCTGCCACAAGGCGAATACTTCTCTCCAACAACTATCGCTCAAGATCAGAGATCGTTAATTTCGCAAAGAAAATGATAGCCCATAACCGTGAGCGATTTCCAAAGGATATCAAAGCAATAAACGGTCATGGAGGAACAACTCTCTATTACAAAGCAGGAACTCCGAAGGCGGAATATGCCCAGGTCATAAGAAATATCCTTAAGGAACTGAGCTCAGGAATCCCTTTTAGTGAGATCGCAATCCTGTTCAGAACAGAAATGATGGTTCAGCCCCTTGCGGCGGAGCTCACCAGACATCAGATTCCCTTCTGTTTAAAGAACAAAGTCAAAAATATCTATGAATGCAGTCAGGCACTTGACATTATCTCTTATCTGAAGCTATCGGAGAATATGGGCACAAGGGCGGATTTTCTCCGAATCATGAACAAGCCACTTCGATACATTTCCAGAAAGGCTTTAGATGGAAGAGAGATGAGCTTTGATAAACTGAAAAGCTACTATAGCCGCTCAACCGGGATGCAGCGGATCATAGACACCATGCTGCATGACCTTAAGACTTTAAAAAAGCTGCCGACCTACGCCGCCATCATTTACATCAGAAAAAAGATCGGTTATGAGGATCATCTTTATGCCTGTCAGAAAGAAAACCATGTAAACCCCGAAAAGCTGCGTGATATAATGGACGAAATAGAAGAAAGTTCCAGGGCCTTTCCCGACAAGAAAAAGTGGCTTCAATATGTGGCTTCCTACGGCAATGAACTTAGGAATACAAGACAGGAGCAACATGACGGGATACGACTTATGACTTTCCACGGCAGTAAAGGGCTTGAGTTTGATATCGTGCATCTGATTGATATAAACGAAGGCATCGTTCCAAGCAGCAGAGCCATCTCTCCTGCGGATCTGGAGGAGGAGCGGCGTGCCTTTTATGTGGCATTAACAAGAGCCCGGAGAGAATTTCACATTTACTTCACAGAACAAAGATATAGTAAGCATTGTAGTCCAAGCAGATTCATTTACGAAGGGCTGAAGTGAATACAACAGAAATAAGAGGTACAGTTATGGAACGATTAAAAGTACTCGTTGTTGATGATGAAGAACGTATGCGGAAGCTTATTTCCGATTTTTTAAAAATAAAAGATTTTGATGTAATAGAAGCCGGTGACGGTGACGAAGCCGTGGACAAATTCTTCTCGGACAAAGACATCGCACTCATCATCCTTGACGTAATGATGCCGAAGATGAACGGCTGGGATGTGCTGAAGACCATACGAGAGCACAGTAAGGTACCTGTCATCATGCTCACCGCCCGCTCCGAGGAGCAGGACGAGCTCAAGGGCTTTGAGTACGGCGCTGATGAATACATTTCCAAGCCTTTCTCGCCAAAGATCCTTGTAGCGAGAGTTGAAGCCATACTTCGCCGTTCGGGAATGAACCAGGAGGATGTCGTAAACATCGGAGGCATAGAGGTGGATAAATCTGCCCACTCTGTAAAGATCGACGGGGCAGAGGTGGAGCTCAGTTTCAAGGAATACGAGCTTCTTGTATATTTCATAGAGAACAAGGGCATAGCACTTTCCCGTGAGAAGATCCTGAATAATGTCTGGAACTATGACTATTTCGGTGATGCCAGAACCATTGACACCCATGTGAAGAAGCTCAGAGCAAAGATGGGCTCAAAGGGAGACTACATAAAGACAGTCTGGGGCATGGGCTACAAATTTGAAGCATAAAGATATGAAAAACCCACACATGAAGCAACCTTCGATACTGAAAAAAAGCATAAAATGGCGATATACCTGTATCTTTATCTGTATCATCGCCGCCATACTTGCAGCCATACTTCTGGTGAACACATTTCTTTTAGAGCGATATTATACGAAAGAGAAAATAGCTACACTGGAGATCGCGTACGAGACATTGGACCATATGATAGATACCGCCTCCAAAAATGATCAGTCTGTGTCAACACTTTTTCCGCTGAACTACGATACAGCGGATCCCAGCACTGAGACCCAGGGAACCAGCTACCTGAAGACCCTGTCAGAGACCTACAATATCAATGTTCTGATCCTCGATACCAGAACCGACACTATTTTCTCCACCTTCGGAGACCTGAACTTTCAGTCCAGGAAGCTGAACCAGTATATATTCGGAAACAGAACTCACTCAACAGCAGAAATAGTGAAATGCTTTAACAACTATTCCATAGAGAAGACCTCCGATAACATTTCCAAGAATACCTATCTGGAAAGCTGGGGATACTTCTCGGACAACACTACCTGCTTCATCATGTCCATGCCGGTTTCCAGCCTTCGTGAGTCTGTGAGCTTCTTTAACAGATTCCTCCTGTTCATAGGCATCTTCGCCATGATGGGAGGCTCCATCATCGTTTATTTCATGAGCCGTGAGATAACAAAGCCCATAAACCAGCTTGCGAGACTCAGTGAGAAGATATCCGCGCAGGACTTCAGTGCCAGATATACCGGTGATTCCGTCGACGAGATAGGCGTCCTCGGCAATTCCATGAACACACTGTCAGAACGTCTGCAAAATTCCATTGCCGAACTGAAGACCGCAAACAACGAACTGCAATCGGATATAGAGAATAAAACTAAATATGCGGAACGTCAGCAGGAATTCGTTGCCAATGTTTCCCACGAACTTAAGACCCCCATCGCTCTGATACAGGGATATGCGGAAGGTCTCAATGAAGGTCTAGCGGACGATCCTGAATCGAGAGCCTATTACTGCGGTGTCATCGTGGATGAGGCAAAAAGAATGAATACTCTCGTACACGAGCTCATGAACCTTAGCTCCATAGAGCAGGGCAAGGATCTTCCTGATTTTGCACTCTTCGATATCTCAAATGTAGTAAAGGGCGTCATCACTAAATCCGACATACTCATTAGACAGCAGGATGCCCATGTGGAGGTCGATATCCCCGAGGGCACCATGGTGTGGGCAGATGAGTTCAAGATAGAGCAGATCATCACGAATTATCTGAACAACGCCCTGCATCATCTTGAGGAGCCGAATAATATCAGTATCTACTCACAGAGAGAGCCCAACAACATCGTCTCCATACATGTGACGAACACAGGAAAACCTATCCCTGAGGAGGATCTCCAGAAGATATGGGAGAAGTTCTTCAAGGTGGACAAGGCTCACACCAGAAGCTATGGCGGAAGCGGATTAGGGCTCAGTATAGTAAAGGCCATCGTTTCAGCACATCATCAGAAATGTGGTGCGAAAAACACCCGTACCGGAGTGGATTTCTGGTTCACACTGGAGAGGGAGAACAAGCAGCGAATACGATAATCTTTTATGGGTCATAATTTATACCGTTATCCTTTGTAAGGCATGGCAATTGACTTTCCGGATATGGTGTTTTAGATTATTATAATTGAGTGCAGACTCGAGATGTCCTTTCATACCATATTCCTGATAGAGACGGTCTTGCTTTCTGCCCATATTGCGAGGGCTAAACATTGTCCCTCAACTTAATTTTGGAGGTAATTATGATCAATCCGGCAGACATGCTCAAAATCGGGGGCATACTTAGAAAATTCCAGAATAACCACCCGAAGGTAGTGGCATTTTTAAATCACGAGCTCTCTTCAAACATTCCTGTAGGTTCTGTTATCGAAATGACTGTTACAAAACCTGACGAGGCTCCTGTCACAACAAATTTCAGGGTTTTGCAGGATGACTTAGACATGGTTGACACACTTAAGAAGATGCAGAAATAAAACACATGAATTTATCCAATTTATTAAAAGATCCCATCGACATCCCTTTACTGTTTATATACGTAGTCGGGGTGCTCATCATGGTTTACAGTGCCATGCAGTTCGTGCATGGCTTTTTGTATAAGAAAAAGCCTTACATCCGTTCCGGTGTGAAAACCTTCATCATCGCGGTCGTTCTGCTGGCTCCGAGACTTCTGTACCAGCACATCCGAATAGACGGCTCGGACTACCTGAAGGAGGTCAGGTCCTCTCTCAAATCCGTTTCATCAGTCTTCGATACTGCAGGTGCGGCAGACAACTCCAATCTGCAGGCTCAGCTCGAAGCACTTTCAGAGCGGCTTTCAGATGCCGGATACTCTGTGGAGCTCACTTCCTCTGTGGGAAATGATAAAGACGGCAGTTTCACTGTACGAAATCTCAGTGCGGCAAAATCGGCATCCGATGCCGATTCTGACATCATTCTTATCAGCACTTCACTCGATTCAGACGGAACTGAAGCAGGCTTTACGGATGATGCCGCCAATATCTCCGTGCTGGAATCAGTGGCGAAGAAATCACAGAAAACAAACACCGCTGCCGAGATCAGATTTCTTGTCCTCACTGATGGAAGAGGCGGGCAGGATGGCGCATATACCTATATTGACTCTCTTACAGAATCTGAAAAAGAACGGTTAATAGGAAATATTTCCTTTGATCTTACCGGACTTTCCGATTACACCGGTTTTGAAACATCTACTTCAAACGGAGTTGACAATCCACTTTCTGTTATTATCGGTTCTTCATTGAAACGTATGACCGGTCAGAAGGCAAACATAATGCAGAATAAGGAAAGCTTAGATACAGCCTTTCAAGTGAAGGGGGTATCTGGAGTACTTCTCAAACAGGCATATGTGGAAAAGGCGGATGCCGCCAAAGCTCTTGATAAACTGAATGAGGATGAGATAGCAGATGCTGCCGCCATCATCTCTGATGCTGTTAATGAGCTTATAAGATCACAGAATTCAGGAGCTGCAGCTTCCCTGAGAACACTTAGTTCTGATGAAAAGGTCCGTTACAGCTCCGGTTCATTCCGAAAGGACAGGGATTCCTTCATGTGCGGCGCTTCCTTAAAGGAAATCTCCGAGAACTTCGGAACACCCCTTAAGGCCACGGGCATTACGGATGCCTACGGAAATGAAACCTATGAAGGGCATCTCTATTTACTGACCTTTGATTCACCTGTACCGGTTATTTTCCATGTCAGTGCTTCCGGTCTCGAAAGAGTGACTATCGATACCGGCTCCATCTCTTCAACAAAGGATGAACTGACTCAGATTCTGAAAAATCTGTTCGGTGAGCCTGAAGATACGTCCGGTATTATCCTCTGGAAGGACGAGAAGGCGAATGCTTCATACTGTATCGGAGATTCCGGAAGCCCGGATGCTGTAAGCAGCATGACAACCGGAGGATACAGTTTTTATATCACTTCAAACTGATTCCATGAATTGAAAACTCCTGACAGTTGGTCAGGCAACTTAGCCTAAACCAACTGACAGGAGTTATTTTTAACCGTATTTTCAGATTTAACCAAAAATCCCTGTAGGAGAGGAGCCCAGCAATACGCAAAAGCCCACCTCAGAGCTTGTGTAATCCTGAGAAACAGTATATGCACTGCTCGAACCTGCTTCAACAACTGGTGTTGTCAAGCTCTGAGCGGCAGTTGCCGATGAAGATGCTGCCACAGCCTGAGCGGTGACATACGCGGATGCTGAACTGCCGGATGACTGTATATAGGTATCGATAGTTCCAACAGCATCTATCACAGGTGCTGATGTCGTATTTACTGAACCGACTGTCACATCAGCCGCATTACCTGCATCAATAGCAGATGCAGCAGTGATAACAGGAGCCGAAACTGTACTTACTGTGATGGATGAGACATTTACAGCATTAGAGCCGGCATCGGCAGCTGATGAGCCCTGACCGCCATCTGGAAGAACATTCACAGCTGTCACCACCGGTGTTGCAGCAGTACTCACGTTGTTGTATGACGACGCAGTGGCATTTACATAGTTCCCCGCTGCTGAAGTCTGCGAAACCAAGGTGGTCTCTGATGTTCCCGGTAATGTGGAAACCTCTACTACCGACGCTAAAGAAACGGTACCTGATGCAAGGACCATAAATCCGCTCATCAGCATGATTCTCAAAACTTTATTTATATCTTTTCTCATGGTAATCCTTTATTTCCTGATTCATCATCCGATAAAAACACGGATCCTCCGGCTAAAAGTTGTCTTAGGATCGTCAAATACCGGAAAGTTATGTGCTTCGCACCTCTACGATTATTATATTCCATAAATTCCCCCGTAAAATTTACATTTATTCTACGATTGGTGTCGATTTATGAGGTATCTGTCACCCGTCATGACACTTATCTCAAAAAATGGATATGGAGTCATTGACAGTCTCTCTGCCACGTGATAGTCTAGGCTTAGAAAAAGAAATAAGTTCTTCGGGGCAGGGTGCGATTCCCTACCGGCGGTATAGTCCGCGAGCCTTTGTGCATGAACCGGTGTGATTCCGGTACCGACAGTAAAGTCTGGATGAGAGAAGAAACGTGACGACGCGATCATTTATCTCAGTACCCGAACAGGTACTGAGATTTTTTATTTTATATAAATGCCGACGCATAATCGAAAAGGTAACCTTTCACGATAAGTCATCTATCTCTAAGAGCTTGTTTCCTCAGATCAATACCGGAAATGTCAGCCTTGGCCTTTGGAGTCTTTCGGGTCCATGCAGACATTTCAATTAAAAGGAGGACAACATCATGTCAAATAAGTTAAATGTTCAGAAACTGGTTTACACAGGACTTCTTACAGCCCTTGCGGGAGTGCTCATGTCTTTCGAGTTCAGCATTCCTTTCTTCCCGCCTTTTTACAAGATAGACTTCAGTGATGTTCCCAGTGTGATCGCACTTTTCACCATGGGACCTTTATCCGGTCTTTTCGTTGAGATCGCAAAGCTTGTAATCAAGCTCATCACCGTCGGAACAAACAGCATGTATGTTGGTGAGGTTTCCAACATTCTCGGCGCATTCCTTTTCATCTTCCCATTATGGTTCCTTTACAGGAAGACCGGTAAGACAGATAAGGGCATCGCTATCGCACTGATCGCCAACATTTTCATCCGTACAGCATGGATGTGCTTCTGCAATGCTTTCATCACACTTCCTATGTATGCAGCGGCTATGGGCTTAAGCGTTGATGATGTTGTGGTTATGGTAGCTAATGTGAATCCGTTCATCAAGAACCTCCCAACATTCATCATTCTCGCGACTATTCCTTTCAACCTTATCAAGTTAAGCCTTGTTTATACTCTTTCATATATTCTTTTCACAAGACTCAGAGTTTCTGTTCCGGGCTTTCGATCAATGAAGACAACTAACGCATAAATAACAGTTTTTAAAAGGCGAATGTTTCCATCAGTGAGACATTCGCCTTATTCAGGAGTAGCTATGATCAAAAATTACAGAGATTTAACAAGAAAAGAAATGGAGGCTGTCGATAAGGAGAGTACCATCGTTATGATTCCTCTTGGAGCTATCGAACAGCATGGTTCGCAGGCTCCCCTCGGCACCGACGCCATGATAGCAGAAGCCATGCCGGGATATGTTAAGAGGGAACTTGAAGCAATGGATCCCGATTTTCCAATGCTTGTTTTCCCTGCCATTCCTATCGGTCTGTCCATAGAGCACCTAAGTTTCACAGGCTCCATATCCTTTAAGCCTGACACCTACTACCATATGCTCTATGACATTGCAGAATCTATACACAATCACGGTTTTAAAAAGCTTGTTTTCCTGATCTGTCATGGAGGAAACCGTCCTATGGCGGATATCCTGTCAAGGCAGCTCCGACACGATTTCGGGATGTTCGTATTTGTACTTGCTTCAGGCGCCTTCCTTGATCCGGAGGTTCAGGCAACCATAAGTCCTGATAATCACTGGGACTTCCATGGGGGAGAGATGGAAACATCCATGATCATGGCCATCCATCCTGAAACCGTTAAGCTAGAGCTTTCTGAAACAGGTTATAAGGACGGAGGATACAAGGGAAAGAAGATACTGAACTTCTCCGGTGATGCCGCCATAAGCTGGATGGGCTCGGATCTCAGAACAAAGGATGGAAAGCCTATAGGAATAGGCGGTGATCCAAGAGGTGCTACAGCAGAGAAGGGTGAGATTATCTTCAAACGATCTGCTGAAAAGCTTGCAGCTGCTCTGATAGAGGTGAGAGACTGGGATATAAATGCTTAATGCAGAATCCTAAAAATCAAAAAAGTATAAAAAACCATTGCCAATAGACATATATTTTTGTATTATTACTAGGTCGCTTGTTATGAGCGACTTAGATATCGGGGTGTGGCTCAGTTTGGCTAGAGCGCTTGGTTAGGGACCAAGAGATCGTGGGTTCAAATCCCGTCACTCCGATGATTTAAAAAGGCGAAGATTCATGTTTCCGTCGATACGGCATGGATTTTCGTCTTTTCTCTTATTTTTCAAAAAAGTGTTGACAATACCTATTAATTTTTGTAATATACAACGGTCGCTTGAAGCGAGCGACAAAAAGCTCGGGGTGTGGCTCAGTTTGGCTAGAGCACCTGGTTTGGGACCAGGGGGTCGCAGGTTCGAATCCTGTCACCCCGACGATTTGTAAAGAACAGGAATCCTTGTTTTTCAAGGGTTCCTGTTTTTTTATTTTTCGTTATAGTGGTGCCAGGTGATGCCAGACTTTTTCATACAATGCCGACAAAAAAGCAAATTTGTTGTTGACAAATACCGATATCGAATTATATAATATCAAAGCTGTCTGAAACGGGCAGCAAAAAGCTCGGGGTGTGGCTCAGTTTGGCTAGAGCACCTGGTTTGGGACCAGGGGGTCGCAGGTTCGAATCCTGTCACCCCGACGATTTGTAAAGAACGGGAATCCTTGTTTTTCAAGGTTTCCCGCTTTTTTTATTTCTAATTTTGGTGGTGCCGGGTGGTGCCAAACTTTTTTACATAACTCCAACAAAATAACATTTATAGTTTTAGATGCACCGATTCAGAATAAAATCAAAAGTCAAAAGTCAAAGCGCGTATTTCCTCATGCTATAATGGTAAAAGCGTGACCCTGATAAGCCGATCATTCGGCACCGGTTTTAGGATGCCGGCTAACGGGCACAGAAGGAGTACCATGACTTTTTACCATTTATCAGACCTGCATCTCGGGCTCAAGCTCATCAATCACTCTCTGCAGGAAGATCAGAAATATATCCTCGACAAGATAATCGAATATGCAAAAAAGGATAAGCCGGATGCAATAGTCATCGCAGGAGACATTTACGACAAGGCCATCCCTTCGGCAGAAGCAGTGGAGCTGTTTGACGACTTTATCTCAGGTCTGACAGCCGCAGCGCCTCAGTCGGAAATCATGCTCATCAGCGGAAATCACGACAGCGCTCCACGTCTCGATGTTTTCAGGAATATCCTGAAACGCCAGAAGATACATATGATAGGAAACCCGCCTGAGAAGCCGGAGGATCACATAGAAAAAGTGACTCTGCAGGACAGCTACGGTCCGGTCAATTTCTACCTTCTTCCCTTCGTAAAGCCCTCCATGGTGAAGGCCATAGTCGGTACAGACAAGAACGGAAACAACCTTTCCTATAACGATACGCTTCACAAGCTTTTGGAAAGAGAGGATGTCAATGTCAATGAGCGCAACATCCTCGTGAGCCACCAGTTCTATCTGCCCACAGGGAAGGATGCGTCTGAGATAGAACGTATGGGCTCAGAGATATGCACCGTCGGAAACATTGACCAGATCTACTCTGATGTTCTCGAACCCTTTGATTACGCAGCTCTCGGACATATTCATAAGCCAATGAAGGTGGGAAGCGAATTCTACCGTTACTGCGGAACACCTCTTGCATGCTCTGTTCAGGAAGCAGGACAGGAAAAGGGCATCATCAGGGTGCGTCTCGATGAAAAGGGGCAAAGAAGCACTGAAGTTCTGCCTCTGGTACCGATACGCCAGGTGATGGTCATAAAGGGCAGTCTCACCGAAGTTCTGTCAAAGGGCTGCGATGATTTCGTAACCGTCATACTAACTGACAAGGTGGATCTGGATGTTCTCGATATGCAGGACAGACTTCGCTACGCCTTTCCAAATCTTCTGGAGATACGCAGAGAGACTCTTAGAAAAAGTGATTACAAGCTTCATTTCAGCGAAGAGAAAGCCCTCGATCCATATGAGCTGTGCTGTTCGTTTCTGGATGACATGGATTCGGATGAGCAGTCACTCTTACGAGATGTCATAAATACTGTCAAGGAAGGAGGAGATGCACTTTGAGACCTATATCTTTAACAATGCAGGCCTTCGGTTCATACGGACATAAAACCACTGTGGATTTCACCGTGACCAGACAGAATCTTTTCCTCGTAACGGGAGACACTGGTGCCGGAAAGACCACCATTTTCGACGCAATAGTCTTTGCACTTTATGGAGAGGCCAGCTCCGTCAGCAACAAAAAGGACGGAACGGAGCTACAGAGTCAGTATGTGGATTTCGATGTGGAGCCCTTCGTGGAGCTCACCTTCACAGAATCGGAGGGCGGAGAAGAAGCGAGCTATACCGTGCGTCGTGTGCCCAGACATTTGCGTCCGGCGAAAAGGAAAGGCGCAAAGGATCAGAGCATCAGCGAGTCTGTTTCCCTCATCATGCCTGACGGTACGGAATACCCGCAGAAGGAAACGGATTCAAAGCTAGAAGAGGTAGTAGGTCTCACCAAGGGGCAGTTCATGCAGGTTGCCATGATTGCCCAAGGAGAATTCATGGAACTACTTCGGGCCAGATCCGATGAAAAAAAGATAATATTCCGAAAGCTCTTTGCCACTGAGTTGTATCAGAAAATAGTGGATGAGCTTTTCACCAGAAGAAAGGGAAAGCTCGAAGAGATTTCAAGGATACGCACAACATGTCAGGCAAATGCAAAGCTCGTTAGTGTTCCTGACTCTTTGCCTGTATCCGCAGAGCTCTCCGAACTGAAGGAAGGTATCACTTCATCCGAAAGATTAAATGTTTCTGAAATGGAAAGGTTCCTTGAGCTTTTGAAGGAGCTTTGTGAGCTTCTCGCAGAAAAGCATGAAGCCATTCAGAAATCCTATGATGTTCTTTCTTCCGAACGCGATAAAATACGAGATGCCCTGACAGAGGGACAGACCGTTTCCGTATCGTTCTCACAGCTTGAGGAAGCTTCGGCAGCTCTTTTGGAGTGCGAGGCTGAGAAAGCTCAGATCGAAGAGTCAAAAAATCTTATTTCTCTCATAAAAGGAGCCTACGAAATAAAGGCGGAATTTACCCGCGTATGTGATCAGGAAAGAGTTATTTCAGATACAGAAAAGACTCTGGCGGAGCTTGATGCCAAACTGCCGAAGCTTGATGAAGCAGTGGCTGCTTCATCAAAGGCAGAAGCGGAGGCTCTGGAGAAGGCTTCAAAAGAGACCAGGAATCA
Organism: Oribacterium sp. C9; assembly: GCF_002007235.1. GTDB lineage: Bacteria > Bacillota > Clostridia > Lachnospirales > Lachnospiraceae > Oribacterium. The sequence continues at coordinate 59,220 of NZ_MUHW01000009.1, forward strand.
TGCCAAGGTCGATGAGAAGGTCAAAAAGGCTCTGGAGTTATTTCACAATATAGCCCTGGCAGAGGAGGCTCTGACGGAAGCCGGGAAGACCTGCACGGAAGCTGAAAAATCCCACGAACAGGCAAAGAAAGCCCTGGCAGAGCTCGAGCAGAAGGAATCCTCATGGCGCACAGCAGAAACCCTTCTTTCTGACACACCTCAGAAAAAAGCCATATGGGAAAGTAAAAACAGGGAGCTTCAGGCTCTTCACTCAGATCATGAAGAGCTTATAAAAACTTCCTCAGAGGTTGATGCGCAGCGCTCAAATGTGGAAGCTGCAAGGATAAACTACGGAAAAGCCAGAGAGAAATATAATCTGCATAACGAGGAATATATCACGAAGCAGAACAGTTTTCTCGATGCTCAGGCGGGATTTATCGCGAGAGAAAAGCTTAAACCCGGAAGTCCCTGTCCTGTCTGCGGTTCTCTAGAGCACCCTTCTCCATGCCGCCTGTCGGATGAGCACAGGGAGCTCACCAGAGAAATCATCGATGCTCTCTCAAGGGACAATGACAAACTGAGAGAAGCCATGGAAAAGGCATCCACAGAAGCAGCCACAGCAGAAAACTCCCTTAAGGAAAAGAATGTAATATTTGAAGCCGCAAAGGAAAAGCTTCTTAAAAAGATAAAGGAGCTTTTTCCTGAGATTTCCGTTGAGACTTCCGTTGAGGCTGCCATGGAAAAGCTGGAGCTTTGGGAGCAGGATTTCAGCAGAGAAGGGGAGGAGCTTTCCACTCAGCTTAAAACTCTGGAAGAAACCAGAAAAAATCTTTCTGATGCTTCCGCTTTGAAGCCCCGACTGCAGGCAAAAGCAGATGATGCTTTAAATATGCTGACAGAAAGTAAAACTGATATCGCCGCAAAGAAGCAGGCACTTGATAGTTTTACATCACAAAAGGAGTTTGATACAGAGGATGCCGCAAAGGAAACTCTTTCTGCGGCAGAGCTCACAAAAGACAGGGCAGAAGCATTGGCAAAAGAAGCAAAAACAGCAGCAGAAAATGCCCGTGCCGAAAAAGAAGGTACCTCAGCTCGTATAGAGCAGCTGCGTGAAGACCTTCCAAAGCAGCAGACTGAGCTAAGCACACGTATCGAAGGATATCGAAAGCTCATGGCAGAAAAAAAGCTCAGTGAGGAAGAGTGGAAGTCAACGACAGAAAGCCACCCTCAGTCCGAGGCAGAACGGCTTCAAACCGTGATCGACGCCTTCAACAGGAAAAGGGCGGCGGCAGAGGCTCAGATAAAAAACGCCAGGGCTGCCATCGGTGATAAGGTAAAGCCGGATCTCGAAGCATTGAAGCTTGCATACGACCAACAGGAAGAAAAGCTCAAGGCAGAAAAGACATCTCTTGATGCACTGAATGACGATCTCAAGATAAACAGAAAAGCCTATGATGCTCTGGCTCCGAAAATGGAAGAGAGATCATCAGTCATGAAGGAATTCAACCGAATCGACAGCCTCTATAATCGTCTGGGAGGAAAGGTTACCGGGGGACGCATGGATATCGAGACATTCGTCCAGAGATATTATCTCGAAAGAATACTTTACGCTGCCAATGCAAGATTTCAGGATATGTCCGCAGGTCAGTACGAGCTTCGTATGACTGACGATGAGCAGGCAGGAGCCGGAAAGAACCGCGGTCTCGACCTCATGGTATATTCAACAGTTACCGGAAAGGTTCGTGAGATCAGGACTCTCTCAGGTGGGGAATCCTTTATGGCGGCGCTTTCCCTTGCACTCGGCATGGCAGATCAGATACAGGAAAGCTCTGCGGCCATAAATCTGGATGTGATGTTCATAGATGAAGGTTTTGGTTCACTGGATGATCATTCCAGGGATCAGGCCATCAAGGTTCTTCAACAGATGGCAAGCGGCTCCAAACTGATCGGTATCATTTCCCATGTCTCAGAACTCAAGCAGGAGATAGATGACCAGCTGCAGGTTTCAAAGGACGAAAACGGAAGCCACATCAGGTGGCAGATAAGCTGAGAGTTTAATTTCAAAAAAGCTGTACCATCCGGCAAAACCGGACAGTACAGCTTTTTATATATAACTCCCCCTATAAGTTTAAAAGCTAATTGTAACCAACACCCATTATGAATTCCCGGACTGTTTCCACATTTTCATTGCCTGTTCTTCCATAAAGGAGGGTGTTGTCAACAGCACATAGATGGTGATAATCCTTTCTTCCTGTCAGCTTATATATCAGGAAGTTGTCGCCGGAATAGTTTACATTGGCTGAGCTGACATAGGTATCTTCAAGTGTCTTTCTAAATATATCGAACTCATTGTCAGCAGTATAAGTATCATCAAATACGTAGAACTGACAGACCATTCTTCCGTCACTGCTGCTGGCACGAAGTGCACTGATAAGCCCATGAACTCCGGTATACTCCGCAGTATCATCCTTCACATCAAATCCCGCAGACTCAGCTGCCGAGATGAATTTCTGATTATCTATAACGTTTTTTCTGAATTCGATCTGACTTACTACTCCGCATCCGACTGCAATCAGAACGGCAAACAAGTATACACAAATAAAAGCCCCTCTAAATCTCATAACACCCTTTTCCTCCTTGAAAAACCCTACCTCCTAGAACACGACAGGTTATGGTTAAAAGACTTTACTTTCCCTAAGATTTTTTTCAATAAAACAAAGCATCCATTCTTTAAATGTCTACATCTAATATACGCTTTTTTTTATCACAAAAGTGTCACAATTCGTAAGAATTATTATAAAATCACATAAATTTTTGCACTATTTTGTTTCGCAAATTAGACATAATGCGTTATAATATCTTTAAAGAGGGGAATGCCGATATATGTGGAGATCTGTCCGATAATCCATATCGATCAGCAGGAAAGAGTTGGAATAGTATGAATATAATAAGTAACAGAACACTTCATCAGAAAATATTTGAAAAGGATCAAAAAAGCAGAAACGGAACCGTATCCTGTAAGAGACCTGTTTTTGACACAGCTATCATAATTAATTTCGATGATCACACCAGGAAAAAACTTTTCTATGTAAAGGTGGAAGCTCTTTAAAAATGATTTAACTGAAAAAGCCGGCGTTGTTTAACGTCGGCTTTTTCATATAACAGCTATTCACGGTCTGTATCTTATTTTTATATCATCTTCATTTCACTATTCTTACACCGCTTGAAGCGCCGAGCCTGTCTGCACCGGCTGCGATAAGCTCCTCTGCGAACTTCTTTGTATGAATTCCACCGCTTGCCTTTATCTTCAGGCGGTCACCCACAGTCTTTTTCATGAGACTCACGTCGGAAACATTGGCACCTGCTGTTGAAAAGCCTGTAGAAGTCTTTACAAAATGAGCTCCTGCCTCCTCGGCAAGCTCACACGCCTTCACCTTTTCCTCGTCCGTAAGGAGACAGGTCTCGATGATAACCTTCACTATAGCAGGCTTAGAAGCCTCGACCACGGCTCTTATATCATCTCTCACCAGATCATAGTTTCCATCCTTTATACCGCCTACATTGATGACCATATCAACTTCACCGGCGCCTCTTTTGACAGCTTCTGATGCTTCAAATGCCTTTGCCGAAGTGATCATGGCTCCCAGCGGAAAGCCTACCACAACGCAGGCGGTAACATCTGAACCCTTCAGCTCCGAAACGACCGTATCGATATGACAGGTATTGACACAAACCGAATGAAATCCGTATTCCTTTGCCTCTTTGCAAAGAGTTTTTACCTGCTCGGTTGTGGCATCCGCCTTTAATATAGTGTGATCTATCATCTTTGCTAAATCCATGTTAAACCTCCAAAAAAACTATCGTCTGCAAGTATCTGATAACTGTACCGGATCCTTCTCACTGTACATCAGTTTAAACTTATCCCGAAAAGCATAATTTTAAGACACAATACCCCATTTGTAATGTTCATTTTCAGGGGCGTCCTGTATAATTGTATTTGATATTTTTTGTTCGTTCAATCTAATCATGAAAGGAGTAAAAAAAATGAGATATTCTATCGAAGGAGAACCTTTTCCAGTCGTTATATGCGACCTTGAAGCCGGAGAGGAGATGATCACCGAATCCGGAGCCATGTCATGGATGAGCAACAACATGAATATGGCAACTCAGGGTGGCGGACTCGGAAAGATGTTTGGTCGTATGGTTTCAGGAGAGACCATCTTCCTGAACCGCTACACTGCAACCGGAGGACCCGGCATGATCGCATTTGCTTCCAGCTTTCCGGGTTCCATCAGAGCCTATGAGATAGGTGGCGGCAAGGAGATCATCGCTCAGAAGCGTGCTTTTCTCGCTGCCACAAGCGGAGTTGAGCTTTCAATAGCTTTCCAGAAGAAGGTGGGCAGTGGATTCTTCGGAGGTGAAGGTTTCATCATGCAGAAGCTCTCCGGAAACGGAATGGCATTCCTTGAGTTCGACGGATATGTAAAGGAATACACTCTTCAGCCGGGACAGCAGATGATCATAGATACAGGTTACCTTGCAGCCATGGAAAACACCTGCTCCATCGATATCCAAATGATCAAGGGTGTAAAGAACGTGCTCTTCGGCGGCGAAGGACTTTTCAATACCGTGCTCACAGGTCCGGGCAGGATCTGGATCCAGTCAATGCCTATCCCTCAGCTGGCATCAACACTGGTACCATACCTTCCGATCGGTAAAAATAATTAACTGCCATAAGTGGTCAGTTTCAACCCGCGAATCATAACATGATATAAATTTGCAAATCGGCTTATATTTTTAATTTTCCCGCCGATAGAAGCGTCACAAGGAGGTGACTGCGATGGACATTATTTCAAATATTTCTACGGTTGCGTCCAATTTTTCCATGCATAAAGTGGCCACTGCCATCGGTACCGCCATACTCGGAAAGGTATTGGATCAGGCCGAAGAAGGAGGAGAGGATATGCTGAAGCTTTTAGAGCAGTCCGCGAATCCTGATTTAGGAGCAAACTTTGATGCCATTGCATAGGAGATTTGTTGTTTCGGGGATTATTTTTATGAGGCAGAGTTCACTGCCTTAACGAGAAATATTCTACCGAAAAGGGGCAGGCGTTCACAGGGATCGTGAGCGCCTGTCTTTTTTATTTCCAACCGACAATTTTTCCTTATTTTTGGAGATTTTCGTGAATTTTTTTCAAAATAGGTATTATTTTTATTTGAATCTGCCGATAGAACATATGTGATTTACAGTGAGAGTGTCGTCAAAACTCCTTGTATAACATATTATTTGACGACCTGATGCGTGAAGATAATTAATGAATGACGCCATGAGGTCTTTTGCCCATCCCGTCATTCATTTCTCAGGAGGTTTCTATGCAAAGTAAAGTAGGCTACAGTTCACATCATGATGCCAGGTCCGCAGTTGATGAAGCAACTCGTGAAATTAGTAATCCTATCGGTCTTATCATCATGACTGATCATGATCGCCTTGCCGAGATTTCGACACTCCTAAAGAGAAAGTATCCCAAAGCACAGTCCATCGGTGTCAGCGGGATCAACTATTTCAATACACAGTACTCCGATCATAACCTCGTAGTAGCAGCTATCACCGGAGATGCCGTTCTGGACGTTGGAGTCATGAGAAATCTTTCAACCTGCCCGGCAGCAGACATTTCCATCCTCAAGGACAGTATACGTGTCGTTAACGGAAACAGGGATAACACTGTTCTCATCGAATACTGTACCAATGACGAGGAACGTCTCACCACGACGCTCAATATAGCATTGGGCGAGACCGGGATCCATGTAGTCGGAGGAACGGAATTTGGTTATCCTGCTGATGCAACTCCGGCTGTCACAGTAAACGGACAGCTATATCCTGACGCCTGTGCCTATATGCTCCTTAAGAATACAAACGGCGGAGTAAGGGTTTATTCCGAGATAGCATATGGTGCCATGGATGGTCATCCTATGCACAAGGTAACCAGGGTAAACCTCAAGGATAAGCAGGTTTACGAGGTAGATCACAGACCTGTTGCCAATGTCTACAGCAACGAAATGCAGGTACCTGTTGATAAGGTTGTAGACAGCGTTCTCGAACACCCCTTCGGTCGTATCGTAGGAGATCAGGTATTTATCGCATCCCAAAAGGAATTGAAGGACGGAAACTCACTTACATTCTTTAAGAGACTTAACGTGAACGATGCCGTATCCATTCTCAAGTTAAATGATTATGACACCATCAACAAGGAGACAGTAAGAGAGATTCTTTCTGAGGTTCACAAACCTTCACTGCTTATATCTGTTAACTGTATCTACAGATATCTTCTTTATACCGGCAATGGCTTCTTCGGCACGCTCCTTCAGAATATGGCTTCTTTGGGACCGCATATCGGCAATATAGGCGGCGGCGAACAGATAGATAATCAGCACGTAAATCAGACCATGGTCGTTGCTGTATTTGATTGATAAGGAGGATGTACGATGTTTGCTTTAGGAAAAAATAATCAGAGCTCAAACTATACGGTTTCTTCAAACACATCCTTCAAAACAGACGAGCTGGAGGGATTGAGATCCATAGGTGATTACGCACTTAAGCAGAAGATTCTTCTTCAGAACGAAGAAACAAAAACCTCTGATGATCTTTTGGGTATTCAGAATTCTTTCGACATAGTACGGCAGAAATCCGATGAGATCTCCGAATCCGTGAACTCTTTCCAGACACAGTTTTCGAGAGTACAGGAAATCGTTGACCGCTTCGACAGTATCATCAACAAGATGGCGGAGACAGTCAAGGAATCTCACAGCAGTATGGACATGGTCAGAGAGAAGTCCAACGACGTTTATGAGACCATTTCTGCAGTTGAACAGGTATTCGAAGAATTCCAGAAGAGCTTCGCAGAAATCTCCAAGAACGTAGGCGCCATCAACAGGATCGCCAGCCAGACAAACCTCCTCGCTATCAATGCTTCCATCGAGGCTGCAAGAGCGGGACAGGCCGGAAAGGGCTTCGCTGTAGTTGCTACGGAAGTCAACAAGCTCTCGAAAAACATTCAGGAGATCGTCGGTTCCATCGACAGGAGTATGAACGATCTTAATTCCAACAACTTGAAGCTGAAGGATGCCATCATTAACACAAGGGCTGCGATCGACGAATCTCAGACTCAGGTAAATGAAACTGATGCGGTTGTAGACAGTATCAATGCTGTTTCCGATGACATCGCAAACGGAAACAAGGAAATGCTTCAGGTATTTGATGATTGTAACCAGAATATAGACATCGTCGCAAACAACGTTCGTGATTCCGGTGTTTATTACGACAAGGTTGAAGCTGACATTCAGACCATGATGACCAACATCACCAAGAAGGGCTTCGTCTTTGAGGATCTGAACAATGCTCTCGAACAGATCGAGCCTTTGGTTGACAGAATGCAAGGCAGATGATAAAGCGGATGCACCCTAACATCCACTCTTTCATAAATATTTATACCCCTTCTTTAATAGCCCGTAGCTAAGCTGCGGGCTATGTCCTCGTAGAGGATTTTTCTTCTTTTGTAAACATTTCTAAAGTAATTTCTAAATCACTTCAAGTTCTTTTGATGATATAGTTTTATCGTTAGTATAGGAGGATGGAAAATATGAGAAAACATTTGAGAAGGATGGCAATCGCCTCGTGTATAGCCCTGCTTATTTCCGGATGCGGAGTTCAGAACATACCGGGGATACCGGAGACTACACAGTCAGGAACCGAGGCCGAAGAATCGACTGCTGCAGAGACAGAATCTTCGGAAGAAAACAAAACTCCCGTTTCTTCCGAAAAAATCGAGCAGCTGAGCTTTGAATGTAAACCAAATTACGATTATGTGTACAAGGATCCGAAAGCAGAGTCAGACTCAAAGCTTATCGCTATAGGACATTATCCTTCGATCAGACTGGGATTCTACGAAGATGGTGATTTCAAGGAATATGATGATATATATGAAAAACTGTCTGCCAGTCTTTTGGACTATACGAGAGCTAAGGAAAAAGAGTTCAAATCCTTTGTGACAGAATGCCGTGAGGTCGCTGAGGAAGATGAGCGGTTTAAAGATAACTCGGAGAACTCCTATGATCACTATTACGCTGTAGATATGGATGCGACCGTTACCCGTTCAGATTCTGTAGTCTTCAGTATATTTGACACTACATACCTCGAGATGAACGGTCCTCATCCAAACACAACATTTGACAGTTATAACATCGATTCCCAGACAGGAAAGCTCCTTAAGATATCTGATGTTGTAACTGACAAGGATGCTTTCATCGATGCCGTTGACAAAAAGCTTCACGAAGATTATCCGGATCTGGATAATGAACTGTTCGATCCTGATCTGAAGGGTACTCTCAGTGACATGTATGATGAAAAGGACGGTCTCACCCTCACCTTCAATCTGACATACGACTCACTTGTTGTATCATTTGCAGCATACGAGCTGGCATCTTATGCTGTAGGTCCCAAGGAGTCTGTGCTCAGCTTCAAGGAATATGGAGACCTGATAGACGAGAGATTCACGAAAACAGCAGATAACTTTGCATTTGCAGTAAGCACCAGAACACCTTACAGCTTTGAAGCAGATGATGGTTCTGTAAAGACACTTACTGTTGACTACGAACCTTCTCAGGGCGAGTACATGGATGACTGCTATGACATCACCATAACTCTCGATGGAAAAGAATTTACCGATACTATCCAGTACACCTATGGTATCTATCCTTACCTCATGTATCAGGACAAAAAGCTCTTCCTCTTTGTTCGAAGCAAATCGGATAATGACTATGAGTTTACCAGCATCTATGATCTGAACGGCGATAAAGCCTTTAAGGTAGAGGATAGCATGGATGGTTCATTCTATTCCACGATTCCTGTCGATCCGGACGATTTCATCATGTACACAAGGTCGGCTCTTTTAAGCACCTACACCATTTTCCGTCATTATGAGCTTGATTCAGACGGAAGACCTCTGCCAAAGACCGAGGAGTGGTGGATACAGACTGACATCGAGCTTAAGCTCAAGAAGCCTCTGACACTTAGTATCATGGATGATCTCACAAGAGACGGAATCGATAACGGTAAGGATGAAAAGCTTCCTGAAGGAGCTGTCCTTAAGCCAAAGCGCACCAACGGCTACAGCTGGGTAGACGCAGAAACAGAAGACGGCAGATTCGCCCGTATCTATGTAGAAAATTCCGACTGGCCACAGACTGTGGACGGAACTGATATAGAGCAGATTTTTGACGGAATAATCTTTGCCGGTTAAAATACTGCATAATTCTATCCATGACTTCCGGCTCTGAACAAAGCCTTCCCATCAGAGCAACATAATAATTAACATTATTTAGAAAAAATTTTACATGGTATAAAAAAACTGCCCATTTTATGATGATATAAGTGTCATATAACAGGGCAGTTTTTTTGCCCTGTATTTCTATATATTCTGGAGGTTGCTTTGAAGATTTCGATATACAACGACTGGGACCATATACCTAAATATGCAGAGGAAGGAGCCGAAGAGGTGACTCTTTCTTTTGATGGTGAATACAGAAAGGGAGATGTGATCCATATTTCAGATCTTGAACCTGACAGGTTCTATGTTTTTAAACTCGATGCCGTACTGGCTCCTTCTGTGGTATATGTCACAAAAGACGAGTTGCTTTATCCTGTTCCGTTTTATGAAAAGAGGGAGAATCTGAATCCTCTTACTTTCTTCGGAAACCGCCATGTGGTAAGCATCCGAAGAGCAGAGTCTTATGAAGTCATGACATACAGAAATCTCTCGGAGAACAGCTTCGATCCCCATGATGATATAGGTGTATATCCTCATGCCAGTGCAAACATCGAAACCCGAGGTGAATCAGTCTTTGCTGCCGCCAATGCTATTAACGGAAACATTGCCCACGGTTCCCACGGAGAGTGGCCCTATGAGTCCTGGGGTATCAACTGCCGTGCGGATGCAGAATTCCGTCTTGATTTCGGGCGTCCCGTAAATATCAGGGAGATATGGATCTATGAACGCTGTGATTTCCCTCACGACAACTGGTGGACAGAGGGAACCCTCAGCTTCTCAACCGGAGAAAGGAAGATACTTCATCTGGAAAAGCGAGAGGATGGAAGTGCACAGAAATACATGCTCTCGGAGGATAATGTGACCTGGCTCACTCTGGGCGAGCTTATAAAGGCTCAGGATCCGAGTCCTTTCCCGGCACTTACACAGATAAAGGTTTTTGGAACTGAGGCAAATTATGAGATCTTTAAATGAAACTTTAAATTCAGGCGATAAAGGAGCTTTTTCCGGATTTAACCCTTTAAATCTTCCTGATATCAATGACCGTTCCTTCTGGGATGGGCTGCCTGATGATTACCGTAAGGAACGATTGAAGCTGGCGGAAGAAGCCGCAGAAAAAAGCTGGCCCGAGATACTGATGTCTGACTACCTGAGATTTTCTCATGATGGTAACAGAACCTATTTTGAGGATAAGTTCTTTACACGCAGAAGGATACTTACTGCTCTCGTTATGGGGGAGTGCATAGAAAATAAAGGCAGATTCCTGACAAAAATAATAGACGGAATCTATCTGATACTTGGTGAGACAACCTGGTGTCTTCCCGCCCACAACAGCTATATAAGAGATACCAGGCAGTTCACTATACCTGACACCTCAAGACCTGTGGTTGACCTCTTTGCCGGGGAAACATCAGCTATTCTTTCCGTGGCAGAGTCTCTGCTTCGCCCGGTACTCTTATCCGAGAGCCCTTTTATATGTACTGCTATAGATAACGCTCTTCACGAAAGAGTTATATCTCCATATCTCAGATTTCATTTCTGGTGGATGGGTAACGGTCTCGAGCCTATGTGTAACTGGACTCCCTGGATAACACAGAATGTGCTGTTAACGGCTTTTACAAGACCTGCAGCAGTATCTTCTTTAAAACAAATCATCCCGAAGGATGAAAGTGCATCTATAAACGAACAGTTTGATGAGACATCGTCCAATCCATCTTTTTACAGCAACCTAAGGATGTCATCCGGGGAAATAGCTGTGAAGCTACGGGATAGAAACGGAAGAGTCGAGCCACCTGACTGGCGGACAGAGCATTGGCATCCAAGTCATGAAGAACTGTCACAAATTTATGAATCAGCCGTGAAATCAGTTCATCATTTCCTTTCGGAATATGCGGAGGACGGATGCTGTGATGAAGGAGCCCAGTATTACAGTCACGCGGGGCTCTGTCTTTTCGGATGCCTAAGCATACTGAAAAGTATTTCACAAAAGTCGAAGATGCTTCATGCAACGGAAAGTGAATCTCCTTTAGAGTATAGCTCTTTGGAAAAAGACGAGACTTTGATCCATAATATCGCCACGTACATCATGAAGGTTCATGTGGGCGGTGAACTTTATATAAATTTTGCAGACTGTTCGCCCAAAGCAGGAAGACGGGGTGCAAGAGAATATCTCTTTGGAGCATTTGTTCATGATACTGCTATGATGGATTTTGCTGCAACGGATTACAGATCTGAATCCTGGGAGGAACGTCTGAATCCTTCGGAAGAGAACCTCTGGTATCACGTTCTGAACGCTCAGTGCCATGGAGCGATGATGGCGCAGGATAAAGACTGTTTGGAGCATAACGATGCCTGGTTTCCAAGCACCGGACTCATGGTGACCCGTGACTCCCATTATGTCCTTGCGGTAAAGGCCGGTGACAACGGAGACTCCCACAATCACAACGATGTAGGAAGCTTTATACTTTATAAAGACAATAAGCCATTCATCATAGATCTCGGTGTAGGAAGTTATACTCAGAAAACCTTTTCCAAGGATCGTTATGATATATGGACCATGCAGTCACAATACCACAATCTTCCAAGCTTTTATGACAGCGAGGGGACACTCCTGATGGAGCATGCGGGAGAGGAGTATGCTGCTGTAAATGTTGTATGTCAGCAGAATGAATCTGAGGCGTCGATTTCCATGGAGCTTCAGGAGGCATATCCGGGGCTTGATGGAAAACTTGAGCGTTCTGTGATTTTTAATAAGGACTCCTGTGGCAAAAACCATCCGTCTACTGATGAAGAATATGAATGCAGTACAGTGGTGCTGAGAGATCATTACGATGGAAAACTGAATTTCGTGGAAAATTTAATTTGCTACGAAAAGCCGGTAGTAGAGAATATTTGTGAAAAAATCGTCGATAATAAACATGTAATACATATCGGTAACATCGGGAAGATCTGTGCCTTTGGCTTTTCTGATATCTCAATAGAAGAACTGCCAATAACTGATCCTCGTCTCGGTGAAACCTGGAAACATTCCTGCTACAGGATAAGGCTCATGGCATCAGAAAAAAACATATGCCTGTATTTTCAGGATATATAATTTGGTGTTGTTGAAAAAAGTCGAAAAAATCGTATAATTAAATTTATAATATGCTGCACATTAGACTTTTTTAGCCTTAGGCAAACCTTTCAAATTAAAAAAGAGAATATGATGAGTTTTTTTGATAAAAAGAACAGTGATAATACAACCACCAAAACCAGCGGAGGCAAAGCCGTAAGCGGAAATAATCAGGAGTACACCATGGAGCTCTGTTCATTGGAGCGCCGACTTTTATGTTCACTTGGCCCTAATTCATCTATAAGCACAAAAGATAATGAGCCTAACAAAACATTGATCATGTCTGTCACCTCAATGAACGGAAAAGATGCCACGGTGACAGATTTCTTATCTTGTGAATACACCTCACCTGATAATAAAAAAGAAATCGAAAAGATGATGGCAATTTTGTCAAGTGATCTTCAGAAGTCCAGAAATAAAGGGACAAAGTATTTTGTTGTTCCCGAGACAGGGCTTGACCTGTACGCCTACATCAAGAGCAGGCCTGACATCGAGATCGACATGGATGATCTTGCAAATGAGATTCTGAACAGTAATGACAAAAAGCTTAGAACAGACTTTGTCAAGCACATTCAGGAGGGTAAAAAGGTCAATATTTTCATTGCCTTAAATAACCTATACAACAAGGTTGCATACGATATGCTTAAGAATGCTTACTCGATGTATTCCAGTGTGCATTTTTATGAGATCGATCCGGACACCACCGGAGGTGATATTACCTGGCAGAACAGTACCATTGAATCCTATCTTTCACTTTACCGAAATGTCATGAATATCGGTGTCGGCATCGTAGGTCAGGAACCATCCTATACTCTTTCTTTGTTGCAGACCGAAGATAAGAGTGTTATTTCTCAGGTTGCATCTCTTACCATGTCTCCGCTAAATGCCAGAGAAGAACTATTGAATGCTCAGGCTATAGGACATGCCCGTGATATGCTAAAAGTAGGTCAGAGGAGATCACTCAGTACTGAAGTTATTGAAAAAGCCATTAAGGATATGGCCAAGGAAGCTGCTCTATATAAATATGATGAATACAGATATCATGAGTTTGAAACCATGGCCATAAATTCAAAGCATATCGAGAATGGATTATGCATAGTAAAGCTTCCTTTTAATGATTCTAATTTGATACAGAATTACTTCATAGAAGCTCATACAGGACTTTTAACTATCATTCAGGATAAGGAACTGTACTACTACGGAAAATCGGAAACAATTTTCCTGTTAACAGATGAATATGGCTGGTCATTAACTCAAGATGGATTTGCTCATAAGGATTTTGATAATCGAAAAGCAATTTATGAACTGTCTGATATGACAACAAAGAGAGAGTTCATAAAAGCCCTCAATGCTACGATTGAAAACAGAAGCAGCCTGAGACAGGCCTATGACTCCATAAGTAATATTTCAAAGAGATACAATGATAGCATGGGAATAGACATGGAAGGTCAGTTCAAGCTCCTTAAATATGTGGAAGCATTAAAGGATGATGAAGCCAAGTTGAAATCCGTGCGAAGAATCATAACAGAAACACTTACTCCACGTTCACCATTTAACCCGTTTGGCGAACTTTTCAATCATAATTTCTTTAATTAATAATATATCTCGTCTGATTTATGGCAAAAGCGTCAAACGTCAGGCGAGATGTTTATATGTCAACAATTCGCACATATAAGAACAGCGCCGGTGTAGTTCAAACTGCACCGGCTATTTTGTCATTTTTTGTGATCCCTTCCCGGTACAACTATATGTTTTCTTTTTGACGAATACGGAAAGCTTTTTTCAAAAGTGCTTCCGATATCGGAATTTAGAATTTAAAATAAATATGAAAATGCTCTATACAAGAGGTATTTGATATGAAGCATAGAACAACAGCTATCTTGACTACTTTGGCTTTGACCCTTTCTCCTATTTTAGGCGCCTGCGGAAGCCTTTCGGTTCCCGTGGCTGAAAGCCGGTCAGACATCAGCACGGGGGATAGACCAATGACTAATGAGGATCTTAAGTGGTGGCAGGATACCATCGCCTATGAAATCTATGTAAAAAGCTTTAAGGACTCTGATGGTGACGGCTATGGAGATATCAACGGGATCATCTCTGAGCTTGACCATCTGAAGAGATTGGGAGTCGGCGCCATCTGGCTTACTCCCTGTTATGTATCGCCACAGGCCGATAACGGATATGATATCGCCGACTACTACAATATAGACCCTTCCTATGGAACAATGGAGGATATGGATCGACTGATTGAAGAAGCAGGAAAGCTGAACATTCGCATCATCATGGATCTGGTCTTCAATCATACCTCGGATCAGAATGAATGGTTTCTGGAATCCGCTTCCAGTAAGGATAACTCAAAGAGCGACTGGTACGTATGGGCAGATCCGAGGGAAGACGGAAGTGCTCCAACCAACTGGAGAAGCTTCTTCGGAGGTTCCTCATGGGAATACTGTGAGTCCCGCGGTCAGTATTATCTTCACACCTTCCTGAAGGAACAGCCGGATCTCAACTGGGAGAACCCCGAAGTTCGAAAAGCTCTTTGTGACGTGGCAAACTTCTGGGTCAAAAAGGGAGTCGGGGGCTTCCGCATGGATGCCATCACCTATATAAAGAAACCCGCAGAATTTAAGGATGGTACACCGGATGCCGGTGACGGTCTCGTAGGCATCCACTCCATGACTGCAAACACAGCCGGAATTCTCGATTATCTTAACGAATTTAAGCATACCGTACAGGACGGCACCGATATCTTCACGGTAGGAGAGGCCAACGGTGTTTCCTCAAAGGATCTTCCAGACTGGGTAGGTGAAAACGGTGTGTTTGATATGGTATTTGAGTTTGGGTTTGTAGACATCGATCTGCCTGATGAAAGTAACTGGTGCGCCACCAGGGCCTGGACTCTTCCTGATTTTAAATCCATCTTCACCGCCAGCGAAAAAACCACCTCTCAGCCGGAGATCAATGGCTGGTACCCCATGTTTCTGGAGAACCATGACCAGCCAAGGTCCATAAGCCACTTCCTCCCCGAAGGAGCTGACCGTGTTTCCGGTGGCAAAGCATTGGGCACACTTCTCCTGACCATGCGCGGCACTCCGTTTTTGATGGAAGGAGAGGAGCTTGGGTATGTCAATGTTTCCTGGCCGTCCATTGATGACTACAACGATATATCTACAAAGAACCACTATAAGTTTGCTATCGAGGAAGGCTATTCCGAAGAAGAGGCTCTGGCCGGAGTTCATCGTTTCGCCAGAGACAGTGCAAGAACTCCCATGCAGTG
Organism: Oribacterium sp. C9; assembly: GCF_002007235.1. GTDB lineage: Bacteria > Bacillota > Clostridia > Lachnospirales > Lachnospiraceae > Oribacterium. The sequence continues at coordinate 74,908 of NZ_MUHW01000009.1, forward strand.
GGACAGTTCAGAAAACGCCGGCTTCACCGAAGGTAAGCCATGGCTTCCGGTTTATGATGACTATAAAACAGTGAATGTAGACTCAGAGATGGCAGATCCTGATTCAGTGCTTAACTGGTATATAAAGCTTTCGGAATTACGCAGTGCTCACAGAGAACTTGTTGACGGACGCTATGAGGAGCTCTTTCACGATGACGAAAAGATCTTTGCCTACATAAGAGAGAACGCTTCCCGAAAAGCCATCGTACTGATCAACTTCTCCACGGAATCTGCATCCTTCGACACCTCTGTGGTGGAAAACGCAGAGCTTCTTATCAGTACCAACGATAAAAGTCAGAAAGGAACGCTGGCTCCGCTTGAAGCTGTGATATATGAAGAAGTGATAGTCAGTTTATGATGTAATGAATTATATGGCAGGGAAAAAATGATTGGAAATAACACCTTCGATAAGTTAAGGGTTCAAACACATAATAGTTTGTCAGCAGATCATAAAACGTCTCTTAGGTGGACGTTTGTAATCATGTGCCTATCATCACTGTTTTGTATAGGTTTGCTGATAAAAAGCGGTATTTTCAGGGATAGTTCTTCCAGCACGTTCAGAATCGCTTCTATATTCTGCATCATTTTTTTAACATTGCTATCAGGATATCTGATTGAAAAAAAAGATACTTCAGGAGTGATGCGTTATTATATGCTGTTTCTCCTTAATTTGTATGTCGCAGTATTCTTTAATGCTCTTGTGGGCTGTGTCTACGGGATTCCATACCATACACACCTTATATCCATATTAACAGCCGCGTCTTACTTTTTTTCGATACTTCTTTTTATGACAATATGGCTCTATCAAAAACAGTTTATAGAGGATTCAGTCATTACACGCGTTGTTACAGTATTCATTTTCACGGGAGTTTTAATCTATACCGGAGCCATAATCCTGAATTTTTATACACCGGTTCTTTATTATGTCACGGAGTCCGGTATTTATTCCGACAGATTAGAGGAGCATTTAAGTATCATCATAGATTTATTCTGTCTAACGTCATTGTGTGCGGCTACGCTTCTTTCTAAATTAAGCAGAACTCAAAAACTTTCATTTTTATGCTGCATTTTATCCCCTGTTCTTTTTTCTGTAATGTCTTTGAATATGGAGAATTCAATCGGTAATTACACAATTTTGGGTATGATGATACTCGTCGTGATGCTGCCTATCTGTCTTTTATTTTTCAATGCCAATGATGAACTTGAAAAGGAGGTTTTAAGGCGTGAAAAAGAACAGATAGAACTTCAGGTTTCTGCCATGATCTCACAAATGCAGCCTCATTTCCTTTATAATTCCCTGTCAGTGATCTCGGCACTATGCGAAAAGGATCCTGCCCTTGCATCGAAGGCTACTGATGCATTTTCTGATTATCTTCGTGAAAACATCAATTTCGCAAATAAAAGCGATCCCATTTCGTTTTCCGAAGAATTAAGCCACATAAAAGTCTATGTATGGCTGGAGAAGCTACGCTTTCCAAACAAGCTGAATATTGAATATGACATAAAAGCCACATCATTTCCTGTTCCGGCACTGTCGGTACAGCCACTGGTAGAAAACGCCATAAAACATGGAATCTGTAAAACCAGAAGTGGCGGAACGGTCAAGATCAGTTCGTTTGAAACGGATGAAAATTATAATGTTACGGTTTCTGACAATGGTGCAGGATTTGATGTTACTAAAACTGCTGATGACGGCAGGCATCATTTAGGTATAGAGAATACACGGTACCGAATAAGTGAAATGGTGGATGGTCATCTCGATATCATAAGCTCCCCGGGTAATGGAACCACTGTAACCATAAGAATCCCTAAACGAAAGCAGAATAGTAATAGATGTAAATAAAACGCTTAAGAAAGAGGAAAGATATGAGAGTGTTGGCTGTAGAAGATGAAGTCATACTACTGGGGCAATTGACTAACAGACTTCATGAGGTATTACCGGAATCGGAAATCGTGGCTTTTGATAATCCCGATGATGCTCTTGCCGCTATAAATCAGTCTGCGATCAATATCGCTTTTTTGGATATTGCCATCGGGTATATGACTGGAGTGGATCTGGCGAAACGTATCAAAACCGTATATCCTCAATGCGATATAGTATTTTGCACCGGGTACAGCGATTATGCTCCTCAGGCTTTTGAACTTGGCGCAAGCGACTATCTTATGAAGCCTGTCACGGTGGAAAAAATAGAACATGCTTTATCACAGCTTCGTCATACTCCCATATACAAAATGGCGAAGCAGGGATTATACATTCAATGCTTCGGTGATTTTGAAGTCTTTTATGACGGAGAGCCTGTGACTACTTTTACAAAACGTGCAAAAGAATTATTCGCGTATCTGGTAAACAAAGAAGGTATTCTCTGTCCCACTTCTGAGATCTGTAACATTATATTCCGTGGGAGCTCCGATTCTTATCTTCGTGTTGCGAAGAAGGACCTTAAGACGACCCTTCGCGAAATCGGTAAGGAAACTGTTCTGGTCAGCGGCTGGGGTGTAATGGGAATAAACAGAAAACAAGTACAGTGCGACTACTTTGATTATCTGGATGGAAAACCGGGAGCCTTAAATCTGTATAAGGGATCTTATATGTCCCAATATGACTGGGCCCGGAAGAAAAAACTGACAGATAAGGTTAATTTAAAATAATACAATGTATTTATGGCTGCACTGCGAAAGAAATTCAAATACTGATATTGGTGCTTTGCGCGTTAAATGAGGCACGATGGTGCAAAGTAGAATAAATAATTAAACATTTTTATAATGACTTTCAGGAAGGGATCGGAATAAAATCCGGCCCTTTTTAATTGTCGAAAATTTCCTGTTTTAACGGACTTTTAACGCTTTTTTTAAGTAGAATGATGAAAACAATTATAGATCCTAATGGTCGGATATATTTTCCGGCCCAAAACTATGTATCTGATAGTTTAGTCTTTGTATTTAAGGAGAGAAACATGAAAGCAGATAAGATCATAAGGAACGCGAAAATCTTCACATCTGACAAGGATAATCCTAAGGCAACCGCCCTTGTGGTAAAGGACGGAAAATTCGTCTATGTGGGTTCGGAATCAGGTCTTTCAGAGTATGAAGGCGATGTTACAGATCTCGAAGGCAGATTCATCATGCCCGGAATCATTGACAGCCATGTTCATATAACCATTCCTGTGGGTTTTGAGTACGCAGAAATCGATGAACGTCTTGAACCAAACGGCAAGCAGGAGGCATTTGACCTGATGGCGAAATATATCAAAGAGAATCCCGGTCAGAAACGTTACAGATTCCTCATGGAGAAAAGATTCCTGAATGGAGAGGATATCGTAAAAGAAGAGCTGGATGCTATATGTCCGGATGCCGAGCTTCAGATTCAGGAAGGAGAGGGACACAGCATCTGGGTCAACTCAAAGATCCTTGAGAGACACGGTATTACAGACGATACTCCTGATCCCATACCGGGACTTGCCTTTTATGTGCGTAAGGATGGACATGTTACCGGAAATATGTATGAAGGCGCAACAGAAGTCCGCATCATTCTCGACAACGGAATGGAACTTAGCGATGAACAGGTCGACGCAGCTCTTCAACGCTGGATAGATTTCTCAGTCGAATTCGGAGTTTCCGCAGTATTTGATGCGGGACTTCCGGGAGATATGAAATTCCATGAGAAGGTCTATAAGCGACTGTGTGAGCTGGACAAGCAGGGAAAACTGCCAGTTTATGTTGACGGAAGCCTTGTAGTCAATGCTGAAAAGGATGCTGAGGAAGGTCTCAGGGAACTTAAGCGCATACAGCGTGAGTACAACACTGAACACCTTAAGGTTCATACCATGAAGATATTTATGGATGGTACCCAGAAGATCCATACCGCGGCTATGGTTACACCTTATGCGGATATCCACACCCTGGGCTCAACAGCCTTCACTGCTGAGGGAATAGCGAAGCTTTTAAAGGAGCTTAATGAGGCAGATCTGGATCTTCACCTTCACACAGTCGGAGAGCGTGCATCACGCACAGTTCTTGATGGCGTGGAGCTGGCAAGAAAAGAGATGGGAGATGACCTGCATGTGAGAGTCACCTGTGCTCATCTTGAGATTCAGGATGATGCGGATCTTGATCGTTTTGCGAAACTCGGCGTATTCGCAAACTTCACTCCGCATTGGCATGCCGGAGATACCAGTGTCAGTGCTACCTGGCTCGGTGAGGAACGTTCCAGAAAGCAGTTCCGCTGCAAAACGCTCTGGGACAGCGGTGCGCTGGTGGCATGGTCAAGCGACAACATCACCTTCGGAGACTTTATGACCTGGAACCCGTATCTTGGCATGGAAGTCGGAATGACGCGTTTAATCACTGAAAAGACCAGAAATTACGAGTATACCAGATTCCCTGAGGTATTCCCTCCTGAGAACCAGAAGATGAATATCGAAGAGATGCTGCTTGGATTTACCATAAACGGAGCAAAACAGCTTGGTATCGAAGCTAAAAAAGGCTCGATAACCGTCGGCAAGGATGCAGACTTCCTTGTATTTGACAAGGATCTGCTTACAGCTGAAAAAGAAGGTTTCAGCTATAACAAGCCGAAGGACGTATATTTTGGAGGTAAGAAGGTAAATTAATAATAGTTTTTTCAGTCGGGCAGCCGTAGTGCCGGTTGCCCGACTTATTCAAAAAAGTAATAGCGGAAGGATGGTTATTCTAATGAAACATACTCTTATTCTTGGCAACATTATCACCATGGACGAAAAGAGACCCTTTGCCAAAGCGGCACTCGTCAAGAATGGTGTGTTTGCTTATATCGGCGATTCGGAGGAGGCAAAGCGGCTGGCAGTCCCGGATACGCAGGTACTGGATTACGGTGATAACTACATCTACCCGGGCTTCCTTGAATCCCACTGTCACAGCTATCTGGCCGGTGACCGCGCGATCGGTCAGGCAAACCTCTCGCAGGTTGTACCGACTGACTATACGAAATATCGCGAGATCATTAGAGATTTCATCGAAAAGAACCCGCAGCGCACGTTTTACCAGGCTGCGGGCTGGGTCGAGAATGATGAATATGTCACTAAGGCGTATCTGGATGAGATATGTGCCGATAAGATACTGCTCATGCAGACCGGTGGCGGACACTCCATGCTGCTTAACTCCATGGCGTTGAAATGGGCCGGCATTGATGCAGCCTACGCGAAGAAAATGGGCTATGACCTGGTGCATGTGGACGAAAGCGGCGAACCGGACGGTTACATCTGTGAGGCACCTGTGTTTGAACTGTACCCCAAGCTTCCCACCACCCTCGAGAATGCCAAGGACTATCTGCTTGCCTGGCAGGACATGGCCCTTGCAAGCGGCTACACCGCAGTGGCCGACGCCGGCGTGGAGGTCACCAATCCCATCGCTGTCAGGGCTTTCTACGAGTTGGAACAGGAAAATAAGCTGAAGCTGCGTACCTATGCTTACCTGATGGTTCCGGACAATCCCGAAGACCCGAAGGCGGAGGTGGCCCGCATAGCCAAAGACCGGGCTATGTACAGCGGCGAATACTTCCATGTCATTGGCGTCAAGACATTTCTTGACGGCGTGACCGAAGCGCATACGGGCTGGCAGAATCAGGATTATGCCGATCAGCCCGGTTATCACGGCAACGAGAGATTCAACAATCATGACAAGATGGTGGAACTGATAGCTGAAGCAGACAAGGAGGGACTGTCTGTTCACGTCCATTCCGAAGGAGGCGGCGCGACGCACTTCATGCTGGACTGCATCGAGGACGCAGAAAAAATCACCGGCGACATGGATCAGCGAAACGTTTTGGCCCATCTGCACTTTGTGACGGATGAGGATATCCGCCGCATGGCTGGAACAGGGTCTGTTCCGGCAGTCCCGCCGCTCTGGACGGCGGCGATTCCGGGCTTCTATGACATCGAAGTCAAGTATGTCGGTGCGGAATTAGCCAGCCAATCCTATCCGATCAAATCCTTCTTTGATGCGGGCGCATATCCGGTCTTTCATTCTGACTACCCGGTTTCTCCGTCATTCAGCATTCCAAACAGCATTTACATGGCGGAAACCCGCGCACTTCCTAAGGGGATGTTCGATGGCGCTGACACCCGGAACAATATAAAGGAAGCGATCACCCGTGAGCAGTCTCTTCGCGCCCTGACCATCAATGTTGCTCATGCATGGCACCAGGAGCATCGCCTGGGTTCAATCGAGTTCGGCAAGATCGCCAACATGACGGTATATGACTGTGACTTCCTGCATGATGACATTGAAAAAGTAGCCCAGGCAAATCTTATCGCTACCATTGTTGACGGTGAGGAAGTCTATAAAGCGTAAGTTTAGCTTGCGAATCTATTTCCGGCATATCAAATCAATAACGAAAGGAAAGAGAGCATCCATGAAAGCAGACAAGATCATCAAAAATGCAAAAATATTCACCTCGGACAACAACAATCCACAAGCTTCTGTCCTTGTGGTGAAGGATGGACAATTCGTCTATGTAGGAGATGAGACCGGGCTTTCGGAGTTTGAAGGTGAAGTCACAGACCTCGGCGGAAAGTTCATCATGCCCGGCATTATTGACAGCCATGTCCATGTGACCACCGGCGTCGGGTTTGAATACACAGATCTGGGTGTTCCCGTAATGTGTTCCACTAAAAAGAATTGTCTTGAATATATGGCAGACTATATCAGGAACAATCCGGGACTAAAGCGTTACAGATTCATGATGGAGCGTTCTTGTCTTAATGGAGAGGAGCTCTCAAAGGAAGATCTCGATGCTATATGCCCGGACGCAGAGATCGTGGTCCTGGAGGGTGAAGTACACAGCAACTGGGTGAACTCCAAAGTCCTTGAGGCCCATGGTATCACAGATGACACGCCGGATCCTGTGCCGGGACTCGCTTATTTTGTGCGAAAGGACGGGCATGTGACCGGAAACTCATATGAAACCGCGAGTTGGCCAATTCTCTTCGATGGCGTAAATGACCTGACTGATGAGCAGATAAGCGCAGCTATCTCACGCTGGCTTGACTCCTCCGTAAAGTATGGTGTGAGCTGTGTATTTGATGCCGGTTTTCCGGAGCATAACGAGGTCAATGAGCGAATCTACAAATATCTTCGTGAGCTGGACAAACAAGGATTGCTGCCTGTATATGTCGACGGATGTTATGTGCTCACCCAGCCGCGGAAAATGAAGGAGGCTCTGGAGGGCGTGAAGCGTTTCAGGGATGAGTTTGACACAGAACACATGAAGGTTCACACTCTGAAGATTTTTATGGACGGCACACTGAAAATCGAGACCGCAGCTATGGTCACTCCTTACGTGGATACCGGCGCACTGGGAGCTTCAGCGTTTAATGCTGAGCAAGTCGCCGGGATTCTTAAAGAGCTTAATGATGCCGGTCTGGAGCTTCATGTACATACCGTTGGAGAGGCTTCATCCCGCGTTGTATTGGACGGTGTGGAGCTTGCAAAAAAGGAGCTGGGAGACAAGTATCGTGTGAAAGTCACCTGTGCCCATCTGTGGGTTCAGGATGACGCAGATCTTTCCCGCTTTGCAAAACTGGGTGTAACTGCCAATTTTACGCCATGGTGGCACAGCGGCAACGTAGGCGGCAATCCTGCCGGGTACTGGCCTGAGTTTATCGGAGAAAAGCGCGGACATTCCATGTTCCGCTGCAAGACTATCTGGGACACCGGAGCGTTAGTGACATGGTCAAGCGATGAGGTTTTTTACGGAGATTTCAGGAACTGGAGCCCCTACCTTGCAATGGAAGTCGGAATGACACGCTGGATAAATGAGAAGACCAGATTTGAAGAGGAAAGCAGAACCGTTACGGCGTTTCCACCATTAAGTGAGAGAATGAACATTGAAGAAATGCTCCTTGGTTATACCATCAACGGAGCTAAACAGCTTGGCATCGAGGCAAAAAAGGGCTCTATCGAGGCCGGCAAAGATGCTGATTTCCTTGTATTCGACAAAGATCTCCTTACAGCGGAACATGAGGGATTCAGCTACAACAACCCGAGTGAAGTTTACTTCGAAGGTAAAAGCATGGCTTAAAAATCAACACATCTTCCGGCAGAAGGGTAAAGAAGAATACGGATAGCTCTGAACGTTTTTCAGGAACAGATATCACGAAATAAATGGATTCATGAAAACATTGATAAGAGAGGAGTAAAAATGAACAACATGTCATCAGAAACAACAGGTGCTGCACCCGACTATTCCAAGGCGGAATGCTGGTACAAGATTCCGGAAATCACCAGGGAAGTTGACACCTTCTACATTTATGCGACGGAGTACATCATGGGAAGCTTTGAGGAAGGCGCTCCCGATTATGCGACCCTCGACAATGCTGAGATGCGGCTTGGGGTAAAGAATGAGTACAGGGATCACGCATCAACCTTCGCAGATGCTACCAACGTGTTTGTGCCCTACTATCGCCAGTCCGGCTTACGATTCGCTGGGGAAGTATTTAAGAATACCGGAACCGCAGATGGGGCTTTTATCGGCATGCCCATGGACGATATAATCGCTGCTCTCGACTACTACTTCGAGCACTTTAACAGTGGCCGGCCCTTCATAATCGCGGGTCACAGTCAGGGCTCGGCAATGCTTTTAATGCTTCTTCAGACATACTTTAAAGAGCATTCCGATTACTATGCACGCATGGTGGCATCCTACGCCATCGGCTACTCCGTCACAGACGAATACCTTGCAGCCAACCCGCACCTTAAGTTTGCCACAGGCGAGAGTGATACGGGGGTCATCATCGCCTATAACACCGAGGGTCCCAAGAACGTGGAGACCAACGCCCATAACATCGTCGTACTGCCCAACACGAGGAGCATTAACCCCCTCAACTGGAAGCTTGATGAAACCTATGCCCCTGCCAGCATGAACCTGGGTTCTATCATGGAGAATGAGAAAACAGGCGAGTCAGAGATCATGAATATCGGTGCGGATGCACAGATAAACCTGTCCCGGGGTGTAGTCGTGACAAATGCTCAGCTTACACCTACCTCCGCGGAAATCGCCAAAGCCGGTGCCGAGTTCTTCGGTCCGGATGGCCGCCACGCCTACGACTACATGTACTACTACAACAATATAAAGGACAATGTAGCAAAACGTGTCACAGCGTACCTGAATAACAGAACCTGAATTGATGATTCAAGGGTGTAAAAGAATGCGTATTTATATTGTTCGTCATGGAGAAACGGATGCAAATAAAAAAGGTTATGCCCAGGGATGGACTGATGACCCGTTAAATGAAAACGGGCATATTCTTGCCGAAATCACGGGGCGTGGCATGAAAGGCATCCATTTTGATTTTTGCATATCAAGTCCCTTGCAAAGAGCAAGGGAAACAGCGGAGATCATACTCAGAGAATCCGAAAACAGAGTTTCTGTTTCATTTGATGACCGTATTAAAGAAATGAACTTTGGAAGCTTTGAGGGAATGAGTATCAGAAAAGAAAATGTGGTCAGCTTTCTGAGGAAACCGGTCCTTGATTACAGGTTTCCTGATGGCGAAAGCATCAAAGATGTAATGGAAAGAACACAGGCGTTTCTAAAAGACCTTATATCTAAAGATGATGATAAGACTTATCTGGTATCGACACATGGATGCGCACTGAGAGCCATGCTCAATTTCCTGTATGAAGATCCATATGATTTTTGGCATGGACATGTACCGTTTAATTGCTGTGTGAATATCCTTGATGTTAAGGATGGCGCTGCAACGCTTATTGCGGAAGACAAACTCTACTACGATCGAGAGCTGGCAATCGATCGTTATACTGGCAGCTAAGGAATGAAAGGAGACGATAGATGAAAAAGAAGATTATAGCATTGGTAAGCTCCGGTCTTATGGCTTTATGTCTGGCGGGCTGTAACTCTCAGTTATCAGTGCCAGAAATTACGATACCGGCAACGGAAACTGAAACTGACTCCGGTGAGAGCAATACTGATGCGCCGGACTATTCTCAGGAGGATTATTGGGTACAGATTCCGGAGATCACCAAGGATGTCGATACGTTCTATATTTACTCGACGGTGTACGTTGAGTCGAGTTTTGAAGAGGGTGCACCTGATTATGCTTCCCTCGACAACCCCGAGATGATCGTTGGTGCATTAGGCGAATACGTGACAAATGCAAGTGTGTACGAAGATTCCACAAATGTTTTTGTGCCATTTTATCGTCAGGCCGGTATGCGCTACGCAGGGGAAGTCTCCAAGAAGACCGGAAACATTGACGCAGCACTCTCCGGTATATCCTACGATGATATAAAGGCAGCTCTCGATTACTACTTTGAGAATTATAATGCCGGCCGTCCATTCATAATCGCAGGGCATAGTCAGGGTTCATCAATGGTCAAGTATGTACTGACGCACTACTTCACGGAACATCCCGAGTACTACGAGCGCATGGTCACAGCCTACGTCATCGGATTCTCTGTCACACAGGACGACCTCGATACCTATCCTCACCTGAAGTTTGCCACCGGAGAAACCGACACGGGTGTCATCGTGAGCTGGAATACCGAGGGACCGAAGAACGTGGAGGAGAATGCCCATAATGTAGTTGTTCTGCCGGGTGCCATCAGCATAAACCCTTTGAACTGGAAGCTGGATGATACTTATGCTCCGGCCAGCGAGAACCTGGGCTCATTAATGCTGAACGAAGAAACCGGAGAATATGAGATTACCGACATAGGCGCTGACGCACAGATAGTTCTCGACCGCGGTGTCGTAGTAACGAACACCAAATATGATCAGTATGCGGCAGCAGAATTCTTCGGGCCTCAAAGCTTCCATGAAGACGACTACACAATCTATTACAACAACATCAAGGACAACGTGGCAAAACGTATTGCATCTTATAAGGCTGACCATAAGTAAGAATTCGTAAGAAAGGAGAATAGGCCAATGAAAGAAGATATGCAAAAAAGTGCTCCTGACATAATCAGGAGCACACAACTTGCCATAAAGTTTCTTTTTTTTCGGAAAATCGACTTTTTATCCTTCACTTTTTGCCTGTATAAATTCTCTCGGTGAAACCCCTGCCACCTTTTTGAATACCTTGGAGAAGTAGTAGGCTGACTCGAATCCGAGGGCATCGGCTACCTCGTAGACCTTCATATCATCGGAGAGGAGCATCTTCTTTGCGTGCTCTATCTTTCTGGTGTAGACATACTCGGAAAAACCGATATCTGTGTTCTTTTTGAAGAGAACTGAAAGGTAGGCAGGAGAGAGTCCGAAGGCATCGGCTATCTCGTTCAGCTGCAGCTTTCCGTTCAAGTTATGGTCAATGTAATCCTGTATGGTGGATATGAGCTTATCCTTACCTGAACGACGATTGGCGCCTACTATATGGCTGAAAAGTCTTATGGGGGCATCATGATCCGCCTCTTTTTCAGCAGCTTCAGCCTCTTCAAAGGTAGTATGGATCTCCATAGGTGCGGATACGGCGGTACCGATACCTAATCGAAGAGAAACATTGAAATAATTGTTTATCATGGTGTGGGCATTTTCCACCGCTTCCTGAATATGAGTCATACTTTCCGCCACAGGAGTGTTCTCTGTAAAGAAGAACAGGATAGTAAAATGTTCGGTATCGTTTGAAACTATATAACATGGAGCATAACGCTCAACTATTTCCCTCGTCATTGAGAGGCAGGAGCGATACAAAGTAATCATATGTGAAGACTCTGTATTAGTGCTTTCGTTAACGATCTCTGCAAACGCGGCTATATATCTGTTGTATTTGAAATCCATCTGAACATTGATAGCTTCATGCTTAAGAGCTGTTTCCTCTTCAAACTCTCCATGGAGAAGCTTCATCATGAAGTGCTGTCTCAGTTCTTCAAGCTGAACAGTATCTGCATTCTGCGAAAGTTCCGGGTCCTTTTGAACAGCAGGTTTTTTCACCTGATTTACACGGGCTATAGCTTTCTTTATCGCATCGCTAAGCTGTTCTTTATCAAGCTCTATCTTCACGAGATAGTCCACAGCCTGATAGGAGAGTGCCTTCCGCACCATATCGAACTCTTCATAGGCTGTCAGCATGATAAATGCCGGAACCGGTCCATAATGTTTATTTGATTCTGCCAAAAGCTCAAGTCCTGTCATGACCGGCATCTTGATATCAGCGATAACTATGTCCGGGCTCTGTGTCCCGATGATATCAAGAGCATCCTTTCCATTGGAGGCAGAACCTATGACCTCAACATTTTCAAATCCCTGAAGCATGGATTTGAGCCCCACCTGAACAAGAGGCTCATCGTCAACAATTAAAACTCTATACATTATCCTTTACCATAAATCAGCATCGATATGTGCTGTTTTTCTCTTTCCTGAATTTCATGCCGTACAAAGATACATCCTGCGTTCATCATTCATCCTTAATTACATACGGCAGAGTAAATCTCATGATAGTATACTTCGAAACCTCCGAAATAATGGAAAGCCCGTACTCTTCGCCGAAGGTGTACTTAATGCGCTGTGAGACATTGGCAACTCCTATATGGCGGAAGAAATCATCAGCCCCTTCAAGCTCACCTGAAAGGGTCTTTTCGATCTGCTCCTGAGTCATGCCGACACCGTTATCCCTGACCTCGATGATGAGAAGTTTTCCTTCAGATACTGTGTCTGAAGCCTCCCTTTCATGGGATTCGCTGCCCAAAGCATCAATTTCCTTCACGGCACCCCTTTCCCTGCAGTAAACCGAAAGTACTATCTTCCCTGCGCCGCCCTTTGGCTCGATGCCGTGGAAGATGGCATTCTCGATGATAGGCTGCAGCGAAAATCTGTTCACGGAGGCCTTAAGAAGTGTCTCATCCTTTATGTCATATTCAAGCTCGATGGTGCCGCCGTAACGGTACTTCATGATGGTGAAATAGTCCTTCACCAGCTGTAGCTCCTTTTCGAGGCTGATGACATTCTCCTTGCTCTTTGAGATATTCCTGAGAAGTCGTGAAAGAGCGGTAGACATGTCAGCGATGCCGTCTGAGCCCTGAATGGTGGCCATCCACTTGATGGTATTCAGTGTGTTGTAAAGGAAGTGCGGATTTATCTGGGACTGAAGTATCTGATACTCCAGCTCCTGCTTTTTCTTCTCGTCCTGCACCTTCTTGTCCATCAGATTCTGAACGTTTAAAGACAGAGTGTTAATGCCTGCTCCGATAGCTCCCAGCTCCGAATCCCATTCTATAGACTCGTCACGGGTAAAATCTCCCTTGCCTATCCTGTCAAGCTTTCTGAGCAGCCTGGTAATAGGCACTGTGATCACATGATTCATGCGATACCACAGAAGCATTCCTATACATATAATGAAAAATCCCATGAGTCCTATAACTGCTATGTAAAAGTTCATCCTGATGTTCATGCTTCGTTGCGATGGAAGAAGATAAAGGCTGAATGCCTTATTCTTGAGCCTGTAACTCACAGTACCGTCAGGCACTGTGCATTCCATCAGTTTGCCATCCTTATACTCGTATATATGCCCTTCACCTATAGAAACAAATACCCTTTCATCCTTTTCCAGTCTGTAATCACTGAAGATTGATGTAATGATGGATGGCGAAAGCTCCATGTATACGAAGCCTACTATGGCTGAAGAGGACGATGACTGTATGGGTCTCACCATAGGGATAATGCTGTCTTCAGAATGCGTATTCACCGGGCTCTGCTTTAAGCCGGAATACTGAAAGTCATCTGCATCGAGAAGCTGATAAAAGTAATTGGTAGACATTATCTTTCCCGTGACACCGGTAGAAGAGGTGATGGCTGCATTCTTTATTGATTGCAGATAATGTCTTCCATCCATGGTGCTGACGAGAACTCTCTGAATGTGTCTCGTACGTCCCATGGCATTGTATTCATCATTAAAATGCTCCCATGTGGAAAGCGCAAGGCGTCTTTCCACTCTGTTTTTTTCCTGCAGTTCCTCAGTGGTCAACGGCTCGTTTCTGTATGATACGGCACTTCCCGCTGTCATTCTGTTAAGGTAGGTGTTGATGGTACTGTCTATGGTGGTCCAAAGTGCGAAATTAGTGGCATTGTCCAGAGATTTATCCATCTCGGAGCCCAGAAGCTGCAGGCTGCTCATGGCGGTCTGGCGCACATTTCGTCTCAGATTATCTCTTATATAAAGAAAGCTGATGGCTGTGATCATGAGCGATATCAGTATGGCAAAGCCCATGGAATACACGACTATCTGAAATCGTATTGAACTGAGTCTTTTATTAATATCCGGACCTTTTTTCATATGATCTATGTCCTTTATAAGTTCTTTTTAGTCTTTTATACCTAAAAAATGCCATTAAAAGAACTGATTCGAAATTTTCTACATCTTTTTTAAATAAAAATACATCTTTTCAAAACCTGCTAAAAAAAAGCAAAATTGCTCTGAAAAATTTGTATTCCGTTAAAAACAGAGAAATTCTACAATAAATTCAAGCTTAAGGCAATGTGCCGGAAACACTCGAAAAGGAGTGTAGACATTGACCCAACGAAAACAATCGGATCAAGAACCCGTTGAGGGTTCCGGCAAAAATCAACCGGGTAATAAACCCCGAAAACAGGAGGACAAACATGAAGAAGATCGTTAGTTCATTGCTGGTTGCATCAATGGCAGCAACATCTCTTGCAGCTTGCGGCGGAAGCTCAACAACTGCAACAACAGCTGCGGCAACAACAGCTGCAGCAGCCGAGACAAAGGCTCAGGAAGAAAAGGCAACTGAAGCTGCAACTGAGGCAGCAACAGGAGATGCCGTAACACTGAAGTGGGCACTCTGGGATGCATCATCCATCACTTATTATCAGCCGCTTATCGATGCATACAAGGCTGATCACCCAAATGTAAACATTGAAATGATAGACCTCGGTTCAACAGACTACTCAACTGTTCTCGGAACACAGCTTTCCGGCTCAGGCTCAGATTTCGATGTTGTTACTATCAAGGATGTTCCGGGTTACATGACACTCGTAAACAAGGGGGTTCTGGAGCCACTGAATGACAAGATCAAAGAGGCAGGAATCGACCTTCAGCAGTACGGCGGAATCACAGATCAGGTAACTATCAACGATAATCTCTATGAGCTTCCATTCCGTTCAGATATCTGGGTTCTTTACTACAACAAGGACGTATTTGACAAGGCCGGCGTTGCTTATCCTACAAATGATATGACATGGGAGCAGTACGATGAGCTGGCTCGCAAGGTAACAGACACAACACCTGGTTCAGAGGTTTACGGTGCTCACTATCACACATGGAGATCAACTATCCAGCTTGACGGTATCCTCGATGGAAAGAACACCATCGTTGGCGGCAACTACGATTTCACAAAGCCATACTATGAGATGGTTCTCAAGCAGCAGCAGGACGGTGTGTGCATGGATTATGCAACACTTAAGACTCAGGGTCTTCACTACAGCGATGCATTCGCTCAGGGCAATGTTGCTATGATGAATATGGGTTCATGGTTCATCGCTACACTCATCAACAAGATCAAGTCAGGTGAGTACACAGACTGCACAAACTGGGGCATGGTAAAGTATCCTCACGCTGAAGGTGTTGAGGCTGGTTCAACTCTTGCAACTATCACAGCTCTTGCACTTCCTACATCAGCTCCTCACAAGGACGAGGCCTGGGACTTCATCAAGTTCGTAACAGGAGAGAATGGTGCACAGGTTCTTGCCGAGACAGGTAACATCCCTGCAATGACAAACGAGAACATCGTTTCTGCAATCGCTTCTATGGATGGTTTCCCACAGGATGATACTTCTAAGGATGCTCTCATCACATCTCACACATACCTTGAGATGCCTGCAAACGACAAGTCATCAGAGATCGAGACAGTTCTCAACGAGCAGCATGACCTCATCATGACAGAGTCTTCAACTATCGATGAGGCAGTTCAGGCTATGAACGAAGGTGTTCAGGCTATCATCGGCTAATGCTCACATTTGTTTGACAGAAATATACTTACTTGAATAAAAAAAGATCAGGGGCTGTCGCACGACAGTGCGGCGGCCCTTATTCTAAGAATGATCATCAAAACCGGATCCATTCACCGGATAATTCCGATTTATGAATGCAGTTTTGATACAAAAAGCAGGAGGCACTATATGACAGCAGCTACAACAGTTAAATCAGTAAGCGTAGAGGAAGCGAATCGCAGAAAGCTTAAGCAGGCACTGGTTGCTTATTCCTTCATAGCTCCGAATTTCATCGGCTTCGCCATATTTACTCTTGGTCCCATCATCCTCGCCATGATCATGGCCTTTATGGAGTGGGACGGAAGTAACCCGTGGAAATTCGTAGGCATTCAGAACTTCGTGACCATCTTTTCTGATGATCGTTTTATGGCATCTCTGAAAAACACTGTTATCTACAGTATCTTTACAGTTCCTCTTACACTGATCATAGCTCTCGGTCTCGCCATCCTTCTCAATCAGAAGATAAAGGGCAGAAACTTCTTCAGAACAGTGACCTTCTTCCCCTATGTAGCTTCACTGGTTGCGGTAGCCGCTGTATGGAACATGCTTTTCACACCGGCGAAGGGCGGAGTCATTAACCAGCTCTTAATTAACATATTCCATGTACCTGCTCTCAAGTGGGCAGCCTCTCCAAAGACTGTTCTCATGACTATCATCATGTTTTCGATCTGGAAGAACATGGGCTACTACATGGTTATCTACCTTGCAGGCCTTCAGAACATAAACACAGAGCTTTATGAGGCGGCCGGACTCGATGGTGCCAATGTATGGCAGAAGTTCAAGTATGTTACCGTTCCTCAGTTAAAACCTACAACATTTTTCGTTATCATCATGCTCACCATCAACTGCTTCAAGGTTTACGACATCGTATATATGCTCGCAGGAGGCAGCAACGGAGTCATTAACAAATCAGCCATCGTTCTTGTCTACTACATCTACGAGGAGGCATTCAGAAACTGGAATCTCGGTATCGCCAGCGCAGGCTCTCTGGTACTTTTCGCCATCGTTCTTGCCATCACCATAATCCAGTTCAGCGGCGAGAAGAATTACGCTAATGACTAATGTGGCTGATTCCGAAGGAATCTGGCACCCAACGCCGACCCCTCGCGATAGCGAGCCTTGAATGGGCCGGCTTTCCCAGATAATGTGGCTGATTCCGAAGGAATCTGGCACCCAACGCCGGCCCTTCGCGAAGCGAATTCCATTGGCCGGCTTTCCCAGATAATGTGGCTGATTCCGGAGGAATCTGGCACCCAACGCCGGCCCCTCGCGATAGCGAGCCTTGAATGGGCCGGCTTTCCCAGATAATATGGCAGGAGGATACTTGAAATGAAAAGCAAATCAACAAATGAAACAATAGGAAAGACTCTGGTATATACAGTACTTATAGTGTTCGCAGCGATCATGCTCATTCCTTTCATATGGATGATCACAGCTTCACTCAAGTTCAACAAGGACATCTTCGTTATACCTTATCAGTGGTTCGGATATGAGCCGCAGTGGAGAAACTATCTTGACATCTGGACAAAGATACCGCTCCTTACATTCACAAAAAACACAGTAAAGCTCACTCTTATCGTGACTTTCTTCCAGCTTCTTACATCGAGCTTCGCAGCATATGCATTTGCAAAACTCAGATTCAGAGGAAGAGACTTCCTTTTTCTCGCATATGTTGCCACAATTGCGATTCCATGGCAGTCCTACATGGTTCCTCAGTTCCTCTTCATGAGAAAGCTTGGACTTGCTGACACCCACCTGTCCATCATCATACTTCAGGCATTCACAGCCTTCGGTGTTTTCATGATGCGTCAGTTCTATGAGGGCATCCCTGATTCTCTCTGTGAAGCCGCGAGAATCGACGGAATGAGCGAGTATCAGATCTATCTGAGCATCATGCTTCCTCTTTCGAAGCCTGCTCTTTCTACACTGACTATTTTCACATTTGTAAATACCTGGAATGACTTCCTCGGACCACTCATTTACCTCACATCTGAGAGCAAGAAAACTCTTCAGATCGGTCTCAAGATGTTCATATCACAGTATTCCGCAGAGTACGGTCTCATCATGGCCGCTTCCTGCATCAGCCTTATTCCTGTAGTTATCGTATTCCTGATGCTCCAGAAGTATTTCGTTGCAGGAATCGCAAGCTCCGGCGTAAAGGGATAATGTTAAACGAGTAGAAACCGAAGTCATATTTGAACTTCGGTTTCTCTTTAATCTAAAGAATATTCAGAAAGGGCTATACATGATGGCAACTTGGATAAAGGAGCAGGACATCGCTCAATATAAAGAAATTTCAGAAGAAGAGGTAACCACCGCTCTCGATTTTGCAGTCACTCAGGTGGAAAGAAACCTTCCGGATTTTACAGACAGTTTCCCGGGACCTGCAAGTTTTTCAGGTTTCTATAAGCCGGGAGAGAACAGAAACTGGACCACCGGCTTCTGGACCGGAGAGCTATGGCTTTCCTACGAAAGAGCCAACGATAAAAAGAAAGAAAGGCTTTTAAATGCCGGTCTCACTCAGGTTTCATCCTTCCATAAAAGAATCGAAGATAAGTTCGATGTAGACAATCATGACATGGGTTTTCTTTTCAGTCCGTCCTGTGTTGCAGCCTACAAGCTTACAGGAAACGAAAAAGCAAAAGAAGCCGCCATACTTGCGGCAGATCAGCTCATAAAAAGATTCCATCCTGTAGGAGAATTTCTGCAGGCCTGGGGTTCCATGGATGATCCTGGAAACTACCGTTTCATCATTGACTGCCTTCTGAACCTCCCGCTTCTTTACTGGGCATCAGAGGTAAGCGGTGATGTGAAATACAGAGACATTGCCGAAAAACATATCCACACAACAATGAAATATATACTGAGAGAGGATGACTCCACATGGCATACGGTTTTCCTTGATCCAAAAACAGGAGAATTCTCACATGGTTCCACCTGTCAGGGCTACAGGGACGGTTCCGCATGGGCGAGGGGCCAGGCATGGGGCATTTACGGCACAGCAGTGGCATACAAGTACACAAAGAGAGAAGAGTACATCGCATATTTCAAGCGTATAGCCACCTATTTCCTGAACCATCTCCCCAAGGATCTCATTCCTTTCTGGGACCTTACCTTCGGTGATGAGTCGGAGGGAACAGAGCCGAGAGACTCAAGCTCCGCTGCCATTGCGGCCTGCGGAATGCTTGAAATGTCGAAGTACCTGGAGCCTGCCGATGCTGAATACTACAGTTCTGTAGCAAAGAAACTCATGAAGGCACTTTTCGACGATTACCGCGTGAAGAGCAGTGACAGTTCAAACGGTCAGATACTTCACGGGACCTACAGCAAGAAGACACCATTCAACACCTGCACAGAAGAGGGTGTGGACGAATGTATAATCTGGGGAGATTACTACTACATGGAAGCCCTCACAAGGCTCTGTAACCCGGATTGGAATATTTACTGGTAAGTGTTAAAAATATGTTTACGGAGGACAACGATGTTATTTCCAATAGAAAACAAAGCCCGGGCCGTTATGAAGCTTGACGGTCTCTGGAAGTTTAAAATAGATAAAGGTGAAGCTAAGACGGAGCAGTGGGAGAAGCATTTTCCAAAGGATGCGGAAGAGCTTTATGTTCCGGCCTCCTACAACGATCAGCGTGAAGATCCGGTCTACAGAAATCATACAGGTGAAGCCTATTATGAAAAGACCTGTGTGATCCCGAACTTTTTCAGAGGGCAGCGTTTATTCCTAAGATTCGATGCCGTTGCCCACGACAGTACAGTATGGCTGAACAGCGAAATGCTCATGACCCATAGAGGCGGTTTCCTTCCTTTTGAAACTGAGATAACCGATCTTGTAAAGCCCGGTGAAGAAATAAAGCTCACTGTTTCCTGCAACAACCGTGTGGATCACCACACCCTTCCTATGGGAAATGAAGAGGGTACCGCCTTCTTCGGTTCTGACAATGCTCAGGTCCCTGCGGTTCAGAAAGCAAAGGAACACCGAGGCATCGTTAATCTTCCGAATTTCGATTTCTTTAACTACGCAGGAATCAACCGACATGTTTCCATCTACACGACTCCTGTTGACTACATAAAGGATGTGACCATCATACCTGATGTCGATGGAAATGACGGAGTGGTGAACTACTGTGTTGAGGCTTTTGGTGAAGAAGAAATTTATGTAGAAGTTATGGACCGTGATGGCGAAGTCATTGCCGAAGCAACAGGCGCTTCCGGCGCCATCCGTATCCCCGATGCTCATCTCTGGAATCCATGGCCGGAGGATCCATACCTCTACAGCCTGCGTGTTCATTTCGGAGAAGACGAATACACAGAGGAATTCGGTATCCGCACTGTTAAAGTCGAAGGAACAAAGTTCCTTATCAACGGAAAGCCCTTCTACTTCAAGGGCTTCGGAAAGCATGAAGACTTCTACGTTTCCGGCAGAGGCATTAACGAAGGACTCAATGTAAAGGACGTGAGTCTTCTCCACTGGATAGGCGCAAACAGCTTCAGAACCAGTCATTATCCTTATGCGGAGGAGATGTACAGGCTCTGTGACAGAGAAGGTATCGTTATCATTGACGAAACACCGGCTGTGGGTATCGCCGGCGGCGGAGTAGTGGATCCCTATACCTTCCCTATAAAGGACTATCATAAGAGCATCCTTAAAGACCTTGTGGCAAGAGACAAGAACCATCCTTCAGTTGTCATGTGGTCCCTCGGAAACGAACCGGACACTGAGAACTTCCCGGAATCTGCCTACAGATACTGGCATGAGCTTTACGAGTACACCCATGAGCTGGATCCTCAGAACAGACCTGTCACCCTTGTCTGCTGTCAGAATGACTACACAAGGGACATCACCACGAGAACAATGGATGTGGTCTGCATTAACCGATATTACGGCTGGTACAACCTCTGCGGCGACATGGACAGCGCCATCTATGCATGGAATCTGGAGCTTGACTTTTGGGCAGAGCAGGGTAAGCCTGTGATGGTCACAGAGTACGGCTGTGATACTTTGCCGGGACTTCACGGAACAGTTGCCGAGATGTGGACGGAGGAATTTCAGGCGGAGTACTATCGCCGTATAGATGCGGAGTTCGACAAGCGGGACTTCTTTATGGGAGAACAATGCTGGGCCTTCGCAGATTTCGGCACCATCCAGGGTGTGTACAGGGCGGATGGCAATCGTAAGGGTGTCTTCACCAAGGAGCGTCGTCCGAAAATGGCTGCACATTTCCTTAGGAGCCGCTGGGAGAAGCTTCCGAATTTCGGATATAAGGCTAAATAAAAACCATCAAGGAGACAATTATGACATTATCCGGAATCACTTCATCGGATTTCACTGATAAAAAAAAGGCTCAGGACATCCTTCTCCGCATTCTGAAACCGCTCATTCCATTCTTTTCTGAATCAAGAGCCAGGCTTCGAATAGGAGATACCCGGACCCACTACGAACTTTCTTCACAGGAGATGGAGGCATTTGCACGTCCTCTCTGGGGGCTGGTTCCTCTTGCTGCCGGATTAAGTCCAAAAGAGAAAAAATGGATAAAAGATGCTATAGCCACATCTGAAAAAACCACCTTAATAATCGAAGACCACCTAACCATAACAGCTGAACTTATCAGAATTTATCAGAGAGGTATCACTGTGGGAACCGATCCTGAGTCTCCGGATTATTGGGGACTTTGTCATGACTTCGATCAGAAATTCTGTGAGATGCCGGCTATCGGCTTTGCCATGCTTTATGCTCCTGAATTTTTCTTTGATACACTTTCAGAACCTGCAAAGAAAAATCTTTCGAACTGGCTCAATGAATGTAACCGGCACGATCTCTGCGCCTGCAACTGGCAATTCTTCCAGATCATCACGAACCTTGCGCTGAAGGTCCGGGGGCTTCCATACAGTAAAGAGAATATGGAAAACGGTCTCATAATGATCGATGATTACTACGCAGAAGGCGGCTGGTACAACGACGGAAACGGCGGAGACAAAGACTACTACAATCCTTTTGTCATGCTGAGCTTCGGACTTATCTACAGAGAGTTTATGAAGGAGGAAGATCCTGAACGTTCAGAGAGATTTCTTGAAAGAGCCATGGAGTTCGGAAGGGATTATGAGCATTTCTTTGATGATAACGGAAGCTGCTTCCCATATGGACGATCCATGACCTATCGTTTTGCACAGAGTGCATTCTGGTCAACCTGCCTTATGACAGGAGTATATCCCATACCGGAATCAAGGATACTTAAGCTCATCAGCAGAAATCTATCATGGTGGCTTAGCCGCCCGATCTTTGACAATGCCGGAGTCCTCACCATAGGATACGGCTATGGAAACCTCCAGATGTCTGAGAGCTACAATGCTCCCGGTTCACCATACTGGGCGCTTCAGGCATTTTTCTATCTGGCTCTGCCATATGATGACAGGATTTGGGAAATTAAAGACAGGCTCAGTCCTGATCCAGGATCAAAAGAACCGATACATTTACAAAATGAGCAAGATGAAGTATCCGAATGCATTTTCCTGCCCCATGTACCCATGCTTCTTCAGCGTTCTGTACGGGATGGTCACTGTGATCAGGTCACAACACTGGTACCGGGAAAAACCTCTCACGAAGGCCACAGCCACAATATTGAAAAATATTCAAAGTTTGCATATAGCAGTAAATTCGGCTTCAGCATTGCCCGTTCAAATGTGAGCCTTGAGGAGAATGCTCCCGACTCCACTCTTGCATTTGTAATAGACGGATTCGTATACACAAAGAACAAGACAGAAGAGGGCTATATAATCGATGAAGATCATATCGAGATGCACTGGAGTCCCGTCAGAGGCATTGACGTGATCACCATACTACGTCCTACAGAAAAAGGGCATATAAGAGAGCATATGGTCGATGTTTCCGAAAAGCTCTATAATGATGTTGAGATAACCGCCTACGACTGCGGATTCGCTATTCCCGAACAGCCTGCATTTGTAAAAGGAGGCTCTGATTCACATTCATCAGGTGAGAGTACTCTTGTTTCAGTATCTGACTTCACATGCACCGTTCATTCTCTTGCAGGAGATGGCCGCGACGAAGTACTGATTCCTGAACCCAATACGAACCTTATTTATCCGAAGACAAGGATCCCAATGTCTGTTTACAGGATAACCCCGGGAAATAACAGACTAAAAACAGAATTTTTGTATCTTTAAGGAACTTTAGGAGCATATCACCCATGACACATGTTCAGCATCCGTTTCCACCACTTTATGACAGCGAGTCCAAAATACTGATCCTTGGAAGTTTTCCCTCAGTCAAATCGAGAGAGCAAATGTTCTTTTACGGACATCCCCAGAACAGATTCTGGAAGGTCATCGCCTCGGTTTTCGATGATGAGGTTCCGGTGAACATAGAAGATAAGAAACTGCTTTTGAAAAGGCATCATATCGCACTTTGGGACGTGATCAGTTCCTGTGACATCAAAGGCTCCTCAGATTCAAGCATAGCTAATGTTGTTCCCAATGATCTGTCTGAGATCCTTAATCATTCAGACATCCGCCTCATCATAGTAAACGGAAAAACTGCAGAAAAATATTTCAATAAATATATCAGGGACCAGATAAAACGGAATGCCGTATGTCTCCCCTCCACAAGCCCTGCAAATGCAGCCTGGGGACTCGAAAAACTTACAAACGAATGGAAAAAGACATTAATTACCTGTTGAATTACCGATTTACAAAGAGAAAAAGATGTCTAAAACCAATTGACTCATGACCAACTTACGCTCAGAATTAAGCTTAAGTATGGTCATGAGTTTTTTTGTAAAACTGTGATTAAACACTTTTTCCTGCCGATTCTTTAATATATACAAAATCATGAGCATGGAAGGATTTTATTATGAACGATGAGAAAAGCGCGGCACTGTGCCAGGAGCTGAATGAATTTTTAAAGAAGATCCGGGCTGACGGCACCCTTAAGGAAATAGACGATATCTGGATGGGCGTTGACGAAGAGAAAAAGGGTGAACACTCATGATTGAGATCAGAAACCTGACAAAAAAATACAGCTCTGTAACGCCGCTAAAGGACGTTTCCTTTACACTCAACAATGGTGATGTGATAGCTGTGATCGGTCCATCAGGCACAGGAAAATCGACTCTTATCCGATGCATGAATCTTCTGGAGAAGCCCACCTCCGGACAGATCATATTTGACGGCGAAGACATTACCAAAAAAGGCTATGACATCAAAAAAGCCAGACAGAAGATGGGCATGGTCTTTCAGTCCTTTAACCTCTTCGGACATCTCACTGTCATAGAAAACCTGATGCTGGCCCCCATGGATCTTCTGAAAAAGAGCAGACAGGAAGCCTATGATAATGGCATGGAACTGCTGAAAAGAGTCGGAATGGAGGACAAGGCCCTGAGCTATCCCGATGAACTTTCAGGCGGTCAGAAGCAGCGTGCCGCCATCGCGAGGACCCTCGCCATGGATCCGGAGGTCATTCTTCTCGACGAACCTACCAGCGCTCTGGATCCTACCATGGTCTCTGAAGTTCAGGCGGTGATCCGTGATCTCAGCAGAGGCGGAACCACCATGATGATCGTGACTCATGAGATGAATCTGGCAAAAAGTATATCCAACAGAGTTTTCTATATGGATGAAGGCGGTATCTATGAGGAGGGAACTCCTGAGGAAATCTTTGACTCCCCGAAGAAGGAGCTGACCCGAAGATTTATCCGAAAGCTGAAGATATTTGAAGCAGTCATCGACACAAAACGCTATGACTTCATCCGCCTCAACACAGAGCTTGACGCTTATCTTCTGAAAAACGATGTTTCTTCAGCAGATAAATATCGCATACGACTTGTTATAGAAGAACTCGTACAGCAGATTCTGCTCCCTGAAGGCGGACGACTTCCTGTAAATCTGACAGTAGAGTATTCGGAACAGGATGACAGATGCTGTATAACAGCTTCATATGGCGGAGACAAATTTGACATAAGACACTCTGATAACACACTGTCCCTTACCATGATAGAAAACTCCGCTGAGGAGATCGAATACTTCTATGACGAACATGCTGAACAGGTCAATATCATCAAAATAAAGATAAGAAAGAATGTATGGATGGATAAATGAAAAAAGATATAACGGTATACTATCACCTTCCGGGTCTGTTTGAATTTTATGAATTGTATAGAGTGTTTTTGCCTCTTTTTCGCGAACATAGAGAATATTTCTATGACTGGTGTGAGATAGGCTCCATATATGGAGCTCCTCAGGACTGCCTCTGGGCTGGAGGCCGGGTCGGTTTCGGAGAAGAAGATCCGAAAGATGTATATTCCCTAATGAGGGAATACGATATATCAGCCCGTCTGACTTTCAGTAATTCTCTTCTCGAAGAGAGGCATTTGGCAGACAGGAAATGTAATGACTTATGTGAGATGTTCGAACACTGCGGAAATGTAAAAAACGGAGTGATCATCCACTCTGATCTGCTGCTTGATCATATAAGATCAAACTATCCTGATTACTATTTTGTTTCTTCCACCACAAAGGTTCTGACAGACTTCAGTGAATTCGAAAAGGAACTTAATCGGGAAGAATTCAGCTTCGTGGTACCGGATTTCAGGCTTAACAAAGAGCATTTAAGGCTTGATGCCTTGCCCCTGGCACTAAAGCAAAAGGTGGAATTTCTATGCAATGAGTGCTGCTGGTATGGCTGCTACGACCGAAAAAGATGCTATGAAAATGTCAGCAGAAAGAATCTCGGCGAAGCCTGCGAGGACCACATCTGCGTATCCCCTGATGCACATAAGGGCTACAGATTTTCCGATGCCATGAAAAACCCCGGCTTTATCGGAATAAAGGATATACAGAATGTATATGTGCCGGAAGGTTTTTCAAATTTCAAAATCGAGGGACGCAGCCTCGGAAGTGCTGTGATCTTCGAATTCTTACTCTACTATATGACAAAGCCTGAGTATCAGCTCAAGGTAAGAGAAGAAACTTATCTCGACAGTATGCTGGATCTGTTTTAATCAAAATATATTCTCTGAAGACCGTTTCATGAAACGGTCTTTTTGTTAGGTAAAATTTATACCCACCTATAAAATAAGCGTCTTATACAAAAGCGGCTTCCTGCGCCATAATTACCAACAACAACGACGTCTTGTGTCAGGTTCTATCAGACACAATTGGTCAGCTCATACTGAAAATAACTTCAAAATGTTTATTTCACAGAAAAGAGGAAGCCCTATGACTAACATTTTCGACTTCAAACTGGTTTTCACCCAGATTCCGACACTTTTACAGTTTCTTCCCATAACTCTTGAGCTTGCCTTTATCTCCATGTTCATAGGAATCACCATAGGACTCCTTCTTGCCATTATAAAGATAAGAGAGGTTCCTGTTCTGAAACAGATAGCAGGCTTCTTCATATCCCTTATACGAGGAACTCCGATACTGGTACAGCTTTATATCGCCTATTTCGGGATCCCCATGTTCTTCAAATGGGTCAATTTTAAATACGGTACCGATTTTAAAGTGGCAGATGTTTCCGGTTTTGTATATGCAGTCATCGCCCTCGGGATCAATCAGTCCGCTTACAATGCCGAGTTCATAAGAGCAGCCCTTCTTTCAGTGGGAGACGGACAGATCGAAGCTGCAAGCGCTCTGGGCATGACCTACTTTCAGGCACTTAGAAGAATCATCCTCCCTGAAGCACTCACAGTAGCACTTCCATCTCTTGGCAATTCACTTATCTCAGTTATAAAAGGTACCTCCCTTGCTTTTACCTGTGCAGTAGTTGAAATGACTGCGGAAGGCAAGATTCTCGGAGGAAGAAATTACAGATATTTCGAAGTGTATGTAAGTTTAGCCATCATTTATTGGGTCATAACCATCATTATCGAGCAGGTTCTGAAGATAGCAGAAAAGAAACTTGCCATACCTGATCAGGTATCGAACTACATTCCGAAAGAAGAAAATGCAGATTCATCACCTGCTGCCAGAACAGGTTTCGGTGGCATCAGGAACTTAGGCAGAATTCAAGCTCCAAACAAAGGATCTGCTATCCGAATATTCAAGACGAGGTGACAGCATGATAAAGATCAAAGGACTTTCTAAAAAATATCATGACAACGTGGTTCTCGATGACGTAAGTCTCGATATAAAGGAGGGGGATGTCATCGGCATCATCGGTCCCTCCGGAACAGGTAAATCTACACTTTTACGATGCATCGACCAGCTGGAACTTCCGGAAAAAGGTTCCATTGATCTCGGAGATAAAGAGATAGACCTGTCAAAAAAGAACAAAAAAGAAATCAATGCACTCAGACAGCATACAGGTATGGTGTTCCAGAAGTTCAATCTCTTCGAGAAAAAAACAGCGCTTGAGAATGTCATGGAAGGCCTCGTGGTAGTAAAGAAGCTTCCCAAAGAAGACGCAAAAAAGATAGCGCTTCAGGAGCTTTCAAAGGTCGGTATGACCTCCTGGGCGAATCATTATCCCAAGCATCTGTCCGGAGGTCAGCAGCAGCGAGTTGCCATCGCAAGAGCTCTCGCCATGAAGCCCCAGCTTCTTCTTTTGGACGAGCCCACATCGGCACTTGATCCTGAGCTGGTTGGCGAAGTACTTGATGTCATAAAGGACATCGCCGGAAAGGGCTACACCATGCTGCTGGTTTCCCACGAGATGAGCTTCGTCAAGAATGTTTCCAACAGGGTCATTTTCCTTGATAAGGGACATATCGTTGAAGACGGAACCCCTGCGGAGGTTTTTGAGCATCCGAAGAATCAGCGTACCAAGGACTTCTTCGCGAAGATGAATCTCATGAATCAGCCGGACTACATCATCTGATTTTAGTTTTTCTTCACGAAATACGGCTCTGCATGGATATTTATGATTCATCCTTTAAACCGATTTTTTAAAACACCTCAGGAGGACACAGAAATGAGCAATGTATGCTGCATCGCAGATCACAGAGAAAGACTTCAGAACGTTATCACCAAAGATAGCTCTATCGGCTACTCAGACGAGCTGGCGGACAGATTTGCCGCGGAAAGAGGAGTACCCCCAAGACCTGTTGAGGTGAAGGATGAAATAGACGAGCACGGCGGCTTTGTAAGGCAGCCCAATGCTTTTACCGCGAAAGCAGGTGACGGTGAAGGACAGTGGAAACCTGAAAAAGACAGATATCAGATCTACTGGATGAAGGGCTGCAACTGGTCAAACAGACCGATCATCGTAAGAGACATTCTTGGGCTAACAGATGTGATCTCAGACCAGAGAACATCAAGAAGCGGCGAATCCAACAAGTACGGTCATGGCTTCAGTGATCAGGAGGGCTTCAAGGATCCGAAGACCGGTGCCTACTTCCTGTCAGAGTTCTATAAGAATGCAGATCCTGATTTCAAGGGTCGCGCCACCACACCTACCATCGTAGATCTCAGGGAAAAGAAGGCTGTAAACAATGACTACCACAGAATGACCAACTATCTGGAGGTCAATTTCAGAGCCTTCCAGCCTGAGGATGCACCTGACCTCTATCCTGTAAAGTACAGGGACGTGATCGACGAGTTCAATGACTGGCTCTTCCCGCACATCAACAACAGTCATTACAGAATGGCTTTCTGCCAGTCCGTGGAAGCCTATGACCTTGCATTTGACGACTTCTATGACTCCATGGATAAGCTTGAAAAGAGACTGTCAGAGAACAGATTCCTCTTCGGAGACTATATAACGGATTCCGATATCAGATTTTTCGTGACCATCGTTCGCTGGGATACGGGATACTTCAGAAATGTCGGTCCTGTAAAGCACAGGATCGCGGATTATCCAAATATCTATGCCTATATGAAGGAGCTTTACAGCATCCCTGCCTTCAGGAATGCCACATTCGTTCACGACCTGGTTCTCGGACCTGCCGGAGACAAGGACAAGCTCTTTGCTGACTGGAACGTGAGGATCGGAAGTCAGATCGACTACGACAAGCTCTGGGCTGACGACGGACAGCGCGCAGCACTTTCCTCTGATCCAAAGGGAGACATTTACCTCCGTCATCCAAAGGGAGAGACAGCAAAAGACTATCAGAGCGAGATTTCAGTTTCTCACTGGAATTTCGAATCACATGATGACAGATGCCCTGTGAATCCAAACAACAGCATCCTGAGAGAAGATGCAAGCATTAATCCTCTGAAGGGACTTTTAAAAAATGAGTATTGATAAAGACAGAATAGTTAACACCTTCGTAGAGCTTGCGGGAATCGACGGTATCAGCTACAAGGAGAGAAAGGTTGCGGATCACCTCATAAAAATATGGGGTGACCTTGGCGTCTCCTTAACCGAAGACTCAGCCGGAGAAAAGATAGGCGGTGATACCGGAAATCTCTACGGCTTTATCCCGGGAACCGGAGAAAGAAAGGACTCTGAACCACTTCTTTTCTGCGCACATATGGATACTGTATCTCCGGGGCTCGATAAAAAAGTGATACTTCATGAGGACGGCCGTATAACAAGCGACGGAACCACGGTTCTCGGTGCCGACGACAGAGCGGCACTTACAGTTATCTATGAAGCATACAGAAATATATATGAAGAAGGGCTCGATCATCCTCCAATCGAGCTTTTATTCACCCCCGCGGAAGAGACCTACGGATTGGGAGCAGATGCCTTTGATTATTCCATCATTAAATCAAAAAAGGCATTTGTTCCTGATTCCAGCGGAGATTTCGGAGTCTACTCATCCCAGGAACCGACCCTGATCTACTTTGAAATAACGGTTTCCGGACGTTCCGCCCATGCGGGCTTTGAGCCGGAGAACGGCATCAATGCATTGGCGATAGCAGCACATGCCATAAGCAAAATAAAGCAGGGCTGGACAAACGATCACACCACCCTGAATTTCGGAACCATCAAAGGCGGCACAGTCAGTAATGCAGTTCCTGCATCCGTCACCATCACAGGTGAGGTGAGAAGTTCTGTTCACGAAGATGCCCTATCAACAGTTGATCATATTAAAAATGTTTTTGAATCAGAAGCAATGGCTCTTGGCGGAAGCACCAGCATAAACCATGCTCCGAAGATCTATACCTACAGGATAGATGCAGAATCAGGGAGCCTGAAGCTTTACAAACAAGCTCTTGCAGCTCTTTCTGCCGGACCCATACCGAAAAAATCCTTCGGAGGAAGCGACAACAACATCCTCATCAGAAAGGGGATAGACGGTCTATGCATATTCAATGCCATGCACGATATACATACCGTCAACGAATATACCACGGTGGAGGAGCTGGTCAAAACAACTGAACTGATAAAAATACTTATGTTCGCGGGTCAAGCGAGCCTGTCCGCTTGACCTTTGGAGGCAAATTATGAATATCACTTACAAAATCACCAAAGACAATATCAACTGGGAGGAGGTAGCGGGAGTTCTCAAACGCTCCTCCCTTTCAGACCACAGCCCTAAGGAACAGCAGATAGCTTTTGAAAACAGCTACGCTGTTGTTTTTGTATATGACGATGACAGGATAGTGGGCGTCGCAAGAGCCCTTTCCGACGGTCTTTTTCAGGCCGCCATATACAACGTGGCACTGGACGAAGAGTATCAGGGGCACGGAATAGGCAGAGAGATGATAAACCGGCTCATAGCCCAGCTCAAAGGTCAGAACATCATACTCTACACCCATCCGAGAACCGTACTCATGTACGAAAAGTTCGGTTTTCGACGTGCAAAGACCGCCCTCGAACTTTTCCAGGCTGGTTCAGAACAGCTTGAATGGCTTGAAGACACAGGATTCTTCCTTCCGGAGGGTTTCAGATTTGCTGATGAATATAAACGGGAAGACATGAAAGGTCCCGCATGGAGGCATTAGCATTAGAGCATCAGATAAGCTTTGCGTCAGTTTATAATATTCTGTTTTTGTGCATTTCGTAATAAGCAAAATCTATATCTATCCATAGGAATATAGTCTTTTACAAGAATCGTTCGTCTATAGATAATCTCCATAAACATAAAAAAGAGAAAACGTCAGCGCCAATAGTACCATCCATTTGCTATGTTTTCTCAAAAACTATAAGAGGAGATAAAGCTATGAAAAAGAGAGTGATATCATCAGCACTCAGTGCATTACTTGCAGCAGGAGTACTTGCAGGCTGCGGAAACACAGTAAAGGTTCCTGAAGCTTCCGGAACCACCGAAGCTAACACACAGGAAACCACGGAAACTCAGACTTCGGATGAAAAAGCTGACGTAACAGTTATCCATGCGGCAACAAGCGCCCACCCGAGACCTTTTACCTACATCGATGAAGACGGAAACCTCACAGGTCAGAACATCGAGCTCATTAAGGCTGTCTTTGACAAGCTCCCGCAATATGAACTTGAAATTGAAGTCACCGAATTTTCTTCCATCTTCACCGGAATCGATGCCGGTACCTATGATCTCGGAGTCAACAACATCGCAAAAAATCCTGAAAGAGAAGCAAAATATCTCTACACAGACCCTGAGATGGTGAACCATTACATCGCTGTCGTGAACAAAGACATTGCCATAGACAGCATCAAGGATCTCACAGAGCTTGCAGGTAAAAAATATACAGGACCTGCCGGAAACGACAAGACAACAGTAGTTGAGAACTACAATGATGCTCATCCTGATAAAACGATCACCATTGACTACACAGATGCAGATCTCCTCACATTGCTCTATGACGTTGAATCCGGTAAGGAAGACTTCCTCATCATGGATGCGCCCATCTACAACGGATATTACGGCCCGGAATTCAATCTGGATGTCAATATCTTCGACCTTTCAGATGTGAAATCCGCAAGCTACAGCTACTTCATCGTTGCAAAGGACAACACAAAGCTTGCTGAGGATATAAACGGTGCTCTCAAGCAGGTAATTGATGAAGGTATCTCCACAGAAATCGATATCAAGTACCTGGGTGAGGACTTCAGTCCCCGCATCACAGAGAATAAATGAGTCCTGCCATGAAGATAACATCAGTAGATATCATAAAGCTACATGTACTTCCTATAGCAGGAAAGTATAGAGTATAAAACAATATAAATAAGTGCCAAAAATCGACGTACAGCCGGTCCGTGGTTTTCCCTGACCGGCCACATCATTAATACAGAAAAGGAGCAGAAAAAATGGCAAAAACATATGACAGTATTCTGGAACTTGTGGGACATACTCCCATAGTTCAGCTTCACAAGCTTGAAGAGCATGAGCACACGGCAGCACATATTTTTGCAAAGCTTGAGTTCTTTAATCCTACCTCCAGTGTAAAGGCACGCCCTGCACTCAATATGGTGGAGGAAGCAGAAAGGGACGGAAGGCTTAAGCCGGGCGGAACCATCATCGAGGGAACAAGCGGAAACACAGGAATAGGTCTTGCCGCCATTGCAGCAGCAAAGGGCTATAAATGTATCATCTGTATGCCTGATAACCTGTCTAAAGAGCGACTCCTTACACTAAAGAGCTATGGTGCAGAGGTGGTACTTACAGACGGAGCGCTCAATATGGCGGGTGCAGGTGCCAAGGCTGCCGAGATACTGGAAAAAACTCCCGGCGGAGTGATCATGGGACAGGGCGGAAATCCGGCAAATCCGGGATCTCATTACAAAACAACCGGTCCTGAGATATGGGAGGATCTTGATGGCAATGTAGACATTTTCCTTGCAGCCTCCGGAACCGGCGGAACCATCTCCGGAGCAGGTGAATTCCTTCGTGAAAAGAAACCTGATGTGGAGATCATCGCAGTGGAGCCTAAGGGAAGTCCGGTTCTTAATGGCGGCGAACCGGGACCTCACAAGATTCAGGGCATCGGAGGCGGTCTTACACCTCCTGTAACAAAGGCAGAACTTTTCAACGAAGTAATAGACGTAACAGATGAAGATGCCTATGCCTACGCAAGGCTCATTCCTAAGCTTGAGGGATTCTCTGTAGGTATTTCTTCAGGTGCTGCTCTCTATGCCGCTGTCCAGGTGGCAAAGCGCCCTGAAAATGCAGGAAAGAACATAGTGACCATCATTCCTGACAATGGTGACCGATACCTTTCCGGAGACCTGTATTTGTAATAGTTAAAACTTATATCCACCCATAAGGACCTAGTCTTATACAAATAGCAAAATTCTTTGCATAATGTCATCTATCAAAAGAAATTCACGCCGAGGAGGGTATTATGAAGAGAACAACATTTTCAAAAGTAATCACAGCAGGTCTTTTTGCATCATTCCTTACAGCTTCACTTACAGGTTGTGGTGGTTCCTCAGTTCCCGCTGCATCAGATACAGCCGCTTCCGAGACAACCAAAGCTCCTGAAGAAGCAGCAAAAGAAGTAAAGACCATCCATGCTGTAACGGGCGGCGGTCCAAAGCCATATGTATTTGTGGATGAGAACAACCAGCCTACAGGTTACGACATAGAAGTTCTGAAGGCAGCTTTCGACATCATCCCTGAATATGATCTTGATATCGAAGTTACAGATTTCTCATCAGTTTTTGCCGGACTCAGCGCAGGCAAGTACCAGATCGGTGTGAACAACTTCTCATACAACGAAGAGCGTTCCAAGTCCTATCTCTATTCACTTCCATATGACAAGGTAAGCTACGTGTTCGTTTACGGAAAGGATAAACAGCCTGTCACATCACTAAAGGATGCCGCAGGATTCTCCTTTGAGGGAGGTGCCGGTGTTTCCGTTACCAATGCCATTGAATCATGGAACGACCTTAACCCGGATGCGAAAATCGATATAACCTACACTGAGGCTGATACAACAGTAACTCTTCAGCACATTCAGGACGGAGAGACTGATTTCGGAATCATTGACGGCCCGATGTATACCGCCTACGTTGATGAATACGGTTTCGACATCAACAAGCACGAGATTCCGGATGAGGAAACAAAGCTCATCGCCGACAATCTTTACGCATATTTCCTTCTTCCAAAGGGAGAAGAGGAGCTCAGAGAAGTTCTTGACGAAGCTATCATCAAGTTAAAGGAAGACGGAACCCTGAAGAAGCTCTCAGAGCAGTTCTTCGGCGGAGTAGATCAGTCTCCCGAAAAGGAAAAGCTTGAAGCCGGAAAGACAAACTGAGACCTGATGATCAATGACACTATCTAACATCATAACTTTAAGCTGAATGCTTCTTCACAGGCGTTCTAATGCTTATATCATTCTATGCGTAATTTTCAATTCAACTATTTAAAATCCAAGTATTAACAAAAAATATAGCTCATGTCCGCCGTCCAAAAAACCGGCGGACATATTTAAAGGAGGATATATGTCACAGTACGAAGCATCAGCATGCTCTTTAGCCCGACACAGGCAGCGGATCACAGAACAGGATCTTTCTTTCGGAAAGGTTGCAACTTCAGAAAAAAAGGGTGAGATAGCATCAAATGGCGCCTTTGTGCGACAGAAAAACAGATTTGATACACCCTTTGGCAGCAAGGAAGGGGAGCTTCCTGTAGAAAAGGGAAGATACAGACTTATATGGACCCCACTCTGCCCCTGGGCCACAAGACAGGTCATAGCCTTTAAGCTTCTGGGAATAGGAGAAGATGTAATAAGCGTCGGAAAGGTAGCTCCTGTGAGAACCGACAAGGGATGGGAGTTCTCCCTTGATGAAGGAGGAGTGGATCCGGTTCTCGGAATCAGATACCTGCCAGAGATCTATGCAGCCACAGATCCCGAATATCAGGGCAGAGCCACTGTACCGACTATAGTGGATGTAAAGACAAAAAAAGTGGTGAATAACGACTACCACAGACTTACAAATTACTGGGAGACCGTCTGGAAGCCTTTCTGGAAGGAAGATGCGCCCGATCTTTATCCAAAGGAACTCAGGACCGGTATAGATGCCCTCAATGAAATACTCTTTAACGAAATCAACAATGGTGTTTACAAGGCAGGCTTTGCCGAGACCCAGGAACAGTATGAAGTCAATTACAATCTTGTATTCAACAGACTGGACTGGCTTGAAGATCATCTTTCAGAAAACAGATTCCTTTTCGGAGACAGACTGACAGACTCCGATATCCGTCTCTATGTGACTCTCGCAAGATTCGATACAGCTTACTATTTCGGATTCAGACTTAATAAAAAGCGTCTCAGAGACTATGACAATCTCTGGAACTATGCAAAGGAGCTTTATTCCATTCCGGCCTTCAGGGACGCAACGGATTTTGATGCCATAAAGAGAGGCTATCTTCTCGGAGCAGCCGAGAATCCTGACCAGATCCTCCCTGAGGGACCTGACAACAGTGTCTGGGATGAACCAAACAACAGAGCAGAGAAATTCGGTGTATTAAAATACTGAAATCTTCTAAAACGATGTGAGAGTCATCAGACCCACTTATATCATACATAGCCCCCGGCTTCTTTATTCATACATTTAGGCATGCTAACAGCCGGGGAAAAATTCGGAGGAATAAAAAATGGCGGTAGTTGATCATGTAACAAGTAATGAGGTAAAGGCTTCCGGAAAATTCGAACGTCAGCCTAACAGATTCGTGACTCCCTTTGGTGACGGAGAGGGGGAGCTCCCTGTAGAAAAGGGAAGATACAGACTCCTTTGGGCTCCGGTATGCCCATGGGCCAACAGATCCATCATAGTACGTGAGCTTTTAGGCCTTGAGGATGTGATATCCGTAGGGACTCTTGATCCCATAAGACCTGATGTTCCCTGGTCTGACTGGTCCTTCACTCTGGATGAGAATGACCGGGATCCAGTCCTTGGGATCAAACTTCTCAGTGAAGCCTACAAAAAGGCCGATCCCGACTATAGCGGAAGATTCACTGTTCCCGCAGTGGTTGATCTCGAGACCGGTGCCGTTGTAAATAACGATTATTTCAATCTGACCCTGTACTACGAAACAGCCTTCAGAAAATTCCATAAAAAAGATGCTCCAGATCTTTACCCTGTGGAACTCAGGGATGAGATAGACAGTCTTAATGCCTACATATTCCACGACATCAACAACGGTGTCTATAAGGCAGGCTTCGCCCAGAGTCAGGAAGCGTACTCCGCAGCATATAAGCTTGTTTTTGATGCCTTTGACACCCTTGAGGAGCGCCTTTCCGACAGAAGATTTTTATTCGGAGACTACATCACAGAATCTGATATCCGCCTTTATGTGACCCTTGCAAGGTTCGATGTTGCCTACTTCAACGGCTTCAGAGTAAATAAAAAGATGCTGAAGGACTATCCAAACCTCTGGGGCTATGCGAGAGACCTTTATGAAGAGCATGCCTTTGGTGGCAACACCGATTTCGATGCCATAAAGAAGCATTATCATCTCTGCTGCCTGAAGACAAATCCAAAAAACATACTACCTCTGGGGCCCGACCTTTCCATCTGGAAGGAGCCGCATGAAAGAGCCAGACTCAGTAAGGATCCTGAGCACAAATACAGAGTTTACAATGACTGAAATATGAGATCCCGGACTGCACGGCAATAAGTAAACACTATACCCACCTATAAACTTCAGGTAATATCCGATTCCACCATACCGTGCTAAGATTTATCCATCAAAACAAAAAGATCTGCCGGATCTAAAAACTTAGACATTGGCATACAGTCCATCGCAAAGCGAAATCAAAATGGACAAATAAACAGGAAAGGTCGGTATCATTATGTCAGACATCAGAGAAAGCGCACTGGAACTTATAGGTGGAACACCTCTTTTAAAGCTTAACGGCTACAGCAAAAAGGCGGGAGCAGAAAACGCAACCATCCTTGCAAAGCTTGAGTATCTCAATCCTGCAGGATCAGTAAAGGACAGAGTAGCCCTCAGCATGATCGAGGATGCTGAAAAGAGCGGCAAGCTTAAGCCGGGCGCTACCATCATCGAGCCCACAAGCGGAAATACAGGAATCGGTCTTGCGGCTGTTGCTGCTGCAAAGGGCTACAGAGCCATCCTTACACTTCCGGACACCATGAGCGTTGAGAGAAGAAATCTTCTCAAGGCTTACGGCGCAGAGATCGTTCTCACAGAGGGTGCAAAGGGCATGAAGGGTGCCATAGAGAAGGCTTCGGAGCTTGAGAAGGAGATCGATGGTGCCATCATACTCGGACAGTTCGTAAATCCTGCAAACCCTGCAGTACATAAGGCAACAACAGGTCCTGAGATCTGGAAACAGACTGACGGTAAAGTAGATATCTTCGTCGCAGGTGTAGGTACAGGCGGAACCATCACAGGTGTAGGCGAGTACTTAAAGGAGCAGAATCCTGATGTAAAGATAATCGCTGTTGAGCCTGCAACAAGCCCTGTTCTTTCCAAGGGTACAGCCGGTCCACACAAGATTCAGGGAATCGGTGCCGGTTTCGTTCCGGATACTCTCAACACAAAGGTATATGATGAAGTAATCGCCATCGAGAACGAGGATGCTTTCGCAGAGGGCAAGCGCTTCGCAATTTCAGAGGGTATCCTTGTGGGCATTTCATCAGGCGCAGCTCTGAAGGCCGCAACTATCGTTGCAAACCGTGAAGAGAACAAGGGTAAGACCATAGTGGTTCTTCTTCCTGATTCAGGCGACAGATACCTTTCAACACCGCTTTTTGCTGACTGAAGCACATACCGCTCCGGTGAAGATCTTGCACCGGCATAAGGGGGAGATTATGGGTAACTACGATTTCGACAGCATTCACAACAGAAAAAATACAGACAGCATCAAGTGGGACTTCGGTATGCAGCGAATGGGCAGAGATGATCTTCTTCCCCTTTGGGTCGCAGACATGGATTTCAGACTTCCCGATGAGGTTTTAAAAAATATCTCAAAGAGAGTGGAACATGGTATCTTTGGATACACAGATCCCGGAGATGAATATTTAAACGCAGTAAGCAACTGGTTTGAAAGAAGACATGGCTTTTCCGTAAAAGGAAAAGCCATAACTGTTACTCCGGGAGTTGTATATGCCATAGGGCTCTCCATAAGAGCCTTCACTAAGCCGGGAGACTCTGTAATAATTCAACAGCCGGTTTACTATCCCTTCAAGGATATCATAGAACTTAATGACCGGAAGGCAGTGAACAATCAGCTGATCTATAAGGATGGCCATTACGAGATAGACTTTGAGGATTTTGAGAAAAAAATCATTGAAAATGAAGTAAAACTCTTTATCCTCTGCAGTCCCCACAATCCCGTGGGAAGAGTATGGTCGAAAGCGGAGCTTACCAAACTTGGAGAAATCTGTGCCGCACATGATGTGTACGTTTTCTCAGATGAAATTCACTCTGATTTCGTTTACCCCGGGCATGAGCACATTCCTTTCATTACTCTGGATGAAAAGCTCACAAAGAAGCTCATAGTGGGAACCAGCGCCAGCAAGACCTTTAACCTGGCAGGCCTCCAGACCGCCAATATCTTCATCCCTGATGACAGAATGCACAGAGCCTTTAATCTGGAAAACGCAAGAAACGGTTACAGCCAGCCAAACACTCTTGGAATGACCGCAACCCTGTCGGCATATCAGAACGGAGAAGAGTGGCTCGAGGAGCTTCTTGTTTACCTCGAAGAAAATCTTCAGTTTGTGAGAGATTTCTTAAAGGAGAAGCTGCCTAAGGTAAAGCTCATTGAACCGGAGGGAACCTATCTTATCTGGCTTGATTTCTCCGAAGTCACAGATGACCATAAGCAGCTTGAAGACATCATAGTTAACAAAGCTAAGCTTTGGCTTGATCCTGGAGCCATTTTCGGACGGGAGACGGCTTTATTTGAAAGAATAAATATAGCCTGTCCACGAAGCATAATAAGGGAGGCATTAGAACGCTTATATGAAGGATTACAGTATTGAGACAGTCTGTCAACTCAACGATGAAAGTATCAGAGATCAGTGGGGAGCCCTGAGCTTCCCCATTTATCAAACTGCAACATTTGCTCACAGGGGCCTCGGTGAAAGCACCGGCTTTGACTACACAAGAATGCAGAACCCTACGAGACAACAGCTTGAATATGCGGTGGCCTCCCTCGAGCACGGCATCGATGCTCTGGCATTTTCCAGCGGAATGGCAGCCATCACTGCTGTAATGGAGCTTTTTTCCCCCGGGGATCACCTGATAGTTGATGCAGACCTCTACGGTGGAAGCGTACGTCTGTTCAATGAGATCAATAAAAAGAACGGTCTTAGCTTCACCACCTGCGACCTGAACAGGGATGATTACCGTTCCCTTTTCCGTGAGAACACCAGGGCAGTTTACCTCGAGACTCCTACGAATCCCATGATGAATGTTACGGATATTTCGGCTCTTGCGGAAGAAGTACATAGAAGAGGAGCTCTTCTCATCGTTGACAATACCTTCCTTTCACCTTATTTCCAGAATCCCCTTACCCTTGGTGCTGACATCGTGCTTCATTCCGGTACCAAGTTTCTGGGTGGTCATCATGACACCATCGGAGGCTTTGCCGTTGTAAAGGATAAAGCTCTCGATGAACGTCTTCGCTTCATATATAAGACCACCGGGGCAGGTCTTTCCCCCTTCGACAGCTTCCTTCTCCTTCGCGGAATCAGGACTCTTTCGGTAAGAATGGAAAGAGCTCAGGAAAATGCATTAAAACTGGCAGAATTCCTTAAAACTGACCCTCACGTCACAAAGGTCATTTACCCAGGATTATCGGAACACCCGGGATATGAGATCATGAAGAAGCAGTCCAGAGGGTTCGGGGCAATGCTTACATTTGAAGTCGAATCGGAGGAGCTTGTAAAGCATATTCTGAAAAATCTGAAGCTAATCTACTTTGCGGAAAGCCTGGGCGGTACAGAGACCCTCATCACTTACCCCATAACCCAGACCCACGCGGATGTTCCTTCAGATCTTCTCGAAAAGAACGGAATAAACCGTAGGCTTCTGCGGCTTTCCGTGGGGCTTGAAGGTGCAGAAGATCTCATCGAAGATATCAAATCCGCTTTTGAATCCTTTGATTCAGTAAACCCAAAATAATGTTTTCAAGCGCCTGCCGAGGCGCTTGTTTTTTTCTTTTTTTAAATCATTCCGTCTCTTTAAAACTTTAATGTCCGGAAGCGATATGGTATCATGTACAAAATAAATTCTGAAAGGTTTTTGTCATGACCATATTACAGTTAAAGTATGTTATCGCCATAGATGAAGAAAGCTCCATGCGAAAGGCCGCCGACAGGCTATATGTATCTCAGCCTGGCCTTTCAAGTGCTGTAAGAGAGCTTGAGAATGAGCTTGGAATACAGATATTTGAAAGAGTCCACAACGGTGTTGTTACCACATCGGCGGGGGCTTCTTTTATTGCCTACGCTAGAAATGCAGTAGAGCAGTTCGAAAAGGTGG
The DNA here is from genome assembly GCF_002007235.1 of Oribacterium sp. C9. Lineage (GTDB taxonomy): Bacteria > Bacillota > Clostridia > Lachnospirales > Lachnospiraceae > Oribacterium. The sequence continues at coordinate 115,237 of NZ_MUHW01000009.1, forward strand.
AAGAGAAGTATCTGAATACAAAAAAAGAAAAACCAACCTTCTCTGTTTCCATGCAGCATTACACCATAGCTGTCAATGCCTTCATCGACACCATAAAGGAGTACGATCACCCGGAGTATCAGTTCTCAATTCGTGAGACCCAGACCGGTGAAGTGATCGAAGATGTAAAGACCCTGCGAAGCGAGGTCGGCGTCATCGCCCTCAGCGAATTCAACAAAAAAACTTTCAAAAAGATCTTCACAGACGCATCCCTTGAGTTCCATGAGCTCTTCACAAGAGACGCCTATGTATATCTCAGCAAGGATCATCCACTCTCAGACAGAGAGACCCTTTCCCTAAAGGATCTTCAGGACTATCCCTGCATGGTCTTCGATCAGGGAGACCAGACCTCCTTCTACTACAGGGAAGAAGCTCTTGCGACCTATGACTACAAGAAGGTCATAAGCACCAACGAAAGAGCCACCTCCATCGAGCTCATGCTGGGACTTAACGGATACGCCGTAGGTGCCGCCATGCTAGGCTCCGGAAGCACATCTTCCGATATAAAGGTCATAAAACTTGAAGAAGACGAGACCCTGACTTTCGGATACATCGTAAGAAAAGGTCAGGAGCTGAGCGTTATGGCACAGACATTTATAGAAAAACTTACAAATCACAAAACATTATCATAATCTGATTTTACATTTGTTGCCCGAGTGTATATCATACTGCTAAGATAGAAAGAGATGGCTCATATGAGTCATCTCTTTCTACGATTATTTGTTACTGTAATTGAGAAAAGTAAATCGATCATATCCGGAGAATAAAATGAAAACTGCGATCATTACCGGTGCCTCCCGTGGAGTGGGACGTGCCACGGCAGAAACATTTGCAAAAAAGGGCTACCGCCTCATCATAAACTGCCGTTCAAATTTCGAACTACTCGATGAAGTAGCGGCATATCTTTCGAAATACACAGATGTCTATCCGGTACACGGACCTATAACAGGCACGGTCCTAAAGGATGCTCTCAAAATAGATCTTGACGCCATGCAGCCGGTTCTTTCAGAAGAATCTGAGATCTGCCGGGACTCAGTCACCGATAACTCCCCGGATTCCAACGAGATCATCCTCGTGAACAACGCGGGCATATCCACATTTAACCTTGCACAGGACGTTAGCGATGATGAATTCGACACCATGCTGGAGGCCAATGTTTCTGACATGTTCAAGCTCACCAGAGCCGTAATTCCTTATATCCTGAAAACACAGAACGGACGCATCGTGAACATTTCCTCAGTATGGGGAGTTGTGGGAGCCTCCATGGAATCTGTCTACAGCCTTACAAAAGGCGCTGTCAATGCTTTTACCGAGGCTCTCGGGAAGGAGCTCGCACCTAATCATATCCCGGTAAATGCCGTGGCGATCGGATGCGTGGACACAGACATGAACAAGTGGCTGGAGCCTGAGGACAGAGAAAAGCTTGAAGAAGAGATACCCTACGGAAGGATGGCAGCCCCTGAAGAGGTAGCCGACTTCATTTACCTTCTTACAAAAGCTCCCCGCTACCTCACAGGGCAGATCATAAAGTTCGATGGCGGATGGATCTAAACATCACATTAACAGGAGATAGAATCAGTTATGAGACGAAATATCAAAAAAAGAATATTATTATCTGCAGCAGCCTGCATGGCTCTTTCAGTTTCTTTAAGCTCATGCAAAAAGAGTTATGAGTCAGAGTTCAATGAGGCCAAGGTCTCAGTGGAAGAGGGGACTCTGACAGAATCAACAGCCAACACCGCAGCAGCTGAAGCTCAGACACTTACAAGCATCGGACCTACAGTTCCTGCAGATAATGCTCAGGAACATGTCTCTGCCGAAACTTCTGCTTACATCGCTTCACAGACAGCCACTGTACAGTCCGGCTCTGCCGGAACATCCTCTGCAAATGCAGCAGCAGAATCCGCAGCAGCTATAAACTTTGAGACCAGAGACGAAACTGTTTATATCACGAAGGATGATGTAAACATCAGAAAAGCAGCTGTAGACGGAGAAGTACTCGGAAAGGCAAATACCGGCGACAGCTTCCATAGAACAGGTTACAGTGATAAGTGGAGCCGCATCGAGTATAACGGAGTGACAGCCTACATAAGCTCAGATTACACAACCACCACTGTGGTTGAGAAGAAGACCTCGGAGAGTGTGGCATTTAACACAGGCTGGGAGTTCGGAGGCAATTCGAAGATCAATTCAGGCACAGCAACTCTTTACTATGCAACAGGCAGCAATAAAAAGGGCAAGACCGTATGTGTCAATGCAGGTCACGGCACAAAGGGCGGCTCAAGCGTGAAAACTCTCTGCCATCCTGACGGAACCCCAAAGGTAACCGGAGGAAGCACGGCAGCAGGAAACACCACAGCCACAGCCGTATCTTCAGGAACCACCATGCAGGATGGCACCTCAGAGGCATATGTTAATCTTAAAGTTGCAAAGGCACTTAAATCAGTTCTTCTCGAGCGCGGCTACAATGTCCTCATGATCCGTGAGAGCGATGATGTACAGCTGGATAACATTGCCCGTACTGTTATGGCTAACGAGATGTCCAACTGCCATATAGCTATTCACTATGACTCAACGACCAGCAACAAGGGCGCCTTTTTCATGAGCGTGGCTGACGGTATAAAGAATATGTACCCGGTATCCACTATCTGGCAGGAGAGTGACCGCCTGGGAACTTCCGTAATCAGCGGACTTTCCTCAAACGGTGTAAAGATCTTCAGCGGCGGTTCCATGCAGATGGATCTCACTCAGACAAGCTACTCCAAGATCCCGTCAATCGATCTTGAGCTCGGAGATAAAGTATCGGATTACAGTGATTCAACCGTTTCAGTTCTCGCAAAAGGCATAGCAGACGGAATTGATGTATTTTACTCTTAAGCTTGTAAAAAAAGCTTAAATAATTTAAAAAGATTCGTCAGTGGCAGATGTGCTACCATTAATGTAATTAAAACATTTAGTGGTTTTACATTTGCCGCTTTTGTTTTTAATGTGACTTTATTTATGTCATAAAGGAGACAATTTGAAACGATCATCATATAAATATATAGCTTTATATACAGCATTATCATTGACAGCCGGCACCATCGTGCCCGGATTTACAGCTTTAGCCGATGAGTCCGTGATAGCAGAGTTCGATATTTCATCCTCCGGCGGTTCACAAAATGAGACACTTTTGTCCATAGGAGATGGACCTGTAGACGACGCAGAGCTCGGCATATCCTCCGATGAGGATATAGCGGCGCTCACCGACGGATCCATGATCCCGGAATACTCTATAACAAACAGTGGAACAAATTCGAACATTGTAACGGAAAACTATACAGAAGCAAAAGCTTCCTCTGCAAAGGAAACCCTTTCCGATACCTATGCGGTTTCCGGAGGCAGTGACAACCTTATAGAAGCAGTTGACAATGTTGAAGACTTCAGCGCATTCAACTCAGGTCTCAGCACCATCGCCCAGGATGTGAGCACTATGGTGACTAACATCATAAACTCTTCCGATACCGGAAACTCAGATTCTGCCATCGAGGTGAACACAGCCCCTTCCGCGGAAACCACCTCCATAGTATCCAGCGTTAAGTCCGTTGTTTCATCAGTTGTTTCAGGCAACCCAACCATACCTGTTGTAGCCACCACAGCTGCGAGACAGTCACTTATAAATTATGCAAAGCAGTTCCTGGGTAATCCATACGTATACGGCGGAACTTCCCTCACAGAGGGTGCTGACTGTTCAGGCTTCGTACAGCAGATCTTCAAGTATTTCGGAATTAAAACCGGAAGATCCTCCAGAGACCAGATCGAGAACGCCCAGTCCATAAGCTTCGAAGAGCTCCAGCCTGGAGACCTCGTATTCTACGCATCTGGAGATTACGTTAACCACGTAGCCATCTATGCCGGAAACGGAGTCATCATCCATGCCGCCAGTTCAAAGACCGGAATATGTACCGGAAGATATGACTACAGAACGCCATACGCTTACGGAAGATTCCTCAATAATTAAAAACAGACCTCTCATTCCCATGTTTATCAGGGACTGAGAGGTTTTGACACTCAACTCATATTATGTATGGCTGCAGCGGAGATATGACTGCTTTTGTTCATCAAAATTTCATTTTTATAATGTTTTAAAATTGGAATTATCTTCCCCCTGGTGGTATAATCAGATTATCTCAATAGTGATGTTGAGAAATCTATAAAAGGGAGCGTGATTCCATGAAGTTTAATATCACGGGTAGAAACATTAACGTATCTGATGGCATGAAGGACCAGATCGACAGAAAGCTCGGAAAACTGTCAAAATTCTTCAAAGAGGATACCATTTGCAATGTCACTCTCTCAACCGAGAAAAACATGTACAAAGTCGAGGTCACAATTCCTGTAAGGGATGGCGTGATCCGTGCGGAAGAGACAACATCAGACAAATTCCAGTCATTGGATCTTGTTGTTGACGTTATCGAGCGTCAGATTCGTAAGTATCGTACAAAATTACTTAACCGCAAGCAGGCAGCAGCTTCATTCTCAGATTCCTTTGGTGATGAACCTGACGACGATATCGAGGAGGAAGAGATCGACATCGTAAGAACAAAGCACTTTGACCTGAAGCCTATGACACCCGAGGAAGCTTGTCTCCAGATGGAGCTTGTAGGGCACACATTCTTTGTTTTCCAGAACGGTGACACAGGAAACGTTGCAGTTGTTTACAAGAGAAAGGGCAACAGTTATGGTCTCATCGAGCCTGAGTACTGATACAGCTCACAGAAGACCGAAAATACTATAGATATAACACCTTACAGGCAGTCCTCATGGGCTGCCTGTTTATTTATTGAAGAAATGATGAATTAACCTTAAAGTTTTTAACCCGTCTTGAATAAAACAATGTTACGTGATAATATTTCATAGTTATAGCCGAAAATAGGACTAAAAGCGTGCAAAGAAACATCTGCACGCGGTTATTAAGGAGTATATAAATGAGTTTATTAGAGAAGGTTTTCGGTACCCACTCTGAACGTGAGCTGAAGAGAATTGATCCGATTATCAAAAAGATCCTGTCATACGATGAAGAGATGACAGCTATGTCTGATGAGGAATTAAAGGCACAGACAGCTAAATTCAAAGAGCGTCTTGCAAACGGAGAAACTCTTGATGACATTCTTCCGGAGGCATTCGCAACAGTTCGTGAGGCAGGTAAGCGTGTTAACGGCATGAAGCATTTCCCTGTACAGCTCATCGGTGGAGTAGTACTTCATCAGGGCCGTATAGCCGAGATGAGAACCGGTGAAGGTAAAACTCTTGTTTCTACCGCACCTGCATATCTTAACGCTCTTGAAGGCAAGGGTGTTCATATCGTTACAGTAAACGATTATCTTGCAAAGCGTGACTCTGAGTGGATGGGTCGTATCCATGAGTTCCTCGGCCTCAAGGTCGGTGTTGTTCTTAACTCTATGACAACAGAAGAGCGTCAGAGAGCATACAACTGCGATATCACATACGTTACGAACAACGAGCTCGGTTTCGATTACCTTCGTGACAACATGGCAGTATACAAGAACCAGCAGGTATTGAGAGGTCTTCACTACTGTATCATCGATGAGGTTGACTCAGTTCTTATCGATGAGGCACGTACACCTCTTATCATTTCCGGTCAGTCAGGAAAGTCAACAAAGCTCTATGAAGTATGTGACGTACTTGCAAAGCAGCTTCAGAGAGGTGAGGAGTCAGCCGAATTCAACAAGCTCGATGCCCTTCTCGGTGAAGAGATCGAGGAAACAGGTGACTTCATCGTTAATGAAAAGGAAAAGACAGTCAACCTTACACAGGAAGGTGTACAGAAGGTTGAGCAGTTCTTCCATATAAAGAACCTTGCAGATCCTGAGAATCTCGAGATCCAGCATTGCGTTATCCTCGCACTTCGTGCAAACAACCTTATGCACCGTGACAAGGACTACGTTGTAAAGGATGATGAGATCCTCATCGTAGATGAGTTCACAGGACGTATCATGCCGGGTCGTCGTTACAGCGACGGTCTCCACCAGGCTATCGAGGCAAAGGAGCATGTAAAGGTTAAGCGTGAGTCAAAGACACTTGCTACTATCACTTTCCAGAACTTCTTCAACAAGTTCGACAAAAAGGCAGGTATGACAGGTACTGCTCAAACAGAGGAGAAGGAGTTCCGTAACATCTATTACATGGATGTTATCTGTATCCCTACCAACCGTCCTGTTCAGCGTATCGACCTCGATGATGCTGTATACAAGTCAAAGAAGGAAAAGTTCCAGGCTGTTGTAGACGAGGCTGTACGTGTACATGAGACAGGCGCTCCTGTCCTCATCGGTACCATCAACATCGATACCTCAGAGCTTCTCAGCGGTATGCTTAAGCGCCGCGGTATCAAGCACAATGTCCTGAATGCAAAGTTCCATGAGATGGAAGCAGCTATCGTAGCCGATGCAGGTCAGCATGGTGCAGTTACCATCGCCACCAACATGGCAGGTCGTGGTACAGATATCAAGCTTGATCCTGAGGCTCTTGCAGCAGGAGGACTTCATATCATCGGTACAGAGCGTCACGAGTCAAGACGTATCGATAACCAGCTCCGCGGACGTGCCGGAAGACAGGGCGACCCTGGACAGTCTCAGTTCTTCATTTCACTTGAAGATGACCTTATGAGACTTTTCGGTTCAGACCGTCTCATGAGCATGTTCGAGGCACTGGGCGTACCTGAGGGTGAGCAGATCCACCACAAGATGCTTTCAAGCGCCATCGAAAAGGCTCAGCAGAAGATCGAGCTCAACAACTACGGAATTCGTGAGAACCTCCTCAAGTATGATGAGGTAAACAACGAGCAGAGAGATGTAATTTATGAAGAGCGTGCAAAGGTTCTCAACGGAGACAACCTTCGTCCTCTTATCATCAATTTCATTCAGGATATCATCGAGAACTATGTTGATGCCAATGTTGCAGAGGATTCTACTGCAAAGGATTGGGATCTCAGTGGTCTCAACGATACACTCATGACCATCATTCCTCTTCCAAAGCTCAAGCTTACAGAAGAGCAGTACAACTCCATGACCAAGAACGAGTTCAAGCAGCTCCTGAAGGAAGAGGCTATCAAGCTCTATGAGCAGAAGGAAGCCGAATTTGCAAATCCTGAGCAGATTCGTGAGATCGAGCGAGTTATCCTTCTCCGTGTCATAGACCAGAAGTGGATGAATCATATCGATGATATGGATCTCATGCGTGACGGTATCGGTCTTCAGGCTTACGGTCAGAAGGATCCTCTCGTTGAGTACAAGATCCAGGGCTTCGCTATGTTCGAAGAGATGACTACTGCTATCAAGGAAGATACAGTCCGTATCCTTTACCACATAAAGGTAGAGCAGAAGGTAGAGCGTGAGCAGGTTGCACAGGTCACAGGTACAAACCGTGACACAAGCACCGTAGCAGCGCCAAAGAAACGTGAGATCCGTAAGGTATATCCTAACGATCCATGTCCTTGCGGTTCCGGCAAGAAGTACAAGCAGTGCCATGGACGCAATGAGTACCTGAAGACTGTAAGCGGTCAGGAAGGCTCAGCTTCTGAAGGTTCAACAGATAAAGAGTAACTATTTTGTCGGATGGCGGATATAAGTATTCGCCATCCGGCTGTGCCGCGAAACTTCATTTCGCGGCATTTTTCGTAAGTATTTTCATGCATACAGCTTCATTTTTTATCACTTAAAAAACTGATATTCAAAAAAATGCAAGTACAGATATTGATTTTCTGATATAATTCAATATCCTATACATAAAATAACGATGCATTGCGCATTGACATAAACGATACTTTAGAATCTCATTAATCATTTTATAAAGGAATAACCATGATCTTAGAGTTAGAACAATACAAATTTGAACTTAACGGCAAAGAGCAGTCACTTAAGGATCTCGGCGCATCTCTTGACCTTGAGAACAAGAAGAAGAGAATCGTTGAGCTTGACCGTATGATGGAAGAGCCAAACTTCTGGACAGACCCTGAGTCTGCCAACAAGTATTCTACAGAAGCACGCCGTCTCAAGGATGACGTAAAGGCTTACGAGGAGCTCACTCAGGCTTATGAGGATATCGGAGCACTCATCGAGATGGCAGAGGAAGAGGATGATATGGACAGTGTAGTCGAAGCAAAGGAAATGCTTGACGACTTCACAGCAAAGCTTGATGCCATGTCTACGAGACTCCTTCTTTCAGGTGAGTACGACAACATGAACGCTATTCTTCGTCTCAATGCCGGTGCCGGTGGAACAGAGTCCAACGACTGGGCAGGCATGCTTTACCGTATGTTCACAAGATGGGCAGAGCGCCACGGTTTCACATACAAAATTCTCGATTACCTCGAGGGTGATGAAGCCGGAATCAAGTCAGCCACCATCGAGATCGACGGTCAGTACGCATACGGATATCTCCGTTCCGAGGCAGGTATCCACAGACTTGTACGTATTTCTCCGTTCAATGCTCAGGGCAAGAGACAGACATCCTTCGTTTCATGTGATGTCATGCCTGATATCGAGACTGATATCGACATCGAGGTTCGTCCTGAAGACATCAAGATGGAAGTTTTCCGTGCATCCGGTGCCGGTGGACAGCACATCAACAAGACTTCATCAGCTGTTCGTCTCATCCATATCCCGACAGGTATAGTAGTTGCCTGTCAGGAGGAGCGTTCACAGGTTCAGAACAGAGCAAAGGCCATGCAGATGCTGAAGGCCAGACTCTACCTCAAGGAGAAGGCAGAGCAGGATGAAAAGATCGCCGGTATCCGTGGTGAGGTGAAGGACAACGGTTGGGGTTCCCAGATCCGTTCTTACGTTCTTCAGCCATACCGCATGGTAAAGGATCTTCGTTCCGGTGAGCAGTCTTCCAATACAGACGCTGTTCTCGACGGTGATATCGATCGTTTCATCACTGCTTACCTCAAGTGGATGCAGCTCGGCTGTCCTGACAGAAGAGTTCAGGGTGATGACTGATTGAATCTCTAAGCGACACATTTATCCGTTGAGGAGTAAGTGTCGCTATATTACTTACTTGGAGGCTTCAAATGAATAGCGAATCCGATTATTTTGTTGTCAGAACAAAGGCATTACCTACAGTTTTGAAAAAAGTTGTGGAAGTAAAAAGCTTGCTTGAATCGGAAAAAGGTATTTCCATTGCAGAAGCAACCGAAAGAGCCGGCATTTCCCGAAGCTCTTTTTACAAATATAAAGATGACATTTTTCCGTTTTATGACAGCACAAAGGGAAAGACTGTAACCCTGGTTATACAGATGCGTGACGAGCTGGGATATCTCTCCAAGATCTGTTCGAAGATATCCGAGTATATGGCCAACATCCTCACCATTCATCAGTCTATCCCTATAAACTCCATAGTAACATTAACAGTATCTATCGAAGTTCGTGAAGATACTTCCGACATCAATACCATGATTCGAGAGATCGAAGAGTGGCCAAACATACAATATGTAAAGATTTTATCTCAGGAAAATATTCCCGGATAAAAGTCAGAAAGGAAGTAAGCTATGAAAGTCGCAATTATGGGATACGGCACTATCGGTTCAGGTGTTGCTGAGGTTCTCAGGGTAAATCAGGATCAGCTCCAGAAAAAAGTGGGCGAACCTGTAACCCTCAAATATGTTTTGGATATAAGAGACTCTATACCTGAGGACGCCGACAAGCTCATCAATGATTTTTCCATCATCGAAAATGATGAAGAAGTCAAGCTGGTGGTAGAGACCATGGGAGGCATACACCCTGCCTATGAGTTCGTAAAGGCATGCCTCGAAAAGGGCAAGCATGTTGTCACTTCAAACAAGGCTCTGGTTGATGCTTTTGGCTCAAAGCTCATCAGTATCGCGAAAGAGCATCATTGCAACTTTTATTTCGAAGCTTCCGTTGGCGGTGGTATACCTGTTATCCGCACCATATATCACAATTATGCCGGAGAAAACCTCACAGAGATAACCGGCATCATGAACGGTACTACAAACTTTATCCTCACAGATATGAGAGAGAAGGGGACTGACTTTGATGAGGTACTGGCGGAAGCACAGCGCCTCGGTTATGCAGAGCGTGACCCGTCCTCCGACATTGACGGTTTCGACACTTCCAGAAAGACCGCCATCCTCCTCAGTATGGCATCAGGAAGCCGCTGCAGACATGAGGATATATACACTGAGGGTATCCGCGGCATTTCAAAACTTGATTTTGATTATGCCCGGGCGTTGGGTATGACCATAAAGCTTTTGGGTTCTGTACAGCAGGTGGAAGATAAGTATTTTGCCTACGTAGTACCTATGGTGATCCCAAAATCTGATCCGCTTTTCAGTGTTGACGGCGTTTTCAATGGAATCAGGATCGTAGGAAACTGCCTCGGAACCACCATGCTTTACGGAATGGGCGCCGGCAAGCTTCCTACAGCCAGTGCAGTAGTATCCGATATCATCGCAGCCGTGCGTCACCAGAATGAGTTCCAGGGCATCGGCTGGTCAGAAAAGATGCTGGAGATCGAACCTATGGGTTCCAATGCTTTCACTTACTTGCTTCGTGTAGAGGGAACCTGTGAAGAAATAAAGGATGACCTGAGGGAATACTTCCTTGATGATTCAGAGCTTGACCCTATAGTTCTGAACGGCAGGACCGATGAGTTCGCATTCCTTACAGACGTAATGTTCGAAAGTGACTTCCTTGCTAACCTGAAGGCTTTCGAAGAGAAAACAGGCCGCCGTGTCATTCATTACATTCGTACTGAGAAAGAAGAAAACTGATGTTTTTTGAGAGTAATTCCGCGGATGAAACATTCGCATTCGGAAAAAAGCTTGGTGAAGCTGCAAAGCCGGGAGATATCATCTGTCTCGACGGTGATCTCGGAGTAGGCAAAACAGTCTTCACCCAGGGCTTTGCCGCCGGATTAAATATAGATGATTATGTCAATTCTCCAACCTTTACCATAGTAAAGGAGTATGAGGGCCGCCTCCCTCTGTATCATTTTGATGTTTACAGAATAGGCGATCCTTCTGAGATGGAAGAAATCGGATATGAAGACTATTTCTATGGCAAAGGAGTCACGATCATAGAATGGCCTGAACTTATTCTGGATATCATCCCGGAGGAGGCCCACTGGATCCGTATCAAAAAGGATCTGGACAAGGGCTTTGACTACAGAAGAATAGAATATTAAGGATATATAATTATGCTTATTTTAGGTATTGATTCCTCAGGACATACCGCCTCCTGCGCGCTTTTCAGTGACGGTGTCGTCCTTTCTGAATATTCCACAAATATAGGGCTTACACATTCTCAGACACTGCTTCCGATGGTGGCTGAGATTTTTTCGCGTACCGGAAGAGATGTGAAGGAGCTCGATGCCATCGCAGTAAGTGCGGGCCCGGGTTCCTTTACAGGTCTTCGTATCGGAGCCTCTACCGCAAAGGGTCTTGCCCTTGGCTACGGTATCCCGCTTATAGAAGTCAGCACTCTGGAGGCTCTGGCACGTAATGTCTCAGACCTTTCCTCACCTGCTTTAAGTGCTCACATCAGTTCATCAGGCGCGGATGATACTGAATCCGGCAAGACTTCAGAACATGCCAATGTTTCTCCCGATTCCCTGTTCGTACATCCTATAATGGATGCCCGCAGAAATCAGGTCTACACAGCTGCATTTCTGAATGGAAAGCTGACAGGCGAAGAAGAAGCCATAGGTGTGAACGAGCTTGCATCTCATATCAATGCTTCCGGCGGAAGGCACTTGTTCTTAGGTGATGCAGTTCCTGTTTATAAGGATTTTCTTGCCGAACATCTCACTGTTCCATATAGCTTTGCAGGTCCTCAGAATCTGTTGCAGAGAGCTTCCTCCGTTGCCATCATCGGTGCAGAAAAGCTCGAAAAGGGTGAAACGGTAAGCGGGCAGGATTTCCGCCTGAGCTACATCAGAAAACCGCAGGCAGAACGCGAGAGAGAAGAGGCCGGACTCAGAGAGTTCGACATCACTCATGACGATCCGGATAAACTCAAAAAAACCGAGACCGTTGACGTACTTGCAGCAAAGAACTATAAGATCGGAACCGATGCGGGCTACGAGGACGAGTCTCTGCCGGAGAACCTCTGATTTTCCCTGGTGCCTGCCGTGGATCAGAGAAAGGCTTTAATCAACACTTTCAAAAAGACACTAGGCGTTATCAGGCGTTCACGATACTTTATCCGTAAAGGAAACTTTTATGACCTATGATTTTCAAATAAAAGGGATGTCTATATATGACATTCCTGAGGTTCTTATACTCGAAAGGGATGCCTTCGGAAAGATGGCATGGAGCTCAGGAGACTTTGAATCCGCCATTAATTCATCCTATGATCATCCCTTTGTCATACATGATGATTCCAGTGTTGCAGGCTACAGTGTGCTCAGGATTCTCGCACCTGAAGCAGAGGTGGAGGACATTTGCGTATCGTCAGCTATGCGTAAGCAGGGGATGGGTGAGAGACTCCTTCGGCACATGATAGATGTCGCCAGAGAAAACGGCGCCGAAAATATCTATCTGGAGGTCAGATCTAAAAATGAAGCAGCCATATGCCTCTACAGAAAAATGGGATTTCAGGATTCTTACGTGAGAAAAGGCTACTACAGGGATCCTGTGGATGATGCAGTAATCATGGTTCTGAAATTATGATGTGCCTGCGCTGAAATACATATTCAGCTTTTCTACCGGCACCAATGACAGATTTACGACACTTATGTCTTTAATTATAAAAGGATAAAAATATATGCTTGATCTTTGTTTACTTGGAACCGGCGGCATGATGCCCCTCCCTAACCGATGGCTTACCAGCCTGATGCTTCGCTGCAGCGGCAGCAATATGCTCATCGACTGCGGAGAGGGTACCCAGATCGCCATGAAAGAAAAGGGCTGGTCACCAAAGCCCATAGATATCATCTGCTTTACACATTTTCACGCAGACCATATCTCCGGACTTCCGGGAATGCTGCTTTCCATCGGAAACGCAGAGCGTACCGAGCCTATACATATAATCGGACCTAAAGGACTCAAAAGAGTAGCAGACGGTCTTCGTATCGTTGCCCCTGAACTCCCGTTCGAGATCATATATCATGAACTTGAGGATTCTGTTCAGCAGTTGGAATTCGGTCCTTTTGTCATCGATGCCTTTAAGGTAAACCACAAGGTTACCTGCTACGGCTATCGTGTAAGCATTCGAAGACTGGGCAAATTCGATGCTGCAAGAGCACAGGCTCAAAATATTCCTATCCGATATTGGAATCGTCTTCAGCATGGAGAATCAGTCACTCTCGATGACGGCGTTGTATATACACCTGATATGGTCATGGGTGAAGCCAGAAGAGGTCTCAGTGTGACCTACTGTACAGACACACGCCCTACTCCTACCATTACGGAAATGGCAAAGGATGTGGATCTTTTCATATGCGAAGGAATGTATGGCGAAAGAGACAAACTTGACAATGCCAAGAAAAACCGACATATGATGATGTATGAAGCAGCGGAGATAGGTGCTGCAGCAAAGCCTCGTGAGATGTGGTTCACACATTACTCACCAAGTGAGATGCGTCCTGATATTTACAAGGACGACATCTGGAAAATTCATCCTGTAAAATTTGCCAGGGACGGATGGACAAAGGACCTTACCTTTGACGACGAAGTTCAGGAATGACATGATCGTCTGTCCCGACAGCTATGTTCAAAATCGGTGAGTCACATACCGGTCTCGGAAAAGAGATCACATAGCGACTCATGGATGTTAGATTAGTTTGAAAGTAAACTTTCAAACTTAATTGGTGGGTCATATACGAATTCAGGCAAGCCTGATTCGTGCATGACCCATGGAGGTAATAATGAATGATATCAACATTTTGGGAATAGAATCCAGCTGTGATGAAACAGCCGCCGCGGTCATCCGAAACGGCCGTGAAGTGCGTTCAAACATCATTTCATCACAGATCGCCATCCACACCGAATACGGCGGAGTAGTTCCCGAGATCGCTTCACGTAAGCATTTGGAAAAAATAGATGATGTTATAGCGATGGCCCTCAAGGAAGCCGACTGCACATTTTCAGATATTGACGCTATTGCAGTCACCTATGGTCCCGGACTTGTAGGCGCACTTCTTGTAGGCGTTGCAGAAGCAAAGGCTCTTAGCTTTGCACTTAACAAGCCGCTGGTAGGAGTTCATCATATCGAGGGACACATCAGCGCCAACTATATTGAGAACAAGGATCTTGAGCCGCCATTCGCATGCCTTATCGTTTCAGGCGGTCACACTCATCTGGTAATGGTGGAAGATTACGGAAAATATGAGATCGTAGGGCGTTCCCGTGACGATGCCGCGGGAGAAGCATTTGACAAGGTGGCACGTGCAGTGGGACTCGGATATCCGGGTGGTCCTAAGGTGGACAATGCTGCCAGAAACGGAAACCCTCATGCCATAGAGTTCCCGAGAGGTGTAGTTGCAGGAAATCCATACGACTTCTCTTTCTCAGGAATCAAATCCGCCGTACTTAACTACATCAATAAAGCGAAAATGACCGGCGCGGAGATCAATATCCCTGATCTATGCGCTTCTTTCCAGGAGGCGGTAACAGATTCTCTGGTTTCAAGAGCCATCGGTCTCTGTAAGGAGCGCGGTATCAAGAAGCTCGCCATCGCAGGCGGAGTAGCATCCAATTCCCATATCAGATCAAGACTTGAATCTGAATGCGCTGAAAACGGAATCAAATTCTACCGCCCGAGCCCTGTACTTTGTACCGACAATGCTGCCATGATAGGCTGTGCAGGATACTACGAATATCTCCGCGGACGCAGGGACGGTCTCGAACTGAACGCCTGCCCTAACCTGAAACTGGGCGAAAGATAAATCACCATCATTTTGTTATAAGTATTATAATCATCTTTTGAATCTGAATTTTTAATGGATTTTGTAGTATAATTATATGTAACGCTACATGGCAGATCCATACATAAACCACCGGTCATGTAGACACATCTTGAAGCCTGTCTTCCGGTTTTCCGGCATAAATGAGAGACAGACTTATATACCTATATCATTATCCGGAGGTATCTTATGTACGAAGGAAGAAAAGTATATGCCATAGTTCTGGCTGCCGGCAGCGGAAGACGTATGCACAGCAAACAGAAAAAACAATTTATGGAGATTCTCGGAAAGCCTCTCTATACATGGAGCGCAGAGCAGTTCGATTCCCACCCTGCAGTTGACGGTATCATCATCACTACCGCGGAGGAGGATATCCCATATATGGAAACATTGACAGAATTCGAAAAAAATGCTTCCAAAGACATATACTCCACCTGTGATTCCACAAAGACTTATCCCTTACATAAGCTTTCCGCCATTATCCCGGGAGGAAAGGAACGCTACAATTCTGTCTACAACGGATTAAATGAGATCAGAAAAATAGAACAGCTTTCTGAAACCGGAACTGCTCCTGATGCCAATGCTTCTGCCGGAACAGATCCGATCATCATGATACATGACTGTGCCCGTCCGATGATAAACCATGCGATAATCGACGATGCCCTGCATTATGCCGCAAAGTACCATGCAGCAGTTATAGGCATGCCGGTAAAAGACACAATAAAGATCATCGATGAAGAACACTTCGTAAAATCAACCCCTGAGAGAAGTTCAGTATGGCTCATGGAAACTCCGCAAAGCTTTGACTTTTCGCTCATTTTCAGTGCATATTCAAAGCTTATCCAGAAGGAGAGTGAAGGACGTCTCATGATACCGGTAACAGATGATGCCATGGTAGTGGAGGCCTTCACAGGTGCCAGAGTCAAGGTAGTTGCCGGAACCTATGAGAACATAAAGATCACAACACCCGAGGATATAAAAATTGCAGAAACTTATCTTTCAGAGTGATCTTCCATATCTTATTTCAATTATGAGTACAACCTGATCTGATCAGGCATTGCTTATTATAATGTCAAAAGAAAAACTTTAGATTGATGAAACTTTAAAGGCACATTTCCTTCGGGAGATGTGCCACTATTTTTATCTTCAGGTAAAAATAAAATAAAGCCTGATGCAAAATCGTGAATTAGCATAAATAGTAATTTCAATAAATTTAATTACTAAGCATCTTTAAATAAAAAGGGGCTGTGTATACATAAATCAGGTTAAGAATGCTGAGTTTGTAATTGCTGTGTGAAAATATATTTGAATAGTTTTAAAAGTAACAGTTAACTGACATTGAAGTACAGAAGATACACTTACATGCAGCTGTCTTGACTTTTTTGAAAAAAATGTCATAACTGTACAAGCAAATTACAGATGAAAGGAAATGTGAACATGCATACATTAGTCGCTTTTTTTAATGCTTTTTGTGTAGCAATAGCAGAGTGCAAGAAGAACAACGTTGAGCTCTACTAAAATATCTTTAGAATTCGGTTACTTGCCGGGTAAATTCACTGTAAAAGTGTATTTAACTGTAAAACTACTTATTGCCATGTTAGGAATTTTTTATAAAAACCTCTTGACGATGATAAAAGGATAGTATATAGTAAGCAAGTCGCCAAAAACGGCAGGAAACTTAATAAAATAAGTTTTGCAAAGATATTTAATATCATGCAGAGGTATCGAAGTGGTCATAACGAGGCGGTCTTGAAAACCGTTTGTCCGCAAGGGCACGTGGGTTCGAACCCCACCCTCTGCGTTTGGGATAACATCCCACATGAACCTTGAAAATCAAAGATCGATTAATACACAGACCCTGAAGATTCTAAGAATTAGATTTTCAGAGCGGAAGAGTCCAAAAGGGCTCGGAAGCAAACGACCAAAGAGGTCAAGCGAATTTATTCGCAGTAAAGAATAACGGACAGAACAAG